>NZ_CP010429.1:1461666-2923333 GCF_000974425.1 Spirosoma radiotolerans
GCAACAACCCGGTAATAAAGCTTTTTCGTTAAGGTAGTTAGCGTAGTGCGGTCATCGAAAACACTGGTTGGTAGATAACTACTGGTGCGGTTGGTAAACACATGGTCGGCCTGATTCGCCATCAGCACGGCATAGCCCAGGATGTCCGGTTCTTTGTTAGGGTCCCAAACTATCCGCACGAAGCCTGTTGTATCAATGTATCCCTGCAAATTTTTAGGCTTGGCCGGACCGGTCACGTCCTTGAACGTACAGTAAGCCGCCATCGACGGGTTCGAGTTTTTCGCCGTGTCGATTGCCATCACCTTGTAGAACGTTTTCTCGTAAGGGTTCGCCGTTTCGTCGACATATTCACGCACTGTTTTCCCCAACACCTGTTTTGTCAGCGGAATCAATGGCTTGCTTTCGTCGTTTCCCCGCGCAATAACATACCCCGCAAAATCGGGTGACAGGCTGGGTTGTTCCCAGGTAATGCGGACTTTACTGCCGCCCAGGTGTTTGGCCTGCACATTTCTGACCCCAACAGGCGGAGTTAAGTCGACACCCTGCGCGGTCAGTACAGGCGATGGGATACTGCGCTCAGCAAAGGGCGAGATACCCACAACCCGGTACTGGTACTTGACGTAGTTCTGTTTCAGCGAATCGACGTAGCTATACAGTGCCTGTTCCGACTGAATAGGTGCCTGCGTGTAAGGCAGCCGATTTAGTCGCCGGAATGTTCGTCCGCCATCGGCTGAACGTTCGATGTAATAGGCCGAGAACAGTTCATCGGTAACCTGCCGATCCCAGCTAAGTTTGATGGCCCGGTCTTGTTGTTCGGCCCGAACAATTGGCATGGGTGGTCGGCTATACGTGCCGGTATTACTGACCAGTACTTTTTGCTCATCGACGGATAACAGCTTGCCGTTGTAGCGCGGGGTGAGGTAATAAAAATACTGTACGCCTTTTTTGACGGCCCGGTCCACATAGCCCAGTCCCATGCCTGTTGCATGACGCACGTTTTCATCGGCCAGCAGTAGCAGAAACATCAGTTGAAAATCGTCCTGACTTTTCTGCTGCATCAGCTTGTCGAGTGTAACCGGATCGTTGGCCGACTGGAGTACACTGCTTTTGCCGTAAATCAATTGGGCGCAGGCAGCCGCCAGGCTATCGGTACGTGAAACCCGTTGTTTCCATTCGTCGAGCGTCCAGGCCTTTATATCTTTCTGGAAATCGACCTGTAGCCGACCATTGGCGCCCAGGCTCCGGCGAGTCAGGATATACCCTCCGCTGCGATTGATTTCGCGGTATAGAATAACGTTGTGCGGTGCCCACCGAACCACAACCGAATCGCCAAAGGACCGACCGATCATGGATAGCTCGAAATAGGTATCGGATTTAGCAACTGTTGTTTGCGTGGAAGGACGGGTCGCAGTTGGCGTAGTTGTGCTCTGGGCCCGCAGACCAGAGCCCCACATACTGAAGAGCAAAATGAGAAGTGTGACGAATACCTTCATGATCGAGTTTCTAAAAGGGGTCTGGCAATTAATGAATAGGGGTTGGTGGGGCGGGCGTGCCAGATGATTGACCGGACGTATTTCCCGATGATGAACTGGGCTGAACAACAATGACTCCATTGGTGCCGCCGGGAACCGTTACTACCCCTACACCTGAAAAATCATTACTGACTGTTTTCGCCAAATCCAGTGCAAAAGATGACGGAAATGGCTGAAGACCATTTTCGAACGCATATTTATCGACGTAGCGGTCGCCGGTGCCGTCTTTCATCGTTACGTCGGAAGCGAGTGTAGCACCAGGCAATTGCTTGAGGTAGAAGCCAATAACAGAACCCGGTTTGGTCAGTTGCCAATAATTGCCACCTTTAACACTAGTGAACGTCTTGAAGAGCTTATCCACCTGCGCGCTGTTAGGGACTGAGCCTGTTGAAGCCGCCGAACTTCCCAGCGCGGCTCCTACACTAGATCCGACACTAGACACGGCCTGACCTATAGCGCCCACTGTCTCGGTTTGTTTAACTACACTTAGCACCAGGGCCACACAGTCTTTGGCCGTATCACGAATCCGGTCTTTCCCCCGGCTGGGATCGCTGCCCTGAGAAGACATATACGCCATATTCGGATCGTATTGTGTGATAGACACTTCACCCGATGCAACGGCAGCATTCTGTAATCGGCCAGAAAAGAAATAATTGCGGTAGTCATCATTCAGGGAGATAAAATCCTCTGTGTAGAAATCCAGATTCAACGATGTGCTGATGCTCTTCATAAACTTTTCCCGGCCTGCCTGGCTCATACTTTTGGGCTGACCGGTTTGCGTCCCAACGGCCATCTGATACGCATAGGTCAGGCTACTGGCCAGGCTTATGAGTTTATCAATCAGTACTTTACGTTGCGGGTAAGCTCCATTGAGTGTACTGAGCAGTACATCGATGTTGTCTTCCAGCCGTTCGACATAGGCTTTATACACGGGCACGTTCAGAAACATCATGCCGTATTTTCCGGGAGAGCTAGCGAATGCCTGTCCGGCCAAGGCCATTGACGCCGTTTTTTTGTCGGCATTATCCGTTGTGATGACGGTATTGGCCGCCTTCGTCATATCCTGCTGGGTCATCTTCATTGAATACTGAGCCTGGCATACCGACGGGTTCATTAGGTTCCCGATCAGAGAAAGTAGCCCGGCAATGGCGTAAACACGGCGTAAGTTTTTTGCTTTCATTAGTTCTGCGTAATGCCTTTCAGGTTATTTTTTGAGATTGGAGTTTGCGCATTGTCGAAACCACCCTGATTGAAGAGTACGACCTGCCGCATCAGCTGATCATAATTGACAGTAGGGGCAGCGGTGTTGTCAGCGGTTTTGAACAGAATATTGCCATTACCCAACTGGTAGTTCGATAAACCGTTGATCAGGCTGACCATTGGTTTTACGAAGTCGGCAAACCAGGGATTCGTTGAATCCAGTACTTTTTGCAGCACCAGCGGAGGCAACACGCTGCCGTTGGGCAGTTTTTTCCAAAGCAGCTCGTAGCTATCGAAACCCTCAGGGCTCTGAATCGGAATGGTGTAGGCTTCGATATCACTCGTCCGAACGGTTTTCTGTTCTGCTGCCAGGAATGGGCTGGCTTTCAGCTTTTCGGCTAGTGTATTATACTGGCTGGTCTGGAAAAAGTAGGTATAAACCGGCTGCTCCAGCTGCGTTTTTACGTCTACTTCTTCGTCGCTTTTGCCCTTGCCCAGCTTGATATCTGCCATCGTTCCAACCGATTGCCCAGTCACTTTTGCCCCGATGGCGTTCCCCTGCTGGCTGTTCTCTTTCTGTACCGTCTGGTCGACATAAGCCGCATTATAACCTTGTGCCAACCCATTGACAGAGGCTACTTTATTGCTCATCAAGCCTGTGCCGGGCCCAGGGCCTGGTTTAGATGACACTGTAACAGCGCTACCGAAGCCATATTCGGCTTTCTCTCCGCTCAGATACGTGTCTTCCAGTTCTTTTCTAATTTTACCTTTCTGCTGAGCAATGATTTTTTTCTGTTCGGCCACCAGCGCGTCGGTTGGTTCGCGGAAGATCTCAATTCGGTACAGGGTTTTCTTTTGCAGAAAATTAATTGGAATCCCGAAGCGCAACAGCTTCCCGTCGAACTTGGCACTGTTGTTCGTCCAGACGCTGCCAGGGTCTTTCTTGTCGAACTTATTGTCTTTCAGAGCCGTATAGCGCACACTGAGCCGGTAATACTTGTCGCTCTGAATCTTATCGAGGCAGCAGCCGAAATTGCTTGACAGTTCAACGTAGCCGAAAATCCCGCCGTCGCCAATGGTGAAGTACCGTTGCCCTTCGAACGGATAGGAATAGGCGACTGATGGAACCGCTCCCTCCTGGCTAAGCGAACTGACACACTCGCCCGTTGTAAAAGTGTACGATTTCGTCTCCGCAACCAGTTGGCTCTTGTAGTAGTAAGGGTCGTACTGGTTGGTACCCGTGTTCAATAACTTGACACCCACCGTCAGCGATACGCTGAGCTTGGCATTAGGGGGCAGGGTAGCATCGCGGAAAAACGTTACGTTGAAGTTTCCACCGCCGTCGGGGTCATTACCGAACCGCAGCCGGCCACTGTTATCGAGCGAACAGTTTGGGTTTGTACTACTGGCCTGCAACTGCGTTGTGACAAACGGATTGGTGGCTGTACCACTCGTAAAATCCAGCCGGAACGTGCGGAAGCTCGCAACAGGCTGTCTCGATAGAGAGTCAACATCATTGATCTGAATCAGTGTCCGAACGGGGTAGCTAAATTCGGCGTAGTAAGGCGAAATAACCGATACATTCTTGCTGTTGTTTTCGGGAGTCAAGCCCGCAATGATGGGCAGGTCCGCAAACGGATTGGGCTGCTCGAAGGCCGGTTTACACTGCTCATCTTTGTTATACCACATCTCGAAGGTAGTACTGCCCTTGATGCGTCCGCCCAGCGCCCGGTAGCGTAGCAAAATGCTCCCATGTATCCAGATCGGGTTTACCATGCCGCCTTCAAGCAAGGCGGCCGCCTGCACCTTGAGGAGTTCCAGATAGCCCGAATATATCCAGATGTCGATGTTGATACCGAGCGTCAGCGCTAGGTCGGCATACATCTGCCCGTTGGCATACCAGCCATTGATGCCCGGTATCTGTCCACTGCTACAGGGAGCGGTTATTTTTTGCAGGGCCAGATCGAAGCCGAACGCTGCGTGAAACTTGGCTTCGAAGGGGCCAAATTCAAACTTGTCGTCGGTGACAAACCCTGAACCAAAAGCCAGTGCATCGGTCCCGGCTAAATGAACACCTTTGTAGCCTAGTGCCTCCAGATCAGCCGCCGACATACCCCAGGGTGGTGGTGGTAATGTCGTGACTCCATCTGGTTTTAGATTGTGATACATCACAAAATAGGACCCAAACGTGAGTGACCCTAAACTTTTTACTTTGATAGCCAGCTTTATCCGTTCCGAATTAGCGAAACAGTCGTCGGCATTGCCGCAGGGTGTTGCATCGGGCAGACCGATAAAGAAGTACCAGTCACCGGGTTTCTCTTTGCTGTAATCCTGCTTTGGATCCGGATTGCCCAGCGACGACGGGAAGGAAACGTGTAAACCCATATCTCCGCTCCCAGTCACACTGAATACGCCACTCGTAGTTCCATAATGCATATTAAGCCCAAACTTGCTGTCGAAGTAGCCTTTATCAAAATTGACATCAATAAAGCCAACACCTGTGGCCAGCGCCTTATCGGGTTCAGGACCAAACAGGGCAGCATCCAGGTCTAATCGTAAATCGCTCAAATGAAAGCCGTTCTCGGTGCTCACAGTAGCCGCCATTACGCCATTCATATCGAAGAGGTCTTTGGATTGCATCGTTACTTCGACCGCTACTTCAAACCCGTCGTGTTTCTGGCTGGGGGTGAATTTAACCGGAGCACCCACTTTTGGCTTGCCCTTCTCATCGGTCTGGGTTTCCTTGATCATGTTGTGGAAGGCGCCCCCGCCGAAAGCAGCCAGGGTTAGCGGAGTACCTGGAATCGGAACGGGGGCAGGCAGGTCTGCCTTGCCCCCCACTTGCCAGTATCGAAATCCATTGACCCGCCCAAAATAGCCGCCTACCGAAAAGCCCGCACCCAATAGCTTGACGTTCAGATCACCTCTGAAACCAGTACCGTAAGGGGCTTCATTGTCGAAAAAGTCCGCTGTGCCGTCGATGCGCATGAAGCTCAGATTCCCGTGAATACCCACCGAATCGACCCCCACCTTGTCTAAGCCCCAGTCGGGACGCTTATTGGCGCCGAAGCCGATTTTGAACCGGACATAGGGCGTAATGGCCGCGTGAATATTTCCCTCCATCAGCGTAATGTCGCCCGTGAATTTGAAATCGTATTGGCTGGCCTGGCCCTTTACTTTATCCAGACTAACGCTCTTGATCGTGACCGGAAAGCCCTCGTCGTCGGCAGCGGCCAGTAGCGATTTTTGGGGCGATGCAAAGGAGGAATTAATGGTGCCGGAAGTGAAATAGCTGGTCCCATCGGCGGGCGAACTTTGCAGTTTCATGCCCAGGATGGTCATGCCTGGCGATACGATTTTGGCATCTACACTCAGTTTGGCATTGAGCGTAACCGAGGCATTGAACGCACCGTCTTTATTGCCCTGATTGCCTACCGTGATATTGGTGCCGTCAAGCACGGATAGTTTGGCGGCCCAGAGCTTTACATTGACATCTTCTTTTGGCGAAACGATCTGGAACTGGTACGTCAGACCGCCGTTGGGCTTTTCATCTTTCGAGAGGGTGCAGGTATATGGCCAGATCGACCCCTTTTCCATCTGCTTCTCGTCGGGATTGTATTTAAAGATGGGCATCACAACCCGCCCGGCCAGTCGCGCATTCTTAAACTGACTCATCAGCAGGTTAAGCTTCAACGTATCGGCTGAGCAATACCAGCCATCCAGCGATCCGTCGCCCAGCGAGATAACGGGTGTGGCCATAAAGGCACCCGTAAAGCCATTGTCATCGTGGATCAGGTTTTCGACGGACACTGTTGACGGCTTGCCTTGATTGAGCGACTTCAGAACTGTTGTCGTCACGTTCAACTTGGGGAAAAACAAGCCTTTCCACTCGGCTCCCGGTTTCTGTCCAGCCTGCGGATAATCATTCGGTAACTTGGCCGTGTATTCATCTGGCAACTCCGACTGATCGTAAATGCCGGGCTTGCCATCCATCGAAAAGATGAAATCGCGAGAGAGTTTATCGACGTAAAAGTCAGGGAATTCGACTGTAGTGGTCCAGTCGTTCAAATCGGCCTTGGGGGAGTCGTAGACCAGAGTAACTGCCAGCTCTTTATCCTTGTTTATGCCGTTGGCTTCTTTTAGGCCAGGCGGTTTCAGATCGGCGACAATATGGAACGTTTTAAAGTCCCAATTATTCAGGTTGACGTTCGTAATCTTCTTGAAATCAAGATTATTTGCCGACTTGTTATTGACGTCTGTTGTAGCTCCTTTCAGCGTCAATAACGTAGACAGGGGCATATCCAGTCCCAGATAAAGTGTCATGTCGCCACAGATTGGTTTGTCTGGACTCATGCATACTTTAGTTGCACTCAGCGGAACACCCCCAAATTGTGCGCTTGCGACTTTGAACCAGGTAACGGCATCGAAATAAGCCTGAGCAGGCTCAAACACAACATTGGTAATGGCCACATCTACGTTTGCTGTATACACGCCCAGCGGCATTTCCCAACCGATACTATTCTTGGAATTGGTGATACTTTCCTTGACCTGATCTTTAATGGCGCTCAGTTTTTTGCTGATCTCACTTACATCAGCTGGTTTCAGGTCCAGTGCGCTAAAATCAGGCTTATCGTAACCAGGTAACAGACTGGCATTCTGTTGTAGTAACCCACGGACTTTACCGGCAATGACTTGACCCGCCGGGTTGCACTGTACCTTGCTAAGCGATACGCGCAGCTTGATATAGCCCCCACCCACATACGGGAGTTGTACGGTACCTGTCCCATTAATTTTCTGTTCTGCGTCCAACTGTATGCCCGCCAGATCGACCGTAAACCCAGCGACAGTCAATTGTTTTTTGGTAAGGACAGCCTGGTTATCGGCTACGCTACCTTCAGTACTCGACGGTGGTGTTTTGCAATTGCAGTTCGTTATTTTTAGCTCGTAAGGCGTTGACGGGGCCGGTACTTTGTCGGCTATGGCTGTAGCGCCCGCCGGGGGAGTGTCCTGCGCATCCAAACCGGGAATGGGTAATATCGGCAACGCGGGCGTCTGCACTAATTCAAGCCCCGGTTTTTTGGCCAGAACGGGCAGCCCCGTTCCATAGATAAACGAGCAAACCGGGCTCTTGCCGTCGTTCAAAAAGTTGAGCTTCCGGGAGCGGTCGATGGCCTGCACCCGCCAGGCATACCGCTTGCCTACGACTAGGGGCGGTTGGGTGGGGCCGTACAAAAACGTACTTGTCCGCAAATTCCGGACCTCCACGCCCGACTTTGGCAAGGCCACGGCATCAATAAACACATTCGGGTCGACCCCCGTTTGGGGCAGCTCGACAATCCGAAGTGTGTAATCCACCTGCGCGGGCGAAACACCCGCCGGGGGCGTCCAGGTGAAGACAACGGCCTGCGGAGTCGTTGCCGTCACTTCGGCATCGCAAAGGGGCGAAATAAGAATGGGAGGCTCAACTGAACGGACCACAATAGGGGCCGAGCAGCCCAGCGGAAACTCAGCCGACAGCGGTTGTCCGAAGGCCGTTACGGCGGTGTTAGTTGGGGTTTCGTTATAGGCGCGCACGCAAAGCTGATAAGTGCCGTCGGGCAGGGGAAAGCCACGGGCCAGCAGGTTTTTGTCAATCCCGGTTACCTCAATCTGATTCAGGTCGAAGAGCCCTTCCAGATCGTTGCGGCTTAGCAGGGTCTGACCAGGCGGTACGGTCAGGGGTCTTGGCGGACGATAGTTGGGCGAGGTACGAATCTCGATCCCATTATCGCCGGTCAACTGCCCCGCCAGGCGGATCTGGTAGGTGTTTCGGCTGGTGTTGATCAGGAAAACCCGCACCTGCTGACCCGCGCCGGGGTAGTCCTGTAAGTAGGCGCTGTAAGGAGGCAGCACACTCACCTGAATTTGCAGGGGGAAGGTTTGTGCTTGTGTGGGGTTAACCGCAAAGACACAAAGGATAGCGCAAAGAACGCAAAGGAGCCTAACGCTCCGGATCCTTTGTAGAACCGTTGCGGCTTTGCGGACAAGAAGCGCCGTTATAAGCGGAAAATTCTTAAAAAGAGATGCCATAGCCGAGATTGCCTCTTAGTTCGTTGAAAGTCTGTTCCTGAAGGCCTGTATTTGAATTCAGGTAATTAAGTGACACATTGAGCGTCTGTCGTTTAGTCACCTGATAGCCACCGTTGATGGATATCGTCATGACTTTTCCCGTTATGCCGGATTGCTGGTTGACCAGATAGCTGGCATTGGCCGATGTGGTTAATTTCTTCTCAAAGAAAGACTGAGTGGCGCCCAGCGTTGGCCCGAAGAACCGCACCGTTCGATTGGTATCGCCGATTGCAATCGGTAGCTGCGTCTGGGTGTAAGACAGCATCCCATTGAAGCCCCAGCCCGTGGTGGTTTGCTGATAGAAGTAGCCCAAGTTCAGGTTGATATTGTTGTTTTCGGTCTGGCTGGCAGTGGTGGCGTTCAGATCACTCAGTTTCTGGTAAGTTGTGGTAAGGGTGAACACCTGCAGCACATCTTCTTTCTGGAGCGTGTAGCGTGTATTGATGGTCGCCGAGAGGTTGTTCTGTGCCAGCCGGATGGTGTCGATGAGTGGGCGAAAACCGGCCTGCTGACTAATGCCGTAGTTGGATAGCTGGACATCAATACCAAAGGCGGTAGCTGGATTGTAGGAGACAACCAGGGAGCCAATTTTTCGGCCAGTACGCGCACTTTTGTTGTTGGCCAGGTTGTCGTACTGAATGCCATAGCTCCCCGACAGCCGCAGTTTTCCGTCCATCAACGTTAGGTTCGGAGCAATGGCATAGCTCTCAATATCGCTCTGGAAGTAGTAGGCTCCCATCGTCTGGAAATTTGGATCGATGCGTTTGTATTGCAGTTTGATCCCTGCATTTTGGACCCGATACCCGATAGCGGCCTGGGTCGCCTGGGTAAGCTGCGTGGCGAGTCGGGGCGTGATGAGTCTGCCGAAGAAGCGCGTGACGGGGTTACTCCCTTCTGCCGATACCAGACTGCTCCGAACGTCGCGGGTGTAGGCACTAACGGCACCGTCCAGCTCAACGGTAACGTGTTTGACGATCAGTAGCCGGGTTGTCAGGCCAACGACCAGATTCTCGGCGGGCGTAACGGTCTGTGAGACAGACTGTGGGGCCGACACGATGGAGGCCGAGTCATCTTTGGCCCGCAACATGATCAGGTCGACGTAATTAGCGGGTTTGCCGTAGCCTACCTTTACGGCGTAGCCCGTTCGGCCGTAAGCCGGAACAATGTCGGGCTCAGCCAGGTTCGTGGAGATGGCTTTATTGAACCGGCCATATACTGCGCCTAACCGGAGTTTACCGGGATTCAGCTCAACGCCACCACCCAGAAATGTATGCCCAGCCAGCGTGAACGGTGAGAAGGATACATTCCGGTAGCCTGCATGTACGGTAGCCCATTTGTAGGTAGGCGACACGCCGAACTGGTTGAACGGTTGCCGGAAACTGCTCCCCTGATTGCCGAGTACCGCCGAAAACGGAAGCGAAATGCCACCGGGCAAAGCGACCGTTACCGAACCGCTCAGGCCGAAAGGGGAGAGTTGGTTGCGGGCTGCGATGCCACTGGCGGTGTAGAAGCCTGCATAGGCGTTTAGCCCACCCGATACTTTAACGGGTGAAGCCTTCCCCGCTGATGGATTGGTTTGTGCCCAGGCTGGACAGCTCAACCAAAACCCGTAAACGAAAAGTAGTAGACATTGGCGCATTCCTGACAGATATTTGACTCGGCTAACTGGTGTCAAAACTACTTACCTACCCTGCGCGCATCAATCGGATAAATGTATGATAGGGAAACTACGCGCAGAAATGTTTAGTGAGTAAGCCGTTGATCGATAGCGGTTTGCGTTCTTTACTGTTAGGGCGAATATCCAACTATATTGCGTAGAAGTACGCGTGGTTTTTAGTAGTAACCGACTTGTTGATTTCAGTTTCAATCCTTCGTGGATTAGCCTCTGGAAGCCGGTGGTGTTACGGGCTTTGGGGGCGTAGGATTCATGTTTCAATCCTTCTTCTCGTGGATTAGCCTCTGGAAGTCAGATTTTCCACTACCGGGACGGCCCGATATAACCGGTTTCAATCCTTCTTCTCGTGGATTAGCCTCTGGAAGTTTTACTGTAGGTCGGGCTGGGTGGATTGACAAAGTCGTTTCAATCCTTCTTCTCGTGGATTAGCCTCTGGAAGACCGGCGTGTCAATTTCGGCCTAACGCGCTTTATGATGTTTCAATCCTTCTTCTCGTGGATTAGCCTCTGGAAGAAAGCCTGCATCTGACGGATGGTAACTCTGTCACGGAGTTTCAATCCTTCTTCTCGTGGATTAGCCTCTGGAAGAGTTGAACAGGTTGCCGCAGTCCTCGTCCGTTATGGGTTTCAATCCTTCTTCTCGTGGATTAGCCTCTGGAAGTCTGAGCCGGGCTTTCCTATCTACGATCATGGAAACTAGTTTCAATCCTTCTTCTCGTGGATTAGCCTCTGGAAGGCCAAACCTTTTGTTTTGAATTACCCAAGTAGGTGAGTTTCAATCCTTCTTCTCGTGGATTAGCCTCTGGAAGAAACAGAAGTCTTAATAATGTGATGCAGGCTTATTCGTTTCAATCCTTCTTCTCGTGGATTAGCCTCTGGAAGTTCGTAATACCCGCCCTCAGCATCGGAGGTACCCGGTTTCAATCCTTCTTCTCGTGGATTAGCCTCTGGAAGTCTGAGCCGGGCTTTCCTATCTACGATCATGGAAACTAGTTTCAATCCTTCTTCTCGTGGATTAGCCTCTGGAAGGCCAAACCTTTTGTTTTGAATTACCCAAGTAGGTGAGTTTCAATCCTTCTTCTCGTGGATTAGCCTCTGGAAGAAACAGAAGTCTTAATAATGTGATGCAGGCTTATTCGTTTCAATCCTTCTTCTCGTGGATTAGCCTCTGGAAGTTCGTAATACCCGCCCTCAGCATCGGAGGTACCCGGTTTCAATCCTTCTTCTCGTGGATTAGCCTCTGGAAGTCGTAGTATCGAAAGGATACAAAGGCAATCAAGATGAGTTTCAATCCTTCTTCTCGTGGATTAGCCTCTGGAAGAATAGTCTGTTCGCCTGTGAATAGTCCACCTTTTTGTTTCAATCCTTCTTCTCGTGGATTAGCCTCTGGAAGTGCATGAAGTATCACAGTACGGGGCACAACACGTTCAGGTTTCAATCCTTCTTCTCGTGGATTAGCCTCTGGAAGTTCCCGGTTGATTACCGGTTGATCCGTCTGGTCGAAGTTTCAATCCTTCTTCTCGTGGATTAGCCTCTGGAAGGGTTATATCAACGCCCGTATTGTCATATTGACGGGCAGTTTCAATCCTTCTTCTCGTGGATTAGCCTCTGGAAGACTCAGGCAAGGGCTTATCCGGTAACGTGGCGACGTGTTTCAATCCTTCTTCTCGTGGATTAGCCTCTGGAAGCCCCAGATAGCAGGCCATAGCCGCTCCAGACAATACCGTTTCAATCCTTCTTCTCGTGGATTAGCCTCTGGAAGATTTGGGGGGCATCGGTCCGCGTCCAGCTTGTGCCGAGTTTCAATCCTTCTTCTCGTGGATTAGCCTCTGGAAGCCTGGAGGATATACAGCCGCTGTTGCATCCGGGTGTGTTTCAATCCTTCTTCTCGTGGATTAGCCTCTGGAAGACTGCATTAGGCGTTGAGGTGAAAGCGCTATTTGAAGTTTCAATCCTTCTTCTCGTGGATTAGCCTCTGGAAGGTGTAGTTTTCAATGCTGACGATTTCGCCAAATGTGAGTTTCAATCCTTCTTCTCGTGGATTAGCCTCTGGAAGGGCAACCCATTCGACCAGTTCCTGAAGCTTGTAGGGTTTCAATCCTTCTTCTCGTGGATTAGCCTCTGGAAGTCATTGAACAACGCCTGGTTGAAATCCTCGTCAAGTGAGTTTCAATCCTTCTTCTCGTGGATTAGCCTCTGGAAGGGTCTACCGTTCCGCCACCCGGCCGCGTCAGGTAAAGTTTCAATCCTTCTTCTCGTGGATTAGCCTCTGGAAGGACATGACTTCATTATTCATGTTAATACTTTACAGAGTTTCAATCCTTCTTCTCGTGGATTAGCCTCTGGAAGAATCCCACGGCTTTCTGTAATTTTTCAGACATGCCGGTTTCAATCCTTCTTCTCGTGGATTAGCCTCTGGAAGACATCGTTAACTACATCGTTAAGAAGTCGCTACGGGCGTTTCAATCCTTCTTCTCGTGGATTAGCCTCTGGAAGATCACAGAATATTATTTGTGGGAAGGATCAGGATTGGAGTTTCAATCCTTCTTCTCGTGGATTAGCCTCTGGAAGCGGGAAATCGTGGAGCAGAGCGCGGCCTGTTTGCCGGTTTCAATCCTTCTTCTCGTGGATTAGCCTCTGGAAGAGACTACGCGTTATTTTATCGAAAGAGCCGATCAAAGTTTCAATCCTTCTTCTCGTGGATTAGCCTCTGGAAGCCGATACAGATAACCCCGAAGCCGTAACGAAGGGCGGTTTCAATCCTTCTTCTCGTGGATTAGCCTCTGGAAGGCGCTAAACTGCTCATCGTTGAATTGCGTGTAATGCGGTTTCAATCCTTCTTCTCGTGGATTAGCCTCTGGAAGTGGCTAACGGGTATATCTTCGACTAACTCGACTAATCCGTTTCAATCCTTCTTCTCGTGGATTAGCCTCTGGAAGGAACAGGCTTTAGAAGCCAATAAACAGGCCGTTAACCGGGTAGGTTTCAATCCTTCTTCTCGTGGATTAGCCTCTGGAAGTCAACAATAGCAACGTTTACAACGGCTATATGTACGGTTTCAATCCTTCTTCTCGTGGATTAGCCTCTGGAAGAATGAATGAATTGCGTAACACAACGCAAATTCCAGAAGGTTTCAATCCTTCTTCTCGTGGATTAGCCTCTGGAAGTACCGATGCTGAACGTATCGCGGGCAAGGTTATCAAGGTTTCAATCCTTCTTCTCGTGGATTAGCCTCTGGAAGGGTATTCGAAACGCTCATACCTAACGGTACGATAGGGGTTTCAATCCTTCTTCTCGTGGATTAGCCTCTGGAAGGAGCTACTTCAGTTAACTGAGTACAATTACCAGGAAGGTTTCAATCCTTCTTCTCGTGGATTAGCCTCTGGAAGGCGTCGGGATGCCTAATGCGCTCATGGATAGGGAGATAAGCCCTTCTTGAAGACACTCCTTTTCGTTATTTAGCAGGTCAAAGTACATAAGAAATTGGCAATTTTTACAGACTTTCCGTAAAGGTATCCGGTTGACAGATAAATAGTTAGCGGCCAGTTTGAGGCCGTTTAAAATAGGTTGCCAGCCGGAATCGGTTTATTTGATGCAAATATTGCGGTATGTGCAAGTTACACAACGTGCCTTCGCTTTAGTAGCCTTTGGGTAAAAATTACGGTCGATAATGGTGAAAATAGCTTCGGCCGCCTGCTTTACATCCAGTTTGTCTTCTTCCGTAATGGGCACCTCCACAACCCGGTTGTTACTGCGTGTGTAGACCAGAAAGCCCCGGTCGACCAGGCGGCCAAAGTTTACTTCAATTAGCCAGGCATAACAGTAAAGCTGCGTCCTGTAGGTTTCATACACCTTGTCTTTATACTCGGCAAATTTATAGTCTAGCGGGGCCATTGTGCCGTCGCCGAAACCCAGTACCTCATCGACCACGCCCCGCATCAGCTCGTTGGTTAGGTACTGATCGGTGTGCTTCTCCGTCACGGGCGCACCCGGTCTGCCCACCCGCTTTCGCAGATAATCTTTGTTACGCTCCAGTCGCTCGTCGTGGAGGTTGCGCCCCCGCATGACTTTGTAATTTTTCTCTTCATACTGTGGAATCGCCAGAACATACTCGAAATACGTAAAGCGCGGACAGAATAAATGCTCGATAATGTGCGATGGGGTGAGGGTCATGGTCAGAAAAATAAAGCTCGTATTTCGTCGGTTACCAACTTCTTGTCGAATGCCTGCCCCAGCAGGGCTGTTTGCTGTAATTCGCCCCGGCTCATCGGAAAAATATAGACCTTGTCCGTTTCTTCGTCGATGAGTTCTTCCAACTGCAGTTGCAGCGTGTCTTTCTGATTTTGCGTCAGCGTCCCCAGAAAGCACGAAAACTGCACCCGATACAAACCCGCCTGCTGACACCGTTTGGCGGCTTTCGTACGCGCCTTATCCTTGCCGATATCGTAGAGTACCCAAATAATCATAGCTTTATGAGATCGGGCAGACCGCCCGTTTTTCCGATCAGTTCGTTCGCAAACTGATGCGCATCGAGCTGCATACAATGACTTCTGACGAGGTTGCGGCCTCGGTACCGAATGGGATCATTGTCCATAAATTCGTTGAAAGCATTCACCAACAGTGATTTTCCGTCGGTATTGAGCGATTGTCCCGTTTTTGAGCCCGACACTTCACTCACGTGTGACTTATTGACTTTTTTGGCCGTAAACAACCGAAACACCACCTCATCGACCCAACCCCGATAGGGTTCGATGAAGTCATAAACCATGCTCAACTGATTGTAATCGTCGCGGTGTAAAAAGCCCACATACGGGTCAAGCCCGGCCATCATCAGTGTTTTCTCTACTTTACCGTACAACATGCCGTAGCCATAGTTCAGAAAGGCGTTGAAGGCATCCTGCGCCGGGCGACTGCTCCGCCCGTTGAACTGGTATTCTTTAGGCAATACATAACTCAGCGTCTCGAAATACAACCGGCCCGCCGTGCCTTCCAGGCCCCGCAGGGTATCGGCCACATCGGCTACGCAGGTTGCCGATCCAGTGGCCGACGCCAGTGTATTGATCGACAAGGCCAGGGCCTCTGTTCGAATCAGTTTGTCGTCCAGAAAATCGGCGTGTTGCGGCCGGTGTTTTTTCAGGCTCCGTATAAACCCCAGTTGGTTATCCAGTTTAGCCAGCAACCACGACCGGACCCACCGCAACCCATCGGGCCCTAAACTGGCCTCTAACTGTCGCTTTCTGATTTTGGTGGTACTGCCGAGCTTGGCGTGCCAGACCCGGCCAATAGGATCGCCTTGTTGTTCGATAAATACGATGTCGACATTATGACGCATAGCCAGCCGCACGGCGTCGGTACTGAGCATTGTGCCCGTAGCCAGCAATATATGCGTTACCTTCTCCGCCGAATACGTGGCGTTGATGACTTTGCCATCTTCGCCCTTCCGACGAACATCGAACATGGCGTCTTTGACGTGCAGATAGGTTCCGTAGGTGCTGATGTGGAGTTGCATGATTTAACGAGTGAAAGAGCGAATGAGTGAAAGAGTGGCTGACGTGTCAGCAATCATGTGCCAGCCACTCTTTCACTCATTCGCTCTTTCACTCGTTGTATAGCCCCAAACCCCCGCGATACGGCTTTTCCCAGTCCGATGCCATCGGGCAGGATGACGTTGGCCAGAAAGCCCCCTGTAAACGCGACCATTGTCTGGTTTTTGAACTGCGTTGTCCGTTCCTCTACCGATAGCCGAACCAGAATACGTTCGTGAGGTTGCAGCCACAGGCCAAACTCCCGGAACAGGGCCAGTAATTGACTGGTGAGTACCCGTTTTAGTTGTGCCTGTTGCTCGGCTTCGGCATAGCGTCGATAGTCGCGGAAGTTATCCTGATTGAGGGCCATCCAGAGCGTTTCGAACCGATACTCGATTAGGTCGTCTGCAATGCCGATGGGGATTTGCTCATGCCGAATGTGCTTGCTCAGTACGGGGAAGGTCTGATTTTCGATCTGTACTTCCCGCATCTGTAAAAACAACTGCGTGAGCAAGGTAGCGCCCTCACCCAGCCCAACGAGGGTGGGTATATGATTGAGCACCTTGTATTGCACCAGCGGATAGGCGTAGCGAAACTTCACAGCCACGCCCCCGTCTGTTCCGGCGTCGCTTTCCAGGTGATTGTGCAACAGGGGCGAATGGGCCTTAAACAACTCCCCGAAATACCCCCGCAACTTATGCGCATCGCGAGTCCGAAGCGCGATTTCGGGAAAGGTGATGGTGGTGATCGGGATTAGGGTTTGGGGGGGTGTGGTGGTCATTAGTGGTTGTAGGTTAGTTGCCGTGCAATTGGGACATATCCAGTATTGTTACGAAAATCATCATACTCGTATCTGTAACAGGTAGATGGATTTTTGCGGTGCGATACGTAGAAAAAGTTTTCTTTCTCTTCATCAAAAACTATGGTCTTGGCCTTTACACCACTGGCTTCATAAGGCAGGGGTACGTTCACTACGTACTCATAAAATCTGGCTTTGATAAGGGCAAATTTTCGTTTTCGCTCGTAAGGCTTTAAATCTTTTTCATTACTTATGTCAACATACTGGCCCCAAAGATTTTCCGCTTCTTCATTAAGCTGTATATAGACAGACTCGGTGTCTTGTTCGTCGACAAATTCAAAAGCTCCAACCTTTGCAAAGTCTAGTGCCTGTAAGGCAGTTAGATAGGGAGATACTAGTACATCGGCCTGTTTCTTAATTTCCTTAAAATAGGCTTCAATGAGTTCTAGATAACCATGCTCGTCTGTTTCATCTACCCCCTTAAGTACATTGTCTGTTTTTACCAGAAGGTCTCCTCCATAAACTTTACCACTTATAGCCTTCAACTCTGTTATGTTATACAGAAATACTTCGCTTGCGAATTCTTTCTCATTATAACGATTGGCCCGACCAGCCGCTTGAATGATAGAATCAAGCGGACATCGAACACGAAAAACGGTATGAACCGAAACGTCAACGCCAGCTTCAATAAGCTGGGTTGAAATAATAACCTGTTGCTTTGGCCCCTTGTAGGTTTTAATCCGGTCAATAATTCGCTTTCGTTCAAAGGGTGTGATCAATGTTGTTAGGTAATAAACATCGGTTGCCTCTTCGTCTAGAGTCCCTGATACAGCCTTAAAACAGTCTAGTGTAGATTGCTTGGTGTTCAAAATTACTAGCATGTTTTTCGCTGGATTGTCTATGCAGTAATCAATCACATCCTGCTTAAACTCGGCAAAACTGACTTCCTGACGAGCGCGATTAATAAGTTTAGTCCGGTTAAAATGCGGGCTTCTGAAATAATCTTTGTAGTTCGGCACCAGCTCCTGAATCTCTTCACCTGGCGTAAAAATTAATGGTTGTGTCGCCGACATCAGAATGAAGTAACAATTATAGCGTTCGCCAAGCGTCATAAATGCCTGCCGAATGAGCGGCCATAGTTCGTACTTAATCTGCTGAATCTCATCCAGAATAATGACCGAGTTAGCGAGATTAGGCAGTTTGAGCAATTTCGTTTTGTCATTGGAAAAGAGCGATTCCAATAACTGAACGAAGGTTGTCACAACAATCCCCGACTGCCATGTTTCAATCAAAAACTGACTTTTATCCTGATCCAGTGTTTTTTTCGTTTTCTCTTCCTCTGTATCATCCTCAACAGTATCATCCTTAACCTTGTAGGCCGGTTCGGCTAGGTGGTGATGTTTGAGTAGAATGTCCGATGTTGGATTGCTAAAGACTTCCTGGAATACACTGAAGTTCTGGTCGATAATTGACGTGAACGGAATTGTAATAACGAGACGACCAGCCAGCAAACTCAGCTTTTGCTGCATAGCCAGCCCAACAGCCAGTGAGGTCAACGTTTTGCCTAAACCGGTAGGTAACGTGATTGAATACAGATGCTGGTTTACCGAAAATATCCGGTCCAGATTAGCCAGTGTTTCATGATAAGCCTGATTTTTTAGCCCATCCAGTGCCGTTCTTGGCGAGTCAAATCCGCGCCGTTTTCGGTAACTCTCTAAAGCGGAAAGTGATGGCCGTTCTGCCCCCTGACCAGTAATTCCTTTTAAAATTACGTCTGACTTATCGGAAAGAAGCAGCGTTCCGTAGAATAACTGATGCCAATAATAGTACCGATTTTTAGTATCGGGATCTGATTTAGCGTATAAGCCGTTTGTTCTCAACAATCTGTGTCCTACACCCAAATACTCATCAACAAACTCTTTTTTTCTAACATATTGTTTGAAAGACTGCCAGTCGAACTTAAAACTCACTACGGTCATCAACTTATCCAGAATTTCCTGAATCAGCGGCTCATCATCAAAAACCTCAATCTGTTCACATAAAATTTCGACTTTCGATTCAAGAGATAACTCTTCCCTAAAATCATTCAAATTTCCATGATGTCGCTTTACCGCTGTAAACACCAGATACGGGAGCAGTTGGCGATCAATACTTGTCAACTCAAATGGTAGCAAGTATTGTGTAACAACCTGTTTAGCCAGCAATGATGACAACAAGGCGTGTTCTTTGGGGCCAATACGCTCGTGATTAGGAGTCAAAAGATAATGCTGAAAATACCTCGTTCCTTTGGCTATATCGTGGCACACCCCGGCCAAATAGCCAACATCAGCCAGTAAGCCGTCTGGCAAATCAAAGTTAGTTACCCGACTTTGCAACAGTAGACGGCATGAGTCGGCCACGTTTTTCGTGTGGTCAATGAGCGGAACGCCGGGGTGTGAGTATAGCATCAGAGAAATAGAATATTGCCAAAATCAGGTGTTTCAAACCACTCATTAGCCTGAACCATGACCGAACCGACATCGGCGTTAACAAGCACCTCGCCATAACGCATTACCACTCGGTCACGACTCAGTTCGATGGGCATCGTTTCCACATAATAATGCGCCGTCTGATCAAACTCAATGGGGGGCGTTGTGGTCAGTAGCGATAGATTCACGGTCGATTGTACAGGTACGTACCCAGCCGTAGCGGTACGAACGCTACCCCGTGTAACACGCACGTCCTGAAGGTTTGCGGTAAACTGACTCAATCCTAAGTAGGGCGTAAAATGGTGCGAACGGTTGATCAACCGATCGGCTAACCGATCAAACAGTCCCTCGTCTTTGAGCCGAACAAATACCCGAAAAGCTGGATTCTTGAGAAGCTCAAACTCGATCTGGGTACGTCCACTTTTGCGAATCTCATAAAACGAATTGCCCGTATCCAGCAGGTTAAAGCCAATGTTCACCTTTTTGACGGGCGCAAGTAGCTGGACGGCCAACTGACAGGCATCGGTACCGAAAAGCTCCTGAACAGGCAAGACATTGTTGGTGAATCGACCGGGAGCCGTTTCCCGCTCAACGCCCAACACAGCCCCCAAAACGCCCGTTAAGGCTGTTCGGGTTGGGATTGGGTATGTTAACGGTGATGTAGTGGTGTTGAACTTGCGAAAATGACCGTATTCGCCCGACAACTCAAAGACGATCAGGCGGTTGTCGTTCATAGCGTAAGAAGTCCGTTGGTGAGTGGTTGCGACGTTTTCAGCCGAGGGTCTATCCGTACCGTTACGCTACTGATTTTATCTTTTTGGGAAACAAGTTCAGCCATCAGAACAGATACGTCAAGCGTGTAGTCATCGGTACTACGCAGTTGCATTTCGTTCTTTTCTGTAATCAGTTTCAGCCGTTGCCGTAATCCACCGATGTAGTACGGTTCGTTGTATTCGACGGTGATCAGCAGCAGAGGGGTTTGCCCAAACTTAGAGCGTGAAATCAGGTTTTTAGTACCCTCCCAGATTCCTTCCAGCAGCAACGCTTTGTCATCATCGGTCATTTGCGAATAAGCAGCCGCTTTCTCGTTGATGATTCCGTTGAAGCCAATCAGGGCATAAGGCACTTTATATTCCGTACGGAATGTTGCCTGTCCCTTTCCGTCGCCCGAGGCAAACGCACCCGTGCCTTGTTCGGTCACGATGTCCGTCTTGTTAAGCGATTTGCCCATCTGAAACTGCGTTGGGCCAACCAGTGTAATCGAGTCTTTGTCGAGAGGTAAAACACCGCCAAAGGTTCGTACATCGATGCACTGATCTAGAACCGTCTGCTTGCTTTCCTGGAAAGCTTTTGCCCGACGTTTTCCGTCTGAAACAAACGTCTTGCCCTTGTCTTCATAGGTGGTTTCGCGCACAAAAATGTCTTTCCCATCTGTGCCATTATAGCCTTTGTACTCATACCAGTAATCCCGAATAGTACGCTTCAGACGAACATCCGAAACCAATACTCTATTTTCTTCGGAGTCATACCGAGGACGGTTTTCGTTTAGTGGGTCGCCATTGGGATTGGCGTTTTCGATTTCGTAGAGAAACAGGATTTCGGTACGGTTGCTTAGGGTAGTCATGGGGCTAGTTTTCGGTTTGGTCGTCTAATTCTTCCTGTGTTTGTGCTTTTGCTGTGCGAAATTTATATGCCATTTCTAAGCCTGCTACGAAGTAGAATGACAGTTCATTGTTAGGCATCAATGATAGGCGATGGCTGTTAATAATAAAGTAATCACTAATAATTTGGCGTAACTCATCATACCGTTTTCCAGGTTTCCGATATTTCTCCAACTTGTCAAGTGTTTCTCGGTAAATGGTTCTGAGATTTTCTGCATTTAAGTTGTAGCCCTTCAACTTATTCTCAAATGGCGACGCTCCATTAAGCTTATTTCTCTGAATGTTTAACAACAGTTTAACTAAGACACCCAAGGCAAATACTCCTACCTGAGCATCATTCTGTAGAAAGGCTCCAATGTTATCTTTGACAAACTGCCGGAATAGCACTTCATCAAAAGCACGACCATATTTTTCATCTGGTCGAATTTCTTCTGTTAGTTCTTCTGATTGCATATGTATGGTTTGGTTTGTGGTAATAAGGGATAGCTGTGAGAGGTAGTTGAGTAGTAGGTGTGCTTTGAGAATGAGCAATTTTGGGGTTTGCGGGACCTTATTCACGAAAGACGTATTGAAATAGCTGTCTTTAATAATCTTCATGAAACGGCCATATAGTGTCAGTCGATTTATCGGCTGCCCCACAAACACATCATTAACAATTGCGTAAAAATCATCTTCGTAGAACAGCTTAAACAAACCAAATGAGAATGTTAAATTAGAGGGGTCTTTGCTTGTCCCATCAACTCCTTTGTAAAGCGGGTTTGGGTTCACCTTCCCCGGAACCTCAGAGAATAGTTTACGGAATCGAGAAGGAAGAATTTCCTCTAGTAATAATTTAATCTTAATAGCTTTCGTAGTCGGATTTTCCTCAAAGAACATCAGATTTAAGCTAAAGGCATCACCTCCTCCAGAATCACCAAGCAAGCGCATTAGATCATCTTCTGCAAATCGAATCTGACCTGCTTCCTTAAGTATATATTCAAACGAATCGATTGTGGCTAATGCCTCTTCCAATACTTCCTTGTCCTGACTTCGTACCGTTTTAGGAATCATGTAATAGCTGGTGCCGTAGAAGTACTTTTTCAACTTCTGCGCTACATACTTCTGGCCATACTCAAAATCAAGCGAGCAGTCAGAGCAGATAGGATAGTTTTTCCAGTTGTTACGCCGGCTGAAGAACCCACTGACCATCCCCGGCTTGTCAACTGTGGCATATTTGAATGGCGACGCAAAACCGTGCAGCAAAGGCTTATTTTCCAGACAGATCGAGCAAAGCTGGTTAGTTCCCTGCGAGGTTACGTTATACTTTTCTGATTTACCCGACGTGCCATGCAACAGAACCTGTTGTTGAAAAATGGGGAAGTCAGCGAGGTACTTACGTTCCCCATCAAACTCGAAACGGAAACTTAACCCGGATGCCTGCTGCCGTTTCTTGTCCATCAGAGTATACGCATTTTGTAAGGCCAGCAGAATCGTGTCATAGTCATTCGTAAGGCGATCTTGCAAAGACAGTAACATGCCTAAGTCGTATTGATAGTTGGAAACCCGACATAGCGCAATGGCTTTCTTGACCTGATTGCCAACCAGCGTGTTGAGTTTCTTCGCTAAATCGCCCGCTTTCGTTGTGAATGTTACGTCCCCGCCATTAGCGGCTCCCTTTCGATATACGTACTTCTGATACGATGTTTCGTTCGCTTTCTCTGTATCAACCCCTTCGAAGCGGCACACAAGTTGGCTATCTTCGGTAGTGAATGAAAATACAGCCAGCAAGACATCATAATTAACCCCTGCGCCGGGAAACATATTTTCCACGTACAACTGATACGGCTCAGCTTGTCCGCTCTTTTGTAAGGCTAGCCGCCCAATAGCAGCAACTGCTTTATCCTGCATACCTCTTCTTATTTTCTTGTCAGCAAAGTAATTCTTGAAAAAGGACGTATTGTGTCACAAACCGCTTTGGTGAAAATTTGTAACTTCGTTTAACTTATTGATACCTTCCGGCAATTGCATTACACCATTGCCACTATTCATTCATGAATCAACCGTTTTACGAATTCACGTCATCCATTGAAGCCCTTCGATATGAGTTTACCAGTATTGGGCAGCGCGTAGTTCGCAAAGTCATTATCTACCAGGAACTTCCTTTTCCAAATGTGTATAATCTCGCCTTAGGTGATACTGACGACCAGGGTAAAGCTGATTTCGGGATTACTAGTGATAACGGCGACCGCGATACCATTTTAGCTACCGTCATTCAAACTCTGATTACATTCTTCCATAAATATCCCCAGGCATCTGTTTTCATAGCTGGCAGTACACCCAGCCGAACAAGATTGTATCAGGGGGTAATTAATCGTGAACTAGGTGAGATTCAAAAGCGTTTTGATGTTTTGGGAGTTACAGAAGATGGAACTGAATCGTTTAGCAAGGGGAAGTCTTATCAGGCTTTTGTGATTTCCCTGAAACAATTGTAGTATTGATAAAAAACAGAAGATCATGGCAGTAATAGTAAAAAAGACAGATCGAAAATTGCCACCCAATCACCCTCTCAGTCGGAAATTTGACACCGTCGAAGAAGCAGCTCAGGCTAAAACGGACTATGTTTGGAATACAGTTCTGAAAGATTTTGACTGGAATGCATTTATGGCGAAGAAGGGAAATCAAGTTTCCCAAAAATAAGCTGAGTGTTGCCGCCCCCGCAAATAATCCCGAAAGGCGTCCGGGCTATCTACTGTCACCTCACCCGGTAGCCCCAGTACAAACCGGCCCAGGCCTATCCAGCTTCGTACCGTACCGCTGTATACGTATGGGAAATCTGCATCAGCCATGTGGATTAGATCAGGTTGAGTCAATGGGTGTTCTTCTCTTAATAGGCGATACGCCTGATAGGTGAGTCGAAGTTTTACTTTTTTTGGTTCACCCGGCCAGTCGAAAGGGTCAACGAGTACTTCGGCGGGCGGGTTTGTCTGCGCCGTTTCCAGTACCCGGACATCCTCGATGCGTTGCGTTTTGAAGGTCTTTGTCGTGGCCGATTCAGGTTCGTAGGCTGTCAGGCGGGTATAATTCTCCGAAAAACTATACGGCTCAACCAATCGGTCGCTGATCGAATTACTATTGATCGAATGATACCGCAACAGATGCACCTGCCGCCGGTCGCGGATGGCTTCGGCAAGCTGAGCCACCACCAGGCTTTGGTGCTGGTCGATTAATCCGTTGGCGATAGGCAGCAACGTCGACTGGGTATAGATTTTCTGCCGGAGTGGGGCTAGGAGCGGGTTGGCATCCGAAAAAGTGGCTAATGCCTGATGAAGTAACTGCGCTTCTTCTTCGGTGAAACTGGCCTGCTGGTTTCGTTCGTCTTCAAAAATAAAGAAACGGGGTGGTCGCTTCCCTTCCTTGTCGATACAGTACCCGGCCTCTTCCAGAGCATCCATGTAGCGTCGGGCATGGCGCGGGTCGCATTCGAGAATTTGGGCTAACTGGGTTAGCGATTTGCCAGGCCGTTGTTTTAACAGCCGGATGAGCTTGAGAGTACGCGTTAAATTTTGCTGGGCTGCCATGGGTGGATAGACAAGCGCCCAAGTACGTAAAATATGGCAAAGAATAAAATGGCTGTATTTATTAAAAATTTCCGGATAGTTTAACTACCGTCGGGTTGAGCGCTTTCATGGCTTTGTTGGAGGATAAAAATTCGCTGTCGCCCATCAATTCATTGTAGGCTTTTTCCTGCGCCGGGGTGCGGGAAGCAGGTGGCCCGAGCGTTAGGGACAGGAACGTTTTTTCGGATAGCTGGGCTAGTTTGCCGCCCTGCCAGTTCGATACCTGACCGCCATAGTCCCAGGCAAATCCCCAAAGTTTGAACGGTTTGCCGTTACGGCTCTCCAACTCAGTTAGCGTTGTGCCAATGCGCAGCCCATCGGTTGTGACCCAGTGCGTTGGGGGTAAGTTTTTGATTGGAAGTCCTTCGTCGTCAAATAGTTTTGGGCAAATAAGTACCGTTTCGGGGGCTGTCCGTTTTTCGTCGGTATAAATGATTTGGACCTCATCGGAGGTGTCCTTGTAAAGCGTCGTGCCGATAAGCTCGGTCCCTTCGGCGCCATAGATCGTGTCACCGGCAGTAACGACTGCCGGACCCAGGAGCCGGAGTAAGTCGGCTTCGGAAGTCGTCGCTTTAATTGGGCCAACCCGCTCACCCGGTATGATCAGGAAATCATTGGCGACAACGGCCGCCTGATTCTGGCTGACTCCTTGTGTCTGTGCGGTGTTGGTCAGTGACTCAGGCTGGGTACTACCCCCTGACGGACCATTGGCCGAGGAGCCGGATTGGCAGGCCGTTAGGGTAGCCGTTAGTAGAAGAATGGGCAGGAAAGTAGACGGCATGGTTAGTTACTGGGAATTCATTTGAACAAGCCTGTCTTGAGTGCCTTTGCTACGGCTTCTGACTTGGAATTGACGTGCAGTTTCTCGTAAATATTGACAATGTGTGTGCGAACGGTGCCCATGCTCATGTTGCAGTGGTGCGCGATGAGTTTATAGCTATCGCCTTCCACCAGGCGCTGCAACACTTCTTTCTCTTTATCGGTCAGCATAAACGCATCAGCGCGTGACGACGAACCTTTTGGCTGTCGAAAAGCATCCAGTACTTTAAGGGCAATGGAGGGTGTCATGGCGGCTCCACCACTCATGACTTCCCGAATGGCATCAATGATCTTATCGGCGGGTGTTTTCTTCAGCAGATAGCCCACGGCCCCTGCCGAGATGGCAGCGAAAATTCGGTCAACGTCTTCGAAGACGGTGAGCATCAGAATTTTAGGTCGTGTTGTCTGCTCCCGAATGAGCCTGACGGCTTCAATGCCGGTGCGGCCGGGCATATCGATATCCATTAAAATGACATCCGGCTGGTTGTACAGCACCTCGTCGACCGCTGTGAGTGCATTTGGGTATTTTCCCGTAACGATCAGATCGTCGGTCGCGTCGAAAACCAGTGCCAGCGTTTCACGCAGGGAGTCATTGTCATCAAAAATAGAAATACGGATCATACGCTATAGAGTCTCTACCGGTAGCTTGAATGTTCCATTCGTAACGGCGACTTCGCGCTTCTGCTGGCTATTGTACGTCTTCATCGAAAACGTGCCTTCGAGGTTGCTTCCATCAAACTTCGTTACCGTAACGGTGCCTGTTCGACCTTCCCGGATCGTGTAATTTATGTTTGTTTTTACGTCGATATAGCTGCCCGTGCTGCCGGGTTTACTGATATCGACGAGCGCCATAGTGCCTGTGCCCGTAAATTTTTCCAGTGTAAACCCGGTCATATGGACGCTGTTATACCCCACAAGGGTCAGGTCTTTACTCACTTTATTATACGTTGCCCCGGCCTGGTCCGACGTGAACGACTGCCCGTCGATCTGAGCGGTCATGACGCCCGTACTGGCCGGTGTAACGGGGGTGTCTTCTTTCTTACTGCACGAAATCGAGAGGGCAATTATACCCAGCATAAAACCAATTTTGAGCGTTTTCATCAGACAGTTGAATTAAGTCAGAAGGCTATCCGAGCAGGTCACTCGATCGTCGGGCCTTGTCTGACAAAAGTAGCGGGTCTGCTGATGCTCGTAAATCGGATAAATGTATGAGGCTCATTGCGAGACGACTAATTGCAGCCGGGTTCCCTGGCCCGGTGTCGACTGGACCGCGAGTGTACCGCCCATGGCTTTGGCTCGCTGCTGCATGCTGCTCTGACCAGTCCGCTGGCTGGGCTGAGCCGGGTCGAAACCCCGACCGTTGTCTTCAATGACCACCTTGAGCTGCTCCTTCTGATGCTCAAAACGCAGGGTGGCCTGGCTGGCCTGGGAGTACTTGACCAGGTTGTTGATGGCCTCCTTGCCGATCAGGTACAGGTTGCGACGCACCTCCATCGAGATGGGCAGCCCCTCCAGGGCCGGCTCAGCCACCAGCGAGAAACGGATACCCTTCGACTCCATCAGGGGCTGGGCATACTCCTGTAAGCGGATGGCGATGCGGTGCAGCGAGTCGTTGCCGGGGTTGATGGTCCAGATGATCTCGTCCATGGCCTCCAGAATCTGGCGGGCGTCGGTGTTGATCTTCTGGATGGCCCGCTCGACGGATTCGGGGCGGTTCTGGGCGATGAGGCCTTTGACCATGCCACTCAGCAGGGAGATGCTGCTCAGGGTGCTGCCCACCTCATCGTGCAAGTCGTGGGCAATCTGTTTGCGCAGGGTCTGGGCTTCCTGGAGTCGGCGCAGGCGAGCCCGGTTCAGCAGCCAGGCTGATACGGCAGCTCCCAGCAGCAGGGTGAGCAGCCCGCCGATGAGCAGGGCGTTGGTTTGGAGTCGTTTGTTGGTCAGTTCTTCTTCCCGGATCTGAGCCTGCTGTCGGAGCAGGTTGATCTGGTCTTGTTTCTGTTGGGATTTGTAGTGGGCCACCAGTCGCTGGACTTCGGCGGTGGTTCGGACGGTGGTCATCGAGTCGATGTGCTGGTTTCGTTCGAGCTGGAAGGCGTAGGCTTGCTGGAAGTTCTTCATGCCCCCGTACAGATCGGCCAGCCCCTGCGTGTAGATACCAATCTTGTTTTTATCGTTCAGTTCGTGGGCTAAGTGAAGCGCTTTTTTCATGAACTGCTCCGCTGGTTTGTAGTCTTTCAGCTCTTCGTAGACCTGGCCCAGGTTAAAATAGTCCGTAGCCATCGCCGATTTAATCTGCTGTTTGGTGGTAATGGCCAAGGCCTGCTCTATGGCGTGTTTGGCTTCCTCAAGTCGGTTTACTTTTCGGAGGGCCAAACCCGTATTGACTAAAATATCGGCCTGCAGCAAGTCCGATTCAGACTCTTTTGCGTGTTTAAGGGCAGTGCGGTAGTAGGCCAGCGCTTTTGCTTGCTGTTCCAGATTATCGTAGCATCGGCCGATATTCTGTTCGGTAATCGCCATGCCGTACGGGCTTTTCAACTGACGGTTGAGCACGAGTGCCTGTTGAAAATACTCGATGGCTTCGCGGGGTCGCCTGGTGTCTTTCAGGGCAAGGCCGATGCCTGTGTACGTATTTTCATTGCGGGGCAGAATGGCATACTGTTCCTGCATTCGAAGCGAACTCAGGGAAATGGCGAGTGCTTTTTCGTGCTGATTCATGTTGCGATACGCCGTTCCGAGGTTGGTCATCGCGTTTGCCAGTAAGCGAGGAGGAAGCTTATTGGCTTTAGCAATAGTTAATGCTTTCTGAAGATAGTCCAGGGTTTGTTGGGGCTTATCCCACAGGTAGTAGTTGGCACCTAGATAGGTATTTGCCTGATAGATGCCCAGCCCGAACTGTAACTTAATGGCTACTTTTTCGGCCGCCCGCAACAACGAATCAGCCCGGTCATAATTGGCTTTTGTCCGGGTCGTCAACTTCCCCAGTTGCAGCAGGGCATTCACGTAGTTGGTATCAGTAGCCGTATGCGTTTGCAGGTAAACTTCCAGCGAATCGAGCGATTTGGGGACCTGGCCAACCGCCTGTGTGCTAACGAGTAAACTTAATATAATGGCAAATCTTACGTAGCCGTTTTTCATAGAGTAGTTATATCAGACCTATATAATGTGAGCCAATTAATTGTAAAGTGAATACTATTGAGCGACAAGCGATGTGATCAGTACTAAACTGGTCCCTTGTTCTGGAGCTGAATGCACTTCTAAAGAGCCGCCCATGGCTTTGGCTCGCTGCTGCATGCTGCTCTGACCAGTCCGCTGGCTGGGCTGAGCCGGGTCGAAACCCCGACCGTTGTCTTCAATGACCACCTTGAGCTGCTCCTTCTGATGCTCAAAACGCAGGGTGGCCTGGCTGGCCTGGGAGTACTTGACCAGGTTGTTGATGGCCTCCTTGCCGATCAGGTACAGGTTGCGACGCACTTCCATCGAGATGGGCAGCCCCTCCAGGGCCGGCTCAGCCACCAGCGAGAAACGGATACCCTTCGACTCCATCAGGGGCTGGGCATACTCCTGCAAGCGGATGGCGATGCGGTGCAGCGAGTCGTTGCCGGGGTTGATGGTCCAGATGATCTCGTCCATGGCCTCCAGAATCTGGCGGGCGTCGGTGTTGATCTTCTGGATGGCCCGCTCGACGGATTCGGGGCGGTTCTGGGCGATGAGGCCTTTGACCATGCCACTCAGCAGGGAGATGCTGCTCAGGGTGCTGCCCACCTCATCGTGCAAGTCGTGGGCAATCTGTTTGCGCAGGGTCTGGGCTTCCTGGAGTCGGCGCAGGCGGGCCCGGTTCAACAGCCAGGCTGATACGGCAGCTCCCAGCAGCAGGGTGAGCAGCCCGCCGATGAGCAGGGCGTTGGTTTGGAGTCGTTTGTTGGTCAGTTCTTCTTCCCGGATCTGAGCCTGCTGTCGGAGCAGGTTGATCTGGTCTTGTTTCTGTTGGGATTTGTAGTGGGCCACCAGTCGCTGGACTTCGGCGGTGGTTCGGACGGTGGTCATCGAGTCGATGTGCTGGTTTCGTTCGAGCTGGAAGGCGTAGGCTTGCTGGAAGTTCTTCATGCCCCCGTACAGATCGGCCAGCCCCTGCGTGTAATTATTGATTTGCTCTTTGTTGTTGCGTTCTCTGGCCGACTGGAGTGCTTTCAACATGTACGTTTCGGCGGGCGTATATTGTTTCAGTTCTTCGTAAAGCTGGCCCAGGTTGAAGCAAGCAGTAGCCATACCGGCTTGGTGCCCTTGTTTCTGGGCAATAGCCAGCGAACGCTTCACAAAGGGAATGCCTTCTTCAGGGCGTTTCGATAATTTCAGCGCCAAACCAATATTAACGAGGATATCCGCCTGTAGCAGTTCAAACTTTGCCTCCTGTGCGTGTTTTAACCCCTGTTTGTAATAGGGGAGAGACTTGTCGTACTGCTTCAGGTTATCGTAGCAGATGCCTATGTTATTCTCGATAATACCCATACCACTGGTGTTTTTCGTGGTCTTCATAAGGGCCAGCGCCTGCCGGTAATAAGGCAGCGCTTCACGAGGCTTATTCAGTTCCCTGAATGCGTTGCCAATGCCGCCATAGGTCGTGGCAATTCGTGGCTGCACGTTATACTGTTCCTGAAGCCGCAGCGAACGGAGTTCCATTGCCACTACTTTATCGTACTGCCCCAACTTACTTAAAGCCGCAGCTATGTTGGAGATGGCTCCACAAATGAATCGGGGGTTAAGTTTATGGGTTTCGGCTATTGTCAGGGCTTTTTGAAAATACTCCAGCGCCTGCTGTGGCCGATCTGTCAGGTAATAAATGGAGGCTCGATTGGTGTATGCCTTTGCCAGACCCAGTCCATACTGAAGCTTCATGGCCAGTTGCTCCGATAGCTGCAGCACAGAGTCCGCCCGTTTGTAATCAGGATTAGCTGTTGAGTGAAGCTCGCGGCCCATGACGTTGAGCGCACGGACGTAGTTTGTATCCTGACTTGTGTGATTTTTCAGGTAAACCGTTACGGAGTCGAGGGTTTGCGGTACCTGCGCCCTGACTGTATAAGGTCCTGTTACTAAATAACAGAAGTAAACAAGCAAAGAGATGTTTTTCATTCGTCATAGCCTTTAACGCTAATTAATAATTTATTCAGAATCAATCAATAAACGGTTTAGCATACGGTCATTTACCGTCGAATTTGTGAATGTCAGGCGTGTAAAAACGAGCCCGTGTTTGGTTTATCGACACCTGATACGGTAAAAAATCGGCGCTTTCGCTTTTACTAGCGTGGCAGAGGTTCGTAGGGACTCTGTTTATCAATGGTATCTTCCACGTAACCCTTATCAATGATGTATACGAAAACCATTCTCTTGGCAATTGTCGCTTTAAGTAGTATGCTAACCACCAGGACCCTGGCACAGGGAAAAGAGCAAGCGGCTGTAGCCCAGGCTGTTCAACAATTGAAACAACTTATGATCGACCCCGACAAGGCAAAACTGGAGTCGCTGGCTTCCGATGACCTGAGTTACGGCCATTCGACGGGAAAAATAGAAGATAAGAAAGCGTTTGTCGAAGCCCTCACCAGTGGCTCATCGGACTTCAAAACCATTGACTTAACGGAAGAAACCATCACCGTGGTCGACAACACCGCTATGGTGCGGCATAAACTCATGGCCGAAACGGCTAACGACGGCAAACCCGGTCAGGCCAAACTGGCGGTTTTACTGGTCTGGGTGAAGCAGAAAGGAAACTGGAAGCTACTGGCTCGTCAGGCCGTGAAGATATAGGTTTCTTAAAACCTATCAGACGGGCGGTCAACTGAACGAGGTTTTGAGAAACCTCTCTTGTCAGTTTTAAGAAACTGACATCACAACACACCACAACGCCATTGCTGACGCTCGTGAGGACATATCCCTTGGAGAACTCCCTCGACGGATGAGCCAAGTAGTTAATATGTACAGGTTTCTTGCCACAAATAAACAAGCCCGCCAGAAGTCTGGCGGGCTTGTTTGATTAATAACCTATGATAAATTTATTAAATGTAAGAAGAGCGAAACAACGGACTCTCCTGAACTCACCTGCCTGATGGGCGCTGCGTGTGTTCATTATTTCTTCTGCGTTAATTGCAGCGAGCTGTCATTGATTTCAAACGTTTTGTTCTTCAGTAATTTGACTACCTCGGCACCTGCCAGCAAAGCCGGTCCATACCCGTGAGCCGCATAGACGTTGATGGGCCGGTAGTAATAAAACGCCGGGTCGAAACCCATTCCTGTACCGACGCAAACGCCTTCAATCTGGCCGTTTGGCGTAACTTTTGTCGATACGGCGTTCCAGCCAAGCAGGGTAGCCGGAGCATAGGCCAGCGGATCGAGCCATCCCTGGTTGATGGCGTGCGCAAAGGCATATACGTAAATTGCCGTTGCGGAAGTTTCCAGATACGAGTCGGGCCGGTCGAGTAACTGGTGCCAGAATCCTGAACCCGATTGCTGAGCGGCCAATCCTTTCGCATGGGCTCTGAGTAAGTCCAGAATGCCTGCCCGGCCGGGGTGACTGGTGGGTAACACATCCAGTAATTCAACCGCTGTCAGAATACCCCAGCCATTGGCCCGCGCCCAATGAAACTCAGGATGAACGCTCATGCTCTCCACCCAGCCGTGCATATACAATCCTTTTTGCTGATTGAACATGCGTTTCGAAAACTGAGTCACCTGCTTCACCGCTTCATCATAGTATGTCTGATCGCCGGTGAGTTTTCCCATTTGAGCCAGCGCCGGAACGCTCATGAACAGGTCATCGAGCCAGAGCGTATTGGGCTGTGGCCGATTGCGGGCCAGCGTGCCATCGGCCAGACGATATTCTTTCGTCTGAATGTAGTTGATGTAGTTGTCGATCATGGGCCGCATGTTGGCCTTAATGCCCCCGGCGCGGCTAGCCTTAATCATGGCGGCACACATGGCCCCGGCATCGTCGAGGGCGTGGGGCGCTACCACCGACCGCATGGGCGTATTGGCCTTCGGGTCGGCTGTTACCTGCGCCCGGAAGTAGGGGAGCTGCTCGGCGATGAACTGAAGTCGTTTATTGGTGTAATCAGCGTACCGGCCATCGCCGGTGGCTTCACTGGCAAGCAGCATCCCGGCATACGTTACGCCCCATTCGTAACTGATCAACCGAAAATCGCCAGGTTTGAAGATCGCGTTAGGGTTAAACGTGCCACCGGGTGTTAGTTCTTTATTTGTCTCTTTGTCAACGAGTTGTGTCGGTGTGTTGGCTTCCAGGTACGTATAAATCCGGTTAAGGGCATTCGTAACATCGGCTACTTTAGGTTGCCCATATGGAACCGGATAATCGGGCTGGAGCAGGTGCAGGGGTGTTGTCGAATCATTGGCTTTCGGTGCACCCGGCTGGGCATAAAGGGTAAGTCCGGTAGTAAGGCAAGCCAGAAACAAACCCAGCGGGCGTGTGACAGATGGGCGAATAGGTAGGTAAGTAGACATAGAACGGATAAGCAACAAGGACGGAATCAATCAATAAGAAGCGCAGGTAGCCAGCAGATTCTCCTGGCTACTGTAAGTTAATTAGCAAAGATGCCACAAGACACATGATCTTCTATCATGCACCCTCCTGTGCCTGTTGAATTTAGCCGGAGAGTCGGCAAAACTTTAAGACGGCCTCCCGGGTTGTTTTCCTGGGCGACTTCCCTCGCCAGATTCTTATTATTATTCGTTTATTCATGGCAGACAACAACAAAACCGCGCTCATTACGGGCGGCTCGAAGGGCATTGGCTATGGCGTGGCCGAGGTGCTTATTCGGGAGGGTATTAACGTGGCGATTACAAGCCGCTCATCGGTAGCCGCTGAATTGGCCGCGGCCAAACTAAATGAAATCGGACCGGGATCGGCGCTTGGCCTGGCGGCCGATGTTCGTGATCTGGCCTCGCAGCAACGGGCCGTCGACACTATTTTACAGCAATGGGGGCAGCTCGACTACGTGATTGCCAATGCTGGTGTGGGTCACTTTGCTTCCATTCAGGAACTCACTCCTGAGTTGTGGCACGAAACCATTGATATAAACCTGACGGGTGTCTTCTATACCGCGAAAGCGACACTGGCTGCGTTGAAACAAACAGAAGGTTATTTTATTACCATTTCGAGTCTGGCCGGGACCAACTTCTTTGAAAAAGGAGCGGCCTATAACGCCAGTAAGTTTGGCCTGGTGGGTTTCTCACAAGCCATTATGCTCGACCTGCGTAGTGAGGGCATCAAAGTAACGACAATCATGCCAGGCTCGGTAGCTACGTATTTCAACGATCACGAGCCCAACGAGAAAGACGCCTGGAAAATACAGCCGGAAGACATCGGGCAGATCGTTGCTGATCTGATTCACATGCCTGCCCGTACGCTCCCCAGCAAGATTGAAGTTCGCCCGACGCGGCCGGGTGGGAAATAGGCTGAAAGATTAAGTAATGGCGCAAGGCCGGCGCCAGCGTGGCCCGGCCCTGCGCCATTACTTAATCTTTCAGCAGCAGCCAGGCTTCTTCGTTGCCTTGCTGAACGGCCAGATCGAGGGCGGTCAGCCCACGCTTGTCTTGAATGTATTTGTTGGCACCCGCATCCAGCATCAGCTTTACGAGTGCATTCCGGCCAAACAAGGTCGCAAACATCAGAGCCGTGCCGCCGTTGCCATTTTGTATATTGAGGTCAGCGCCATGCTCAATTAGCAGTTGGGCAATCTCGGGGTAGCCTTTAAAACAAACACCCATTAGCGCTGTATTACCGCTCAGATCCTGCGCATTGACATCTGCCTTGGCGGCCAGCAGCGCTTTGGTAGCGTCTGCATGCCCATCATAAGCGGCTATGATCAAGGCCGTAAAACCTTTGCCGTCTTGTGTATTGACATCAACCTGTTCATCAATTAATTTTTTGATGTAGGCCGTATCACCCTTACGGGCGGCATCAAAGAGTAGGTCTTCGGGGCGATAGGAATAAAAAGACATAAACAAGTACAGTTGAGCACGTCGAAATTGACGTTACCAGATAAGTAAACAAAGGAACATGGATTGTTTGTTTTAAAAAAGTATAGTCTATGTCAACCGCATCTCAGTCTCAGGAAACGATAACGACCCGCTGCTGTGTTGTCGGTGGTGGGCCGGCCGGAATGATGCTGGGCTTTCTGCTGGCTCGCTCGGGCGTGGAGGTGGTTGTGCTGGAAAAGCACCGCGATTTTCTGCGCGATTTTCGTGGAGATACCATTCACCCGTCTACCCTTGAGCTACTGGCTGAACTGGGACTGCTTACTGAATTTCTTCAGCTACCACATCAGGAGCTGCGGGCGGTTCAGGCAACAGTCAATGGGCAAACGGTACCCATTGCCGATTTTGCTCATTTGCCAACTCAGTGCAAGTTCATTGCGTTTATGCCCCAGTGGGACTTCCTGAATTTTCTGGCCGCAAAAGGTAAGCAATACCCGACTTTTCGCCTGCATCTGCAAACGGAAGCAACAGACCTAATGGAAGAGAAGGGGGCGATTGTGGGCGTGCAAGCGACAACGCCCACGGGCAAACTCATCATTCGGGCCGATTTAGTGGTGGGCACCGATGGCCGAAACTCCCTCGTCCGGCAAAAAGCGGGTTTGTCGGTACAGGATTTTGGGGTTCCAATTGACGTGCTCTGGATGAGAATTCCGAAAGATCCAGCCATTGGAGAGATGTCGTTGGGCTACTTCAAGTCGGGCAAGTTTATGGTTCTGATTGATCGGCACGACTACTTTCAATGCGGCTATATCATTCCGAAAGGGCAGTTCGACTCGATAAAACAACGGGGAATAGCGGCTTTGCAGGCCGATATTCGGGAATTGGCTCCTTTTGTGGGCGATCAGGTCAACGAGCTGAACTCTTGGGATCAGGTCAGCTTATTGACGGTGAAAGTTGACCGGTTGCGGCAGTGGTATAAGCCGGGGTTGCTTTGCATTGGTGATGCAGCTCATGCCATGTCGCCAGCGGGTGGAGTCGGTGTTAATATGGCGATTCAGGATGCAGTGGCTACGGCTAATCTATTGACTGGCTCTCTACAAGAAGGACCGGTAGGTGTTCAGCAACTAGCCAGCGTTCAGCGTCGTCGTCAGTGGCCGGTTCGGGTTATTCAGGCGGGTCAGATTGCCGTTCATAAACGGCTGATCAATGCGTCGATCACCCAACCTGCTGTTGTTCCTCCATACATCATCTGGTTATTTCGGCACGTACCCTTAATCCGTCGTCTACCTGCTTACCTGATCGGTATAGGGCCCCGACCCGAACACATCCGCACAACGGTAAACTGACAGACTGTAGAGCCAAGGTTTATCGAGCTAGCGTCTATCCGTTTACCGTTTGGCGGACTGAATCGCCTGGCCATCCCGGATTTCTTCGGAGGCTTTCTTCACAATAGTTGTTCCGGCCGGTAGGTCGCCGAACACCTCGACCAAACTATCGACGACATTACCTTTCTGAACCGATACCCACTGCGCCCGGTTGTCATTCACCTTAATGACAAACATCTTTTCGCTCGAACTCACCACCGATGTTGTCGGAACGAACATGGTTTTGCCCGATCTTGTTACCGGCATCATCACCTCGGCGTACATACCGGATTTGAGTTCGTGTGACGCGTTGGCAACGTCGAATTCGGCCATCATCGCCCGGTTGGCTTCTACCAGGCTTTCAGCCGAACGAGCCAGTTTGGCGTTGAAATGCCGGTCGGGCATGGCGTTTACGGTGAACGAAACGGCACTCTTGTTTTGGAGTTGATTGGCAAACGTTTCGGGAATGGCTACCGTCAGGCGCAACGTGCGGCTATCTTCCAGTACGAACAATGGTTTGCCGCTGTCACCTGCACCGACCAACGCGCCGGGACTGATATTTCGTTCGATCACCATACCGTCGAAAGGAGCGGTAATGGTGAGGTATTGCCGAAGCTCTGTTTTGGCCTGGTAGTTGGAGCGGGCGGCCTGCACCGTTCCCTTCGCTACAGCAACCATCGCGCTATCGGCCTGCATTTTTGCCAACGCCTGATCCAGTTCATTGGCCGAGACGGCTCCTTCCATTTTGGCTGTTTGCACCAACCGATTGTAGGTCAGTCGGCTGGCGCGAGCGCGCGTTGTTTGTTCAACCAGAGTTGCCTCCTGCGCCTGAACCTGCGCCTGTGCCTGACTAAGTTCCGAAATTACTTCGGGTGCGTCGAGCCGGGCCAGTACCTGTCCTTTATGAACCGTTGTGCCCCGATCTACGGCGATTTCGCGCACAAACCCTTTTACTTTAGCATACATATTCACCCGATTCCAGGGCTTCAATTCACCGGGCAGGGTTACCCGGTTGTTGGGCTGCAGGGCTTGTACAGTCGTTACTTCAACCTGTTGTATGTCAGGTTCTTTCGTGGCCGCCGGTTTGTTGTCGCTGCTGGCCGACGAACAGGCCGCAAAGCCCACCGCAACGGATGTGATTCCTACAGCGGTTAAAAGCGTTTTCATCTTTGTAAAAGAGCGATTGGGAATTAACGAAGTCATGTCTGTTTCGGTTGGAGGTGAACAATCGACGAGGATAAAGTACGGGCTACCCGCACGGCTTGGTAAGGGGCATTCCCGTGGTCTGTGTCTTCACGGACCGCTCACGCCGTTGCAGACAAATTTTCCTGCCGGATATAGGGTCCGTGCGGACACGGACCACGGGAATAGTTTAGGCTACAGGCCGGGACTCAGTTCGTGATGATAAAATTTGCTTTCCGGGTCTTCCGGGTCCAGCGACACCGATTGGGTGGTCGCTTTTGTCTGGAATTGAGTGAACACACAGGGCAGAATCAGCAACGCTGCCAGCGTCGAGGCAATCAAGCCGCCAATAACGGCCTGGCCAAGCGGAGCAATCTGATCGCCCCCTTCGCCAAGACCCGACGCCATGGGCACCATGCCGGCAATCATGGCGATACTGGTCATCAGAATCGGGCGAATCCGACTGTTGGCGGCCAGCACAACGGCCTTGCGGGTGTCGCCGATTTCCAGGCGTAGGTTCTCGGCATTCGTTACCATCAGAATGGCGTTGGCGACTGATACCCCCACCGACATGATCAGGCCCATATACGATTGGAGATTAAGCGTAGCACCGCAGGCCAGCAGCATGAGCAAGGCTCCAGCTACCACCGCCGGAATGGCCGCCAGAATTACCAGCGACAGCTTAAAGGACTGATAGTTAGCCGCCAGTAGTAAGAAAATAATGACAATGGCCACGAGCAGACCTGTTTGCAAACTGCTCAGGGTATCGGTCAGAAGGCTGGTTTGCCCACCCAGTTCGACCAGAACACCACGGGGAGGTTCGCCTGCTTCTTTGATGGCTTGCTGCACGGCTTTTTGTGCCGTGCCCAAGTCTTTTTTCTGTAAATTGGCCGTGATCGTGACGAGTCGGTTTGGGCCCGCCCGGTCATATTCTCCCGGCGCCGTTCCTTCCGAAAAAGTGGCTACATCCGATAGGAGCGGGTGCATCTCCCCACTCTTCAACGGAATATTGCCAATGTCGCTGGCGCTGCTCATCTGATACTCCGGAATCTGCACCTGCACCTGATAAGCCAGCCCTTTCGATTCATCGAGCCAGAGGTTCTTGTCTGTAAACCGGCTGGAGGAAGTGGCAGCGACCATCGACCGGGCCACCTGCGTAGAGGTAACGCCCAACTGGCCCGCCCGCTCGCGGTTCATCGTTACTTTCAGGATGGGGTAGGCCAACGGTTGGGCAATCTGAACATCGCGCAGAAAGTCGATCTTCGTCATCCGCTCCCGAATCTTGTTGGCAAACCGGCCGGCTTCACTCAGATCTTTGGCGGCTACCGTCACTTCAATGGGCGTCGATGCCCCCTGGCTCATGATCTTTTCCGTCAGCTCGATTGGCTCAAATGAAATGTTGGCCGTAGGTAACGCCTTCGCGATCCGTGCCCGAAGATCCTCTTTCAGGTTGTCCATGTTCACCGGATGCTCCTCTTTCAGCGAGACCTGCAAAACGGCTTCGTGCGGACCACTGTTGAACACGAAGATGTTGGATGTTCCGTAGCTGGACGGAACTGTTCCCACGTAAGCAGATGAAATCTCGACGTTGTCTTTCCCGACGGCTTCTTTGATGATGTCGAGTACTTTCAACGTGGCGGTTTCGGTTCGTTCCACGCGTGTGCCATCGGGAATTCGCAGCCGCATCTGAAACTGGTGACTGTTGCCGTGGGGCAGAATGTCGGTACCAATCACCATGAAACACACGACGATGATGGCCAGACTTCCCGCCAGATAGCCACTCACAACCAGCTTCCGACGGTTCAGGACGTTTTCAAGTACCGATGAATAGCGTTGTTTAAACTTCTCGAAACCAGTCACTTTCGTTGCCGGATGATCGCCTTCATGCAGCATGGCGTGGCGTTCCTGCGCATCGAGGGCCAGTGTGGGCGCTTCGTGTGGGGGATGGCTTTTGAGCAACCAGTTTGCCAGTACGGGTACGAAGGTTTGCGAGAGCAGGAATGACGCAATCATGGCAAACCCAACGGATAGCGACAGGGGCAGGAACATGGAACGCGGTACGCCACTCATCACGAAAGCCGGTGCGAATACGGCAAGAATAGCCAGCAGAATCAGAAATTCGGGGAAAACGATTTCCTTACAGGCATCCCAGATGGCAACGGCTTTGGGCTTGCCCGTCTCCAGGTGCTGGTGAATGTTCTCAATCGTTACGGTAGCCTGGTCAACCAGAATCCCGATGGCCAGCGCCAGGCCCGATAAGGTCATAATGTTGATCGTTTGGCCGCACAGGTTCAGCATGATTACGGCCGATAGAATCGAAATCGGAATCGTGACCACCACAATGATAACACTACGCCAGTCGCGCAAAAACAGCAGCACCATGAGACCCGTTAATACGGCTCCAAGAATACCTTCTGTAACGAGGCTTTTCAGGGCATTGGTAACGTAAACCGATTGGTCGAATTCGTAGGAAATCTTGACATCTTCCGGCACGGCAGCCCGAAGGTCGGGCATGGCTTTACGAATATTGCTGACCACATCCAGCGTCGAGGCATCCGACTTTTTAACCACCGGAATGTACACCGCCCGACGGCCGTTCACCAGCGCATAACCCACGGTTACGTCGGCACCATCTTCAACCGTCCCCACATCCCGAACGAACACCGTTGGACCCGAACCCACCCGAATCGGAATGTTCAGGAAGTCTTCCGGCCGTTTCACCAGGGAGTTGACGGGTGTCATCAGGGCTTTTTCACCAATGCGGATATTGCCAGCGGGTGAGGGCTGGTTATTGATCACAATGGATTTGATAACCTCTTCAGGAGTAAGCTGATAACTACGGACCAGTTGCGGGTTTACTTTGATAATGACTGTTCGCTGATTGCCGCCAAAGGGTGGGGGACTCGATACGCCCGGAATGCGGGAGAACATGGGCCGCACCCGCGATGACGCATAATCCTGAATTTCGTTTAGTGAGCGACTTGGACTTTCAAAGACCAGCTGGCCCACCGGCACCGAACTGGCGTCGAACCGAACGACCTGGGGTGGCACGGTTCCCTCAGGCATGTAGGCTTTGGCCCGCGAGACGTTGTTGGCTACCTCAGCCGCAGCCTGGGCCATATCCGTGCCGGGGTAGAACGATAGTTTAATAAGCGACAAGCCCTGAATCGTTTTAACATCGATGTCGCGAATACCCGATACATACAGGAAGTGATCCTGATAGCGGGTTGCGATGAATCCATCCATCTGATCAGGAGCCATGCCGCCATACGGTTGTACGACATAAATAGTGGGCAGATCGAGGCTCGGGAAAATATCGACCGGAATGGTGAAGAGCGACATCACCGAGAAAAATAAGAGCCCAATGACTGCCACAACCACCGAAATCGGTTTTCTCAGCGCGGAACGAATGATGTTGTACATGATTAATTAGTTTACGGTATTCGGTCTATGGTTGGCTGACGCAGGCGATGCTGACGCCGGTCCGCCGGTGCGGTCAGCCAACCACAAACCGTAAACCTTATTTAACCTGATTCATAAACAGCGATAAATCGCCCTCAGCAGCCGCCTTCAGCAGAAGGTAGCGCCACACGTTGCTGGTGGCTACATAGCCATCGACTTCAGCGCGGTTGAGGGTTACGACACTCTGGAGTAACGTCACCAAATCGGTCAGGCCGCTTTGGTAACGGGAGTTGGCCTGGTTATATGCCTGCCGGGCAGCCTGAAGCTGAACTGGAGCCTGACGGGCCTGTTCCAGCGCTACCTGATACTGCGTTTCGGCCTCCTGGTATTGTCGGGTAATTTGCAGACGCTGGGTGTTGAACAACTGCCGCGACCGTTCGACCAGAAACTGATCGGCGTGATAATCCTGCCGAACCCGGAGGATATTGGTCAGATTCCAGCGGGCTACGAGGCCAACCAGATAATTCCCGACCTGGTACCCCAGGCCATTCGCCTGATTGGCCAGAAAGATGTCGCCCTGATTCGAAAAGCCCGATCCACGGGCATTTCCGACGCCCACCAATGAGATCGTGGGCATTCCGGATCGTTGCGTGGCCAAGCTTCTGGCCGTCGACAGGTTGATCTGCGATTGAAAAAGCCTTAAGGTTGGGTTTTTTGGCGAGATGGAATCCGAGAGAAAATTACTGCTGGGCAGATTCGTATAGAAATGCATGCTATCGACCTGCATGTTAGGCTGCAATTGTCCGGCTAATTCGGAGAGACGCAGGCGCTGCACTTGTTCCTGTTGCTGGCTGCCTAACAGGAGTAGCCTGGCCCGAACGGCCTCTGCCGTAGCCAGCGAACTATCGACACCCGCCCGCATTCCCGACCGAACGCCCGCATCGACGACCCGTTTGAACGTTTGTGCACGCTCCAGGTTACTTCGTTGAATCTGAACCAGCTTCTGGTTGATAAGCAGGAGCAAATAGGCGTCGATTGTGCGAACCTGATGCTGGAAGATTTCATTTTCGTAATCAACCCGACTACGCTGTAAATCGGCTTCTGCAACGGCTATATTGGCCTTGATCCGGCCAAAATTAATGGCCCGCCACTCAATCACCGCACTGGTAAAGCTACCAAAGCTGGCCTGTGAGATTGCCGTTGGCCGAACGCCACCCGACGTCGAAATGGCGGTGCCTTCATTCGGGAAAAACGAGCCGTTCAGGCTGTTGCTGGTCGAGTAGGTATACTGATCCTGGACAATGAGCGAGGGCAACAGCTCAATCCGGCTGGCTTTTATGCGTCGCTCCGCACTGCTGACTTCGGCTTGTTTTGCTTTCAGGAACGGATATTGCCGAACGCTTTGGTCAACAAGTTGATGAAGTGGTATCATCTGGCTTTGCGCCTGATAGGTGAGCAAACCCAGCGTGAGCAGGAGTAAACCGCCCGCCTTTTTGGGGCAGCCAACGCGGGCCGGGAGCCCTGTTAACGAGTAGCAAGAATGTGCCTTTTTCATGGACAGCACCTGGTTGAACGAAGCTGACTTTCGACCAGGTGTCTACAAAACAAGAAGTCAATGTTGGAAACATTTGGGAAAACAGGCGTTGGTAGAAATATTTGGCTGGATTTTAAGGAATTAAGCGATTTTAAATAGCCTGTTAGGAGAATGAGTAGATTGCGTGTAAGATGAGTTTAGTACTGGAAATAAATGCAGCAGCTAGTATAGTAAAGCCACTTGACCACCATGTAAATATGACTGTATCGATGAAACTGCTCAAATCACTGGACTGGACTATCTCCACAATCCGGTTTCTCAAAAATCATTTTTTGACCATCTTCGGTTTAGGTCTGGTCGCTGCTTTTGGGCGAGCTATTCAGCTCAAGGCCTTCGGGCCAGTCAGTCCATTGTCGAATACGTTGCTCGAACTGGTTGTTGAGTCGGCCCGGATTCTGATATTCCTCTATACACTGGGCCTGACCAATGTCAGAAAAGGGGTAGTCCGCCTTGTTCAATTTGCAACAAATAAGCAGGGACGTGAACAGGGCTGGCGTTTAGCCATCCAAAAAATGCGGACGAATTGGGGTAGCCTGCTGGTCAATCTTGTGGCGTTTTTAGGTATAGCTTTCCTGTTTAACGCGCTGATTACTCATATTGCCTATGAGACCTGTTTGTACATAACCTTGAAAAGCCGCCAGGTTATCTCAAGCCAGGCTTCTGAATGGGCTATTATTTTGTTCTTTAAGAATATATCCGTCATTCCTTTTACACTGGTTTTTAACGCCCTGTTTTGCCTTTGGCTAGTCAATCAGCTCCCCAGGCGGATGGCGTATAAGTAAGTGCCGACTTGTCGTGTGTCAATGACGAACGCCCTGGAGTAGTTGATAGGCATCAACCAGGATTTGGTATACATAGGCTTGGCATCAAGCGTCTCGTTTATAAAATGCTCCCCCAAAACGTCCCAAATATTTCCAACATTGACAGCTACTTTAGGGGTCTACTAGCTTGGGTGACGTTATGAAAGTACTGGTTGTTGAAGATGAACAGGGCCTGGCCGAAAGCATTACCGAGTACATGGTGAAAGACGGCTACATATGCGAAACGGCGGCCACGTTTCAGGAGGCAGAAGAAAAGATACACCTGTACATCTACGACTGCGTTATCGTCGATCTAACCTTACCCGATGGCAATGGATTTCAAATCATTGAGACGCTCAAACGATTGATCGCGACCACCGGTGTAATCATTATATCGGCCCGTAACGCATTGGAAGACAAGTTAAAAGGGCTGGAAATTGGTTCGGATGATTACCTGACCAAGCCGTTTCATCTGTCGGAGCTCAACGCCCGGGTTAAGTCGTTGCTACGTCGGCGGCAGTTTGGCGGACACACAGAAATCCGATTCCGGGAGATCGTTGTGGTGCCCCATACCCGCAATGTTTTCGTGACGGGTCAGCCAACCCCGCTGTCGCGGAAAGAGTATGATTTACTGCTTTACTTTCTGTCGAACGTGGATGTTGCCCTGACCAAAGCATCGATTGCCGAACACCTCTGGGGCGACAACATCGACTCCGCCGATTCGTTCGATATGGTGTATTCGCACATTAAAAATCTGCGTCGCAAATTGCTTGAAAAAGGGGCCGCCGATTATGTACAATCCATCTACGGCATCGGTTATAAATTCAGTCAACCTTGAAACTCCTCACCAAAACCAACCGAATTTACCTGGCGTTTTCGCTGGTCATCTACCTGCTGACGGCGGTTGCTTTTTACCAGATTATCCGGCTGGTCATCTATGAGGAAGTCGAGAATCGGCTGCGGGTTGAAAAGCGCGATTTTCAAACCTACGTGCGCGCTCACAACGCTTGGTCGAACATTCCTTATTTTGTCGAGAATAAAATCAATGTGACGCCCGTAGTGGGAAGGGGTGCGCGCGGGGAGGAGTTTTCGGATACACTCATCCTGAACCGGTATGACCATGAGCTGATTCCGTTTCGTCAACTAACGTTTTATCAGCCCATTCAGGGCGTTGTGCATCGGGTTGAGATTCGCAAATCCCTGATTCAGACCTACCGTCTCATTGAAGTTATGACCGTGGCCATGATGCTCTTTCTGGGCTTGTTGCTGGCCGGTACGTTCTGGTTTCAGGGAAAGCTGTCGGGGCGTCTCTGGTATCCATTTTACGATACCTTAGCCCGGATTAAAGGCTTTGATTTGAGCAGTGGCGCGTCGCTCACACTGGACAGCCCCCAAATAACCGAGTTTCGGGAGTTGAATGACGTGTTGCAGAAAATGGCCGATAAGATGCAGCAGGATTACCGAAGCCTGAAGGAATTTACCGAAAACGCATCGCATGAGATGCAGACACCTCTGGCACTCATCAATGCTAAAGTAGAGCAACTCATTCAGAGTGAACAACTAACTGAAACGCAAACACATTGGATCGAGAGTATATATCAGGCTTCCCGGCGGATATCGCGTTTGAATCAGGGGTTGTTATTGCTAGCCAAAATTGAAAATCGGCAATTCAATGATAGCCAGATAATTGATTTGGCCGGCCTACTGACCGAAAAGTTAACCGATATGGAGGAGGTGTTGTCGTTCAAAGAATTGTCGGTAAGTATGCAGGCAATGAAGCCCTTCGATGTGATGCTCCCACCCGCGCTGGCCGATATTCTGGTGACGAATCTGGTCAATAACGCGATCAAACACAATCAGGTAAATGGCCGGATCGAGCTGGTCGCGACTACCGACAAGTTGTGCCTGAGTAATACGGGTGGCCAGTTGACATCATCCCCGGAGCGACTGTTCGAGCGGTTCAAGAAAGAGAGCACAGGGCCCGACTCGGTAGGACTGGGCTTGTCCATCATCCGGCAGATCGGCGATAGTTACGGCCTGAGCATTGACTATCAGGAAACGGAAGGTATTCACCAGTTTTGCCTGACCCGGTCGCAGCCTTAGTCGGGTTGTGTGGGGAGCTTTTCCGATGAATTCCGACGTTTTAGCCGATACGTGAGTCCTACGACCAGGTTGTTTTTCCCCGTTGCCAGTTGGGGAGTGAAGATTCCCTGATCGAAATTAGCCGCATTATAGTTGGTCTGGTTTACCCAGCCTAGTTGCAGAATCCACTGTTGATCAAACTGATAGCCGACACCGGCATACAGGCGGTTCCGTTCGAAGGTTGGCCCGACCGGATTAAGGAAAATCTCATCGTAGGCTGACAGGAAGGCCGTTTTCGCCGTAATTGTGTGGTTGTTTATCGGCACGAACATATTGAGTCGGTAGCGTATCCGACTGCGATACGGAGTCGTTCCATCACGGAAGGTAAACCAGCGTTGCTCTACCCGATAGCGGTGTTCAAACTTCAGCCGGGTCAGATACTGGTTAATGATCAGTTGCTCCCACAGTCGTTTCTCGGTGTTCAGCGGCCCGTCGGATAGGGCCTGATAATCGTAGGTCGCGTAACGCCCGCCGGCTACGGTCAGGGTAAAGTTTTTGTCGAGGTCGTAGCTGACTCCACCTTTCAATTCATTGTAGAAGAATTGGCTGAACACGCCATTGGCGCGGCCTTGTACTTCGGCGAAACCACCCCATTTTTTCTCGCCAGCAGGCAACTGGACGGTGGCGATCAACCAGGTTCCCCAGGGCGATGAGGGAGTAATGGATGTTTGGGCGAGACTGCGGCTGACGATGCTTGATAAAAGTATAATCAGAAAGGCAAAACGAAATCGAACGGGAATCACAACAGGTTACGTATAGTAAAGAGAGGTAAAATTACTCATCGTTACGCTCGTGTGAAACCAGGGGGTCAATCCTTAATAATTTGATAATCTACCGTTCGGATCGATGTGTACCGGATGGGGTTGTGTGCACCGGAGTAGGCAGAATTACCTTTCACTCAAATCATAGGCTAAAAATCTGGTAAGCAGCACGTAAGGCAAAAATTAATGAGCAACTTTGCTCCACTTGCTTTCTGTTGACTTCGATATATCATTCATTCCTCTACCTACTGGTTTCCCTATGAACAGCCAACTTCTCTCACGAACTCTTTTGCTCCTCAGCCTGAATGGGCTGGCAGGTATGACACAGGCCGGACCTGCGCCTAGGCCGACCGCTGTCCGGAAATACACCATTGAGCAGTTTATGAAGACCATTCGCTTTGGCGGGTCTGATATTTCGCCCGACGAGCAGACGGTGCTTTACAGCAGCAATCAGGATGGTGTGTTCAATCTCTATGAAATCCCATTCAATGGAACTGGTCAGCCCAAACAGTTGACCTCGTCAAAAACGAACGCCATTTTTGCCATTGGCTATCTGCCCGACGGCCGGATCCTGTACAGCAGCGATCAGGGCGGTAATGAGTTGAGCCATATCTACTTGCGGGAGAAAGATGGGGCCGTGGCTGATCTGACCCCTGCCGAAAAGACCAAATTTCAGTTTGCCGGGCTCAGCTATGATCGCAAAAGTTTTTTTTATCAATCGAACCAGCGCAACCGGGCCGCTTTCGATGTGTATGAAATGGACTTGGCAACCTTAAAACCAAAGCTGATTTTTGAGAATCCGGGAGGCTTTTTCCCCGGCGATGTGTCGCCCGATAAACGCTACATCGCCCTGGCAAAAACCATTACGACATCGAATGGCGACGTGTATCTGTATGACACGAAAACCAAAGAAACCAAACTGCTGACCAAACACGAAGGTGAGGTGAACAATGGGCCGGAAGGGTTTACGCCCGACGGGAAGAAACTCATGATTTCGACAGACGAAGGCAATGAATTCGCTTATGTAAAAGCGTATGACCTGGCCACCGGGCAAAGTACGGTGCTCGACAAGGCGAGCTGGGATATTTCGTCAGACTATCTGTCACATCATGGCCGTTACCGGGTACTGTCGGTAAACAACGACGCTCGAACCGAACTCAAAATCATCGATACCCGTACCAATCAGGCCATAAAGTTACCTGCATTGCCCGGTGGTGACGTAACGGGAGTGAACATTACCGACAGCGAAGGACGGATGACGTTTTATGTAAATAGCTCTAATTCGCCTGCAACCCTGTATTCGTACGATTTCAAATCCGGTAAAGTTACTCCGTTGGTGCGTGGATTGAATCCTGAAATCGATGCCAACGATCTGGTTGCGGGTGAGGTGGTGCGATATAAATCGTTCGATGGGATGGAGGTGCCTGCTTTATTGTATACACCCAAAGGCGCAACCGCTGGCGATAAGCTTCCCGCTATTCTGTCCATTCATGGTGGACCGGGTGGCCAAACTCGCCTGACCTACTCGCCGTTGGTGCAGTATCTGGTCAACAGCGGGTATGTGGTGCTGGCTGTCAACAACCGGGGTAGCTCGGGGTACGGCAAAACGTTTTATGCTGCCGACGACCGTAAACATGGTGATGCCGACCTGAAAGACTGCGTTGAATCCAAGAAGTTACTGGTGGCCACGGGCTATGTAGACCCGGCCAGAATCGGCATCATGGGCGGTTCATACGGCGGCTACATGACGCTGGCGGGCCTGACTTTTACGCCCGATGATTTTGCCGTTGGCGTCGACATTTTTGGGGTAGCCAACTGGCTTCGCACCCTAAACAGCATGCCCGAATGGTGGGGGCCACAACGCGACGCCATGTTCAAGGAAATTGGGCACCCGAAGACAGATTCGGTCGCTCTGTACAACAAGTCGCCTTTGTTTCATACGCAGCGCATCAAAAAGCCGTTGCTGGTAATTCAGGGAGCTAACGATCCGCGCGTATTGAAAATTGAATCGGATGAGATTGTGGCAAACGTGAAGAAAAATGGCGTGCCCGTCGAGTATGTCACGTTTCCCGATGAAGGGCATGGGTTCGTGAAGAAAGAAAATGAAATCACCGCTTATAAAGCGGTGAAAGAATTCCTGGATAAATACCTCCGGAGTCCGGATGTACTGAGGTAGCCGTCTGCCACCAACAGTTACTCCGTTTCGATAGCGTCAATGATTTTCGTAATGGTGCTGCGCTGAGCAGGAGTGACGGCTTCCGAAAGGGCCGTTAGTTCTGCTTTCAGCGTTTGCCATGCCGGTAAACTTAAAACAATGGCATCGGCCTGAAACTCGACCTGATTGCCCTGGTCGGTTTGGGTGATGGGCAATGGCTCCAGAACGGTTCGGGCAAATTCCATTCGTACCCGCTCTTTCACAAACGGAACTGGATCGAGGTTCGCGTCTTTCAAAATCTGTTTACTATATACTTTCGTTTTCTTCCACCACATAAAGGTATTGGCTGAGGAGGTCTCCCTGAAGTCTCGGGGCTCAAGGAGACCAAAATTAAGTAGCCGGATATGGGCTACCTCAGTGAATTCACATGTCTATAAAAAAACTTTACACCGAAGAAGGTGTAAAGCGAAAGTGCACTGGATTCTAGTGCAGCTTCCAGATGATTACGGGAATAAGTACCAGTTGAATAATCCTGAATCCAATCAATCAATATGGCGCAATAGCCAAAAAAGGCGGCTAACGCACTAACAAGTATGATTAGTAAAAAGAATGTTTTATTCATGGTTTCTAAATCCGCAGGGGGCGTCAAAGTTAAAAATGTAATCGTAAAGCTTATGACTGCTAAATCTGTAAAGAGTTTAATCGGGGTGAATACTTTTTTCTATTTATCTAGTATACGGTAAAAATCAACCAGTAAATCTGACACCCGCCAGATTAAAATTGACTTATTCATGCAAGTTTAACGTATATAAAGCGTAAACATATAATAATTCTGAGGAAACGGCTTATCAACTTGTCGATAAGAGGGCGGAGGAGTATAACAATTCATATGTACTTTTGCCGTATTACCTCTTGTATTTCTGCTATGATAGCCGTCATTCAGCGTGTTTCTCAAGCTTCTGTTGTTATTGATAATCAGGTGAAAAGTCAAATTGGCACCGGATTTCTTATTTTATTGGGTATCACGCATACCGACACCCGCGAGGATATTGATTGGCTGAGCCGAAAAATTGTCGGGATGCGAATTTTTAGCGACGAAGCAGGAAAGATGAACCTCGACCTGGCCGCCGTTGGTGGCGACATTCTGCTGATCAGCCAGTTTACCTTGCATGCCAGTACCAAAAAAGGAAATCGGCCCAGCTTTATCGAAGCCGCCCGGCCGGAAGTAGCCATACCGCTCTATGAAGCCATGATTGCTCAATTATCGGCTGAATTGGGAAAGCCTGTTCAAACGGGCGAGTTTGGGGCTGATATGAAAGTATCCCTGCTGAACGATGGTCCGGTAACTATTTTGATCGACTCAAAAGATCGGATTTAAGGTCAGGCATGACCAATATGTTACCGTTATCCGTTACTTTTACTAAAACCAGCCCGAACCGGCCGCATCTGTGAGCCGGCGAATTGCCGAATGGATTTTTTACCCCCCAATATTACGGCCTATGCCGATGCCCATACCTCGCCCGAAAGCGAGTTGCTGCGTCGGCTTAACCGAAACACCCACGCCCATGTAATGGCTCCCCGCATGCTGTCGGGGCATGTGCAGGGCCGCTTCCTGTCAATGATTTCGTGGATGATCCGGCCTCGGTATGTACTTGAAATTGGTACGTACACGGGTTACTCGGCGCTGTGTCTGGCCGAAGGGCTGGCCGATGGCGGGAAGCTTATTACGATCGATCAGAACGAAGAACTGGAAGAATTTGCCCGGTCTTACTGGCGGCAATCACCGCTGAACGATGCCATTGATTTTCGGCTTGGCACGGCAACAGACATACTCCCAACCCTAAACCAAACGTTTGACTTGGTGTTTATCGACGCTGATAAACGCAATCTATCCCTTTATTTTGACCTGATAATTGACAAAGTGCAACCCGGCGGCTTTATCCTGGCCGACAACGTATTATGGTCTGGCAAGGTTGTTGAATCGGTCAAACCGGCTGATTTAGACACACTTGCCGTCCAGGCCTTTAACCAAAAAGTTCATAATGATCCGCGCGTAGAGAATGTGTTGTTGCCCATTCGGGATGGGATTATGATACTTAGAAAACGGAACTGATTTACCGACAATGACAATGAATAAACTGCTAACTTCCTTAACTCTTTTCCTCATTCTGATCGGACTGAGCGTATCGGCCCAAACGACATCCATCCCAATTGTACCGGAGCAGGTAACGTTTGCCGATATTTCGGTACGGCTCAACCCCGATGCCCGGCGTATTGTGCAGCAGGACGTAAATGCTTTACTGGCCAACCGGCAATACTGGACGGCTAAACTTGATCGGGTGGTGTTGTACTTCCCCATGATTGAGTCTATCCTGATCGACGAAGATGTTCCGACTGATTTCAAATACCTAGCGGTTCAGGAAAGCTCGCTAACGCCCGATGCCGTATCTTCATCGACAGCTGTCGGCTACTGGCAGTTCAAGCGCGAAACCGCTGTTGATAACGGGTTGCGCGTGGATGAAGAAATCGACGAACGAAAAAGCATTACCGGCTCCACGCACGGAGCCGCCAAATACCTCAAAAAAAGCAATGGGCAGTTCAATAACTGGGTTGCTTCTCTATACTCCTATTACCTCGGGGCAGGGGGGATTGCCAAACTGATTCCGCCCGATTGGGCCTATGCCCGCGAAGTAGCGCTGGACGGGAATACAGATCGTTACATTCTGCGGTTTTTTGCCCATAAAGTCGCCATTGAAAGTGCGTTGAAGTTTCACCAGACGAGCAACCGGTTTGCGCTTATCGAATACCCGAACGGGGGCGGCAAAACCATGCGCTCCATTGCCGAAGAACTGGGCGTCGATGAATTTGAGCTTCGTAAATACAACCGTTGGGTGTTGGGCGATGGCGTACCGACCGACAAAGTTTACGTCATGGCGATTCCGGTAGCAAGCGATCAGATCAATGATATTCGGCAGAAAATCGTCAACGTCGACGCCAAGAAAACACCTGAATTTGTTCAGAACGATGTTGGCTTCCCTGTATTACGGCGCGTAACAACGGGCATGAGCAGCAAAAATGACCCGGTTCTGTACGAGATTAACGGTTTGCCTGGTATTCAGGCCCAGGCTGGTGACAATGCAGGATCACTGGCCCGGAAAGCGAAAATCAGTTTGTCGAGTTTCCTGCGCTACAACGACATGAGCGACCACGATCCGGTACTGGTCAATGATATCTATTATTTAGCCAAAAAACGCAAAAAAGCACTCGTGCCGTTTCATACGGTTCGCGAAGACGAAACGGCTCGGAGTATATCGCAGCGGTATGGCCTTCGGCTGAAGAAATTAATGCGCTACAACCGCCTGGATCGGGTGCAGAAACTGGCTACCGGGCGCGTTATGTGGCTGCGCGAACGCCGACCCAACAATAAGCCAATTGAAATCATCAATTCGCCTACGGCACCCGTCTACGACCGTACACCAACGCCCGCAACTCGTCAGGAGGTTGCCTCAGCGTCAACAGGTGGCGCTTCCCGACCCGTATCGGGTAGTGATGGCATTCCACGCAATGCTTCGGAACGGAAGATGTATCAGCCTAAATTAGTTGGTGGGGGAGTAACCCCCAATGATGGTACATCGGAGCCGGCTACCCCCCAGCGGCCGGAGCCGCAACGCCCGTCTATCCAGCCAACAACAAGCCCCGCCCCGACAACAACCAGGCCACCCGTACCAACCAGCACGAATCGGTCAGAAAGTAGTGATGGATCGCAGCGGGTTGTTATTGTCAGAACGCCCGATGGACCAGAACCAACTAAAGCGGTGCCGGTGGCTACCACACCTGAACGCGACAAGGCGGACAGCAATCCTGTAGCGACCGCACCGAAACCAAAAGATACCTACACGAGCACCCCACGTACGAAGCCCGCGCCGGTTGCCGACATGGATATGGGTCGCCCTGATATGGGTCGCCCTGAAACGGGCAAGTATGAGGGACCACGTGAGCAGCAGGCTGATGGATCACTGACCATTCCGACTGCCGCCCCAACGACCAAAGCGCCACCTCGCCCGGCTCCACCTGCCGTTACAAGAGCGGAAACGCGCCCGGCCGCACCCGTCATGACCAACCCGGAACCGAAAGAAATGACGGAAGCGGCCTCAACTCGCTCTTCTGCGCCTGCTAGCGTGAATCGGTCGGCGACAACGCACTCCGTAGAACCGGGCCAGACATATTACAGTATTTCTAAACTTTATGGGCTGACGGTTGATGAGTTACTTTCCCTCAACAATCTGACCACCGCCGATAAACTCGAAGTTGGACAAAAGCTGGCCGTGAAACTTACACCTGGCGGTCGGCTGGTGAAGCCATCGGTGACGACCAAAACAACATCGGCACCCGAATCGGCGGTGACGTATCATACCGTGGCAAAAGGGGAAACCATGTTCCGGATTTCGCAAATTTACGGAGTCACGATTGAGCAGATTCAAACATGGAATAACCTGACGGATTCAGGCGTTAAGGTGGGGCAGAAAATTAAAATTATGAAGCCTTAGTAGCCGGATTCCCTCTTGTAAAAAAGCCGCTCCGGACCGGGGCGGCTTTTTTAATTAACCGGGTTTATCACAAAAATTTGTCGGTCAACTTGTATCTTTACATACATGATACTGATTGACAATACCTGCATTAGCGACGATGTCGCCGAAAAATTTTTTGTTTGTAACTTAGATAAATGCAAAGGCGCTTGTTGCGTTGAAGGCGATATGGGTGCCCCTTTGGAGGGCGATGAGCCTGCCATTCTGGATCGAATTTATAAAGATATAAAGCCGTATTTATCGCCTGAAGGGATTCGCGTTATTGAACAGAAAGGTGGCTATGAATCCGATGAGACGGGTGGCTTTGTGACAACGACCGTAGCAGGACGGGAGTGCGTATATGCGACCTGGGACAACCGCGGTATTTTGAAATGCGGTATTGAAGAAGCGTATAATGATGGGAAGGTAGATTGGAAAAAACCCATTTCCTGTCATTTATACCCGATTCGTGTGACGAAATATGAGTCTTTCCACGCGTTGAATTACGATCGCTGGCCGATTTGCAGCCCGGCTTGTGGCCTCGGCGAACAGCTGAACGTGCCCATCTATAAGTTTGTCCGGGAAGCGCTAGTGCGGGCCTACGGTGAAGAATGGTATGGCCGTTTATCGAAGGCAATTGAAGAGAAAAGTGACGTTTAGCTAGTTGCTTTTCTCTCGTATTTATTTAGATAAAAATAGAGCCGATGCACCTGGAAACTGCCCGTCAGTTTGCCAGCATCGGCTCTATTTTTTGTGTAGCACGAGTAATGAGACGTTTTACGAAAGGAGTAGCCTATAACCAGCTTGTGTGTAAGCCGACAGAAATTTCCCTTCATTGAGCGACTATATAGCCTTTAGCGTATAGGATTTATCGTGGCTGCATGGGCTACAATCCTTTACTCAACTAAGTGGAAAATTTGCCAAAAAGCCGGCGTAGGTTTGGTAATAGCCATCCTACAGGGAAAAATATAACTCCAAATTAATTCAGATTAAAAAAAAGACATACCTTCAATCGATAAATACATTTTTTGCTCAAAACGGTGCTATAAAGTTGGCCTATTCTAACTTTAGTAAATTAACCGTAGTGCAAACAATGGTATGTTTATCGTATGGATCTCGGTTTAAGCTAATTGAACGAATAAAAATTGCCAGTAGGTTCATCAGTAGACATGGACACCAATTTATCATACCTATACCGGTGTATCGCCTGGAACCTACCGAATCTTGACGATCACCGGCGATTTCCTATACAGTTGATACCCAACAATCCGGAGCGGCTGATGCCGTTGTTGTTGGGGCCGGCATTAAAGGCAGGGCCCGTCACAATCACGCATCAGCAAAAAGCATCTCAGCAGTCGCTGGAGTCATTTCTGCATCAGTCAGGTACAACTTCGTTTCTGATCATTCATCAGAATAAGCTCATCTACGAAAACTATTTTGACGACTACACGGCCAATAGTGTAGTCACCTCCTTGTCGGTCACACACGCGCTCGTATCGGCATTGGTAGGAATCGCCTTAAACGAGGGTAGTTTGCCGGGTGTAGATAGCCCTGTTTTGCCGCAACTCCCTGAATTAGCTAACCGGATTAGTCCTGCTTTAACAATCCGGCATTTACTTTGCATGAGTTCCGGCCTATTGTACCGGGAAGGCCAAATGCCCTGGTCTGATGAGGCCCGGATTCACTACAGCCTTGATTTACGTCAACAACTCCTCGAGTGTGAATCCATTGAACCGCCCGGCCGCTACTACCACTATAACAAATACAATTTACTGTTGCTTGGGCGGTTATTGGAGAAGGTAACGGGCATGGCCGTGCCCGATTATTGCGCACAGAAAATATGGAGCCGGATGGGGGCCGAGCAACCGGCTTCCTGGAATATTGACAGTATCCATTCCGGCTTTGCTAAAATGGATACGGGCTTTAATGCGACTGCCCGCGATGTTGCCCGATTTGGCTTACTCTACTTAAACCAAGGCCGATTCGGTGATCAGCAAATTATTCCGGAAGCCTGGATAACGCAAAGCACCAGTATACCGCTGTTCGATGAAGCAGCCGACTACCAACGGTACATGAGCCGTAATAAGCCGCCCCTTGGCCAATGGGTATCCAGCCCCATAGGCTACTACAAATACTTGTGGTGGGGGTATCGCAACGGCCCGCATCAGGAGTCCGATTTTTTTGCGCTGGGCGATCTGGGGCAATTTATCTATTGCAGCCCTCTCCATGACACGGTCATCGTTCGGTTTGGTAAACGGTGGGGAAACATCGACTGGTGGCCGGTTTTATTCCGTGAGTTGATCGCGAAAATGAGAAACTAGTGAAGATAACCTAACTTGCAAGATACCAAGACGGCCGCGTTAGCAAGCAGATGTTTCGGAGTTGCCCGTGCGGTAGAAAAGAGCAGTTTGGGGTACGTATTGATCGAATAACTAGTTGGCAGATTATGCCCGAACAACGCGATTACTTTGAGGAAGTTTATGAGGTTGTCCGCCTGGTGCCCAAAGGCCGCGTAACAACCTATGGAACAATTGCCCGCTACCTGAGTCTGCGGGCTGGTGCCCGCATGGTGGGCTGGGCCATGAATGGCTGTCATAACCGCCCGGATGTACCCGCCCATCGGGTGGTTAATAGTGTGGGCGTACTGACGGGGAAACACTTTTTCGGCGGGCCGACCATCATGCAGCAACTGCTTGAGGACGAAGGCGTTCGGGTGGATAATGATCGGGTCGTTGAGTTCAAAACCCGCTTTTGGGACCCAATGATCGAATTGACTTTATAGTCGTTAAGCCGGCTGTTTCTTGAGCTGAACGGCCTGAACCAGGGCATCAAGAACATCCCTTAATTGCTGACTTAGGACAGAGTCGGTCACATGGCCGCTGGCGTCCAGTTTTGTCTTGACGAAGGGCACAATGAGCGACGCTTTTTCAGGAAGTTGAGCCGTCAGAATAGCGAGCGTATACGACAGCGCGGCATGTGCCCGTGAACCACCCGTGTCAGATGGCCCGGCGCTGATCACCCCAACGGGTTTATCGACAAATTCCCCCGAAGAGGCCAGCCAGTCAAGCATGTTTTTCAGAATGCCAGGCATGCTGTGAATGTATTCCGGGGTGCAGAACAGTACAGCATCCGCTTCCTGAAGCAAGGTTCGTAGTTTGTTGATCGACTCGGTTTTGTTTTCCTTGTCACGCTCAGGGCTAAACGCTGGAATGTCGTCTAGTCCATCGTAGAGCGTAATGGTTACGGTGGTCGGGGCCAGTTCGGCTGCAGCGCGAAGGAGCGATGTGTTTGTGGATCCGGCCCGGAGGCTACCCGATATGGCGAGAATGTGCATGGCGGTACGTCGATATCTACCGCAACACCTTGGTGATCTCGTTTAGTTTCTCCATTTTCTGCACAAAATCGCCTTTGAGCTGATTTCGGATGGCTGTCAGGTTTTCGAGGGTTTCCTGCAAGCTATCGGGTAAAATTTCTTCGAGAACTTCCCGAAACCGCTTGGCAAATGTGGGCGACTTGCCGTTGGTCGATATAGCGATTTTTAAATCTCCTTTCTTGACCACCGAACTCAGGTAAAAGTCGCATAAGTCGGGCGTATCGGCTACGTTGACCAAAATTCGCCGGGCTTTGCAATCTTCCTGCACCAGTCGGTTGACTGCCTTGTCGTTGGTGCCGACAATGACCAGATCTTTGTCGGAAAGGTAGAGCGAGTGATAGGGCTCCTGAATGAGTTGTAGCTTAGGATATTGCTGCGCCATTTCCCGAATTTCACCCCGAATCTCGGACGCTACCAGCGTGACTCGGGCTTCCGGCGAATTGCCGAGCAAAGCTGTGAGCTTCTCCAGCCCGACATATCCCCCGCCAACGATGAGCACGTGCAGGTTTTCGGCCTTGACAAAAATTGGGAAGAGGGTGTTCATGGGAAACAAGTTCTAAACGGTGTAAAGTAGAAAAAGTCGTAAGTCGCAGCAGGAGTAAATCGCGGGTGTCAGCCAGACTCTACGGCCTTATGGCAAACTTACGACTTCTATACCTACTTTGACTGACGACTTTTCTGCCTGACTACTCTTTTAACGTTAAAATTTGAAGCCCAGGTTTACACCCAAAATCCGGCGTTTGCTGTTACCGCTTGTCAGTACATCCGCAAAGCCGTAATGGTAAACAAAGTCGAGCGCAATGGGACCTGCATCGAAGCCAATGTTGGCCAGGCCATTAACCGTTGCCGCCTGAAAATCGGCATTACTTAAATTGAAATCGTTTTTATCGGTGCTCAGCGGAGTGGCATATTCAGCCCCCAGGGCCAGGCGTATGCCTGATACACCCCGATCGGACTGCGCTAGTTTAACACCAATGTAGGCTGGAATGTGTAAATAGCGCTGATCGATATTACCAATAAGATCACCAACATTACTGGCCTGGCCGTCACCTGCTTTGTAAAACTGTGAACTCGATGTCAGGTATTCGGCGCCAATCTGGCCATAAACCCGGCCACCAGCCCGTACCAGAAAGCCAAGTTGGTAACCTAGCCGACCTGTTAAACCCTGTCCGTTTGTGGTTTCTCCCTCAAACCGGGTTGAGTTAGCCCCGCCATAAATGCCGAAGGTGAAGTGTTTATAGTTCTCGCGACGTTCCTGCCGTTCGCTGACAATTTGATTGCGCTGCCCATCCTCAAAACCTTCGTCGTAAGCTTTGCTCAAATCGCGCTCATCATACATGCGGTCATCCCGCCGACTGTCGCCCCGTCGTTCTTCGTACCGGTTGTTATACCGAGGCTCTTCTTCTTCCCGGCGGTTATATTCCCGTCGTTCGTCGAGTCGTTCCTCCATGCGCCGGTCATCCCTACGCTCATCACGCCGGTAAGTACGGTCATTACGGTCGTACCGATCATAGCGGTCATCGTACGAATTTTGTTGCGCAAATACGAGACTCGTACTGCATACGCCTGCTGCCAGGAGCACTGTTTTTGTTAATGTTTTCATAGTGTGACACGTTGAGTATTTGTTCCTACAACCGCCCTCAGATGATGAATGTTTGCCGGAACAAGTGATATGTTAGCGGGCTACTGGTATGAAAAAGCCGCCCTCGTTGGAAGGCGGCTTTGTTCATGTACTGTGTGTGATTAGAACTTGAAACCAACACTAGCACTTAGGATACGACGTGCCGAACCATTGAAGCCAGTCGACGTTACGTTACCGTTGGTTGGATTCTTGATCGAATCGCTCAAGCCGTAGTGATATGTCAGGTCGATCAACAGGGGACCAATGTCAAAGCCTAGTTGGCCCAGGCCATTAAAGGTACCGCTCTTGATCTCCGAGTTCGTCAGGTTAAACTGACCGCTGCTCGAATTGATCCGGTTTGCGTATTCCAGACCGACCTGTAACCGGATAGCCGAGATACCACGATCTGATTCAAGCAGTTTGTAGCCGATGTACACCGGAATTTGAATGTACTGGATATTAATCTGATCCTGAATCTGCTTAGCTGTGGTTCCATCACCTTTGGTGAAGTAGTTAGAGCTTGACGCGAAGTACTCAGCACCTAATTGGCCGAATAAACGGCCACCGCCCCGCACAAAGAAACCAGCCTGATAGCCCAAACGGCCCGAAATGGTACCGCCCGTAGACTCGCCCTTCAGTTTCGTTGAGTTTAACCCCGCATAAATACCGAACACGAAATTCTTGTAATCTTTGGTTGCTTTAACGCGTTCCGGACGATCCGTATCTACCGTAGTGGTCGTTGTTGTAACGTCCGTTGGTGTACTGTTGGTCGAGTACGTGCTGTTAGGCGTTGTTGTGTTTGACGTGTTCGTCGAGTTCGACATGCTGTTTGTCGAATTGGTCGAATTCGTGCTGTCAGTCGTTACTGGAGAAGTATACGAAGAGTTCGTTGTTGCACCTGTTGTTGAGTAGGTGTTTGTGGTGGTCTGGGCGTTTGCAAAGCCGATACCACAGAGGCACACTGCCAAGAGTGAGAATTGCCGTTTCATAGCGTTTTGTTTAAAGCGTTGAGTTATACAACAATGGGATGTAATCGTAATTACACCCCATTAACAGGCCGCTTGTTGGCAATGTTTTGAACTATTCTAATTTTGGAAAAATTTTAATTTGACCAATGAGTAAAAAAAAATTCCGTCATACTTTCATATTCCTACTCTGCACGCATGGCTTTGAAGGCGTTCATTAACCCGTTTGTGGAGCTGTCGTGTGAGCTAACAGGCGCATCGTTCTGAAGCTCGGGCAGGATGCGGCTGGCCAACTGTTTGCCCAGTTCCACGCCCCACTGGTCGAAGCTGAAAATGTCCCATATTACGCCCTGGACGAAGATTTTGTGTTCGTACATAGCAATCAGGCTGCCCAGTGTCCGGGGGGTTAATTTCCTGAACAAAATAGAATTGGTAGGTCGGTTTCCGGAGAACATTTTGAACGGAGCCAGGAACTGAATCTCCTCGTCAGACTTACCCGATTTGCGCAGTTCATCGGCGGCTTCCTGCTCCGTTTTGCCGTTCATCAGGGCTTCAGTTTGGGCAAAATAATTAGCCATTAAAATTTTGTGATGTTCGCCAATGGGACGCTGGCTAATGGCCGGGGCCAGAAAATCGCATGGAATGAGCTTCGTTCCCTGGTGAATTAACTGATAAAAGGCGTGCTGCCCGTTGGTGCCGGGCTCTCCCCAGATGATTGGCCCTGTCTGGTAATCGACCGGATTTCCGTCGCGGTCAACCGATTTGCCGTTACTTTCCATATCGCCCTGCTGAAAATAAGCCGCGAACCGGTGCATGTATTGGTCATAAGGCAGGATGGCTTCGGTTTGTGCCCCGAAAAAGTTGTTGTACCAGATGCCTACCAAAGCCAGAATGACGGGTAAGTTTTGATCGATGGGTGTGTCGCGGAAATGCTCGTCCATCGCATGAGCTCCGTCCAGCAATTCCTCAAATTTATCAAAGCCGACGTACAGAGCAATAGAAAGGCCGATGGCCGACCAGAGCGAATACCGGCCGCCTACCCAATCCCAGAAACCAAACATGTTGTCGGGGTCGATTCCAAATTTTTCAACGTCCTTTTTGTTGGTCGACAGGGCCGCAAAATGTTTGGCAATCGCTGCTTCATCTTTAGCCGAATCCAGGAACCATTGCCGTGCCGACTGGGCATTGGTCATGGTTTCCTGCGTCGTGAAGGTTTTGGACGCAATCAGAAACAGCGTAGTTTCGGGGCGAACGGTCTGCAAAGTTTCGTAGATATGTACGCCGTCTACGTTGGAAACGAAATGAACGCGCAGCTTTTTGTCGTCGGCGTAGGGTTTCAGGGCTTCGGTTACCATCACAGGGCCAAGGTCTGAACCGCCAATCCCAATGTTTACCACATCCGTTATGGCTTCGCCCGTGTAGCCTTTCCATTCGCCCGACCGGATGCGCTCCGTAAACGATTTCATATGGCCCAGCACCTCATTGACGTCCGGCATCACGTCCTGACCATCGACCAGAATTGGCGTGTTCGAGCGGTTGCGCAGGGCAATGTGCAGCACAGCGCGGTCTTCTGTCCGGTTGATCTTATCGCCCGAGAACATTTTTCCGATGGCATCGTTCAGACCCGCCTGTTCTGCCAGTTGTTCCAGCAAACCAAGGGTTTCGGTAGTAATGCGGTTTTTGGAGAAATCGAGGAGGATATCCTCAAACTGGCGTGTGAAGGTGTTAAATCGGTCAGGGTCCTGCGCAAACAGATCACGCAGGTGTTGATCTTTCAGACTATCGTAGTGGGCCTGCAGCTGGGTATAAGCCGGTAAACTGGTGAATCGATGATTAGCGAGCATAAGGGGTTGCTGGTTATAACGTTTACGATTTATGGTTTTCGGGCTGTACGACTCCCTGTCTTGTGTCTTCTTCCGTGGTCTGTGTCCTCACAGGCCGTGGGCGCGTCAGCCAACGTTACCCTCCGGTCGAGTGGCCCGTGGGGACACGGGCCACGGCAGGGAGATGTCGGCTACAGTGTGAACCGAAAACCATAAACTGACTTGTCGGCGCGAATATCGGTAATCCCGGCAATCTTTTTTCGGCTATTTTTACGCGTTCTTTTCCAGTGAAAGGAGCTCATTATTGACATTTTATACTTCCTTAATGAATCAAAAACTTTTTTATTCGTTGGTGCTGGTCGTTACAGGGGCCTTGTTTTTCATCCCGTTTCTGGGGGGCGTCCGCCTTTTCGACTGGGACGAAATCAACTTTGCCGAGTGCGCCCGTGAAATGATTGCCTTGGGTGATTACCTGCACGTTCACATAGATTTTAAGCCGTTTTACGAAAAGCCACCCCTGTTTTTCTGGTTTCAGTCGGCCATGATGAATCTCTTTGGTATCAATGAATTTTCGGCCCGGCTGCCTAATGCCATTTGTGGTATCATCACACTGGTTTACCTCTACAACCTTGGCCAAAAACTACACGGGCATCGTTTTGGCTGGTTGTGGGCGCTGGCTTATCTGGGGTCGGTAACGCCCCATCTGTACTTCCGCTCGGGCATTATTGACCCCTTCTTCAACCTGTTTATTTTCGTGGGTCTAGTTAACCTGATTTTTGCGTCCTGGAAGCGTGAACGCCTTGGGGGGGCGATGACCGTACCCAAAAATGAGTGGTCCTACATCCTGATTGGGGGCCTGGTATTAGGCCTGGGTATTATGACCAAAGGACCGGTAGCTTACCTCATCGTGTGTCTGGTACTACTCGTTTACTGGATGCTAAGCCGCTTCCGGTGGTTTATTTCTCCTGTACAATTTCTGGTTTTTTCGGTGGCCGCGGCCTTCGTATCGCTGTTGTGGTACGGGCTGGACATTTTCCTGCATGGCCCTGAGTTGATGCGTAATTTTCTGGCCTATCAGTTTCGGCTGTTTAGTACGCCCGATGCCGGTCATGTTGGCTTTCCGGCCTATCATGTCATCATTCTATTAGTAGGTTGTTTTCCGGCGTCTATTTTCGGTATTCGTGCCTTTGGGTCGCTGTTTATTGAACGAAACTACCAGCGGGAGTTTCGGAAGTGGATGCTCATCCTATTCTGGGTTGTGTTAGTGCTCTTTAGCATCGTGCAGTCGAAAATTGTGCACTATTCATCCCTGTGTTATTTCCCCCTAACCTACTTTGCGGCTCTGACACTGATGCAATTGGAAGAGCGAAAAATACAGTTTAACAACTGGATGCGGGCGGGCTTGCTTGTGGTCGGGGGTATTTACGTAGCAGCCATTGTTGGGTTGCCCATCCTGGCTCATCGCATGGACATTGTGAAATCGTATGCGGATCAGGATGCGTTTACGCAGGGTAACCTGGATGCGAAGGTGAACTGGACTGGCTGGGAAGTATTGCCGGGTATCTGGTTGTTGTTTATCCTAATCCTGGCCATCATCTGGTTCAACCAGCGTGAAACAGCGCGGGCATCCTTAACGCTTTTTGGGGGAATGGCCGTCTTTATCACCTTGACGCTCTGGTTTTTTATTGGCCGGATCGAAGGAATTTCGCAGGATGCGGCCATGCGTTTTTTCGAACGGGCCCAGGGGCAGAACGTCTACGTGCGAACCTACGGGTATCATAGTTATGGTCCTTATTTTTATACCCGGAAACCACCGGTCACAAATCCAAAATCGTATGATGACGAATGGCTTCTTCGGGGTCGAATCGACAAAGATGTGCTGTTCATTCGCAAAGCCAGCGAGCAACCTACGCTTCTGGATTCACTGCCCGATGTTCGAAAAACCGGTGAGGAAAATGGCTTTGTTTTCTACCAGCGAAAAGCAAAGTAACGCCCCAAAGCTGGCCTGATTAGAGCAAGAGTGACCAGATTTAAACCGTTGGGGCCGTTAGCCAGTTATACCGGTATGGCGACCTCAATGACGTTATCACTCGTATTTTTCGTTCGTACCTGGCTGCGCCGGGCGACTCCATTCGTTTGGCTTATTTGCTTGACCGCCACCTTTTTTGCCTGTAGCAAAAGTAGCCAGTCGGGAGCCGGTTCTCAAAAAAAGCTCCGGGTTTCCGTTGGAGAAATTAAAGAAATCTCAGTCCCCAGTCGTGGCGATAATTCACTGGAGTTAATTGGTACATCAGATAATCAGGAAGTTGTAGAAGTGTCCAGGCAGCAACTGGCCCCAGCCGTTGACACGCTTAAGCGCACGGGCGCTGGTCCAACGGTTTTCCAGATAAAAGGGGTGACCGTCGGTACGGCAAATGTTACATTCTCGGCCAAGCCTATGAATGCCGCCGGAAGCGGACAGCCCCTTCGCACGTATGTTGTGCAGGTGGTGGCAAAGTGACGCGGACAAGATCGGGGCGCCCGTGCGATCCACGTTACGACCAGTACTCAAATTTCTTCTTTGTAAAGATCGACTTGGGAATCATGGCATGAACGCCAAGGGTCTGATCGACTACCTGGCTGACTTCAAAGTCGACGCCCGTGCTGGCAATGGACAGGGCTTCGTTGAAGGTAAAGCCGAGTTCATCCTTAATAAACGCGCAGGCCTCGGAGAGCGCATTCTTCATGGCTTTGTTGAGGTCTTTGTCCAGGCCAACGGCAATGAAGTGAGTTGGAGTTTCGGCCCGTGGTTGCTTCAGCGTTTTGCCTTTATGAACGATAAACTTGACGGTGAGGTTAATGGCGGTTTCTATCGCAACGCCACTCACTTCGCCATTTCCCTGTGCGCCATGTCCATCGCCGGTTGTAAACAGCCCGCCCGGTACCGAGACGGGGAGGTGTAAAGTTGTGCCTTTGACCAAATGCTTGATATCCAGATTGCCGCCGAAAAATCCAGGTGGAATCGAACTCTGGCGCCCCATATCGGCAGGTGGTGACAAAGCCATAACGCCCATGAATGGCTTGAGGGGAATATCGACGCCTTCTTTTAGTGAACCCGTTTTCCGTTTGGCGTCGTAGCGGTAAACAAATGTTTCGCGGGTTTTAACCTCATCGGGTATGCCACCTCCGCCCGGCCAAACACTGTTGACCCCAAAGCCTGCCGGAAAGGTTAAGTCGAGGATCCGAATTTCGAGACTATCGCCGGGTTGGGCCCCATCGATGTAAACGGGGCCGGTGAGCATGTGCCCGCGAATACCCGACGGCTCGGGTTTCACATTTTTCATAATGGCAATGACTTCCTGCGCGTGCTGATCGAGGGGTAAGTTGTTTTTCGTATAAAACTCTTCCGGGTTCGTGCGGCTCACGCCCGACGGATTGACGGTTTGAATTTCGACTACATCGCCATCCTTTACTTTATAAACTGGCGGAACATCCGCCCCAAAATAACCCCAAACCATGTTCTCGGGTAACGAGCGAACGACGTGATCGGGCTTTAGTGGCGCCTGGGCAGTGAAATCATGCAATAAAGGAGTGTCGGTCGATTTTGAGTGGAGTACAGCTTCGGTGGCCAGACTCCCCGTCGACAGAAGTGCCAGCCCGCTTTGGGTGGTTTTGTGCAAAAAAGTACGTCGGGATGTTTTCATCAGGTTGTAGTAGAAAAGAGATTGTTGAATGAGCGTAGTAAGATAAGAAATCGGCGGACAATTGATGAACGAATGCCCGATTCATATCAAATTATCGTGTACATGTACTGAACAACCGGCTTATTTAGCCAGTTACGTTCCAGAATTAACCTGATTTACCTGTGTCTGTACCGCCTGTTTCAACCACTGCATCGTCGTCGCCCAACAAGTGGATTATTTTGGGAACGATCATGTTTGGTACGTTCATGTCCACCCTCGACAGCAGTATTGTTAACATTGCCCTGCCTACCATCCGTCGGGAGCTGGGTGCTGGCGATAGCGTGGAGTGGATTGTGTTGTGTTACCTGCTGACAACGACCAGCACGCTTCTCATTATGGGCAAACTATCGGACTGGGTTGGCCGCCGACAGTTGTACATAACGGGTTTCTGCGTGTTTGTGCTCGGGTCGCTGCTTTGCGGACTAGCCTGGAACTTGTGGTCGCTGGTGGGGTTTCGGGTACTTCAGGGAATCGGCGCGTCCATGATTTATGCCGTTGGCCCGGCCATTATCAGCGATACCTTTGCCCCTCAGGAGCGGGGCCAGGCGCTGGGTATAATGGGGTCCATTGTGGCCGCCGGTTCCAGTGCAGGCCCCGTCATTGGCGGATTTTTGCTCGGTAAGTTTGGCTGGTCGAGTATATTTTTTGTAAACGTTCCTATTGGCTTACTGGCTATCTGGCGGGCATGGACCATCCTACCTGCAAGTCCTAAAGTGACGGGTCAGCGGTTCGATCTGGTTGGCGCTGGGTTGTTTCTGGTAGGTGTAACTACTTTACTCACTGGACTGGATTTTGGCCCGGAACCTCGTTACGGCTGGAATGATCCGCTCGTTGTCGGACTGCTATCGGTGGGGGGTATTCTGCTGGTGCTTTTTCTGATTTGGGAAATGCGCGTTAAGGAGCCCATGTTACGACTCAACCTGTTCCGCATTCGGCCTTTTACGGCCGCTATCCTGGCCGCCTTTTGCGGATTCATTGCTTCGGGCAGCAACCTATTCGTGATTCCCTTCTTTTTGCAACAGATACTGGCCTTCAATCCTGAGCGGGCTGGTTTGGTTTTGTTAGCGGGTCCGTTAACGCTCAGCGTTATTGCTCCCCTGGGCGGCTATCTGTCCAGTCGTGTCAGCACCCGGTGGTTATCGAGTTTTGGCTTATTGATTACGGCTGGTGGCTATTTCGCTTTTTCTTTTCTGGATGCCAGTTGGGACTGGAAAGATGTTATCTGGCGAAGTGCGTTAGTGAGTTTGGGCTTTGGTTTATTTCAGTCGCCCAATAGTAGCAGTGCGCTCAATGCAGCTCCCCTGGAACAGCGCGGTATTGCCAGTAGTATGATTGCCTTTATGCGCAATTTGGGGTTTGTGGTTGGTATTGCACTGGCCGCTGCCGTTTGGTACAGTACCCGCAATCGGTATGCCCTGGCGCATGAGGTTACGCCTGAGGCTACAACGGCTCAGCTTTTGGGCATGCACTATGCTTATCTCACCATGGCAAGTCTGGTGTTGACAGGAGCCCTTATTTCGTTGACGCGTGGTAAGAGTACACAACCCGTTGCCGTCGCGCCCACCGATGGGCAGACGGTCGGTATGGCTACTTAATGTGTGGTTGGGTGTCTGCAGACACCAAAGAAAATCCGCAGGCACCCAGCTTAAGGAAAATTATCGCTTCGGTCCTATTGAATCATAAATGACTACTTTTTCCCAGAGCGAGGCATAGTTTTTTCGAAAATCATCGTGGATGGGGTGTTTCTGGTAGGCCTCTTCGTCGGCGGGGCTGTCGAAAAAGCACAACCACGAATAAGCATAAGACCGCTCAATGACATCGCGGTTCGTTGCTGCGGGTGTACCAATATGCACCATCTTGATGGTAGGGCATTTGGCCAGTTTATTCAACCCCTCCAATAATTTGGCTTTATCAGCTTCATTACCAGCGTTTTTTAAATAAAATAGCACATGGTGGACAAATAATTCTTTAGGGGCGTTTGTAACGGATGGAAGCCCAGCGCCTAAGCCGGCGGCAACGCTTTTCTTTACAAAACTTCTCCGTGATTGCTCTTTCATTTAATGATCTGGTTATTGGATTTATAAGAAAAGTATTCCTTTCAGAAACAAAAATGCCAAACGATTTACCTTCAGGCAAATCTAACTGAAAATCAGCCTTTGCTGATAGCGCATAAGGTTACTATTCTTGCTTAATGGAGCTAAGTAAGACGGCAAAATCTCCCTGATTTTATCCTTGTAATAAACTTTTAGGCATTTGTCATGTCTATAGAATGAATTTGTTACCAAAAGAAACCCTTTATTCACTCAAAAACTCAGCTTATGAAACGCATCGCATCACAAATTTTTGTCATGGCTTGGCTACCATTCGTAAGTCAGGCTCAAACGACCACCAAACCTAGCCTGATGCAGGCATTGATGGAAGCTGTTAGTTCGGCTACTGTTTCCGACGCCCAGGTTGCCGACTTATCTCGCCAGGCGATAAAAGAAATGGATGCTAAAAATCCAGTAGCTGCTCCAAACGATCCGTACACATTACGGTTAAATAAAATCGTCAGCCGCCATCACACCATAGGTGGATTACCCCTCAATTTTAAAGTGTACAAAGTGCCCGATGTCAATGCGTTTGCAACTGCGGATGGTAGCGTGCGTGTCTTCAAAGGGCTCATGGACATCATGACCGATAACGAATTGCTGGCCGTTATGGGACACGAAATTGGGCACGTCATCAACCATGATTCCAAGGATGCGATGAAAAGAGGACTTCAAACGTCAGCTTTACGCGATGCACTATCCTCGGGTTCAGGTACAGTGAGCAAAGTGGCTCAATCACAATTGGGTAGCGTAGCTGATTACCTGATAAGCGCCAAATTCAGTCGCCAGCAGGAAACCGAAGCGGACGATTACAGCTATGACTTCCTAAAGCGCAATGGGTACAATGTGCTGGCATTGGCTACCTCATTTGAGAAATTGGCTAAGCTGAGCGGTGGGGCGCAGGGGGGCAAGTTGGCTTCGCTTGTATCGGACCACCCCGACAGCCAGAGCCGGGCTCAACGTGTACGGGATCGCGCCCGGCGAGATGGGTTAGCAAAGTAGTCTTAAAAGAGAACGGTCAGCCTAGTAATTGCTTCTTATAGATTTCCTCAAATTCTTCATATGTCAAGACCCGTATTGGCGGGAAACCAATGGTGTTTAATCCATTGAAATGCCTATCATTACCGATAATATAATCGGCGTTGGCAGCCACAAAACTGTCTACAAATTTGTTGTCATCCTTATCGTTCTCAATAAGATTCCAACGGTATGAAGGATTTATCGTGTAGACATTTGGTAGTAGGAGTAAATAACTTAGTTTGGCATCTGCAGTCGTTAGCCCGTATCGTTGCTGAATAATTTCTTCATATTCTAGCAAAATTTCCGTTGATAAACACAGATCAAATTTGTCTTGTATGATACATTCGTAAATCCAGTGGTACTTATATTATGGAGCCAGCGAGACTAAAAAGACATTCGTATCAAGCACAAGACGTAGTCTATTCATTCAACCATCGATCTAAGTCGTCCTGTGAAATGCCTTTTTCGTCAACCGCTTTAGCCACATTATTGACTAACTTGTTTGAGAAATAATCGGCTAAGAGCTTCTTAACTGCCTGCAAATCCTGATCTGAAGGCTGGAATGAATACACTTTCAGTAGTTCCAATTGCAATGGACTTAATTTATCGGCTATCATACACAGGCTAAGTTTTTATGAAGATAACGAATGTGAACTGAATAAGTGTCATTTTTCGCATACGCTATCATGGCGCATTTTCATAAGTGACTGCTTCTGTAAACACTACCTTTTATTAAAATCAAGGATGAGCACTATACAAAAAAGCCCGGCCACTTCTCAGTAGCCGGGCTTCTGTATATCAATTCATTACAACTCAATCTCTGCATCCAGATTCGTGAAGGCGATTTCGCCGTCGCTGTTGAGCTCCATGAGTACAACAGAGTCTTTCTTGACTTCGCCCGACAAAATACTCTTCGAGAGTTCGTTGAGTACCCGGCGTTGCAACACACGCTTCAGCGGACGGGCACCAAACTGCGGATCGAAGCCTTCTTCGCCCAGTTTGTCCAGTACCTCGTCGGTAGCATCGAGCTGGACACCGTTTTCGTTCAGGCGTTGCTTGATCTGACGGAACTGAATGTCCACAATTTTGCGGATATTGGCCTTCGTCAGCGGTTCGAACATCACAATCTCGTCAATCCGGTTCAGGAATTCGGGACGTATCGTTTGGCGTAGCAACTCCAGTACGGCTGCTTTGGCTTCTTCCAGCACCAGCGAGTGGTTCCAGCCCTCATCTTCTGTAAACTTCTCCTGAATCAGGTGGCTGCCGATGTTGGAGGTCATGATGATAATCGTGTTCTTGAAGTTGGCTACACGGCCTTTGTTGTCCGTCAAGCGCCCTTCATCGAGTACTTGCAGCAGGATGTTCCAGACATCGGGGTGTGCTTTTTCGATTTCGTCAAGCAACACAACCGAGTAGGGTTTCCGGCGGACGGCTTCGGTCAATTGACCTCCTTCGTCGTAGCCTACATAGCCCGGAGGGGCACCAATCAGGCGGCTCACGGCGTGGCGCTCCTGATACTCTGACATATCGATCCGGACCAGCGCATTTTCATCATTGAACAGATACTCGGCCAGCGTCCGGGCAACTTCGGTTTTACCAACACCCGTGGTGCCCAGGAAGATAAACGAACCAATTGGCCGTTTGGGGTCTTGCATACCGGCCCGGCTCCGACGGACTGCGTCGGCTACAACCTCTATGGCTTCGGCTTGTCCGGCTACGCGTTTGCCCAGTTCTTTCTCCAGATTGAGCAGTTTCTCGCGGTCGCTCTGCAGCATTTTCGACACCGGAATGCCAGTCCACTTAGCCACTACCTCGGCAATATCGTCGGCGCTGACTTCTTCCTGCATCATTCGCTCAGAATTGTCCTGACCAGCACCTTCTTTCGTCAGTGTGTTGAGCTTCGTTTCAATTTCGGGAATACGACCGTACCGAATTTCGGCTACTTTACCGTAATCGCCGGAGCGTTCGGCCTGATCGGCTTCAAAACGAAGCTGATCGAGTTGTTCTTTCAGCGTCCGGCCTTCATTAACCGACTCTTTTTCTGACTCCCACTTGGCTTTCAGATCATTACGTTGCTCGCTGAGGTCTTCGATCTGCTTATTCAGCATCGTTTCTTTTTCCTTGTCGTTTTCACGACGGATGGCCTCGCGCTCAATTTCCAGCTGCATGATCCGGCGATTCAGTTCATCGAGTTCTTCGGGAACCGAATCCATTTCCAGCCGCAGTTTGGCAGCCGCTTCGTCCATCAGGTCAATGGCTTTATCGGGCAGAAAACGATCGGTTATGTACCGTGTCGACAGTTCAACGGCGGCAATAACCGCATCATCTTTAATCCGAACACCGTGGTGCAGTTCGTATTTTTCTTTGATGCCGCGCAGAATCGAAATGGCATCGGCTGTGTCGGGCTCGTCGACCATAACGGCCTGAAACCGGCGTTCGAGCGCCTTATCTTTCTCAATATATTTTTGGTACTCTTTCAGCGTGGTAGCACCAATCGTATGCAACTCTCCACGCGACAAAGCGGGTTTCAGCAGGTTGGCTGCGTCCATCGCGCCTTCGCCACCGGCACCCGCCCCAATGAGTGTATGAATCTCGTCGATGAACAGAATGATCTGGCCATCGGAGTCCGTAACTTCCTTAATAACGGCCTTCAACCGTTCTTCAAACTCGCCTTTGTATTTAGCACCTGCTATAAGCAGGCCCATGTCGAGCGAGACGATGGTTTTGGTTTTGAGGTTTTCCGGAACGTCGCCCGATACGATTCGTTGAGCCAGGCCTTCAACGATGGCAGTTTTACCAACGCCCGGCTCGCCCAGCAGGATCGGGTTGTTTTTGGTCCGGCGGCTCAAAATCTGCAGTACCCGCCGAATTTCTTCATCGCGACCAATGACCGGGTCAATTTTGCCCGTTCGCGCCCGTTCGTTCAGGTTGATACTGAACCGTTCCAGGGATTGATATTTAGCTTCTGCGTTCTGATCTTTCACCGAATTTCCTTTTCTAAGTTCGTTGATAGCCGCTTTCGTTTGTTTTTCATTAAAACCGGCATCTTTCAATAACGTTGCAATTTGGTCTTTACCGGCCATTAGTCCCAAAAACATCAGCTCGACACTCACAAATTCGTCGCCAAATTCTTTGGTATAACTGCTGGCCTTAGCTAAAGCAGTGGCCGTATCATTCGATAGGTATACGCTCCCGTTGCCTCCCGATACTTTGGGATAGGTGGTCAGGATAGCCTCCAGAGCACCGCTGGTATTTTTTATATTGATTCCTGCTTTTTTAGCGACGAAACCAATAACGTTCTCATCTTCCGACAGAATCGCTTGGAGTAAGTGCCCAGTTTCGATCCCTTGCTGGCCGTTGCCCAGGGCGATCTCCGACGCCTTCTGCACGACCTCCTGTGCTTTTATGGTGTAATTTTTGAAGTCCATGATGGTATAGGGCGGTTTGCTCGTTCCAGTTAGCTGGTTCGATTTGATTGTTTATTAGATAACCTTATACTAACAAATCGCGGGCCGGGCTGTTTTTTCGGACATTTTGGCGGGGAAAAGCGCCAAGACGGTGTTTTTTAAGCCATAATGTCGTTATTGGATGGGTTCGTACAAAGCGAAAAAAAGCCGCCCTGCGTTAACGCAGGGCGGCTTTCGTATTAATCAAGCCCTTCGGCTTCAATCGGTTTCATTCGTTCCCGGGCAATGGCCGCTCGGTGTGGTTCCCAGGTTTCGACGGGATCGGCCAGCACTTCGGCTTCGGTATCGTGAACGATGAGTCGATCGTACGCGTGGAATTTGCCCTTCGGTAACCAGTAAGCAAGTAGACCCGCATAGGCAGATGCCAGAATAGCTCCTGTCCAGCCAACAACCGGCTCTTTTTTCAACTGACGCGTTGCGATACCACCGAATCCCGCTACGAACGGCAACATGTACCAGGGATCGTTGAGTCGGCGGGCAATCAGATAGCCAACAGCGGCAGTGGCCGCCAGAATTCCGGCCGAAATGGGTTCGTCCCGCTCTTCATCAGGCTCCCAGGCATTGACCGTCAGTAGTGTGTTGGGCGTGCCCACTACCGTAGCCGCCGTAAGCCAGCCCGCATAGAGACTTACGGGAATACGAAGGTATTTCTCGGGAGCGGGAACATCTGTTTTACCAATTTCCAGACTCTGGTGCAGCGCCAGGGCCGCTGGTAAATTGAACTTCGTCACAAGGTCGGAAATGATAATGCTTTGTGGGTCGTTCTGCGAAAAGAAGCGGCCGAAAAGGGCATTGAGTGTCCAGCTTGTCCACCACCAGGGCAACGCCTTCTGGTACCGTGGATTGTATTCCTGTGAACGTAATGCCTGATGAACCATCAGGGCTGCTAAGCCGGAATAGACCGTAGACCACACAATGCCAAATGACCAGCCTGCGGGAACGATCATGTTTTTCTCGAATACGTTCTGGTATTCAACCGGTACATCGTACTCGTATTCTGACCCTTCCTGACCAGCTTCATGCCGTTCCTTACTCTGCTGCCGGGAGCGGCTGCTGGATGTCGTTGTATACAGTATACTGCCAACGGCAAAGATGGCCGTTGCAATACGCCAAAACGATGAGTTTTTCATGATAAATTGAACGGGAGTAAAGACACCCCAATCCGTTTCAGAATTTGATTGGGGTGGTTGACTAGTTTATGCGACTACTTCTTCCTGTACCTCTTGCTCCTTATCGGCTAGTTTCTGCGCTTTCTCTTTCGTTGTCTGATAAGCCTCAACGACGCTGCTTACGGCTGTATTCAGTACTGAAGACAGGGTGTCTGATAAGGAGTCACCTATTGATTTAGCTTTGTAACGGTAGCGTGCTCTCTGAAAGTCGCTGGTGTTTTTATAACCAATTGTCAGGGCGATTCCGGCAATAACGGCGATGCCAAAGCCAATACCCCAAGCCAGGGATATGGACGCTTCTTTTTCTTCCGGATCGGGTTTCTGCGACATCTTATCGCGCATCAGCGCGGCCAGCGTTTCCTGTGGAGCCACATAGGCCATAACTTCATACGATTTATTTTTGAAGCCGCCAGGCACTATCTTAGGCTTACCGGCCATGAGCGCATCGTAACCTGCCTTAGCCACCATAACAGGGTCCTGCAGTTCGTCGGTTACTTTCGTGTTTTCAGCATCGGCTTTGTTGAAAAAATCCGTATCTGTCGCATTCGGCAGGAGAGCCGTAATGGTCACATTGGTATCTTTCAACTCGTTCACCAGCGACTGTGTAAAGTTGTAAACGTAAGCTTTTGTACCTGCATAAACAGCCATTAGGGGTGTTGGCGTGATGGATAGGAGCGAGGCCAGATTCAGGATTTTTCCTTCATTACGCGCCAGCATGTCATACAGGAACAGCTTGGTCATTTGGGTTAATGACAGCACGTTGAGGTGAATCATCGACTTTTCACGCTCCCAGTCCGTGTCGGTAGCGAACAGCCCATAGAGGCCAACGCCCGCATCATTGACCAGCACATTGACAATGATGCCTTTTGCTTTTATCTGATCATATACATCCTGAGCGGCATCTTCCTGGGCCAGGTCTTTGTGAATGACCGTAATTTGCTGGGTGCCGTAATTACTTTTAAAGACTTCGCCCAACCGATCCAGTTTGTCGTCACTACGGCCTACTAAAACTAAGTTATAGCCATCCTGTGCAAAGAGTTTGGCCAGTTCCTGACCGATTCCGCTGGAAGCCCCAGTTATAAGAGCAGTTTTTCCTGTTTCTGGATTCATACGTGTAATTAGTTAGTGGAGTATACACACCCTTATGGAACTGCAACCATCGAAAGTTGTTTCGATGATCGACCGTTTGTAAGCAGCCTAGAGTCTAAATTTTTAACACAAAATGGCTTTATCGTGCGTTCATAAGTCACAAAATAAAGTGTTATGAAAACAGTCGTTGCTCTTCTGCTTGTGCTGATTAGTGTAGTCGCTGGCTGCTCCAGTTACCGGATCGTCAAAAATGAACAGGATGGCTCGGCCAACTGGTCGACCTACCGAACATTTGCGTTTATTGATACCAGCCGAATTGACCCTAGCCCCGGTACAACTTATCAGGCAATGATGGAACAGGTAAAGCGAGCCGTCGCGGTGGAACTGGTTAATCGTGGGTATCAGCAAGTGACTGGAGACCCCATAGCAGGCCAGCCCGATTTGCTGGTGAATATTGGCACGGTGGTCAACGAAAAAACGCAGACGCGCCCAACCACAATCTATGAAGCCCCACGCTATATCGGGCAGCGTCGGTATCACTGGCAAAGTCAGGAAGTGCCGGTTGGCACGTATCGGGAAGGTACGCTCAGTTTACACATCGTCGATTCCCGCCGGGAAAACCTGCTTTGGGATGCTGCGGTATCGAGTATACTGAGTAAGAAAGGCGTGACGCCCGAGCAAATAAACGAAGCGGTTGCTAAGGTGTTCAGCAAGTTTCCCGGAAAGGCATCTTAGCCAAAACGGCTCCTCCGTTGCCAGAGAAGCCGTTGCTGTTCATCAGTTCGTTTATCGTTTATTTCGAGACAACCTTCAGCATAATCTTGCGCATGGTTGGTTTGGGGACGCCCGATGTATCATTTTTAGCAACGCCTGTTCCCCGTCCAATGGCGTCGATCCGCTGGAAGTTAATGCCGGAGGTTACCAACTGCTGTTTGATTACATTGACCCGTTTGAAGGACAGGCTTTTATTGGTGAAATCGCCCTGTGCATCGTTGGCGTAACCAACTAGCAATACCTGTAATTGAGGGTAAGTTTTCAGCAGGGTCGCCAGTTCCGTGACGGTCGCCTGTGAGCCGGGTGTCAGAGACAACGACCCTGGCTGAAAAGCGATGCCCGTTAAGGGAAATACACGCCCCTTGGGTAGTGCCGCATTGCCCAGATAAGGTGTCATTTGCTGAGCTAAACTGCCTGTACCAGTAGCCGAAGCGAGGCCCGTAGCGCTGGTTGCGGGCGCTAAGGAAGCAGAAGCGGCTGACGTTGATTTCGGCGCTGTTTTAGCGACGGGTTCCTTTGGCACCGCAAGCGACCGGGTGACGGTATCAGCCTGAATGGTATCGCTTGACACGGATGCAACGTCGGTCGTGTCCTGTCCGTCGTTCGAATATTTCTGGGTATTTTGATAAAGATAATACCCTCCAAAAGCAAGCGCAACGGCGATGAGTGCCCCAACACCCCATTTAGTCAACGCCCCATTATCGTTATCTGAGTCGTCCGTAAGGTCGTAACTAATCGCCGGCCGTGTGGCAGTGGAAACGGTCCGGCCGGACGCTTCGACGGTTGTGCGTCGGGCGGGTGTGGCCAGTCCGGCTACCACCTGCTGAAGGCCAACTTTCTCAACCAGCCGGGGCATGAATTCTTCGGGAACATTATTGACCAGTGTTTCCCGTTCGGCGAAAAGGGCGGAGGCTAAGCCATCGGCATCCAGTTTTTGATCTTTTACCTGTTTGCCAAGTACATGAAGAACAAGGGTGGTTGTTAGGCCCAGCAACGAGATAGCGGATGAATTACGGATACCGGCATAGCTCGAAATCATGCTGCCAATCGAGCTTTTCATGGCGGGCAGCAAATGACTGATTACCTCATTGCCCTGCGTAATAAGTGTATTTGTATAAGCGGGGTCGCGGAGAACCGTAACCAGATTATCAAGGGGACCGCCGTCATAACGGCCTTTCTGGATGTGGTTATATAGCTGATTGACGCCAATTTCACTCGTTGTGCGTTTCATCAGCCCGCCCATAATGGTATACACAAGGCCATCAACGGCTTTGCTGGTTTTTTCGATGGGTTCGTCGATGTAATCGGCAATACGCGACAAAACCTCCGGATTGAAAACAGTAGTTAGATTGGCAAATAAATTCATAGAATAACGACTCGATCAGGCAAAATGGTGCTGTCTACTACCTCATACCCTAAAACGACGCTGAGCACCTTAGTATATTGACCCCGGGCTTAAAATTAGGTAAGGTTTGGCAAAGGTTACACATAGGGCGTTAATAAATTCCTTTTGTTAACGTTTGGGCAGTCGTTCGATAACTTCCTGATATTCCGTTTCAACGGCCCGGAGCCGATCCTGACAAAAAGTAATCAGTTCAGTCGCTAACCGAATCTTGCCGGGTAGCTCATCGAGTGGCACTTCCTCGTTTTCAATTTCATAAACCAGCGTGCTGAGCTGGTCGTATGCTTCCTGGTAAGTCATTCGTTTTTGTCAGATAAAATATGATGGGCAGTCTGCTCTGGCGAGGCTGCCGTTTAGGACCTATAAAGGCCTATGGCGCTTTTATAAACCAATGACTTTCGTTGTAATGGTGCCATCACGCATTTGTACCTCTAGTGTTTCGCCCGGTTGAATATCGGCGGTTTGAGTTAAAATCCGCCCGTCACGAAGCAACAATGCATAGCCACGACGAAGCACATTCGATGGGTCAAGGTGCCGTAAGGTAACTGCTTTCTCAGTAAGGTTCGTGTGGCATTCGCGGAAGTAAGCCTGCGAAACAAACCGAAGTCGCTCCGTTTCACGGTCCAGATCTTCACGGGCTGTTTGCAGCATATCGCGGGCAATTACGCGTAACCGGTCGCGCAACTGAAGGCAGGTTTCTTCAAACTGGCGGTTATGTTCGATCAAAAAACCAGCCGCTTTAGTAGGCGTTTTTACACTCTGGTGGCAAAGCAAATCGGTGATGCTTACGTTGCGTTCGTGGCCAATCCCTGCCAGAATCGGAATCGTAAAGCCGGCCACTGTCTGCCCCATTAAATACGTATCAAACGAGCCAAAATCCAGTTGCGAGCCACCCCCGCGCACAATCACAACGGCGTCATAGGGTATACCACTGGTATCGATGCGAGCCAACTGGCCACAAATGGCCCGTTCGGCTCCTTGCCCCTGCACCTGCGTCAGGTATTCGTCAACGACAAAGTCATAACCAAATGGATTTTGAGCAAGCTCATGGCGGAAGTCGCGCCAGCCATCCGAGTTAGGCGCCGTAATGAGCGCCACGCGCTGGATAACGGCCGGACGGGGCAGGAGCTGATTGGCGGTTATGTATTGACCGGCTTCGAGCCAAACCAGATCGGGGTGGTTCCTGACGAGCGTATCAAGTACAGCTTGCCGTTCCCGTTCGAGGTTGCCCAGTGTATAGGATGGGTCGATTTTCAGAATCTCCAGCCGTAAGCCATATACCGGGCTAAACCCTACCGAGACCAGCAACAGAAGTTGAATGTTTCGGGCAAATGCTACGCCTGTTGCCCGCTCAAAATCGCCGATGGCGTGGTAATTCTTCCGCCAGATACAGGCTTCGAGTTTAGCCAGTGTTTCGCGTCCCGAACCTCCCGCAGCATCCCGCTCCACTAACGTTAGAAAGCAGTAGCCCCGGTCAGGGTAATTTTTTATATCACTGGTTTCGGCCACAACCCACACAGCCTTCTGCCCGAACGCTTCATCAACAACGGCTTCGAGCGTAAATGCTAGATCAGAAAGGCGGATGGGAGACATATTGAATAAGTGAATGGTGAATGAGCGAATGAGTGAATAAAGGCTTACGTCAGCTATTCACTCATTCGCTCATTCACCGGACCGGCGGCCCGGTCATTCAAATTTGATTTAAAGTCCTTCAAACTGGCGCAGGAAGCGTACGTCGTTTTCGGTGTAGAGCCGCAGGTCGTTCACCACGTACTTTAGCTGGGTGATCCGCTCAATTCCCATCCCGAAGGCAAACCCCGTATACTCTTCCGGATCGATGCCGCAGTTGGCAATCACCTGTGGATCAACCATGCCCGAACCGGCAATTTCGACCCAGCCCGTATGCTTGCAAATGTTACAGCCCGTACCACCGCAGATTTGACAGGATATGTCAATCTCGGCACTCGGTTCGGTAAACGGGAAGTAAGAAGGCCGAAAACGTATCTGAGTTCCGGGTTCGAACATCTCCTTCACAAAATGATAGAGCGTGTCTTTCAGGTCTTTGAAACCTACATTCCGATCAATATAGATTCCTTCTACCTGGTGGAACATGCAGTGCGCCCGCGCCGAAATGGTTTCGTTGCGGTATACCCGACCTGGCATAATGGAGCGAATTGGCCGGAACGGCGCCCCGTCCGTACGCGATTTCTGCCGTTCCATCAATCGAATTTGCACATTGGAAGTGTGCGTACGGAGCAACATATCCGATGGCGCGCCCTCACTGGCTTTCTCGACAAAGAATGTGTCCTGCATGTCGCGGGCCGGGTGATTGTCGGGAAAATTGAGCGCACCAAAGTTGTACCAATCCGACTCAATCTCGGGGCCGTCGGCCACATCGAAGCCAATTCGTTCGAAAATCTGAATAATTCGCTGCCGAACCAGACTCAGTGGGTGCTGCGTACCGGTTAAATTCGGTATGGTTGGCAGGGTAAGATCAACGGGGGGCGCGCTGTTAGCCGAATCTCGTTGTTCATCAACGAGTTGGCTAGATGCCTCAAATCGTTCCTGAGCCAGGTTTTTAAGGCCGTTCAGTTCTTGCCCAATCGTCCGCCGATCGGCTTGTGGGACGCTTTTAAGGCTTTCGAATAATTCCGTAATAACACCTTTACGGCTAATGAATTTCATCCGGAACAGCTCTAATTTCTCCGGCGTGTTAATGTCGAATTGCTCAATCTCCTGGTGTAGGTCTTTTACTTTATCCAGCATACGCTACGTGTTTCACTACTTGCTTTGGCAAAGGTACGCAAAACTCAGGAGAGCAGGGACCTCTAAAGCTACGTGGAGCTAATTGGGGTTTTTAATACACAACCCCCGACATATGAAAAGTTATAAAAGTATCTGAAATGGTCCCTTAATTTGTTGATTAATCGGTATAGGATGCCTGAATAATAAGGAATTATGTATAAGATATTTACCTTAATGAGTGGGTTTCAATAACTAGGTCTGATTCTTGTAACTATAGTTAATACGACAGGGGATATAGGGAGCCGTTTCGAAACCCGAAATAGTGCAATAAGTATCTGAATGTCAGCCTCTAACTATTAATACACAATCATCTCATAAAACGACTATGAACGCATTCGTTAACGACTCCCTCTTTGATAGTATGTCCAGACCTTTCCACAATAGTGTGGAAAAAATTGCCGATTCCACCTGTCTCCAGAAACTTCTCATCCCTTTTTACGATCGGAAACGTACTGTATCTGTTGATGAGATCGTTCGTCTGGAAGGTTGTGGCAATTACACAAATTTCTTTTTGAAAGACGGGACTAAAATGTTGGTCTCCCGTACGTTAAAAGAATACGAAACATTACTTGATGGACAGGCGTTCGTTCGGGTGCATAAATCCTGCATTGTAAACCTAGGTTTTGTTCGTAAGTTTTTTATCAAAAAAGAAGGTGAACTTGAATTGACGGATGGCCAACAAGTGAAAATTTCCCGCCGTCGGGCTCAGGTATTTGTTGACCGCATTCGCGATTTTCGGCCAATTGCCGTTAGCTAACGAACGGAAATGGGTTTTACCCGAAAAGTGCCCGTAAATAGCACATATGAGCACTGCGTAGTTTTACGCAATAGGGTGGGTAAATCCACCCGAACCTATGCACTATGTTTAGTGCAATAGCCTGATTTGCAACTGGTTACCTCTTTTGAGCAGCCCTTGTCGATCAGGCTATCTTTTTTGAACCAGCGCCCATAAAGTAGTTTTGCTTCATATTAAATACTGAACCAAAACTATTCTCTACTATGGAAGCTTCAATTTTCTCCTCTGTACAACCACTTGCTGTTGTTCCACAATTTCCAACGTCATATCAGCGTGGTACCCAGCGTATTGCGCTGCCTTATTTGAATCGTACAATTTTCATTTCGGTCGATGATATCCTGTGTTTACAGGGAGAAGGGAACTATACGTTTCTGCATACCCGTGACCGCAAGCGGTATCTGGTATCAAAAACCCTGAAAGAGTTCGAAAAAACGCTGGATGGCTCTCTGTTCCTGCGTATTCATAAATCATATATCGTTAATCTGGCCTACGTTCAGCGCAACATCTTCAACCGCGAACGGCAAGTACGAATGGCCGATGGTCGGGAAGTGGCGATCTCGCGTCGGCGCATGAAGGATATTACCCAGCAATTAGCCCAATACTGGCTCAAGTTGTTGAACTAGACATTTGAAAAATAGAAAATGAGACGTGGCTGACGCGAAAGTATTCTTCGTGCGTCAGCCACGTCTCATTTTAAGCAAGTCTTGATTTGTTTCATTAACGTAATACGTTAACGTACCACGTCTAAAATAGCCGGTAGGCCAGCGTAACCTGCCACGATTTCAGGCGTTGGCTGAATTTACCCTGGCTATCTTCAATTTGGGCAATATCAGAGAGGTTTCCTTCGTACCGAACATCGAGACCAAAGGAGCCCAGGTCGAGGCCGCCACCCACCTGATACCCATAATAGGCTTTAGCCCAGGCATCGTTTAAGCTACCACTTGTATACTGACTCAGGGCCTGGCCCAACTTCTGGTTATCATCAATCCGGAACGAAATGACTGGACCCGCCATCACCCGAATGGGACCGCCTTTAATACCGAGCAGGAGGGGAACATCGAAACTGGTTGTTGTCACCGTAACCGTCTCTGTCTGGCCATTGCGGATAACGCCAAACTGCCCCGCTCGGGTTGAGTAAAGTAACTCGGGTTGAATAAACAGATTTTTACCGAAGCGGGTATAAATACCAAATGACGTACCCGTTTTGCTGTTGAAGCTGTCGCTCAAGTTGTTTCGGAAAGTCTGGCCATCAATGCTTACGTTTGGCGAGCCATTGGGATTGGCGCTTGTGTTAATGAAATTGCCAAAGCTGAGCCGGGAAAGATTAACACCTCCCTTGATGCCAATTTGAAAACCACCCTGAGCAAATGATAGAGCAGGCAGAATCGTGAGTGATGCGAAAAGCAGGATTTTTTTCATTCTTGTTGGTAGAATAATGTACTTGTTAGTAAACGATATTTGAGCATGGACGGTACGGGAAACCAACTTATTTCGAGCGAACGGCGTTCTCTATTTACCGAACAACCGATATAAAATGAGTCGCTGAAGCGATGTCTGCCGGTTGGATTATCTCCTGTTAAAAGGGTTTAATTGGTTCTGTAAATTCATCCCAACGAATATTGTCAGGGCGGTTTGCCGACAAGTCATATAGCACCAAATGGCCAAGTTAAAAACTACTTTTTTCTGTCAAAATTGCGGACACCAGTCCGCAAAATGGATGGGGCGCTGCCCGTCGTGTGGCGAGTGGAATAGTATTGTAGAGGAAGTCGTTCAGAAAGACGAACCCGAAAAAGGTGGCTGGCGCAGCCCATCGGCCGGGCCGGGTGGCCTGAAAGTAGCGGCTAAGCCCAAAGCGCTTCACGCGATCAATTACGAAGAACAACCACGAATCTATACCGTCGATAATGAACTGAATCGGGTATTGGGTGGCGGTATTGTGGCCGGATCACTCGTTCTGATTGGTGGTGAGCCGGGCATCGGAAAGTCGACTCTGTTGCTGCAAATTGCCCTTAGCCTGTCGGGCATGCGTGTGTTGTACGTATCGGGCGAAGAAAGTGAGCAGCAGATCAAGATGCGGGCTGAACGTCTGGATGCGCCAACCAGCGATTGCCATGTGATGACCGAAACCTCCACCCAGAATATCTTTCGGGTAGCGGAGCATTTTGAACCCGAAATTCTGATCATCGACTCCATTCAAACCATGCAGTCGTCGCTGGTAGAGTCTGGTGCGGGAAGCGTGTCGCAGGTACGTGAATGTGCGACCGAGTTCATGAAGTATGCTAAAGAAAGTGGCGTGCCTGTATTTATGATTGGTCACATTACTAAAGAAGGAACGTTGGCTGGCCCCAAAGTACTGGAACACATGGTCGATACCGTACTTACCTTTGAAGGAGACCGGCATACCACCTACCGAATTTTACGGACTAATAAAAACCGTTTCGGGAGCACCGATGAACTGGGCATTTATGAAATGCTGGGCAACGGGCTTCGGCAAGTTACAAACCCGTCCGAGATTCTGATCTCCCAGCGCGACGAAGCGCTGAGTGGCGTCACCATTGGGTCAATGCTGGAAGGAAACCGGCCGCTGATGATCGAGAGCCAGGCGCTGGTAAGCGTCGCTACGTATGGCACGCCACAGCGCAGCAGCACGGGATTCGACGCCAAGCGGTTGAATATGCTACTGGCTGTTCTGGAGAAACGCGGTGGCTTCCGGCTTGGTCAGCAGGATGTATTCCTCAACATTGCCGGTGGCTTACGGGTAGAAGACCCCGCCATTGACCTGGCCGTTTGTGCGGCTATCGTGTCTAGTTATGAAGACATTGCGATTCCGCCGTCGGTGGCCTTTGCGGCCGAGATCGGATTAGGGGGTGAGGTGCGTGCCGTGAGCCGCATCGAATCCCGCATTGCCGAAGCCGAAAAGCTGGGTTTTAAGCAGATGTTTATTTCAAAGTACAATCTAAAAGGGCTGGACACAAAAGGGTACAAAATAAACATAAAGCCTGTATCGCGTCTGGACGAGGTATTTCAGGGCGTACTTATGTGAACGTGTATGGCGTTACTCAGCGAAAATACCTGAAATAGCGATTTAGTTCTAACTATTCCCTGCCATTACAGTTCTATTTGCTGAATAGAATAACTCAACTAGAAAAACCTTACGTTATGAGCTACATCAAAGCAGGAACTGATGCGTCCGGGAATGACATTAAACTCTTTTATCAGGATTTAGGAACCAGTACGGGCGCTGCCGGGGCAACGGTTGTGCTGATTCATGGCTGGCCCTTGAGCCACGAAATGTGGGATTACCAACTGGCCGAACTACCCGCACACGGCCTTCGGGTGGTGGCTTATGATCGTCGGGGTTTTGGTAAGTCGAGCCAGCCCTGGGATGGATATGATTACGACACGCTGGCCGATGATCTGAAAGCTGTTCTCGACGAGTTGAACCTGCAGAATGTAACGCTGGTGGGCTTTTCGATGGGCGGGGGCGAAGTAGCCCGGTACATGAGCCGTCATGGTGGTGCACGGGTAGCCAAAGTAGCCTTCGTAAGTGCCGTAACGCCTTATCTGCTCAAAACAGATGATAATCCAGACGGCGTCGACCAGGATGTCTTTGACGAGATAGCCGAGAATATTCAGAAAGACCGGGCAGCTTTCCTGCAAACATTTGGCAAGCAATTTTATGGTGTAAGCCTGCTTAGTCAACCCGTGAGTCAGGCCCACCTTGATGGTGATTTTGCCCGCGCTTATGTGGCGTCTCATAAGGCGACGCTCGAATGCGCTAAGTCGTTTTCTCAGACGGATTTTCGGGATGATCTAGCGCAGATTCGGGTGCCTGCGTTGATTATTCATGGTGATGCCGATAAGACGGTGCCCATCGAGGCATCGGGCGAACGAACCGCCAACGCCTTGCCAAACGCGCAGTACATCGTTTATGATGGCGCTCCTCACGGCTTGTTCATTACGGAGAAAGATCGCTTAACGGCCGACTTGCTTGCCTTTATTCAGGAGGGCGTTGTGGTGCGGGAGCCAGAAGGAACGACTACTTTGTATTAAACTTCACTTAGCTTCTTATAACAAAGCGGCTTACCCCTAAACGGGTAAGCCGCTTTGTTATAGTTGTCGGTATGTTTTTACGTAGGCCGACGGCGTCTGGCCGGTAATATCCTTGAATTGTCGGTTGAAGTTCGACAGGGTTCGAAATCCACTCTCAAAGCTGATCTGGGTGATGTTTAGTTTTCCATCCATCAGTAATTTACAGGCATGCCCAATACGAACCTCGGAGACAAATTCGGAAAAGGTTTTGTTAGCCCGTGTTTTAAAATACCGACAAAAAGCGGGTGATGTCATACCCGCAAGATCGGCAATGGTATCCAGGCTGAGATCGTCCGGAAAGTGCCCCAACACATAATCATGTACCAACTGCATTCGGTCGGTTTCAGTGGGCTTCACAGTGTTCGTATACCCTGGACTGGTCAAGTGCCGGTAATCGGTGGCCCGTGAAAGGTCGTTCAGCAACGTTAGCAGGCCGAGCACCCGATCGAAGCCAACGGCTTGATTGGTTAGGTTATGAAGGGCCATTTCTGCCCGACTGCGCGTATCTTTCGTCCATTCAAGACCTTGCCGGGCCTGATCGAGCAATTGACGAATCGGTGCCATTTCCTGCCTGGTAAAGAAATCGTTTCCCAGAAAATCTTCGGTAAAGTAAACGACAATGCCCCGGGTTTTTAAGGTTGACTGCCGATCAAAGTAAACCTGGTCACTTCGCCAAAGATGCGGCAGGTTTGGGCCCAGAAAAACCAGATCGCCGGGACCAAACGGCTTAATTGAATCACCAATAAAGCGGGTTCCCGTCCCTTCTTCCACCAGAAACAACTGGTATTGCGGGTGGAAATGCCAGTTGGGGTCAAAGTGAGGCTCCACTAGTTTTTTTACAATGAATGAAGCCGCAACGGGTTCAAGGTCTTTACGGAGAGGCTGTTTCATTCAGTAGTTGGTTTTTAACACAAATTACGGGTAATAATTATAAAATAGGCAAAAATAGAGTTGAAATTAGCTAATCAAGGCTAAACGGCGAAGATAAGGAGTATTTATATTTGTTTGATTTTTTATGGAACGAATATGAATAAGGTAGGAATGAATATGTTCGTCTGGACAATGTCGATGGACGAAGAGTTGGCTGGTACGTTCGCGTTCCTAAAACGAAGTGGCTTCGATTTCGTTGAAATCCCAATCAACACGCCGGGTAACATCGAGAAATGGACGCGCATTGGTCAGCAACTTAACGAAGTAGGTTTGGGGGTTCAGGCTTGCACGCTTTGTGGCTCGGAGCATAACCTGATAAGCCCTGATGCGTCGGTTCGTCAGGCGGGTATCACACACCTGAAACAAGTTATTGACTGCTGTGCCGTGGTTGGTGCGCCAATCCTGATGGGACCATTTTATGCGGGCTTCAAGATGTTTACGGGTAAGCCCGCTACAGCCGATGAGTGGAACTGGTCGGTGACCAGTATGCGTGAGGTAGCTGATTACGCGCAAACGAAGGGCGTTGTGTTGGCTGCCGAATACCTGAACCGGTTTGAAACCTATTTGCTGACCTGCGCCGACGATCTGGTACGGTATGTAGAAGCCGTTGACCACCCTAACTGCCGGGCTGCTTTCGACACCTTCCATGCCAATATCGAGGAGAAAAACATAGGCGATGCCTTACGTACATGTGCACCGTATCTGGTTCATGTACAGATTTCAGAAAATGATCGTTCCACACCCGGTAGGGGCCATGTCAACTTCAACGATGTGTTTAGCGTGTTGAAAGACATTAACTACGAAGGGCCGATTGCTATCGAAGCGTTCGGCCCGAATCCGCCCGAACTGGCAGCTGCCACGCATATTTTTCGGCCTATGTTCGAATCGCCCGAGCAGTTGGCTATAGACGGACTTGCCTTCATAAAGAGCGAGAGCGTGAACCGGGTCGCCGGGGCGGAGCGAAAGAGCGAATTGATCGCGTCATAACTCTATTTTGTTCATGTAATCTGGTATCTCTTCAGCTTTCGCTTATTTACTCATTCGCTCTTTAAGTATGATTAACATCGCTATTGTCGGACTCGGATTCGGGGCCGAATTTATTCCAATTTACCAGCGGCATCCTAACACCAATATGTATGCCATTTGCCAGCGTAACGTCGAAAGACTAAACGAAATAGGTGATGCGTATGGCATTGAAAAACGCTACAGTAACTACGACGAATTGCTGGCCGACCCAGCCATTGATGCTGTCCACATCAATTCACCCATCCCTAACCATGCCGAGCAGAGCCTGAAAGCCCTGCGGGCCGGCAAACACGTCGCCTGTACGGTGCCTATGGCAACGACCGTGGAGGAGTGTATGGAAATCGTGAAGGCCTGTAAGGAGTCAGGTAAAAAATACATGATGATGGAGACAGTGGTGTATAGCCGCGAGTTTCTGTTTGTGAAAGAGTTATATGAAAAGGGCGAACTCGGGAAAGTGCAGTTTCTGAAAGCCAGCCACCAGCAGGATATGGATGGGTGGCCCGACTACTGGCCCGGTCTGCCTCCCATGCACTACGCAACCCACTGCGTAGGACCCGTAGCGGGTTTGCTTAAACTCGAGGCCGATTATGTGTCTTGCTTTGGATCGGGCACCATTCGGGAAGAGTTGGCCAAAATTCACAACTCGCCGTTTGCGGTCGAGTCGGCGCATATTAAATTTAAGAACAGCGATTTGTCGGCTTATGTCTATCGGTCGCTGTTCGACGTGGCCCGGCAATACCGGGAGAGTTTCGAAGTGTATGGGGATAAAAAATCGTTTGAGTGGCAGTTGATTGAGGACGACCAACCGGTTATTCACACTGCCAAAAAGCCAGAGCCGGAGATTCCGGAGAAAGTGACTGTTCCTGATTATGGCCGGCTGTTGCCTGCTGAAATTGCCGGCTTTACGACCAAAGGTGTGTATGATGCGGATGAACAGCAACATTTGTCGTTTACACAGGGGGGCGGCCATGGGGGCTCACACCCGCACATGGTGCATGAATTTGTATCGGCCATCGTTGAAGACCGTGATCCGTTCCCTAATGCAGCACAGTCGGCCAACTGGACGAGTGTGGGTATTCTGGCTCACGAATCAGCTTTACAGGGTGGAGCATTGATTAAATTACCTGATTATACGATGTAGAACCGCCCTTGCCGGCCGGTTATGATAAAAGTTATGAAAAAGATACTCACAGCAATTGGGGTAGTACTGGTTCTTGCCCAATGTGCCCGCCAAACGGCGACACAAACCGCTAGTCGGCAGGAATCCCTGAAGCCGCGCCGGACGGAAATCCTGTTTCTGGGCGATAACGGGCACCACCGGCCCATTGAGCGGGTGCCGCAATTAATGGCCGCGCTGGGCAACAAGGGCATTAACATTACGTATACGGATAAACTGGAAGACCTGAACGCCGACAACCTCAATAAATATGACGGCCTGCTGATTTTTGCCAATTGGGACAGCATCGGAAAGCCACAGGAAAAAGCGTTGCTCGACTATGTAGCCTCGGGAAAAGGGCTTATTCCCGTTCACTGTGCGTCGTACTGTTTCCGAAATTCAACCGAATACGTCGATAAAGTTGTGGGCGGGCAGTTCTGGCGCCACAAAATGGACACCATTCAAACCCATTTTACGCAGCCTAACAACCCAATTGTAGCAGGTCTGCCTTCGTTTAAAGCGTACGACGAAACGTATCTGCACAGCCATTTGCAAGCCGACAACAACGTGCTGGCCGTTCGGGATATTAAAGCTGATCAGGCATCAGATAAACCTAATGTCAAGGAAGAACCTTACACCTGGACACGGCAGTATGGTAAAGGGCGGGTATTCTACACTGCTTATGGGCATGACGAACGCACCTGGAGCCAGCCCGGATTTCAGCAACTGCTGGAGCGGGGTATTTTGTGGGCAGTCGGCGACGACGTGAAAAAGCGGCACGACGACCTGAAGCCTCAACCTTTCGCGTATACGGAAGCGCAGCTACCGAACTACGAAAAACGCCCTGGTCCACAGCTGGAACAAAAACCTCTTTCGCCGGAAGAGTCCATGAAGCACCTTCAGGTGCCCGTGGATTTTACGCTCGATTTGTTTGCCCACGAGCCAAATGTGATGCACCCCATAGCCATGGCCTGGGATGAACGCGGACGGCTTTATGCGCTGATTACGAAAGATTATCCCAATGAGCGCAAGCCCGAAGGTGGCTCCGATTACATCGTTATTTGCGAAGACACCGACAAAGACGGCAAGGCCGACAAGTTCACCAATTTTGCCGAAGGGCTGAGCATTCCAACCGGGATGGCTTTTGGCAACGGCGGCCTCTATGTGTCGCAGGCACCGCATATGCTGTTCTTACAGGATACAAACGGCGACGACAAGGCTGATGTGAAGAAGATCGTTTTTACGGGTTTTGGTACGTTCGATACCCATGCTGGACCGAGCAATTTGCATTATGGGTTCGACAACTGGATTTGGGGAAGCGTGGGGTATTCGGGCTTTAAGGGAAAGGTGGGTGCCGACAGCGTGAAGTTCTCGCAGGGATTTTTTCGCTTCAAACCCGACGGATCTAAACTTGAATACGTAACCAGCACATCGAACAATACCTGGGGGCTGGGTTTCTCGGAAACGGGCGATATTTTCGGGTCAACCGCCAACAACTCGCACGGCTGGTACATGGCCATTCCTAATCGGTATTACCACGGTGCCGCCCACATTCGCGAAAATGGCAGCCGTAGCACGGATACCCACAAGGACATGAAGCCCATTACCGAAAAGGTTCGGCAGGTGGATGTCTTTGGTGGCTTCACGGCGGCTGCGGGGCATAATTTTTATACGGCCCGCGCCTTCCCGAAAAAGTACTGGAACAAAATTGCCTTCGTCGCTGAACCAACGGGCCACATTCTGCACCAGAACGTGATGCAGAAAACGGGTACTAATTTCGAAGATGCGGAAGGCTTCAACCTGGTAGCGGGGGCCGATGAGTGGTTTGCACCGGTGTTTGCCGAAGTTGGTCCCGATGGGGCCGTCTGGGTCGTTGACTGGTACAGTTTCATCATTCAGCACAACCCAACGCCTAAAGGGGCTACCAACGGTTCGGGTAATGCGTATGATACGCCCCTTCGTGATTTTACGCATGGTCGAATTTATCGTGTCGGGTACAAAAATGCACCCGCTTATACGCCAATGGCCTTGAGCAAAGACCGCCCGGCGGAACTGGTAGCTGCGCTGAAAAACACAAATATGTTCTGGCGGACAACGGCGCAACGTTTGCTGATTGACCGGAACAATAAAGACGTAGTGCCCCAACTCATTGCACTGGTGAATGATCAATCTGTGGATGAAATTGGCATCAATCCGGCCGCCATTCATGCCTTGTGGACCTTGCAGGGGTTGGGTGCTCTGGATGGATCGAACAGTGCCGCGACGCAGGCTGCTATGGGCGCCCTAAAACATCAGGATGCTGGCGTTCGTAAAACGGCCATTCAGGTATTGCCACACACACAGGAAACCGCTGGCACGTTGCTAAGCGCAGATTTGCTGAATGATAAGGAACCGCTGGTTGTACTGAATACGGTGCTGGCTCTGTCGGAATCTCCGCAAAGTGACGCCACGGAAAAAGCAATTCTTGCCCGTCTCGATAAAGCCACCGAAACCAATGATCGTTGGTTGCCCGACGCCTTCGCCTGTGCTTTGACGGGGCAGAATGGGCAACTTCTGAAAAAATACATGGGGCAACTAGCCATGAGCGCGCCTTCTCAGCCGAAACCTGCCCACGACATGAGCAGTCATTCGACCAAGGGGCACGGTCCTAGCGCGCCCGAGCAGAGAGCCACCGTAACGCCCGCTGGTAATCAGCCCGACCTGGTGGTAGCGGCCATTCGGACAACACCCGAGTCGCCTTCGGTTCGGGAGGGAGCCCGTATTTTTGTGGACGTTACCAACGCTGGGGGCGTGGCCATTCCGGCCGGGACCGTTATTCCGATGTCTGTCCGAATTGAAGGCCCAAAGGGTAATCTGGAAGGTGCCAAGATCAACTTTGTGAGTGTGACGCACGATACCGGCATCAAACCCGGTGAAACGGTAACCATCAGCAAGTCGAATAACGGCCCCTGGGTTGGCGACATGGGCGTACTGTTTGAGCGCCCCGGTGACTACACGATCTCCGTTATGCTCGACCGGGAAAACGCCATTGCCGAAAGCAACGAACAGAACAACAACGCGACCCATACGCTCGTTTACCGTGCCCCGCAAAGCCTGAGTGCTTATGCGCTGGAGCGGGCCACGCGCAGCTATGCGTCCGTAGCGCCTGTCGACTCGATTGTTGCCTTGCTGCGGCAAAGCCAAAAACTGGGGTCTATTCAGGGCGAAGCCATTATGAAAGGGGTTTTGGAGGGTTGGAACATGAAGCAGACGGCTCAAGTCCGGGATGCGGATAAGACATTTCTGGCTAGCCTGACGAATACCGTATCGACCGATAACCGCGAACGGCTAGCCCGCCTATATGAAGTATGGGGCTTGGCCAAAACCGAACCCACCGATCCCAATGTAGAAGTCGTTCGGATGAAAACGGTTCGGGAAGAAATGCGCTTTGACAAGAAAGAGTTTACCGTGACAGCCGGTAAACAAGTTGAGATCGTATTGGAAAATCCCGATGCCATGCAGCATAATCTGGTCATTGGCAAACAAAAGAGCATGGAGATTATTGGAGCCGCTGCCGACAAACTGATTACGGCCAAAGATGGTGCTGAAAAGAACTATGTGCCCTCGATAGCGCAGATCATTGCGGCCACGCCGTTGGTGAACCCGGACCAAACGTACCGGCTGAAATTCACCGCGCCCGCTACGCCTGGTGATTACCCATTCGTATGCACATTTCCCGGCCACTGGCGGATGATGAATGGCATTATGAAAGTGACAAAAGCCCCTGTAGGCATAAGCGCCAAATAACCTACACCGTTTAAAAGACAACGGGCAGCCATCGAATGATGGCTGCCCGTTGTCTTTTAACAGGCCTGTAATCAGGTGGCTGTTGGCCTTGTCAGATTTTAGCCAGAAGTGGGAGGTAAAATAGAGGGTGGCGGAATTTGAATGATAAACTCACTACCTTTTCCCTGTTCACTTTTTACCCATACGGTCCAGTTATGCGACTGAACGATTCGCTGCACATAACTGAGTCCTAATCCGAAGCCTTTGACACTCGCCTGGCTGCGGTCATGAACCCGAAAAAAAGGCTGAAAAATCTGAGAAATTAATTTGGCTGGAATTCCAACGCCTTCATCGCGGACGGCGATGGTCAGGCCATCCTGATCGGCTCGGGTCCGAATCATGATGCGAGGCTGATCCGAACTGTATTTTACGGCGTTATCGAGCAGATTGTACAGCACATTTGTTAAATGAAGCCGGTCGGCCAGAATGTGCGAGTCTGCGTCGAGCAGCCTCAGCGTCAGGTATTCACCATGTCGTTCGGCTACTGAGTGAAGCAGTTGATGGAGTTGAATGGGCTCCAGGTTAAGCGTTAGCGTGTTGCGGTCAGCGCGAGCCAGAGTCAGCATCGTTTCAACCTGGTGTTGCAGCCGCTCTGTTTCCTCCCGAATGATGCGGACGTATTTTTCAGTTCGTTCAGGCTGATTACGGGCAATAGGAGAATCCAGAATATCGGCGGCCATTCGAATGGCCGTAATGGGTGTCTGGAATTCGTGGACAATTGAATGCAGAACTTCTGTTTGTACCACGGATCGCTGCCGTCGGCGCAGCCACCACCATAGCCCATAGCCTGCCAGTGTTTGCAAAGCTAAAGCCAGGGCAAACAGGATGAGCCATTCAGATGATGGATTGCCTGTAGGGTCGGTTGTTGACAGCGACAGCCAGCTTCTAAACCCACAGCCAGCTGTGAGTATCAACACAAAAGCGAATATTGATAGAGGAACGGCAGTTGAACGGTAAGGCATAAAGCCGTCTTAAATTAGATTAATCGTCTGTTCGGGATTAAGTAAGGACTAGTATCATAAGCAGATATAGCCTATAGTAGACGAGGTCTCATTGTAAATGTCACACTAAGATGCCTATAAAAATAATAGGCTACAACAAAAATGCCCGCGAAAAGCGGGCACTCAATAAATAGTGATTGTACTGAATGGTACTAGGCGTTTTCTTCCGGGGTTGCTACGGGTGCCGCAACAGGATTGGTCGCTTTAGCGGCTGCTGGGCGGGTCGTTTTTGGGGCGGCTGGTTTTGCGGCCGTTGATTGGGTGCGTGCTGGGCGGGAAGTTGTTTTCGGCGCTGGTGCTTTTGTCGCGGTGTCAACCGCTTCAGAAACGAGTGCAACGGCTTTCTTGGCGGTACGTTTAGCGTTTTTCTCGGCTTTTTGGGCGTTTTTCTTCGCTTTAGACGCTTCTTTTTTTAATTTCTTTTCGCTCGACTTCACTGGCTTAGCCACCTTCTTTTCGGCCTTCTGCATCAGTTTAGCTAATTTTTTGGCTAGTTTATCCGCCGATTTCTCGATGGATTTTTTCATTTTTTTTGTAGCCTCACCCGCTTCGCTGAGCTTGGTTTGAATCGAACTGGCGATATCGGATGCCAGCGATTTGTGTTTGGTTTTTGCCGTTTTGTTTGCCATTTGACTTGAAAGAAAAAAATTTACAAATAAATACGGTTTTTTAGTGACAATCAAAAGTCTAATGTTAAGTTTTTGTTACATTTTCTGGAGAAAGTCCCAGCAAATAATCCCGGCTGTGACAGCAATATTCAGCGAATGCTTGGTGCCATACTGGGGAATTTCGAGCACCAGATCCGCCAGTTGAATGATCTCCTCCCGAACGCCCGTTACCTCATTACCCAACACAAACGCATAGGGTTTGTTTGACTCAGGGACAAAATCGGCCAGTGACGTACTGCCTTCAGCCTGCTCCACAGCGGCTACCAGCCAACCGTTGGCCTGGAGTTGTTTAACAAGCGTAATGACATCGGGCACGTGTTGCCAGGCAACCGACTCTGTAGCGCCAAGCGCTGTCTTGGTAATATCGCGGTGGGGCGGCTGCCCGGTGATGCCACCCAGGTAAAGTTTCTGAGCCCGAAAGGCATCGGCCGTACGAAAGACCGAGCCTACATTGTTCAGGCTACGGATGTCATCTAAGATCAGGCAGTACGGAAATTTTTCAACGTCTTTGAAATCAGAAACCGATAGCCGGTTGAGTTCGTCAAGAGCGAGTTTGCGGAGAGGCATTAGGTGTAGTTAAATGGAAACTAAGTTGTAAAGAACGGAAGAAGCTCGAAAATAGTTAGTTTTGGGAGTAGAGATCTATAATTAGCTGAACTATGGTATCCGAAAATGCCCATGCTGGTAAGTTGACTGACTTACAAATCAGCTTGCTGCGTTTATTCGATCAAGGATTGAATCAGCAGCAGACATTAGAGATTCGTCGCTTGCTAATGAATCATTTTTCCAGTCAACTCACGGAAGAGGTAAATCGTGCAGTAGAGGAAAAAGGGTATACCGAAGATGACTTTCATCGGATGCTGGTTGATGACGACTTCCCCGTAACCCGCAAAAAGAGTTGATGCGGGTTGTTATTGATACGAACTGCCTACGGGCTTCTATTCCCCCGAAGAGTCCTTTCTATGACCTTTATCGCTCTTTTGAAGAAGGGTTATTTACCTGGTATGTCAGTACAGAAATTTTACTGGAGTATGAGGAGATCCTTAGCTTGACGTACTCTGAGCTGACGGCCCATCTTGTCCTGCACACATTAACTGTAGCCCCGAACATCGTTTTTGCCGAACCATTCTACCGGTGGGAGCTCATTGAAAGTGACCCGGATGATAATAAATTTTCGGATTTAGCTATTGGTGTCAATGCCGATTATCTTGTCAGTAATGACAAGGATTACGCCATTCTTGAGAGAATCAGTTTTCCTTCATTAACCGTTATCAGTCTTCAGGAATTTTTAGCATTACTACGAGGTGTGGATAACTAAAATGCTGTTGTGTACGGCTTCGTATTGAAATGGGTAAACGCGGGCTATATCAATAATTAGGCTAAGATAATTGTTCCGTCTCTTTGCTTTTGGTCTCGTTTTTCCCCTGAAAAATCACTATTTTTGTTAACGACAATCCAACGAAAATCAGTGAAATCAGCCACCGCAGCAAAGCCACAAGTCAAGAAAAACGAAACGCCCCTCAACCGACAATACAACCAGATTAAAGCCAAATATCCCGGCGCGCTGCTGCTTTTCCGTGTCGGTGATTTCTACGAAACCTTCGGCGAAGATGCCGTTCGGGCCAGCAAGATTCTGGGCATCACCCTGACCAAACGAAACAACGGCGGATCGAATGAAGAACTGGCTGGCTTTCCCCATCACTCTCTCGATACCCACCTGCCTAAACTCGTTCGGGCGGGCGAGCGGGTTGCCATTTGTGACCAACTGGAAGACCCGTCGGTGGCAAAAGGAATCGTTCGGCGCGGGGTTACCGAACTGGTAACGCCCGGTGTTTCATTCAACGACAATGTGCTCGATACCCGGCGTAATAATTACCTGGCTGCGGTCCATTTTGGCAAGGGCAGTGCCGGTAATCCGGATGATCAGTTTGGTATCTCTTTTCTGGATATTTCAACCGGCGAATTTTTGGCATCGCAGGGAAATGCGGCTTATGTCGATAAACTGTTGCAAAGCTTCAATCCGTCGGAGGTGCTCTATTGCAAGCGTAATCGGCAGGAGTTCGGCTCCCTGTTTGGCGATAAATTTCACACCTATACGCTCGAAGACTGGGCGTTTACGTATGACTTCGGGTACAACTTTCTGAAGCAGCATTTTCAGACGACCTCTCTCAAAGGATTTGGTATTGATGGGTTGCCCGACGGGATCATTGCCGCTGGTGTCATTCTGCACTACCTGAACGAAACAGAGCACAAGGACCTTCAGCACATAACCCGCGTAACCCGGCTCGAAGAAGACCGGTATGTTTGGCTGGATCGCTTCACCATCCGCAACCTCGAACTGACGACCGCCCAGCAGGAGGGAGGCATTCCATTGATTCAGATTCTCGACCAGACGGTTACGCCGATGGGCGCTCGACTGCTGCGCAAGTGGCTCAACCTGCCACTCAAGGAGAAAGCCCTGATCGACGAACGACTCAATATGGTTGAACTCCTCGTCAACGACATCGACCTGGCCGATACGATGGTAAACCACTTGCGGCAAATCGGCGATCTGGAGCGTCTGGTCTCGAAGGTGGCCGTACGGCGTATCAGCCCGCGTGAGCTGCTGCAACTGAAACGGTCGTTGCAGCATGTGCTGCCCATCAAAGAGTTATTGATTACGGCGCTGAGCCAGCATGAATCGCCTGGCCTTCACGCAGGATCCCTTAAAAAGTATGCGGATCAGTTGAATCCGGTTTCGTTCCTGCTCGACCGTATTGAAACGGAACTGCGCGAAGATCCACCGACACTCGCCAACCAGGGCGGCATGATCAAGCCGGGAATCAATGCGGAGCTGGATGAACTAACCGCGATTGCCTATTCGGGAAAAGATTACCTGCTGCAATTGCAGGAGCGCGAAGTGCAGCGGACGGGCATAAGCTCGCTCAAAATAGCGTATAACAAAGTGTTCGGGTATTACCTGGAGGTGACCCATGCGCACAAAAACCGCGTCCCTGACGATTGGATTCGGAAACAGACGCTGGTGAATGCAGAGCGTTACATCACCCCGGAACTCAAAGAATACGAAGATAAAATTCTGAACGCCGAGGAGCAGATCTTCCAGATCGAAGCCCGGATGTTCAACGACATGGTGATTGCGGCCGGTGAGTACGTAGGGGCCATTCAGCAAAATGCCCGGGTGCTGTCGGTGCTGGATGTGCTGGCTTCGTTTGGCCGGGTTGCGGTTAAAAATAAATACGTCCGACCGTCGATCAACGAAAGTAAAGTGCTGAATATCAAAGACGGAAGGCACCCGGTCATTGAGCAACAATTGCCCCCCGGCGAGCCGTATATTCCCAATGATATTTATCTGGACGACGAAACCCAGCAGATTATCATCATTACCGGGCCCAATATGGCCGGAAAGTCGGCGCTGTTGCGCCAAACGGCGCTGATTGTCCTGATGGCCCAGTCGGGTAGTTTTGTGCCTGCATCGGTAGCCGAACTGGGGCTGGTCGACAAGATTTTTACGCGGGTAGGGGCGTCGGATAACCTCTCGCGGGGTGAAAGTACGTTTATGGTCGAAATGACTGAAACGGCCAGTATTCTTAACAACCTGAGCGAACGAAGCCTGATTCTGATGGACGAAATCGGACGTGGTACGAGCACGTATGACGGCGTTTCGATTGCCTGGTCCATTACCGAATACCTGCATAACAAAACAGATTGTCGACCGAAAACACTGTTTGCCACCCATTACCACGAACTAAACGACCTGGCAACGGACAACCCACGGATCAAAAATTACAACGTCTCGGTGAAGGAGCTGGGTAACAAAGTGATCTTTTTGCGTAAGCTAAAAGAAGGCGGCTCAGAACATAGCTTTGGCATTCACGTAGCCCAGATGGCCGGTATGCCCGCTCAGATCGTTAGCCGGGCCAATGAAATTCTGAAGCAGTTGGAGTCATCGCACCATCGGGAGAACAACCGGGAAAAAATTCGGGAAGCCGTGCCTCAGGAACGCGAACTGGCCCTGCGTATCATCGAGTCCGGCGATCCGAAATCCGAAGCAATTAAGGAAAAACTACGCACCATCGACGTAAATCGCCTGACACCCATCGAAGCCTTATTGAAGCTGAATGAACTGCTGAAAATGGCGGAGTAAGTAAACCCAAGTAAACAACGAACAACTAATGGAACTGAAAGCATTAACTGCTCCACTAACGGTACAGGAAATTGAATGGCGCGTGCAAAGCCAAACCAAAGATGGCCAGAAGATCATCGTCGTGCCGTACATTACCAATCGCTGCGTGATGCAGCGGTTCGACGACCAGTTTGGCTGGGCAGGCTGGCAGAATGAAATCAAGGAAATCGAAGGTGGATTTTTGTGCACCATCACGGCCATTTTGCCGGGTGGCGAGATTGTCCGGAAAACGGACGGGGCCAGCCGCACCAGCGTTGAACCCGTCAAAGGCGGCATCAGTGATGCCATGAAACGCTGTGCCGTTCAGTTTGGACTGGGCCGGGCGCTGTATGATTTTCCGAAAGTAATGATCGAGACAACGGACAAGTATATCCCCAATTGGGCCACGCCTTTGTTGGATAAGATGGTCGAGAAGATCAATTCAGGGGGCGTTGTGCGCGATGTTGTAGTCCTTAAACCCGAACACGCCAAACCAACGGCGAAAGCGGTGTAAACCGGTTTACGGTTTGTAGTGTACGGTTGAGTGTCCGTGGCCCGTGAGGACACGGGCCACGGATTCCTATCGTGCACCAGCAACCGTAAATCCCGGCGGAGAACCGCACAAACCGTAAACTACATACCCTTACTTATTGCCGCTCCCAATCGCAGCGGGGGCGTTTCCACCTCCCAGCCCCTGTGAAATAACGAGCAACTTATCGCTCAGTGTTTGAATCGCTTTCTTATAGCGAACTTCCAGATCGGGCAGGTTCGCCGTCGATTTCAAGGATGCTTCATAAAGCAGGCCCGGCAGCATCCACGAAGCATAGCCACTGTTCGGGTCCGACGATGCATAAAGCGATTTGTACCAACCCCCAAAGGCGTTGCCTTTTGGATCAATGAACGACCGCTCCAGCAGACGTAATTCTTTGTTCAATTCCACAAGTTTATCCGTACGACCGCTTTTCAGGTAATTCTGCCGGGCCAGTTCACAGGCGTCGGCATTCTTTTTCAGGTCGGCAACAGCATTCAGTAGCGGATTAATCGAGTAGGTCGGCGCATAGGCCTGAATGGCTTTTTCTGCCGCTTTCAGGTGAACGGCCAGATCGGTCGGGTAGCGGGCCAGGTCATAGGGAACCAGGTCGGCATTGGCTAACCGCATGGTCATGGTTCCGACAACCTGTTCCATCATCGGTCCCATTTTATACGTCGGATCGGCAAACTTGTCATAGAAATACAAATCGTCGTACTGCGAATGATATAACGTTGGTCCCTCCATGCCCGCACTCAACGACGGAATACCAATGTGCATGTATGGCGCAATGTGGTCGGAGCCGCCACCCAGGTTACCAATGGTGGGCTCGCCTGCTACCAGCGCCGGAGCCGATGATCCCGTGACGCGTGTAGGATTTCCGGCGGCTTTGTGGCCCATCCAGTGCTGGTAAACCGTCTTATTTGAATCAGGGTATTGAACAGACTGCGTGGCTTCAATGATGAGCTTTTTCATGGAGGGCGATGCACTCGCGCCAAACGTCCGTCCCGACACGGCCGCATCGTAATTCATATAGGCAACGGCCTTCTGCGACAGTTCGTCTCGAAACTGCTCGCTCCACTCCGCCGAACCGATCACACCCGGCTCTTCGGCATCCCAGTGGCATACTTTAATGGTACGCCGGGGCCGCTGTCCGGCTTTGGCCAGTTTGCCCATTGTTTCAGTCATGCTCAATAGCATAGCCGTACCTGAATTGGGGTCCGTAGCGCCATACGACCAGGCGTCATAGTGGCAACCGGCAATGATCCACTCGTCCGGGAATTCAGAACCTGTTAGCGTTCCCACCACCTGATAAATTCGTTGAATCGTTTTTTCCTGTTTCACCATCAATCGCACTTTCAGGGCAGGGCCACCTTCCAAGCGGTAGGTGTAGGGCAGACCGCCCTGCCAGCCCGCCGGAACGGGTCGTACGCCCGCCATCCGCTTCAGAATTTCGGTAGCTGAGCCATAAGGCAGGGGCGTCACCGGGATTTTGTGCAGACCTACGGCGTTCTGATCGAGCCGTTTAGGCGTATTCTTGGCATCCATGGGCAGGGCCGCTTCGCCGGGTGTGAGTGGGTCGCCGGTATAAGGTGTTGTCAATAAAGAACCCCGCTGAATCACACTTTCGCTGTAGTACGGACCTTCGGGAAAAGTAAGGCCACGCATGTAGCCGCTATCGGCAGGGTCCGTAAAAATGATGACGCCCACTGCCCCGTCTGCCTGCGCAAACTGCGCTTTATAGCCCCGGAAATTGCCGCCATAGCGAGCCAATACAATCTTTCCCTTTACCGAAATGCCCATGGCTTTCAGTTGCTCGAAATCTTCCTTCCGCCCATAGTTGGCGTAAACGACCTCGGCAGTGGCATCGCCCGAGCCCGACCAGGCATTGTAGCCGGGAGTCAGGCGGGGGTCGCTGCTATATTTATCTTCTTTAAAGAGAAATTCCCGGATGTTCAGGGGTTGGCGAATCGGTTCGACCAACTCAACGGCTATTTCACCAGGACCTTTTGGCAGCAGCACATCATGCGGATAAATATCTACCTGCCAGCCCGCCTTGCGCATGGTTTCGGCAATGTAGTCACGGACGTGTTCATTCTCAACCGAACCGGTCAGGTGGGGTACGCTGCTGAGTTTTTCGAGGTGGTTTTTAAAGGCGGCCGATGATTGTTTGGCTTTGAACTCGGTTTCGAGCTTAGCCTGGGCCGCCTGACGGGCAGGCGCAAAGCCACTGAGTGCCGGAGTCGATTGAGCATGCGCGGCTACCCCGCCAAACAGCAGAGCGAGCGTTCCACAAGTGATTTTCAGTAAAGAGGTATTTTGCATAAGAATCAGATTGTATAATTCTCAAATATCGCTATTTACTACGGTTAAATTATTGAAATGCAAATGAATAATCGGCATAAAAAAAGAGACGATTAGTCGTCTCTTTTAATAAGGCAGGCAAAACCTGCGTTAGAAAAGCGATGCTCCGTTATTTGGGCATAGCGAAAATTGTTGGGTCAATTTTAGAATTGAACACCATGTTGGATAACGTCATGGTTACAGGACCCGGCATGGCGGGGCTATTGAGTTCTAAGGCTGTGGGAACAGTTAATCCGTCGAGGGTTTTATAACCACTGTATTTAACGCTTACTTCGCCCGATTGTCCTTGCGCATTAACCATAGTTTTCATGCTGTTCAGTTGATAAGTAGTCGCGTCGACATAATAATTGGCTACACCTTCAGGTCTTGTTACTTTCAGGTTGAACACATCCTTTTCGCCTTGTTTTTCCTTACCAACTAATTCGACCGGGTATTTTTTATCCTTTGCCGTATATAAGTCAGCGCCCATAACCGACGTATTTCCTTTCATTATTTTTACCTGATCTTCAGGTAAAGCTTGTGGGGATGTGCTACCTCCCTGCATAGGATTGATTGTCCATCCTTTATCACCATCGATAGCCTGCGTAATTTGCTGACCCATGACAGAAATATCATTACGGTAGGATTGGCCAACGATAACAGCACTTTTCGCGCTCATATCCATACCCATTATATTCATACTCTGGTCATATTGAAGCGTTTTGACCGCGGCTAATTTGTCGGCTCCGCCTAATGCGGCAATGTTTTTGTCGATTACTTCGGCGGCAGTCTGGGCAAAAGATAAAGCTGGAATGGCCACCAGGGCCATAAGAGTAATGAGTTGCTTTTTCATGTAAAAGATGAGTCAGATAGTTTGTAAAGATACAGAACCTGCCTATAAAACGTTGGCAAGTACCAGCATAGTTGACAATTGTAAAATTCATTTCCGGTCAATTGGCAACTTTCGGGCCTGATTGGCTTGCAGGGCTGACAGGTGTTCGTTACCTTCATCAGCTTAAAACTTAACTATATACTTTACGATGCTGTCAACGACCCGCGTCAAGCTTTCTATCATGATGTTCCTCCAGTTTTTTGTCTGGGGTTCCTGGTACGGTCAAATGAGTAAGTACCTTCTAACTCAACTTCATGCCACGGGCGATCAGGTTGGTAATGCTTATGCCGCTTTTTCGCTGGCTATGATCATTGCTCCGTTCTTTGTTGGGATGATTGCTGACCGCTACTTCGCGGCTCAAAAAGTACTCGGCGTGCTGAATCTGCTTGGTGCCGTGGTCCTTTATTTTATCACACAGAATACAAATCCTGATAACTTTTTCTACCTCATTCTGGCGTATTGCATCACCTTTGCGCCAACGCTGGCGCTGACGTCGTCCATTGCCATGCAGCAGATGTCCAGTCCTGAAAAAGAGTTTCCCGGTATTCGGGTGCTGGGTACGGTTGCCTGGATTATTGTGACCAACATTGTGGGCTTTTACGGTTTCGGCGACAAGGTAACCATCTTTCAGCTATCCATGTATTCGGCCGCAGCGCTGGGTATTTTTGCGTTTTTTCTGCCCAATACACCACCCAAAGCCACCACGTCAACATCGGTTTCACAGATTCTCGGGCTGGATGCGTTCAGACTTTTCAAGGATCGGTCGTTCGCCATTTTCTTCCTGTCGTCGGTGCTGATCTGCATTCCGCTGTCATTTTATTATGCCATGGCAAACCCGTCGCTCACAGATGGCGGTATGCTGAACGTTGAAAATAAAATGTCATTGGGGCAGGCATCCGAAGTCATATTTATGCTGCTTATTCCGCTGGCCTACACACGGCTGGGGGTTAAAAAAATGCTGGTTGTCGGACTGGTCGCCTGGATTGTGCGGTTTATCTGTTTTGGTTATGGCGATGGTGGTGCTGGCGAATGGATGCTTTATTTAGCCATCGTTCTGCATGGCGTTTGCTACGATTTCTTCTTCGTAACGGGCCAGATTTATACCGACAACAAAGCGGGTGAAAAGATAAAATCGTCGGCGCAGGGATTGATTTCACTCGCTACCTACGGCATTGGCATGGGCATTGGTTCCAAGCTGTCGGGTATGGTGCTGGACATGTATACCCGGCCCGACGGTACCAAAGACTGGCTATCGGTCTGGCTTGTTCCGGCGGGTATTGCGGCTGCCGTCCTGATCGTGTTTGTGCTGTTGTTTACGGACAAGAAGCGGGTACAAACAACGAAAGACGAGTTGGTGCCCGGAAATTTGTAAGTGAATGGACAATGCATACGATCAGTTACGTTGGTCGTATGCATTGTCTATAACTATACGGTATGGAAAAGAAACGGCGGATTACATTCTATACGGACCTGAATGGCCCCCATAAAGATCAGATACGGGAGCAGGTTGCCATGACGCCCGAAGAGCGGTGGCGGGTGTTCATCAAGCTACGTAAAATGTATTTTGGCTTAATGGGTGAACCGCCAAAATTGCCTAAACGTATCACACTAACGAGGCCACCATGGATGTAGAAAATTCGGAGTTCTTGGACTTCGTCGTGGCTGCTGATGCTAACAAACTAGAGTACATTCTTATTGATGGTTTAGCTATGATCCTCAATGGGGCCGTACGGTTTACTCAGGATGCTGATCTTTGGCTTGAACCCAGCAACGAAAATAGAGACCGTTTCATCAAGGCACTTTGTGCATTTGGTTATGACGAAGAGGATGTTCAGGGAATGAGGGATACTGAATTTACGATATACCTATGGATGTATTGACAAGCGTGCATTATAACTTAGCTTGTTATGCATGCCGAAAACGGGCAAAAGCATTTACGACCAAAGGCGGCCAGGTAATTTATTTCCTGCACATTAATGACCTGCGGGAAACCAAAGTACTGGCCCGTCGTACGAAGGATTTAAACGATATTCTGATGATCGACGAGATCATTGAGGAGGTAAAAAAGCAGGGTAGCTCACCCGAGTAACCGTCCTCCTTTTCCCATTTTTACATGCAACTCATTTCCTATAACATAAACGGCATTCGCGCGGCTATTCGCAACGGATTAATCGACTGGCTGGCTGAGCATCAATTCGATATCCTTTGCTTTCAGGAAGTTAAAGCAACAGCCGATGTGGTCGACTTATCTGTTTTTGAGCAGTTGGGTTACCAATACCATTGGCATGCGGCCGAGAAAAAAGGCTACTCGGGTGTCGCAACGTTTTCGAAAATAGCGCCGACCAACGTCGTTTTGGGTTGCGGTTTGCCGGTCTACGATTGCGAAGGTCGTATCCTCCGAACGGATTTCGGTGACCTGACGCTGCTCAATTGTTACTTTCCATCCGGTACAACCGGAGAGGTCAGGCAGGGCATTAAAATGGAATTTCTGCGCGATTTCTATGAGTATGTGCAGAAGCTTCGTCAAGAAAGGCCGAAGCTGATTGTCGTCGGCGACTATAATATCGCACACACCGCCATCGACATTCACGATCCGGTTCGGAACAAGTACACAACCGGTTTTCTGCCCGAAGAACGTGCCTGGATGGATGCCTGGTTTGGTAGCGGTATGACCGATGGATTCCGGTACAAACACCCCGGTGAGGTAGCGTATAGCTGGTGGAGTTACCGGGCCGGTGCCCGGACCAGTAACAAAGGCTGGCGTATCGATTATGCATCTCTAACCGATAGCCTGCGCGACCAAATTATAGACTGCACCATGCTGCCCGACGCCGTTCACGCCGATCATTGCCCCGTGTGGTTGTCAATGAGCGAAAGAATGAATGAGTGAAAGAGCGGAAAGGCTACTATTGCTCATTCACTCATTCATTCTTTCGCTCTTTAAACAATGTACTTCCTCATTTACAAACCCTATCTTATGCTTTCCCAGTTTAGCCGGGAAGGAGATAAGCCGACGCTGGCCGATCTGAATTTTGATTTCCCAACCGACGTGTATCCGGTCGGGCGGCTCGATGCTGATAGCGAAGGGTTGTTATTGCTGACAAATGATAAGCAACTGAACCATAAGCTACTAAATCCGAAATTTCGGCACAACCGGACTTATTATGTGCAGGTTGACGGGGCGTTGACGGAGGTTGCCTGCCAGCAGTTATCCGAAGGAGTTACGATCTCGGTAGATGGGAAGCCGTATCATTCGTTGCCCGCTACGGCTGTCGTTATCAACCAACCGAACCTGCCCGAACGAAATCCGCCCATTCGCTACCGGGCCGCCATTCCAACCTCTTGGGTATCCATTTCCCTCCATGAAGGAAAGAACCGACAAGTACGCAAAATGACAGCCGCCGTGGGTTTTCCTACGCTGCGACTGGTGCGCTGGGCTATCGAAAGCCTTACGGCCGAGGGTATGGTGCCGGGCCAGGTTCGCGAACTCAGCCGGGCAGACGTGTTACAGGGCTTGCGCCTAAAGTAAGTCCGGGTTACCTATAATATACCTTCATCTGCAAAGCTATAGTACGCTTTGTCTGTAAAAATCAGGTGGTCAAGAACCGGAATATCCAACAGTCGCCCGGCTTCTTTCAGCTTTTTGGTCAGATCTTTATCCGCCTGCGAAGGCAATAGGTTGCCCGATGGGTGATTATGGAATAAGATCATCGACGATGCCAGGTGCTCGATCGCCTGTTTAAAAATCAACTTAGGATCGGCAACGGTACCCGAAACGCCCCCCGTACTGATTAGGACTGGCCGCATGATCTCATTGGCGCGGTTCATCAGCAGAATCCAGAATTCCTCATGCGGTTTGTCGATCAGATGCGGAATCATCTCGTTATACGCATCGCGCGAACACGTAACCTTCGCCCGCTGGGGCCGATCCTGCTCTTTTCGCCGACGGCCAAGTTCGAGCGCAGCGATAATGGTAATGGCTCTGGCTTCCCCAATTCCACGAAACTTGGAAAGATCTTTTATACTTAGTTTAGCCAGGTCGTTCAGGTTGTTATTGACACTTTTGAGGATAATCCGGGCTACATCCACGGCGGTGAGATCGACGGTGCCGGCGTTGATCAGGATAGCAATCAGTTCGGCTTCCGAAAGAGCGGCTTTGCCCTTGAGCATGAGCTTTTCGCGTGGACGGTCTTCTTCTGCCCAGCTTTGAATGGTGCCGGAGGATTCATAAATCATAAACTAAGTCAGTTACGGTGCTGGTTTGGTGTACAAAATGCACAAAAAAACCTTACCCACAAAAAGGTAAGGTTTCGTATGACTTAGCGTCCGCAAAAACGGGCATTGTCTGTTTTGCAGGTGGCTTGTTGACTATAACACGACAACAAATAACTGCTTATTAAGCCTGAGCGACTTTCAGACCATTGACCAAACGAGCCAGTTTCGACTTGTTGTTGGCGGCTTTATTCTTGTGAATGATGTTACGCTTAGCGAGTTTGTCTAAGGCAGACGAAACGGCTTTGTACAATTCAACAGCCATGGCATGGTCAGTTGTTGTACGGAGTTTCTTTACCATATTCCGGGTAGTTACGTGCTGGTAACGGTTCAACAGACGCTTCTTGGCACTCGACCGGATTGCTTTTTTTGATGACTTGTGATTTGCCATTGGTATATAAAATGAGATCGTTGTCGCGATATGAGGGCGCAAAAATAAGAATTTCAGGTGGAACAACCAACTGTTCCACCTGAAATTCTTTGATTTACTTCCCCTTACTGACGAATATCAGCGTTGACAGTCAACGTTTTTTCCCAAACAGCCTCATTCTGTTTGACGAATTGTTTGTAGGCCGCGCTATTCTCAAAAGTTTTTATATCTGCTTCGGATTGAAACGTCAGGTAATGGACTACGTCATAGTCTGAAACCGCCTGATTTGGTAAAATTGTCTTACCAGACGTGTAACCAACGATCTGCGGAATTTCGTGTTTTAGCGAGGCAAAACCGTTCATATGCTGCTCAACTGCTGCATTTTCAACCCCTTTTTTGAATTTAACACACACAATTTGCTGTTTTTGGGCTTTTCTGGCAGGTGAGTAAGCACCATAGATTGTTAAGGCAAAAGCGCAAAGCAACACAACGATTAGGGTATATCCCTTTGATTTGGCATTCATGTTATTCGAGATTTGTTATTTTGACCAAATTTTATTTTGAAATACATGGTGCTTTAATTGAATAGTTAAACAATTTAGCTTAATAGTACCATGTTTTGTCAAATGTACAAACGTTTTATTTGGTTGTTAGGTTTAGTCAATATTTTTTTCGGTAACGTAGGGGTTGCTGGGTCTATTAAATATGATTATACAGACAGCCAGGCATCTAAAAGGCTGGGTTTGGTAATAGAGCAGGCTCGGCATCCGGCTAAACATCGCCCTAAGTGGGGCTTTTTTGCTCATCAGCAGATTAACCGACTGGCGGTGTTTACGCTGCCTGTGGATATGATGCCTTTCTTCAAAAAGTACAGTAGCTTTTTGGCCGATAATGCCGTAAACCCCGACAAACGCCGGTATGCCGTTGTGGGGGAGGCTCCTCGCCATTTTATTGATCTTGATGCCTATGTCGATACCTCGGCTGTAACGTTGCCCCGATTTTACAAAGACGCGACAGGACGATATGGAGATGACACGCTCGCCCTGCATGGACTGGTGCCCTGGCAGATTCAATTGACGAAATACCAGTTAACTGAAGCGTTTAAACAGCGCAATGTTCGGCGGATTCTGCGTGTAGCGGCCGATCTAGGTCATTATATTGCGGATGCGAATGTACCGCTGCACACGACGCGAAACTATAACGGGCAGTTGACCAATCAGCAGGGAATACACGGATTTTGGGAGTCGCGCCTGCCGGAATTATTTAGTGCTGACTACGATTTCCTGACCGGGCAGGCCGAGTATGTGGAGTCGCCCCAAAAGGCCGCCTGGCGGGCCGTGTTCAAGGCCAATGCCGCATTGGATTCCGTATTGCGTTTCGAGAAGCAGCTTACGGAAGAATTAGGCGAAACGCGCAAATACGGTTTTGAAGAACGAAATGGAATCACCACCAAAGTGTATTCGGCCGATTTCTCGCGGCAATACAGCGAACGGCTGAGTGGCCAGGTCGAACGACAGATGCGGGCGTCGGTAAAAATGGTGGGCGATTTCTGGTACACCTGCTGGGTGGATGCCGGTCAGCCGGATTTGCGGGCTTTAGCGAAGTATCAGCTTACCGATCAGGAGCAAAAGGAGGAGGTTGAAGAAAAGAAAAGCTGGCTGAAACGACTGTTTTCAGCGAGAGAGGAATAATATGAACCGCTCGGGTGGCCCGAGCGGTTCGGATACTAAACGGCCAGTTTCTTCATGTAGTCGGCGTCGTTCTTTAAGCTCACCATGGGGGACTCTGCGTATTCTTCCTGTTCAACCAGGAAATACTTGATGCCGCTGTCCATAGCCACACGCAGCGTCTTTTTGAAGTCGACATTGCCTTTGCCCAGGTCATTCTGAACAGGCTTGCCTGCCTGTACAGTATAATCTTTTATATGACACAGTTCATACCGTTTGCCGTACTTCTTGAGGTGATCGGTGGTATTTACGCCTGCCACATCGATCCAGCACAAATCCAGTTCGAACATGACCTTTTTAGGATCCGTGTTATCGAGAAGGAATTCCTGTGGGAGTTTGCCGTCGAGGGGGCGGAATGAATAGTCGTGGTTGTGGTAACCAAATTTCAGGCCCGCTTTGCTCACTTCTTCGCCTACGGTATTGAACTGGTCGGCCACTTTTTTCCACTCATCCCAGGTTTTTTGCGGACCCATATACGGGCAAAGCAAATAAGTCAACCCGGCATCGTGAGCCATTTCGATACTCTTCTTGAGTTCGTCCGGCTTGTCCATCTGGCCCCGGTAATTGAAGTGCGTACTAACCATTTTCACGCCGAGGCCATCCAGAAACGACTTCATTTCTTTCGGTTGCAGACCCCACAAAAAGCCCTGTGCGCCACTAAAGCTTTCGAACTGTTTGTAGCCCATGTTGGCCAACTGCGTCATGATACCCTTCGGATCTTTAGGCAGCACATCACGAGCACTGTACAATTGAACACCAAACGGGCTAATCAGTTTGGCTGGGGCGTTGGCCAGCAGGTTCGTCTGGCTGAGGGTAAGGGCACCAGCCGTTAACAGGCCAGACTGTTTAAGAAAATTACGTCGTTGCATTGTTGGTAAAAGTTTGCGGGAATAAAACGTAAAGATGGGGAAAAAAAAGAGCGAAAGAGTGAAAGAGCGAAAGAGCAAAAAAAATCAGCATTCACTCTTTCGCTCTTTCGCTCTTTACCTTTGTGCATGACGTTTTCCAAATTATATCTGCAGGCCGGGCGCGATGAGGCTCTCCGGCGTTTCCACCCCTGGGTGTTCTCACGAGCCATTAGCCGTTACGAAGGTGATCTGAACGATGGTGATGTGGTGGAAGTGTTTGACAGTAAACAAAAATACCTGGCCACGGGCCATTACCACGACGGCAGTATCGCCGTGCGGGTGTTCTCGTTTGGAGCAACGGCTGGTGGACCGGTATCGCCTGATTTGCCCTACTGGACAAAAAAATTAGCCCATATTCGGAGCATTCGACAGGTGATTGTTACGGGTGAGACAAACTGCTATCGACTGGTTCATGGCGAGGGCGACGGCTGTACGGGATTGATTCTTGACATGTATAATGGTGTCGTCGTATTTCAGGCCCACTCCATTGGGATGCACCGCGAACGGGAAATTATTACGGAAGCCCTGAAAGCCGTTTTTGGCAATGAACTGAAAGCCGTATACGACAAAAGTGCCGATACCCTGCCCGACGAATACGGCGCTACGGTCACCAATAGCTACCTCTTTGGCCGGACACCCGTGCCACACCCGGTAAACGAAAATGGCAATACGTTTCTGATCGACTGGATTACGGGCCAGAAAACCGGATTTTTTCTCGATCAACGCGACAACCGGGCGTTGCTGGCTCAGTACGCTCAGGGTAAAAATGTACTGAACGCCTTTTGTTATTCGGGTGGGTTTTCGGTGTATGCGCTCAAGGCGGGTGCCCGTGCGGTGCATTCTGTCGATGTTTCCCAGAAAGCAATTGACCTGACCAATCAGAACATAGCGGCCAATTTTGGAGAGGGCGATGAGCGACATCAGGCGTATGCCGAAGACGTTATGCACTACTTGAAAAATCATGACGGCCAATATGATATTGTCGTATTGGACCCGCCTGCTTATGCCAAAAGCCAGTCGGCACGGCACCGGGCTGTTCAGGGCTACAAACGGCTGAATGCCGAAGGATTGCGTCGGGTAGCCAAGGGAGGGCTTTTATTTACCTTCTCGTGTTCGCAGGTGGTAGACCGGGAGCTGTTTTATAATACGATTGTGGCGGCTGCCATTGAAGCGGGTCGGCAGGTGCGTGTGCTGCATCATCTGAGCCAGCCCGCTGATCATCCCGTTAGTTTATTTCACCCCGAAGGCGGCTATCTGAAGGGACTCGTATTGTGGGTAGAGTAGGAGAGACGAAAGCAATCCAATCGCTGGGCGCTGGCTTCTGCCATTTTCCTGTTCAGAAAGATACAATCTTACCAGCTTTACATTAATTTTGGGACTCAACCGCACTGGCGGTCTAGTGGCCCGGTGCTCCGGTGGCTTGGCCGGTCTAGATAACCCGATATACACATAGCTAATTATGGCTGAATTAATCAGAATGCCCAAGATGAGCGACACGATGACCGAAGGCGTCATCGCAGAGTGGCACAAGAAAGTGGGCGATAAAGTAAAGTCCGGCGATGTACTGGCCGAAGTTGAAACCGATAAAGCCACCATGGACCTCGAAGCCTATGATGAAGGTACATTGCTGTATATCGGTGTTGAAAAAGGCGCATCAGTACCGGTTGATGGCGTTCTGGCCGTAATCGGTGCAGATGGTGAGGATTATAAATCGCTGCTGAACGGCACGAGCGGAGGAAGTCAGGAGGCTGCTGCCCCGGCTGCTCCAAAGCCAGAACCCGCTCCGGCCCCTGCGGGCGCTTCCAGTGCCGAAACCACGTCGACGTTACCGGATGCGAAAGCCGTTTCGGCCGCTCCAGCCGAGAACGTCAACGCGTCGATCATCCGGATGCCCAAGATGAGCGACACCATGACGGAAGGAACCATCGTCGCCTGGCATAAAAAAGAAGGCGATACCGTAAAATCGGGCGATGTGCTGGCTGAAGTTGAGACCGACAAAGCCACCATGGACCTTGAAGCCTACGAGGAAGGTACGTTATTATATATAGGCGTAAAAGAAGGGTCGTCTGTTGCTGTCGATGACATCATCGCTGTTGTTGGTGAGAAAGGCGCGAATTTTAAAGTACTGCTGGATGGTGGTGCAACTCCGGCTCCGGCTGCTACGGGCGAAGGTGGCAGTGCAACCGCTCAACAAAATCCGCAAGCCAGCTTACCGGCCAATGCTGATTCTGATTTATCCTATGCGGGTGGTGAAGGTGATAACGCCGAATCAAACGGACGTGTAAAAGCTTCCCCATTAGCCAAACGGATTGCCGAAGAAAAAGGAATTAACCTGGCTCAGGTACAGGGTACAGGCCCCGAAGGCCGCATTGTGAAAAGCGATGTCGAGTCGTTTGTGCCCGGAACGGCCAAGGCGGCACCGGCTGCTCAGCCTGCGCCCCCCGCACCACAACCGGCTGCCCCAACACAGGCAGCGCCTGCCGCTGCACCAGCACCTTCACCGGCTGCACCAGCACCCGCTGGCGAGTATGAGGATGTGCCGGTTAGCCAGATGCGCAAGACGATTGCCCGTCGGTTGAGCGAGAGTCTGTTTACAGCTCCTCACTTCTACCTGACCATGGAAATCAACATGGACAAGGCGATGGAGTTGCGGGGTACGGTCAACGGACTTAGCCCGGTTAAAGTGTCGTTCAATGACTTTGTGATCAAAGCGGCTGCGCTGGCATTGAAACAGCATCCGAATGTGAATTCATCCTGGCTGGGCGATAAAATTCGCAAATATAAATACGTCAATATTGGTGTCGCCGTCGCCGTCGATGAGGGCCTTCTGGTACCCGTTGTTCGCAATGCTGACCAGAAAACACTGTCGACCATTTCGGGTGAGGTAAAAGATCTGGCCGGAAAAGCCAAAGAAAAGAAACTCCAGCCAAAGGATTGGGAAGGCAGCACGTTCTCAATCTCGAACCTGGGTATGTTTGGTATTGAGGAGTTTACGGCCATCATCAATCCACCCGATTCCTGCATCCTGGCGGTAGGTGCCATCAAGCAAACGGTGAAGTTTGAAGGAGACATCCCCAAACCAACAAACGTGATGAAAGTAACGCTCTCCTGCGACCACCGCGTTGTGGATGGTGCGACGGGCTCGGCGTTCCTGCAAACATTCAAACAACTGCTTGAAGATCCAATGCGGATGCTGGTCTAAAAAATAGTTTGTGGTTTTTGGCTGCTGACGCGTCAGCAGCCAAAAACCGTAGACGACGGATGAAAACTGCCTCCGTGGTCCGTGTCCTCACGGACCACGGAGGAGAACACAGACCACGGATACGCAACCACAAACTGTAAACCAAAAACTTATTCATAAAAAAGGCGCTCCCAAGTTTTGGGAGCGCCTTTTTTATGAATAAGAACGATTAATTAGATCGTGGCTGGTTCCAGAGCGCCCTGAAGCTTTTGCTCCAGCACGTTTTTGGGAACGGCACCAATAACTTTGTCGACCAATTGTCCGTTTTTGAAAATCATCAGGGTTGGAATGCTACGGATACCGAATTTAGCGGGAACCTGAGCATTTTGATCCACATCCATTTTGGCAACGATGGCTTTTCCTTCGTATTCACCAGCCAGTTGCTCAACAACAGGACCGATCATTTTACAAGGACCACACCATTCGGCCCAGAAATCTACTAAAACAGGTTTGTCAGAATTTATAAGATCGTTGAAGTTCGCGTCGGTTGCTTCTACGGCATGTGTTCCTGCTGCCATGACTGAAATGAGTTTATTAGTTGAACTTGTTTCATGCACATAAACCGTTTTCAGGTCGTTTAGTTCCGGATTATTTGTACACCCGCTTCACACAGCATTGACGTTGGGTCAATCGCTTTAGTAGCCTGGAGGGCTAGTCCGGGTAAACTAGTTATGTTCTCCTCCTGACAAGGCCTTTCAGACGATATAAACACAATAATGTTCTTAAAGGGGACCGTATCCTCATTATCATGAGGAAAAAAAAAGGCATCTGGCTAGTATCATTAGTTTGCTTAATACTACTACCCCAAAAGAGCCCAAGGCTTCTGTGTTTTATTAATCCTCAACGTGTTTTGGCCATCTATGACTACTGTAAATAAAATCGACTCATCCAGTAAAATCCAAAAGCAAACCGTCAATGCATTAACTAGTTTACGAGAACGGATACCGCTTACAGCCAAGGCCTCGGCCGCTGATATTCAAGATGTAATCTGCTTTATGCATTTACGCTGGAACTTTGTCTATCAGCGCCCACAACATCTCCTGATCAGAGCTAGTCGCCAATGGCGGATTTGGTACATTGAGGAGCCTGTCTGGCATGATACGCTTCATCTGGATGTTCGAACGGTAGCCGACAATATCCGGGTTGTGGTGCCTCATTTACCGCATGGCATTGACCCAGAAACGGCTATCCGGCTTCAGCGGCAATTGGTTAGTCAACTGATCGAGCAGCAGAACATCAGCGACTATGTCAGCTGGTATTACACGCCGATGGCCATGCAGTTCACAGACCACCTTCGTCCGAAGGTAGTTGTATACGATTGTATGGACGAGTTATCGGCTTTTAAAGGAGCGTCTCCGCAGTTGCTCTATGAAGAAAAACGACTACTTAATCTCGCCGATGTTGTCTTTACGGGAGGATACAGTCTGTACGAGGCCAAACTTTCGCGGCACGAGAACGTCTTTGCCTTCCCAAGCTGTATTGACTATGAGCACTTCGAATCCGCTCGTCAGCCGCTCCCTGATCCGGAAGACCAGCGCCACCTAACAGGTCCGCGTATTGGCTACAGTGGCGTGATCGACGAGCGTCTTGACCTCGACTTACTCAGAGATCTGGCGCAGCGCTTACCGGACTGGCAGTTTGTGATGCTGGGACCGGTTGTGAAAATAGATCCTGCAACGTTGCCGCAGGGACCTAATGTGCATTACCTGGGCATGAAATCTTATCATGAGCTGCCTGCCTATTTCAGTAACTGGAATGCCGCGCTGATGCCGTTTGCGATCAACGAAGCAACGCGGTACATCAGTCCAACCAAAACTCCTGAATATCTGGCGGCCGGATTGCCCGTTGTATCGACGCCGATACGGGATGTCAAGCGAACCTATGGTGGTTGGGACCAGGTATTGATTGCCGATTCGGCATCTACCATTGAAAAGTCGTTGGGGCAGATGATTCGATACGCGGCTACGTCGGATCGAACAGCGCTGGATACGTTCTTGCGCGAACAGTCATGGGAGCGTACCTGGCAGCAAATGCAGAAACTATTGATAGGGCAGTTAAGCTATGCCGCTGTAAAATAGACATATAATTCAAATCGATAAGCCGGGTCCTGAGAAGCCCGGCTTATTCATTTCACGAAAATCGTTTGGCCTGGTTAGACCGGTAATGTGGTTCCCGACAAAATCCTTCAGCTACTTAAGTTAAGTATGAAAAACCTACTGAACATAACCAGCCTGGGATTCCTTATGCTGGCCTGCGGAGGAAGTAACACGCCTTCCAATGTAACGTCGCCCGGTGGGGAGAAAACGGCGAAAACAAAGGTGCTCGAAGCGGGTGCGACGGCGATACAAGCCCGAAAACCCGTCGATAAGTTGACGATCTACCTCGACGGGTTCCACTTCTACAACGGCCATATGGATGGCCAGATGGAAGCGCATCACTACTGCACCAAACTCAATGAAGACCTGACCCAGTGCGTCATTTTCGACGGCAATGGCGACAGCGCCAAGATTATGGGCGTCGAGTATATCGTTTCCGAAAAGTTATTCAAGACCTTGCCCGCCGACGAGAAAAAGCTGTGGCACAGCCATCGGTATGAAGTTAAAAGCGGCTCCCTAATTGCGCCAGGACTACCCGATCTGGCCGAACACGAACTCATGGAAACCATCGTCAGTACATACGGTAAAACCTGGCATACCTGGCACACCGATCAGAACCTGAAGCTGCCCTTGGGCAGCCCTGCCTTAATGATGGGTTTCCTGAAAGATGGCCAGATCAATAAACAACTGGAACAGAACCGCGACCGCCGATTTGAGGTCTCGACGGCCGATAAGAAAAAGAAGCGCGCTGATATTCCGGCACCGCCCGTCCAGCCCGGTGCCGATGCCTGGCAAACGGGCGATGTGGTTCAATTACCCGCCCTAACCAGACATGTACACCACTAGGCTTTAGTACTGTTAAACAGTTAAGTCAATTGAGGTTCGGGTCCTCGAAAGGGGTCTAGTTTTGTGATGAGGGGCAACTGGACGGGTTTTCCCTGCTGCGCCGATTGATAGATCGCTTCCATAATCCGATGGTCCTGTAAGCCTTCTTCGCCGGGCGTAAACGGTTGTTTGTTTTGCTGGATGCAGTCGGAGAAATGATCCATTTCGGTTGCAAACTGATCTTTTTCCATCAGATATGTATGGTCGTTATGCTCTGCCTGCCCAACGGCGAAGGATTGTTGGAGTTGAAGTCCATTATACGCAAAAGCATTTTCCAGATTCAGCCAACCCCGTTCAGACAGAACCCGGTACCAGCGGGATTCGTGTGCGTAGTAATCCGACGCGCAATTGGCGATAACCCCGCTCGGAAAACGCATCTGCCACGAAACCAGCTCCTCTACCTCCCGAAATAATGGATTGCCAGGCGTACTGTATTGATAGGCGAACACTTCCGTTGGCTCTTCGCCCAAAATAAACCGGGCCGTGTTGAGACAGTACAGCCCAATGTCGGGCAGCGAGCCACCGCCCGCCAATGCCCGGATGTGCCGCCAGTGATTCGGGTTGGCTTCTACCTGTGCATTATGAAGTTGCAGCATTTTGGGCGCGCCATATTGTTTTTGCCGGACCAGTTCACGAACGTATCGGTTGTTTGGTTCGTACTGAATTCGGTACGCGACCATGAGTTTACGGCCCGCCTTGTTGCAGGCATCGATCATGGCTTGCGCTTCGGCGGAGGAGGCCGCCATAGGTTTCTCGCTCAGAATGTGTTTACCGGCCTGCGCCCCCCGAATGGTGTATTCCGCGTGCATAGCGTTCGGCAGCACGATGTAAATTACCTGCACATCGGGGTTGTCTTTGAGCTGATCGTAGGTGTCGTAGCTGTAGCAGTTCTGGGGTTTGACGCCGTACTGCTGGGCTACTTTCTGGAGCTTTTCCGGGCTGCCGCTTACCAGTGCCACCAGCTTTGACTTCCGGCTCCGGCCAAAAGCGGGAAGAATATTTTCCAGAGCCAGATGCCCCAAACCGACCACCGCGTAGCCTACGCGCGTATCGGGTGGCTGCGGGGATGGGGTAGGGGGCGACTGCCTGTCGGCATCGCCCCGTATGGGCTCCAGCTTGATGGGCTCATCGACTTTGGGCGGGATAACGGCCGGGGGCGAAACGGGCTGGATATGCGGCACCGTATCGGCCTGAGCCAAAGCAGACCGGCTATCGGGCCTCGGCGGTTCGTTGCGGCCGTAGGTTGTCAGCAGCCCGCCCGTTGCGCCGACTGCCAGTGTCCGACCCATTCGTTTAAGGAACGCCTGACGAGACTGAGACGACATGGATTCGTCAAGCATGGTTTTAACGAGCTCTGTAAAGCGGTTCATAGGCACAGTTGAGTTGAGTGTTATCGGCCAATAAACCCCTGATCTAGCGGATAGTTAATTCCTATATGAAAAAGTGAGCCTAGTTACCTGTCTGGGAAGCAGGGCTACAAAAGTCCCCCGCCACGGCAGAGCGTATTTCCGGCCCTGATGCCATCGACTCCTGCGCGCCAGTTCCTCACTTTATGCCCGGTTCTGGCCATTGAATCGATTTTTTGTGATGAATGGATAACCCTCATCGGGCAAATTGGTACTGTAAAGCAAGTCAACGTTTTACAATAACTTACATGACTTATGATCAATCAATACGGGCTGATAAAATACCATTGGTGGATGACGCTGGTAGGGGTAATATGTATTACAACAAGCCTTAGTGCGCAATCCGTGCAGCCTCCGCTGATTCAATGGCAACGGGCAATTGAAAACGGAAACCTGACGACGACCTCCAGCATACGGGCCGCCAAGGCGCAGCGTGGTGGGGGGTATGGCATCTTGTCTGGTCGCAATCTGGTACTGCTTTCGGCGAAGGGCGAGGTAACCTGGAACAAGGAGATTCCTGGTTCCTACGCGGATAGCACCACCGCTCGAATTGCCTTCCAGGAAGCCATTTCACTAACCCCCACCCCCGATGGCGGCTTTGCTGTGCTGGCCCTGGATGCGCAAAAACGGTATTATGTCGCGAAGTTGGATTCGGCTGGGGGCCAGGTCTGGACCCGAACCGTAGAACGCCCGGAAGCCGGCTCTCCGGCCCAACTGACTCAGAATGTTCTGTCCAATAAACCCGACGGTAGCCTGATGCTTGTAGGCTCTTTTACCGACAGATTATCGTATTTGACGATTACTGAGCTCAGTTCGGAAGGCTACATTACGGGCCGATGGCGCATCAAATTTCAGGTTTCGGCGCAATCCGCCACGCCCCTCATTAATCGGGTTTTGCCCTTACCCAACCAAGGCTATCTGCTGGTCGGTCGTGCTGCTGGAAGTGCATTGGCCGAGAGCCAGGGGAGCGCGCTGCAACTGAACGCCCAGTATGCGTTGACCTGGCAGAAGCAATACCCTACCCTGCGGGATATCCAGGATGTCGTCATGAACGCAGGAACCGAGGGAACATACACCGCCGTTGGGGCGGGCCCAGGGAACAACGGACAGGCCATGACCATTGCGCCCAACAAAGCAGGTGATGGAAACGTATTGGCTTCTATACCGGGTGTCGTATCCATCATTTCACTCGTTTACGATGGAGCCGGAAACCTGACCGTGCTCGATGCCGCACCGAGCACTAACGGGGATTTTCGCTTATCCAGCGGACGCTTGCCAGCTACATTCCGATGGACAAAAAGTTTTGGTGGGTCAGGGACCGACAAACCGACGGCTTTGCTGGCTACCGACGATGGCGGCTACCTCGCCGTTGGCACCACGACGTCAACGGATGGCGACATCAAGGATAAATCCACAAAAGCAATCGCTACCTGGGTGCTTAAATTGGGCAATTCGCCCCAGGTAACAACGTTGCGGTTGTTACCGCCGGTTTATGACTGCCAAACGGGCCTGATACGTTTCCACACCAGCGGGGGCGATGGCTCACCTGTTCGCTTCAGTGCCACAGGCGTTGCACTGAATTCGCCTGCCGATAGTGTTGGCACGGTGGAGCAGGCATTTCGAACGGATTCGAGTGGCATCAATATCCTGGCGAGCCAGCATGAACAAACGGTCAGCTATAGCTTCAACGTAGGAAACGTCTGCCGTACCGATACCGCCGGATCTGCCCCTTCTGACTCGCTTAGGCTGATTGCTCCCACGTATAATTGCGAAACGGGTCTGCTCACCTTTCACACCGCCGGAGGAGACAGTTCCCAGGTTGAGTATGCCGCTGAAGGGATTACTGGCTGGACAACCAGTCCTACGCAAGTCGTTCCGCCCGAGTTGCGCACAATGAAGATCATCCTGATGGCCCGTCAGCGCGGGAAAGTAGTCACGTACGCTTTTGACAGTAAAGCGGAATGCGGCCGGGCGCGGCTCGCGGCCAGCGAAGAAGCCTCCGGCCTGACGATTGGGTTAAGGGGTAATCCCGTTTATGACGCCGTGACGGTGGATATAAAGGGGGCGCAGGATCAGTCATTGCTGATTCGGCTGGTCGATGGTCGCGGGCGGCTGGTGGAACAACGGACGGTTGAGCAGGCCGGTGGACATGAGCAACAAACCTTCGACCTTCGCCAACAGCCAGCCGGTGCACTGCTCCTGTCTGTGGCCGGTGGTCAGCAGGTGCAGACCGTGAAAGTGATCAAGCAGTAACGCCTTCTACGTTAATTTTTCAATATTTCACAAATGGCAGCCTGAGCCGCCTTGTCGATCTGGACAAGGCGGCTCAGGCTGCCATTTGCCTGGTAACAATCGGTGTATAAGCCGTCGAAGCGTTTTTGAAGGAAAATAATTGTCCTGATGTAGGAGCGAGTTAGCTTAGAAACTTGCCGACAAATTCAGGAAATAATAACCTCCGTTGAAGCCAAACTGCGTTGCATTGCGGCCATAAATGAACCGTCCGAATGACGAGTTATCCAATACGGCCGACCCGTACCGCTCTGGTGTTGGGGCATTGACGACCCGTAACGGATCGGGGTAGACATTGAGCAGATTATTGGCACCCAGGGTCAAATTCAGGTTTTTTAGAACGCGATAAGAAACGTTCAGGTCGGTAACGAAACGCGGATTGAAGGTCTCATCCAGGGCTGGGTTGATCGGGTCGTAAGATTCGACGGTGCCAAAGCGGGAGATCCGTAGCACTGCCCCAAACTTGCGCAGTCGGTAGTTGAATGTCAACTGAATTTTGCTTCGCGGCTGGGCCGACGTTAGCCGCGCGCTGTCCTGCCGATTGAACAGAAAGTTTCCCAGCGTAGCATCGGTGGGGAGGTTGGCCGGACGCTGAATCTCGCCGATCAGCTTGGTCTGGTTGAAATTGGCCGCCAGGGTTATATCCAGCGTACCCGTATTGAGCCGGGGATTCGTCGCCAGCACAAGGTCGATACCCTGTGTTTGTGTGTTGACGGCGTTGGCGAAAAATTGGGCGCTGTTCACATCCGTTTGCCCGGCCCCGTTCAGAATATTGGCCACAATCAAGCCCGCTCCACTTGTGCCCCGCGAAAACTGGTTGCTGTAAATAATCCGATTGTTGATCCGAATCCGGTAGGCATCGATCGTCAGGCTGACATTGGTAAGCGGACGGGATGTGACACCGATACTAAAGTTAAGGGACCGCTCAGCCCCCAGTGGCGGCACACCAAAGGCCTGCGCAATAGGGCTGTCGTTGCGAAAAGTACCAGTTTGCCGTGGCTCCAGCCCTTGGCCGGTTGAGACGAAAACGGTGCTGATGGCGCTAAAATAACGCTGGTGCAGCGAAGGCGCCCGGAAGCCATTGCTCACCGATCCACGTAAGGAAAACGCTTCGCTAAACCGATACCGGGCGGCTAACTTACCGGCCAGGTTTCCGCCAAAATCAGTGTAATATTCATAGCGCCCGGCCGCATTGAGCAGGAGCCGGTCAGTCACATCCGATTCCAGATCGACGTAGGCACCGTACACATTTCGGCGGGCATTCACAGCATTAGAAGGCTGATAGCCGGGAAAAACCTGCGCCCCGCCAACCTGGCCCGACTGCGGGCTAAAGTTCAGATACGAAGCCGCTTCGCCGGGTCTGATCCGGTACTGGTCATTGCGGTACGTTAATCCGGCCGCTACGTTGAACGAGCTCAGGTTCAGTTGCTTGCCGAAATCTTTGGCCGCTCCCAGGTCGGTGGTATTCTGGTAAAAGGAAAGTGTACCGGCGTAAAAAGAAGTCGGGTTATTGAGGACGCCGAGGTAAGCCAGCGAGGCATTGTTGGAGTTGGTGACATCGAAGCGGAATGAGTTGCCGCCATACACGTTGCTAATATCCCAGCGCCAGCCTTTCGTTTCGCCATTGACACCCATCAGCAGCGACTGATCGTTGATACTGGATTGAATGTTGGGCAAGAAGCCGTTTGGGTATAAGGCCGTTATGACCTGCGTTGTCTGGTAGGGATATCGATAAAAACCAGCCGCCAGCCCCCGACGGTAATTCAGGCCGCCTGTGGCGTAGAAGCTGGCCGACGTTCCCTGAATCGGCACTCGGGCGTTCAGAAAGAATCCCGCATTCTGAACCCGGGCATTCCCAACCTGTAAGTTGTTCGACACGTCGAAACCGTTCTGGCGAATCAGCGCCTGATCCTGCTGATACAGCGCCTGCCGCCGGGCTACGTAGGCCGCAACCGATTCACCCGTTTGTTGCGATGCGTTCCAGTTTACGTAGACTGGCCCCGTGTAGTCGCCTGCTCTGTTGGTGGCACCCCGGTGGCGAAACTCGCCCGTAAGGCTTAAGAAGCCCTTGTCGCCGAGTTTAAAGCCGTGGTTGATACCAACCTGGGCCACCTGTCCATCGCCTTTATATTGTTGTCCAACCTGGGCATTAACGGTCGTACCGGGCTGTTCTTTCAGTTGAAGGTTAATAACCCCCGCAATGGCATCGGAACCATACTGCGACGAAGCGCCATCCCGTAACACCTCAATTCGCGAAATGGCCGACGAGGGAATGGCGTTGAGATCTGTGCCGACTGAGCCGCGCCCAACGGTGCCATTCAGGTTGATCAAGGCCTGATTATGCCGCCGTTTGCCGTTGAGCAAGACCAGCACCTGATCGGGGCCAAGGCCGCGCAGGGTGGCCGGGTCAACGTGATCGGTGCCATCCGACACGGTTTGTCGGGATGAGTTAAACGACGGAGCCACAAACGTTAGCTGCTGCGTCAGGTCCACCTGACCCGTAGCCACCAGATCGCGCGACTGAATGACATCGACAGGGGCAACCGTTTGGGTACTGGATCGGGCCTGCGTTGATCGCGAGCCAACAACGACGACCTCATTCAAACTGGCCAGGCTCTCCACCAGCCGTATATCAGCGGTGGCATCGGTCCCCGCTGCCACCTGAACCGGAATCGTTTGGGTCGTGTAGCCAACAAAACTAACACGCAGGGTGTACGGGCCTGGACTAAGGGGAAGTGAGTAGGCCCCATTGGCATCGGTGATGGCACCCGTGTTCTGGCCAGTTACCAGAATGGAGACGCCGGGCAGGTTCGCCCCCGTAGTGGCGTCCGTTACCCGGCCCCGAACTGTCTGTGCCAGCGTGATTGTTGTGGCGAATAGCCACAGAAAAGGGATCCAGAAAACGTGTTGACGTCGGTATAGATTGTGCATAGTGGATCACCCAGGGCAGCGTTTCTGCCTCGCGGGGTGCGCCCTACTAACCAACTGGTTATGGCATACGGTCGTGGAAATGGAACAGGAAATGAGGAAACGGGTCTATTGCGGAAAACACACAATGAAGTTTACCGACTCTCATTGGTGAAGCAGCCCGTTCCCTAACCATACGGTAACCGGACCAAACGATTTGTACCATACGGTGTATAGTCATTCGTATTGTCAACAGTTTAACCTCCGGTAAATCATGAATCCAACGACCACAGATAGCTCGTCTACTCAACAGGATCCGCTAACAAAGTACCCTCAGCCGCCCTATTCCGATCAGAAACAACCTGCACCAGGGACCGAGAGCGACATGCAGCCCAAGGCCGACCACGGTGAAACGTCGTACCGGGGTTCGGGTAAGATGGCGGGGCGTAAAGCGCTCATTACGGGTGGCGATTCCGGCATTGGCCGGGCAGTAGCCATTGCCTTTGCCCGCGAAGGTGCCGACGTACTGATTGCGTATCTGAATGAAGACGAAGATGCCCGCGAAACAGCTCGCTATGTAGAAGAAGCTGGCCGTAAAGCGGTACTGGTGCCCGGCGATATTCAGGATGAAAATCATTGTAAACAGCTCATTCAGCGTGCCGTATCCGAGTTAGGCGGACTCGATGTGCTGGTGAACAATGCTGCCTATCAAATGGCCCACGAGTCGTTGCAGGAGATTTCGACGGAAGAACTCGACCGGACATTCCGGACCAATATCTTCGCGATGTTTCACCTGTGCAAAGCGGCCGAAGAGCACCTTAAGCCGGGTAGCACGGTGGTGAATACCACGTCGGTCAATGCTTATAAGCCCAGCCCTCAACTGCTGGCCTATGCCGCCACCAAAGCCGCCATTCAGAACTTTACCGCCAACTTGGGGCAGGTCTGGGCCGAAAAAGGCATCCGGGTTAACTGCGTAGCGCCGGGGCCCATCTGGACTCCGCTCATTCCATCGACCATGCCTCCCGAAAAAGTGCAAAACTTTGGACAGGATGTGCCCCTGAAACGGGCAGGCCAACCCGCTGAGCTGGCGCCGATCTATGTGTTGCTGGCGTCCGATGATTCGAGTTACATGACGGGTAGCACGGTGCAGGTAACGGGCGGCTCGCCAACGATTTAGCGATGAAATGACTTTTTGTCGGAAGCCGTAACGCGGTTTCCGGCAAAAAGACTCCTTCTTATTTTTATTAAACGTATGGCACAAAAAAATATCACCGAGCAGGTTCAGCACGAAGCTAAAGTTGTTCAGGGCGAGGAAACAAAAGACAAAGTCTACGCCAGTGAACACACATTTCCGGATCCGGTCAGCGCACAGGAAGCTTTTGGCCGCTCTGTTGAGAAACTGCTGAACGTAAATGGGTGGTCAGGCCTGTCGATGTTTACCGCTGATTTCGTTTTGCACGATCAGGCGGGTAAGCCCAGAGAAGGTGGCTCCCCTCAGGTAGGCGATTACATTCAGATTATACTGCCCGGACCAATGCCCGAAAACTGGGTGCAGGTTGTTGATACGGCCACTGATGAGAATCGGGTCGAGTTTACGGTTCAGCCCGGTAAAGATCCCCGCAACAAGCAGTCGGACGAAGTAGAACACTTTTTTCATGCAGAGGCCAGTAGTACATTTCGGGTCGAGTTGGTGGGTAATACCATCACCGCGTCGGAAATCGGGAAGCATGAAGGCATCAACAATGAGGGGCCTGAAGCCGGAAATCGTGCCCTGATTAATACGGTGATTGCCGAAGGTGGCTGGCTGTTTTACCAAAAATTTCAGTGGAAATTATTGACGGATTATCTAGTGCATTTGTAATTGTTTTGATTGTCAAAACCGGTTACAGAATTGATCGCTATGCCTAGTCAACTCCCTTTTTACGGGTGGGTGCCCTCGTGGCTTCGTGATGCCAGTGTTATCGGTTTGCTGATTTTACAAAATTTCGTTTTTGGCTTAAATACCGACATGCTGCCCGAACTGACGGGTGAACTGGGAACACTGGCCGAAACTATCAAATTTATCATTCAGGCCAATGCCATTGGCTTCCTCTGCAGCTTGCCTCTTTATTACCGGTTTCGGAGTTTCTTCAAGAAAAAAGATCTTCTGCTGGGGGCTTTTCTGCTTCAACTGGTGTTGGCGCTGCTGGCTGGTCGAATTGCGTCTGTTCCGGGGCTGTGTCTGCTGAATTTTGGAATTGGGATCACTAAATGCCTGATCACGCTGGACATGATTGGCCTGCTCATGGCGCGCTTTAATCCGGCAAATGACCGGGCTGTTTTCTACGGATTATACTACTCCATTGCCAAGCCGGTTGCCCTGCTTGCCGACCTCAGTCTGGCCTGGCTTATTTACCAGTACAATTGGCATTATGCGGCCTGGCTGTCCATACCGGCTATTGGGGTATCAATAGGCGTAACGATGCTGCTTTTTCATGGGGAACGGCTATTACCGAAAGTACCTCTGTCGCAGATTGACTGGCTTGGTGCGCTGCTGCTAACGTTGAGCTGTATACTGCTTGCCTTCGTTGCCGATTTTGGCAAGTATTACGATTGGTTTAGTTCGCCTGTTATTGGCTGGGCAATGGCCGGGCTTGTGCTGGCCAGCGGGCTATTTGTGTACCGGGAACTGCATCAGGAACAACCCTACTGGAATCTTAGAATCGTTCGTGACTACCGGCAAATCCGGCTGGGTTTGATACTCATGCTGGTTCTTTGCCTGTTTTTTTATTCGTCATCCCTGGCCCGTCAATATGCTTTAAGCCTGGTGAGAGGGGAGGCCTGGTTTCTGGGTCGCCTGACGATGGTCACGCTGGTTGCCTACCTCGTCAGTTTTCCGTTATGTAGCTGGCTATTGGCCCGTCAGGTGTCCTATCGCCTGTTGTTGATGGCTGGTTTTAGCTGTTATAGTCTTTCGTATGCCTACATCAGTATCACGATTTCACCTGCCATAGCGTTGGGGCATCTATACCTTTTTTATTTTTTACAGGGTGTCGCCTACGGCCTGATTCTGACGACATTATCCACATTTGCTTCCACCAATATCGTTGCCGCTGACAATCCGCATCGGGCTTTTGCCAGTGTGGCTGCCCGCTCGGTTATCGGCCTGGTTACGGTTGGCTCGCTATGGGATAATGCCTTGTACCGCCGTTCGGCCATTAGTCGGAGCAGCCTTACGAACGCCCTTACCGATGAGAACAGTACTTTTCGCCAACAGGTGCAGGTGCTAACCCGCCGGTTTATGCAATCAGGACTGGATGATCAACAGGCACAGGCCGCTGCCGATCAAATCATTTCTCAAAAAGTACAGGCACAGGCCATGCTGCTGGCCGATAAGGACTTGTTTGTAAGTATGTTGCTACTCAGTGTTTTAGTAGTACTCTGCCTGCCCTTTCTGCGTTCGCTGGAGATGCACAATCGGCATCAGGCAAATGAGTACCCGTTGGTCTGACCTGTTTTCTAAGGATAGATAACAGCGTACCTTAAATGGAATCACTAACGGGTTCGATGAACACCTGGCGGATGCTGGGCTCAGCGGTCTGAATCGTTTGCCGAATACGGGCTACTCCCTCAATAATGTCATTGGCCGAAAGATTGGGCGTAAACGTGACCCGCTGAATAAGCACAATATCATTGACGCCCATTTGGAACGTGAGCGTTTGTTTGGCGTTCATCACGATTGGATCGGCTTCCGTTAGCGTAACACTTTGCTGCACAATAGCCGGGTCGGCTCCTTCACCCATCAGCAGGCTCTTACTTTCGTGGGCCAGCAACACCGCAACAACCATGAGCAGAATGCCAATGAGTATGGACGCGAGGCCATCCAGATAGGGGTTATTGAGCGCATGGCCCAGAAAAACGCCCAAAAAGGCAATAATCAGCCCCAATACATCGGAGCCGTCTTCAAACAACACCACGAAGGTAGACGGGTCTTTGCTGTCTTTAACGGCAGACCAAAAGGGCTGATTACCCCGTTGCGCATTGAACGCCTTAAAGGCCGTTACCAACGATGCGCCATCCAGCACGAGGGCAACACCAAGTACGATGTAGTTCCACTGCGGATTTTCGATAGGCTCCGGATGCTGCATGTGGGTGATGCCTTCATAAAAGGACACCCCGCCCCCTACCGCAAAAATCAGCAGCGACACAACATAAGACCAGAAATAAAGCTCGCGCCCATACCCAAAAGGCCGTTTATGGTCGGCGGGTTTCTGGCTGCGCTTGAGGCCTAACAGCAGCAGGATTTCGTTGAGGGTATCAACCAGTGAGTGAATCCCCTCCGAAACCATGGCCGAGCTACCCGTTACGCCAGCAGCCACAAACTTGGTGAGGGCAATAGCCAGATTAGCCCCGAGGGCTGTATAAATTGCTGTTTTCGACGATGCCATACTGGTTCAACCGGTTTGAGGAACCGTATGTTTATGTACGTCATCAGGAGGTGGTCCTTGGGCTCGAACAGTAGTTGGTCAGGCGCGTCGAGCGGCCATTTCGTCGGCCAGCGCGTCAGCATTCGGGTCGCCTGTCTGGCGGAGTTCGGCAATGATCGCTTTGTAGTTGGTATCGTCCCGGTTTTGGCTAAGTTTGGCCACCCCCTGTAGGCTGTCGATGGTCATGGTAAATGCGACAAGACCCCGCATTTCTTTCCGCACATAAGCCTCGGTCATGCTCTCGACCGATACGGAACATTTCGACTTTGCCTCGTACTTATCGACTTGCTGACGTAAAAAAGCCAGGGTTTCATCGTCTGTCAGGGTGTTTGTCCGACCAGTAACCTGCACCGAAAGGTAGTTCCAGGTAGGCACATTGACGTGGTCATACCAGGACGAGGAAATATAGCTATGAGCGCCCGAAAATATAGCCAGAGAAGGCGTATCCCGGGCCAGCAGTTTAGCTTGTGGGTTGGCTTTCGCCAAATGCCCGACCAACTGAAATTGACCGTCGGCAGTGGGCATGAGTTCAATGGGCAGGTGGGTAGCTACGGGAATTCCATCCTCGCCGGTGCTGATAAGTAATGCGAATGAGTGGTTTCGAATGAATTGGAACAACGTATCGCGGTCGGTTTCCTGAAAGGCTTTTGGGATGTACATGGTGGTTCGTTTTACTTACTTGATTCTTACTCGGCTGGGTGTTGTTGGTTGCTTACAAAAAGAGAACCATTTGTTCTTCGTCGTAGTACATGTCTCCGTCTTTAAGGGCGTTCTTTTCGTAGGCAAAGGATGTAAATCCCAGTTTCTCGTACAGGCTTCTGGCGCGGTGGTTCGTCGCGATAACGGTCAGGTTAATCTGCTCAATATCCGATACTAAACGTACTCGCCGGATGGTTTCTTCCAATAAAAGTCGCCCCAAATGCTGCCCGCTGTACTCTTCGGCTACATACATACCGAAGAGTAACCCTTTGTGTCTGAACTTCTGACGGGTCTGGCCTTCACGCTCAAAGCTTACGACACCGGCTAGTTCGTTTGTAGCGGTGATAAACCCCAGGGTGAAGTTGTCCGGCATACCGGCAGTGGGAAAAGGCGCCTTTACCTGATCGGACGGTTTGCTTCGAAAGCAATCCTGATGTCGGTGAAATCCCATCATCCGGAACGCCTGGTAGCCGTAGTTTTCTGTAGCCGTGAGTTCGACAAGCCTCATGACAGGTAGGTTGGTAAGGGTGTTTTCAAACTGTTTTCTGCGGGTGCCGGTGCCAGTCGTACGGTTTGCATCGGAATGACGCCCGCCCAGGTCGGTAGGTCTTCGTCTTCAGGCTCATCATTGGGACCACCCGCACGAACTTTGGCCGACGCTTCGGCCAGCGAAAAAACGAGAACGGTAGTTTTGCGCATCTCACTGGCTGTTGTGGGGCGCAGGTCATCCCAACGACCGGGAATCAGGTGATCCGTAATCAGCGCCAGGGCCTCCAAGCGTTCAGTCTCATCCGTCACTTTTTGTGCATTGGCAAAAATCGTGACGGAGCGGTAATTGACCGAGTGGTGAAATGCCGATTTCGCCAGCACCAATCCGTCCGTAAGCATAACCGAGATACAAACTGGATTTCCCTGCTCAATACTACGAATGAAATGACTCCCTACCGAACCATGTATGTATAGTTTGTCGTCTTTTCGGGCAAAGGCCGTTGGAATGGCCATCGGCTGTCCGTCAATAGAATAGCTGACGACGCAGAACAAGGCTTCGTCCAGAATGGGGTGGATGGTTGCTGCATCGTAATGAGCGCGTTTGGCCAGGCGGCTGGGTGTTGTGCGGGCGGTTTGCATTGGTTTTCTTGCTTTTTACGGAACAAATGTCTTGCTTTAGTGGTCTATGCAAATCGTCCGGTTTTTATAAATTGACTAGTCCGGTTATGGTGCCTTTAAAATCCTTGATTCAACTCGACAAGGCGTCGCTACTGCCCATTTTTGTGCAACTCAGCAATCAGCTTGGGCAATTGATCCGGGTGGGTACGCTGTTGCCGGGTCAGCGGCTGCCCGGCACGCGTCAACTGGCTGATCTGCTCGCATTGAATCGACAAACGGTGGTGGCCGCTTATGACGAAGGAATGGCACAGGGCTGGCTCGAAAGTCGCCCCGGAAGTGGTACCTATGTCGCATCTCACCTCCCAGACGTAAAGCCGCAACCACTACCGTCGGGCGATGAGCCCTTGCTGAAAAACAAGGCAACCGACGGGCAGCCGGGTTATGCCTTTGATCGGCTTGATTTTCTGGTTCGTCCTGTGATGACAACCCAGGCTGGTCTGCACCTGGACGATGGTTTTCCTGACATTCGGCTGGCACCGATGGACGAACTGAGCCGGGCCTATCGTTCTTATTTTCGGTGGGGCAATCCGCAGCAGCACTTCGGTTACGGGGATACCAAAGGTCATTCTTTGCTCCGTGAGCAACTGTCTATGTATTTGAACGAAACCCGTGGCCTGCAAACGACTCCCGATAATATGCTCATTACGCGGGGTAGTATCATGGGCCTGCACCTCGCCAGCCAGGTGCTGTTGCGGCCGGGCGATGTGGTCATAACGGGCGAAACGACCTGGGCGGGCGCAACCATGAATTTTCGAAAAGCGGGTGCCATCGTACGGACCGTGCCTGTCGATGAACACGGCATTGACCTCAATAAGCTGGCAGGTTACTGCGAGCAGCAGCCGATTCGGATGGTGTTTGTAACGCCCCACCATCATTACCCAACCACGGTAACGCTTCACCCCAGCCGGCGGGTTCGCTTGCTGCAACTGGCTGAACAGTATGGGTTTGCCGTTCTTGAAGACGACTACGATTATGATTTTCACTACCTCAGTCGACCGATCTTGCCTTTAGCCAGCGCCGACCGTCGGGGTATGGTTGTGTATGTCGGCTCACTGACCAAATCGGTCGCACCGGCCTTCCGAATTGGCTATGTGGTAGGCCCTTCGGCGCTGATTGATGAACTGGCCCGGCTCCGGCGCATCATCGACCGGCAGGGCGACCCGATGCTCGAATTTGCCATTGGGCAGTTGTTTAAAACGGGTGATCTGAAACGCCATTTTCGGAAAACTTTACGCACCTATCAGGCACGCAGGGATCATTTTTGTGCGCTGCTGGCCAGTGAATTACGAGATGCCATACAGTTTACCAAACCGGATGGCGGGTTGGCCGTTTGGGCGCGTTTCGACCCGGCGATTGATATGGAAGCGATGGCCGGACGGGCGGCACAGGAAGGGCTGACCTTGTCGAATGGCGTTTTTCATAATCCACCCGGTCAGCAGCTAAACGGCACACGACTGGGCTTTGCATCGAGTTCAGAGGAAGAACTGGAACGAAGCGTTCAGGTGCTGAAAAAAGTGCTTTATTAATCAAGAGGAGCACTACATCTTGCTTTCCTGCGCGGCTTTAACATACGCTTCTGCATCCTCCGCCAGTAAAAAGCGTTGTTCGACCAGCTTCTGCACCGACTTTCGGACGGCCTCTACATAGTCCTCGTGCGTTTGGTAACGTTCCTGCACCGACAAGCGCGGGTCGTTGGCCAGGAGCCGTTCGGCTTTGGTCATGTTGAATGGAATGTATTGTCCCGATCCTTCACAGCCGTCATTTTCGCCGTATTCAGACCGGCGCAACGCCCAGCCGGTAGTGGTAGCAATGGGGACAGCCACGGGCGGCAACCGAATTCCAGCTACTTCATTCCCGTCTTTATCGACCTTCGATACAAAATTGACGTAGCTAGGTCGCCCGGCTACGCTCGTTGGAAAGGTCGTTAAAAGGCCCTGATCAAACGAGGGACCAAAGTCGAGCAGATAGCGGGTGGTGACCAGGCCCGTGTAGGTCACGCCCGGCAGGGTAGGCCAGCCAAGTGCGGCCTGCGGCACGGCCCCCGTTTGAGAACCCGGTTGGGGCACGGCCAAAGCCGCCGTTTTTGTTGACTGCCTGGGCACCTGGCTGGCCGGTGGGGCAACGCCCTTAGTCACCCAGGCGTCAAGGGCCATAAAGAGTGCCCGCAAGGTCGGTTCGGCGTTGGTTGGGTTCTGAAATTGCTGGCAGATGCCCTTGCTGGTTGCGTTGCCCGTTCCGTGCTGTGCGCCAGCGACGAGATAAAACCGGACGTTGTCTGGGTCTGGCAAATCCTGTCCCTGGCTGTCGGTATGCAACAGCGACGCGGCTTTCACCCAATATTCGTTGGATGAATTGATCTCGAAAACCTTCGGACAGGTGTTGCTGGCTGTACAGCGAGCCAGTCGGCCAGCGGTTCTTCCCGTAAGCGGGTCGGTCAGAACGGGGTAGGCGAAGGGAAAAACGCCTTCCGGGTACAGGTGATTCTGCCGGTTTCGCTCCGTCCGCGATGGTTGCGCGAAGCGGTAGTTGAGGGCGATGCCACTCGCCCCGCCAAGCCAGTTTTCGATGCCATCCAGTACCCGTCGGTTCTGCTCATCGGCATTGAAACCCAGTGTCTGAAAATCATTGACGTAGCGGGCAGGTTGTGAAACCGAATATGAAAAGGTGTACTGGATGTCGTTGGCCAGCGGATTCCGATTGCCAAAATCATCGGTGGTTGCGTACCGTAGAAAGGAGACAAAGTCGCGGGTAGCGGCAAAGCCTATCCCGGCCACAACGGGGTTTTTGGCCGTGTAGTGGAATTCATAAATGGCACTTTGGCGGAAAGAGGTTCCGGCTGGTAACAGCCGTATCGTTTTATCGTTGGTGTATTCCCAGCCATTGGCCGGAATAACGCTGGGCGCATCACCTAAACGATCGCGTACCGTAAGTGTCGCTTTCGATTGATCCAGCGTGGCGGCCGGATAAGCAAGTGAGTAGGATAATGACGTAGCGTTGTCGAACGAGATGTATTCGTAGGACGGTCCCGTAATGGACGACCCGTCGGCGTTTTGGGCAACGGGAACGCTGATGGTCAGATTGTTATTGGCCGGTGGGGCCGAGCAGTCCCAGCCATTCAAGGCCAGGGTGTAGCCCTTATTCATCAGGAAGCCTTCGCCGGCCTGGGCTGCGGTGGTTGGGTCGTTGCCGCCACTGCTTTTGTTGAACCCGCCAACGAGCTTGCCACCCCGGTTGTTTATTTCCAGAAAGAGTTTGTGGTTGCCCTTGCTAAGGTCAATGGGTTTGAGAATGTAAATATCCATGACATACGCCACCATACCCTTTCCATTGCGCGGTGCCAGCGCAATATCCGTAATCAGTGCATTGGGCGGGCTGGTCGGGTCTAGTTCGCCATAAGCCTTGCCCCGCAGTTTTTCGTAAGCGCCCACGCGCCCAAATGCCTTTCCCTCAAACGTGGGCGACTGAACGCTGGTGATTTCGATACGGATAATCCGTGCCTGGGTAGGCAAGGAGAAGGCGATTGAGAGGACCAGCGAGACGAGTAAACGAGTACGTGAAAATGGCATTAGCGTGTGTTTTGCCTGGTATATGGCCAAAATAAGAAGCAGATAATTGACAGCCTCTACTGCTCCCGCTGCCAGGCCTTGTATTGGGCGGGCAGGCAAACCGCGCAGGGCCGGAAGCCTGCCAGAATGGCCTCGGCTTCATCGCTAAAAAAGACTCGGTTAGCAACGTTCATGCGCTTGCCTGCGCGGCAGGTCAGCAGGCCATAAATTTTGCCCGGCCGATTGCCACCCAGGCTGACCCGACCAATGCCCACAAGGGCCGATAACGTTCGTAATCTGGAAATGGGCGTTGCACCTAATTCGACATGCCGAATCATGCGGCATCGTGAAAGATCAACCCAACAGTAACGCGATTGCCTTCTCTAACTTCGCTGACCCCATGCCGCATGGCCACGCGGTAATGACCTCTTGCGCTTTTGGCCGGCCTGAATTTGGTGGTAAAAAGTAAAATCTGTCCCTGTTTCGGTAGCAAAACGGTCGCCTTCGATTGCATCCGGGGGCGTTGTTCGAGCATAACAAATTCACCGCCAGCGTAGTCCTGCCCCGGTTCGTTCAGGAATAAAACGGCCTGAAACGGGAAGTATAACGCACCATACATATCCTGATGAAGTGCGTTCCAGTCGCCGGGACCGTATGTTAAAATCAGGGGTGTTGGGCGCGTCTGTCCCGCTTCATGACAGGTTTTGAGCCATTCGTCAAGGTCAGTTGGGTAGCGTAGACTGATGCCAAGTTTCCCATGCCATTCGTTGGCTACAGGTGCGAACTCCCTGAATAACCGGTGCCGAAGAACGTCAATTAGGGGCGGCAGCGGATACGTGAAGTATTTGTACTCGCCACGGCCATAGCCATGGTTCTGCATCACAATCGTTTTGCGGAACAGGGTTGGCGTATCGAACAGGGCGGCTACTTCCTGGCATTCATCGGACGATAGAACAGCTGGCAACAGAGCGAATCCAGTGTCGGACAGCGTGTGTCGATACAGAGGCCAATCAATATTGGTTACGTTCATGGTTTACAGCTTATTTATCAGTTTGGGCGGCCTCCCAGCCGAGCATAGCCTGTTTGCGGTCAACACCCCAGCGATACCCACCAAACAGGCCGGTTTTTTTGATGACCCGGTGGCAGGGAATCAGGTATCCAATGGGGTTTGACCCAATCGCTGTCCCGACCGCCCGGGAGGCTGTGGGTTGTCCAATGTCGGTTGCAATCTGGTCATAGCTAGCCAGTTGTCCTTCCGGGATTTTCAGCAGTGCCTCCCAGACCTTGAGTTGAAAAGCCGACCCACGTAGTAAAACCGGTATTCGTTGTGCCGGCTGTGTCGTGGGTTCACTGCCAGCGGTTGTTATAGCCATTGACGGGAAAACCTGATCGGCCAGTGGCTGTAAAGCCGCCGGATTGTTTTCGTAGGTAACTTCGGGCCATGCCGCTGTCAAGATGGCCTCGGCTTCATCTTCAGTATTCAGGAAGTGCAGGAGCGCGATTTTTCCGTTGATAGCGCCCAGCACGTACGGGCCAAACGGACTCTCGAATAAGCCATAAGCCATCACCAGTCCCGAGCCAGCCTGCTTAAACTGACCCGGCGTTACGCCTTCAATGGTTACGAACAGGTCATGTAACCGACCCGTGCCTGACAGGCCAGCGTCATAGGCGGCATCGACTAACGCGGCTCCGTTGCGCAACCTGGTTTTGGCATGTTCGAGCGTCAGGTACTGGCTGAATTTCTTCGGACTTACACCCGCCCATTCCGTGAATAACCGCTGGAAATGAAACTCGCTCAGGTTCGCTGTTTCGGCCAGTTCGCCCAGTGACGGCTGTTGGCGGAACGTAGCTGTTAATTGTTCTATGGCCCGGGCAATCTGTTGATACGTATACGGGTTGTTCGTGTTCATGGTATGTTTGTTGGTTGACCTTAACAAAGGTCGCAGGAAACGGCGTCTTGATAAACCCGATTCTTGCGGAATTAGAGAGCTCCCTGTTTGGCGAATCAGCGAACGGATAATAACCTATTTAATGAATTCGATTCGTTATCTTTGAGAAACATTGGTAACATCCTGACAGGATGTACCGGGCTAAGTAAGGCTCATCTGCGTATGAAAAAAGGGTTACTTCTTCTCTTATTTTTGGTCAGCACGCTGGTCGCACAGGGGCAAAAACGATTCGGTAATGAATGGATACAGCCGGGCCAGAAATACCTCAAGTTATCCGTTAATCAGGCAGGTATTTACCGCATTGGCTACGACGAGATTAAAATTGCCGATGCCTCGTTTCTCCTGACAAACCCGCTCAACTGGCAACTGTTCTTCAGAGGGCAGGAAGTGGCCATACGGATTGTAGGTCAGCAGGATGGCGTCTTTGGCGCGCAGGATTACATCGAGTTTTATGGCGAAGGAAATGATGGCGCGCAGGATTCCCTGCTCTATCGCCCTCAGCAACGATTGCACCCGTATCAGACCCTGTTTTCGGATAAGTCCGCTTACTTCCTGACCAGTCGTGCTACGGTGCCCGGCAAGCGCATGCCCGAACTGAATGCATCCGCGCAGGGGTTGTCGCCTGTTGCCTTTCATGTCGAAGAAACGGTTCAGGCGTTTACCAGTGAATACACATTCAATAACCTGAAGGGGCTGGAACCTTACTTACAGCAAAGCTACTTTGAGCCCGGCGAAGGCTGGTCGGGGTCTATTCTTACTCCTGATTCGGTGGGCTTAGTTCAGATGAAATTGCCGGGGCGGGTGTCAGCAAACTGGCCCATTACGGTGCAGGGAATGATTAACGGCCGGGACAATACCATCCACCAGATTCAGCTACAACTCAATGCAACGACGACGTCGGCCATAGCTCCTCTTTCATTTACGGGCTTTGACAGCAAGACGTTTCAGGCAACCCTAAAGCCCGAGTCAATTCAGAATGACCTGCTCACACTCCAGTTTAACGCAGCCAAAAATGGATTCACCAACCATTATTCGATCACCTACGTAAAGGTTACTTACCCGCAGCTACTGGATATGGCCGGTCAACCGACCAAAGTATTTCACCTGCCCGCCAACACCAGCCCAACGGCGCTGCTATCGGTGACCAACGTACCAACTGCATCGGTTGCTTATGATGTTACGGACAGGATAAACTGCCGCTATCTGACTACACAAACCACCGGTGCCCAAACCCAAATGGTTGTCAGTGATGCGGCCCGGAGCCGGGATATTCTCGTCACCAACCGCATTAATAAACCGCTTGCTATTCAGCCAGTCAAAGTGTCGTCGGTAATTCCTAAAGGGGTTGATTACGTGATCGTTACGCATGAATCGCTCCGGCAGTCGGCGGTTGCCTATGCGAGCTACCGGGCGTCGGCGCAGGGCGGAGGCTACAAGCCCTTTATCGTTGAGTCTGATTCGCTGTTCGATCAGTTCAATTATGGCGAAAAAAGCCCGCTGGCCCTTCGGCGTTTTGCGGACTATGTGCTGGCGAATACGGCCGTAAAAAACCTGTTGCTCATTGGCCGGGCAAACAGTTATCCGTACACGACCAAGACTGCTACCGATGACCTGGTGCCAACGGTTGGCTATCCGGGTTCCGATATTTTGATCACGTCTGGTTTGGGCAATTACCCGATCAACACGCCGTCTATCCCAACCGGCCGGATCAACGCCACCACAAACGAGCAGGTGCTGACGTATCTGGAAAAAGTAAAACAACTCGAGTTGGCAACCCCGAACGGGCTCTGGCGCAAGCACATTGTGCACATTAGCGGGGGGAAAAGTGCCGCTGAAGCCGCGGGACTTCGAGAGGCATTAAGCGGCATCGGTACCATTTATACCAACGGGCTTCTGGGTGGACAGATCAGTTCATTCAGCAAAAGCACCCTCGATGAAGTCGAGCCAATAAACATCAGCCCGCTGGTCAACGACGGGGTTAGTTTGATTACGTTTTTTGGGCATGCCGGACCAACGGTTACGGACATGAACTTTGGCTACGCGTCGCCCCCGGAGAATGGCTTTCGTAACCAGAATTACCCATTGATGATTTTCAACGGTTGTGGGGTAGGGGAGATCTTCTCCAGCTTCAAAACCCTCTCGACGGATTGGCTGCTGGCTCCCCAAAAGGGTGCCGGCATCGTACTGGCGCATACCTACTGGAGTTTCGAGCAGCCAACGACGCGTTACCTGACAAAACTTTATACGAGCCTGTATACCGATGCCAGCACGCTGAACGTACCTTTTGGAAAAGTACAGCAGCAACTGAACATGGGCCTCGAAAAAGAGGGCGTCGACCCTTACGATGTCTCGGTTATGTTGCAGATGTTGTTGCAGGGCGACCCCGCCATAAGCCTTTATCCACTGCCCAATCCTGATTTCACAGTCGAACCCAAAGGGATGTATATCCAGTCTAAAGTGGTTGGCAGTTCACTTAAAAACAGCGATTCCCTCCGGGTAGTTATTCCGCTCGCGAACATTGGTAAATATGTAGCGGGGCAGGCGGTTTCGCTGACGGTAAAAAAGACAATTAGTTCGGTAGCGACTACCAGTACGCTGCGATTCCACGCGTTCCGGTATCGCGACACGCTAACCTATACACTGGCCAAAGACGAGCGTTTGCAGCGAATAGAGGTGTCCATAGATCCTGATAATCAGATCGTCGAGTTGAGTAAAACCAACAATACCGCCACACTCGACATCGACTGGGCACAGGCGGAGGGCAGTAGTAGCTATCCCATCAATCGTTTACCAGACCGGGTAAGCCCGGAAATCAACGTGTTCGTTGATGGCAAAATCAGGGAAAATCAAGCGGTGGTTGGCCTGCATCCGCAACTGGAGATTTATATACTGGACGAGAATCCGCTCTCGCCAAAAGACACTAGTGCAGTGGATGTGTACCTGAAAAGTTGCGAAACCTGCTCGCCCCAAAGGCTTGCGACTTCGTCGTTTTCGGTATCCGCTGTATCGGCAAACCAGCTACAGGTAACGACCAATCTCTCACTCACAGCAGGTGGCAGCTACCAACTCATTGTGTTTGGCAAAGATGCCGCGGGTAATCGTACGCAGCCGCCCTATACGCTCGATATTGATGTATTATCGGAAGACAAACCGATTACGTTTGTGGCTTACCCGAATCCGGCAAGCACCTATGTAAAGTTCGAATTAGGTCTGAACGTGAAGGAGTTACCAGTCGAATCACGTTTGCTGATCTACAACCAGGTGGGTGTGCCGGTTTTTGAGAATAGCCTGCCGGTATCGACCGGAAAGAATTCAATTCTTTGGCAGGGAACGGTGCCCGGTATGTACCTTTACTCGCTACGTTTAACGTACAAAGACGGTCATACCGAACTGCATTCGGGGAAAGTTGTCTGGCAGCACTAAGGCACTCGGCTACTCGTGATCAATGTCCATTTTTGCCGTGTACCCGAGTCAATTTTGCCCTTGCCGATGCAGTCGGGTGTTGATTGGCAGTAAGCCAGGGCTGTGTTTTCTCGGTATACCAGCCCTACGTTCTGGGCATACACCCGCTGGTATTTCGTTAAATTGATTAGCGTCGAATCGTTCGGGCCAACGACCGAAACGGTACGATCGAACGATAGCTTGCCTGTTGCAAATGGACGGCCAATGTTCTGATACTGAAGAGCTACGGTGTCTGATAAGCCGTTGTATGTATTGATATTCCAGGAGGTAGTGGCGGAAATGGGGAAAAGTAAGTTGATCGTCGGTACATTGTTATCCTGACTGACGACTTCTGACAGACTTTTGTATACGGTGCGCGTGGCGCTGATTTGCCAGTCATTCTGAGCTGATTGACGCGTGGATTCTTCTAGCTGAAAAAATAGCTGCCCATTTCGGGTAAACGAATTGCTAATTTTTTGCTGAAGCTGATAAGCCTGCGTGGTTGCCCCATTGGTGAGCGAGTAGGTTTCCTCCGTGACCTGATACACCCAGTAATCGCCCGTTTGAAGGGGATAATAGGCCGAATCATCGGGGACCGGATCATTGTTCGTCTGGCAACCGCCGACGATGCCAAGTAAGCCAGCAAGAATAAGTACGTTGTAGAAACGGCTGCGTTTACGCATGGTTAATCGACGAAGAGTCTAGGGTATCCAGTGGAGAAACAGCCTGAATTTCGGCTAAATGTACGCTCATAAGGATGCGCGAAGATAGCGGGTTATGGGCTAAAATGTAACCCTAAAGCGGCTCTGGCATTAACATCGGTTTATTAGTGGGTTCAATTAAGGAGCCTAGCTGTATAAATCCTATCTAACTTCTCATATTCATCTCGATAAGACGTCCTGCTGAATTAAATTAGGTAGTTTTGGGAATATAGAAAACCAGGTTTTAGGCTGGAATTGATCGTATGAGTGGAATTGCAGGAGTTGTCCGATTGGATGGGCAGGATGTACTTGAGGTTGATACAGCCGCCATGATCAACTCGTTAGCTCATCGGGGCGAAGTCGTGCGTCAGGCGATTGATCAGGGGATATTGCTGGCCTTTGGTGGTGCCCTGGAGACTGACCCGGCAACGGAAACCCGCGTGGCGGCTGATGCTGATCTGTTTACGGATGCGGAACAAGACAACCTCTTCGCGTCAATGTTCGCTCAGGGCGGCCCCGCTGCATTCAACGACATCAATGCCGATTTCGCTATAGCGTTGTGGGAAGCCAGCCGTCAAACGCTTGTTTGCGCGCGTGATCCGCTGGGAGTAAAACCGCTTTATTATGTTTATCAACCCGGCCGTTTCTTCGCGTTTGCTTCCGAAATAAAGGCGTTGCTGGCTTTACAGGAAGTCGTGGTCAAACCGAATGAACACAAGTTCAGGGAGTACCTAACCTGGACCACGAGTTACGTGCCCTATAGCGCCGAAACGTTTTATGAATCCATTTACAGCCTTCTGCCGGGTCATTCTATACAGGTGAATGCGCAGGGTTTAGCACTACAACCCTACTGGCAAATCAATCCAACTGCATACCGTAGTCTAACTCGCCCTGAAGACTATTCTGCGTTATTCTACGACACGTTTACGGCAGCGATTGAACGTCGGATGAAGGGAAAAAAGCGGGTGGGCGCTCATTTAAGTGGTGGGCTGGACTCTTCGTCGGTAAGTTCGGTCGCGCAGTTTTTGCTGGAAAAACAGCAACGACCCAGCCTGCATACATTTAACATTGACACCGGTCTGGCGTCTACGGATGAGTCTGAATACGTCCGGGCGTTCGTCAGTAAGTGGCATCCGCAGCATCATACGGTTCAGCCCAAAGCGAATGTGCTGGAGTCCGTGCTGGCAATAAATCACCTGTTCGACCGGCCCGACCATTTCATTATTCCCTCCAGTTTCCACCTGGGTGTTTCGCAGGAAGCCAATCAATTTGGCTGCGATATTCTACTGACCGGTCATGATGGCGACAGTGTGATCACCACCGGGTTTGATTTTCTGGATCAGTTGCTCGATGCCAGCGATTGGGAAAGGTTGCAGGCCGCCTGTCACCAATACATTGATCACCGGTATCCGCCAGATTTTGTTGCCAATCCGCCCCGATTGCGGAATGACGACGAGTTTGAACGCTATGCATTGAGTATCCTGGGGACTAACCTGAAGAAACGGTTTCGGGAGCAATCTTCCGCTGAATTTCTGGCCCAAGTACGCCATCAAAAGCAAATTTTCGGACTATCGACAGTGGGTATTCTTAGCTACGCTGCCCGGCGGGTCAAGGCTAAACTGACGCATCGGACCCTGCTCGATAGTGCGTTTAGCGAGTCCTTTAACCAGCGTGTTGTCCGTCGGCCACTTGTATCGACGGAGCCGCTAACAACGGAGTTGAGCCAGGGGCGTCCGGTTTCGGCAAATCAGGTTTTGAATACAACCAATGTAATCTGCGCCGAGCAACTGAATCATATCGGTGCGCACTACGGCCATGCGTACTCGTTTCCCTTCTTCGATAAGCACGTTGTCGAATTAGGCTTGGCAACGCCCCTGGAGGTTTGTTTCGATCAGGGACGCGGCCGGGGCCTGATTCGGAATGGCCTAAGCGCTGTATTACCGACAGCCATTGTAAACCGCTATACGAAAGCCAACTTTGTGGAATACGGTAATGTGTCGGCGCAACAGTTGTACCAGGCTACACACGAACAGTTTGCGTTGGCAGGCCACCCCATTTGGGGTGTTATCGACCGAGCTGCTTTTGCTAAAATTGTACGTGTCGTCTTCAACGCCAGGATACCGGTAAAGCAGAAAACCCGGTATAACTGGCTGTTGAGCCGTATTATTTACCTGGCTCTCTGGCTGGGAGCGATACCTAAAAAGGGGTGAGCGCAATGGCTATCGACGGAAAATAAGCAGCGTGATGGCCTGACTTCTATCGACGACCCGGCAGGAATCGGAATAACGACTGAATGGCACGGATGAAGATGGTGATAAATCCCAGTTCTTTAGGAACATAAATCAAGCGTTTGCCAATTCTGAAGATACTGTATCGAAACACGCGGCTGCTAAGAAACGTAGCGCACGTTTTCAACTGGTCGCCAACGGACGTCTGTGCCTTTAACAGCAGCGTCAACTGCTTTACGATTAGGTAGCTAAATTCGCTGGGTGTTTCGGTTTCCCAGTGCTTGGCATAGGTTTCGGCGAGTGAACGGATGCTGGGCGAAGCGACCAATTCCTGAACCGGCGGGGGCAGGGGTAAATCCCAGATTTGCTGACACCAGTATAGGCCTGCCAGAAAAACTTCGGTAAAGCCGTATCGGCTTAGTTCCTGTAGTAGCCACGACCAATTTACATCAGCCTTGATCAGCGTGAAATACAAATCATTGATGTAATAGATTTGCTGCCAGATATTATTTACGCCATGATGCGTTGCCAATAAAACGATTTTCCGCTCAGCCTCAAACGCAGGCTGCGCCTGTACGTAAGCCAGGTCGAACAGGGCATAATGCTGATTGAAGCCCATGATTTGCCAATGCATATCAATATCGAACTGGCTGTCGTTGAAAAAAGGCTTGAACAGGCTTACTTCAAATAAATCAGAAAGAATCCGCTCCTCACCCTGCCGCCATTGCAAATCCTGTTTTTCAGATAAATGATACTGATGCTTTTGTAGTAAGTCGATGGTGGCAAAGACATCGGTTGGTCTGACCAATAGGTCGATATCGCCACTGATGCGCAGACCGCTGTCCGGATAAACATGTTCGGCCAGATAGATTCCCTTAAGGGGTATATGGTCAATTCCGTTGTCTGCCAGCAGCATAGCAACGCTATGATACTGATGCAGTTTTAACAGATTGTCGGTTGTTGTTACCTGGCAATCTTGTTTGAGAGCAGCGAGGAACGAATCGGGAACCGTGCCTATCTGACGAAGTGAGTGGTATAGAAATGGCTTTAGCCGATGCCGTTCGGCCAGGGCATACAGGCGATTCCAGTTAACAGCTTGGTGGCTTACGAATCGGGTAATCTTATCTCTTTTTTCGGCCGGTAGCTCTACCGAACAGGCCATTAACAGGAACGTTACTTCAGGAGAAAGATCAACCTTCATATAGTGTTTAAAGATAGAGCTTAATTCCAGTCCAGGATGGGCTCGAATACCTGACTGGCCTGTTCGCCCAGAATAATTTTGTCTTTATGAACGACCCAGGCATGCGCCGAAAAAGCCTGCTGTTCATTTTTTTGAACGCCAATGCATATGCGTACATCCGGATGATTATGCAGTAACCGTTTGGCACTGAGTGCCTGCACCAGGCAAGTGAAGCCGAGAGGGATCCGGGCGCTTACCACCTGAATGGCCCAAACCGAATCCGTGAGTAGTTCGGCTGATAAGGCTTCTGCAGACTGAGCAGGCTTTCTGGTAGGCTTGAGAAACGTGTTGAAGGGAAAAATAAGCAACAGGCCTTTGTAGGTGGCAAGCGCCCCAAAAGCCTTGATTAACAGCCATTGTTTATGCCCGTTCAGGGATACAAATTTCGCTGCACTATTCGCGGGCTTCGATAAGCTTTTCACGGAGTAGATTGTCTAGAAACAGCATTAACTCGTTCTGGCAAACGGCAGGTTCAACATCGAATTCCTCGAGCAGTTGTGCCTGAATTTCGTGAACCAGCAGGCTTTTTTTGTCCTGTAAAAGCGCCCAGATGAACCCGCCGACTTCATTTAACTCGTAATAATTGCCGGCCTCGTAATTCAACAGAATGGTTTCGTTACCAAGTACAGAAGAAGACTGGTTAGGAAGTAGTTGAACGCGTGTCGTAAGCGTAAGGGGCATAGATATAGGGACTAAATCGGATTGAAGTTAATGAAAAGAGCTTGATTCGCCAAGATACAGGCAAATCAAGCTCAGGAGATGCTTAATCAAAAAACTAACTGAAAGTGCCGACGTATTCTATGGTACAGCCTTCGTGCGGCCTATCCTGGTTTTCTTTAGGCTGTTGCAAATGAACCGAAACCATCGGTGGCCGATCCACTCTTCAAAGTTAGTTTTTTGACGCTACCCAGCGATTTTAGCTTGGGCGTTTTGTAGGCTTTTTTGGGCGCCGGAGCCGATATATGTACAGTCTTTGTAGTCATGAGACAAGAAAAGTAAATGTGGTAAAATGAGTAAGTGGACAGCCGTGCTTATTGAACAACGATACGATGCTGGCGTGTCTGCCCCCGCTCTTCCACGGTAAGTACATAAACGCCCGCTGATAACTTACCCGTTGCTTTCAATAACAGGTTGCCCGACTGAATGCCCGTCTTCTGGAACGGCATTGCCCGGCCGTCAGCCCCGAAGAAACCAACCGTTGCTGTTTCGGGCTCATCTAACCGAAGCGTAAATTGACCATCACTCACCACTGGGTTGGGATACACCCCATACGCTTCTGCCCGCAGAACAACCGATTCTACTCGTAAGGGCGTTACTTTACCACTCAAATCCGTTTGGGTTAACCGGTAATAACTGGTGCCAGAGTAGGGCGTCTGATCGATCATCTGGTAATTCTTCAACGAATTGCTCGTAGCTCCCAATTCATTTACTTCACCGACGCGCTCAAAAATTTTGAGATCTTTACTACGCTCAATCAGGAAGCCTTTGTTGTTGGTTTCCAGCGACGTTGTCCATGCCAGGGCTACCGTCCGATCTTCCTGTGCTTTCGCGGTGAAGGAAACCAGCGCTACGGGCAGAGGACCCGTAACTGTAATGGTTGAACTAGCGTTATCATTGGCACTATTATTAGTTAATCCTAAATTCGTACCAACAGCATTCAGACTTACAGGTGCGTTAGGGCCTGGTTGTACACCAATAACATTCAGTGTTACTACATAATCGGCATTTCCTGGCACAGGGCCTAAGTTGCTGATAAGTGTAACAATTGTTCCGTTGACCGGGCTGTACGTACCAATTGATGTGGTGAAGTTAGTCGTAGTTGAAACAGGTGCTGTGGGTGTAATACTTAGACTGCTTACGCCTACGTTTGGCGGTAAATTCAAGGTATACGTAGTGTTAGCGCTCTGCGGAATAGCCGTTGCGCTTCCATTCCCAAAGTTTGCACTAATCGTACCATTCGCTCCAGTAACTAAAGGGTTGGGCGTTATTACAAATCCGCCGGCCGAGGGATCCTGGGCATAACTGGTAGACAAACCACCCAGGACTATCGAAAATAATAGTAAAACTTTTCTGGTCATAACTGTTAATGTTTACTTTTTGAATTTTAATCTTGATAAACTTAATCGTTGTGATTAGGAAGCAAAAACTATGCTTGGTGTCAAATATCATCAATTAGATATTTGACACCAAGCATAGTAACTACAAAGCATTTACATTTCTCACATAAATGTTATTTAATGGATTGCTATCATATGTTTTACTGGCATCATCGTTAACATTTACGGTGAGATTTGCCGTTCCTTTACTGGCAGCCGCCCGTGAGATTGTAAATCCAAGAGTAGCTTTGCCATTGGCTGAAATAAACTGACCGGCATTTATAGTCACCGTTAATTGCCTTTCACTAGTTGATGCCGCTGTCCACTTTGTATTGTCAACCGCAACTGGATTGGTGGTACCACCTGACACATTGATGCTGGTTAGCGCATTATTATAAGTGAGGTTATATCCAAGGGGGGCCGTTATGGTGATCTTTACATTGCCACTTGATGTAGCTTGGCCAGCATACTCTGTAACCTCTACGACGAAATCACGAGTAGCGTTCTCCCCGGAGGCCGTAAAGTTGCCTAATGGAAGGCGAATGATTGGCGAAAGATCCGGCGTAGACTGACCAACCAGCACATGCAGCGTTGCACTGCCACACACCGACGGTGTGCTGTTATCGCAGGCAGTGTAGGTAAAGTCGACGGGGCCGGTTACACCCGGTGCTGGCGTGAAGGTGTAGCTCCCTGTGGCTGTTAGCACCAGCGTTCCTGAAGAAGTCGACGTCGTGCCTGGATTCGAAACTGTCAGGGTATTGCCTAAGTCGTTTGTCAGGACATTACCCGTCGCTGGAGTAACTCCCGCAGTCGACACATAATCATCATTGATGCTAACGTTAGCTGGAGTGCCCGGTGCTTTTACCGTGATGCTGACAGTTGCCGTTGCACAGTTCGAAGGGGTCTCACACACCTGATAAGTCAAGACGTCCGTTCCGTAATAACCCGCCGTTGGCGTATAAACGACGTTACCAGTTCCGTCGATGCTGGCCGTGCCATGCGCTGGTCCTGTCGCAATGGTGGGTGTTCCTAAGGTGCCGCCAGAATTACCGGGTCCATCGTTAACTTTTACGTTAATGGTCGTAGCCGCTGGTGTGGTTGGGCTGCCGGTGACGGTAGCAAAATCTGGGTTGGCCACGGGTGGGTTCGTCGTTACGGCCGGATCAAGTACCGTAATCGTCAGCGTCTGCGTGGTGCAATAGGTAGGAGGGGTCGGTGCACAGACAGGGACGTTATACACATAGACACCCGGCGTCGCACTGCTGAAGGTAAACGTACCATCGGTGTTTACCGTCAATGTTGGTGCTGAACCGCCCGGAGCACTTGCTGGGGCTGGGGCTGGTCCATAGGTGGCGCCCACCGGAATCACATCGTTCGTTTTGACACTGCCTGTTGCAGGCACACCCTTGTTGGTAACCACAAAATCCGGGTTAGGATTGAACGGGTTGATCAAGACATGCAGTGTTCCGTTGGCACTCGCTGCCGGAGAGCCACTATCGGTCGTTGTGTAGCTGAAATCGACCGGGCCGGTAGCGCCAGCCACGGGTGTAAAGGTGTAGCTGCCTGCCGATGTAACGACCAGTGTACCTTTTCCGGCAATGGTCGTGGTCTGAGCCGTAACCGTCTGTGTATTGCCTTCAGGATCGCTATCATTGGTTTTTACGTTCCCGCTAGCTGCCAACCCCTGATACGTACTGATGTAATCGTCAGCGGCTACGGTTGTGTTCGTGCTGCCTGGTGCCTTCACCGTAATGGTCACGGTGGCTGTAGCGCATAAGTTGGAGCCTGGTGTTTCGCAAACCTGATAGGTCAGTACATCCGTTCCGTAAAAATTAGCATTGGGCGTGTACACCACGTTGCCACTTCCATCGACCGTGGCCGATCCGTTGGTTGGGGGCGTTGTAATGGTTGGGACGCCTAATGTACCACCAGCGTTGCCGGGTCCATCGTTCGCTTTAACATTGATTGTTACCGCCGATGGATTGCTGGCCGCCCCTGTCGTCGTGACGATATCCGGGTTGGCAACTGGCTTATTGGTATTTATCGTTGGATCGAGTACTGTGATCGTCAGTGTCTGCGTCGCGCAGGCCGTCCCAGATAAGCCTGAGCCACAAACGGGCACGGAGTAGACATATACGCCTGGCGTTGCACTAACAAATGTGTAGGTGCCGTCGGAGTTAACCGTCAGGCTTGGCGAGGAACCATTTGGCTGAGTTGTTGCCGTAGGCGCTGGACCATAAGTAGTTCCGGCTGGTACAAGATCGTTCGTTTTTACGCTGCCCGTAGCCGGAACGTTTTTATTGGTTACGGCGAAATCTGGATTGGTGTTCAACGCACAGACCAGGCCGCCACCTGTTGAGGTACGCGTATCGACGAAGGCACCGAATACGTCAAGATTGCCACCCAGTACACCCACACCAACTAGTGGCGCTACGGTCAACTGAATTTCATCGAATGGTCTGGTTGTAATAAAACCAACGTTGGCAGCAGTACTCGTTGAGCCAAATAGAGTTATTGACAAGTCGAGCAGACTACCATTACCGGTTCTGCTTTCCTGTAACACACCATCATTGTACGTCGAAACCGTTAATGCACCAAACAAATCAGCGAGGACAAGGCCGGATACTTTCCGGACCGAAAAACCAGCGAACGTACCTACCGGATAGGTGCTGATCGGGTCGAGCACAGCAATGGATGCATTTGTTGCGACAGTTGCCAGATTGGTAATGGTGGCGAAGTCGGTCGTAGAGGCTGAAACGACATTCCACGGGTCGCGAATAGTTGTTGCCGCTGACACTACCCCTGTAACGCCCGTGCGGGCAGCATCGATAACAACCGGGAACGTTGGGTTGCTCAGGTTATAGGCGGTGTTACAAACGATAGCTGCTGCGCAAGTCTTCTCAAATATGGCGCTGTAGATGTTGATTGTGCCCAGATTGACGCCCACTAGACTGGGAATCGTGATCTTCACTTCATCGTAAGGCACCGTGGCCACAATGCCGACAATCTGACGGGTTACACCATTCAATAAAGCCGTTGTCGCGCCAACAATGATAGCATTGCCGGTACCCGTCTGTACCAAGGCACCATTGTTATAGAGCGAGATCGTTGCCGAGCCGACAACCGCTGCGGATACCACCGAATTCGTTTGAATATCAAAGCCCGCAAAACTGTTAACAGGATAGGTGTCCACCGCATTCGCTACGGCAAAGGTGGCACTGGTTGACACACCGGCCGTCAATACGACCGTGGCAAAGTTTGTTAAATCCGTGTCAATGACGTTTGCGGAATTATTGATGGCGCAGGCAACACAAGCGGCTCCCGGAAATCCGGTGTTGTTTCCATCGACGTAAACAGGCGATGTGGGAGCGACCAGGGGCGTCAAGGTGTTCTGTGGAATCGTATTGTCAGCGCAGGCAACACTTGGACCAGCGCAAAACTTTTCAACTACAAAGCCATATACCCTTGTCTCTTCTACACCGGCCGCCACTAATTTAGTCACAGTCAGCCTTATCTCGTCGAATGGCTTGTCGGCTGCCGTTATGAAGCCAATAACCCGGCGGCCTAATCCTGATGTGATCGAAGTATTGGCAGATAGCAAACTGGCCGCAGGTATGGTTTGGGCTAGTACGCCGTTGTTATACGTCCTGATAGAGATGCCGTTAAGTACACCGAGGTCTAACAGGGCTGGGCTTGCAACATCGATACCGGCAAATGAGCCGCCAGGGTATTCAGTGATCGAATTTTTGATCGAAAACGTTGCCGTTGTTCCTACGCCCGCCGTTAAATTTATGGATGCATAGTCTGTCGGATTAGCGCTCACCGCATTGTCAACGTTGGTAATGCTGCCCAGATTCAGGACACCACCAAAACCAGTATTGTCCGGGTTTACATAAACAGGAACCGTAGGGCTGGTCAGCGTAGTCAATGTGTTACAGGCCAATGCCGGTGCCGTATCGCAGAACCGTTCAATCACAGGCGCATAAACGCTTACTGTTCCAACGACACCGCCATACTCAATACGAACCCGGTCAAAAGCACCGGTTGCAATCAAACCAATCCTTGTTTTACTACCTAAAATCCCAACATCTGCCAGGTTATTAAAGATCTTTGTATCTACAGCTGTATTGCTGTTCCCAAGATACGTAGTGATCGTTATGGTTGCCGCCAGACTGGTGGTATTAATAATGAAACCGGCAAAGCTACCTGTAGCATACACATTGGCCCCGGTAGCGTTATTGTCTTTTACCTGTACCCAAGCCGAAGAAGTCAAGATGGACGTGTAAGTGGCAGCCGTTGTAAAAGTAGGGTCGTTGTCGATTAGGTTTGCCTTGTTATTGAACTCATCTCCTCCAATACCCTGACTGGACGTAACCGTAAGATTAGTGAACGATGGATTCGTGAGGGCAACAACCGTATTACAGGTTGCAGTGCCTGATTGTGCCAGTGCATCTGGCGATACAAACAAGGACAGACAGAGAGGAAGCCATGCAAGTAGATTTAATAAAAAATCCCGGCATAAGCAGGTAAATGGTTTTTTCATAAAAGTTGAATTAACTGTAAAAGAAGTGGATTGAAAGATAAATGTACTCTTTACTAAAAGGCGTTATAAATAGTTTTCAAAATTGTAGAAAAAGCCTATTGTCTATTGTATTTATGGGTTTTTTATGTGCCTAAAAGTATTTGAAAGTTCATTGTATTTTAAAAAATATCTGTTTTACGGTAAAATAGTTTCATATATGAAATTGTAGTAACATAAGATGTATCTACAATAATGGATGATGAACTGGGGTGATAAAATGTCTATTTATCTGACTAATCTGCTCATTAGGTTTGCTCATTAGGTGCTGTTACTGCACCGCCATTTTGCCGAATGAACCCGAGGCAGACTATACGATCTCGAGCCCTTGTGTAGCTGGGGTTGGTGTTCCGCTTGCTAATGAAGCAGAGTCTATACTTATGGGCTCTATAATCGAGGGGTTATCTTTATTATGAGAAACAATGTCAAACCATTTGGCTGGCAGCCTGTTTATAGGTTACTCAACAAAAGAGATACTACCATGGATAAATTGCAGAAGTTTGAGTTGATGAACAAGATCGTTCGTGAACTCGAAGACCTTCAGAACAGCCAGCGGGCGCTGATCGAGAAAATCGGTAAGATTGAAGTAGACAATATGAACGGGCTGAACGACTCGTATCTGGAGAATAATCTGGGCACCATGCACAGCAAAGTTGCTGAGAACGTCGATTCTGTAACCGAAATCTTCGCTCACTTTGAAGCCCAACGCGATGAGTACGGCGAAAAGAATAGTGCAGACATTGCCGCAGCCGAGGCCGCTGCTGCGCTGGAAGCAATAAAATAATACCCCCCTTTTCTACGCAGAAAGCCGGACAGACTGTCCGGCTTTTTGTGTTTTTGTATGTTTCTTAAACTAGCTTCCAGCAGAAAGAGGCCGAAAGAATTCATGGTCGGTGAAGAAACTGCCTTCTGGAACAATCAGCGTACAGTAACGAACTGGGTAAGATAAACCCAGGGGGCCTCATGATCAGTAGAGGATCTTGCTCGCCCGGAAAGGTCCATCGGCTGCTTGCAGAAGTTTAGCGCGTAAACGTGCATTATAAGCTGGTCGGTCGGCCAGGAATTTGCGAATCAGTTGCGCCGTTTCGGGCGTCTGGTAGCTGGATAAGGTTGCGCGGAGCCATGATTCAGGAAAGAAAATATCGCCCGTCCGCTGAATTTCTTCCACTAAATCAAGGCTTTTAGGCAGGTATTTTGCCGATGTTTCGGCCCGTAACGGGTGATGCAGATACCCGAGAGCCGCCGTTACCCAGGCCTCGTGTTCGCGGTTGTCGTCATTGGCAAGGGAGGCAAAAAATGCGTCGCGCTCGGCTACATTCGATGATAGCGCAGGCATCATGAACTCCAGGCGTTTCCGTCGGTCGGGGTTTTTGATGCGGGACAATTGTTTTGTCAGAATGCCACTGACCGGATAATCGCGGACGGCCAGCGAAAGGGCCAGCGCCGTGTAGTCATCTTCCGTAAGGGTAACGCCTGCGGGGGCTTTCTGCTCATTCCAGATCGTATAAAGCCGGCCGCGGGCTTCAGCACTTAGCGCTATCGACTGATACAGCCGAAACAAGATCTTCTTCTTTCCCCGGGCTGAATTGCCGGGGGCCGTTTCCTGTTCCATTGCTTGCCAGGCATCGTGTTCTACGGCGGCTGCCAGCGCGGGGCGGTTTTCGGGTTTTGTCAGCGTCCAGACAATGTCTGAAAGCTGGCTGGTCAACAAGCGCAGATTCAACTCTTCCGGTTCGTTGGCCAGTAGTGCCCGGTAAGCAGTGGCCAGTTGGGCCGGGGTTATGCCTTGTCCCGAAAGCATATTTTCATACAGATTGATATAGGCCGAAGCCCGCGTTACGGGGTTTTTAAGCGTTGCCAATTTTGACATCATTGCCGTATCGACCGGGAAAATGCCATAGCCCTGCCCCGACGAATTGAATACCACAAATGCGGGAACTGGCTTGCCCACGGCTTCCGTCATCGTAACCTGTGGCTGCGTCATGTTCACGGCCAGTTCTTCCACATGGTCCGGGTAAACCAATGCCAACTGGAATCCCTGTGGCCAAAGGCGGGCCGAACCATCCTCCGCTGTTTGCGACAGGACCAACCGGCTGATTTTGTCGCCCTGTCTGTCGAGCTGATAACTGAACTTCGGCCGGCCGGTTTCGTTGACCCAAACCCGATTCCAGGTTTGCAGATCGGCGGGGGTGTGCGTGTCCAGAATGCGGATCAGGTCAACCCAGCTTGCATTGGCGGACCTATATTGTTTGAGGTACTCGCGCAAGCCATCCCGCAGGGCGGTTTTACCCATCAGCTGCTCCAGTTGGCGCATCATGATAGGTGCCTTGTGGTAAATGATGCCACCATAGAGTGAACCCGCTTCCTGCAAATTAGCCAGTGGCTGCCCGATGGGATTGGCTCCCTCGGTACGATCCACGCCATAAGCTGCCGGGTAATGATCAACCACAAACTGAAGATCGTAATTGGCATCGGGACGGTCCGACGCTTCGGTTGATACCTCCATAATCTTGTCGGCGATAAAGTTGGCAAACACTTCCTTAAGCCAGACGTCATTGAACCAGCGCATCGTGACCAGATCGCCAAACCACATGTGGGCGGTCTCGTGGGCAATTACATGGACGCGGGCCAGGCGTTGGTCGCGGGTGGCGCCATTATCCAGAAATAAAGCCGACGAGCGGTAATCAATCGCGCCGACATGTTCCATGCCTCCGTATTGAAAATCGGGCACCGCCACAAAGTCGAACTTCTGGAAAGGATACGGAATCTGGGTGAACTCTTCCAGAAACGCCAGGGCATCGGCATGAAGCGAGAAGAGTAAATCTGTACTGAGCCGCAGTTTGGTGGAGTCGGTCTCGCGGTGGAGGAGCGTCATGGCGCGCTGGTTCATGGTGCGGGTCACGGGCGTAAACTTTCCGGCTACGAATGAGAAGAGATAAGTGGGAATAAGATCTGATGTCAGGAAGTTGACCGTTTTTCGATCACCCACAACCGATGAGTCACGCACGGGTGCATTGGTCATGGCCTGCCAGTTGGTCGGTATCGTTAGCGAAACCTGAAACGTGGCTTTCAGATCAGGCTGATCGAAGCATGGAAAAACCGTTCGGGCGCGGTCTGGAACGAGCAGCGTGTACAGGTATTCATCGTTGCGGTTAAGCGATAAATTTCCTGCAATAAACTGAATGGAAAGAGTATTCTTTCCGGGTCTTAAAAAAGCAGTAGAAATAAGCAGATGTTCGCTCTCCACTACAACAGGAACGCTGGTTCCATTAGCCGAAACCGACTGCAAATGAGCACGTTCTTCTTTAAAGTCAAGTTGCAGTGCACTTTTATCCCGAGCCGATGCTGTCCAGAAAAAAGTAATTGTTTCAGTGGATAGAATAGGCTGGCTTTTTTGCGCAGGAATGTCGAACTTTAATGCATACGCTAGCTGGCTGATTTGCTGCTTTCTGGCTTTGGCGAGTGTCTGCGATACGCCGGGTTCGACCATGAGGGATTGTACTGGTGAGGAACGATGACTGCACGACATCGTGAGTGAACTAATAACGAGTAGCGTAATGCCGTAACAAGTGATTTTTGGGAAGTTCCAGACCATTGAGGTAGAGGAGTTGATGGCGTTTGTTGGTTGCGATTTCTGAAAAAGCCAGGCAGTTGGTGAGGCAGCAACCACAACCGATCAACCGACGAACTGAAATTGGGAATGGGTTAACAACGTTGGGTCAAAAATAACGCACGTTATGAAACGGCACCTATCTTTTCTGTTATTACTGGCAATTATCGGTCGGGCTATTCCCGGCTGGGCCAACTCGATTCTGATTCCAATGGATAATCAGCAATCGAATCACCTCAAAGCGTACGGCATTGCCTACAAGGCGTTGAAGGAAGACCTGGATGTCGACTGGTTGCTGAATTACCGGGGCGGCAGTTTCATGATCAAACAAATCGCTTCCATTGAAACCGAATGCCGCGTACGGGGCGTTTCGGTTGAAGTTATTTCGGATGCGAAAGCGGCTTCGATCAAACAGCAACTCTCCGATCCTGATGTAAACATGAACGTGGTCACGCTTCAGAAAGCGGCCAAAATCATCGTTTACTCGCCTATAAAAGTGAGTCCGGCCGAGTTTGAGAATACCGACGCCGTATTGCTGGTGTTGACCTACGCCGAAATTCCCTATGAAGTCGTCTATGACGAAGAGGTCCTAAAAGGGGATTTGCCCAAGTATGATTGGCTGCACCTGCACCATGAGGATTTTACGGGTCAGTACGGGCGCAACATGCACCGGCAGTCGCTGACCGATATTAAGGTGCAGGAAGATATTGCCCGAAAGTATGGCTATTCGAAAGTGTCACAGATGAAGCTTGCCGTGGCGAAAGGCATCAAAGCGTTCTGCGCGGGTGGGGGATACCTCTTTGCCATGTGTTCGGCCGCCGAGACGCTCGACATTGCGCTGGCTGCCGATGGGGTCGATATTGTAGGCAGCAGCTACGACGGCGACGATGTTGATCCAGACGCCCAGTCGAAACTTGATTTTAGTAAAACCTTTGCCTTTGGTAATTTTACCCTCGAAGGCGACAATGGCTATCGGGGGTTCTCTACTTTCTCGGATATTAATTCGGCCGGTGGACGGGGCTTCGATCAGGCCAGCGGTTTCTTCGAACTGTTCAATTTCTCGGCCAAGTGGGATGTTATTCCGGCCATGCTCACCCAGAATCACGAATCCATTATCAAGGAATTCTTTGGCCAGACGACCGCTTTTCGAAAAACAGCCGTTAAGCCAAGCTCACTGGTGATGGGCGAAGGCAAAACCTCCGACCGTTATATTTATGGCGAATCGGGTAAGGGGCAATGGACATTCTACGGCGGTCATGATCCCGAAGGGCTTCGGGGTGGGGGCGGCTTCCGTAATCCTACGGACTTAAACCTGCATCCTCACTCACCCGGTTATCGCCTGATTCTAAACAATGTTTTGTTTCCCTCCGCCCGGAAAAAGAAACGGAAAACGTAGTAGCTTGAGCTGCGATTTTGTCATACTGACGAAGGAGGCATCATAAGGTTTCTACACTTATTCGCTAAGAGACCTTATGATGCCTCCTTCGGCCACGGTTCGTGTCTTCACGGACCGCACATCCATCCGGCAGGTAAGTCTGGGTCTGGTAAAACGGACCGTGAGGACACGGTCCGTGGGTATGTTTGAGCGCCCAACGCTACGAAAACGTCAACACGATTTTCCCGGTTGTCCGGCGGCTTTCCAGCTTTTGATGGGCATCGGCAATTTGACTGGCGGGCAGAACCTCACTCACGGAAATTTTTAATTTGTCCGCATCAATAAACTCATTGATCGTACGCAGGTCATCACCACTGGTGTGGACCAGAATACGCTCGGCCCGAATATCGGGCCGAACAGCCAGCACCTTATCCATAGCGCCGTAGGCAATGGAAATCAACCGGCCGTTTGGCTTTAAGACCTTGGCTGAAGCCATGATGGTATCGGCACCTGCCGTATCGAAAACAAGGTCAATATCGCTCACCGACTCCTCAACGCTGGTTTGTGTATAGTCAATAAACGCATCGGCTCCCAGCGACCGGACAAAGGCTTCGTTTTTGCCCGAAGCGGTTCCAATTACATAAGCGCCCAGCGCTTTGGCCAGTTGGACTCCCAGGTGACCAACTCCGCCGGATGCCGCTTGAATCAGAACGTTCTCACCTGCTTTCAGTTGGCCGTGTTCGGTCAACGCCTGCCAGGCGGTAAGCACGGCTAGTGGAGCCGCAGCGGCCTCTTCAAATGATAAGGTTGCGGGTTTGAGCGCCAGGTGAGCAGCGGGAGCGGCTACATATTCGGCATACGCCTGACCGGGTTTAGGGAAGTTGACCATCCCATAAACGGCATCGCCCGGTTTAAACGTCGTTACGTCAGTACCGGCCTCAACAACCTCACCGGCCATGTCCCAGCCCAGCACAATGGGATGCGAATAGTCTTTCGAATAGGGGGCGGCACCACTACGGGTTTTAAAGTCGGCGGGGTTTACGCCAAATGCCTTGACCTTAACTAGGACTTCATCGGGCTTGATAGCGGGTGTGGGTATATCCTGAACGGTGAAGTTTTCGGCACCGCCCCAATCGCTTAATACAACGGCTTTCATACGTTTACATTTTAGCTTTTTTTGCGTCTGAGACAACAGGATCGCGCTCGAAAGAATTCACGTTTCAGCTTGGCAACAGCCTGAATTCACCCGTTGCTACGTCATAGTCATACTGGCGGGGAATGCCCGTAGCCAGTTCAATTTTCTCGATGTCTTCGGGACTGATATGTTCCAAATCCATCAGCAGTGCCCGCAGGCTGTTGCCATGGGCTGCCACGATCACGGGTTGGCCAGCTTGCAGATGGGGAAGAATGTTACTCTGGAAGTAAGGGATAACCCGCGCGTGGGTGTCGGCCAGACTCTCGCCGTTGGGGGGCTGATCGGTGTAGCCGCGTCGCCAGCGGAAAACCTGTTCAGCCCCAAATCGCTCTTCGGCTTCGTGCTTGTTCATTCCCTGCAAATCGCCATACATGCGTTCGTTGAGAGCCGCGCTCTGTTCAACGGGCAAGTCTGCCTGGCCAATTTCGGCCAGAATAATCGCCAGCGTCTCGATGGCCCGCTGCAAGACCGACGTAAAGCCAATGGCAAAATTGGGCGGTTGTTTTGCTTTCAGTAAGACACCGGCCTCGCGGGCTTCGTGCCGACCCAGATCGGTTAACGGCGTGTTGGTGGAACCCGTAAAGCGATTTTCGGAATTCCACTGCGATTGTCCATGCCGGACGATGACGAAAAGAGGCATAATAACTTAAAGCAGGCTGTGTAGGTAATTACTTCTACGCTGGGCAAAGTGTTCATTAAAAAAGCAAACCGGCATTTGCCCGACCGCGTAGAACCTGCCTCGTCTGACCTGCGAATGCCATAACCAGGAAAATCAACAGCCCTAGGGTAAATTAACTACTTCAGCAACAATATTGCTTTCTGCCAGCACTTCCTTTGCGTAGGAACGGTGCCCTCTGGGCGACATCAAATACAGTTTTCCTCCTTTCACGGCGGCTAACTGACTCAATAATTTTAGTTTGGACAGCAAGTGCCGCGCTTCGTCGCCACTGCTTTTTAATATCACCTCGAAGTAAGACTCCTGATCGAACTGTTTCCCGGTTACGTCAGGGGTAAATTGTTCGCTGTCTTGCTGACGACCGTAGGAAATGGGGGTTTGAAACCCTTCGGTATTGGCTCTGATGTCGTTGAAACCGTGTACGCGCACCCAGTCAGCTACTTTCGGGATGTATGCTTGTTTGCTCATGAATAAGGTAATTTAATAGTCAATTAATTAGCGTCCATCTGCCGAGTTTGCCAACACGGCATGAGCGCTTTGCATCAGGTTAAGCGAAAAAAAAGTCAGAACTTTTTCTTTCTGACAACTCCCGAATTGGTTTCGGATACAAAAAACACTGCGTGACGGCTGCGTACTTGAATTAATAGAAGACAAACCCACCAGCCTTAATCCTGCCGTACTGGCCATAATTGGGGTTTGGGACGCAAAAAAGGGGTACTACACAGCTTGTGCTGTCTGAATAGACGGCAAGATACGAAAGTATCCTGAGACAGTTCAGTAATAGCTGTCGGGATGCATTCATTAGGTTAATCGGTAAACGGTGGGTTCCGCGTTCCGGGTAGATATAAAACGAGCGCTGTACCGACGAATTTAACCGGCTGTTTATAAAACGAACGAAGGTACCTGTAGCTTGTGTGCTATGAAGGAAACATACATGAGTCATCCCGAATTTTATAATCGGACCTGCTGATGGGTTGAGCTGACTAGATGACTCGTGATGCTCGCCATAGTCAAAGACTATGGCCAACTTACCCCATGCTTCGTTTTGTCTGGCGCCACCGGCTCTAGACCGATTAGCTGAGAAACAAATAAGCCGGTTGGCTAACCGGCTTATTTGTAGGTGAAAGAAAGGTTTTGTTCAGAGACTGAACTATACGTTTATATTCTTTTCAATTGATCCGGGTAAATTTTTGCTGGCAGTTATAGCAGCGATATACACGGGTCGGAATGAAGAAAAGTATATACTTCAGAAAAAACGAGCGGGGGACTCGTTCCAGCGCATATGTGCGCTGACAGGATGGACAAGCGCGCTTGAACGTCAACCGATGTCCTTTTGGCGTGTTCGTAACGGCGTCAGCGCCTTCTTCAGATACGTAATTGGATGTCATAAAAAGAGAATATTGAATAAAAAGCCGGTGGTATCTGATAGCTAAGTTTATGATTTTTACTTTTAATAAACATTAAATATACTCAGCGGTAGGTTCTGTAGGTATTGAGCAAATCTCCCTTCGATTAATGAAAAAACAGCCTTTAAGGCGCAAGTAAGTCGTTTGCTTGACGTAAGTAGCCTAAGTACGCGGATTTGGGAGAGCGGTATATTTACTTAGGTCAGCCCCTGTATAAGGCTAATGACAGAGAATAAGAAAGGCATAGCCGATACAATCGGCTATGCCTTTACTTTATACGAAATCCCTTTACTACCTATTGCTATTCTGACTCAACAGGTCTTTTTCTTCGTTTCAGCATGTAGATGAAGGTGCTCTCTGATCCAGATTCCTTGCCGATAACTTGGGTAGAGATCAGCTCCCAGCCCTGTCTGACCATGAAGTTGAGAGCGTCGATGGTTGAATTAAAGACCACGGGCTGCCGGTTGGGACCACTGATCTGTTGCCGGTTCAGTCCGGAGTTTAAATACCTTTGCCCGTAGTCGATCGTGATGTGTGCTTTGGAAAACAGGCTGGCATTGGAGCCAATCAATTGGCAGTAGGGCGTATTTAATGTGTCAATAAGAATTCCGTCTACGTAAACCTGGCTGAATGAAGCGGTGGCGGCCATCAAACTAAGGCATAGCGTAAGTACGTGAAATCGTTTCATAGCTGACAAGCGGGTTAAACTTGTTCAAAAGAGTCAGATTATCGCCGAAACGTTGTAATGGCTTCCTCATAAATACGCACGCCGGGTATGTCGCGTACGCCGTTGGCTATATCAGCCTTAATGGCTCCCTCATCGATAATCCAATAGCCGTTAGGCACCTGATTCGGGTCGACGATGTTGAATGTCCATTTCATATGGACCCCTTTCGGTTTGGCAACCAGGGCCACATCAGGCATCAGCCAAGTTGTCTGCCCCGGCTCGGTAAGGGCCGTCTGTCGGGCGGCTTCGGCCTGTTGGTGCTCCCGAACCCGCAGCAATTCCCGATTGTAATGTTCAACAGCATCCTTGAGGGGTTGCATCGCAGCCAGAATGGGGGCCGTCATCTCTTTTTCAATCTCCATCCAGTCGTGCTTTTGTTTGTCGAGCTGGCGGGTAATCTTGAGTCGTTCAGCCGCCACAAGTTTGATCAATTCGTGACCTTGGGCAACGTGTTTGATGAGGGTTTCCTGCTGCTCGGGTGTACCGCAAACGGCGGGCTGCTTACGAAGAAAGGCAACATAGTCTGACAGAGAAGACTGGAGCATTTCGCGCCCGCCCGAATCCGTCAGGGACAGGCCGGTAGTGGGTTTAGGTTCAGTATCCATACCCCTAAAAGCAATCAGACGGCATAAATGTTGGCAAAATCATATCTGTTTGGTAAAACAAATGCGTGATCAACGAAAACGTCGCAAGTTGCTGGCAGATAGGAAATGAGTAGACTGTCCAAGTGTCCTCTGCGGGTAGTTAAAACAAATTCGCTCTGGGAAGCTTTATAAATACACCTTAACTGAAATTGATCGCTTTATAATACAGACATACAGACTATGACTCAACAGCAAACAGAACGGGAACAAGTAGTAAATCGGATCGCTTATTACGATGATTTAATGGCTTCGTATATTGCTCTAATACAAAACATCAACAAGCCCAATGCCTCCGATGAGACCAAGATTCTCGTCGATCTGGCAAACGAAAGCCTTCAGCATTGTCAGGACAAACGCGACATACTGTCGGCCCATCTGAACTCACTTGTGAAATAGGTCCGCAGGAAGGCAATTAGTGAGCCGTACTTTCCTATTAGCGTATCCGGTATGTCTGTATATAGTCATTAAGCGGGCTTGTCACTGCTTGCTTTGCTCTACTTTCTGTGCCGTTGGAATGGTTTTTACGTCTCGCTCTCGTTCGGTTTGTTCAATGTAAACGGCATGTTCGGCGGGCTCGATTTTTACGCCAAAATGGTTAGCGTAAGCTAGCGTAAATTCAGCGCCGAAATAAAGAATAGCTGCAGTGTAATAGATCCAGGTCAACAAAACGATCAACGAACCTGCAGCGCCATAGGCCGAGCTGGTAGCCGTTGTGTCAATATAAAGGCCAATGGCATAGCGCCCAATCATAAATAGACCAGCTGTAAAGAGAGCGCCCCATTTGACATCTTTCCAGGCAATTTTAGCGTCGGGCAGCACTTTAAAGATCACGCCGAACAGTATGGTTATGACGGCCGTACTGATCAAAAAATTAAGCCCACTAATCAGGTAAACGCTCAGGCCGGGTAAAAAACGGGTTAGCTGATCGCTTAGGGCGAGTACAAGCCCATTAACGATCAAGGATACCATGAGCAGAAAGCCTAAACTGACGATTAGCGAAGAAGACAGCAGCCGATCTTTAATAAGTTTAAGCCAACCCCGCTTGGGCTTGGCCTTTACTCGCCAGATCAAATTGACCGAATCCTGAATTTCGCCGAATAGACTGGTTGCTCCGATGAACAATGTAACGATACCAGTTGCCAGCGCCGAGTTTGTTTTGCCTGACAGGCTTACATTTTTGATCATATCCTGAATTTGTTTAGCCGCTTCGTTCCCGACCAATCCATTGATTTGACCAAAAATGTGCCCCTGGGTAGCTTCCTCACCCAGAAATACGCTCGCCAGCGACATGATAAGCACCAGTAGAGGAGCCAGGGAAAAGATCGTGTAGTAAGCGAGAGCCGCACTTAGCTTCAAGCCCCGATCATCCATAAAGCCTGAAAACGAATCGCTTAATATTGTTTTTGCACTGGCAAAAAAACTGGTACCAGCCTGATGGGTAGCTGATGTAGCAGACGACGTTAGTGGCGGAATGGAATCGGCAAATAATCGATTGTAGAAGCGTGCCAGTATATTGCTCATAAGCGTAGAAATCGAGGTAGTAGATAAACCGGAATTGGTCTGGCAAGCTGTAATTTAGATCAACATGCACTTTCATTCAGGAGTATAACCCGGGTGCAGGAAAGTTGTTAGCTTCCTAACTCCATCAAGGGAAAGCATCTACCTATCGGCCTCACGTACCATTCCCAGCCTCACCTCAAAGACAAGGTCACTTTTGGACCGGGTGACTCTCTTTTTTGTGAGGGCAACGCTGTTACACTTATGCACTCAGAAGCCAATAGGAAGGCGAACGGTATCTGTTTCGACTACATTACTTTCGTTCAGATTTCGATCCCGCATACGCAGTTGAAACTTAACAGGAAGCAGCTTGTATGGGCCAGTATATGGAAATACTTGCGTGTAGGATAGCATACCAACTTGAGGTAAAATCGTACTGTTACCCAGATCAACAAAAAGTCTGTCGTTATCCGGTCGTATTATCTCATCAAACTTGTTATTGACCAGTTGGAACGTGCGGATTTGGTAGTTGCCCCAGGGCTGGTTGCCAAAAATAGTCTTGAGCCGGGTTGAATCACGAGTGTCTTCGCCAAGGTCGCCATCTCCATCTGTAAAACTGATCGTGACGATCACCGAATCCCGTTTTGCTTTGGTGGCACTCGCCTGAAGAGTCATTTTTTGAATTGCCTTAAAAGTAATAATGGGTAGAGAATTCGCCGTCGGCTCGTCTTTGGAGCAGGATAGCATCAAACCCATCAATCCAATCAAAAGAAGTGATTTCATACTTGATCGTTATAGATGTACTGATCTAATTTTCGTAGATCTTTTTTACTCTATTCATCTTCGCCCTAATGGCTCATTTACTTCATTCATAAAGGCTTTTAAAAATTTCAACATGTCTTCGTCGGAATATCGACTTAAGTCCATTGGTCCCAGTTCTGAGAGTAGGCTTTTTGTTGACCGCTTTTCAATATAGACATCGCTTTTCTCCAAATAACTATCTATCGAATCAAACTCACGTAATTCTGGAGCTAGCATGAAGGGCTTTCCTTTATGAGCCTCTAAGGAATAAATTTTCCCATTATGCGACCCAATCGATGTCTTTGCGTGATGAGGATATGGGAAGGTAGCACTTTTAAAATACGTTAATACATCAGCCCGGATTCCTGAGATATCGGGGTGGTTTAGCATTTGTTTTCCTGGTACACCTTCTTTTTGTAGATTTAGCAATGCCCTGGTTCTTAGCTCATAGAAGAGTTTTGTCGCGAATCGACCGCAATCATTTTCTACTTTACCGCCGAATAAAACAATTCCTAACTGTTGTTGCGTATTAACCAGGCAGGTAGGGACTTCTGCATCAGGATGTAATTTTTTAAACTGATTTTCTACGCCAAATTGAAGTAATCGCTCGGGTTTTTGTTCAATCAACTCATCCCTTCGCTTGTAGAGCGCTACCTGTAATTGGTTACGCCAGGTGTCTAAGTCAAGTTGGTATGTCCATGCCTCTTGACTTTCTTCATCGAGCCTAAAATTAAACGATTCATACACTTTGTTCGCTTTTTTCGACACCTCTGTTAGCTGATACATGTTTTGTGGATCAGCTGTTTTTAAGAACTGAATTAACTGCTGCACCGACCTTCTATCCTGCTCAGGTATGTATTTGAGTGCGGCTTCAGCAAGTACGGCAAACGGCTTAACAGCATTATGTTCCTTTTTCCTTTTTTCGTTGACAGCTTGTTGCATCAATTCCCCTGGAGACAGTTTATTTCTCCGACTTATGGATTCATGTAAATCTATTAACCTGGCGGTTTTATGTCGATTATCTTCAATTTTAGGGTTATGCTCTCTAGGACTAAGTAGCTGTTGATTCTGTTTAATGCCGGGTGTAGTTAGTGACTGCATTTTGCGTTCATTTTGCTGTTTTATCGATACTAGATAAGCTATTGATATAGTTTAAGGTAGGTCATGAATGTAATCCAAAATCTGTCTTACAATATACAAACCTAGTGTTACTGATTCCGTATATTGTCTAACAAATGGTTGGATTTTATTTAAGGTAGACTGGAAGGCTCTACATGAAGCCGAAACGATAAATTACTCAAGCATTGAAGTAGTAGCGAGTTACCCACTTGTTATAGTTTCTGAAGGATTAGCTCAAACAACTCAGCAGAAGGGTGTTCCAGTGGAGCTACATATAGACCAGAAAGGTTGAGCGTGGCTTCGGCAGAAAACCGACCTTCGAGGAATAGTTTGGGCGCATTCACAAGTGGTTGACAGCTAGCCGCTTGCTCAATCCTTAGGTTGATAAATGCCTAGAGTAGGGTTGTTAGCTCCTCGATGGCTATCTCAAAAAGCGATTTGGCAAAAGAAACCATTATTACGGCTATCTTTAAGACCAGAAAATTGATCCGCTGGCAAGAAACCCGATTTGATTCGGCTAACGGTTAGTCGATCGTTGCTTGCTAAATTGGCTATCCTGTGCGACTACTTGTCTGCTTTGCGATTCTTCTCTATTGTGGCCAGACCGCTTTTACCCAGCCACTGCAACCTATTGACAGTGTGTATGTCAGCCAACTGCTGGCTTTTTCTGCTAAAGCCAAACGTTTCACCAATCAGGTTTGGCCCGGCATGTCCATAGGGCCTGCCTGCATTTTCCGGCAAAATGGTCCTGCCTTTTTAATTAATCACCCCCGTCCTCCCGTTAATGCTACCTATCTGGGGGATAGCATTTATAGGCTTGAACAGGCTGACCTGGCCCTGGCCGGAACCGCTCAAACGGATATAAACGGCTATCTAACCGCTCACCATCATTACGACCAGTCATTCTTTATTAGCCATAATCAGTTTTATGCTGAGTTATTTCATGAACTTCATCATGTCTACCAGCGAAATCATATCAAAACGATACAGTTTGATAACCCGGCCATTTTATTAACCTACCCTGAGGATCACCGAAACGATGCCCTTAAGCAATACGAGAATGAATGCCTGTTAGCCATGGTACAAGGGCCCGCCGAGCAGTTTACCACAAATCTGAACCGATTCTTTAGTTGCCGAATGGCCAGAAAGAACATCATTGGTGAGAAGTATCTCAACTATGAGAAAAGTGTTGAGTCAGCCGAAGGACCCGCTACTTATTGTGAATATAAGTACATGCAGGCCTTTGGCCTTTCTCTGGCCGAAAAGCAATATATTGACAAGCGTTTCTTTTATACTCTTATTGAACCAAGCTACGGTCGGGAAGGCTTACGCAATAAGCACCTGTTAACTGGCATGCTTCAGTGCTTACTCTTATCCAGAACGGTCAAAAACTGGCAGTCAGCTTACTATCAGTCGGGCTTATCACTGAATGACTATTTCTTTACCAAGTTCATTCCTAAACAAATATCTCTTCCAGACTTGGCTACTTATCAAGCCAGAGCCACCTATTTCACCGCTTTAGTCAAAGAGAAACATACGCAACATTTGGCCGCCTTTCACCAGCAGGACGGGGTAAAAGTTACCTTGTTATTTAAACGGGTACCCGACTTCCGGGGCTTTGATCCCATGCATGCCGAATCAATGAACGACAGCTTAACGCTTCATTCAACGCTGTTTAAAGTAGGCAAAAGCAACAATCATTTGACGATTGTCGATCAGCCAGTTCTTTCGCTAACAAGAGACCAGATCTGGTTCGTCAAACAAGTCACTTTCTTTGTGCCTGCGAGTGCCGTGAGCTTTAACAACAATACCTTCACTTGCCAAACACAACAGGTTGCTGTTAGCTGGCAGTATCTAATGCACGAAAAAACCAGGGATGGCTATATCCTTATGGTAGAATGAAAGGTCGCTGCCCCACCGTTTCCCTATTGAACTGGGTATCGAGTCAAGACGTGATCGAACAACCAAAACGGTTGGATTGACTTACCCCGTCACGCTTCAAGTACTGGAATAGGACTCAACCTCATAGTCGATCAAGCCGACCACCGTCGACGCGCACCGACGAGCCCTGAACAAAAGCAGCATCCTCCGATGCCAGGTAGGCAATCGTGGCCGCTACGTCTTCGGGTTTACCGACGTCTGCCCGGTCAATCGTTTCCGCACCTGATTTTACATTTGGATTGTCCCACAACATAGGAGTATCAACAGCGCCGGGTAAGACGGCATTGATACGCAGGCCTTTGGGTTTGCCTTCCAGCGCGGAGGAACGCGTCAGCGATAGGACTGCAGCCTTAGCCGCTGCGTAAGGAGCAACCAGGGGTTCGGTTTCAATGGCGTGGATACTGGCCACATTGACAATAGTACCACCGGGCTTCATATGCAGAAAGGCCTGTTTCGTGAAGTAAAACGCGCCCAGTAAATCTACGTTCAGAATGCGCAGCCAATCCTCGCCCGTTAATTCTTCCAGTGGTTTAAATTGCATGAGTCCGGCGTTGTTGACAACCACATCCAGCCGCCCAAATCGCGTTAGCGTACCGCTTACGGTGGCCTCAACCTGCGCTTCGATGGCTACGTTACAAACGCTCCCCCAAATGTCGGGTGCACCAGCTGATCTTACGTCTGGCAAGGCTTTATTGAGGTTATCCTGGTTCAGATCGGCTAAGACGATGCGGGCCCCTTCCGATGCCAGCCGTTTGGCTACGGCCAGTCCAATACCACTGGCACCACCCGTTATAATGGCTACTTTATCCTGAAATCGCATAAGCTACTAGTCAACTGTTTGGTTGGTTTTGGAGACGGCATTCGCTCCATTCTGACGAGCCTGCTTGGCGTCGGTTTGTTTCTGATAGGCCCACGACTGGTTGCTCTCACTGGGCATCACAATCGGCACTTCCAAACAAACACTCTGGGCCGGCAACACTTGTTTCCAGTCACTAATCAATTGCTTGTAGGCCTGACCGACCGGGCGAATCTGCCGGTTAAGGTCACACAGACCCAAAGGATTCACGTTGCCATTATTTTCACGCAGCGCCGAATCCCAGTCGACCTGATCGGTCAGAGAGTACCAGGTAAATCCAACCATTGGTACGCCATCGTTCCGTACCCGCAGAACGTTGGCCCACTCTTTCCAAAGCCAATTCACCGCTTCGTCCCCATTCGGTCCCTGCCACAAATTCGTTTCGGTATGCATGACGGGCAGTCGATACCGGTCATGGTATTGGCGCGTGATGACATGATAGCCAAATACCTCACCCGATGCCTGAGTCGTACCGTCAGCGGCCACCCGGTGTTCATTGGTCTGGTAATAATCATTACCCATGATGCAATACTGCTTGAGGTTATTACCCTGAAAGAAATGATACTCCTCTCGCGTCATGCCATTGTCCATCAGGTATTCGTACATCTCCGAATCGACCCGACGTCCATAGTTAAGATCAAGCGATAAGAAGCGTTTGGCATTCCTTATCTCAGCGGGCTTGATAGCCGCCGGATTTTGGGCATGGAAATACTCCGACGATTCGCTTTGGATAAAGAGCGCATCGGGCCTCACGTCCAAAATGGCGCTCATGGCCAAAACATTCGCCTTGACAATGTGCTTAAGCGCCGTAACAAAAGCGGTATCAGTACGGAGTTGCTCGTTCCACCAGCCATAGAGAGCTGAAAACTCAGCACAGATGTACATTTCGTTAACGGGGGTATAGAGCTGAACCCAGGGAAACCGTTTGGCAAATGCGTGGGCATAGCCAGCAAAAAGAGCCGGGAAATCTGGATTCTGAAAATTGCCAATCCAATCGGGTACACCAAAATGACACAGGTCAACAATGGGTACAATGTCGCGTTTGCGCAACTCACCAAACGTTAGGTCGGCAAACGACCAGTCGTATTTTCCTGGGCCTATAAAGGTGGTATGAATAGGAGGCCCATAGCGCAGGAAGCGAATGCCCAGTTCTTCGACCAGGTCAAAATCAGTTTGCCAATGCTGATAATGGCCGCATTTTTCTAGTTCATCCTGGCGGTATTTTCCGGCCTGAATGGTTGGATTGCTATTTTCGATGCCCGTGGCAAACAGAAATTGAGTGACCATACTGTAGAAAACAGCGGTACAACCATTGAATCGGGTTACCGCTATGTAAGTGCTTAACCCGTTCTTATCGGCAGTGTTTACTAAATAGAATTAAGAGGAGATTAAGCCTGTTTTTTTGAGGCTTTATTCAGGAATTTATAAACTCGTCTAGTTTTGTTCCGTTAAGCTAATAGCCCTTTGGTTTTTAGACAAATCAAACTAAAACCATCCAGTAAAAGGCTTGTCATCTATAATTGATAGACCGTTTAAACGCCTAAAAATCATGACATTGCTGCCATTCGGGTCATTTACAAAAAACGTTTACGAAAAGGCTTGGCTAAATGGACGCTACTTGTTGCTCAGTGAGACCGCCTAACCTGCGCTATCACTGGCTGAAACCGTTCACGGAAAGGTTGCCTTTAATGAACGGGCACTACATAAAGTACAAAATTTTGAAAAGGTCGGAGAACGTATGCTTTTTTGCCATAGCGGTATAATGCAAATTTCAGCGTAAATTTTGATTAGCTATTGGCAGGTAGCCAGCAATTCTGTTCACGCCTAAATGGAGTTTGTACCAGAGCTAACACACGGTCCTTTTTTAGAGAGTTTAGTGATATTGAGCTACCAAAACCTTTGGATGAGCATATAATCGTGTTGAGTGTCATCCCTAAATGCACCATTTCCTGCCCAAGATCGTACAGAAACTGTCCAGAAACGGACAGTAGTCCGTCGCAAAAAAGGCTATTGCTGAACTGAATAGCCTTTTTTGGGTTTGGCAGAGGATTTGTACGATAAAATATAAACTAATCAGGCAAGGGAATGCGTCGAACGTATCTGGGCGAGTTTGAAGAGGTGGTACTACTTATGGTAGCCATTCTGGATGGGGAAGGCTACGGGGTTACCGTCAGTCAGGCGCTGGAAGAACATACTGGGCGGGTCGTTACCTTCGGCACGGTGCATAACACGCTTATCCGGTTAGAAGAGAAAGGGTTTGTACAGTCTGAGCTGGGTGGTGCTACCGCCGAGCGAGGTGGTCGGCGAAAGCGGCTGTTCAGGATTACAGCGCTGGGTAGTCGGGCGTTGCAGGAGCTCCAGCAGTTACGTCAGGAGCTTTGGCAACTGCTACCACCCAATACCCTTCGACTTGGCAGCGTATGAATACTTCCCGATTACCGGAACCTAAACCGCAACCCCCGCGCTGGGCGCAGCAGCTGCTTCGGCGGCTGCACCCGACTGAAACACTTGAAGAGGTGGAGGGGGATCTGGACGAGCTGTACGTATACTGGTACCGTAAGGCAGGCAAGACGCAGGCTACGTTGAGGTATCTGCTGAATGTGGTCTCAGTGCTGCCGCCCTTTGTGCGCCGACGAGAACGAAAGTCAAGTGAATTCCCAACTCCAACAAATACGACGATGATCCGAAACTATCTCAAAATTGCCTTTCGCAACCTGGTCAAAAACAAGGCCTATTCATTCATCAACATTGGCGGGCTGGCCGTGGGTATGGCCGTGGCTATGCTCATTGGGCTATGGATTTATGATGAACTTTCGTTTAACACGTATCATGAGCATTACAGTCGAATTGCTCAGGTAAGGTCGTTTGAGTATGGTGAACAGGGGGTTGGGGTCAATTCCTCATTACAGTACCCCTTACTCCTGGAGCTAAAGAACAACTACAAAGCTCATTTCAAGCACATCGTAGCGGCATCTTGGGATGTAGACAATGTATTATCGACCCCTGGAAAACAGCTCTCGAGAAATGGCTTGTTTATGGAAGCCGATGCGCCCGAAATGCTGACGCTAAAGATGGTTTACGGATCCCGAGCTGGCCTGAAAGATCCCCATTCTATTCTGCTTTCAGCCTCAACGGCCAACGCCCTTTTTGGGGATACAGATCCGGTGAATCAGGCTATTAAAATCAATAATAAGCTTGATGTAAAGGTTACGGGGGTGTACGAGGATCTACCCCTGAATACACAGTTCAATCAAATTAAGTTTTTGGCTCCGTTTGACTTATGGGTGGCTGACAATCCCTGGATCAGAGAGCAGGCCATGACCGATTGGCAAAACCATTTTCTCAAAATTTACGCGGAGATAGCCCCCAATACCGATTTCGAAACCGTCTCGGCCACCGTCAAAAATGCCGAGATGAAAAATCTGGTAAACTTCCCAAAGGAAGCTAAACGCAAGGCTGAGGTCTTTCTGCTGCCCATGAGTGACTGGCATTTGCACAACTATAAACGAGGGGTTGTCGATACCGGGCCCATGCAACAAATTCGCCTGATTGGTACGATTGGCGCTTTTGTCTTGCTGTTGGCCTGCATCAACTTCATGAATTTAAGTACCGCCCGTTCGGAAAAACGGGCCAAAGAAGTCGGTGTTCGGAAATCGATGGGTTCGGTACGTCGTCAGTTGGTGAATCAGTTTTTTAGTGAGTCCTATTTGGTCGTTATGCTAGCCTTTGTGCTGGCGCTGGTTTTAGTCATGCTTTCGTTGCCGTGGTTCAATGATGTGTCGGCCAAGCAAATCGCTGTTCCCTGGCTGAATCACTGGTTCTGGCTGGCAAGTGTTGGGTTTATTGGCCTAACGGGGCTTCTGGCAGGTAGCTATCCTGCCCTGTATCTGTCTTCTTTTCAGGCGGTTAACGTCTTGAAGGGCACCTTTCGGGTAGGCCGTTTCGCGTCGATGCCCCGAAAAATTTTGGTGGTCGTGCAGTTCACGGTTTCCGTCGTGCTGATTGTCGGAACGATCATTGTCTATCGACAGATTCAATTTGCCAAAAACCGTCCGGTTGGCTACACGCGTGATGGCCTGTTGTTGGTGGCCATGAAATCCGGAGATTTTTATGGAAAGCATGACTTGCTGAGAAGCCAACTCCAACAAACCGGGGTTGTGTCAGACATGGCCGAGTCGACGGGAAAAGTGACTGAAGTATGGTCGGGAAATGGTGGATTTACCTGGAATGGAAAAGATCCTACGTTCAACGATAGTTTTGGTACGTTGGTGGTAAGCCCCGAATTTGGAAAAACGGTAGGTTGGCAGTTTTTGAAAGGACGCGATTTCTCCCGACAATTTGTGTCGGATTCATCAGGTATAGTGATCAACGAAGCTGCCGCCCACTACATGGGATTAAAGAATCCGATTGGCGAAGCGATTAGCTGGAAATTTCAGGAACAGCCACTGAAGAATTATACGATTTTAGGCGTCATCAAAAATATGGTGATGGAGTCGCCCTACGACCCAATCTTTCCTACAATTTTCATGATTAGAGGTCATACTGGTACCAATTATATCCATGTTAAAATCAATCCGGCTGTCAGTGTTCGTGAGGCCTTACCCAAAATTGAAGCGGTATTTAAAAAGCTTATTCCAACTGCCCCCTTTGAATACAAATTTGCCGATCAGGAGTACGCCCGAAAATTTGCGGCCGAAGAACGTATCGGCAATTTAGCTGCCATCGCTGCCGTTCTGGCTATCTTCATCTCCTGCCTTGGCCTATTCGGGTTGGCTTCATTCATGGCTGAGCAGCGCACCAAAGAGATTGGCATCCGTAAAGTATTAGGTGCCAGCGTGTCGAACCTGTGGGCCCTGCTTTCCAAAGACTTTGTCAAGCTGGTTATCATCGCCTTCGGCATTGCCACGCCCATTTCGTACTATTTCCTTAATGACTGGCTTCAAAAATATACCTATCGCACCGAGCTATCGTGGTGGATTTTTGCCCTGTCAGGAGCAGGTGCGTTGATGATTACCCTGCTCACGGTGAGCTTCCAGAGTATCAAAGCCGCGCTGATGGACCCTGTAAAGAGTTTACGGAGCGAGTAAGGTGAAGGCATTCCGTTTTTAAACGCATCGATTCAATTTCGATGCGTTTTTCTTTTCTAACTCACAAAATACCCGCACGAGCAGTCCCACGTTTTCCCAAGCCAACTATACTTTCTACATGAGGTCATTTCTAACTTTGACCAGCTCAACTGCCTGGCGGCCCGTTTCACTAATCAACCGAGCCGACGAGCCGTATCCTATTCTGAATCCATAGAGGCATATATAACCGGCCAGGCAGGGCCAAAACTTTACAAATGTGTGACCCTTCCGTTTGTAAAATTGATGGGGTATTGATTCCAATAAATACCGTCTATATGGAAAAATGATTCGTGCCAACAATCCTAAAATTATTGTATTGTTAAGAATAGTAGGTTTATAAGATCATCCTGTTTTAATTCTAGCTTAAATACAATTGGATGTTTTGATTAGTTTGTCCATGAAAAGGCTTATATAAATGAGCATTAACGTGTTATGAGCTATATAACACGTTCATTCTATATCCCAAATTGATGAACATACTCATTCGGCAAGAAACGCCAGCCGACTACAAAGCGGTTTCAAACTTGATTCAGGAGGCCTATCGTCAGGTGGCTTATAGTGACAAAAAAGAACAGCTGATGGTGGACCGATTGCGAAAATCGACTGCGTTTATACCTCAGCTTTCACTGGTGGCCCAATTGGATACCCATGAGTTGGTGGGCCATATTATGCTCACTAAACTGCACATTCAAGACGGGCATCAACAATACCCAGGATTGGCTTTAGCTCCTTTATCCATTCCTCCAGCCTTTCAGCATCAAGGCATCGGTAGTCAATTAATTCGAGCCAGTCACAAAATTGCTAAAGCTCAAGGCTACAGGTATAGCGTGGTCCTGGGACATGCCACTTATTATCCTAAGTTTGGCTACGAACGACTCAGTCAGTATCCGATTGAACTTCCGATTCGGGTAGCAGATGAAAACAGCATGATTAGGGCTTTAGCCGAAAACGGATTAGAAGGCGTGAAGGGACAGGTTGTTTATGCGAGCGAATTTTTTAGTTAGCCGTTGTCCCAACGCTAAGGTTTATTACGAATCCATTTAAGCCGTTGAATAGGAAGGGTGTCAGTTTAATCCCTCTTTTTTCTGTTACTCCTTGAATTTTTCTTTATCTGCCAACCTGGCAGCTTCTAGGCGGTAAACTCAATTTCCATTTCCATTACTTTTGTCACAAGTCAAGAACGCTCGTTGTAGCCTTGTGACAAAACTATTTTTTGTATACCATTTATAGTTTATAGGTGAATGCGTGGCTTACTACCAGGTGCCAACGCAAAAGCAGGGGAGAAGTGGGTTGGGATTCGATGCTCAGAAAGCAGGGATCGAAGCGTTTTGTGGCCAGCAGTTAATTGGAACATTTATAGAAATTGAATCGGGCGGTAAGACCAGCCGGAAAGAGCTGGCCAAAGCCATTGAACTATGTCAGAAAGAAAATGCCAAGCTGATTGCCTACCGGCTTGACCGGGTGCTATGGAATCTGGAAATTCTGGTCGCCTTACGATTAAACAAAGTCCTGTTTACCGCTCTGGATTGTCTCAATGATTCGGACATGATCATTAACATCAAAGCCGCCCTGGCTGAGGACGAGTTGCGCAAGATTTCCGAGCGGACTCGAGCTGCATTGCACCAAAAGAAGGCACGTGGCTTTACGTTAGGTAAAACTGAAAATTTTTGTGACGAAGGCCGCCGAAAAGGAACGGCCGTTGGAAAAGAAGCTGCCAGAATTCACCCCGCTAATCAGCAAGCTGTCGAATTGATTCGGCCTCTACCAGCGCGATAAACTAACGATGCGAGCGATTGCGGAACGACTCAATAAAACAGGCTTTCGGACTCGAACCGGCAAGTTGTTTCGAGCGGAATCGGTACGCCGTTTAATGAAGGAAGGGGTAGGGCTTGAATGATGCCGGGTTTTAGGTCTACCAACCAAAACGGCCAACTCGTATAGGAGTTAGCCGGGTAAATCATGTGTGAAACAGGGAGCCGGATTAGCTTGCCAAGCTAGTTCCGCTTCTCGCGCTTCATATAGGTAGAGGCACCGGTGCCTCGTCGGGCTCCCATTTTATGCAGCTGTTGGGCATCAGCTTGTGATACAATCTGTAGGGCAGAATATTCTGTTTTACCCGTAATCAACGGAAAGCCCGCTACTCGCTGCGCTTGTGAACAATGAACACAGGTTTTGGCACTTGGCAGGGCTTTTAGCCGGGCTTCGGGAATCAAATTACCGCACTTACTACAGTACATAGAATGGGTATCTAGTTGCTAGTAATATAACCTTAAATCGAACCCGAAAGTGCCCTGACGGCGATAAAGAAGGAGATTATTTATTTTCCTAAATGACTTGTATATAGGCTATTATCTTGGCAGAGAGCTTGCTCATTTAAAACGTTTGTGTTGCGTAGTAACTGGTTTAATGCAGCTGTAAACGCTGGCATTTTCTGAGCCAATTGAAGGGGCAGTTTTCCAACCAGAGGCTGCTTCCTTGGGCCCAAGGTCGATGCATCCGATGCCTGGCTTTTCGCTGACGATTCGCTTCTGGCAGGGTAAAATGGCAACCCCTATCGGGTAGGCAGGATGAAAATTTATCCAACGCACCTGCCTGGAGAAGGCCATACAACTACACTAGCCGGAGGAAGTAGCCTATTTCAATCAAGCTGTAATCGGCTTTGTCAGCCCATCAGGATCGCGTCTGCATCGGTAAGAACGAGTTACCGGGCAAACTTGACCAGGTTCTGAAAGATCAGTTGACCCCAGCTTTTTCCGTGCGCCTGTACCAGCAGTGCGCCCTCCGAAAGCCCGCTCAGATTGATGGGGGCAAAACCCAGCCGTTCCGCCAGCGCACCAATCTGGGCGACTGCGCCCGCATCGTCGCTGGCCAGGAACACGACTCGCCTACCGCCCTGTACGGCCGGATCCTGGGCAAGAATCGCAGCGACCAGATGGTTGAAGGCCTTGACCAGTTTTCCGCCCCTGAAGGCCTGGGCAACGACCCTGGCCGACAGGGCCGAAGCCTATAATAGCGTAGCTTGTGCTACGTGGTTGTCTGATTGACTCATGATAAACCGATTAATGAATGATTGTGATACGGGTTACTAGTCGCGTCGACGCAGGGGAGTTACTTCGCCAAATAGGTCATACCGCCATCAACCAGCAGTTCGGTACCCAGCATAAACGAAGAGTCGTCTGAAGCCAGGAAAACCGCCGTTTTGCCAATGTCAGCGGGTTGACCGATTCGGCCGATCGGCATGGTACCGGCGAAATGCTGTTTTACGGCGTCGATTTGCTCGGCCGGGACAAACTTGTCAAAGGCGGGCGTATTCGTTGTACCCGGTGTGATGACGTTGGCTCTGATTTTCCGATCCAGAAGGTCATTCGAAAAGGCTTTTGCCAGATAGATCACGGCTGCTTTGGCAGCGCCATAAAGCCCAAAGGAGGCATGTGCCCGATGGGCGGCATTCGATCCGATCAGAATAATCGATCCGCCGTCATTCATATAGGGCAGGGCTTTCTGAACCGTGAAGTAGACGCTTTTCAGATTCAGCGCCATTGTCTGGTCATACTCAGCTTCGCCCGTATCGGCCACTGTACCGGTCGTTCCACCACCCGCATTGGCCACCACTACATCAATCCGCCCATATTTTTCGGCGGTTTCCCTGAACACTCGCTCCAGGTCGGCCAGATTAGTTACGTCGGCATTGAGGGCGATAAACTCATCGCCAAGCTGAGCGACAGCACTCGCTAAGGTTTTGGGATTTCTGCCGACAATCGTACCTACCGCACCTTCCTGTTTAAACTCTTTGGCGATGCCTAATCCAATGCCACTATTACCACCCGTAATGACGGCTACTTTGTTGCTTAACGTATTCATTTATTGGTTCCTTCTAAATTGTTTCACAAAGGAACCACTGATAGTTTATTTTAGAAACTATTGGAGATTCATACTGGTTACCGTAGGGTAACTACAAGTTTTGTCGATGAAAGACGAGCGGTTTTGCAATTCGAATTGCCCCTTCACGAGAGCGATTGGCACGATTGGCAACAAATGGAAGCCAATTATCATCAATGTTATTGGCACTCGTACCATTCGTTTTGGCCAGTTGGATGCCATTGTACCCCATATCTCCAGGAAAGTGCTGGCTGAACAGCTGAAAGAGCTGGAAGAAGATGGCTTATTGGAACGATTGGCCTATAAAGAACTCCCGCCCAGGGTAGACTACAAGCTGTCAGAAAAAGGCCTGGCCTTTTTGCCTATTCTAGAAAGTATAAAAGAATGGAATATGAAGTATGAAGTAGCTCTAATCCCACACCGAGATTGATAACTAATGGGGTAAACTTCCTACGGACTGCTTACTATGAAAAGACTGGCACTAGCCTGACAGTGGGTTGCGGGTATGTTTCACCCGCCTTTTTTAACGCCCCATTTAAGGAGCAAATACATGAAGAAGCTATCGTCCCAGGGAGCAGGGAATCGTGAGATTAATGAATGTCATTAAGTAAAGCCTTTTTCTAGCAAATCATACAAACTCAATTCGTTGTTGGCTCACTGGCAGTCTTACTCATTTGGTCTTTTGCTTTGATCCATCATCCAGACGCAAAAACCGAGCTGCATTGTTGTAAAATATGTCCCGTTTTTGGGCCGGGCTTAAAAATGGAGCCGACTCAATGGCCTTAATGCCCACTTCAATGGCCTGGGGCCAAACCATTTGATCGGAGCCAAACATCACCCGTTTGCCAAAACCAGCATCGATGATCCGTTTCAGATAGGCATGAAATTCTACTCGGGGTAGAATATAACAGATCACCCCCACATCCACATACGCCTGAGGATGGCTATAGAGTGTGGCCAACAGATCATCCCCCAGCGGCCAGCCAGCATGAGCGATGGCTACCCGTAGCTTAGGGTGGCGAAGCATGGCTTCTTCCGCCGTAAAAGCGCTATGTAAACGGGCACGATAAGCGGGGGCACCAAAATAGGCCACTCCTGGCGGTCCTGTGCCGATGTGGACACTAACGGGTATATCAAATTCCTCCGCCAGTTTCAGATAAGGCTCGACAATCGAATCCGACAGGGCAATACCCTGATATTGCAAACACAGCTCACCAAACACTTTGACCGCTCCGGTCTGAAAATAATGCCGCATGGAATCCAGGGTGAGGGTTGGATCACCGATGGTAAACAAGATACCCGGTATGATCCGGTCGGGGGCTTGTTGTTGCCAACGTCGTACATAAGCCATTGGCCCGCTGGCCACCCCAACGATGTTATACTTTTTGAGGAGGTCAAGGGTTTGGTTGCGTAAGGCGTCGTCGGAAGGAGCTGACGTTAAGCAGGTAGCACACATGGTGGTGGATTTAAGCAACTGGTTCATGTAGCCCATGCCCCCGCCCTGTTTAGGGTCTTGGGCCGACCAATCGCGATAAGGAGCGCCAATAGTAACGGGTGGTGGTCCCTGATCGGTGAAGGGAATAGCATGCAGATGCATATCGATGATAGGTAAGCGTTTAGCGGCAGATTGTGCCCACAAGGGCCACCCGCTAACGATCAGTAAGGCCCCTACGGCGATGAGCCACCCGCACGAATAGGTAGTGAAGGAGTTAGTCAAGGGATGAAGATGAGGTCAAGTCAACAAGATAAGGGCAAACGCAATCCGTTTCATCTCTCTTTATTGATCGGTAAGCCAAGTGATTGTGCTTGACTGGTTAAGACGACTACCCTGGAGACTTGTGTGCCTAATTACGGGAGGTATTGGGATAAAGCCTCATTTTGTTTGTGCGTGCCATGAAGTCGATAACCTCTCACATGGGAGCATTTGATGAGACATGATAAATATCGTGTGTTCTACAAGCAACCCTCTAATCTTACCTTGGCTAGAGAGTTTATCAAAACAAGATTGTTTAATAATGAATCGGTCATTTTTGTCGCTAGAGTTAATCAGACAGCAATGCCCATTGGCTTCACTCAATTATATACCAAATATTCATCGGCGCGCATGGCAAAGAATTGGATACTTCATGATTTGTTTGTGGATATACTCTTTCGTAGATAAGGCATTGGGCAACAACTTATTCAAACAGCAACGCGCTTTAACAATCATGGCACTGAGATGACCAAATACTTTCTGGATGAGGATCAGTTTATCGCCGATGTGATCAGTTTTAATGCCGGTGTGCTATCGAGTGAATACATACAGTGAATACATACAGGCTGTTACGGACTGTACCTATGTGGCTCTCTCGAAGCGTTCCCTGGAGGAATTATCGATGACGATTGTTGGCTGGGACCCGATTATCGCGAAAATAACGGCTAAGGGGTACGCCGACAAGGTGAATCGGATCAGCGCAATGATGGCTGATGATGCAACAGGGCGTTATCTTAAGTTCCAGTCCGAGTTTCCCAACCTGGCGAATCGAATTCCGTTATCTTATCTGGCCTCTTATTTGGGCATTACCCAGTCGTCGCTGAGCCGAATACGAAGGAATATCCAATAGCGATCTATTGATCTTTTTAATTGAGGGTTACTTGAGATTAGTATAGTTTAGGCTGGTTCACTGTTTCGATAGACCTCAGCAATGGCGTAGAGGGATTTCTTTGGCTCCCAGGACATTTCGGGATAAGGGCTCCCTGATTGATCTGTATACACCTTGACGACTCCTCCGCTAGCTATGTCCATGTCCACAGAGTACTTAAAAATCTCTTTTCTCTTTTAACCCCCAACTGTCCACTTTCGGTTGACGATATACAGCAGCTAGGCATTGTACTTTTCTATTCTAACCCTACTTCTGTGCTGAAATAATTATTTCTCTTAACGGAGGAGTGTAAGGACTTTTTAATGAATCAAACCGCCATCGTGCTTCTAATGAATCTACGTTGTACCCTACCGTGCGTTCATAAAATCTGTTCCCGTCAATGCTACTCTCGTAGACAAAGGGAGCTTTCTCATAAGATGATAGTTGGAATTTACCACCTTTCTCTTCAATGTAGACAATTCGTGTACCTGTAACAGGTATGTTGCTAAAGTTAGCAACAGGTAGCGTACTCCGATTCTGAGCGTATTCGACGGCCACTGTATCAGATGCCTTTCGACCAACCCTAATTGAAAAATTGCTTACACCAAGCTTGTTTATGCCGCTGGTCGAGTACACGGTATCTCCATTCACTACATAAGACTGAATCACGTACGCACCAGATGCACGAGCGGCAACATCTGCTGGTTGATCTTCTGGCTGACAGCTAAAAAGACCAGTCAATGCTAAAAGTAGAAATAGCTTGTTCATGATATTGAGCTGTTTATAGGCTAACGTTGAACTACTTTTTGTCGTATAAACGGCACGTTACCAACAGGCGTCTGTAACGCTGTATAGCAGGGGGAAAGTGCAATGCCTAGCTACTCCGATTAGTGTCTAGGAATTGTTCTTTCTGGTGAGCAATTGTATAATTAATGTGGCTGTTTCAGAAGTCCTGAATAACTCGGATAGGCTTACATTCTAAACTGATAACGACCCACTGAGTGGCAAAAAAATGTCCATTTAACGAGCCAATCCAGAGTGGTTTCGACTTTTGCAATAGTCACTTTAGTTATAGAACAGGCAGTAATAGTCTTGTTCTCATAAAGAAACGTGTTTACTAAAAGACCCTTAAGGACACGCTTTGGTTGTAATCTCCGACCGATAAACTATTGTATAAATGTCTTTATGTTAATCGACAATTTTTAGATTAGTTTTTAAACATGACTATCACTTAATCTTAAGATTGTACTATATCAACCGAGGAGAGTCAGAGCGCTTTAAATAATCAAGTAGGAGGGAAATAGTTAACGTACCATATCCAATGAATAAGATTGGAAATAGATATCTGAAGTAAATAGACCAAGAGTAGGCACTAACAATATAGATAGTCCAATAATCGACGAAAGAATAACTGGGGAAAGCCTCAAGTAAATAACGGATGGTCTGAGTGAAGGGGATGATTAAGCCAAATGATACTATTAGAAAAGGGAGAAATAGAAGTCCATATTGACCAATCGAAAGCCATGTTAAACTAACAAACTTAATGGCAAATTGATGACGTACCCAGTTCATCAGAATTATCAGGAAGAAAACGATAACTGTTTCGGGTAGTAAAAAACTTCTCATTACGACAAACAGATAAGGTATAGGACCAACAACATGATTTACTTTCATCATTTGTATGTCATATACCAAAGTTCAAGAGGCTACTTGTATTAGTATAACAAGGGCAAACAACACTGTAACTCCTACTTTCAAAAAGATTTGTGAGAGTGGAATACGATTCATATTATCTGGTAAATTAATGATGATGGCTTAACTAATTTTCGAACTAGAAATCTGTTGTTTAAGTGCCGTTATGTTAACTCACCAAAAACTTTCGAATGGTGATCTATCTATATTCTATAGCCCCTAAGTCAATAACCTGATTGATAATTCGAGAATTGCCTTTGAAATCAAAGAGTGGTCCCCGCCATCGGTTGTAAGCATCATTACTGCCCCTATCAATGGCCAGTGAACCTGATAGCAACTCTAAGGTGGTACTAGAACTAAATGGTTAAACCAGCGCCTTTAGGTTATTGCTGCCAACGTGGTTGTTTGTCTGGGATTCAATTAAGCAGTGGTCAGCTGACACGTCATACGTACCATTGGATTGTACCGCACGGCGGCCTCCGTAACGAAGCCCGACAGTTATACAGCATACCCGAGATATTTCGATAAGCGACGCTTAATAAAATGATTTCGCTGTCTGCTTCAAAAGAGTAACTTACAGATAGTCAAATATTTAATGGCCGATAAGGACGTACTCATTCCAGCACTTTCGGCAACGGTAGGCTTTGGTCGGAATAAACCGGGAGAAGAAACGAGCCAGCCTGGAACGAGTAATACGTTCTTGATCAACCCTGCCACATTTAGGGCATTTTATAGCAAAGGAAATGTGAAGATATAGATAAGTCAGTGCTGCTACGATAACTAATCCAGCAACAGAGTAAAAAACAAGTTTCATAGCATTCGAAAGCAAAACTGAATACATAACTAACTAGTAGTGCTAGTCGTAGGCTACTAATTAGATTGGACAAATAGTAAAAAATTGTTGTCTTATAAAACTTTCCTCCCTGAGACGATAGCTTTTTTATGTATTTGCTCCTTAAATGGGGCGTTTTGAGAGATCCAAGGTTACGCCTATTCATCAAAAGTTGCCGATAAAGCTCCCTACACCGATTAATTTGTTCTTAGTCAACAATTAGAGCCACCAATTGAAGGAGCCTACTTCAATCTGTCTGCCCTAACTAAAAAAAGTTAGGTAAACTCATTCACCTTTCAGATGGACTAGCTATTAAGGGGAGCGGAAGGTAGGCTTTTGCCAGCAATCAACTTGAGAATGGCTAAAGGTGCTCCTGGCAACTCGGTCAATAACCAACTAATCATTCATTCAACTACCTACTCAAATGTATTAGCCGGCAACTGTCAACTAGTCTGGGGTGACATCCCACTAAAAGTCACACCTATGTCGCCTGAGTGTTTTTCTCTGCCATACCTTAAACACATATAGATTATGAAGCATAATTTCTCCTTCTGTCTGCTCCTACTATCGCTATTAATCACAGTCGCTTCCTGCAACGACCACCGCCTGCCTTCACCGACAGGACAGCAATTTCGGATTATAAAATCCAGGACAATGGGAGCTGATAGTAGTACAAGCATTATCGCTGGATTTTATACCTACGATAGTAATGGTCGTTTGGTGAAGTATACAGAAGGTAATGAAAAATGGCCTACAAATTCTGCTTTCCCTGATTCTTCCCGTATCTTAATCAGCTATGACGCTCAAGGAAGAGTCCAGACTACCACGCGCGAGGCCTGGATATCTGTATCATCGGCGTCGCTTCCTCCTCCGCTTAATCGTTTATGGCGGCCAAACTTACGGGCTAACTTTACGTATGATTTAGCTGGCTATATTACTGAAGTAAAACAATACCTTATACTAAATGATCGAGCTCAGACTCCAAGCTTATTTCAGGACATCAAAATAGAGTATGATGGTACTGAGTTACCGGTTAAATTGACAACCATCAATTGGGACCCTGTTACGTCCAATGCGCAGCCTCTTTCACAGTTAGTAGAGCAGTACATCTATAATGAGGGTAATATTATAGAGGTCGCACGAAGTGAAAACGGTGGACCTGCTTTGACGGTGCGCTATCAATATGACGACAAGCCCAATCCTTTTTATGGATTAGTGGGGTTGGTTATAACCAATGGCCCTCTATTCAATCTAGTTAACAGAAATAACGTCATTACAGCCAATAAGCAGTATAGCTATAACTCAGTTGGTTTAATGACAAAAGTGGTTGGGGGTGATCCCTATTCTGAGCAAACCTATGGATTCGAGGCTTACTAAGTACGAATTACTCCACAAGTTTCGACCAAGAAAGCAAGCTTATCGACCGGCGGTTACTCCTGAATCAGGCCAGCAAAGACTAACGAGATGTAGCGGCTGACTTAAAGCCAATCTATCAGGTTGCCAACTTGGCCAGTGCCGAGCAGAAGTTGGTTGCTTTTGCTGACAAATGGGGCCAAAAGTATCCGAAAGCTGGGAGCGCAACTGGACGCGGCTAACGCGCTTTTGTCGAGTACCCAGCCGCCATTCGAAAGGTAGTCTATACAACGAATACAGTTGAGGTTATTCACCGCCAAATTCGGTGCGTGACTAAGTCGAAAGGCGCGTTCTCATCAGAAACGACTTTATTAAAACGGCTCTACCTAACCATTCAACGCATCATCGAAAAATGGAATATGCCACTGGTCAACTGGTCGCTGAGGGTGCAACAACTAGCCATTTTATACGGGGAGCTGGTTAAGCCGTTTTTGATGATCTGAAAAAAATGACACTCTTCTTTGAGCATTCCCTAGCATAAGCTAATAACTTGCCTATACTTCAATGAGTTACTTTTGCAACAGCTACGCTACTACTTATACACCAAGAAAATATGCTTCAATACATCATCTGGAATGTTGATCCTGAAATCTTTCGCATTGACTCTTTGCCCATAAGGTGGTATGGTTTACTGTTCGCTACTGGATTCCTGATTGGCATTCAGATTATGACCCACATTTTTAAAACTGAAAACAGGCCCCTTGCTGATACGGATTCGTTACTAATGACGGTAGTTGTATCGACGATTTTAGGGGCAAGACTAGGACACTTCTTGTTTTATGAACCCTATATGTTCATTCAAGACCCGTTATATATCATAACGCCCCCTTATAATGGATTGGCTAGTCATGGAGGGGTATTAGGCATCATAATTGGCCTTTGGCTTTACTCACGTCGTCAGTCAAGTCAATCTAGTGGCCAAACCTTTTTATGGGTTAGTGATCGAATTTGCATTGTAGGCGCTCTAGCAGGAGCATTCATCCGGTTCGGTAATCTAATGAACTCCGAAATTTTTGGTAAACCGACCGATGTACCTTGGGCTTTTGTCTTCTTAAGAAATCATGAGTTTAGCCAAGTGCCTCGTCATCCTACCCAACTTTATGAATCGTTATCTTACCTTATTTTATTCATTGGGCTATTATGGTACTGGAAGAACTTCCGTAACCAAGCCGCGTCGGGGACTATGTTAGGCATCTCTTTAGTTTGGATATTTGGTCTCCGCTTTGTCTGGGAATTCTTTAAAGAGAACCAAGTTACTTTTGAAGATAGTATGAGCCTTAACATGGGTCAACTCTTAAGCATACCCGCCATTTTACTAGGGCTGATTTTACTTCTAAGAAATTTTATCAGACCGACTTCCTTAATTCCAATTGCCCTAGTAATTCAGTCGTCGAGCCTTTGTTATCAATGCGACTACCAGTCAGCCTTACCAGACTCTAGAAAGGTCAACATGAATAAATGTGAAGTTTTAATTTCAGAAACATATTCTCTCAAAACTAGACGTTTTCAAGATCACATGGTGAAAACAAAAAAGCAGCTTTCTGAAAGAAGTCCATTAACATAATTGAGATTATCTAACAGCTGAGACCTCCTAACCAGTAACAAAGGAGCCATGATAACCGATGTTGTTTTTACTGGCTTGGGCATTTGTGGGGTAACTAATGAAGCCTCAGAGCCTAGTCAAAATAGCCCTACAGGCTACTTTTATGCTTGAAACAGATGCCACTCAATTACAGAAAGGCTACGGTTTGGTATAAAATACTCTATAAAAGGTATAGAAGAGGAAAATGCTGAGGTATTTGATGTGCGGATCAGCTATCCGTTGCTGACAAATCCTGCTACTGGCGAATCATCGGTCGAAGTGATAGAAACAAAGGCTGGTTGCATTGATGAATCTAATTTTGACTATTTCCACAAGTCTACGGCCCACGGAAGGCGTATCACACAAGAAGAACAACTTAGGATTTTAACGTACTAATACGAATAATGGAAAAATCTTAACTAATTGGTTATAAGTAAAAAAGCCTTGCAAATCAGCGAATTGCAAGGCTTTTAGATTGTATTATATGTGCACTCGTAGGGATTCGAACCCCAAACCTCCTGATCCGTAGTCAGGTGCTCTATCCAATTGAGCTACGAATGCGATTTACATTTTTTGCGGAGTGCTCTTTCCAATTGATGTCGAGCGCGACCCCGGTACGAATGCATTGCTGTGAAGCATTTCCCGTTGATTGGGAGTGCAAAAGTAGGGAGAAAAAAGACGTTTGTCAATCTATTTTCCGGAAAAATTTGGTTTGCGCTTCATCAGGAAGGACCCAATGCCTTCCGCAGCATCGGCCGAACGGCCTAATGTGTCCTGATTGTCAGCTTCTTGTTCGAGCTGGTGGGCCAGGTCGGAGTATACGGATTGATCCAATACTTTTTTCATTAGACCGATGGCAAGGGTAGGGGCGGAGGCATAATATGCCACTACGGTATCGACAGCTGAATCCAATTCCGTTGCAGCCACCGAGCGGCTTACCAGTCCAATCTGAGCCGCTTCAGGGCCATATACGCGTCGGCCGGTGCTGCATAGCTCAAACGCGCGTTGTGGACCAATGAGCCGGGGCAGAAAAAAGGTTGATCCCGCATCGGGCATCAGGCCAATGTTGACAAATATCTGGCTGAAATACGCTTCGTCGGCGCAGAGAACTACGTCGCAGGCCAGTGCCAGGGAACAACCCGCCCCGGCAGCTACGCCATTAATGCGGCCGATAACCGGTTTGGCTACGTTGCGAATCGCCTGAATCATGGGGTTGTAGGTTGTCCGGAGGGCATCGCCCAGCGCAAGCTGCCCGCCCGAGGAAGCCGCATTCGTGACGCCTTCTTTCAGGTCAGCACCCGAGGAAAAGGCTTTGTCGCCCGCGCCGGTGAGAACAATGACCCGGACCTGCTCATCGGCACCGGCGGCTTCAATGGCGGCCGTAATGTCGCGAATCAGGCCGGGGCTAAGGGCATTGTATACCTGAGGGCGGTTGAGGGTGATCCGGCAAACCGTATCGGTAATGTTATAGAGAAGATTATCGTACATGGCAAAAGGGCATTTGGAAAGTCCCGGCCGGTTAAGTCGGGGGCATGTTAAAAAAACCAATACACGGTGAGCAGGCTGACCAGCAGACCAAGCGCCAGACCGGCGCTAACCTGGGCCGGTGTGTGGGCATTGAGCTGCAGCCGGGCGCTCGCCACAAAACCCGACAGCATCACCAGCAGCAATAAGGGGATGAACAGGTCCGTTAGCCCAAACCTGAGCATGAGGCTGCTGATAATGCCCACTACGCCCCCAATGCCAACGGCGTGCGCGCTGATTTGCCAGGACAGGCTGATGAGGCCCACAAACAGAATAGAAACAGCAATACTCCCAATAATAATGCCGATTTCGGGGGCCATCGTCGACAGTACCTGCATTTGAAAGGTGAACAGATAGGCCGTAATCAGGTAAATCAATGCCGTCAGGAAATACGGCAATCGACGGTCGGCCAGCGTGTTCAGATACAGGCTTTTAACGTATCCACTGCGGTAGAGGTAATAAATTAGCAGGGATGGGACCATGAAGGTGCCCACAAAAATCAGTACCAGTAGGCTCAGTCTCAGCGAGGGAGAAAAGACATCCAGTCCCAACACCGTTGGTACGCGAAACAGCAACAGGCCAAATAAAAATGTCGGCATCAGCAACGGATGAAGCACTGCCGACAGGAAGTGGGCAAAACGGGAGGTCAAAGGAAAGTATGAATTATAAATGATGAACGATCAACGACCGGCGAGACCGGTGTTGACCTGGTCCACAAAGTTAACAACTCAGGGCATTCATCATTTATAATTCGTTCGTCTTACAATTGCTTCCGGAGCCGGGCCACCGGAATGTTGAGTTGTTCGCGGTATTTGGCAACGGTCCGGCGGGCGATATTGTAGCCCCGGTCGTTCAGTATTTTCTCCAGTTTATCGTCGGAGAGGGGATGAAGCTTGGGCTCCGCATCGATCAAATCTTTCAAAATGTTCTTGACTTCCCGGCTGCTGACATCCTCGCCCGTATCGGTCGAAATGCCTTCGGAGAAGAAATATTTGAGCGGGTAGATGCCAAATTCGGTTTGTACGGCCTTGCTGTTGGCCACCCGCGAAACCGTAGACACGTCCATGTCGATCAGGGTGGCAATGTCTTTCAGGATCATGGGCCGCAACCGCGACTCATCACCGGTCAGGAAAAAGTCATACTGATAACGCACGATGGCGTTCATGGTCTTGAGCAGCGTTTGCTGGCGTTGCTTGATGGCGTCGATAAACCACTTGGCCGCATCCAGCTTTTGCTTCACAAACGAAACCGTTTCTTTCAGGTTTTTATTTTGTTTTTTGCTCTTGTCGTAGGTGTCGAGCATGTCGGCAAAAGAGCGGCTGATCCGCAACTCGGGGGCATTTTTGGAGTTCAGGGTCAACTCCAGTTTGCCGTTGTTATTCGTCAGCAGGAAGTCAGGGATCAGGTATTGAATAGTCCCCGATTCGCCTTCGATAGAGCCTGGCTTGGGGTTTAGCCGGATAATAATGTCGATTACCCGTTTGAGCGAATCGTCACTGATGTTGAGCCGACGCTGGATTTTATCGTAGTGTTTTTTGGAGAATTCGTCGAAGAACTCGTCAATAATTCGAATGGCCAGCACGTTGTACGGGTCCGACTGGTCTTTTCGCCGAAGCTGTAGCAACAGGCATTCAGGGAGTGACCGGGCGCCGATGCCTGCCGGATCGAACGACTGAATTTTTTGCAGCACTTCTTCCACTTCATCCGCATCGGTGAATACGTTCTGAGAGAAGGCCAAATCGTTGACAATGGCCTGAACGGACCGCCGGATATAACCGTCGGCTTCAATGCTGCCAATGAGTTGTAAGCCAACAATGCGCTGTTCTTCAGTCAGTTGAAGGTAGCCGAACTGTTGGAGAAGCGAGTCTGTCAGGCTTGAGCTGGTCGCCAGGGGCATATCGCGTTCTTCCTCCCCATAATTACCATCGCCCTGCATTTTATACCCGGCATAATCTTCATCCTGAATGTAACTATCAATGTCGAGGTCGTTATCCCGGTCTTTGTAGTCGTCGGTTTCATCGTAGGGGTCATCCTCTTTTTGGTCATACTCCTCGTCCATACCTTCTTCCAGAGCCGGATTTATCTCCAGCTCTTCCTCAATGCGCGTATCCAGTTCAACTGTCGGTATTTGTAACAGTTTAATGAACTGAATCTGCTGAGGAGACAGCTTCTGCTGAAGGGATTGTGAAAGACTTAATTTCTGCATGGTGGTGCTGCGAGCTGTGGATTATTGTGTTACGTTGAGTGAGTAAGAGTCTGGTAAAAGTGCCCCTCACAATTATTAGGCCAAATTAACCAAAAAATGTTTTTGTCTGCATGATTTTCTATAAAGCTTCGACGCATTACCTTCGTAGTGTATGACAAATAAGCTTTATGACACCTCGCTCAGCCTGCTGACCGATTTGTATCAGGTAACTATGGCTTATGGTTACTGGAAAACGAAAACATCGGAAAAAGAGGCTGTTTTTAACCTCTATTTTCGAAGAAATCCATTCAATGGCGGCTTTACCATTGCCTGTGGCCTGGCTAATGTAATCGGGTACATCAACAATTTTGGCTTCTCGAAAAAAGACTTACGTTACCTCCGCACCCTGACAGGTCATGATGGCGACCCCCTATTTGAAGAGGCTTTCATCGATTATCTGGGCGACCTGAAACTAACCTGCGACATTGAAGCGATACCCGAAGGAACGGTCGTGTTTCCCAACGAACCGCTGGTTCGGGTAAGAGGGCCAATTTTGCAGTGTCAATTGCTGGAAACACCCCTGCTGAATCTCATTAATTTCGAGTCGCTGATTGCCACAAAGGCGGCCCGGCTTCGGCTTGTGGCCGAAAAAGACACCTTGCTGGAGTTTGGCTTACGGCGGGCGCAGGGTGTCGATGGAGGCATGACGGCCAGTCGGGCGGCTTATATTGGCGGCTGCGATGCCACGTCCAATGTGCTGGCGGGCAAGCTGTATGACATTCCGGTTCGGGGGACGCACGCCCACAGTTGGGTTATGTCCTTCGATGATGAGCAGCAGGCGTTTGATGCCTACGCCGATGCATTGCCCAATAATGTAACGTTGCTGGTGGATACGTACGACAGTTTGCAAGGCGTGCAGCATGCCATCGAAACCGGTCGAAAATTGGTGCAGCGTGGGTACAGACTAGCGGGTATACGGCTCGACTCCGGCGATTTGGCTTACCTGAGTATTGAAGCGCGTAAATTGCTGGATGCTGCTGGTTTTCAGGATACCTCTATCGTTGCCAGCAACGATCTGGACGAAACGATTATCAATAGCCTGCGACAACAGGGAGCAAAAATCAATGTCTGGGGCGTTGGTACCAAACTCGTGACGGCCTTCGATCAACCTGCACTCGGCGGTGTTTATAAACTGGCTGCGCTGCGGCACGAATTGCCCGCCGGACAAACACCAAATGGTAAGGCTCCCCATTGGGAATACAAGATGAAACTGTCTGAGCAGGCGATCAAAACATCAACGCCGGGGATTCAGCAGGTGCGCAGGTTCCGTGATGAACGGGGTTTTCTGGCCGATATGATCTACGATCTGGAAAGCATGGGGAGCCAGGACGGCAAAACAACCACGATGATCGATCCGCTGGACTTTACCAAACGCAGGCGGTTTGAGGCCACCCAGGACTACGAGGATTTACTAGTTTCGGTCTTTCAAGCTGGGAAGTGCGTTTACTCGTTGCCGGATATTCACGCCGTGCGGGAGCGGGTACAAACTCAGTTAGCGAATTTACACCCCGGCGTAAAACGATTTGTGAATCCGCACACCTATCCGGTAGGTCTCGAAAAAGGCCTGCATGAACTGAAAACAAAACTGATTCTAACACTTCGCGAAGGCCAGACGCAGGTGTGAACATGAAAAAAGTGATCATTCTGACGGGCTTGAGTGGCAGCGGGAAGTCGACGTTTGCGCAACGATTCTGTCTTGAAAACGCCAATTGGCTCCGCGTCAACCGCGACGATCTACGGCGAAGTCTTCTTCCGGTTTCGCTGGGAACATACTGGAAAACCTGGCCCGATCAGGAGAAAGACCGCATCGAAACTCTTGTAAATGAGTTGCAGAAAACCGCTATTCTGGACGGGCTCAGGCGGGGCTGGCATGTGCTCATTGACAACACCAACCTGCGGCAGCGCTATTTCAACGACTTTCGCAAGCTCCTGATGACGCATTTCGATGAAGTGGAAGTCAGCTACAAACTGATTGATACGCCCCTCGACGAATGTATCCGACGCGACAGCGCCCGGCCCGATTCAGTAGGCGAGGACGGTATTCGGCGGCAGGCCGAACAATTGGCCACTCTGAAAACTAATTTCAGGTTTGAGCCGGAAATTGTGCGCCGGAACGCTTTGGCCAACGATCGTGCTTCCGGCTCATCGCTGCCCTACTGCGTGCTGGTCGACATTGACGGTACCGTAGCGCAACGCGGAGACCGCTCACCATTTGACTGGCACCGGGTGGGCATCGATACGCCGAAGTGGCCAATTATTCGACTGGTGCAGGCGCTAAAGTCGTCGGGCTACACGATTATTTTTTTGTCGGGTCGTGATGCCATTTGCCGGTCAGAAACGATGGCTTGGCTTGAGCAGTATTTTGACTGGAAATCGGCCGACTACCAGTTGTTTATGCGCCCCCGGAATGACAATCGAAAAGATTTTATCGTAAAACATGAACTGTTTGACCAGCACATACGCGACCGCTACCAGGTTGAACTGGTCATAGACGACCGTCAGCAGGTTGTCGATCTGTGGCGCCGAACCCTCAAGTTAACCTGCGTACAAGTGGATTATGGTGATTTCTAATGGTCAACCGAGGTTGTTTTAACGAATACTTTCCTGGGACGGCGAGGACACTGTCCCTTTTGCCGAATAGGCAGGCCATTGCTGATGCTCAGGCGGGCGGTGAAGGCACGGCCCTCGGCGCCCTCAAAAGCGTTTGGCTTCTCTAGGTAATAATAGGTTACTGGCTTCCTATGAGAAATTATGTTTGGCAAATCATCGCTAATCCAAACTATATTCTAATTATTTTTTAATTTTGTCTGCCATAGCTTTTGCTTAAAGCGGTGCTCTGGTTACTGTACGGGTACGTAATCCTGGCAAAGCAAAATCCTATGTATGTCCTCTCTTCTCATTTGAACTAACCTGTTACTCAATGCTTCACAACAGAACTACTCAACAGCGTGGCTGGATGCTGCTTATTTCCTTGCTGGCGGTTTCGCTTGCCGGACGCGCGCAGGACGCGTTAACCTACCAAACTCCGCCCAAACCGCTGGCTGATCTGGTGACGATGCCGCCCACTCCCAACGTGAGCATGTCGTCGAAAGGGGATATGATGCTCATTCTGGAGCAGGCTTCGGCCCCCAGCATTGCCGAACTGGCGCAACCTGAACTCAAACTGGCTGGTTTACGGCTGAATCCTGCCAATACGGGACCTAGTCGCGCCCGATACATAACGGGTTTGGCGCTTAAAAAGCTGACCGACAAAGATGCGAAAGCCATAACAGGGCTACCGGCCACGCCCCTCCTTAGCTTCGTTCAATGGTCACCAGACGGAACGAAGGTTGCCTTCGCTAATTCGACGGATAGCCAGATCGAGCTCTACATTGCCGATGTCGCTACAGCAGCCGCCAAGAAGGTTGGTTCTGTTGTGCTGAATGCCACGCTGGGTGTACCGTATCACTGGGTATCTGACAGTAAAAATCTGATTGTGAAAACAGTGCCCGTTACACGTGGTCCGGCCAGTGAGGTGAGCCGGGTACCCGCGGGCCCTACCACCCAGGAAAATGTGGCTGGTGCACGCGGTCAGGCCCCAACTTACCAGGATTTGCTGAAAAATCCCTCTGATGAACGGCAATTCGCGTTCTACACGACGGCGCAGGTGGCGCGGGTAGGGCTGGATGGGTCGATGACCAACATTGGGCAGCCGGGTATTATCCTGTCAACCGATCCGTCGCCGGATGGTAACTATGTTATGATCGAGACGGTCCACACGCCGTTCTCCTACCTGGTGCCGGTTGGTCGGTTTCCGCTCAAAACGGAAATTTATGCGATGGCCGGTTCACTGGTGAAAAGCCTGAACGATGGCCCTTTGCAGGAAAGCGTTCCGTACAGCCGCGATGGCGCTCCCACTGGCCCTCGCGATTTCACCTGGCGGGCCGATGCACCGGCTTCGGTTTATTACACCGTTGCTCAGGACAAAGGCGATCCGAAAGTGAAAGCCGATATTCGGGATAAGGTTTTTATGATCGACGCTCCGTTCTCGGGGGCGCCCAAAGAAATCTACGCGGCCCAATTCCGGTTCGAAAACTTTGAATGGGGCAATGAGTCCACCGCGCTGGCAACCGAACGGTGGTGGCAGAACCGCAAAACCATCACCAAAACGGTTAATCCCAGTAATTGGCAGACGGCCGTTCTCTTTGACCGTTCGTATGAGGACCGCTACACCAACCCCGGCCAGCCCGACACCAAACAGAATCAGTATGGTCGTGATGTGCTGAATCTGCTCCCGAACGGCGAGATTCTGATGCTGAACGCAATAGGCTCCTCGCCCCAGGGCGATCGGCCGTTTGTCAGCCTGCTAAACCTGAAAACCAAACAGAGCCGCGAACTTTGGCGGTCGGCGGCTCCTTATTTTGAGCGCCCTGTGGCTGTTCTGGATGCTACGAAGCAGGTCATTTTGACAACCCGCGAAACCCCCGATGAGAATCCGAATTATTTTGTCCGGAATCTGAAAGCCCGAATCGCGCCGATTCAGGCAACGTATTTCCCGCATCCTTACCCCCAGTTGAAGGGGGTTCAGAAGCAGCAGCTTCGCTACAAGCGGGCGGATGGCGTCGAACTGACAGCTACCCTGTATTTGCCCGTCGGTTACAAGAAAGAACAAGGTCCGTTGCCGACGTTTCTGTGGGCTTACCCGGCCGAATTCAAAAGCAAAGAGGCTGCCAGTCAGGTATCCGGATCGCCCTACCAATTCAACCGGATCAGCTATTGGGGTGGCGCTGCTTTCGTGACGATGGGGTATGCTATTCTGGACAATGCCAGCATTCCAATTGTGGGCGAAGGCGATAAAGAACCTAACGATACGTATGTGGAGCAACTGGTGTCGAGCGCGAAAGCGGCCATCGACGAAGGGGTTCGGCTGGGTGTGGTCGATTCGAGCCGCGTGGGTGTGGGCGGGCACTCGTATGGTGCATTCATGACAGCCAACCTGCTGTCGAACAGTAAGCTCTTCAAAGGAGGAATTGCCCGGAGTGGCGCTTATAACCGTACGTTGACACCTTTCGGATTTCAGAACGAACAGCGGAGTTACTGGCAGGCACCGGATGTGTACAACAAAATGTCGCCGTTTATGAACGCCGATAAAATGAAAACGCCCCTGTTGCTGGTTCATGGCGAAGCCGACAACAACACTGGTACCTTCCCCATTCAGTCTGAACGGTATTACAACGCCCTCAAGGGCTTTGGAGCTACCACAAGACTGGTGTTTTTGCCCTACGAAAGCCACGGCTACACGGCCAAGGAGTCGCTTCTGCACATGCTGTGGGAAATGAACGGCTGGCTCGATAAGTACGTTAAAAATCCCGCCCCCTCGGCTACGGGTCAGGCTAACAAAGCCGGAAAGCTGAGCGGAGGAAACAACGAGAAGTAGAGCACGTGTAATACCCTCGGGTACGATCTTTATTGCACAGCCGGACTGGAATTATTCAGTCCGGCTTTTTTTGTGTAAACGTATTGCAAATCCATAAGCCACAGGTGTAGTCTCCTATTGGGTTAAGCGTAGTCCCAGTCTACGTTCAGCAAGCTAGTCAGTATCAGGCAACCGAATATCTGTATTTTAATAAGTTTTTTTAAGACTTTATGGTTATTTAGTAATAACATGATAATTTGGTAATGTTAAAATAACATTAAAGAAATGTAGCAGTACTCTCTTTGCAGTTCGAAAAAAACGCTCATCCTCTGCATGAAAAAACAGCTCTATTTAAGTCTATTATCAGTACTCTTCGTTTATTTCACCATCAACAAAGCAGTAGCTCAAACAACACAGGCGTCTATTTCGGGCATTATTACCGAGGGCCAGAAGTCACCCTTGCCGGGGGCAACCGTCCGGGTGCGTAACGAGTCGACGGGTTTTTCGACCGGGACCGTGACAAACGTAAAAGGTGAATACTTTTTCAAAGAAATTCCGCTCGGCGGCCCATACACGGTAACGGTAACAGCAGTTGGCTTGGGCGAACAGCGCCGAACGGGTTATATGGTTAACCAGGGTGACGACATCAAGGTTAACCTGACTATGGAGGAAGCTGGGCAGGACCTGGAAGTCGTACAAGTCGTAGCGTCGGGACTGAAAAACAAAACCGATATTCTGGGTGCGGCTACGGCCATCAACGCCAAAACGCTGGTGTCGTTGCCTGTCAACGGCCGGAACTTCACACAACTAATCAACCTGTCGCCCCTGACAAACAGCAGCGGTAGCCTGTCGGGGCAACTTGGCTCGTCGACCAACTATACCATCGACGGAATGACGGCGAAGAACCCAACCTCGGCCGGTTCGACCACAAGCCGTAGTGGCGCGCCCTATTCTATTTCGATTGAAGCAGTTCGCGAATTCAAGGTGATTACCAACCAATACGATGTCGTATACGGTCGGGCCGGGGGCGGCCTGGTGAGTGCTGTAACAAAAGCCGGTACCAACAAACTGACCGGCAGCTTATTTAATTACACCCGCGCCAACTGGCTGTCGAGTCAGTACGACATCCGGGGTAACCAACGGAACGTACCGTTCTCGACCAATCAGTTTGGTTTCTCGCTGGGAGGACCGATCATTAAAGACAAGCTTCATTACTTTGTGGTCTGGGATCACCAGCAGGATTCACGCCCGCTTATCATCGCTGACGTTCAGACACCCCTCGATGAGAGCCGGTTCAACGTGACCAACACGACGCTTAACCGTTATGTCGAGATTGCCCGCAGCAAGTATGGCCTTGCCAATACGCAGCAGTTTGGGACGTTCCCTAAAAATCGGGGTACTGATGCGGGTTTTGCCCGCATCGACTGGCAGATCAATGCAAACAACCTGCTGACGATCCGTGATAATTACACCAACGACCGCAATAAGCTGGGTCTGGCCGACAATACGGCTATTAATCTTTATGAATCGTACGGCAACGACTACAATGTCGATAATAGTTTGCTAGCCACGCTTCGCACGACGTTTACGCCTAAAATTACCAATGAGCTGAAGCTGCAACACCTGTATACGTATCAGAAAAGTAGTCCCGGCGATCAGTTGCCAGCCGCCAATATTCCGCGCAACATTGTAGAGAACGTGGTATCGACGGTAGATGGACGGACGTTGTCGACCAATATTCAGATGGGCGGTCATCGCTTCGCGCAGGAGGGCTTCACGAATAATGTCTTGCAACTGGTCGATAACTTCTACTACAACACCGACCGGGTTCAGTATACATTCGGAGTCGATCTGATGTACACGCATGCCAAATCGCTCTATGGTAGCGAAGTGAACGGTCGTTTTCATTACATCAATGATGCAAATGGCACGGCGCTCGACAACTTCAATAACTTGAAGCCGTACCGTTTCTACCGCGAAGTTCCGCTCGTGGCCGATCCTACTGTTTACAGCAACATCCTCAATATGGGTGCTTACGGACAACTGAGCACAAGCTTGATGCCAGGCCTGGAGATGACAGCTGGTTTACGTTTTGACTATTCTGTCTATCCTAAAGCGCAGTTTAATCAGCTGGTATTCGACGAACTGAAACTACGTACCGATAACCAGATCAAAACCTTTATTCTACAGCCGCGCATTCAGTTTAACTGGGATGTTAACAACCAACACCGCGATTTTGTCCGGTTCGGAGCCGGGGTATTTGCGTCGGACATTAACAACTACATGTTGATTAACAACCTGACCTTCGACGGCAAACATTTTGCCACCGTCGACGTACGGGGGGCTAACGTACCATCGCCTGACTTTGCTGCCTATCGGAGCAACTACGCTAGCATTCCGACGCTGGCGCAGTTTCAGGTGCCAACGATCAACATGACCGGACCAAATGCTAAAGTACCAACGCTGTATAAAGCCAACGTCTCCTATTCACGCTTCCTGACCGACAAACTGAAAGTAGGTATTTCCGGGTATATGTCGTTGGGCCGTAATAACTACATGTATGTCGACCGAAATATGGTAGCCGATCCGTTTTTCCGGCTCGCCAACGAAGCTAACCGGGGTGTGTACGTGCCGCTGGCGTCAATGCCTGCTAACGGGGCCGGCGACTGGCAGTTGGGCCGAATCAGTAATCGACTGGGCCGGGTGCTGGAGTTGAACAGTGAAGGCCGCGTCAATCAGTTCGCTGCCGTAGTCGACGCGACCTGGCAGTATTTCCGCGACGGTGAAATTACGGCGAGCTATACCTGGAACGACGCCCGCGACAACGTTACCTACAATGGCAACGTGGCTAATACGGCTACACTCGTATTGCCCGTGAAAGATGATCCGCGTAACTTAAGCAACATGACCTATTCCGACAATCAGTTCCGTAATAAGGTTGTGTTCTACGGTACGTTGCCTTCGTTCTTCGGGATTACACTGGGCGTTCGGTACACAGGTATTGGTGGTACGCGGTACTCGCTGTTATCGGGTGCCAACACCAACGCTGATTTCGTCGCAACGAACGATCTGGCTTTTGTCTTCGACCGGAACAGTGCCGAAGTACCGGCCAACGTTCGGACGGGTCTGCAAACGCTGCTCGACAATCCCGACGCCAGCCAGAGCCTGAAAAACTACATCAACGCCTATTCAGGTAAGATTGCCGAGCGCAACGGCGGTATCAATGGCTTCTACGGTGTACTTGATATCCGGGCCTTGAAGCGGTTCCGGATTTACAAAAGACATGCTATTGAGGTGTCAGCCGATATTTTCAACTTTGCCAACCTGCTGAACCGCAACCGGGGTACGAACCGGTCGCTGGGTACGCAGTCTTTATATGGGCTAGGTATTCCGGCAACGAGCACGAGTGCTGCCGTGCCGAACTTCAGCCAGGCGACGCAGCAGTATAATTACCGGGTCAATAACTCGGGAGCCGTAACCCCGTCGGGCGACCCGTTCCAGATTCAGTTGGGAGCACGGTATAGTTTCTAAGCGGGCTTTTTTAGTCTCGCCGGATTATAACCCGGCGAGACTAAAAAAGCGTAGGATTCCTGCAGTTTATTTACCCAATCTAAATTACTCCAAGACGTGAATACAATGAAAAATATAGGATTACTGGCGTTGTTGCTGGGTTCGCACCTGCTGATAGCTCAACCAAATTTTAACCGGGAAGGTCACCGGGGCGCTCGTGGGCTCATGCCGGAGAATACGGTTCGGGCCATGAAAAAGGCGATGGACCTGGGCGTTCAAACGCTGGAACTGGATGTGGTAATTTCAAAAGATAAGCAGGTTGTTGTATCGCATGACAATTATATGTCGTCGGATATTTCCCTGAAGCCGGATGGTTCGCCCGTTACGGCCGAAGAGCAGAAGAAAATCAATCTCTATCAGTTGACCTACGCAGACATCAAGAAGTATGATGTTGGGAGTAAGCCGCATCCACAGTTTGCGCAGCAGCAGAAATTTCCGGCCTACAAGCCACTGCTTTCAGAATTGATCGACTCGGTTAATACATATGCCAAAGCGAAGGGACTCCCCCTGCCTATGTTCAATATTGAGATTAAATCCAATCCGGCAACCGATGGGGAGTATCATCCTGAACCAACAGAATTCGTCAATCTGGTAATGGCTGTTTTACAAAAGCAGAAGCTTGGGAAGCGGTTGATCATACAGTCGTTCGATGTCCGGCCGTTGCAACTGATTCATAAGCAGCAGCCCGACATTTCGCTCTCGTACCTGACCGCGAATGCCAAAACGCTGGATGAAAACCTGGCAGCGCTGGGCTTCAAACCAAATACCTACAGCCCTTACTACAAAACGGTAACCGCTGAAACGGTGAAGGCTTGCCATGATCAGGGCATGTTGATTATTCCCTGGACGGTCAATACAAAAGCCGAAATAGACAGCCTCAGGCAATTGGGTGTAGATGGCATCATCTCCGATTACCCGAATCTGTTCTAAGCTTCGTTTTTGGGCAGGACAGTTGTTCAGTATACATTCGTTAGCTGTTTAGAATTGAGTAAACGAGTGTGTTTTTGTCATCCCGACAAAGAAGGGATCATAAAGTCGCCTGTCACCGAAGATCCCTCCTTTGTCGGGATGACAAAAACACACTCATTTTAAGTAGTTTATTGACAAGAATAAAAATCCTAAACAGGATACATCTGTTAATTTGACGCTAGCAGAAGCCGGGAGGAGGTAAAACTCGCCCGGCTTTTTGCGTTGGTCGGTAGCCGTGATTTTGTGGTGTCAATAGTGCCGTCGGGTTCTTAAACCCGACGGCCAAGATTTCTTAAAACTTGTAGGTACGCTTTACATTTCAATGAGGTTTTGAGAAACCTCACGTGTCAGTTTTGAGAAACTGACACCACCACACGACAGATTTTAGTGCCATTTTCCAACACATTCCCGCGTCATCAAATCTATTTTCGCCCATCTTTGTTATCCCTACAACGTTGATCTAACTACTGAATGAACTGGGCGAGGCTTCTTCGTCGTAACGCCAATCATTTGCTCTTTCGCTATTATACATGAAACTTCTTAAAGTAGCCGCTGGCGTCCTGAATCAAATCCCGCTCGATTGGGAGCATAACAAGCAGAATATTATCAATGCCATCGAGGAAGCCCAGCGCCAGAATGTCAGTCTGCTGTGTTTGCCTGAGTTCTGTATCTCGGGCTACGGTTGCGAGGATGCGTTTTTTGCCCAGAATACCATTGATCAATCCATTGCTTCACTGCTGGACATTGTTGAGTACACAAACGATATTGTAGTGGCCGTCGGGCTGCCGTTGCGGCACAACAACCGTACCTTCGATACGGCCTGTCTGATTGCCAATAAGCGGATTCTGGGTTTTACGGCCAAACAGTATCTGGCGAACAATGGGGTTCATTATGAAACGCGCTGGTTCCAGCCCTGGCCGCCGTTTGTTCGGGATGAAATCAAAATCGGTGATTTTACGTACCCTTTCGGCGATGTCGTGTATGACTTGTCGGGCGTGCGCGTCGGTTTCGAGATTTGCGAAGATGCCTGGGTGGCGAGTCGGCCTGGCCGGCTTCTGTACGAACGGGGGATCGATATCATTCTGAACCCAACGGCCAGTCACTTCGCCTTTTTGAAGTCGCAGGTACGCGAGCGGTTTGTTGTTGATGCGTCGCGCTCGTTTGGCGTCAGCTACGTATACGCCAACATGCTCGGTAATGAAGCGGGCCGGATCATTTACGACGGCGACTCAATGGTAGCCTCCAATGGCGAACTGCTGGTGTCGGGTCCACGCCTAAGTTACGAGGATTTTGTTATTGTTCCGGCAGTTATCGACATCGAAGCAACCCGCCTAAACCAAACGCAGAACCGCGCCAACATCGCACTGGCTTACCCGAATCTACGCATAACGGACCGGTTCGACTGGCCCGACATTGCCCCTGTCATCCAAAAAGCGCAGCTCGAAGGCTGGGAGCGGGGCGGCTACCTCAAAGAAGAGGAATTTGCGCGGGCCGTTGCTCTCGGTCTGTTCGATTACCTGCGCAAGAGCCGTTCGCAGGGGTATGTGCTTTCGTTGAGTGGTGGTGCCGATTCGTCGGCTATTGCCGCCCTGGTTTTCCTGATGATCCGGATGGCCATTGAAAATATAGGCCTGGATGGCGTCAAGAAAAAACTGAGCTACATCAAAGCCATTCAGGACTGCAAAACGGCGGAGGAAATAGTGAGCAAACTGCTGACCGTGATGTATCAGGGAACGGAAAACTCATCGGATGATACATTTAACTCGGCCAAGGAATTAGCCGACGACATTGGCGCGACCTTCCTCAATATCAACATCAATGGGCTGGTCGAAACCTACACCGGGCTGGTTGAAGAACAGTTGGGACGCAAATTGTCGTGGGATACCGACGATCTGGCGCTGCAAAATATTCAGGCACGGGTACGGGCTCCGAGTATCTGGATGCTGGCCAACATCAACAATGCCTTGCTGTTAACCACTTCCAATCGCTCCGAAGCCGCCGTTGGCTACGCCACCATGGATGGCGACACGGCGGGCAGTATTTCGCCCATAACGGGCATCGACAAACACTTTCTACGAGGCTGGCTGCGGTGGCTGGAAACCGTTGGCCTGAATGTGAAAAACGCCCCCGAACCCACCGACCGCACGGCCTCGACTATTTTGCCAACGGAGCCGGATGAGCTGATCAAAGTAAAAGGCCTGAAAGCGGTCAACAACCTGCAACCCACCGCCGAACTCCGGCCACAGGATAAGAAGCAGACCGATGAGGACGACCTGATGCCCTATGATGTGCTAAACTCGATTGAAGAGTCGGCCATCCGCGATAAGCAATCGCCGGTTGAAGTGCTAAAGCTAATGGAAGTTCGGTATGCCGGACTGCATGACCGTGACAAACTCCTGCTTTGGGTCGAGCGATTCTTCAAACTCTGGAGCCGCAACCAGTGGAAACGCGAACGGTACGCGCCTTCGTTTCACCTGGATGACCACAACCTCGATCCCCGCTCGTGGTGTCGCTTCCCGATTCTGTCGGGTGGTTTCAACAAAGAACTCGCCGACATGCGCGACTGGGCCAACGAACAGAAACCCAATGGGCGGAAAGGCAATCCAGCCCGGGGCAAAATTGGGTTTTAGGGAAAAGAACGTAAATTGGCCGCTATGCGATGCGTAACGTTCGAGACGTAATAGCGGTGTACGTATCGAATTTCGATGATTTTATTAAAAACTAACTAGCCGGGAGGGAGATGTTATGAAACAACTCATTCCCGGCCTTCTCTTTGCCGCTCTCTGGGCGTCGGCTTCCGTGGCGACAAAATTTGGGGTGCAGTCGGTGCATCCGCTTATTCTGGCGACCGTTCGGTTTTTTATTGCCGGGAGTGGTATGCTGCTGTTTGCCTATGGTGTTCAACGGGCGAAAAATGCCTGGCCAACGCGTACCGAGTTTGGTCAGTTAGCCATTTTTGCCCTGCTCAACACAACCATTTATCTCGGCGCGTTTGTGCTGGCGCTCAAGCAGGTATCGGCGGGTATCGGGAGTTTGTCGACAGCGACGAATCCATTATTCATTGCGCTGTTATCGGCGCTCTGGCTACGGAAAATGCCAAGCCTGAACCAGATTAGTGGTTTATTGCTGGGGTTGCTGGGCGTAGGTGTGGCAACCTATCCACTCCTGCAAAACAGTTATGCGACCGTGGAGGGACTGCTTATTCTGCTGGGCGGTATGATTTCGGTTTCGGCGGCCACCGTTTATTACGCCCGCATCACGTGGCGACTGCCCAATCTTGTTATCAATGGCTGGCAGGTGCTGCTGGGCGGAATCCTGATTTTACCCTTCACGCTCCTGAGTGTTGTCCTGAATCCAGCCGATTTCAGCACTGCGCACTACGACGAGCGATTTTGGCTGTCGGTATTCTGGCTTATCGTGCCCGTGTCGGTGGCGGCTCTACAACTGTGGTTTTATCTGGTTCGGCAAGACGCGATCCAAGCGTCGCTTTGGTTGTTTCTTTGCCCTATTTTCGGTTTTGCCTACTCGTATTTCCTCATGGGCGAGCCCATTACGTTGTACACCCTTGTGGGCACCGGATTAGTCATTGGCGGGCTGTGGCTCGGCAGGAGGTGAGCTGGTTTACTGCTTCAGCACAATCATTTCTACCCGGCGGTTCAGTTGGCGGGTGGCCTCCGAATTGTTGCTGGCAATGGGGCGTGTGGGGCCATAACCACGGGTTGTGATGCGATTAGCTGCAATGCCATTGCTGACCAGATAAGCCTTTATGACATCCACCCGCTGCTTCGACAACGCCAGATTCTGATCAAAATCCCCCTGATTATCGGTATGTCCCGATAGTTCGATTTCTGCCGTAGGCTGGCTCTGCATGAATTGTAAAAGCTGCTCCAACGCTGGCTGAGCATCGGGCAGGAGTTCGGTTTTACTTTGCACAAACTGAAGCGCCCGCAATTGCGTCGTTTTACCGACGGCCGCCACTACAAGTGGGGGCGTATACACCACCTTCGCGTCGAGCGTTTTGGGGGGTACTACCCGTTGGTTGTCGGAAGTAGGGGCAGGAGTGCTGCCAGCCGTCGATTGTCGGGCTACCGATGCCGTTGTGGTGGTTGGTGAGGAAGGAGCCGTTGTGGCCGATGTCGATGAACTGGCTGTGGCCGTACTGACCGGTTTTGTTGCATTGACCCGATACAGGAGAGTCGGTACTCTTTTTTTATTCAGGTAGTCGACTGTAGGCGATGTGAAGGTGATTTGCTCATCAAGTGGAGCATAGCCATTTGCCTTGGCGGTCATCACATACGATTGCCTTGGATCGAGTTTGATCTGGTATATTCCTTCAGCGTTCGAGGTCTGCTGGGCGCGTACGACACCATCCTCCGTCTTCGCTTGTATGTTGACACCAGAAATGGGTTGTTTCGTTTGTGCATCCCAAAATATTCCTTCTACCAGAGCCTTGCCATCTTTTGGTACAGTCTGTTTTTGAGACTGTCCCCAAACGGTAACTGATGGGATATTGATGAGCGTCAGGCACCCACCAATCACTATGTATTTTGTCCACTTCATGTTTTAAAACAACGTTGAAACGTGGCTCAAAAGTACGTCTAAATACGCAAACTTAACCCTATCGCTTACACATAGTGCTGGCTGATTTTGAGGGTAAAAAGTGTGTCCGAAAATTGACTGTAAATAACTGATAATCAGAAAGATATATATAGCAAAAAGTTGCTATGAAATGAACGCTCAACGCACCTTTTTCGTTAATAAATTATGACACAGATAACCAACGTGACGATGCATTCCCAGGACGCTCAGGCACCCCTTGCACCGACTTCGGCGGGCAATTTGCCGCTCGACGACAACTGGCGGAAATCCATTCCGGCGCAGGTGTTTCTGAACCATTTCTTTGCGATGGACTACCATATCCATCATCAGAACGACCTTTTTGACATCGCGAAGTTTCCTGTCTTTCAACAGTTTTATGGACAGGTAACGGACGAGAGCCGCAAGGCCCTGGAGAAATTATTATTAAATAGCTGGAGCGCTGAATATGCATTACGGATCACCCCGGTTGTCAACGACGAGCAGTACCTGCAAAGCTCTTTACACTGGACATTTCCACAAGCTTATTACAGCGCCTTGTTTAGCGCCCGGGCCTTTTTGGCCGTGCAGGGTATTAATGTTAGCAACGAAGAACTGATTCGCAAGCGGATTGGCAATGCCGTGGTGCGGGGTTATTATCCGGCTTCCATTGGCTATTACGCTCTTGGTCCAATAAATAGCTACCGGATTCAGCGGCTGCCCATGTCGAAACGATTCAGTGTCGCGTCGAAAACAGACTTGTTGTTGCCTTCAAGAGCGGCCTCGGCACAGGCCGAACTAGCGCAGTTTCTGAAAACGACCCGCGATCAACGTGTAAAAGCATTGCGGAATGCCATTCAGACAAATCCGAAAACGGCGCTTCGTAGCCCTAAAACGGGTGAGATTCTGCAAAAATTCAGTGTAGAACAATACAAGCAATTGGCTAAGCAAATTGGCTACACGACGTACTTCGATATGCTGAGCCGTTTACGAATCTCATCCACCAACCGGGAGATTGAGCGCTTTGTGGACTCTGAGATCGATGTTAAGCTGTTTCACCAGAGCCTGGTGAGTATCGTTGCTCACGTCAATTCCGTACATGAAGCCTACATTGCCAAGGCACTTGGCATTCAGGCCTATCGGCAATTGGTAGCCAAGTTACCTTCCTATTTGCAGGAGAGCTTTGTGCGGGAACGTATGAACACAGTCATTGTGCCAATGCTGGAAGGGCCTCAAACCGATCAGGAGCCCTATTTACAGATGGCGGCCTGAGCAGTAGTTAGCCGAGTTAAAAGGACAGCCCGATAAACTAGTTTGTTTATCGGGCTTTTTTATGCCCAGTCCTCATCGCGGTAAAGTTATAATTTGGACGCATTTAATGAATAAGATTATTCTTTAAAGAAGATAAAGGCTGATTCCCAACGAAGCGTCGTTTTAGTAGGTTGAAAATCACTGTGATTGCTGATTTTTGATAGTTTTTATCTATGAGCTCATTGATAAAAGTCATAACGCGTTTGCGTATTGCTGCCGTAATTTGCGCTCAATCAAGATAGTATTTGCTATACAACCTCAATAGATTCCATGAAAAATCATATTATCTCTGTCGGGTCGACCTTCCCTGATTTCAAAAAACTAGCCGTTGTCTCGCTCGATAGAGACAAAGAATTTTACGAAATCTCGTCCGACGATCACAAAAATGCTGGTCAATGGCTGGTAATGTTTTGGTGGCCTAAAGATTTTACTTTCGTTTGCCCAACCGAAATCGCCGAATTCAACAAGAAATTCGAAGATTTTCAGGATCGCGATACGATGGTTATCGGTGCTTCCACCGACAGTGAATTTGTTCACCTGGCCTGGCGCAAGAACCACGACGATCTGCGTGGCCTGAAATTCCCGATGCTGGCAGACACATCCAAATCGTTGGCCGAAGAGCTGGGTATTCTGGAAGCAAACGAGAAAGTTGCTTACCGGGTAACTTACATCGTTGATCCACAGGGTATTGTTCGCTGGGTGTCCGTAAACGATCTGTCGGTTGGACGGAACGTGAATGAAGTTATCCGCGTGCTCGACGCGTTGCAAACCGACGAACTTTGCCCTTGCAACTGGGTGAAAGGGGAAGAAACGTTAACGGCCTAACCAAAGAGCGAATGAGTGAAAGAGTGGTTTTGCAACCGGAGTGTGCACGCCCATTTGTCTATTCACTCTTTCGCTCATTCATTCTTTCACTCTTTACGTATGACAATCACACAAAACGAAACGGTTCTATCGTTGCTGAATCTGGTAGGACTGGATGCAACCGGCGATCATCCCGCACTGGACGCACTGGCCCAGGCTGACAGCCGCTACCTGCGTGACCTCAAAATCAATGTCGGTAACGTCCTGAACAACAGCCAGATGTTGACCAAGAAAGAAGCGCTACTTTTGGCTATGTCAGTAGCGGTCAACGAAAAATATCCGCCCTTGGTTGATTCGCTGACGGTGGCTGCCCGCCAGGAGGGAGTAACCGATGCCGAACTGGCCGAAACAATCGCCTGTACCTCATTGCTCAGCACGAACAATGTATTCTATCGGTTCCGGCACTTCATGGGTAAGGATTATTACCAGCAAACACAGCCCGGTATTCGTATGAGCATCATGATGAATCCGGTGCTGGGTAAAGAGTTTTTCGAACTGATGAGTCTGGCCGTCTCGGCGGTCAATGGCTGCGAACTTTGCGTTCGGTCGCACGAAGAGAGCGTACTGAAACATGGTTCCAGTGAGCCACGAATTTTCGATGCTATCCGCTTAGCGTCCGTTATTAAAGGACTCATCACGTTGCTTTAGTCGTTAAAGCCGGAGAGGTTAACGAAAGCCCATGGGTTCTTCCGCTCGAAGAGGTCCGTGGGCTTTTTTATGCCTTTTACTTAATAAAGGACCGTTTACACATAGTTCAGTAAAAGCTGTTGTCATTTCGTATAATCTTGCGGCTAAACACCTCTTTCACTGGAATGAAAAAACGAATCGGAACAATTGTTCTCAGCGTACTGGCTGCGCTCATTTTACTGGTTGCTATGGGTTTAGCCTACGTTAAGTTTGCTTTACCCAATGTCGATCCTGCTCCGGCTTTAACTATTCGTGCTACGGCGGCTCAAATTGATCATGGCCGCTATCTGGCGCATCATGTTGCTTCGTGCATGGACTGTCATTCAACCCGCGATTTCTCAAAACTGGCCGGGCCTATGGTGCCTGGCACAGAAGGCAAAGGAGGAGAAGGGTTTTTGCGGGAGATGGGGTTTCCCGGTAATTATTATGCTGCCAACCTGACTCCTTATTACCTCGGTAAGTGGTCGGATGGCGAAATCTTTCGGGCCATAACAACCGGCGTCAGCCGCGATGGGCATGCCCTGTTTCCGGTCATGCCTTATACGAGCTACGCAAAAATGGATCCGGCTGATATTAAAGACATTATTGCCTATCTGCGAACGCTAAAGCCGATTCCTAATGCCATACCAGCCGCCGAATCGGACTTCCCGATGAATTTTATCATCAATACCATTCCTGCCCAAATCCAGGCTGGCACGCGCCCTGACACCACCGACCACGTTGCCTATGGAAAATACATCACTACGTTTGCGGCCTGTGCCGAATGCCATACGCCTGTGGATGGGCAGGGACAACCATTGCCCGGTATGGACTTTGCGGGTGGACGCGCATTTCCGATGCCGGCAGGAACGTTGCGTTCCATGAATATCACGCCCGACAAATCGGGTATTGGTACTTGGACAAAAGAAGCCTTTATCGCTCGTTTTAAAGCCTATGCCGATCAGACTAAAGTGCATCCAGCGGTGCAGGAGGGTGAGTTCAATTCACTTATGCCCTGGACAATGCTGGGCGGAATGACCGAACAGGATTTGGGTGCCGTGTACGACTACCTGCGTACGTTGAAACCCGTCGAAAACAAAGTGGAGCGGTTTACGCCGAAGGCCAGATTCGTAGCAAATCGATAAATACGATCAAACAAATATTCTTATTCTATCGTTAAAGAGTAGATTACAAATGTACAGCGCAGTATTGTAAGTAAGGATTTACTGTGTTGCTATAGAGTATGTACCGCAATGTATGTAGGCATGTTGCGATAATTTGTACCTTACATTCTTCAGTGCTGTATCTGCCGTAATGTAAAGCCCGCCTTCTTTACGAAGAAGCGGGCTTTTGTTTGTCTAATGCGTTCGTAAACGAATCGTCTGATCTACACCGTTTTGACTAAGTCGACCAGCGTTTCGATCCAGATTGGGCTGTCGTTCAGGCTCTCCACCAATTGCCAGTGCTGCCCACCTGCCTGCTCAAATAATTCCTTGTATTCAACGCCTACCTCAATCGTTGTTTCCAGGCAATCGGCAACGAAAGCGGGCGAGAAAGCCAGAACGCTCTTAATGCCTTTGCCTGGCAATTCCTTAATAATGTCGTCGGTGTAAGGCTTAATCCAGGGATCGCTGCCCAAACGAGACTGAAAACAGGTTGTGTATTTACCTTCAGGAATATTGAGTGCCTTGACCAATAGGCGTGTTGTCTCAAAACATTGTGCCCGATAACAATGCTGATTTAAAGGCTGAAGCGAACCGCAGCACTCACCAAACTGACAGACGCTTTTTGTGACGTCACCTTTTCGAATTTGTCGTTCGGGTAGTCCGTGGTAGCTGAACAGAAAATGGTCGTAGTCATAGGCGGCCATGTATTTACGGCCAATCTGAGCGAATCCTTCAATAAATTTCGGATGCTCCAGGAATCGATTAATAAACCGGATGCTAGGAATTACCTGCCAGTTTTTCACAATATCCATTACCTTCTCGTAGACCGAACCCGTAGACGCTGAAGCATACTGCGGAAAAAACGGCACCACGATAATGTCGGTCAGTCCCAGTTTCTGGAACTCTTCCAAACCGGCGTTAATACTGGGGCTCTGGTAGCGCATGGCCAACCTGACCAGGTATTCATCGCCTAGCGCGAGTTGCAATTCGCGTTCAACGACCTGTCCGTAATATTTAAGGGGCGAACCGGTTTCTGTCCAGAGCTGCTTGTAGATCTTAGCCGATTTGGGCGCGCGAAAAGGAGCAATGATACCGTTTACGAGCACTGAACGGGGAACGGCGGGTATGTCGATCACCCGGGCATCCATCAAAAACTCGCGTAAGTATTTTCGTACATCTGGTACGGATGGGCTATCGGGTGTGCCCAGATTGACAATCAAAACGCCCGTTTTACCATACGATTTTCGAGCGGTAACGGGTGGTTGAAAAACAGAAACGTCCATGGTAAGGGAAACAGTAATGATAACCAGTAAGTTGCAGGCCGTTTTCGTCGCCCGTCTGCATTCAGCCCGGTTGGGTAGCTATCCTGCCACAAAAATACGACAAGGATAGACTTGTTTCGTTCTATCTGATCTAGATTTGCATCAATTTTATTGATAAGCAAGCGGCAAGAAAGAAGGGTTTCTTTCACCACCTTGTCAATTTCAACTTCCGTATGACTCTTTCTCAACTTGATTATATCGTGGCTGTTGACACCTATCGGCATTTTGCAACGGCTGCCGATGCTTGCCATGTTACCCAGCCTACACTGAGTATGCAGATTCAAAAGCTGGAAGATGAGCTAGGGATTCTGGTATTTGACCGCTCGAAACAACCCGTTGTTCCCACCGAAACCGGACAGGCCATTTTAGCGCAGGCCAGAGATGTACTCCGGGCGGCCCGGCGTATTCCTGAAATTGTGAGTGAGTCCAAAGAAGACTTTCGGGGTGATTTCAGAATTGGTATTATTCCTACACTAGCCCCCTATCTGTTACCTTATTTCATTGGTGAATTTGTGGGTAAGTACCCCTCTGTATCGGTGCATGTTCAGGAACTGGTGACCGAACAAGTGGTTGAAAAATTGCGCAATGGGCTCATTGACGTGGGCCTGGTCGTAACGCCACTGGAGGAAAATGGCATTACCGAAATGCCGTTGTTTCAGGAACCTTTCGTAGCCTATGCGGCCGACGCAAATCCGATGTTAAGTAAAGCAACCGTTTCGTCTGCCGATCTGCTGTCGGATGGGTTGTGGTTGTTGACGGAAGGCCATTGTTTTCGAACGCAGGTAATGAATCTATGCGGTGCCGACCGGCATGCAAACGGGAAAACAACCCTGCGGTACGAAACAGGCTCGCTGGAAACACTGATCAAGCTGATCGACAAACAGGACGGTTTTACGCTGCTTCCGTATCTGGCCACTCTGGACATGGAGGCTGCACGGCGGGCGAGGCTTCGACCGTTCGACGCGCCAGCACCCGTGCGGGAGGTGAGTTTAGTGATGCACCGAAGTTTTTTAAAACGGCAGCTTATCAACGCTTTCCGGCAGGAAATCCTGGCCCATCTACCCGCCGAACTAATGAATACAACCCGGCGCGGAACCGTGATGAAAGTGCGCTAATCACGGTCTGGGACTCGCCCAAACCAAGGGTAGAGACTAAGCTGTAAAAGCCTGGTTCATGATCCGGAAAACTGACTTTAGGGTACATTCTATGTCAATCGATAACTTTAAACGCTGGTATGAGTAGAAATTACCATATATTGTAGTTACTTGATGGCCAATAATCTGTACTTATGCGTATGATTCCATCTCTATACGACGCTAGCCGCTGTACACGACTTTGCCAATGGCTGTTTATCGGTGGCTCATGCCTGGCGTTTCTACTCGGATCTGGCCGGGTGCTGGCGCAGCAACTGGACACTCAACCCCTGGCGGTCACCTCGGTTTGCGCAGGGGCTGATATTGAGGTAAAAGGGGTTAAAAGTGCAGGCGGCATTTCGTTTACGGTCGAGTTATCAGATGGAGGAGGGACTTATAGGGAAATACCATCGGCGCTGATTGCGTCGTCAGGGCGCTATGAATTTACCTGTCGGGCAACGATTCCAGCCAGTACACCGGCCGGAAATAATTACCGAATTCGGATCGTATCGAGAAACCCGGATGTGGTTGGAACGCCCAGCATAAGCGTTTTGACGGTGAAAGCCAAACCCGCTCCGCCAACAATTCCAAATCCGCCGAGTGATTGTCAGTTTATACCTTCGCTGTCGAATACAAATACAAATTCATCTTACTCAATCGTAGGCGTAAGCAGTTTAATTCCAGCCAGTACAGTTGATTTTTATGGGGCTGATGGTGCAAAAATTATTTTTACTCTTTCTCAATACGGTGATATAAATGCTTCGTCAAGAACATACACATCTACATACCTGCTAAAGAACGAGCCGGGGAGTAAAACCTATTTTGTAACGCAGAGTATTGAGGAGTGCGCAAGCGAAAAAGTAGCTTTTCAATTCACGACGCTGGCACGAGCGAAAGGTGGCCCTACCGTAATGACCATGGAAAAAACATCTGTTGCTGGTGTGGGTGGAATCGTATCCGCAGGGTTGATAGATGTATGTCAGGGCGGAAATAGCCTAAACTTCAATGATTTGCCCGTTAAGGCTGAGCCTGGATTTTATAGTGGTTTTTGTGAGGTTACACAAAGTAGGGCCATTAACACGGGTGACCAGGTTCGCATATGTGATAAGAATTCGACAAGCATAAAGACAGATAGTATTGGCAAGCGTATTTTTCGTCTATACTCAATCTCCAATAATCCCGATAACTATTGTACTAACCATCCGAATTCTGATACTTATTTAGTTATAAATGTAAAGGCGCGGCCAGCTAAACCCGTAGTCGCAGCCAGTTCTCTTACGCTGTGCCAGTCTCAAACGGCTAGTCCGCTGAGTGCTACCGCAACGGATGCCGGTGGGTCGCTGGTTTGGTACGGCACGGTAGCAACGGGCGGCACCAGTTCAACAATAGCTTCGCAGCCATCAACGGCAACAGTTGGTACGTTCACGTATTATGTAGCGCAAAGATTAAATGACTGCGAGAGCGAACGGGTTGAGATAAAGGTGGTTATCAAGCCGGCACCCGCCCTCCCCGGAACTACTGCGCTTTCGGTTTGCCAGAATGAGCCAGCCAAAACATTATCCGCCACCGGGGAAAATTTACGTTGGTACACCAGCCCGACGGACGGATCGGGTTCCGCCACAGCTCCCACATTGGCCACAGATCAGGCCACCCAGGTTACGTACTATGTCAGCCAAACCCTTGACGGATGTGAAGGACCACGGGCTGCTTTGTCGACAACCGTAAATGCCCTGCCGACCGCGCCGGGTATAACGCCAAAGAATCTGTGCCAGTTTGCAACCCCCGAACGGCTGTCGGCTGTGGGGGAAGGGCTAACCTGGTACACCCCGGATGGCCTCAAACTCGCGTCTGCCCCCCTTATCAATACGGACAATGCAGCCTCGTTTACCGTTCTGGTAACGCAGACCGTGAATGGTTGCGAAGGACCCAAAGCAACGGCAACAGCTACCGTTCAGGCAGCGCCCGCTCCGGTGGTGAGTAAAACCACGGTCGAGGTATGCCAGGGAACACCGTTGCAACCACTTGATGCTGCGGGTGCTAATCTGAAGTGGATTGACCCAAATGGCAACGTAACGTCAACCGCACCAACGCCACCAACGGCGAATGCAACCGTTAAAGCGGAAGGCGATGTGTATTATGTCACACAGACGAGTCCTAATGGTTGTGAAAGCCCCAAAGTAGCCATTCACGTTTTCGTGCAAACGACACCAACCGTATCGATTCTTGGAACGACGACCGCTAATTTAGGCATTGAAGTGCCTCTCAAACTGATGTTTACGGGTGTGGGGCCCTACCGCTTTAGGTTCTCAAATGGATTGTCCGGGGCTAGTGTTAAAGACACTACGTTATTGGTTTTGCCAGATCATACAACCACCTATCAGGTCATGGAGGTAGCGAATAAGTGCGGAACTGTGTTGCCGGGCACCGAGGCAACTGCAACCGTTACCGTACTGATTCCATCCATTGAGACTTTAGCAATTGCCTCCTCAACGCTCTGCGCCGGAACGAGCCTGACCACCAACTTTATAACGACAGGAACGTTAAACCCAGGCAGCATTTTCAGGCTTCAAGTTGCCTCCGTTGAAACCGATACGGCAAAAATTAATTTCGTTGATATACCGAGTAGTTTGGCTGCAGACGGCAAACTGATTGGTACCATTCCGAGCAATACGCCGGGAGGAGCATACTGGATACGGGTGACAGCAACGAATCCAAAAATCCCAATCAAAGGAAGCATTAGCCCCACACGATTAACCATTCAGGCACGACCCACGGCAACCTTAACCGGTAATCAGACTATTTACGAAGGACAGCCCGCTACATTGTCGGTTGCTTTTAGTGGTGATGGCCCCTGGAAATTTTCGTACCATGACAGTACGGCTACTGGCGTAGGCAACCCCAAAACGGTGTCGACGAGTAGCAATCCGTACGTTTTTGAAGCTAGACCGGTCAAAACGACCTCGTATCTGCTGACTAGTGCCAGTAACGGATGTGGGGAAGGCACAATACTACGGCAATTGGCTGTTGTCAACCTGATTCCGTTACTGGGTGTTGATGATCAGTCGCTGGCCAGCAACGTGACGGTCTATCCAGTACCTGCATCAACCACATTGACCGTACAAATCAACGGATTGTCGATCACAGAACCCGCGCTGGTGGAAATAACGGACTTAACAGGACAACTCATTAGCCGCCAGCAAACCCGGCAGGCCGTGTCGTCGCTCACGCTGGATCACTATCCGGTTGGGACGTACGTTCTGCGTATAAAAGTTGGCGACCGAACGGCCTCCAAACGAATTATTAAATTTTGATCGAGCGGGATTTTATCCTTCTTTCGGCTAGTTTATAGCCTGGGCGTAACCATCCGCATAGGTGGGTCGTGTCCTCACGACCCACGGGGAACAGGGGCCAGGGAGAACACGGCCTGCACAACGTATCGTTTGGCACCTTTTTCTATTTATCAATACCTTCCCGTTTGTTCCGTTCCAATTGTCGATACGTTTCACTAAACTCCTGACCAGCATTGATTGCGTCCGTTAAGGCCGGTACACCCTCCCGGCCAACTACGGCCAGCCAGCGGGCCACCTCGTCGGCGGCTGTTTGGTAAGCCAGCATGGTGTGGGTATAATCGCCCCCGAAAAAATCGCGGGTCGTTTCCAGTTCGGTCAGGGTCAATAATGGGCGTTGCGGAAAGGGCAACGTCGTATTTTCTTCAGAAAACGATGGAGCTTGGTCTGTGCTATCGGGTTGTTCCCAAACCGCCGGATTGCTGAATCGATAGTCGACCATCAACGCAAGTCCTTCGTTGAACCACTGCGGAATCTGCCGTTTGACGCGCCACCAGCCTATTCGTGTAAACAGCTCATCGTGGCATAGCTCATGAGCAATTACGTCGGTACTGTTACCTTCCGGCCCCAGAATCAGATAGGAGGTGCCCCAGGGAGTGCCTACACTGCAACCGGCCCCTTCGCCCCCGGCGCAATATCGTTCGTAGTCGCTTTGTACGGGGCAATAAATGAGAATAGCCTGGCCACGCCGATCACCCCAAAACCGCCGAATTCGGTCGAAGGCGGCCTGCGTATGCTGGCGGAATTGCCGTAGCTGTTTTGCCGTAGCCGCACGATGTACATTCAGGCTGTTGGATCCACTGGTGAACGACCGAAAGTCGGCCGATGAACGCACGGTCAAGCACCAGAATACTTGCGGATAAAGCACCAGAAAGCTGATCGGCAGCGCTACCAACAGGAGTAAACCATAACGAACAAATACGTTTCCACGCATGAAAAAAGCAATAAAACAGGCTGGCTGCTGAGTAAGCGATGCCAGCCTGTGTTCTTATATAAACCGGTACAGGAAGGGCGCCTTGTGAGCGCCACCGCTGTATTTTTTGTCAAGTCGTTCAACGATGTCTAGGCTAAGTATTTTACGCTGGAAACTCGACCGGCGTAATTTTTGGCCCAGGATTGTTTCGTAAAGACGTTGCAGATCAGCCATTGTAAAGGTTTCGGCCAGGAGGGGAGCCGCCCATCGGTTAAAACCCACCAGTTTCCGGTCGAGGTCAGCCCGTAAGGTATCCAGGGCTTTCTGAACAATCGCTTCATGGTCCAGCATAAGCGAGGGCAGGGCCGTTAACTCATACCAGTCACACGTATCGGAGAGAGAATCCGGAATGGGTATCGCCTTCGTAAAATCAATGAGCGCATAATAGCCTACCGAAACAAATCGGGCCAGCAGCCAATGGTCATCGGCAGGGGCCAGGCCTTTGGCTTCCATAATGGCCCGTAAAGTAGCTTTGTCATGCCGGGCCAGATCGCCAAAAATATAAAACTGCTCCAAGTAGATATCCGTTAAACTCGTTCGTTCGGCGAGCACCCGACGGGCGGCATCGTTCAGATTTTCGTCGCGCCGAATAAAGCCGCCGGGTAAGGCAAACAGGTTCGTATTTTGGTATTCGAGCAGAAGAATTTTTAGCTGATTCTGATGAAAGCCAAACACAACAAAGTCCAGCGCCAGACCCGGTAAAAATTCATTTCCATTGGGACTTTGCTCTTCTGGCGTTAATTGGTGCGGCATACACGTGACGGTTAGGATGCGCAAGTAACAAAAAATTGGGTGGTCTCAATTTAGTTTTTTATTATTGTCACAAATTGAGACAATAAGCGCTTTGCCGGTTGACGAGTATTTCCGATTAACTGGTTGGTTTGAACATTCTCAGACTTACACTAAACCAAATTACATGAAAACTCTGATCATTTTGTCGTTACTGACGGCACAACTGGCTCATATTACCATGGCTCAGTCAGCTAAGACAGGCTCGGCTCCGCAGGCCAAAACGGCCAATGGCCTTGTCGAAGGCGTTATGGAGCCAAGTGGCATTCGTGCGTTTAAGGGCATTCCTTTTGCTCAGCCGCCCGTAGGTGACCTACGCTGGAAAGAACCCCAGCCCGTTAAAAATTGGCAGGATGTCCGTAAAGCAGATAAGTTTGGCCCTCGGGCCATGCAGCGGGCCATTTTCGGCGATATGGGTTTTCGGTCGAATGGAATGAGCGAGGATTGCCTTTACCTGAACGTGTGGACACCCGCTAAATCGGCTTCGGAAAAGCTCCCCGTGCTGGTGTACTTTTATGGGGGTGGCTTTATGGCTGGCGACGGCTCTGAGGCTCGCTATGATGGCGAGAGCATGGCCAAGAAGGGCATTGTGGCCCTTACGGTCAATTACCGCCTGGGCGTGTTTGGCTTTTTTGCTCATCCTGAGTTAACGAAAGAATCGCCCAATCACTCTTCCGGAAATTACGCCTACTTAGATATGGCCGCTGCCCTGCGTTGGGTTAAACAGAACATTGCCGCCTTTGGTGGAGACCCGAACCGGGTAACCATTGCGGGTGAGTCGGCGGGGTCCATTGCCGTGAGTGCGTTGATGGTATCGCCGTTATCGAAAAATTTGATTAATGGGGCCATTGGTGAAAGCGGTTCGTTGCTGGGTGGCTTACCACCGGTTCCACAGGCCAAAGGAGAAGAATCGGGTACAACCTTTGCGACGGCTGTTGGCGCGAGTTCGCTGGCACAACTGCGGGCCATTCCCGCCGAACAACTGCTCGAAGCAACAGCGAAACCCACGACTCCTCGCTTTACGGCTACCATCGACGGGTATTTCTTTCCAAAAGCTCCGTTGGATATTTTCGCGGCTGGTGAGCAGGCACATGTGCCGCTGCTGGTTGGCTGGAATTCCGAAGAGATGAACTATCGGGCAGTGTTGGGAAAGGAGGAACCAACCCCTGAGAACTACGCCAATGCGGTGAAAAAGCTCTATAATGAAAAGGCTGATGAAGTATTAAAACTCTACCCGGGCTCTACCCAGGAAGAGGTTCTGCAATCGGCTACTGCCCTGGCCAGTGATCGTTTTCTGGCCTACAGTACCTGGAAATGGGCAGATATGCAAATCAAAACGGGCGGTGGCAAACCGGTATATCGCTATTATTACTCCCGCCCACGTCCGGCCATGACCCCCGAAATGGGCAATGCGGCACCGGGTCTGGCCGGTGGCGTTGTTAAATCGACGGACGCAAACGCCGTTAAAATTGCCCCTTCGCGTGGCGCTGTTCACTCGGCTGAAATCGAGTATGCCATGGGCAATCTGGCCAGTAACAAGGTATATGCCTGGGCACCGGAAGATTATAAAGTGTCGGAGTTGATGCAGAACTACTTTGCGAACTTCATTAAAACAGCGAATCCAAATGGCGCTGGTTTGCCTAAATGGTCAGCCGCAAACGCCGGTAATAGTGTGCAGTTCATGCATATAGACGTGAATCCAAAGCTGGAAACGGAAACGAATCGGGCACGGTATCTATTCCTGGACCCTTTTTACGCCAAGCAATAGCAAGTTGGTTTACTTAAACAAAACGGGGACAGTTTATCATAAACTGTCCCCGTTTTGTTTAAGCAGCCTCGATAATCCGTTCGGCTACCTCCCGGCCCGTTTGCATAGCTGCGTTGAGCGACGGATACGTAATCTGGTCGCCACATTGGTACAGGTTATCCGTTATTTGAAGTGACTGCCGGCGGATGTCGTTTCCGGCCTGAGTCGGGTTATAAGCAGGCAGGGCCTGTGGAATGTGATACGTTCGCAGGTGCCGCCATTGCTGGACGCCCTGGCCAAACCAGCTACTCAGTTCGGCTCTGATTTTTCGGGTTAATTCTGCTTCGTCGAACATAACCAAACCCTGCGTACTAACTGATATCAGCGTTTGTCCAGTTGGGGCATAGGAGGGGGCTACATCGCTCAGAATGGCCACATTGTGCACAGCCGAACTCCGGTGGGTGTTCAGCAACAAGAGTTTTTTATGCGCCTGTTCATCCGTAAACTGATCGGAACGAACGGCGAAATAAGTGCAGGTTGTATGGTTAAAGGCCTGTTCAGATGGCATTGGGTAGCCTGTTAGGCGGGCGGCCTGGGCCGCATCGACAGCCAGAACAACGATGCCGCCAGTCAGGGTTTCGCCGGAATCGAGCTGAACGGTATTTCCCGAAACCTGTTTGACGCTTGCCCGCAGCCGAATCTGATCGGTGTTTAGCCGAGAAGCCAATTGATTCGGAATGGCTTCAATACCGTTCGCGGGAATGGCGGCATCCCCCAGAAAGAACATTCGAAAGCAGAACTCAAAGAAATTGCTCGATGTCGTCAGGGCATCTTCCAGAAATACGCCCCCGAAAAACGGCCGGAAGAACCGCTCGATCATCTGATCCGAGAAACCTATCTCGTGCAGGAGCGCCAGCGTGGTGGTTGAGGGTTGTTGGAACAATTCGTATAGGGGAAGTTCCTGTGTTCGGCGCAGGAGCTCCACAACACGCAGCTTATCACCAAACGTACCCACGGGCGACACTAGCGTCTGGAAAACCGCAAGTGGCTCCTGAACCGGATTCAGCAGGTTCATCCACGTAGGCTCGGCTTGCTGGTGAATAAGCGCTCCTGACCGAAACGAGCGCAGGTCGAGGGCTGAATAATTCAGCAACCGGTTGGCCTCGGGGTAGGCAGTTAAGAAAATCTGAAAGCCCCGGTCGAGCCGAAACCCATCAACTACATCTGTACGTACCCGCCCACCAACACCGTCGGCGGCTTCGAGCACAAGCGCACGGATACCGGCTTGTTTAAGGTAAACAGCGCAGGTCAGCCCGGCCATACCAGCCCCAATAATAATGACAGGTGCATCAACTTGTCCGCTCTGCTGACTGAACGAATCTGTAGGCATACTAAAAGGCTTAGGTCTGAGAATAAAGCCCAAATTTAAACGCTACGGACACCAATTAATGAATGATGCTGAACTTAGGTAGTACTTTTTTTATATAAATTGAATTATTTTTAGTTTTATATTTGCTAAATATCTGATAATCAAATATAAATAAATTAAAGTTGTTGCTTTTTTTGAGAAACATTAATTTTGTCGAAACGATTTGCGTTATAGCGGCATGAACGTGTTGGTAGTTGATAATTTCGATTCATTTACGTACATGCTGGTCGATTATCTACAGCAGGCTGGTGCCCATTGCCGGGTCGTCAGAAACGATGAATCCTGGAATTCGCTGATCGACGAATCCATTGACGCCGTTGTGTTATCGCCTGGGCCGGGTACACCGAAGCAGGCAGGCCGTTTACTGGAGGTGATCGCGCACTATTATCAACGGGTACCGCTATTAGGTGTTTGCCTAGGTCATCAGGCGCTCGGCGAATTTTTTGGGGCAACACTCACTCAGGCTAACCGACCTATGCACGGTAAGGTATCGATGATTCGAACGCAAACGGATGATGTGTTATGGCGGGGGCTACCGACCGAATTTGTTGTCACCCGTTATCATTCACTCGTGTTGACGGACCTGCCTAAGCAACTGGTTGGTACGGCCTTCACCGAGCAGCATGAGGTAATGGCCATGCGCCACCAAACATTGCCTTTGTGGGGAGTGCAATTTCATCCGGAAGCCGTCCTGACGGAACATGGATTAGCGATCATCGAAAACTGGATTGATTTTATATTGTTTACTATTAAAAAGAAGAACTCCACCACAACCTTAACCACGCAATACGCATGAACTATCAGATTCGGGAAGAAGCCGGTTTCCGCTATGTAGATGAAGGCCAGGGCGAAGTGTTGCTGCTGTTGCATGGCCTGTTCGGGGCCTTGAGCAACTGGGACAGCGTGATCAAAACGTTTTCGGATCGCTACCGGGTGGTGATTCCGTTGTTGCCCATTTACGAAATGCCCATCCGGCAGGCAAGCCTGGAGGGGCTGGTGGCGTATATCGAAAAGTTTGTTGCCCAGAAATCACTGGACGATATGACCTTGCTGGGAAATTCGCTGGGCGGTCATCTGGCCATTCTGTATACATTTAAAAACCCGGAACAGGTTCGGCGTATGGTATTAACGGGCAGTTCGGGCTTATTTGAGAATGGTATGGGCGGTTCGTTTCCAAAGCGCGGCAGCTATGACTATATTGCTGAGCGAGTGGCCTATACGTTTTATGACCCGGCAGTAGCGTCGAAAGAACTGATCGACGAAGTCTTTGAAATCACCAGTAGTATTCCCAAATGCATGAGCATTGTTGCCATTGCCAAATCAGCACAGCGTAACAATGTGGCTAAGGATCTGTATCAGATTCAGATTCCAACGCTACTCGTTTGGGGGCTCAATGATACCATCACGCCAGCCGAAGTGGGCCACGAGTTTAATCGGCTGATTGCGGGGTCAGAATTGCATTTTATTGATAAGTGCTGCCATGCACCCATGATGGAATGCCCGAACCAGTTTAACGAATTATTGGATAATTGGCTGGCCAAGAATCCCGTAACCGAGTTAGTTGCGTAAGTTTAGGAAGTGCACCTGGAACATTAAATTTTGTTCCCACACTAAAATTGAAAACTATGCGAGATTTTCCGTAGTTTTCGGCGAACAGGTACTGTTTATCATACGACTCTCTATTTACTATGCTGGCTGCCGAACTAATAGATCCCATGCTTCCGGCCCTGAAGCCAACCGACCTGGTTGGACAGGCTTTAGCGTGGATGGAAGAGCACCGCGTCGGTCAACTTATACTGACTGACCAGGGCGACTATCGGGGTATTGTAAGCGAAGAATTGCTTATGGACGTTGCGGATGATGAGCGTCCTCTGCGAGACGTGATGTGCCTGTTTGAGCAGATTTTTGTCAATGAAGAGCAACACATGCTTGAAGTGCTGGGGCTGGCTATTCAACATCAGATGCAGGTCATTGCCGTTATTGGCGAGGGGCGCGAGTTTAGCGGTACCATTTCCGTGAATGAACTGCTTAAGAAATTTGCCCAGGATTTGGGTGTTCAGGAGGTAGGCGCCATTCTGATCCTGAATATGAATGAGCGAGACTACTCAATGGCGGAGGTTAGTCGGCTGATTGAATCCAACAATGTTAAAATTATAAGCAGTTATTTTTCCAGTGCTGCCTTCGGTATGCCTGATCGTTCCCGGCTGACACTCAAGCTGAACCGCCGTGACATCACCCCCGTCATCTCGACCCTCGAACGGTTTGGCTACCGAATAGAAGCGGCTTTTGCCAATGCACCGGTCGAAAGTATTGATCAGGAGCGGCTCGATTTATTACTGCGTTACCTCAATACCTAGTGTTGACGTTTTCGGGTCAAGTTTCATCAGGATGGATCGCCGTTAACTTTACACCGCAGATCGTAAACTTTTATTTATGAAAATCGCCATTCACGGGCGCAACTTTCCCGAATCGGCACGGCCTTACATTCAATCAATGTTTGAGGAGCTGGCCAGGCGGCAAACGGAAGTAATCATTTCGCTGGGATACCGTGAGTATCTGGACAATGCAGCCGTAGCGCATTATAGTGAGGCAACGTATACCGTTGAAGAAGGTGTTGCTGACGCCGACTTTATTTTTAGCCTTGGGGGCGACGGTACATTACTCGACGCCGTTACGCATGTCGGCTCCCGCCAAATTCCCATTATTGGTATCAACATTGGTCGTCTGGGGTTTCTGGCTACCGTAGCACCGGCATCGGTACGGCTCATGATTGACGCTATCTTCAACGGACAATATACTATTGATGAGCGTACGTTAGTAAGTGTGCGATCAACTCAGGACATTTTTGGAAATTTACCGTTCGGGCTTAATGATTTTACCATTACCCGAACCCAAACTTCCTCTATGATCACAGTCCATTCGTACCTCGACGGCGAATTTCTGAATTCGTACTGGGCAGATGGTTTGATCATTTCAACACCTTCAGGATCAACAGGTTATTCGCTTAGTTGTGGCGGCCCAGTACTGTTGCCCCAAACAGAAAGCTTTATCATTACCCCCATCAGTCCGCACAATCTCAACGTCCGGCCAATGATCGTTATGGACACGTGCCAACTGGCCTTTGAGGTGGAAAGCCGGAGTGGTAACTTTTTAGCCGCCTTAGATTCCCGTTCGTACACGGTCGATACGTCGGTCAGGATCAGCGTGCAAAAAGAAGCGTTCAAGGCGCGCCTGGTTAAGCTTAGCGACGATAATTTCCTGAATACGCTTCGAAGTAAACTCAACTGGGGCTGGGACATCCGTAATTAAAGGCTGGCTTAATTACGCTCATTCGCTTTGAATAATCCTGTTTCTTTCGCTTGTTTTTTGGGCCTGGCATAATTTTTATAGCTCATTGCCAATAAAAGCAAGTCCGTTGCCGTTTCGGAAATGGCTGGCTTTATGGGGCAGTGGTGGTTGATTCACGTTTTTAATGAATATGAATAAGTATAAACAGGTAGTAATAGGCGCTGCGACAATCTGTTTGCTGGCAGGTTTAGTTACAGAAAGCTCGGCGCAACGCCGACAGAATGCGCGTTTCGCTCCGTATTCGTCAATTACGTTCGGTGCAGGTACATCCACTTATTTTGGTGATTTGGCCGGTTATCGCAAGCCAATTAAGTCATTATTTACCCTGCCCCGCTGGAATGTCGGCCTGGGCTATACTCGTCAGTTTACGCCCCATTTTGCCGCTCGTGCTATGTTTACCTGGGCGCGCATCACAGGCGATGATTATACGTTTGCCAAGAGCAATATAGAAGAATACCTACCTCAGTATGCCCGAAATGCACACTTCCGGAACGACCTGAAAGAGTTTGCCGTAACAGGAATTTACAATTTTATTGAGGACGGCCGAAACTCGGAGTCGCGGGCGAAAATTACTCCTTATATTTTTGGTGGGTTAGCGCTGGTCGCACACAGCCCTGAAGCCAGAACGCCGGTAGCAACAGGAACTGGTACGGATGTGTATGCAGGTCAGGAATGGGTAAAACTTCAGCCTCTGCATACGGAAGGACAAGGTCAGCCAGGATTCGATAAGCCCTATTCGCTGGTAACTTTAGCTATACCAGTTGGTTTCGGCGTACGCTATAAGTTAAATGAGAGCTTTAATATAGGGGCAGAAATCGGTTTCCGGTATACCTTCACCGATTACCTGGATGATGTAGGGAACGGTCCTTACGCCGATCCCGCCACCCAGCAAGGTGTAGCTACGGTCATGTCGAACCGGCGCTTTGAGCAATTTGCGGCTCGCTATAAGAACGCACCGGATCGGTATACGCCACTACAAAACCTATTCAATAATGGTAGCCCCGAATTGCAGGCAGCTATTTCTGATGCCCTAACTACCCCTGTTCGCTCAACAGACGGGAAATTAAATGATGGCTATTTATTGACTAATTTCTCGATCCATTACATTATTCCAGGCAAGATAAAATGCCCTCCGGTCAAGTAACGGAGGCTGTTATCTGGGCTGTTTAGCTTCAGAAACTATACGTTATGGCAATCGTAGGCATTAACGAGCTTTGTGCGTCTGGTTGAGGTCTGTTATCTACTTTATGTATCAAAATGAAATCAGGAAGGCCCGGCTTATTGTAGCCGGGCTTTTTATCAGCCTGAGTGTACAGGCGCAAAAAATTGAAATCGGGGGTGGCCTGGGCGGTATGCTCTATAAAGGGGATGTATCACCTTCGCTTAATCCCAGATTCTACAGACCCGCAGGAAGCCTTTTCTTTCGGTATAATGCCACCCGTTCCTTCTCCATTCGGGGGACGGGTTCTCTCGGTGGCCTTCGGGGTGAGGATCAGGTTAGTAGCGACCCTCTTCAGAAAGCGCGTAACTACTCATTCCGCACGAACATTACAGCCGCAGAAATTGATTTTGAGTACAATTTTCTGAACTACATAGCGTCGCCCAGAGTAAAAAACTGGACACCTTATGTATTCGGGGGCATTGGTATATGCAGATTTAATAATGCGGTAGTGCGAGTCGGTGGGGTTGTCACGTATCCGCTGGGAGTAGGCATCAAGTATGAAATCAAGCGACCCTGGAGTGTCGGCGTAGAATTTGGCACTCGATTTACAACCAATGATTACCTGGATGGTTTAGGCGAAAATACCTTCGGCAAGGCTATGACAAAAGTGACCCAGAGTAATCCAGCCCTTAAAGATAGCTATACGTATACCGCCGTTACACTGAGTTACACATTTTATAAAATCGTTTGTCCTTAGTGTAAGATAATCCCTGTAGGGAAACTTTTTTGTAGAAATACGAAGTATATTTACTAAAATAAGTTTATATAATTATATAAAACACCCAAATATTCAAAGTACACTCTTAAGGGACATATTGTATTACTTCCTCTTCTTTATTGGATAACTTATTATGATATCAACTTTCCCTAATCGACAGCGTAGCAACCGAAGCAAATCATTTCCTTTATTGGTTGTTGAGGATAATAAGGACCATCAATTACTGATCGGTTACAGTTTACGGGCAAAAATTCCGCAAGCTCAACCGGTTTTTGCATCGAGTGTAAAAGAAGCTCTTATTCATCTGAAAATAACATTTGACAAACAGGAAGACTTCCCTCAATTGGTGTTGCTGGACCTATATTTGCCCGATCCGACCTTGGGATGGCAATTACTGAAAGACATACGAACACACTATCCCCGATTACCCGTCATAATACTCAGTAGCCATCAGGATACAGATATCGTTGAAACAGCTTATGAGTTAGGGGCTCATTCGTTTATTAATAAACCGATGGATCTTGACGAGTGGGAGTGTTATTTCCGGGTTTTGAATGAATATTGGTTAGGTACGGTTACATTGCCCTCTGTCAGTTAATCGCTGATCTTCCTCACTACTTTTCGTCGGTAAATGCTAGGGCACTCGTTTCGCTTGTGCTTCCAGAATCAGTTGTAAATTGGCGTTCCCGGCCGTAATGTGGGTATAGGAACCTTGTCCTGACTGGGCCAGCTTTATAAGGTTTTTTCCATTTACCTCGCTTTTGCCGAAGGTGAAAATGGTTAAGAAAACATCGTCTTTACTTGATTTACGCACCAGGTCATACACATCGTCACTAACCGAAAATTCACCATCGGTTGCCAGAATAATCCGGTTATTTCCTGCCCGTATGTAATGTTTGTTCGCCATCTTGTAAGCGAGTTGAAGGCCTTTGTCTGCGTCGGTGTCCCCGTCTGACTGGAGTTGGTCAATCACATGGGTAATTTCGTTGACGTTGGCTCCAGACGTGGGTTTTAGAACGACACGCGCTTTGCCCGAGTAAACCACAATACAAAGCTGGTCTTCAGGCCTGAGCACGCTAAGAAGTGATTTTATGGATCGCTTTAACAAAGGCATTTTATAAGGAGAAGCCATCGAAGCCGATACATCAAGTAACAAAACCATGTTGTTGGGGGCAAAGCCCGCAAGGGAAAGCGAACCGTCTGACTGGCTTTTTTGACCAATATATACTGTATCCGTCCTTACCTGATTGACATAAACCGTGTCGTGTTTTATAACCGTCCTGTCCTGTTGTCTGGGTTCTGTAGGTTGGGTCAGTCGTGCAGTGTCAATAGGCTTACGCTCACTATCTGGTTTAGGACCGGGCTGTATTGTGTCCTCCGGTATGGTCTGTTGCCCGACTGCTGGTGTTGACCGCCGAAACGCGAAGACATTGGGCTCAGTTACGGCTTTAAGGACACCTACTTTAGCCAGCTCGCTGAATTTATTGTATTGGTAAACCAGCTCGTTGTTAAAGAAATAGTAAATCATTTCATACGGATGGGTTGCGAAGACAGCTGCAGGCTTTTTGATTTTTGGCGCCATCTCGGCCATTCGAAGCGAGTTTGTACCAATAGCCTCATACGGTGAGTAAGGGCACAGGCCGTTACTTGGACCATAGCGTTGCAGACCCTTCAGGTTCTGGAATTCGCTGGAAATCAAACTCCTGGCCTCGGCACGAAGTGAATCGGTAGCGGGTCGTTCGGTAGCTTCACCGCGTAGATAGGCTCGTATGCCAAATACGATTTTTTTGTTGGCATCGATGATCTTGAGTAAGGCTCTGCCAGCCGTAATCCAGGAAGTAAGCGGTTTAGTGGCCGGATAACTTTCATGAATGCGTCGAACATCCTGGTAGAGTTGCTCCTTCTTTTTGTCGAATTCGTCGAATAAAAAAGCATACCGATCCAAAATCGCATCAGATCGCCGAAACTGGTCCTGCTCGTATTGACCTCTGGCTGCATAGTCGACCAACTCAATGCTCAGATTGTCCATTTCGGTCAGCATGGCCAGCAGTACATCGGCTTGTTTATTGATCGAGTTGCGATAGGTCGATGGAATGTGTACACTATTCAGAAGAAGAAGCTGATGTTCAGAAACGGGTACTTTGTATTCGTTATGGGCGTAGGTTAAGCTATTTCGGCGTTTGTTGCCAGCTGATTCCCGGTAGCGATCGGCTGACGACTGGTAGTTACGGACCAACACCTGAAGATGGTTCATTTGCCGCAGCGACTCGTTGATAAATTCCACATAGGCGTTTAGTGCCTGAAAAGTAGCTGTTTGGGCCGGGGCCGCAGCTGGTTTTATAACGAAGGCAAGCGGTTTGCCGTCACTAAAAGGTTGGGCCTGCTGTATGGTCTGGATGGCTGGTTGAGGAGGGTCAATTTTAAAGATAGGAGAGAGTTTTGGGTACTCCAGCAGTTGTCTGGTTGGGGTACTGTACTTGACAAAACTTTGTTGCCAGTTTACTAAATCATTATTGTACTGATTAATAAGCGAACGATACACCTTGTTGCCGTGCTCGGCGGTTTGCTGTGCGGCAAATGTATAGTCATCCACAGCGCGCTTTTTTACCTCCTGTATGGCCCTCAAACCCGTTCTGAATGAATTAAGCATGTCCGATGCGGGATAGCCGATCGTCGACGTTGCTTTCCCAAAGGAAGTCAGGAGGGTCTGATCAGACAGGATGCTTTGCTGAACAAGTTTTTTGGGCCAGTCAGCGCGGCTTTTTTCATTCAGGTAGAAAGATAGCGTATCAAGTAGTTTACGCTGGCTTGTCAGCGCCTGTTCCATTTCTTTTTCAGCATACAGATAGGCATCCGTGTCCCGGTAGGGCTGGTAACGGCGATACACCCGTTGAATTTGGGCATACATCGCGTCTTTCGCCTGGCTGAACTGGCTGGTAAGCGTTTGTAGCTCAACCATCAAGGCATTTGCTTTCTCAAACTTGTCGCGTTCGTAATCCTTCAGCCGATCGTACGTTTCCAGCTTTTTTGTTGTCTCATCAATTTTGGTCAACAGCTTCCAGAGCGATTCTGTACTTGTATTTAAGCGCTGTTTTTCGGCTTCGGTTAGGGCTACAGAAGTCAGGGCTTTTTTGTAATAGTACGATTCCAGTATCCTGGATGATGGCATCTGTGGCGGTGCGCCCAATTTCGATTTGTAGCCTTCTATACTCGAATAATAGAGCTGGATTTGTTGGGAGCGATAGCTTACCTCGTCGGTTGACTGATTCAAAAAGGCGATGTACTGATTGAGTGCCTGCTGAGGGGTTTCCTGATAGGAACCATTGGTTAAAAAAACGCTGGCAAAAACCAGGAATAGACAAAAGAAGGCCTGCATATCGACTTGACAAAGAAAGAGCGCGAAATGGACGGAAGCAGGGCATCGTGTAATCAGCTATGCAAACCGAAACCTGCCCGTTCCTAATTCAGATAGAAAGTTTACGGATTTGGGAAAGCGAAGTTCAAGCCTATCTTATTGAGAAGCTACAAGAAGTGTGTAACCGGTTATTTTAAACGTGAACAATGTCACTGCGACATTGATTAAAAAAGTATTGAGTGCCGTTGGTACGCAACCAGGCTAATGGGTTACGTACCTACGGCACGCGGTTGAAGACAGCAATAACGCTTGTTACAAACCTTAGACTGCTACGCGGCCATTTTTTATATTATAAATCAAGCAAGGCATAGATTGGCATTGCAGATTAAGCACAGACGCCCGGCGAATACACGTTTGTCTTTCGTGTATTCGCCGGGCGTCTGTGTTGGGAAGAAGTAATCAAGCTAAATTAACCGTTGATAAAGCTGGGCTTATAGTCGCTTGGTTATCAACGTTGATACTTATCTGCTAGACTAACGCAAACAAATCCTGTACGCCCAGCATACGCCGACTGATGAAGCCTTCGCCGAATTCTGCACCAATCATATGGCCGTGTTCGCGGGTGCGCGACTCCAGAAATTTCATGAACGGCTCGCCCGAAATATAGCTTTGAGGCTCCGTACTTTCGGGGTTGAAAAATTGGCTTTTATAGGCTTTTATAGCGGCTATTTTTCCGTCCCAGTAGGGCGTAATATCAACCACGAAATCAGGCTTCAGAGAACGATCCTGGATAAAATGATAAATAAACTTAGGCCGGTGCGCTTCCTGGGACTTACCGTCTTTCCCCACCGTTTTGATCTGACGTAAGCCAGCGTAAAAACAGGCATCTTCAACAAGCTCGGCAGCACGACCGTGATCGGGATGGCGGTCGTCGGGTGTATTCGTTAATATGATTTCTGGCCGAAACTGGCGAATAACGGCAATCAGGGCCAACTGGTGTTCTTCGTCATTTCGGAAAAAAGCATCCCGGAAACCCATGTTTTCTCTCGCTACCAGATTCATGATCCGGGCACCTTCGGCTGCTTCCTGCAAGCGAATTTCGGGCGTTCCGCGTGTCCCTAACTCTCCCCGGGTCAGGTCGACGCCAGCAACAGTTTTACCCTGCGCTACTAATGAAAGAACAGTGCCGGCACAGGTCATTTCAATATCATCGGGATGGGCCGCAATGGCCAGTACGTCAACGGTCATGTATATAGTTTAACTGATTGGTGGTTCCTGTGATGAAATCTAACAGATAGATAATCACCTAGGCGCTGTATTTGTTCCAGGTTGATCCAAAGGAGGACGCCCGCGGTTTTTTCGATAGAAACACTTTATTTTAGCGCCCCCAACCTAAACACTACCGTTACTACTTAATTTATGTCCTACAAAGCCCTTGCCCTTCAACTAACCTGTCAGACAGTAAACACTTCCCAAACCCACGATGAAGCCGAAGCGATTATGCTTCAATCTATTGAGCGTATTGACCGTCAGATTGCCGCATCGATTGGCTTAATTGGCCGCGACACCCTACTTGTTGTCGTACCCGAATTTTTTCTGACGGGCCCACCCATCGACGAAACCGTAGACCAGTGGCGCGAAAAGGCTGCCCTTGAAATTGACGGTCGGGTTTATGAAGCCCTGAGCGCTATGGTGCAGCGGCAACAAATTTATTTCTCTGGAAATGCCTATGAACAGGACCCTTTTTTTCCTGAACTGTATTTTCAAACCAGTTTTATCATCGGTCCGAATGGGGACGTGCTATTGAGGTATCGCCGGTTGAACGCAATGTATACGCCGACTCCACATGATGTCTGGGAGTTGTATCTCGACGCTTACGGCTATGATTCGTTGTTTCCGGTGGCTAAGACAAACATTGGTAATCTGGCCTGTATTGCTTCGGAAGACATTCTGTATCCTGAAGTAGCTCGTTGCCTGGCGATGCGCGGGGCCGAGGTACTCCTACACGCAACATCAGAAATTGGCAGCCCACAGCTAACGCCCAAAAATATAGCCAAACAAGCCCGGGCCATTGAAAACATGGCTTACGTAGTATCGGCAAACTCGGCTGGGGTGGTTGGTAGTTCACTGCCAGCGGGTACCACCGATGGGCATTCTAAACTCATTGATCCCAAAGGAGTTGTACTGGCTGAAGCGGCTTATGGCGAGAGCATCGTGGCCAACGCTGATATTGATCTGGCGGCTTTGCGCGAATTCCGGCAGCGGCCCGCCATCGGGAACCAGTTGGCCCGCCAACGGCTGGAACTGTATACGGAAAGTTACGCCAAACACACGATATATCCACCCAACGCGCTTCTAAGCCAACCAGCCGAGCGATCCCAGTTTATGCGGAACCAGCAAGAGGTAATCAAGAAACTTTATAGCTGAACCTATGCTTCGACTTCGCTTGGTTTCGCTTTTCGTCGGCGTCGGGGCAGGCGAAATAAATTACTGCCCGCTTCTTCAGGCGTTTGATCACCCAGTAATACTCCCCAGGGCTGGAGGCCCTCGACGCGGTCGAAAATGACTTTTAAAATGGCAATGGCCGGAATCGACAGAAACATGCCTGATACACCGGCTAAAGCACCGCCAATAAGCACGCCTATGATGGAAATAAGGGCGTTGATCCGCACTTTAGACGCAACAATTAGGGGAACCAGCACATTGTTGTCGATGAACTGTACCAGCAGAAACACCCCAACTACGCCCAGAATAACGGACGTTTCGGGATTATTGCTAAACGTAATAATGACCGTTAACAGAGTAGCGACTAACCCGCCAATGTAGGGGACCAGATTCAAAATAGCTGCCATGACGCCCAGCAAAACGGCGTATTGTACCCCCAGCAGTAGCAGGCCGATGGAGTTTAGAGCAGCTACGCAGGCCGTTTCAATAAGCAAACCAACCATATAACTCTGGATAACGGCTTTCACTTCGCCCAGTACTTCGCGCACTCGTTCGGTATGCTTCTCGGCAAAAAGCACGACAACAAAATGCAGTAACATGGTGCGGTAATAGAGCAGGAGAAAAACATAAATTGGAATCAATGTGAGCGTGCCCAGGGGACCGGTAATGAACCCAAGCGTGTCGGGGCTCTGCAAACTATCGAGTGTTTGGGCCTGGGCTTTTTGAAGGTATTTTTCCTGTTGTCGATAGCTTACGTTGTATTCGCGCCTGACCCAGCGTTTGGCATCGCTGAAAAAGTCGGCTAAGTTCTGCCGAATCTTGGGTAGGTCATCGGCAAAGTCGGAGAGTTGCATGGACAGCGTCACGGCTATGCCAGCCACCAGAATGATCGCCACCAGCAGAGCCAGGCTAATGGCAATAACTTTATGAACGCCCAGCCGGACGAGTCTATTTTCAATAGGACGTAAGAGTACGGCAACCAGACCCGCCATAGCCAGTGGTACCAAAATATCCTGCCCTATATAGATACCAGCTGTCAGGATGGCTAAGGCAAGCAGAGAGTGAGAGAATTGATGATAGTGGGGGCGTAGCGGTTCGGCAGCCATAGGTTAAAGATGGTTCATCAGAATGTAGAGAATTAAGGATCAGTGCTTCAACATCCTATGTTGTATTTTGTTCATCTGACAGGAGTAGAAGGTGGGTATCTTGCTTGTGGCTGATCATCTTTCTCCAAACTTGCTGTATTTTTGCGGTTTATTTATTTATGACGCCAAGTATTCGCGATATCGCTTTTCAACTCAGGCAGGGACAACTTATTGCGTTGGCCGACGAAACCGGCTGGTCTGTTACTGCTGATCCTGTTAATGATGTAGCCGTTGAGAAATTGTTGACCTTGCGCGCAGTTATGCCCCATGGTTTACAACCAACGGTACTTATCCAGAACGCCGATCAGGTAGGCTTATACGTGGCGAAAATCCCCGATGTGGCCTATGATTTAGTGGAATTTGCCGAAATTCCGCTAACGGTTATTTACGAACAGGGAAAAAATCTGTCTGCCTTGCTGTGGCAGTCGGCGGCAACTGGAGCCGCTGGGCAACCAACGGGCGAAGTGGCCGTTCGGCGGTCGCTGAGTGCGGAGGTGCAACGGCTGATTGGCAGTTTCGGGCGTGGATTACTATCTATTCCGCTGGAGTCTCTGGTGTTGCCACCACCGGCCGAAGCACTCATTGTCGAACGATTTGGTGCGCTACCGGGTATGCCTAAACGACCGCGCATTATGCGCCTGGCCGTTAATGGAGAAATTAATTTTATCAGAAAATAAATTGTCAGATATGGGCTGGCCAATAACCCGGCCACTCACTATTGATTAAGTGCAACGGCCGGTAGGCCGAAGCCAGGTTGTGATTGTTTCGTACACATGAATTTTAGCGACACCTTACATAAAAATCCGGTTTTTGATGTGATTGCTCAACAGGCCGATGCGCTTGGTCTGCCAGCGTACGTCATTGGCGGATTCGTGCGTGATTTAGTTTTGGGGCGTCCGTCGAAAGATATTGATGTAGTCTGCATTGGTAGTGGTATTGCGCTGGCTGAAGCTGTTGGAAAAGCCCTTCGCACAAATGTATCGGTATTCCCAAATTTTGGCACAGCGATGCTTAAAGCCACCGCTCCGGCGGACCAGCCGGGCGACTCCACGCGGGGCGACTCCACGCCGGGCGACGAGGAATGGGAAGTTGAGTTTGTTGGGGCGCGTAAAGAGTCGTATCGGAGTGAATCGCGCAAACCAATTGTCGAAGATGGCACGCTCGAAGATGACCAAAATCGGCGGGACTTCACCATCAATGCTATGGGCATTAGCCTAAATTGGAATACACCGCAGGCTGGAGCCGAATCGGCCGTCGGCTATGGTGAATTACTTGATCCATTCGGAGGACTGAAAGACATAAAGCGGAAAATTATCCGTACGCCCCTAAATCCCGACATTACGTTTTCTGATGACCCGCTTCGTATGATGAGGGCCATCCGCTTTGCCTCTCAATTAAGCTTTGATATTGAACCGGATACATTCGATGCCATTGTGCGGATGAACGAGCGGATCACCATTGTGTCGAGGGAGCGCGTAACTGACGAACTGAACAAGATCATTCTGTCGCCTACGCCTTCGTACGGATTTAAATTGTTGTATCATGCCGGATTGCTGGATCGGATCTTCCCCGAGCTGGTTGCCTTAAAAGGCGTTGAAACCATTGAAGGAAAGGGACATAAAGACAATTTTTACCATACGCTTCAGGTTCTCGACAACATCGCGAATCGGGCCAATCCAACCAAATATGCGGGCGAGGCTGAGAACGAACTCTGGCTGCGTTGGGCGGCTCTGCTACACGACATTGCCAAACCAGCCACTAAGCGATTTGATCAGAAGGTTGGCTGGACATTTCATGGTCACGAAGACTTGGGCGCTCGGTGGGTACCCGGAATTTTCCGGACTATGAAATTACCGCTCAACGAGCACATGCGGTTTGTGCAGCGGCTTGTGCGGTTGCACCTACGGCCCATTGCCTTAACAAAGGAGCAAATTACAGACTCGGCCCTGCGTCGGTTGTTAGTGGATGCAGGCGATGATCTCGAAGGACTCATGGCGCTTTGCCGCGCCGACATTACGTCCAAGAATTATGAACGTGTACAAAAACACCTGCGTAATTTCGACCGGGTTGAGCGTAAATTGCATGACCTCGAAGAGCGGGATAAACTTCGTAATTTTCAGCCGGTTATCACGGGTGAGTTGATTATGGAAACGTTTGGGTTGCCGCCGTCCAAAGAAGTTGGTGAGATCAAAGCTATAATGCGGGAAGCTATTCTGGACGGGGTTGTTACGAACTCGCACGAAGCAGCTTACCCGTTCTTACTTGAAGAAGGTCGCAAACGCGGTTTAATTCCTAAAACAGTCAAGAAGGCCAAATAAAGGTCGGCAGGCCTAATAAGCCACTTATTATTTTTCATTCACCACGCTACATTAATGTGCTCATGGATAACAATACAAATTTTCGTCGCTTCTTCGGTGCGTCTCTCACCATTCTGGGTGTAGTTGTCGTTTTGTTCGCTCTGGTCGCTTTTCTATCAGAAGGGAAGGCGGTCTTGGGTATGCACGTATCAAAAGCTGAATCGGCCGCGCCCTTCATTGTTGGCATGATCTTCCTCGTTACAGGCGTAAACCTTGTCCGCGAATCGTAGAAGAATAGATATAGGAAGTATGGTGTAGGATATATGATATAAGTAACGTGAAAGGAGTACACCCTCTACCATATAATATATATCCTACACCATGCATCTTATAACCTATATCATTTCGACAGTTTGGCGGTCAGTAGCCACTCATAGGTGTTGATTGGCTGGGGGAGACCATCGGGTTTAATCTGGAGGTACATCAGGTGTAAATGGGTTGGTGATCGGGATTTGTAGGCATTAAAGCCAGTTCTGCCCATTTCGGCCAGCTTTTCGCCAGCTTTGACCCATTGCCCTGGCGATACATCGACCTCGCTGTTGTGGGCGTAATAGAATAGTCCGTTTAACAGCGGGTCATATACCCAAATCCAGTTGCCTCCCCGGTAATCAGAGCCTGGTTTCCAGCCCGTTTCGATAGCCAGAACTAACCCCTGGCTCATGGCCAGAATATCGACCGGTTTAGTGGTTCGGTCGTCAATGTTATCTTGGTTTCGATCACTGATAAAGATGTCCTGAGCAGGATGACTGCCGCGCACGTTATAGTCGAATAAGTCAAAGCCGGTACCCCGGTAGCCTTCACCGTGTGTACCACCAATGGCATTGGTCGAATAGCCACGGATCGGGAAATTGAAGTAGATACCCGTTCGACGAAGGCTGTCCCGTTGCAGGGAATCCTGTTTGTAGCCTTCCATACTGCGAAACCGGACCTGTAGCCCCTGCATAATCTGGCTGAACTGTAGCCGGGCCGAGTCGGGGCTTACACTTTGCTCCCGGATTTGTGTGTATAGGGTCTGGAACTGTTGGCAATAGGTATAAAGCGTAGGCTCGTCGGAATTACTGATAACGACCTGAGAAGAAGCCGCATTCAGGCCACCAATTAGCAATGCCCCCAAGATACCTGCTATCCGCATGAACAATGTTAGGTCAATCTTCACTACTGTTTGTATTCGATTCTGGCGGTAAAAATACGCAAGTAGGGCGATAGGTACGTAGAATATTATACCGTGAATGGCTCATATACGTGTGTATTCGCCTATTTGAAAATTATTTTCAGCTTATAAGAGATATTTTCCAAATGCATTTGGAAAATACATTTATTGTGCCGTCCTTCGCCTAAATTTAAAATAGCAATGCAAACAGGAACTGTAAAATTCTTTAATGAAACCAAAGGGTTTGGTTTTATTAAACCCGATGATGGTGGCGAAGACATTTTTGTACACGCTTCCGGTCTCATCGACCAAATCCGTGAAAACGACAAAGTTAAATTCAATGTCGAGCGCGGTAAGAAAGGCTTAAACGCCGTAAACGTCGAAATGGCTTAATCGTAAGATATACCAAGACAACCGTTGTAAAAAACATGCCAATCGGCATGTTTTTTTTTGCTCTGTCGGTTCGTAAGGCCATTTTTGCAGGCTCGTTTGCTAGTTGCCTGTCGCATGCTGTTCGTATAGACGGCATGAATAATCGCGGCACGGAGTACGCTCCAGGCAAACGACCTACTCTATTTTTCACATGACCCAATCTATTGAGCAACGCGTTGCTGCCCGACTCAGCTTACCGCTCCGGTCTGTAACGGCCACTATTGACCTACTCAACGGCGGAGCCACCGTTCCCTTTATTGCCCGCTACCGTAAAGAAGCCACGGCATCGACAGATGGAAATCCTCTTGATGAAATACAGATCGGACAAATAAAGGACACCTATCAAAAGTTAATTGACCTCGATAAGCGTCGGGAGAGTATTCTCAAATCCATTGACGAGCAGGGTAAGCTAACGCCCGATCTGCGTCGAAAAATCGAAGCCGCTGATTCACTCACCGATCTGGAAGATTTGTATCTGCCATATCGACAAAAAAGAAAGACCCGTGCCAGTATAGCTATCGAACGTGGGCTGGAACCCCTCGCTAACGTAGTTATTGCCCAGCGCGAAGCAAATCTGGAGCGCATTGCTCAACGGTATCTCTCCGACGCAGTGCCCACCATGGCCGATGCCTTGCAGGGTGCCCGCGATATTCTGGCCGAGCGAATCAGTGAAGATGCCGACGCTCGACAGCGAATTCGCAATCTCTTTGAGCGGGAAGCCATCATTCGGTCTGTCGTTAAAAAAGGGAAAGAAGCGGAGGGCATAAAATACAAAGACTATTTCGATTTTGCCGAACCCCTCCGCCGGGTTCCATCGCACCGGTTGCTGGCCTTGCGTCGTGGCGAGACAGAAGGATTTCTGGCCGTTGCCATTGGTCCGGACGAAGAAGCGGCTACGCAACGGCTCGAACGACAGTTTGTGGCCGATCGGTCGGGGACGCCCGTTTGCAAGGAGCAGGTGATGCTGGCTATTCGTGATGGGTACAAACGCCTGCTCAAACCTTCGCTCGAAACAGAATTTTCGACCATGTCGAAAGAGAAAGCCGATGCCGAAGCTATCCAGATTTTTGCTGACAACCTACGTCAACTACTGCTTAGTCCGCCCCTGGGCCAGAAGCGCGTGATGGCCATCGACCCCGGTTATCGAACGGGTTGTAAAACGGTCTGTCTGGACGCACAGGGGAGTTTATTGGCCGAAACGGTGCTGTATCTGGCTCATTCTGAATCGCAGAAGCAACAGGCTATCCACACAGTTCAGAAGCTTGTGGCTCAATATGCTATCGATGCTATTGCTATCGGGAATGGCACCGCCGGACGAGAAACGGAGGAGTTTATACAAGGGCTAAATCTGGATAAACCTGTTTTTATGGTGAGTGAGCAGGGCGCGTCGATTTATTCCGCTTCCGAAGTCGCTCGTGAAGAATTTCCGGATCGAGATGTTACCGTTCGCGGAGCCGTTAGTATTGGCCGCCGGCTGATGGACCCACTGGCTGAACTGGTGAAGATTGACCCCAAGTCAATTGGCGTTGGTCAATATCAGCATGATGTGGATCAGACCGATCTGAAAACCAGCCTCGATACCGTAGTAGAGAGCTGTGTCAATCAGGTTGGTGTATCGCTCAATACCGCGAGTGCGTATTTACTACGCTATGTGTCGGGACTGGGACCGCAACTGGCCGGTAACATTGTTGCCTACCGGGCCGAAAATGGGCCGTTTACATCCCGAGACCAACTCAGGAAAGTACCTCGGTTGGGCCCGAAAGCTTTTGAGCAATGTGCGGGTTTCCTGCGTATTGAAGGCGCTAAAAATCCGTTGGACAACAGTGCCGTTCACCCCGAGCGGTATGCCGTTGTTGAGCAGATGGCCATTGATGCAGGTAGTAAAGTAGATGACCTTATCCGTCGACCGGACTTGCGGCAGCACATCAAAGTCGACAAGTATGTGACCAGCGCGGTTGGTCTACCTACGCTTCGGGATATCCTGGCCGAACTGGCTAAACCCGGCCGCGATCCGCGCGAACAACTTTCAGTGTTTGAATACGACGCCCGTGTTCGGTCTGTCGATGATTTGCACGAAGGTATGGTGCTGGCGGGTGTCGTGACCAACATCACCGCTTTTGGGGCCTTTGTGGATATTGGTGTCAAGCAGGATGGGCTTGTTCACGTTTCTCAACTGGCTAATCACTTTGTTTCGGACCCCAAAACGGTGGTGAAAGTGTACCAGAAAGTAAAAGTTAAAGTAATCGAGGTCGATAAGACCCGGAAACGAATTGCATTAACTATGAAATTTTAATAGGTTGCAATAGGTTAATGTGCCTTAACGTTAAAAAATTGCCTACACTACCCTAACCTACTTCCGTATGCAACAACGCTGGTCTCGGGAAATTATACGTCCCGTACTGCTGAGTGCCTGCCTGCTCGTCTTGTTGAGTGCCTGTAATGCGCTTCGTTCTTCTGGTCCGTCCGTTAGCCGTCGACCGTCCTCATCGTCCCGATCCGTTGTCCATCGACCATCTACCGGTAAAACACCCAGTCGTTCGCCCGCTGTTCCGACTAAACCGACAGGCAAAGTTGTGGATAGTCGGACCTACGAAAACCGGTATGTGCCTGAAGTCGTGAAAATTGCCCGAACTTATACCGGAACGCCCTACCGGTCGGGTGGGAATACATCCGACGGCATTGATTGCTCAGGCCTGGTCTATGCTGTTTTTAACACGGTGGGTCTGAAAATGCCCCGAATATCCTGGCAGCAGTCAGAGGTCGGTCATGAAGTCGAAGTAGCAGAGATTTTGCCAGGTGATTTAATTTTCTTTGTGCCGGACAAAGGACAGGCCGGATATGTTTCGCACACCGGCATCGTGACCGAAGTAAACGGCGCCCAGAATATCCGGTTTATTCATGCGTCTTCTTCGCGGGGCGTTCGGGAAGACAACCTGTATGCAGATTACTTTAAAGGCCGATTTGTAAAGGCGCTGCGCCCCTTTTGATGAAAAATATAGGCATAAAAAAAACCGCTCCTGGAGCGGTTTTTTTTATAAGAAGGTTACCTACACAGCTGGCTGAGCACTATTAATAAGCTCTTCCCAATGCGCGCGATCCTTCTTTTTAAGCTTCATTTCTAAACTCAGGGCTTCATTGCGCGTATCAAATGCCTGCGTAAAGCGTACTTCCCATGGCTTTCCATCTGCCGTAACAGGGTTAGTCTTAGCATTATGCTGCCACAGTGTTATTTTCAGGTCTTTAGTCTGGCCAATAAAATACCGGTCAGTGGAAGGGCTATAAATTATATATACCGTATGCATATGTATCGGAAGTATTATCAAAACTACACAATTGATCATACAAAACAAACATTGCCTGATCTAGCGGATAGGTTGAGTTACCCGAATAAAAAAAATGGTATTCAATTTGGGTCAAACTAATTTTTTACTCATATTTGCACCCACAAAACACTACCATTGGTGTTTATGGGGGATTAGCTCAGCTGGCTAGAGCGCTTCCATGGCATGGAAGAGGTCATCGGTTCGACTCCGATATTCTCCACTACGTTGCAAACCGACCACTCTGAATGGGTGGTTTTTTGTTGCCTAGTCTCTTAAAAATAAACCCCGGTAATCAAGCGATTACCGGGGTTTATTTTTAAGAGACTAGGCAACCTATTGCTGAATCATTTCTGCGTCAGCCAGTATGTAATTCAGTTCGTAAATATTGTCAGCATTCAATTTAAGGGTACCCCGGAACGTCCGGCGTTCGTCGGTCTTAAATTTCTTGTCTGATTTTTTGAATTTCAGCGACACAACCGATTCGGGCCCTGCGCCCCCGCAAAAGAAGCAGGCGCTATAAGGGAAAGCCGATAAGACATAGATATTGGATTCCAGATCTACTGGAAGTACGTACCCAGTAAGATCCACCGTTTTTCCGTTCAATTTTTGAATGCCTTGCCCAAAGGTTGGGTAAAGCATGTATACGGATTCCTCAGCATACCATTTTTTCTTGAACGTAACATCGCGTAGCACTTCCCACGATAGTTTAACCGGTTCGGCAGCTACCGAAGGCGGTATGCCCGGCTTAATCCGATTGACAGGAGGCAGTGCCGGACGAAAGGCCGGGGCCGCGAGTGATACAACTAGTAAGGCAATCAATAAACGAGTCATGTTGAGGGAAGTCTTATATGCGAAGATACAATGGTAAAAATACAAAAAATATTACTTTTACTAACGGACTTTATCATCAACCACGCTGCTCGTGCCTGATACACTCAACGACAACACAAAAGATGGCTCGGTAATTCCCGTTCGGTTTACCCGGCTGTATATGACTCTGCTGATTATTCTGGCCGTTTTGCTAACGGTAGGGCAGGGCCTCACGCAATGGCGGCTCCGTGCTGTTCAGGACGAGCTATGGATTATTCGGTACTCGGCTTTGCAACGGCACCAGAGCCAGCAAATTGTGAAACAAGTCCTACAACTGGCGGATGCCAGTGAACAGGATCACTTTTCGGAGAATGTGGCGGCTTTACGGCAGGTATTTCCTGTTTTTGAACGCTATCACCTACAAAGTCGGCAAGGAAAAGTTGATAATCCAAAGGTATATATTGTGAATTCCGATACGGTTCAACGACTGTATGACGCCATTCGTCCGCAGTTTGATGCGTTCCGGCAGAGTGCCCATCGACTCATGCGATTGCAAAGGTTCGACGAAATCAAGACGCCTGAAGTCCAGGCTAGTATCAAATTGATGCTGGCGAACGAAAAGCCATTTTTGGAGGAAATGGATGGTATTGTTCGGGAATACACGACCGAACTCAGGGCCAAGTTAACGCTGCTACAATCAATAGAACTGTACTTGTATATCTTCACCGTAGCCGTTCTAATTGGCATAGGCTTCGTGATTTTTCGTCCTGCGGCCCGAAGACTCAAACAAACATTTGCGCAACTGGTTGAAGCAGAGAGCCAAACAACGGCGGCTAATAAGAAACTGCTGAACGCCAACCGCATTTTGAAGGAAACCCGTCAGAAACTGTTTGAAGCTACTAAACTGCAATACCAGCAGGAAATTGACGATCAAAAACTACGAACGTCTTACTTAATCGCCGGGCAGGAAGAAGAACGTAAACGGTTATCACGCGAGCTACATGATGGGCTCGGCCAGATGCTTACCGCTATCAAATTGCAAATTGAAGGGCTTGAGGCCAGCCTGACCAGAGCGGCTGCGACGGAACAGGTTGGTACGGCACCACACGCCAAAAATTTGAAAACGTTGAAGAGCCTGGTAACACAGACAATTCAGGAAACACGCACGATCTCCAATAATTTGATGCCTAGCGTACTCAGTGATTTTGGCATCATACCCGCTATCAAAATGCTGGCTGAGCAAGACCGAAGCGATTCCTTCGATGTTACATTTGAAACAAATTTTACCTCCGATATGCCTCGATTGAATAAAAACGTTGAGATCATGCTCTATCGGGTGACCCAAGAGGCCGTCAGCAATGCGGTCAAACACGCCAAACCGTCACACATTCATATCGAATTATATGAACGAAGTACTTTCTTACAATTGATTGTCAGCGATGATGGAAAAGGGTTTCAGGTTCCTCGAAAAAAACAGGAAAATGGGGGACTCAAACAAAAGTCAGAAATAAATGGCGACATAACGAATCCGTCAGAACTACGGCCCCCTTCGCAGGGTTTACATAATATGCAGGAACGAACCAAATTGCTCAACGGTAAATTTAAATTACAATCTGCGTTTGGTAAAGGCACTAAAATTCAAGTAAGCATTCCCTATAAAACGCATTTTGCATCCCATGACACCTACTAGAATAATGTTGGTGGACGACCACTCTATCGTTCGTGACGGTATTCGGCTTCTACTTGAACAAGCCGATGGCCTGGAGATTATCGATGAAGCCAACGATGGCGAAGAAATCCTTGATAAACTGAAAGTGCTTCAGCCCGATCCAAGTCGTTTACCTGATTTGATCCTGATGGATATATCATTGCCGGGGATGTCGGGCATCCAGACTACGCAGGTCATTAGCCGTCTGTACAAAAATGTACGGGTGTTGATGCTGTCCATGCACAATAACGAAGATTATATTTTACGGTCTGTGGAAGCTGGCGCGTATGGCTATATTTTAAAAGATTCATCGTCCGATGAGATGATCAAAGCCATTCGAACCATTGCTTCGGGTGAGAAATATTACAGCTCGCCAGTCGCTTCAATTATTTTGAGCGGCTATATGCAGCAACTGAAGAAAGGAGATCGACATGGCCGTGCCGAACGCCAATCAAAACTGTCGAACAAGGAAAAAGAAATTCTTCAATTTCTGGTCGATGGCATGAGTAGTCGTGAAATTGCCGAAAAACTTCAACTTAGCGTCCGGACTGTCGATAACCACCGGGCTAATATGATGCGCCGGTTGCAAGTTCGTAATGCGGCTGAATTAGTCAGAATGGCCGTGGAAGATAAGCTGATCTAATCCCTGAACAACTCTACCAATCGAATTGCGAACTTGAAAATTGTTTTTTAGGTTTGCTTCCAAAACCGGCTCAGTGCCGGTTTTCCATTTATTAGGTACTATATTAACTATATAGGCTTTATTAACTAATAAACCCGTATTATTATGTCACTACGCTTAGGAGATATCGCCCCCGATTTTGAGGCCGATACAACGCAAGGCCACATCCATTTTCATGAGTGGTTAGGTACTTCCTGGGGAATGCTATTCTCACACCCTGCCGATTTTACACCCGTTTGTACAACGGAATTGGGTCGGACGGCACTCTTGAAAGATGAATTCGGCAAACGAAATGTAAAAGTTATTGCCGTATCGGTGGATGATTTAGAGTCGCACAATCGTTGGACGCCCGATATTAAGGACGTGACCGGTTCAGAAGTTAACTTCCCAATTATTGCGGATGCTGACCGGAAGGTGGCTACCTTATACGATATGATTCACCCCAATGCCAGTGAAAAAACAACAGTTCGCTCGGTGTTTGTGATTGGACCCGACAAAAAAATCAAACTGACGCTGACCTATCCAGCCTCAACCGGACGTAATTTTAATGAGCTCATTCGCGTGATTGACTCGCTCCAGTTGACCGCCGACTACCAGGTCGCTACCCCCGCCGACTGGCAGCAGGGTGATGATGTTATTGTTACGCCTGCTGTTACCAATGATCAACTGGAAGCTAAATTTCCGAAAGGCGTAACGTTTGTTAAGCCGTACTTACGCACAACACCCCAGCCCAATAAGTAACGTTTCGTTACGCTAATGGCCATGCGATGCTACGCTGGATTAAGTGAAACCTGGTTACCGTAATGGGTAAGGTTGCGCTTAATTCAGCGTATTTTTTTGCTCGAGCGGACCATACGCATATAATACTCGTTTAAGACTATAGTATTAAAACCTTATGATGCCTCCCTGAGTTAGGTGGTTTGTAGAATAAACAAACCACTTAGCGTTATGGCAAAGTCTCAAAACAACAATCCTGAGCACACAGAAGGACCAGTAGCAACCGCTATTGAAGAGCAAACAGCCAAGTTGCCTTCCGATCTTTTCTTATGGGCGGCACTCGGTTCCATGGGAGTCTCACTGTATTTACAGTCAATAAACAAGCGCGACCGAAGTCTGTTTGTTGGTCAGTGGGCAGCTCCCTTTTTGTTGCTTGGCTTATACAATAAGTTAGTGAAACTGGAAGGCCACGATTAAGAAAGGCCATCAAAACTTGAGGAAGAAGCCCTCTGCCTAGGCAGAGGGCTTTTTTATGTTCGTTATGTTCAGGCCTAATGCTGTATTTTTGACTCACAAATTAAGAAATTGCATGAAAACCCGCGTTCTGGTAAAGCTCATCGTTCAGCGATATGGTCTCTGGATTGCGGCATTCTTTATCGTATTGATCACTGTTTGGGTTGTTCGGTCGCGTAAGGCTGATCAGCTCGACTGGCAATTTGTTCGGGCATTTGGTATCCGCTTACCCATGCGTTATGGCATTCACGGCATTGATGTATCCCGACATAATGATCGAATAAACTGGGCGCGTGTCAGACAGATGGAAGCCGATGGTGTTCGGCTTCAGTTCGTGTTTATCAAGGCGACTGAAGGAGCGACATTGGCTGACAAGCATTTCGAGAAGAACTGGCGTGAAGCAAAAAAGTCAGCGCTACGGCGGGGAGCCTACCATTTTTATCATCCCACACGTGATCCAGTTAAACAAGCCAATAATTTTATTCGAACGGTAGATTTGAACGAGGGTGACTTTGTTCCCGTCGTTGACTTCGAGGTAATAAATGGTCAATCGGATGAAACAATTATCAACGGCTTGCGACTCTGGCTCGAAACCGTTGAGGAACACTATCATGTACGGCCAATTATCTATACGAACGGTAATCTCTACAAACGGTACATTAAGGATAACCTGGGTGAATACCCGCTTTGGATCGCCGACTATTCGGCCAAACACCTGCGGAATTACGATGCGGATAAATTATACCTTTGGCAACATAACCAGAGTGGCTGGGTTCAGGGTATTCGGGGGCAGGTAGACTTCAACGTGTTCGTGATGGATGAGGATCGAATGAAAGATATCTGTTTGTAAGGGTTTTATCGCTGTTTAAAAATAAACGGGCCTGAGCCCGTTCATATAGTTACTTTCGTCAGGGCCGCCGGACCAGCTAACCAGTCTTTTGCCTTTTCGCCAAAAGTTTTCATGTGGGCCATCTGGTTATGGGCCTGCAGACCCGCTTCATCATCCCAGCGTTCGTGCATAATAAATCGTTCGGGATGTTCTGTGCTCTCGTATAATTCGTAGAGTTGACAGGCGGGTTCGGTCCGAACGGCCAGAACCAGTTCGTGCAGGGCATTTTTGAGGTTGGTCTCAGCACCAGCTTTGGCGGTGATTTCGGCAAATACTAAAAGAGGCATCGGTTATACGTTTTATTAACAAAAGCGGGAAGACCTAAAATTTACCGTTGCCATATTTCCCAGGCCTTTTCAGCCTGTAATTCCAGCATCCGCAGCCCATTATGCACTGCTGCGCCATGTTCCTGACCAAGCTTCATGAATTTCGTCTCGGTAGGATTGTAGACCAGGTCATATAAGAGATGACGGGCCGTCAACAAGTGATAAGGGAGCGTGGGAGCTTCGTCAATTTTGGGATATGTGCCAACGGGTGAACCATTGATAATCAACGGGTAATCATCTACCATGTCAGTTAGCTCGTCATACGTTAGGGTATTGGTGCTTTTCGTTCGTGACACATAGGTATACGAAATTCCCAGATCAGCCAAAGCGACCGTAACTGCTTTCGATGCACCACCTGTGCCAAGGACCAGCGCCTGTAGCTCATCAGTTGAACGCCCAAGTAATATCAGCCAATCGACCAGCGATTGCCGAAAACCATAGTAGTCGGAGTTGTAACCGGTTCGGGAACCATCAGCCTCCAATTTAATCACATTAACGGCGCCAATCTTCTCCGCCGACGCATCCAATCGATCCAAATAGGGTAGAACCGCCTGTTTGTGAGGAATCGTAACATTTAGGCCCCGCAAACCAGGCAAAGCCAGCAGATCGGGCAATGCGGTAATGGCAGGCATTTCGAACAGATCGTACCGGCTGTCGGAGATACCCTCCCGTTCGAATTTCTCCGTAAAATAGCGTTTTGAAAATGAATGCGTGAGCGGGAAGCCAATAAGGCCGTAGCGTGTCATAGTACCTTGTTAAAAACACTATGCCACTGCTAAAAGCAATGGCATAAGTAATGTCCATTAGAATACAGAATATTTAGCGAGCCCGCTTTTTGAAAAACTCAATAATAATAGGCACGATAGATAAGCCGACTATGCCAAATACCACGAGCTCGAAGTTTTTCTGAACGATTGGGAAGTTTCCAAAAAAGTAGCCCAGCAGCGAAATGCTTGTTACCCATAAGATGGCCCCAAGGATACAGAACTTAATATAGGTGCCGTAACTCATGCTTCCAGCGCCTGCTACAAACGGGGCAATGGTGCGCACAATCGGGATAAATCGGGCAATGATTACAGTTCGTCCCCCATACTTATCGTAGAACTTTTCTGTTTCGGTGATGTATTCGCGTTTAAAAAACAAGATACGTTCGCGGGACTTGATTTTTGTTCCCAGAAATTTACCGACAAAGTAATTGACATTATCACCTAAGAGGGCAGCTACAATGAGCAGCGGAATAATTATCCATACACTCAATTCATTGGTGGGCCGTGCGGCCAGAGCACCAGCAGCGAACAACAGGGAATCGCCGGGTAGCAGCGGCATCACAATTAATCCTGTCTCCGTAAATATGATTAGGAAGAGGATGGCATACAGCAGTATACCGTACTCGTTTGCCCACAGATCGAGGTAGCGATCAAGATGAAGCAAAAAATCAAGTAACGATTTAATAAGATCCATATGGTTTGCCTCTACTTATCTAAAAATTGTAAGAATGTATCACCACGTAGCCCTAACCGAATGGTTTCCAGAGGAATAACTTCGTGAGGGGCAATGTTGCCCAGATTTACGTTCGCACCGAGCAGTTTAACGAACCAAACCTGCTGTTCTTTTTGGGGGGCCTCCCATAAGATGTTTTCGAATGGCACCTGCGTTAAAATTTCTTCCACCAGCCCCTGTCTAACTTCTCCGCTCGACCGGAACAGGCCAACAGTACCGCCTTCACGGGCTTCACCAATTACTTTCCAGGCACCCGCTTCCAGCTCGGCTTTCATCAACTGAATCCATTTGTAAGGTGGAATAATTTTGGCCTCGTCTTTTGAACCCACTTCTGAAAGTACGGTAACCTGAGTGGCAAGCTGCCGTATGTATTCGCACTTATCGTCCTGATTCATATCAATCGATCCATCAGATACTTCGGCATGTTCCATCCCGAATTTGTCTAACAACCGGCGATAGTCGTCGAACTGATTTCGCACGACAAAAGCTTCAAACAAGGTTCCGCCGAAATACACTGGAATACCTGCTTCGCGATAAATGGCCAATTTTTCGCCCAATCGCGGGGTAACAAATGAGGTTGCCCAACCCAGCTTAACGATATCTGTGTGTTCAGCAGAGACAGATAGAAAATCTTCTACTTCCCGGAGGCTTAACCCCTTATCCATAACCATAGTCAGCCCACTTTCACGGGGTTTTTCGGTTCGATCGGGTATCTGCGTAAGCGTATAATTCATGAGGAGAAATTACGTAGGCGTATTAAAAACGCCCAAAAGTAGTACAAGTCTTGAAAAACTCCCAAGAAAGTACATAAATAATAGCATGTTATAGACTTCTAGCTTAGTTAAGTACTATTTTTGTTCCCATGGATAACATCACAAATCCCCGGCTTGAGTTCTTTCGCGCTCGAATAGGGCAGGATATGAACGAAAGTATATCGCCGTTTGGCCGCTGGCTCAACGGCACCATCCGCGAGGTCGATTATGGCCGGCTCGTGGCTGATTTTACGGTTCGCACCGACATGACGAATCCAGCCGGCGTTTTGCACGGTGGCGCGGGGGCGGCTATTCTGGATGATTTAATTGGCGCTATGGTCTATTCGCTCGGTCGGGAATATGCCTATACGTCGGTTAATCTGACAATCGATTTTTTACATGCAGCTCGTATGGGCGACGTGGTTACGACAGTGGCTGAAGTTATACGGGAGGGAAAAAATATTATTCATTGCGAAGGCCGTATCCTGGCTTCTACAGGTAAAATTATCGCTAAATGTGCGACCAATCTAATTCAGACATCCGTCAAAATAGAACGTTGATGTGGTATCTGGAAAATTAATGGCAATTATTTTCATACCATCGATTTGTTACAATTTATAATTTCGCTCGTCTAAGCGAATCCACTTATATAATTGTCTATGTTGACTAAACAATACCCGGAAAAAATGGATTATTCCAAATCGAAAAGAGTTGGTAGTGAGTAGTACTACCAATCTTTACCTTATGTAGATAATCTCTAGAGAATCGGGTGGTGCACAAGATAATAGCTGGAACAAATAGAACGAATAAAGGAAGAAGTAAGAAAATCTGGGGGATTTAACGTTTGTTTGGCGTTGAGACGAGCAATTATTTTTTTATCACCTTATTCTTACTATTATTGACCATTAATAAAAAAGAGGCCAGTTTTGAACACAATTCAATCAAATTGGTAATACCAAGTATTACGACGATCTAGCCAAATTTAATAAGTCAAATTGACTTGCGGAATACCCTATAAATTTGGTCAACTAGATTATTTCGCGACAAAGGTGAAAAAAAAACTGATAGATGAATTGAGTTTTGCAATTCAGTCTTAACATTGCAGAAAAATAGCGGATTGTGGGGCTGCTTGATGAAGGTATTCATCAAATGACCTGTGTGGTTGGTCAGAATTGTTGACCATGATTTAAGGAACAGGGATTTTTTTTTGCGGATGAACATAAAGTTATGAGCAACCTCGAAACATTTATCCGGAAAGCTAGTCATATAGGGTATTGTGGGTTATCAAGTAACCTATAACCTAAAAAAGACAGGCCGTTCCCTAAATTTCCGTAGTCACATTTGGGAGAATAACAGTTTAGTAACAAACATTGCGTCAAATTAACTCAATAAATATGCGAACATTTATCCAACAACACCCTATGAGGATGCTGGCTGGACTCGTGTTGCTAGGTTTTGCAATACCTTCTGTTAGCCTTGCTCAACAGGCTGACACAGTCCGGGTTCAACCCGCTACAACAACCGCACCGAGCGGCAATTATGTACGAGAGAACATCTATCGTCTGGGTAAAGGTGTTTACACCGATACCCTGCGTAGAGGTGATTTCAAAGCACAAGCCAGTGATGTTGCTGAGCTGGATGATTGTGATACAACCTTCCAAACGTTCATCCTAGTACGGCGCTTATCGCCCTGGCGGGTTGGCTTATATGCCGGTCCTAACTTCGCCTATTGCGGAACGTGGGAGAACACGTTTGGTCCTAACAAGCGGGACAACACCCTTTACAATGGCGCAGGCTTCAACATCACGGGTAACATCGATTACTTCTTAACCCCAGCTACCCGTCGGCTTCGGTTTGGCTTAGGGGCTGCTTTCGGTTATCAGAACTACATTACACGTAGTATTTACACAGATTATCTGTATGGATTGGCCGCAGCTCGCGGGTTTACCAGAGATCAGGTAACCATTCGTCAACGGGCTTCGGAAGATATGTTCCTGACGGTTGGGCCTGTACTGACGTTTACGCTGGCTCGTAGCCGTCGTAATCCTGATGCGACAACGTTCATCGAGTTAGGCGCCCGTGGCGGTTTGTTCCGTACGGAAGCGGCTACAATCGCTGCTTATACGCCATCGACGCTGTCATTGCCAGCTGTCTCTTCGTTTGTCGGTGGGGGTGGTTTGATTCGCTCGGTTAACCCTAGCCCTAGTTTATACCACTTGGGTGCTTTAGGTTCGGTAGCTGTTTTCTTCCCACTGCGCAATAACTGGAACATCGGTGTTCAGGGTCAGGGCTTTATCACCCAGTTGAACTACCTGATCATCAACGGTATCGACGATCAAGTGTATGAGTTCAAGCGCAAGCACGGTGGTTTTAACGTTGGTCTGGCTGTTCGGAAAGGATTTGTTCAGAAGAAGCTTATTCCTAAAGCTCCTGTTACCTGCCCAACCTGCGAACAGGTTCCTGAGTTGAACGTACGTTTCAACGGTGCTTCTCTGAAAGGTGCATCGCTATCATTTGTTGACAGCACAAACGCACAACAGTCGGCTCCTGTAAACACAGCTGCAACGGCTCCTGTTATCAGCTGGCGTAGCACAACCCCGAACCCAAAGAACGAAACGTTCACGGCTCGTTTGTACTACCGTGCAGATTCAGTAGTGGCTGGCGCAACGGATCAAGTGATTGCTCAGCTGGAAAACACAACCGATACAACACTTGCTTTTCCAACTGCTTACTTCTCGAACGGTCAGGTAAATCCTGGTTTCTACTACGTAACGGTTCACAACAAGCAGGTCGCAAAATGTGGTACATGTATGAGCGAGGTTGCTACAACGAGCTTCGCCAGCATTCGCCCACGTAGCAAAGTTGTTGAATGTGAATACCGTCATAAACTTGAGCGTCTGGAAGTTTATTATCGCACGCCATACACACGTGAAGTGGCTAACGTATGTTACTGTAATGGCACCGTTACCTCAGTGGGTGACACCGTTACACGCCTTCGTTACCGTGGCCTAAACCGTCAACTGGCGAACAGCACGGTTGAGTTTGACACAAACACGGTTATCCTGAACATTCGTGAATTGCCAGGTGGTTTAGCTCAACAGTTGCAAGCTGAGAAAGCGAAAATCGAAAGTGGTAACGCGATTCGCTACAAAGGCCGCCGGGTACGTCCGCAGGTTCAATACTTCCGCGCTGTATTTACTGTCACGAAACTGCCATGTAACGGTCAGCCTGAGCAAGCAGTGGGTAGCTTCAACACAACGATTAGCGACAATAGCTACTCGATCACTGACCTGAAGCCACTGACAGATGAGCAGAAAGCTAAGTTACTAGCTCCACCAGCACCCGCTAAAAAGAAAACTCGCCGGGCTGGTAACAGCGGTCGCCGGTCAGATGTACTCTTCGGTGTTGAATAAGGAAGTAGCACACAAATAAAAAAACCGGGGGCCAACGCTCCCGGTTTTTTTATTTGATAGAAACCCAGCTTCCTAAGCAGTGACCAACTAGATTTAACCAGCTAAAAAGCGCCCTACCAAATGCGACTTGTTTTACTAGTACTTACGTGTCAATGTCTCGTAACTATGCTTAATGCGCAACCTACCAATAGTCATGTACCAGCCGTGGCGGCTACCATGCAGACTTATTCTGTACGATTAAAGCCGGGTCAGGATTTAAAGAAATCACTGGAAATGGTCGTTCAGCAGGAACGGATCAGCGCTGGTGCTGTGCTTACCTGCGTCGGTAGTTTAACGGATGTGACATTGCGCCTGGCTAACCAGGAAACGGCCAGCGTTTGGAAGGGACATTTTGAAATTGTATCACTTGTTGGTACGTTGTCAGTCAATGGAAGCCACGTCCATTTATCAGTCTCTGACTCAACGGGCCGAACCATTGGAGGACATTTATTGGACGGCTGTATTATTTATACGACGGCCGAATTAGTTATTGGTGTTATGCCTGAGCTCATCTACGCCCGGGAACCTGACCCTACCTTTGGCTATAAAGAGCTGGTGATTCGAAAAAAGCAGAAGAAATAACCAAAAGAGCCACCCTACTGAGGGTGGCTCTTTTAAATTACGGTAAAAAATAGGACTAGTTGCGCTTACTCATCTCATCGCGAATTTTAGCGGCTCTCTCGTATTCTTCGTTGCCAAGGGCCTCTTCGAGCATACGCTGTAGCTCTTCCGAAGATGCGTTCTTTAGCTGATCGCCAAAAGATCGTGTCGATGGCTTATTCGACGAACGAACCAGCTCTTCCTGCTCTTCTTCCTCATCGTTGCCTGTGGCTGTAATACCAGCCTCTGACAGGATGGACTCATTCGTATATATAGGTACATCGAACCTGATGCCAATGGCTATAGCGTCGGATGGCCGAGCGTCAATAACGGATTCACGAACACCATCGAAACAGACGATTTTGGCAAAGAAGATGCCTTCTCGTAAGTCGGAGATCATAATTTCACGAACGGTAAATTTGAATTGTTCGGCAAATTGCTTGAACAAATCGTGCGTCATGGGCCTGTTGGGCACAATCTTTTCGATTTCTATAGCAATGGCCTGCGCTTCAAACATACCAATGATGATTGGCAATCGTCGGTTGCCATATTCTTCGCCTAATACCAATGCAAACGAACCTGATTGCGATTGGCTGGGCGACAGTCCTAATATTTCCAGCTTAATCTTATCCACGGTGCGAAATTAACAAAAAGTCGTAAGTAATAACGGGGACACCTCTTGGTCAGTAAGCCGTAAGTAAAAAAATATTCAGTCGTTTACGACTTACTATCCCGTTACTTACACCTTTTACAAGGCTTGCACGGCTTTTGTCAGACGCGGAAGTATGTCGAAAACATCTCCAACAATACCATAATCCGCCGACTTAAAGAACGGTGCGTCAGCATCCTTGTTGATAACAACAATCACCTTCGATGAGTTTACACCGGCCAGGTGTTGGATAGCGCCGGAAATGCCGCAGGCAATGTACAAATTGGGGCTAATTTTAATCCCTGTCTGGCCTACGTGCTCAGAGTGAGGCCGCCAATCGAGGTCTGAAACCGGTTTCGAGCAGGCCGTGGCTGCATGCAGGGCTTTCGCCAGATCTTCAACAATACCCCAGTTCTCGGGGCCCTTTAAGCCACGACCGGCCGAGACAACCAAGTCTGCTTCCGGTAATAAGATATCCCCCGACGATTTTTCGGTGTTTTTTACCGAAATAACGAAATCGGCATCATTCAGGATGGGGGCGAAAGCCTCTACAGAAGCGGTAGCGTCTTCCTCTTCCGGAGTGATTGTATTCTTCTTGATAGCCAGGATTTTTACATCCGCTTTCAGATCATTATAAGCAAATGCCTTACCCGTATAGATGCTGCTTTTGACCTGAAAACCGTTGGATAAGTTAGGTAACTCGATCACGTTGGCCGCTAGTCCGGCTTTCAGTTTACCGGCTAACCGGGCGGTCATGGCATCGGCCAGCGATGATTTGGCCAGTACAATCACTTTACTACCTTCCTGCTGGGCGGCTGCCGCCACTACGGTAGCGTAAGCCATGCCATTGGGTTCGGTCAATTTGGCATCAGCGGCATGGAGCACTTTGGTTGCTCCGAACCGACCAGCTGAAGCCAGTTCGGCGTCATCAGCCGGGCCAATAATAACGGCAGTAGCTGAAGTACCCGTCATTTCGGCCACTTTAGTGCCATAGAAAATAGCCTCCTGCGAGGATTTCTTGATCTTACCTTCGTCTAATTCTGCAAATATGAGGACAGACATAAAAGATTTTTCGGTTTATGGTTTTTCAGTCTTCGGGTTTCAAGCTTGTAGCATGAGTCGTAAACCAAAAACCAAGTACAATTAAATGACTTTGGCTTCAGTATGGAGGAGCTGAATAAGCGTTTCGGCCGAATCAGCGGGAATCATTTTAACGGCACCCCGTGGAGCGGGCAGTTCATAGCTCGCAACGGTGGTTAGTTTGTCTGTACCCGTTGGCTCAACTACTTTGAGCGGTTTGGTCCGGGCGGTCATAATACCGCGCATGTTCGGAATTTTCCATTCGGCAATGGGTTCCTGACAACCGAGTACGAGTGGTAATTTCGCTTCCAGGCTTTCTTTACCGCCTTCGATCTCGCGAGTGATTTTGGCCGTGTCACCGTCCAGGTCGAGTAGCATAACGGGAGAAATGGAGGGAATACCCAGCATTTCGCCAACGATACCGTGAACTTGACCGCCATTATAGTCGATGGATTCGCGCCCCATCAGAATCAGGTCATAGCTGTTTTCTTTGGCAATAGCGGCAATTTGCTCGGCTACAAAATAAGCGTCGGTTGGCTCGGCATTGATGCGAATGGCATCATCGGCACCAATGGCCAGGCATTTACGAATAACGGGCTCGGAATCAGCTTCCCCAACGTTTAATACGGTAATGGTAGCGCCTGTCTTTTCTTTTAATTCGACAGCCCTTGCCAGCGCATAGTCATCGTAAGGGCCCGTAATAAACGTTACCCCCGCTTTATTGAGCTTGGTGTTATTGTCCGTAAAGGCAATTTTGGTGGTGGTGTCCGGCACACTCGTCACACACACTAAAATTTTCATGCTTATTGGGGTTTTATGGTTGTTATCGTGCTACGTAGCCCGTAAGTAATGTCTGCTCCCTTAAGCAGACATGGATACTGTTCGCTACGCATGAATCCTTACTTTTACGACTCAAAAGTACAAATAGTCTTAAATAAAAGTATGCATGCATACTAATTTTCTTGCACGTATGAATAACGAACGCATCCAACAATTAATTCGATTTGTACAGGAAGAACCGAATGATCCATTCAACATCTATGCGTTGGCTATGGAATACATGAGTAATCAGCCTGCTCAGGCCCGGATTTACTTCGATCAACTGCTAGCCGACCATCCGGATTATTTGCCAACCTATTACCATGCAGCCGCTCTTTACGCCGACCTCGATGAGCGGGAGCGGGCAGCGGAGTTATACGATAAGGGAATTTTGCTGGCTAAAGCGCGGAAGAATCAGAAAACGCTTCAGGAACTGGAGCGCGCGCGACAGGCCTTTGAGGATGACGACGATGACTGGTGATTATATCGTCACGGTCAAATGTTCTGAATAAGCAATCACCAGTTAACGGCGTGGGCGGCCTTGTCGTTGTTGCACTAACTCCTGCTTGAAAAGTAAGGGTACGTTTGCCTGCTCCGGTATAGTATAATTGACGGCCAGGTAACGGGCATTGGCTACTTTAGGCAAATATACAAAGCCCCGTACCGATTCGCCGGGAGCGAGTGTATTGGCCTTCAGTGCCAGTTCGCGCCAGCGGTATTCTTCATAATCATAGCGCTGCATCCGGTTGGCAAAGGTGCTGTAGTCGATAATCCGTTTGGCAGCCAGACCCTGGTAGGCAATTCCATGCGCTACCTGATTTGTGGCATACTCGCGGTAGGAGCGGCTATTGGAGGAGGACGAGACATCGCTGGCAATGACCGCAACCATCAGAATGGTATTCAGAACTTTGGCTTTTTTCAGGCGTTTCTCTTCCTGTTTCCGCTTAAAGCCTACACGGCCTGCTTCGTAGGCAGGGTCAGCAGCTGCCCGTGAGAGGGCAAGGCTTGCATTGGTCGGTTCTGGAAGTGTGTCCTGAGCCGCACCGAGCGCCGTGAAGTGGAAATCGGATGGGTTGACGTCGATGGCGTGATCAGTACGGTTTTTGACCTCAATGTCGAGGGTAACAAATTCCAGGTCTTCCCGCTCAAAAGAAGCGACGACACCCACGCCATTCTGTTGCGCTTTCGTAACTGGTCTTCCTTCAATCATGGCCACATCGCCGGAAACGGGTTCAAGCCGATAGGTGGTTGTAAGCGTTGGCGCACAACTACTTATCGCAACGGCTAGCAGGCTGGTTACCAGTGTATAGGTCAGAACGGAAAAAGCTTTCATACACAAACAGATTAATGCCGGATAGTTCAGTTAATGGATGTAAAGTTACATAAGTAGCGAATTCAATTGTGTTAAAGACCAGTTAGTTTATTGGACGGATAACGGATCGCGGCTGCTCGGTTAATTTCTCTTCCTTAGCCGCTAATTTTTGCTGGAATCGTTCTGAAAAATACCATTCCTTTGTATTGTTTAAGTTAATAAAGTAGCCTGACGACTGGCCCCTAATTTAGAATGACTTGCTTATGAAAACTCTGGTTTGCGTTACACCCGGTCAGTTTGCCTACGAGCAGACGGAAGTGCCCATTCTGACACCGGGGAACGCTCTGCTAAAAATCAGACAGATAGGTGTTTGTGGAACGGACCTGCACGCTTTTGAGGGAACACAGCCTTATTTTAATTACCCGCGTATTTTAGGCCATGAATTAGCGGCAGAAGTGGTAGCCGTCGATGGGGCTCCAGACTTTGTGCCGGGCGAATCCGTTACCATTATTCCTTACCAGAACTGTACGCACTGCATCGCCTGCCGGTCGGGTAAACCAAATTGCTGCGTCTCCTTGAAGGTGGCTGGCGTTCATATAGACGGCGGTATGGTGGAATACCTCTCGGTGCCTTCCCGTTTGCTGGTACACGGCGAAGGGCTGGGTTTCGATGAACTGGCGTTGGTAGAACCGCTGGCCATCGGTGCCCACGGCGTTCGTCGGGCAGCGGTGCAGCCGCGTGAATTTGTCCTGGTGGTTGGGGCAGGGCCCATCGGGCTAGGCATCATGGAGTTTGCCCGGATTGCCGGAGCGACCGTCATTGCCCTGGATATTAACGAAGCCCGACTGACTTTCTGCCGCGAGAAACTGAACGTTCCCTTTACCATAAATGCTGCCAGCGCCAATGTTCACGAAGAGCTACGGAGTATTACCAACGGCGATATGCCCACTGTTGTGATTGACGCCACGGGGAGTTTGCGGGCCATGAATACGGCCTTTTCCTATCTGGCCCACGGTGGTCGGTATGTACTAGTTGGGTTGCAGAAGGGCGATATAAGCGTGAATCACCCTGAGTTTCATAAACGCGAAGCCACGCTGATGAGTAGCCGCAATGCCACCAAGGCGGATTTCGAACTAGTTATTTCGAGTATGAAAAGTGGGGCTGTCGATCCCACCACCTACATTACCCATCGCGTCAATTTTGATCAGGTGGGCGATGAGTTTGCCAACTGGCTCGATCCGGGCAACGGGGTCATTAAAGCAATGGTCATGATGTCCTGATTCTTGTCTAACACACTAAAGTAAACTCGTCTAAAACGGCTGTTCATCCGCCTGCTTACAACTGCGTTCGCCACAGCATAACCCGTTACCTGGCCACCTGCCCTGCCAGGCATCCGAAAAGCGACCGTCGATAAGCCTGAAGCCTATGACTTGCTGACAGCAGGATGTCAACGAGAATCGCAACGTCAAGAATGCGTCTCAGGGAAGTTGCATTGATCAAAAAATAAACCAACCGACCACGATGGGGTTGATACTAATGCTGCACCACCACGCTGCATTAGTATCAACCTCAATCCTTACCATGGAACAATCCACAAAACCGCATCAGGCTGAACGGGGGCAAAAAACAACCTTAATCGGGATTGGCGTTAATATTGGGCTGGTTTTAGTGAAAGGAGTGGCCGGATGGCTGGGGAATTCGTACGCCCTGGTGGCCGACGCGATGGAGTCGGGTACGGACATCGTTACCTCAATCTTTGTCTGGTTTGGCCTCCGCACGGCGTCGAAGGCTCCTGACCAGGATCATCCCTATGGCCATGGAAAAGCTGAACCGCTGGCTGCCCTTGTTGTAGCACTGGCCCTGGTGGGAGCTGCCATCCTGATTGCGGTGCAGAGCATTCGTAATATTCAGGTTCCTCATGAGATACCCGCGCCCTTTACACTGGCTGTCCTGGCAGGGGTGGTTCTGGTGAAGGAAGTCTTATTTCGGCGGATTGCAAAAGTGGGCGCCGAAACCGATAGTAGCGCCGTGAAAGCGGATGCTTGGCACCACCGTAGCGATGCCATTACATCCCTCACGGCTTTTGTGGGCATTAGTATCGCGCTGATTGGCGGTCCTGGCTACGAAAGTGCCGACGATTGGGCGGCTCTGCTGGCTTCGGTCGTGATTGTCTACAACGCGTATCTGATCTTCCGGCCTTCGTTTGGCGAAATTATGGATGAAACACCCGCTGGCGACTGGCAAAATGAGCTCAGAGCGCTGGCGCTAACTGTTCCGCAGGTTAAGGGAATCGACAAGTATCGGGTTCGGAAAACGGGCTTTGAGTATTTTGTCGATCTGCATGTGCTAGTGCCGGGTGAGCTGACGGTCAAGCAGGGGCACGACATCGCCCATGCCGTTAAAGCGGCTATTCTTCGGGAGAAACCTTCCGTTTATGATGTGCTTGTGCATATTGAGCCTGTTTGATGACTTTCTGACACAGGGAATGGACCTAAATGGTTGGAGGCTAGAACTAACCTGCCTGGACACAAATTCTTAATACATTTTGTTGAAAGGCTGATCGACATACGATTACCTTTGGGAAGAGACACTTTGAAACGCCAGTTCATGTCAGCGTTCAGGGAGGCTCGGTACCGAACTATGAAGCACCTTTTACACTTTCTCCTTCTTTTTACCTGTTTCCACGTATCGGCTCAGCCAAAACCCAAAACGTACACTACTCTACAGGTACCGGGGCGGGCAGAGTTTTGCAGAATAGATACAGGCGGCCGGTCTGTATTACCCAGTGGCCGCTATGTCACACCGGCTGGAAAAACCATACGCATCACCAATGACCCCTTCGGCCTAGCGCTATCTCCCAATGGCCAACGGGCCGTGTCGCTACACGATGGTGTTCTGACGGTCGTCAAGTTAAAGGAGCTGGCGGCTACCCGTATTCCTGATTATGCCGGTAAAATTCCCGCTGCGCTGAAAGAAGGTTCCTTTCTGGGCGTAGCCTTCGCTCCCGATAACCGCACCGTTTACTTAAGCAATGGCGACAAAGGGCGGGTACTTATTTTCGACACCGACCAACACCAAACCATCGACAGTGTCGCCCTTGATGGCAATGGCTATACGGACAGTTTCACCTCCGACTTGCTCTTGAACGGGAGCGAACTACTGGTGCTGGACCGGGCTAATTTCCGGCTCGTACGCATCGACCTGTCGACAAAGCGAATCACCGCTTCGATCCCAACGGGCCGACAGCCGTTTGGGCTGGCCATCAGTCCGGATAAGAAGCTGGCGTTTGTGGCCAACGTTGGGCTCTATGCGTACCCCAAAGTGCCGGGCGTAACCAAGACGAACAAAGACACAATGGCGCTCAAATTTCCTCCTTACGCTGCTCATACCAAAGAATCTGCCGAGGGAGTGGAAGTAGAAGGACGCCGGATTCCGGGCTTGGGAAGCCCATTGGTCGATGAAGCGATGAGCGTCTGGACTGTTGACCTGAACACCAGTAAGGTGGTGAGTAAAGTAAAAACCGGTGTGCAGATTGGGGAAATGATTGAGGAAGCTGAAGTGGTTGGGGGCGCATCGCCTAATTCGGTGGTCGTTGGGAGCCGGTACGCTTATGTGTCCAATGCCACAAACGATAACATTTCGATCATTGACTACAAATCGGTTGGCCGGGGCGGTAAAAAGCTGGCGGGCACGATTCAACTCCGAGTCAAGTCAACTTTGGATCGCTACCGGGGGCTGATGCCTTTTGGAATGGCCTTGACCAACGACGAAAAAACCTTATACGTGACCTTGCTGGCCTTCAACGCTGTGGCCGTGGTGGATGTGCCCACGCGTACGGTTCGGGGCCTTATCCCAACCGGTTGGGGACCCACCCGCGTAGCCTTATCGCCCAGCGCCGGACCTGAGCAAATGCTGTATGTGACCTCGGCCCGGGGTTATGGCGCAGGTCCTAACGGTGGCGCTACCTTTGTGAAGCCCCCACAGGGGACATACATCGGTGATATTCAGCTGGGAACGTTTCAGGCAATTCCCGTACCCGACGCAGCCCAACTGGCGATTTATACGAAGCAGGTGCTGGACAACACCTACCAGCCGGTTATGGTAACGGATGATGGCCGTAATCCACTACCTGTGTTACCGAAAACGCGACAGTCGCCCATAAAGCACATCGTTTACATTACAAAAGAGAATCGGACGTACGATGAAGTGCTGGGCCAGCTACCAAGTGCCAACGGTGATTCGACACTGGCGCGGTTTGGGGTAGGAGTGACCATCAAAAGCCGCATCTCGACCAGCCGGGGAACCAGCGGCCGAACGACGGATCGGCCGGGCGATACGGTACGCGTGACCAATGCCGATATTATGCCCAATCACGTACGCGTTGCCAAACAGTTTGCGTTTTCGGATAATTTTTACTGCGATTCTGACGCCAGCATTCACGGCCACCACTGGATGCTGGGGACCATTCCCAACGAATGGGTAGAGGCCAATGCTGCTTCGGCGGGACGCTTCGACCCGGATTCCAAAGCGCCGGGTCGGCGGTTTCCTAAAGCGTCCGGGGCCATAGACCCCGAAGATTACAACGAGATTGGCGGGTTGTGGGAAGCCTTTGAGCGAAACAAGGTATCGCTGTATAACTTCGGGCAGGCCAACGAATATGCCGGAAACGTGGAGGAGTGGACAACCACGCAGTTTGGAGCGGCTCAGTCGGTGGTATTTCCCATGCCGAAAGCCGTGTATCCGCACACCTCACGCGATTTTGCGGGCTACAATACCAATGTGCCCGATCAGTATCGGATAGAGCAGTTTGAGCGGGAGTTCACCGCCAAGTGGATCAAAGGAAAGCAAACGATGCCGCAATTTGTGACGATGCAGATACCCAACGATCACGGGGCCGGGCCACGTCCTGACTTTGCTTATCCGTACCTGCACTCCTACATGGCTGATAATGATCTGGCCGTTGGCCGGGTGCTGCATTTCCTGTCGCGTACAAAATACTGGAAAAACATGCTCGTCATCATCACCGAAGATGACCCGCAGGGGGGCGTCGACCACATCGATGCGCACCGATCGGTGCTGCTACTGGCCGGGCCGTACGTCAAACGCGGGTATGTGTCGCATACACACGCCAACTTCGGATCTGTTCTGAAAATGATGTACAATATACTCGGTGTACCATACGTAAATCAATACGATCAAACGGCCTCGCTGCTTCAGGACTTTTTTACGGACAAACCTGATTTTAGACCTTACGACGCGGTACTGCCCGATGTCCGGGTGTTCGACCCGAAGGCGGCCATGAAACCGTACAAGAAAACATTCGACTGGCGTAAAATTCAGAAAGGACCCGAAATGGATGACCGCGCTGACCAGCGTGCCGAACATTATCGACAGCAGGACGAGAAGTAGTTTATGTTAGCTTTGCTATTCTAACAAAATTTATGCGCTCACCTGCCTTCCTCCGGAATCCAACGGCTTTCATGCTTTTCGGCGCTACAGCCGCCTTCTGTACCTATGCCTGTATGTATGCCTTTCGCCGGGGTATTACGGCAGTTACGTTCGAGGGGATGGCTTTTGCCGGTATCAGCTACAAAATATGGCTCGTGACGGCGCAGGTCTTTGGCTATGCCATGTCGAAAGGCATTGGTATTAAGGTCGTTTCGGAGATGTCGCCGGGCCGCCGGGCCATCAATATTCTGCTGTTTGTTCTGATGGCGTTGCTGGCGCTGCTTGGGTTTGCGCTTGTACCTGCTCCTTACAACATTGTCTTTCTGTTTCTGAATGGGTTACCGTTAGGGCTGATCTATGGAACCATGCTGGGTTTTCTGGAAGGCCGACGCCAGACGGACGGCCTTGTGGCGGGCCTGACAGCCTCTTTTATTTTTGCTTCGGGTTTTGTGAAAACCGTAGCGCTGACCATTCGGGCCGATTGGGGGGTGTCCGAATTCTGGTTGCCGTTCGTGACCGGAAGTTTGTTTGTGCTGCCCATGCTGGTGTCGATTTATGCACTCACGCTGCTACCGCCACCCACCGCTGAAGACCGCGCCCTGCGTACCGAGCGCAAGCCAATGGATGCCGACGAACGCCGGAGTTTTGTCCGTAACTTCAGACCGGGCCTGGTTCTGCTCATTGCGTCGTACGTCCTGCTTTCTGCGTTTCGAGACTTTCGCGATAACTTCGGCCCCGAAATTCTGAAAGATGCAGGTGTCGATAATCCGGGTATTTTCGCCAAAACCGAAACCCTGGTGGCCGTCGGAATTCTTATTGTCATGGCGTTGCTTCAGCGGGTCACCAACAACTTTCGGGCGTTTACGCTGCTCAACTGCCTGATGCTGGCCGGAGGAACCCTGGTTGGTGTCAGCACCTATGCCTACTCAACCGGAATGCTATCGCCCGGCAACTGGTTTCTGCTTACGGGATTGGGTTTGTACATGGCTTATGTGCCCTGCAACGGCCTTTATTTTGAGCGGCTGATTGCTACGTTTCGGTATGTGAGTACGGTCGGCTTTATCGTAACGCTGGCCGATTGGTACGGCTATCTGGGTAGTGTGGCAGTGTTGCTGTACAAAAATTTTGGGCATGCCAACATCAGTTATCGGGAGTTTTTTATGGACGGCGCTTACATTTTATCGGCCGTCTATGGTGTTCTGGTGATTGCGTCATTTGTTTATTTTCAACGACGGTTTAAGGCTGAGATGGCGGTTCCGGCCGAGAAAACGCTTGCTTAATGTAACCCCCGTCTGTGTCTTCACAGACCGAGGATTCCAGATACCGATGGGACAAAGGCCAATATGTTTTCAAGGCATTCTTTAAGGCAAAGCAGCTTGGTCGTTAGTCACCGCATAGGCGACTCTGTCACGCCTTTTTGTGAAGCGAGTATTCACTCCCCACTTGGCCGTTTTATGAACTGTGTCAATGGCACAGGCTGACCGAAATCCGGCGAGCCATCGGCTTTCCAGGTGAATGGCTGCATCCGCACTGAGCGTTGGTCACCACATCCCTGACCGGCTCCTGGGTTCGCGTGATAAACCATCCAGTTCTCTTTTCCATCGGGTGTTGTAAAAAAACTCTGGTGGCCTGGACCATACGTGCCATTGAGACCGTAAGGGCCAAAAACTGGATTCGCCGACTTTGTCCACGACGCGGGGTCCAGCAGGTTAGCGCTGGTGGTAGCCGTCAGTTGACCGAGTGCGTACTGATCTGTGCCGCAGAAACTGGCGGAATAAATGATAAACACCTTGTCGTTGTGAACCAGGAACTCGGGCCCTTCATTAACGCCGAAACCCTGTTTCTCCCATGCATAGTCGGGTGTCGATAGACGGATGCGTGGCCCCTCGGCGGTCCAGGGATTCGTTAGCTTACTGATGTATAGGTTCTGGAGGCCGCCTTGCTCGTTTTCCCATCCGGACCAGGCAAAATACAACTGGCCATTATTCTGTAATACGGTTCCGTCAATCGCCCATTTATTATCGGCTACGTTTAATTGGCCTTTATCGGTCCAGGTGCCCTGTGTCGGGTCGGCAGATTCGTTTTCAAGCACGAACATGCGGTGTGTGGCATCGGCGCCATTGTTATCGGCGGCATAGTAGATATACCATTTGCCGTTGATAAAATGAAGTTCGGGTGCCCAGATGTCGCGCGAGTTGGGGCCCGTGGCGGGCGGTGTCCAAACGACAAAAGAGGGGGCCGCAGCAAGACGGCTCATGGTCCGGGTTTTATAGATGCGCAGGTTATTGCCCGTGGTGTGCATCACATAGTAGAATCCATCTTTATACGTCACCCAGGGATCAGGTCCCACGGTGAGTAAAGGATTCCGAAACTTGCCAACCGTATCGGCCGCCGTAACGGGTGGGGGCGGGGTGGTTGAGGACGTATCGGCTGATTTGCAGGCGTAAAGGGCAAGTAGTAAAAGAAAAAGGAAGTTCTTCATCGTTGACGTCGGATGGGGTTATAGACAGCAGAAACGAAGAAATACAGGGTTGCACTGAAGAGCCTGTATTTCTTCGTTTCTGCTGTGTCAGACAAACTTAATAGCCTGGGTTTTGCATCAGACTTGGGTTTAAATCACGCTCTTGCTGTGGAATGGGCAGCAACTCATCCTGACCCTTCGTAAACGTAGCAAAACCAGCATCGCGAGGGGCCAGTTGTGGCCCAAGATCACCCCACCGAGTCAGATCGTTCCAGCGCCATCCTTCTCCCGACAGTTCCGTGACGCGCTCGTGTTTGAGTTGGTTCAGAAACTGGTCCTGCGTTAAGCCGGGCCGGGCGGTTGAGAGTGGAGCCAGCCCCGCCCGCTGCCGAACCTGATCCACATAGGGGTAGGCCTGCGCGGTTTTGCCAGTCGCGTTCAGCGCTTCGGCATACATCAACAACACATCGGCGTAGCGAATGTAGCGCCAGTTGTTTGGTGACCGGTAACCTTCTTCATTTTTCCAGTGGTCGTTCTGAAACTTATGGAACCAGACCCGCTTGTTGTCGGCACCGTACCGTTGCAGGAACGTTTGTCCATAAATTTGGGTGAAGGCCGGACCGCGAACGTCGGTCGAGTCAAACAAAAACGACGCTTCCAGGCGTGGGTCGCGGGTGCCGGTCTTTGTTGGTTCGTTAAACTGGTATATCGGCCAGCGGTTGGCTTCTCCATCGGACCAGCCGATGCCGGGAGGGCCAAAAAACTGTGCGAGTGACGTACCGTAGTTCTGGTTCGGGGTTTCCGTATCGTCGTCGGTGTATTCCGCCGGGTTGATCTCAAACTGCCACTCAAACACCGATTCCCGGTTGTTTTCGGTTGTAATCAGGAAGTTCTCCCGGTAATTCTGAACCAGCGCGTAAATACTTTTTCCTTCGCCATCGGCCAGCCACTGGAGGGGCGTCAGCGCTTCGGTATACTTTCGCTCCTGCAGGTAAGCTCTGGCCAGTAGGGCGTAGGCGGCACCTTTCGTGGCCCGGCCAACATCAGCTGCGCTGTAGGTCGTGGGTAGGGCACTGGCCGCCTGGGTCAGGTCCTGCTCGATTTGAGCCCAGACTTGGGCAATAGTTGCCGAACCGGGCTGATCGCCAAGCGCCGAGGGGGTCAGAATCAGCGGAACATTGCCGAAGAGCGTCACCAGGTGAAAGTAATACATAGCACGCAGGAACTTAGCTTCGCCGATGTACCGAGCCTTTAGCGTCTCGTCCATCTGAATGCCTGGTACGTTGGCAATGACCTGATTGGCCCGATTAACGCCAATGTAGTTGTCGTTCCAGACGCCGTAGGCATTGCCGTAGTTGTAGTCGGTGACCAGAAACCGATCCATGTTATTGAGGATACCCGGATCCGGGCTTTGACTGCGGCCTTCGTCGGAGCGGATGATGTAATAAAAGGGCATCCAGCGCGAAATGCCACCCCGGTGTGTCGTGCTGTAAATAGCATTGACACCCGCCAGCGCATCGTCGGCCGTCCGCCAGAAGACGGCCGTGGTTACCTGGTTCGGATTGACAATATTTAGGTCCCGCTCACACCCAGCCAGAGCAGCCAGAGCGCTCAGAGCCAGGAAAATGACTTTATTTTTCATGATTCGTTTCATAAGGAAGTGGCAGTTATAGATCACAATTGATACCTAAGGAGATTACCCGTGGTGTAGGCCAGTGACCATTATCAACACCCCGTTCCTGAATGTTGGCCCCTGTCACGTCGGGGTCGAGTCCGGAATAGCCGGTGATTGTGAATAAATTCTGACCACTGACATAAATACGGGCACCCCGTGCGTGGAAACGATTGGCCAGCTCTTTCGGTAGGTTGTAGCCGATTTCTATGTTACGAAACCGAACGTAGGATGCGTTTTCGAGCCAACGGTCGCTGTAGGCGAGGTTATTGGAAATAATGCCCTGATCACCCGACTCCAGACCTAAACGTGGATCCGTCGTGCCGGTATTCGTGGGTGTCCACGGACTGATGTCACGGCGGAAGTTGGTATTCTGGTAGCTATCCAGAATACGCCGGACATCGTTGTACACGGTGTAGCCGAACGTGCCCACTAATTGGATGTTCAACGAAAAGTTCTTGTAGGATCCGTTGAACTGCGCTCCGGCCTGCAACGTAGGCCAGGGAGAAGTAACAAACTGCCGATCGTTAACGTCAATCCGGCCGTCATTGTTGGTATCTACATACCGAATGTCTCCTGGCTTCGCAAAAGGCTGTACGAGTGAGCCATCCGCTCCGCGATAGTTGTTAATTTCTTCCTGACTTTGGAACAGGCCGTTCGATTTGAGCACAAACCACTGTCCAATAGGATTTCCTACCTGCGAACGGGTGTTGCCGCTGACGATGTAATTAATGCCCTGCCCCTGATTGCCGACGCTTTCAACCCGGTTTTTAATCGTGGTGAAGTTTCCCGATACATCCCACTTAAAGGCATGTTTCGTGCTACGATACGTGGCGGCAAACTCAATGCCCCGGTTGCGGATCGAGGCCGTGTTGACGTACGGATTACCGCGCAGGTTACCCAAATATCCTGGTACTGTCAGGTTCAGAATGGCATTCGACGATAGGGAATTATAGACGTTGATCTCGGTGAAAATCCGGTTGTTCAGGAAACTGGCCGTGACACCGACGTTCTGTTGGATTCGCTGTTCCCATCGTATATCCGGGTTCGACAGTTGGGCCTGATAGGCACCAACGTTAGCCGCTTGGTCCGTGCCGAAAATGGCTCGTGGGTTGCTGTTGATATAAGCTGTATAGGGAAATGAACCTAGCGTTGGCACGACGATACCTAACTTACCATACGACACATTCAGCTTTAACTCCGAAATCCAGTCGACGTGGAAAAACTTCTCCTGGCTGATGCGCCAGGCCGCTGCTACAGATGGAAAAAAGCCCGTTCGGTTGCTGGCCCCGAAACGCGAGTCCTGATCGACACGCCCGGTCAGGGTTAGCAGGTACCGATCACCATACGTATAATTGATCCGACCGAGATAGCCCAGAATGCGGTAATAATCGGGTGTTCCCCCGGCCGAATTCGAGATACCCGTAGCTGCCCCGATGGTCGTGAAATACTGTCCGCCTGCATAACCCAGATTGGTTCGTGAACCGGACGTTATATCGCTGCGGGTCGTCTGCTGGCTGATACCGACTACGCCGTTAATATTGTGCGCTCCAAACGTCCGGTTAAAATTCAGTGTGTTCTCGAACAGAAAGCTTCTGTATTGCGACCGATCTTCGCCGACCGATGTTGGAACGGGAGCCGCATTGTATTGAAATACACCCAGATACCGCAGGTTTTGGTTATAACTAAAGTTAGCGTCCAGGCCCGCGTTGAAGCGGTAACTCAGCCAGTCGGCGAATTTATACTCGACATAGCCGTTGCCAACAAGCCGGGCAACGTTGGTCCGGCTGGGGGCCAGGCTACGGGCTGCTACGGGGTTAAAGGCGTAACTCACCGCGTTGAACGAGCCAATTCCGTAGCCCAGCGGGTTCGTCGGACTGATGTAACTCGGATCCTGAACCGGAATGACGGGCAGGTTATAGGCCATGTCGTAAATTGGATTCGTACCGGCTGGTTGGTTCTGGGTATTTGAGTTGGTCAGCACGAGGTTTTCGCCCACTGTAAACCGGTTTAGTACGCTGCGGGTGTTGATTCGCAGGCTGGCCCGGTTGAAGTTGCTGCCGATGACATAACCGGTATTGTTGAAGTAGCTCCCTGAAATATAGTATTGCCCTGTTTTTGTTCCGCCCGACAGGTTGATGTTGTAATTCTGTAAACTACCCGTTCGGAGTACCTGGTCCTGCCAGTCGGTGTTTACATTTGGGTTGAATGTAGCCTCCGCCACGCTGCTTAGTGGTGCCTGACCTGCGTTCTGGTACTGTTGCCGCTGCGTAGCGGCAAACTCGGATGCATTCATAACATCCCAGCGTTTGTACGCTTGCTGTACGCCATATTTAGCCGAAAACGACACTCGGGCTGGTCCTTCCTTGCCTTGTCTGGTTGTGACAATGATGACGCCATTGGCCGCCCGTGATCCATAAATGGCAGCCGCCGATGCATCTTTCAAAATCTGGATAGACTCAATATCATCCGAGTTGAGCGTTGGGTTGGCGTCGGCAATCATGCCATCAACTACGTAAAGCGGGTCTGTATTCAGGAAACTGGCTACGCCCCGTATCTGGATGGACGCCTGTTGACCAGGTACGCCTGTATTCCGTACCGTTACGCCCGGCGCTAGCCCCTGAATGGACTCCGGCAGCGACTGGGCCGTTACCCGGTTGGCTTCGGTAGGATTGATGACGTCGTTGGCCCCGGTTACGTCCCGCTTGCGTACAGCCTGATAACCAATCACGACCACCTCGTTTAACTCGGTAGCATTGGGAACTAGCCTGACATCAACCGTGCTACGGTTATTGACCGCCACATCCTGCGTTGTGTAGCCAATAAAGGAGAACGTCAGCGTAGCATTTCCGTCAGGTACCGATAGCGTATAGACCCCTTCGGCATTGGTTGTCGTACCAGTCGTTGTTCCTTTCAAAACAACGGTAACACCAGGCAGCGGGCTGCCCGTTTCATCAAGTACGCGTCCGGTAACCGTACTGGCAACCTCGGCCTTCGCCGAAACGACATCGCTGCTCAGCGATGCAAGCGATACGCTGGCCGAGTTGTCAACAGGGGCGGCTTTATCGGCCTTTGGGGAAGCCCCCTGAATGACAAAAAGCTTGTCTTTTACTTTGCGATAGCGTAATCCCTGCGCGTCTATCAGTTGCGTTAAGGCTTGTTCGAGCGAGAGGCCATCCAGATCGACTTCGGTCTGGCGTCCGGCCAGCAACTGCTCATCGTAGGCCACGCTGACATTGAATCGTCGTTCGAGCTCGGTCAGTGCTTTCTTAAGGGACCGGCTACGGCGGTTGTGCTGAAGGGGCGATCCATCGGGTGTAGGCGGGCGTTGGTTTGTTGTACGTTCAATGGGTGGCTGCGCGCGGGTGAGCAACTGCGCTACGGCCGGTTGAGGCATGGTATAAACCCCGACCAACAGCATTGGAAAAAAAAGATACTGGTTTTTCATAGGATGAGAGATAGGAAAATGAGTCTGGTTAAATCATGGGTTGTGGCGTAAACGGATTCGGTCGCCATTGCGCTGAACCGTTAGGTCGAATGTGAGCGAAAGGGTGGTTAGCAGCGTTTCGATGCTTTGATCGGAGAGGTTACCCGTAAACCGTCGACTAGCCAGATCGCTATCTTCAAAGACGACTTCAAGGCCATAGGTATCGCGAAGCTGCTGGGCAATATCACTCAGGGGTGTATCGTCGAAAGCAAACTGGTGTTCGACCCACGATGTGTGTAGTTGCGGTTTCTCGGGTTTGACCACTACCGTTTCGATGTTGGGCTGGCTGGCCGCAAACTGGCCGGGTTTCATGTCGATTACCCGCCCCGACGGCTCATTGGGCTTGGATAGCTGCACTCGCCCCTCGATCAGCGTAACGGCCGTATTGCCCCGCCGGGTGTTGACATTAAACTGCGTTCCCAGCACCGTAATGTCCAGGCCCGGCGTATGGGTCACAAACTTTATCCGGCCACTCGGGCTTTTCTTTTTGGTGACAGTAAAGAAGCCTTCGCCATCGAGCCAGACCTCGCGCGACTGATTGTCGTTCCATCTATCCGTATAGGTGAGCGTCGTATTCCCATTCAGTAACACGCGTGAGCCATCCGGCAGCGTTACGCTTCGATTTTCGCCAAAAGCCGTATGAATGCGCATTTGTCTGGGCATTAGCTGGTAGTAGACCAAGCCACCCGCCAGTAGCAGCAAGCCCGTTAAGGAAGCCGCCGTCTGCCAACCGAAAGCAGTTCGCCCGGTGGTGAACCGTTGCCAGACCGTAAGGGGCCGAACAGGGATCGACGTAGCTTTCTGGTTGTCAAAGGCCTGATCGAGAACCTGCCAGATTCGTTGCTGGCTGGCGTCCGTTAGGTCGTCATAGCGAGCATGAAGGTGGAGTAGTAGGGAGGCTGCCTCGTCAATAAGGCCCTGTTGTTCGGGATGCCTGAGCATGATGCCGTGCCAGAACGTCATCCGTTGCTCATCGGGCTCGAAGACCCATTGCCGAAACGAGTCATCCAGCACAAAATCGTGAAGTGAATACTGACTGTAATCAGGTTGTTGAGCGGAATTCATAACAGGATACTGGCGGAAGTACACTCAACAAAGAGCCATACTTCACTAATTATCCCTCGGTATCCCTGCTTTTTTACTAAACTTTATCGAATGAGTGCTAATAGTAAGAATACGGCCTGCACTGGCATTCGTTTTTGGAGAGACGCAATGGCTTTGTACACGATTTTATAGACCGATGTTTGTTCGATGCCCATGATTCCGGCGATTTCTTCGTAGCTGAGGTTATCGAAGTATTTCAGAAAAAGAGCTTCTTTTTGCCGGGCGGGGAGGTTGTTCAGTTCCGAAAGCAAAAGTGCCGACTGCTCCTGCGAGATCTGCCGATCGAGCCAGGTTGGTTCGTACTGAAACTCGATAGTGAAGTCAAGCGTATCCAGTTCATGATCAAACCGTTGTTCATTGGTCAGCTTACGGACAATGTCCCGGCGCAGGGAGCGCATCAGGTAAAACTTAATGGAGTCGGTGCGGCCCAAACGCTCGCGGGTCTCCAGAATAGTCAGAAAAAGATCTTGCAGGCAGTCCTCGGTCAGCTCCCGATTCTGGGCAATCTTAAAGCCATAATTGTACAATGTCGGCGCGTATTTGCTGTACAGATACGCATACGCGTGCTTGCTGCCACCCAGGAAATCGTCCCACAGGGCAGCGTCAGTGGTATACAGGTAAGCAGTCGTTGAGGCCTCCAAGTTGATCCGTTGAGTTACTGGAAAATTAAATTTACTACTCTTTATGGGAATAGTAATGTTTACTAGAGTGAAAGCGCGGGTTCGCGTTTGTTAACGCCGTTTGAGTAACCGCTTTTCATGGCTATGGTACCCGTACAATCTTCATCGGTAGAAGACAGATACCTACCTCAACACCCAGTTCAAGGCCATGACTCCTGCCAGACCCGAAACCGAAACCAGCGTTTCCATGATGGACCAGGTTTTCAGGGTGTCGGCCATCGACAGTTGAAAGTACTCCCGAAAGAGCCAGAAACCTGTATCGTTGACGTGGGAAAACATCATACTTCCCGCCCCGATGCTCAGCACCATCAAATTGGGCTCAACACCGGACGCGGTCAGGAGCGGGGCCACGAATCCGGCCGTCGTGATTCCCGATACCGTCGATGAACCCACGCATACCCGAATAAGGGCGGCCATGCCCCAGGCCAGTACGTACGGGTGCAGGGTGGAGTCACGCATTAGATCGGCCACCGCCTGGTTTACGCCCCCATCCGTTAACACTTGTTTGAGCGCACCCGCCCCACCAAAGATCAGGAAAAGCATGGCAACATCTTTGACTGAATCGGCCAGCATAGCCGTTACGACCGGCATGGGTTTGCCCAGCCGAAGCCCCAGCGTAACGCTTGCCACCATGACGGCACAGAACATGCTCACAACGGGCTCGCCGATAAAAAGCAGGACTTGCTGACCGACTGAACCGATGGGTAACAACGGGCTCACAACCGTACTGAAACCAATGAGCAGAATGGGCAAAAGAACCGTCAGGAAACTTACCGTGGCTGAAGGCATTTGGTCGTCGGGTAAGTCGGCCGCAATGAAGGCGGGGTTGGGTAAGGTAGTGTAGCGTTTCAGCGTACTCCCAAACAGCGCCCCCGATACGAGAATGGCCGGAATGGAAACGATGATGCCGTAAAAGAGCGTCAGACCCATGTCGGCATTGAATTGCTTGAGAATCGCCAGTGGGGCCGGGTGGGGTGGAAGGTACCCCTGGGTCACCGACAGGGACGCCAGCATTGGCAGGCCAATGTACAGGGCGGGTAATTTGTAGCGGTAGGCCACCGTGATTACGAGCGGTGCCAGCAGCATAAACCCAACCGAATAGAAAAGGGGTAAGCCCACAATGAAGCCCGTTATCAAAAAGGCCCAGCGGGCATGCCGGGTTCCGACAAGCGTCATCATATTCACGGCAATTCGTTGGGCCGCGCCACTCTGAGCGACCAGTTTACCCAACATGGCTCCCAAAGCGATAATGGCCGTGATCGAGCCAAGCGTTCCACCAATACCTTTCTGGATGGCATCCAGTACGGCCAGAGGGGCTAGTCCCAGCGCCAGACCAACGCCCAGCGATACGACCAGAAAAGCCAGAAATGCGTGTAGGCGAACAACTGAAATAAGCGCAATCAGGACCAGAATGCCGAGGAGGGTAATGGTTAGGGGCATGGCAGGAATAAGGAAGCTACCCTACAAAGCACAGGAGATGGTTTTCTCTAATGCAACGGTCCACGGGTTGTCGGCAAGCAGGCTCTGATTGTTCCTTTTTTGCCCAAACAAATGCGCTAGCTGCAACCAGAAAATTTACAAATGTAGCCTTATAATCTAACCTATAAGAATGACACAGTTATATGCTAAATGCTTGATTTTTAAATGTTTACCGTTGGATAAAGGATATTAATTCTGTGATTATTTACATCCCTACTTTGTCTAAGGAAATAATCAATAACCAGTTTATTAACGCAAAAGATTATGGAAACAGAAAGCATAACCCTGCAGGAGCAGGCACCAAAAACCGTAATGGCTGGCAGCAATTTGCCTGAGCAAATTCAGGATGCCAAACCCGCTGGGCACCCGACTGCTCCTTTGGATACGGTCGCCAATTTAAGTCCGGCAACCTTCTCCACGTTTTTCACGTGGCGGGGCAATGGCCTGGTCAACGTTCGAGCTCTGGACGCGCGAATTACCGCCAACTCACGGGTATTTGTCTCGATCAGCGAGTTCAACTCCGATGCTCGTCAGAACCGATTTATTGGCAATGCGTCAATGAGTGTGCTCAACGTTAGCCCCTTTAACGGTGGCTTCTGGGCGCGGATAAATGTGAATTTCAGTCAAGCCCTGAATGTACGTTTGGACGTGCTTGTAGACCCATCCGGGATTTAAATCGTAGTTCCCTTTCCTCTTTATTATCTAAACCAAAAAAGTTAAAGTCATGGCTAAGAAAGAGTCAACCAATTCGTCGAACGGCGCTAATCGGGCTTCTTCATCTGTTGATGAATTATTGCTTGCCGCTCTTGAGCGGAACGATACCAGTTTCGAAACGGGCCGGTATGTGGTTACGTTTAAAGAAGGTGCCATGGAAGAAGGGCTCCAGTCTCTGCAAACGCAGGGAATGCGCGTTGCCGATACCCGCGATTTCGATAATCAGGCCCTGGAGATGGACAGTGTCGGTGATGCTGACGCCGTAGTCTTCTCGGAAATTGGCTCCGCACTTCTTGGAGGTAATGCGGCTCAGGAGCGCAGCATAAGCACCTTTGCCGAGATTGCTTCAGACAGCCCGATCCTGTCCATCGATCCGGAATATTTTGTTTTTGCGGATAGCATGTATTCCGAATTTTTGCAAGGCCGTGCGACCCAAACGGCCCAGGGGACGTCGAACGAATTTCTGCGGGGGTTTTTGCAGGCAACCGAGACCATTGCGAAAGAGATGCGGGAAAATGGCAATTCGCAGCTGGAAATCGAGGAGGAAGTGCAGGTACTTGGCGCAACCTGGGGGTTAAATGCCTGCCGGGTACCACCCAGCATACGCAGTGGCGTTGGTATAAAAGTAGCCGTACTCGACACCGGTTTTGATCTGGGCCACCCCGATTTTGCGGGCCGCCCTATTGTGAGCCAAACCTTCGTGGGACAGCCGGTTCAGGATATTCATGGGCATGGCACCCATACGACAGGTACCGCCTGTGGTCCTAAAGCGCCCGTAGGCACAACACCCCGCTACGGGATTGGGTATCGGTCGTCCATTTATGTTGGAAAAGTACTGTCGAACTCAGGCGGTAGTGTAGGCAGCAGTGTGCTGGCAGGTATGAACTGGGCCGTTGCCAATCGGTGTGCTGTTATCTCCATGTCCCTTGGTGGGCAGGGTGGAGTTCAGCCGTCCTATACCGCAGCCGGACAAGCTGCGCTGAACAACGGTTGTCTCATCATTGCCGCAGCCGGTAATGTGCCGGGTGGGCCAACGGGTTATCCGGCCAACTCGCCCACAATTATGTCGGTAGCCTCGCTCGATTCAAATCTGGCCCCATCGTCCTTTTCTTGCCAGGGCAAGATCGAGATTGCAGGTCCTGGTCGGGATGTTTTCTCATCCTGGCCTCGACCAACCCGCTACCGAACGATTAGCGGAACCAGTATGGCTACGCCACATGTATCGGGTTGTGCCGCGCTCTGGGCCGAAACATCGCCCAATATGCGTGGCCTGACACTCTGGCGGAAGCTACAGGCCTCGGCCAGACACTTGCCCTTCCCGGCCACACGCGTGGGCGCCGGTCTGGTACAGGCTCCCTAGGCAACGCTAAACGGTGTAGGTGGTGTGTTCGTTACATACCACCTACCCACAAAAAAAGCATGACATACAGTCGATGGTTTGTTATTTTACTCTTATTGGTCGTTTCAAAGGCAGACGAACAACCGGTACGTTATTCCCCTACTATTATGTCTACTACGAAGAAATGGGTTGTCACCCTGGCCAGTGATCGGCCAATAAGTGAGGTATCCAACGAGTTAACCAAAACCGGATTCGACGTTGATCAGGTACTTGACCAGATTGGCTGTATCACAGGTTCTGCCAGCGACGAGGTCGTGCAGAAACTGCGAAAAGTCCCTGGCGTGGCTGATGTGTCGCCGGAATCACCTATCCAACTCCCGCCATCCGACGAATCGATTACCTGGTAGAATGATCTGCCTGTCCGTAGAATATACCATAACCTATTACTTACTTGGAGGGACATTGTCATGGCACGAAGTGATATGCAAAATGACGCTCCGGAGGGATCATCGGCCAGCCGCGTAGCTTCGTCCGTTGACGAACTGTTTCTGGCCGCTTTGGCGCGTGGTGATGATCGCTTTCAAACCGGTCGCTATCTGGTTACCTTTAAAGAAGGCGCTGGTCAGTCGGGTCTACGGTATTTAGAGGCTATGCGGGTGGCTCATGCCGGAGACTTTGAGGGGCAGGCTGTTACGCTGGATCAACTGAGCGATGCCGATGCGCTGTTCCTACCCGAAATCAACATGGCGCTGATTGGTGGTCAGGCGGCTAGTGAGCATAAGCTGGGGGAACAGGCCGAGATCGCTTCGGATAGTCCAATTGCTTCCATCGAACCGGAGTATTTTGTGTTTGCCGATGGCGGCACAAGCGGGAGCGTTGTTGAGAGTGGCTTTGTCGAGTTAGCGAAGAGCACAACGTTCGAAAGCTTACCCGGCTTTACTGAATCATTATACCAGGCTTCCAATAGTTATTTACGGGGGTTTTTGCAGGCTACAGAAACGATTGCCCGAGAGATACGAAAAACAGGCAATGGCCATTCTCACCAGGAAATAGAGGAAGAAACGGAAGCCCTTCTGGCTACCTGGGGCCTGAAAGCGTGTAAAGTGCCGACCAGCAGACGCAGCGGTGCGGGCATCAACATTGCCGTGCTGGCAAATGGGTTCGATAGCGGGCATCCTGATTTTGTGGGCCGTTCCATCGTTAGTCAAACCTTTGTTGGTGAGCCCGTCATGGATCTTAACGGGCATGGTACTCATATGATTGGCACCGCCTGTGGCCCGCTGTCTCCCGCCGACCCGACTCCGCGCTACGGCATTGGCTATCAGACATCGATTTATGTGGCCAAGGTGCTGACGAACTCAATGATGGGAACCGTCGCTAGTGTTTTGACGGGTATCAACTGGGCCATCGCGAATCGCTGTCCAGTCATTTTTGCTCCGCTGGCTATGGCAGGAGGACCTTCGGCTGTCTTTACGGCTGCCGGGAAGGCCGCCCTGAACAAGGGGTGCCTGCTCATTGCCGGATCGAGTAGCGCAGGGGCATCGGTGGGTGCTCCGGCCAACTCGCCTACTATCCTGTCGGTAGCTGCGCTCAACCAGAATTTACAGCCTACTCCGTTCTCACCCGTGGGCAAAATCGACATGGCCGCTCCCGGCGTAGATACTTTCTCGTCCTGGCCCCGGCCGCGCCGGTATGCTACCATTAGCGGCATTGCATCGGCCACGGCCCATGTAGCCGGGTGTGCCGCCTTATGGGCCGAAACGTCGCCAGCCTTACGCGGTATTCGGCTATGGCAAAAGCTACAGAATACGGCCAGAGGGCTTCCGTTTCCGGCTACACGCGTGGGCGCAGGCCTGGTTCAGGCGCCCTAACTGTGTGCTTACGCTAGTGCGTCACCCACCTCTTGCGGATAGCTTCCATCAGTCCCTGCATGTAGCCAACCGCGTGCAAACTGCCTAACAGGCTGTAGCCCTGATGCTCATGGCTGTCGCCTGCCATGGTTGGTACATGATTGGGTCGGATGGGGCCTTTGTCGCCAATGTCGTAATAGGCCTTCATGGCTTTGTACATATCGTTCTGCCCATCATCGAAGAAGGTTTCTTCAAAGTTCTGGCGGTTGCCCCGTATGTCGCGAAAGTGCACAAAGAAGATTTTGTTGCGTTCCCCGAAGTACTTCACCACCGTCGGAATATCTTCGCCCATGGTGGCAAAACTGCCCTGGCACATGGTGATGCCGTTGTTGAGGCTCGGATAAAGGGCCAGCATGCGCTTGAAGGCGTCGGCCGACGTCATAATCCGGGAGATGCCCCGCAGGGTATCGACCGGCGGATCGTCGGGGTGCAGGGCCAGCTTTATACCGGCTTTCTCCGCTTCAGGAACGACCGCTTTCAAAAAGTAGTCGAGGTTTTTCCACATCGTGTCGGCCGAGAAATGAGCCAAAATAGGCCCGTGTCGCTTAACTTTCGGCCTCGACCCACGAACATCCAAACTATGCTCTTTTATCAAGGACTTAGATATACCTTATTCGGCCTAATGATCTGCTGCTCCCTGACCGGTTTGGCTCAGAAAGCAACCGAAATTCGGCGATTTCAACTGCCGCAGGTTCAGCAGGGCGTGGCGGTCGACCAAACCCATTTCTACGTCATCAATAATCATTCGCTGACCAAACACACCAAGCCAGACGGTAAACAAGTAGCCGTCTGGAGCGATACGACGGGTTTTTTGAAGCATATGAACAGTGGAGTCGTCATCGGGAAGAAACTTTACTGCACCCACTCGAATTACCCCGATGTGCCCATGGCCAGCTCCATCGAAATCTTTGACACGCGCACTCTGAAACACATTGGTAATCATAGCTTTGGATTGTTTCCAGGCTCCGTGACCTGGGCCGATTTTCACCAGGGCTTCTGGTGGGTCGCCTTTGCCAACTACTCGAACAAAGCCTCCGCCGAAGGCCGGGATAACCGCTGGACAACACTGGTCAAATTCAACGAAAACTGGCAGCAACTGGAATCCTGGGCGTTTCCGGCCAATGTGTTACAGGCTTTCGCGCCCTACAGCACATCGGGCGGCACCTGGGGCCCCGACGGACTCATCTATTGCACTGGTCATGACAAGCCCGAAGTATATGTCCTGAAACTCCCGGAGCGGGGGCATACGCTGCAATACGTCAAAACCATTCCGACCCGCAGCGAAGGACAGGCCTTCTCCATTGACCGCAGCCTGCCTAACAAGCTCGTACTGTACGGGATTACCCGCAACGATAATTACGTAATTGTCTCGGTCGTTGAGTGAAATTGAAGTGTTTGCTCACTGCCATCTTTCTGGATAAAAAAGGGATTAACCAGAGAGGCACAAAAGACACAAAGTCATTTCTCTCTGTGTACTCTGTGCCTCTGTGGTTAATTCCTTTTTTAATAAAGACTTGTATCGACAAGCGAACTACTGCTTTGCCAGCGCTACAATATCCTTCACTTCCAGAATTTTCTTTTCATACCCGATGCTGGCCGATTTGATCATGGCGAGTGCCAGTTCCTGTAAGGTCGAAAACCCGGAAGGGTAAAGTGTCCGGCCAATGGGATACAACCAGGCAATGTACTTGTAATAGACTTTCACATTTTTCAAGCCCGGTGTTGGCTTCATAAATCCCGGCCGAAACATGTATGCGTTTTTGAACAAGTCCATCAAGGCGTTTTCGGTGGCGCCCTTCACCCGCGCCCAGGCCGACCGGCCTTTTTCGGTGCTGTCGGTGCCGGCTCCGGATACGTATTCAAAAGTCAGATCCGGATTCAGCGTTGCCAGGAGTTTGGCAAAATTCAGGGTTAGGTCATAGGTCAGATGCCGATACTCGTCAGCGCCCATCCCGACAGATGACACACCCAGGCAAAAAAAGCAGGCATTGTAACCACTTAACTCCGATTCAATCGGTGACAGATCGAAGAAGTCTTTAAGGATAACCTCTTTAAGTTTCGGATGCGTTACTCCGCCCGGTTTGCGGTTGATGACCAGTACCTGCTCCACATCGGGGTGCAACAGGCATTCGTGCAGGACACCTTCGCCCACCATACCCGTAGCTCCGGTTATAATTGCTCTGATTTTCATGTAGTGAATCGTTTAGGATGGACAAACTATGTACTTACAGATTACGCTTCAATCCGTCGAGCAGGTATTCCAGGCCATTCAGCTTAATCTCATACATGGTTTGCAGCAGCATACCCAGCTTGCCCGCCGGGAAGCCTTTCTGCACGAACCACTCCAGGTACGACATGGGTAATGACCTGACCAGCTTGCCTTTGTACTTGCCAAACGGCATTTCATAATGCAGTAGTTCTCGTAAAATTTCGGTGTTGCCGTGGGCTTGTTCGTTGGGCATGTAAGTAAATGAGTTGGTAAAGGCTGGCCGTGTTGAGCGTTAAAAAACGGGGTCAGCTTACAGCCGACTCAAGCAATCGGATGGTGCCAGCGGTCGCGTCAATTTCGGCGTCGATGCCCAGCGGAACCGTAAACTTGTCCCGAATATGGCCGATCATGGCACCAGAATAGGCTGGTTTATCCAACGGAATAATGTATTCCGTCAATACATCGTCCAGAGTTAAGGAGCCGTACCCACTGCCGGGACCGCAGTCGCTGCATTTGCCGAACACGAAACCTGCAATCTGATTCAGAATTCCCGCCAGTTTAAGCTGCGTGAACATCCTGTCCATGCGGTAAATATCCTCATGGGTATCTTCCAGAAACAGAATCGTGTTTTTCCAGTCAGGCAAATACGGTGACCCGATAAGGTGGCTGAGTACTGTTAAGTTTCCGCCTACCAGTCGGCCACGGGCTAGTCCGGGTTTGAGGGTAGTGATGCGATCCTGCGTTTGAGTAAGGTTATCGCCTTTTTCGGTGGGGTTGCGCATTGTTAGAGCCTCGCCTTCCAGCAGGAGCCGCTTCAACCAGTCGACGGTATATCCATTGAAGGTAGCCGACGCCACCGGCCCATGAAACGTAACCAGCCCTGTTTTGGCGTATATGCCCAGGAGTAAGGCCGTTACATCGCTGTAGCCGATCAGAATTTTAGGGTTGCGTTGAATCAGGTCGTAATCCAGCAGGGGCAAGAGCCGTGCACATCCCCAACCGCCATGAATCGCCATAACGGCTTTCACAGCACGATCGGTGAAGAACGCGTGCAGATCGGAAGCCCGGTCGGCGTCGCGCCCGGCCAGATACCCGTAGCGGTCATATACGTGCGGCCCAACCAGGGTTTTGAACCCCAGGGCCTGAAGAGACTCCTGCGCTATCTGAACGGTTTCCCGGCTGTAGGCCGGAGCCGCCGGACAAAATAGCCCAATGGTATCGCCGGGCCGTAAGCGGTCGGGCTTAGTAAGGGTTGGCAGTGGCAGACGGGCCTCCAGCGATAGGAAGGGGGCCAGGGTAGTCGCTTGCAGGAATGAACGGCGAGAAGACATCAGGCTAAGAAACGAATCTGAATCAGTGCAGAAAGATAACCGAAAACGAACGGGTGAGCAAGCAAACGGAGTAGCTTATGCATTGGCCGAACTTTTACCGGAACAAACCATAATCAGGTATTAACCAATTAACAATCCTGCAATGATCACTAAACTACCGCTTCGCTTTATGCTTGCCGTAATGGGCTTGCTCTGGGCATTTTCGGCCGTGCAGGCCGCGGCCCCCATGACGACGATAACGCAGCTAACGGCTGACTGGCAACGGGCTAAGGAATACACCAAAGAGTATCTGGACGTGATGACGGAGGAGGGCATGAGCTACAAACCAACACCTGAGATTCGCAGTTTTGCCGATCAGATGCTGCACCTGGCTGCGGCCAATTACAACTTTGGGGCGATGGTCAGCGGCAAAGCCAATCCTTTTCAGGGCAAGAAACTGGAAGAAATGAACGAGCTGAAAACAAAAGCGGCTCTGACCAAAACGGTGATGGATAGCTACGATTTCATGCTCGATGCCATTAAGGGCCTGAACGACGCTCAACTGGCTGAATCCGTAAAAATGGGCCAGCGTGAAATGACCCGCGAAGTGCTGCTGGCTAAGGCGTTCGAACACCAGACCCACCACCGGGGCCAGTGTACGATTTACATTCGCATGAAGGGAATCAAGCCCCCGAATGAGAAGCTGTTTTAGACGTGCTGTCGGTTACTTATAACCGACAAGGGAGGTTTCTCAAAACCGAATCTATGAAACGAGGTTTTAAGAAACCTCCCTTGTCCGATTTAAGAATCGGACGGCACAGTCTATATAGCTCCTTACTGGATAAAACGGCTCTGTTAAACATACCCAAAAGAAAGGAAGTTATTCAGGGATGCAGAGTCAACAATAGCCCGACTTCAGGCTGTTGGCCGCTTCCACCATTGATGAGAACACCACCACTACTCGGTTATATTATTGGCCTGGGCATACTTGTGCTTCTGGCGCAATGCCAGAAAGTGCAGCCCCAGGCACCCCAGGCAGAAGGGTTCGACCCGTCGATTCCCGCGCAGGTCTCCTATCTGGCGGGCCCTATCACGTTTGATCTCCGGGAATTAGAAGAGAAAATTAATCGGGAGCTTGACCCCGTTCTGGTTGGTAAGGAGACGAAAGATGGCAAGACAAAAGGCATCATTTCGTTCCGGGTCAAGCGCCTGGGACCTGTGCACGTCGAGTATGCCGATCAACAGGTAAAGCTGTCGGCTCCCCTCCAGATGTGGCTCACCAAACCCTTTAGTCGGGATACAACGCCCCCGGAAAAGCCCTTCTGCGCCTTGAACGTTAATTTCAAAAGCCCCATTGGTGTTACACCAAACTGGCGGCTGGCAAGTCATACCAGCTTTACGGATTACACGTGGATTGTCAAGCCCGAGGTTCACTTGTTAGGGGGCGGTATTTCGTTGACCAAGCTGGTTCAGCATATACTGGACAAGCATAAGACGGCTATCGAAATGGCCATTGACTCCGCCGTTTATAAAGGATTACGGCTCGACGATATGGTGAAGCCTATCTGGCGTGATCTGCAGAATCCATTATTGATCAGTAAATCATACGGATTGTGGCTGATTCCTAAACCCATCAGTGTCATGGCTGGCCCCGTCACGGGCAACAACCGCCAGATCACCACCCATGTTCGCATTGCCCTCGAAACGCAAACCGAACTTAAACCCAAAGCGCCGGAACAGGCGAAGACGCCGTTGCCTGTTCTGCAAAAACGGGAGCAGGTCCTGGAAACATCAGATTTGCATGTGCTGAGTTATATTCCCTATGCCGATATCAACCGGATGCTGGCTATCACTACCAATAACAAAAACAAAAAACTGGCGCTCGGCTCATTGACAATCAATGAGTTATCTGTCTACGGTGGTCAGCAATCGCTGATTGTCAAGGCCAACCTAAGCGGCTTGCTCGACGGAACAGTTTACCTGCGCGGGCGTCCCGAGTTCGATACGCTCACCAATACGCTGCGGGTTAGCCAGCTGGATTTTGATGCTGAAACCTGGAAAGTTCTCTCCAGAGACTCGAACACTGTTTGGCATAAAGGGTTACGTAAGCTACTGGAACGCTTGCTGACGATTCCATTGGGTGATGACATTGCCAAACTGCCAGCCTCCATCGATAAGGCGTATGAGGAAGGACCAGGCCAAACGACAGATTTAGGTATTCGATCTTTTCGCTTTGTGCCGGAGAAAATAGCCATTCGTCCCGACGGTATTCAGGCGTTGATCAATGTGCATTCGAAAGTAGGGGTGAAGATAAATCAGTTATAGTGTACGGCATGGGTCTTCAGCCCGTGTTTTACATCAACGCATACACGACTCAAACAGCCTCAACATGACTCTATTCGTGACAATCACCGTGCTTGTGGCCGGTTGGTTTCTCTGGCGTTACCTGCAGGATAAAAAAGACAAAGAAGTACTTCCCCTGCCTACTAGTTACCCGCAACTGTTACAGAAACACGTTGCTTACTATCAGTCGTTACCCGAGGATAAAAAGAAATTGTTCGAAAATCGGGTGAGCTACTTCCTGAGCCACGTGACTATCGATGGCGTAGGTACCCCGGTCGATGATCTGGATAAAGTCCTGGTGGCCAGTAGTGCCATCATTCCCATTTTCGGCTTCGCCGACTGGTATTATCCACTGACCAATGTGCTGCTGTATCCGGATCGCTTCAATACAGATTACCAAACCACCGGCGATGAGCGGAATATCTTGGGTATGGTTGGCGAGGGTGGCGCTTTGCAGAGTACAATGGTCTTGTCGAAACCAGCCTTGCAAGAAGGCTTTGCCAACGTAACCAGCAAAGGAAATACGGGTATCCATGAGTTTGTTCACCTGCTCGATAAGGCCGACGGTGCTACGGATGGGTTGCCGGAAAATCTGCTGGAGAAAGATCACGTGAAGCCCTGGCTACAACTCATTCACAAAAGCATTCACGATATCAAAGCCAATCACTCAGACATTAACCCATACGGCATCACGAACGAAGCCGAATTCTTTGCGGTCGTATCCGAGTATTTTTTCAAACGCCCGGATCTGCTTCAGGAAAAACACCCGGAACTGTTTGTCCGGCTGGAAGAAATATTCCATCAGAATCCGCTCGAAGCCGACAAAGCAATAGAGCCGACAGACTAGACACGTTCAGGCTATACGAAGCCTTATCATTTTCTCGCCCTGTTTTTGCCTCTGGCCTAACCAGGGGCACTTCGCCCAAAACAACCGTTGTTCGCAGGTAGGTCACTCGCTCAGAATCCAGTACGTTAAATAAATGCCTGGGGTCAGGAACGGCTCTTTTTTCTAAGTTTTCACGGCTAAACGCTGTGAGTAATGGGAAAGAAAATAATTGTTTGTGCCGATGGGACCTGGAACGATCCCGAGCAACTGGACCGGGGTAGCCTGGTACCGACGAACGTGGTAAAAATTGCCAGGGCACTGGCGCTGGCAAATGCCAAGGGGCAGGAAGAGATCTTTTACGATCTCGGTGTAGGGACTGGCAAAGGGCTGGACCGGTTTATGGGCGGCCTAACGGGCAACGGCCTGTTGCACAATATTTTTGAGTGTTACCTCTTCATCGCCGAGCGCTACCAGTCCGGCGATTCCATTTATTTATTTGGTTTTAGCCGGGGTGCTTATACCGTTCGCAGTCTGGCGGGTTTGATCTGTCAGTTTGGCATTGATAAGGCGCTGACCAATCAGGACCTCGCTCGGTCGGAAACCAGCCCCGTCGACCAGGCCAACAAACCCGCGATCACAACGGAAAATAACCGTCCTGAAGAAAGGTCAGCCCGGAAAGCCAACCAATCCATGGAGCACCTCAATCAGCTTCGTCTGGCTTACAAACAACTGAAGGCCGGGCAGAGCGATCAGGTGGTTAGCGACTATAAACGAACCCACGATTGTTACGAGCCGTATATCGAAATGATTGGCGTTTGGGATACGGTGGGGTCGTTGGGCATTCCTATGCTGTTGCCGCAGTGGCTGCTTGGGAAAACACTGTCGGAGAACTTGTCGAAATGGTTGCTGGGTAATTATCGCTTTCTCAATGTGGGCCTAAATCCTAAAGTAAAAGCAGCCTATCATGCGCTCTCGATTGACGAAAATCGGCGGGCTTTTTTGCCAACGCTCTGGAACGAAGCTGGGCTGGAATCTCACCAGCGAGTAAAACAGGTGTGGTTTACGGGCATTCACAGCAATGTTGGTGGGGGCTATGCCGATACTGGCTTATCGGACAATGCCCTGCTCTGGATGGTTGAGCAGGCCAAGCAGCACGGACTTCAATTCTCCGATGCCTATTTGACCCGAAGTACGCAGGCCGACACGTTTTATGGCGAGATCCGGGACGAGCGCGCCCGCTGGATCAAGCGGATACTCTTTCAGAAAGGCATGCGTAATGTAGATGACTTATGCGCCCAAGCGGGTATTGTTCCGATCATTGCTCAAAGTGCTATCGACCGGCAAACGTCGGTGATCTGCAAGAAACCTTACAAAATAAGTTTACCGAAAGCGCATCATGTCGAAAAAGGCTTCTAACGAACCGGGTAAAACGGGCGCTGTATGTTCTTACAGGACTATAGGTTTACCACCAAACGAATCCAGATCTGATGACGCTCTCCGCGACTACCCGACGTACCGTTCTGCCCGGCTTTTTAGCTCTTGCCATTAGTGTGGCCATGATTCCCGATGCCAAAGAACCGGTTGGCGTTGGTGTGAAAGCGCCCAAAGGGGCTGAGGTCCTTTTCGATGGGTCGCGTAAAATGCTGGATGAAAAATGGACCTACTGGGAAGGCCCTCGTTTGGCGGCTAGCCTGCCCATTAAATGGATGATTGAAAAAGACCCCGCTGGACCCGGCACGGTGATGAACACCAATGACCCCGCGGCTGCCGGTGGTAAATACGGCGCTGCTGATATTGTCACCAAAGAGACGTTCCGCGACTTTCGGCTTCATGTCGAATTCTATGTCAGCAAGCCGGGCGGCAACAGTGGCGTGTATCTGCAAAACCGGTACGAAATTCAAATATTCGATGGCGACACAACCAGTCATGGCTTAGGAGCCGTTATCAACGAGTCGCCATCGCCGTACAAGCTGTATGCGGGTATTGGCAAATGGAACGCGTATGACATTGCGTTTCGGGCTGCCCGGTTTACGGATGGCAAGCGGACCGAACCGGCCATGGTGACGCTTTACCTGAACGGCAAAAAAGCCCACACCAATCAGAAGATCAGCCAGGTGTGGGGTGGCCCCAACTCAGGTATCGATGGGGGTAATGAGGAAGGAAAAGGCATTACCGATACACCCGGCGGTATTAAGCTGCAAGCCGAAGGTCACGATGTGCTGTTCCGAAACATCTGGATCAAGCCGCTGGAACTGAAACAGGCAAACACTGATTTTTAACGTGGCTAAAATCGCTCAATCGTCCACGACAACATTCGCTAGTTTCTCCCAAAATACCCGGCTATCATGCATGCTCAATTCTTATCATTTCGTTGTTTTGTTTATTCATTTTTAGTCCTGAGTACGTTCGCGTTCGTCGTCGCCACGCAGGCATACAGCCAGAGCAGCCCGACCGGACCTGGTCGGGTTGAGCGCATAAAAGTGCATGGCAAAGGGCTGGAAGGCAACCTGGCGGGCGATTCGCCGGACCGGGATGTATCGGTCTATCTGCCGCCCAGTTACCAGACGGATAAAAAGCGGCATTATCCCGTCATTTATTTTCTGCACGGGTTTACGGATAGCGATGACAAATGGTACGGCCTGACCAAGCACTGGATCAACCTGCCCGCCGTTGTCGACAAAGCGCTGGCTGAGGGCAAAACGAGCGAATTTATCATTGTAACGCCCAATGCCTACAATCGCTATTTCGGCAGCATGTATTCCAATTCCGTGACCATTGGCAACTGGGAAGATTTTGTCGCGGAAGAACTCGTTTCGTACATCGACAAACAGTACCGCACCATTCCGCAGGCATCCAGCCGTGGACTGGCGGGTCACTCGATGGGCGGATACGGCACCCTTCGGATAGGGCAGAAGCACCCCGAAATTTTCTCCAGCTTATACCTGCTAAGCCCGTGCTGCATGGTGCCCAACATGAGCGGGCCGGGCGATGCAAAAATGGCGACTCGCATGGAAGCGGTTCAGTCGGTTGCGGATTTGGACAAAGCCGATTTTATGACGAAAGCCATGTTTGCTTCGGCGGCTTCCTGGTCACCTAATCCTACTAAGGCGCCTTTCTTTCTGGACTTGCCGGTGAAGAATGGCGAACCCCAGGCCATGGTTACGGCCAAATGGGCGGCCAACGCGCCCCTGGCCACGCTCGATCAGTACGTGTCGAACATAAAGCAACTCCACGCGCTGGCGTTTGATGCCGGTTCGAAAGATGAGAGCATCGCGGCCAACAACAAGATACTGGACAGTATGCTCACTAACTATCAGATTCCGCATACCTACGAAGAGTACGACGGTGATCACATCAACCGGATTGCGGAGCGCATCGAGCAGAAGATGCTTCCTTTTTTCACAGCCAATTTATCGGCAGAACCGGTGAAAGGCGGCAGGAAAGGTAAATAAGTCGTTGATTTAACGATAGGTACGACCGAGTCAAGAGTGGTTGAACCCGTACCACATGAAGGCAACGATAACGGCTTCTACGATCCATAGATACAGCGTATTGTTTCGGGTGGCCCGGCGCATCAGGTAATCGAAACCAAGCATGCCGGCAGCAAGGGGAATTCCGAAGATGAATTGCAGAATGTTGTCCCGCTGATCCATATGCAGGAACCCTATGCCTATCATGATGATACCCATGAGCGACACGAGCCTGAAGGGCGTTATAAAATTCGCAATTTTGTCCAGGTCCATCCGGTGGTTCGTTGAGTCACAAGGCTATTTACCTCTGGGTGTACAGGAATGACATGTCGTCCTAAATCCTGAAATCAACTACAGAATATCTCACTTTAACCGCAAAGAATAAACGTATGTTTTGGTTTTGCCGATTAACGTGTCACTTAGAGTGACCGGAAGCATCGTTCTCGTGGTCAGGTCGGTTTGATGACGGAGGATCCATAAATAGCGAGAACTAACGGACTTCTGTTTTATCTGATAAAATACGTATAAATACTTGGCTATGAGCGTATTTACGCCCTAGTGAGTGTAGGTTGGTGTTCGTACTTTTGACTTTACGCCAACTGCTACTCCTCATGAAAACGAGTTTGTTCCTGACCCTAATCGGTATCGCAACTGCGATGCAAAGCCACGCTCAGATTGAACCACGGGCGGGCTCCTGGAAGACCTGGGCCATTCCCTCGGGCGATGTTTATAAACTCCCGCCCCCGCCCGATGCCAACGCAACCCAAGCCGAAGAAAAAGCGTTACTTGGTGCCCAGCGTCAGCGCGACTCGGCGGCTATCCGACTGATTGACTACTGGAATGCCGGAGCGCCGGGCTATCGCTGGCAAACGGCTATTGAGAAGTTTAATAATGGATTTCCGCCCGCCTGGGTGCGCGGTAAAGCCTTGATGAATATTGCCATTTATGACGCAACTGTGGCGGCCTGGCAAACGAAATATGCCTATCGGCGTCCCCGGCCATCAGCGCACAATAAAGCTATAATGCCTTATTTGCCTAACCCCGACAGCCCATCGTACCCTTGCGAACATTCTGTGGCGGCCGGGGCTGCAGCGGCCATTCTGGGTTATCTGTTTCCAAATAAAGCAGATTCCATTCGGCAAGTGGCCGAGCGGGCGTGTCAGTCACGCATTCTGGCGGGCGTGGTGTATCCCAGCGATAGTAAGGCCGGATTTGACTTAGGGCAACGGGTCGCTCAGGCCGTGATCGAACAGGCCAGAAAAGATGGCTCTGACGCCGTTTGGGATGGAAAACGTCCTACGGGGACGGGTTTATGGAACGACAAACGCCCACCGATACAACCGATGATGGGAGCCTGTAAACCCTGGGTGCTGGCAGCTGGTAATCAATTTCGGCCGGGTCCACCGCCCGAACCGGCTGGCGATATGCAGGAATTAAAACAGTTCAAGAAATCGCCACAGGCCGCATCTCGGGCGTTTTACTGGGCTAGCAACGATTTCTGGGGTAGTGAGATTGACCGAAAGCTGTTTGAGCATAACCTGCATCTCGATGCGCCCAAAGCGGCCCGCGCTTACGCGCTGGTCAGTATTGCTGCCAACGATGCCTACATTGCCTGTTGGGATGCCAAATATACGTACTGGTCAATCCGCCCCGATCAGTATGATACCACTTATTCGCCTATCCTGATGTTTACTCCTCCGCATCCAAGTTATCCGTCCGGACACGCGACCCTATCCAATGCCCGAGCCACGTTGCTTGCTTATCTATTCCCGGAAGATGCGGCTTATTTTCTGAGCAAGGCCAGAGAAGCGGCCGAATCCCGTTTCGAAGGGGGCGTTCACTTTCGAATTGATAATGTGGTGGGACTGGATATGGGCCAGAAAGTAGGGAAGGAAGTCATTAAGCGTGCCCGGCAGGATGGGGCCGATGACCGCCCAGAACTCGTTCGGAAGTAATGAGGCAAATGTGAATTATGGCTAGTTTTTTTGTCATCCCGACGAAGGAGGGATCTTAATGTATCCTGACATTCAAGCAAGGATATATTAAGATCCCTCCTTCGTCGGGATGACAAAAAAAAGCGCTAAATGATTATAAATGAGCATATTAGTTCTTGTGGATTTGTAATATACGTTAATGTAAACGTATCGATACGCTTTACCGGGGGATTCTACGACTGCTATTGTTTATCAATAGCAGTCGTAGAATCCCCCGGCTAGTTTAGCTCACTCGCTGCTGATGGGCCGCCTGCGACCGCATTTGTTGGGTTAGCACGAAAATTGAAAGGCCAAGTCCAATCGGGAATAGGCCAGACAGACGCATAGATTCATCAAAACCTCTTGTAAACGACAGAAGTACGTACGACATCCCACCGGCTACCAGCACATCGGCTGCGTGGATCAGCTTGTTAGTGACGGGTATACTCTTACCGCCACGTGCTGCAATAAATGAATACATCGCCTGCACCGACTGTAAAACGGCGTACACCATAGCCCAGAAAGCCATCGTTTCCACAATTGTCGTCGTATCCCCCATTGCATCAACCACAATGGCTATTCCAAAACCTATGTCATTCAGGCCATAGGCATACCCCCAAATATTGCTGTTGTCGGTACTGTGGTTCCTACTGGAGAACAGAAACTGGAAAATTCCGGCTAGTATGAACAGGCTACCTAGAATTTGGCCGGACAGGGGCGTAAACGACTGGGCAAACATAAGAATGTAAACACCTAGAAGGACATAAATAAGCCCTTTGGTCAACAAAAAGCCCCAGGGGGTTGAGTGATTTTGAGTTGGCATGACGTTGAGTTGATTAAGTTTTGTTGCACATTTTTCAGCCTTAACCCACGCGTTACCCCTTTGTTTTAAACCCATGAAAACAGTGAGGGCCTGCCCGTATATACAGACAAGTCTTTATAAATGAGGGGAAATCAGGCCAATAAAGGCGTGTGTTCGACCTCCCGGCTTTTCATTCACAAAATCACCTGTTTGCATTAGCCATGCTGCCCGTGTGCCTAAAAAGAAAACGCGCGGAGTGCCGCTAAACAGGCGAGCAACGTGAGGCCGTTACGGACATAGTTTAACCTGATCCAGGAGGTTATTAAACGACTGACGGTGGGTGGGGGTAGCTCATCCGCCTTCTGAAGTTTAATGACCGTTGGGATGAAAAAAGAAAACGTTCCTATTCGTTCGGTGAGGGTAATCAAGGCTGCCGCAAGCCACCAATCATGCCCCATTGCTTGCGATTGCCAGGCAATGACGAGATTAGCCAGGGTGAGGAGCGTAAGCGGCCCTGTTGTGACAAATGCCCAGAACGTTCGGCCGGTGTCTAGTTCGTGCATGGCCTTTGTATTGACATGATAGCCGGACTCGGCCGATTTACAGAACCACAGCGGAAGAACAATCCGGGTTTCATACAGGCCTGCCCCGAAGGCAGTGCCCAGGTTCAGGATAAACAACGCTAACAGAAATGCGGCTATAGGACTCATTAGGCTGGTTAGTTGTCTGGTTACTAAAAGATCGTTTTGCGTTCAGAAAACAAACCTAGACAGTGGCGTTTGAAGATGCCGGGAAAGGGGAGCCAATTCGGAAAAAGCGCTGACAGACAGGCTAAAACAAGCGATGAATTTAGGCAGGAAAGGGAAAAAGATAGCTAGCTACAACATGAGCCAGACGGCCAATGGCAAGTAAAATGGTCGTAAAACCGGCTTACTGATTACCGGGTGATCAACGTATAAACGCAGACCAATGACAACTCTTGAGCACGTACAGCGAAAAGCACAAAGCCTTAAGGATGCCTTTGAAAAAGTGCAGAGTAATCACTTTTACTGGCAAAGGAAAACCAAGCCTTTGTTGGACAAAACGTTGACGCAAATCCAGGAGTCGACCGACTTAAACTGGACGTTCCAGAACCTATCCCCCGAGCTGGTTCGGCTGGTGCTCAATGATGGGCAAGGCCAGCAAATGGCCACGTTGTCCTTTCGTTTGACGTACAAAAGTCTTGTGTCCATCGACATGAGCTATTATAGTCAGACATACCAGCCCGATGCTAAGTCGGAGACCTTCCTGACTATTTATAGTCTGGAACCGGGCCTAATCGATGAAAGCCTGATTTACAGCAGCGTTACCCAACTCATGGATCAGTTGCTGAAGGAATATGGTCCGCTACCGTCTACCTACAAAGATCCGCATGCGACACCCAACACGATTCGTATCCGAACGAATGTGCCGAATAGTTAACCGCTTTGCCAACGATTTCTACCCTATTACCTATTTTAGAAACGTACTCAAATTAGCCTTAGTAACCAGCTGGAAGGGAATAAGTGTTTGTTTCTCATAAGGTTGCCCTTTAGCCGCTTTAATCGCTGTGTCGATGGCTTTGGCACCCTGCTGCTCGGCATTCTGGAAAATGGTCGCGTCGAGCGTTCCTTTCTTTACAGCCTGTAGCGCGTCGGGAATGGCATCGATGCTCACAACAACAACCTTGTCTTTCAGGCCCGCGTCGGTCAGCGCTTTAACGGCACCCAGTCCCATTTCGTCGTTTTGCGCAAAGACGGCGTTGATTTGTGGTCCAAAGGACTGAATCCAGTTTTCCATCAGGGCCATCGCCTTGGCCCGGTCCCATTCGCCGGTCTGATGGGCGAGGAGTTTCAAATTAGGGTACTGTTTCAGGACTTCACGGGCACCCTGTTCCCGTTTTAGTTGGGCGGCCTGGCCCATGTAGCCGTGCATCATTACCACATTGCCTTTGCCCCCTAATTTATCGGCAATAAATTTCATGGCGATACGCGCCGACTCGACATCATCGGACCCCACAAAAGCCGATGGTTTGGCGCTGGTTTCCGAATTGACGTTGATGATCGGAATGTTGGCTGCCAATGCCTTGGCAACGGCTGGCGAACTGGCTTCCACTTCGCACGGATTCATGATGATGGCGTCTACTTTCTGGGCAATAAAGCTCTCGATCTGCTCCACCTGTTTCAGCGCCGACCGCTCAGCATCGACGGTAATCAGCTCGACACCGGCCTCTTGCGCTTTCTTGGTCATTTCGTCATTCACGTTGACGATAAATTCATTCTGCATACTCAACATGGAGACACCCATAACGAGTTTTTTACTGCCATCGCCCTGGCTGGCATCGGTAGTGGCTGACTGGTTGCAGCCTGCCAGCAGTAGCGTAAAAGACAGGGTCGCAATCAGTAGGGGAAAACGGTTCATTCGGTTTGTCGTTTAGGGTGGTACATGGAAAAATTAGTCATTACCCGGTTGATTCATGCTATCGAGCACCACCGCCCCGATGATGATAGCGCCCATGACAACCTGCTGATAATAAGACGTTACGTTGAGTAGGTCAAGCCCATTGCTGATGACGCCAATCAACAGCGCCCCAATCAGGGTGCCCGTCATGGTTCCGGTTCCGCCCGAGGTGCTGGTGCCACCAATGATGGCCGCAGCAATGGCATCCAACTCAAAGCCTGTTCCGGCGTTGGGTTGGCCGGTTGTGATTCGGGATGTCAGCAGAATACCCGCTAATGCGGCTAACCCCCCGCAGAGCGTGTAAACGACCATTTTTACGGTAGTCAACCGGATGCCCGATGCATTGGCTGCCTGTTCGTTGCCACCAACGGCGTAAATGTACCGGCCCAGCACAGTTCGTTTCAGCACGACGGAGCAGACAATGAAGAGGGCAATCAGAATAAAGATTAGCGTCGGTATCCCCAAGAATTTTCCTCCACCCAGGAAGTTGAACGAATCGGATAAGTTGGAAATGGGACGCCCTTTGCTAAGAATCAAGGCAAGCCCCCGGCCGATGGTCATGGTGCCCAGTGTGACAATGAAGGGCGGTACTTTGCTGCGGGTGATAATGAATCCGTTGACAGCACCGAAGAGCAGACCCGCCCCCAGACCTGCCAGCACCGGAACGGCCACCGGATAGGTATCCGGGTGAGCGAACATGGCCGCCACCACGCCCGTCACCGCCACCATGGAACCAATGGACAGGTCGATACCGCCCGCAATGATGACAAACGTGACGCCAAACGCCAGCAAGGCATTGATGGATACCTGCGTCAAAATAATCATCAGGTTCTGCACCGTCAGGAATTTGGGTGTTGTAAGCGAGAGTACCAGGCAAACCGCCACAAAGGCGACCAGAAGGCCGTATTGACGAATGCCTCTGCCGGGTATCTGTGTGGGCAACTTATTGGTTTGCGTGAAGAGCGTACTAATGCCGTTTTTCATGAATAAGAATAAGAAGGTGGTGCTTAGGGATGCATGGCATAGCGCATGATCGTTTCCTGCGTGGCATCGGTCCGGGAAAGCAGGGCAGTCTGTTTCCCCTGCGACAACACCAGTATTCGATCACTCAGGCCCAGTATTTCGGGAAGCTCCGATGAAATCAGGAGCACCGCAAGGCCGTTTGCCGATAATTGATTGATCAGTTTATAGATTTCTGCTTTGGCGCCAATGTCAATGCCCCGGGTTGGTTCATCCAGGATGATGAGCGCCGGTTTAGAAAGAAGGACTTTGCCGAGAATTACTTTTTGCTGGTTGCCTCCGCTCAGGTAGGTCACCTGCTGATTAGGACTGGCTGCTTTTATCCGCAGATCCGCCATCATCGCCTTGGCGGTTTCGGCTTCGCGCCGGGCCTGGATAAAGCCCCCTTTTACATGGGTCGACACGCTCGATAAGGTGATGTTGTGCCTGACCGATAAGCGGGGAATGAAGCCGAATGCTTTTCGGTCTTCGCTCACGTAGCCGATGCCCTGCCGGATCGCGTCATGCGGGGATTTAATGGTTACAGGATTTCCATGAAGGTGAATTTGCCCGCTGCTAATGGGGTCCATCCCAAAGATGGCGCGGGCTATTTCGGTTCTACCCGCACCCATCAGACCAGCTATGCCAAGCACTTCACCAGCACGAACAACGAAGCTGATATCCGAAAACTTGCCCCTTCGGCTGAGGTTTTTTACCGATAGAATCTCATTCCCCTTGGGGCTGTTATTGGCTGGGAACAGTGTATCGATCTCCCGGCCAACCATCAGCGTGATCAATTCATGCTGATTCAGTTCCGAAGCGGGTTTGGTGGCAATGTACCTGCCGTCCCGGAGCACCGTGATGGTATCGGCCAGAGTAAAAATCTCGTCCATTTTGTGCGAGATGTAAATAATTGCGACGCCTTTTGCCGTCAATTCCCGAATAAGCCGGAAAAGAGTAGCCACCTCGTTATCGGCCAGGGCCGAGGTCGGTTCGTCCATAATGATCACCTTTGCATCGTTCGACAGGGCTTTGGCAATCTCGACCATTTGCCTTTCGGCTACACTGAGGTGTTTTATTGTAGCCGTGGGCGCTATGCTTACGCCCATCTGATGCAGCAGTTCACCCGCTTGTTGGGTCAGCTTTCGGTCGTCCAGCCAACTAAACAGGCTACGCTTCGTTTCCCGGCCGAGGAAGATGTTCTGGGCAACGGTTAATTCGGGAACCACCAGTATTTCCTGATGGATCATGGAAATACCTTTTTTCAGTACGTCGTTGACGTTGCTGGTCGTTAAAGGTTCGCCGTCAAGAATGATTTCGCCCGAGTCGGGTGTCAGGAGGCCGATTAACAGCTTCATGAAGGTGGATTTCCCTGCCCCGTTTTCGCCCATCAGTGCGTGCACTTCGCCTTTCCTGACAGCCAGCTGGACGTTATCCAGCGCCTTCACCCCCGAAAATGTTTTCGTGAGCCCCGTGACGGTAAGAATAAATTCCTGATCGACGTGCATACCCTAATGACTGATTGTATCCCTACTTCAGACGATACAAGGCGTTTTGTGTCGAATTTTACCCGTACTTTGTATGCGTATGGAATTGTTCATCACCTCGCTGAATTCGGGCAGCAACGGTAATTGCTATTATGTTGGAAATGAGCAGGAAGCTGTTCTGATCGACGCGGGTATTTCCTGCCGAGAAACTGAACGGCGGATGGAGCGGCTGGGGCTGTCACTCCAGACGGTCAAGGCTATTTTTGTTTCGCACGAACACAGTGACCACATTCGGGGAATTCCTCAACTGGCCAAGAAGTACCAATTGCCCGTTTTCATTACGCCCGGCACCCTGCAAAATTCGGGCTTGCCACAGACCGGCTTCCCGCTGAAAGCCCTGCGCGGTTACGATCCCGTCTGGATTGGCGAGTTATGCGTTACGGCTTTTCCGAAGCACCATGATGCCTCCGACCCGCACAGCTTTGTGGTAGCGGGCCGACATACCAGAGTAGGCGTCTTTACGGATATTGGTGCCCCCTGCGAGCACCTCATTCACCATTTCAGTCAATGCCATGCTGCCTTTCTGGAAGCGAACTACGATGAGGAGATGCTTGAGAGAGGCCGGTACCCGTATTTCCTCAAGAACAGAATTCGAGGGGGCAAAGGACACTTGTCCAATCAGCAGGCTCTGGATCTTTTCCGGACCCATAAGCCTGCTTTCATGAGCCATGTACTACTGTCGCACTTATCGAAAGACAACAATTGCCCGGAGTTATCCAAGGCCCTATTTGATCTTCACCGGGATACCACCGAAGTGATTGTTGCCTCCCGGTATGCCGAAACGCCAGTGTATGCCATCAGGGCAACGCAGGCGGTCGGCGAACTGGTGTAGGACAGCCCTACGACTCGTTTTTTCGCTCGTACTCCACAAAGTCGAAGGCCGAAAAGCCTTTAAATAACTATGGTGTGGACGATTACTTATTTTTCTTAAATGAACTGAAACTGTCTAATTTGAGACTGTTTGCTGGTGTATCTTCTGTCTCTGCATATTTCATAGACAGAGTAGCTATACTTATGTCTTTCATCTATTGTATGGTTCAAGAGTAGCTTCTTGCTATTCCATCCACCCCCTTTACTATTATTGTTGTATATAGCTTCGAAGTTTGGAAAGAATGCATCGGCCTCTGTAAATTCATGGTCGATAACCGTAAGAATTATTTTATCCCACTTAGCTAGAGTTTGCTCGAAGATGCTTGCTCCACCTATAATAAACACTTCTTCGTCTTTTCCCCTAAGGGTTTCTAAAGTGTCAATGCATTCAGGGATTGAATGCTTAATAAGACAGTTATCAACTTCATACGTAGACTGTCTTGTAAGTATAATATTGTATCTATTAGGTAAAGGTTTACCAATCGATTCAAAAGTTCTTCTTCCCATTATTACTGTCTTCCCCAAAGTCCTCTCTTTGAAAAACTTTAAGTCGTCAGGCAAGTGGCATAAGAGTCTGTTTTCTACTCCCATAGCACCATTTTTGTCTACAGCAACGATTGCAGTGATTTTCATAAGAGTCAAATTTTAGGTTAAATAATAGGCTGACAACGAAAAAACCAAGAAGAAAATAGTTTAAACCTCTTTAGGAACCACTTGATCGAAATAATTAACCTTACAAATGCTCATAGCTTACATAATCAAATGCTACTTCATGTTGTTCATCACTAGGATGATTCTGGCGAGAAAATTCTTTCCAATTTGATCGGTCAAATTGGGGAAAATAGCTATCCCCTTCATACTCTTTGTGAATTTCAGTCAAATACAAAGTTGTTGCGATAGGCATAGCTAAGTTATAAATCTCCGCTCCTCCTATTACGAATATCTCTTCATTAGTCCATTTGGCCGCAATTTCTATTGCTTCCTTGAAATCATGAACAACTATGGCATTACTGACCTTGTAACTGTAATTACGGCTTATAGCTATATTTACTAGACTCGGTAATATACCCCTTTGTGCTTCCAAAGACTTACGACCCATAATGGCGACTTGATCTCTAATCTTATGCTTAAAAAAAGCGATATCATCTGGCAAATGCCAAGGTAAATCATTGTTACGACCAATAACGCCATTCTGCGCAACCGCAGCAATGAGACTGATTTTCATAAAGTAAAGAGTAGGAAAATAAAAAGTATCTAACGTTTATAAATCCAGACTTAGGCGATTGCCTCGCAAAAACTCCTCGGCGGTCATGCGCCGTTTGCCTTCGGCTTGCAAAGAGTCAATCTGGAGCCAGCCATCGGCAACTTTCATGACTATTGTTGTTTTTCCGTCGGTCTTAGCCTCACCAACATTAGTAGGAGTATTGACGAGAGAATAAGTTACTATTTCTTTAAGGGTGGCGAACCCAGGATCTAACAACTCATTAATTATTGATACCGCGTAAACCTTGAACACCTTGCCATTGATTTTTGTCCAGGCCGTTGGATAAGGGGACAGGCCCCGCACAAAATTACGAATCGTGATTGCCGGTTGGTTCCAGTTAATTTCGGTGGTTTCACGACTGAGCTTAGGCGCTGCTTTCAGGTCGTGGGCTTCCGGTTGCGGGGTACGCGGATACTCGCCCGCTTCAATGGCATGAACGGTTTTCAGGACCAGGTTGGCCCCTCGTTCCATCAGCCGATCATGAACCGTTCCGGCCGTATCGTCGGGGTAGATCGGTTCGTAATCCTGAAAAATCATCAGGCCCGTGTCAATTTCCTTTTCGATAAAAAAAGTAGTGACGCCCGTTTCCGTTTCGCCATTGATGATGGCCCAGTTGATGGGCGCTGCTCCCCGGTATTGTGGCAGCAGTGATCCATGCAGATTAAACGTTCCTATAGTAGGCATGCTCCAAACCACCTCGGGCAGCATTCGAAACGCAACAACGACCTGAAGGTCAGCCTGGTAGCTAGCTAGTTGTTCCAGGAAGGCCGGGTCGCGGAGTTTTTCGGGTTGCAGAACCGGTAAATTAGCAGCTTCGGCGGCTTTCTTAACAGGGGAAGGCGTAAGCTGAAGCCCACGTCCTGAGGGCCGGTCGGGTGCTGTAACAACGGCAACAACCTGGCAGCCGGCGCCAAGAAGCCGCTGAAGGCTGGCGACGGCAAAATCGGGCGTGCCCATAAATACAATGCGAAGGGACTGAGGCATGAATCAGTAAATCGTTTTTTACGTAGGCCCGCGACTATGTGTTGATATAGCCGGGAAGTATTTTTACTTTTGTATCACAAGACGGGTCGCTCCGAACGCCTTGTAAAAGAATGTGACCGGCCAATAAATGGCTTAGCCAATGCGACGAATAAGTTATCATGTTCCTAAACCGAGCGCTTCGGAAACCCGACGGCGACTCTGACGCGTCTGCAAAGAAAACCAATTTGGTTGCAGAACGGTCGGCGTACCGTTCTTTTTGTTTTTAAGGAGCACACCGAACCAAAAGAATAACGAGTTAGTACTATTAGATTATGGCAAAGATTTCATATTACACCGAAGAAGGACTCAACCGGCTTAAAGCTGAATTAGTGGAGTTAAAAACCAAGGGACGGACGGCTATTGCCCATCAAATTGCCGAAGCGCGTGACAAGGGAGATCTTAGCGAAAATGCAGAGTATGATGCGGCAAAAGATGCGCAGGGCTTGCATGAACTGAAAATATCGAAACTCGAAGAAGTATTGTCGAACGCCCGCGTGCTGGACGAGTCGACCATCGATACCTCGCTGGTATCGGTTTTGTCGAAAGTAAAAATTAAGAATGTAAAAAGTGGGGCCGAAATGCTCTATACGCTGGTTTCAGAAGAAGAAGCCGACCTCAAAGCAGGCCGTATTTCGGTGGGTTCGCCCATTGGAAAGGGGCTGCTTGGCAAGCGTGTTGGTGAGACTGCTGAGATCAAAGTACCGGCTGGCGTACTGGAGTTTAAAGTCATCGAGATTGCCCGGTAGTTTTAATGAAGAGTTTAGCGTGAAGAATGTAGACGAAAGAACTGCGCAAACCTATTCTTCACGCTAAACTGTTCACTCTTCACTTTATTTATGGCTTCCATCTTCTCCCGAATCGTTGCTGGCGAAATTCCAGCCCATAAAATCGCCGAAACGGATGAGTATCTTGCTTTCCTGGACGTCATGCCGACAACGACCGGGCATACGCTCGTCATTCCTAAGAAAGAAGTAGATTATCTGTTCGATCTGGACGACGACCTCTATTTGGGCCTGATGGCTTTCGCCAAGAAAGTGGCCCCGGCCATTGAAAAAGCGGTGCCTTGTCTGCGGATTGGTGTAGCGGTGGTTGGCCTGGAAGTGCCCCACGCACACGTGCATCTGATACCGATGAACTCCATGGCCGATATGAATTTTCATAACAAACTGAAGCCGAGTCAGGATGAGCTGGCGGCCACAGCCGAGAAAATTCGTCGCTTTTTGTAATTTTTAATAAGCCACCAAACACCAAGGCCGGACAATTTCACATTGTCCAGCCTTGGTGTTTGGTGGCTCTATGAATGAAGAAGCGGTATGGTTTTCGTAGTGCGGACCTTCGCATTCGCCATTCTGTCATCCCGACGTCAGGAGGAGTCTTAATCTCTCCTGGCGCTCAAGTAAGGAAATAGTAAGATCCCTCCTGACGTCGGGATGACAAAAATCCAGTTACGACAGCTCGTCTCGTCTACTCAACAGCGCCTTCCAGCGTCTTGACGATGCCCAGGGTAAGTAGTGAATTTAGGTGTTGGGCAACGGCTTCGCTGAAACCTGGTAGGGCGGTCAAGTCGTCTTGCCAGAGTTTTGTGTCGGATAAAACGCTTTTTACGAAAGCCTGCACAGTTGCTGGTGTTCGCTCTTTAACGGTTTTCCAGTCCCCATAAAAATACCCGGCTTTATCGTCCCGAATGGGGTAGTTGAGTTTGCCACCGCTTGGCAGGGCAATTTCGCCGAAAAATTGCCCTTTTTCTTCCCGTACCGCTTTCATAAACAGCAGGTAGGCCGCAAAGCCAAGCGCCATCAGGTTAGGTACCGTATTGAATTGTTCATAATACCGTTGCAGGGTCGCTACATTGCGGGCCTGCATTTTTGTCGTTTGCTGAAGCGAAATATTGAGTAGTAAGTGGTCGAGGTGCGGGTTTCTGAATCGGTCCAGTACATCGTTGGCAAACTGTTCAACGGCGGCTTTATCCATACCCGGAATGCCATAATCGGGCACGGTTGGGACAATCTCCTTTAGCATCAGCGATTCAATAAACCGACTCATGGCCGGGTGGAGCATTTCATCGGCAACCGTTTCCAGTCCTAGCAGATAACCCAGCGGCATGGTAAGCGTATGGGTTCCATTGAGTACCCGTAACTTGCGCTCTTTGTAAAAATTTATATCCTCATCGATAATGATCTGAGGGGTCAATGGTCCGGCAAATGACAGCGTTTGACGAACGCGGTCGTCGCCCTCAATGGCCCACAGGTGGTAGGGTTCGGTAAACGTAAGCAGGTCGTCCTGGTAACCGGTTTCCTGCTGCACGAGTTGCTGGGCGCTTTCGGTGGGGCGCGTAACAATGCGGTCAACGAGCGAATTACAGAACCGGACGTGGAACTTGAGCCATTTCGTAAAGAGCTTGCCTAGTTCATTGAATTGCGCAAGTTTCTCAACCGCATCCCGCAGTTTCAGGCCGTTGTCGGTGACCAGTTCGGTAGGAATAACAACGAGCCCCTTGGCCTTCGAGCCACCAACGCTCCGAAACCGCTCATAAAGAAAGGCCGTTAGCTTGGCTGGGAATGATTGCGGAGGGTGTTGGAAAATACTCTCTTCAACGTAGTTCAACCCGATCTCGGTTGTGTTGGAGATGATGATCTGTAGTTTTGGATTTCGGGCCAGTACCAGCACATCGTTCCACTGAGTCTGAGCCGCCAACACCCGGCTGATGGCCGAAACGATGGTATTTTCGGACACCTCTTTCCCCTGCTGAAGTCCCCGAACGGCAACCGTATACAGGTTGTCCTGCTCCGAAAATTCGTTGGTCTGGCTATCGGTCGATTTTACGACAACGATAGAGCCTTCAAATCGCCCTTCGCTATTGGCTTTTTGTACTAAATAATCGGGTAAGCCGCGCAGAAGGACACCCGTGCCGAATTGCAGAATCTTTTCGGGAAAAACGGGAGCGGGGTGGGTTGAACGGGTTAATTTAGCCATGGTTGGGTGTGCGGTAAGCGGGCCTTCGGTCATCAATCAGATGGATTTACTATTAACTATACTTGACGTTTTGCCTTAATTGGTCATAATTCAGCAATAATACGAACTACATCGTTATCCCGAACGGCAATCTTATCAAAAACGCCATTCGCCCGAATGTCAATTAAGTATATGATAACAAAAAGCGGCACGGTTTATACTGTTGCGCTAGCCGTGTTTTCGAGTCGACTGGGTTGTCTAGAGTTGAATAGATGGTAATTATATAGCTATAACTAATCACAAAGTAACTTTTATTGTAATATTGTATTGTAATAAATATACATATCGTTGGTTTTTGTAGAAATCATATCGTGAGATTATGAGAAAACTGCTCACATACAGCGCATTGTCACTTGCTCTACTGATTTCCTATAATGGTTGTAAAAAGCAGACTGAGGTTGAAGAGGAGACTACTCTAAAACCACCCGCCTGTTTGATTGCTACAAAAACTACCAAAGAGTCGGTGAGTTCCTATCAACAATCTCAACTTGACTTGGAGACAGTCACTATCGGAAATGAATCGGTTCAGGTCAGCACGACCCAAAAGAGTGTCTATAGCTACGATACAAAGGGTCGTATTTTGACCGAATATAATGCGTATTCAGGCGCAAAATATGATTCTGTTTTGTATAAATATACGGCTGGGGCTGTCACTATACGTACAATTAACCTCACGGATAAAACATTTCAGACTGAGGTTTTAAAATTAAATAAGCAGGGATTGGCGGAGAAATTAATTAATGGCCCTTTTCCTACCAGTTATAATGCCTCGTACGACCAGGATGGGTATTTGACAAGCTTAACAGATTATTATGGGGTACCCGAAAAAATTGAAAACGGTAATGTAATTCAGTGGGTGTTTACTCTTGAAGGCCCAGGCACAGGAGATTTCCCCTACATATATAGCTACGACCTAACTAAACCGGGCTTACCACCTATTAAATTGTTTTATGGAAAATCCCCTCGCAATCTGAGAACAAAGTATACCGTTCAGCAAACAGATTACAAACAAACGGGCCCCGTCAAATATACAGTCACTTACACCTACGTATTCGACGATATAGGCCGTGTGAAACGTCAGATTGAAGAGGAAAAAGACAGTGGATATATATTTGGTGGAAACGATGGTAAAGTTACCGTTACGGATTTTACTTACCTGTGCCCTTGATAGGATAACCCCGTATTGCCAGCTAGTAATTGCTTTACTTTTCGATACTAAAATTTAATTCTTTATCCTCAACCTAGCATGGTGTCACCATGAAAAGTTTAGCTCTATACACAGGATTGTCATTCGTCTTACTGGTTTCCTGTGGCGGTTGTGAAAAACAGACCGAGGTTGAGGGGGAAACTATACCCAAAGCCCCCACCTGTTTGATTGCTACGCAGACTATGAAAGAACTAGTAAGCCCCAGCCAGCAATCTCAACTTGATGTTGAAACGGTGACAATAAACGGAGAATCGTTTCAGGTCAGTACGACCCGGAAAAGCGTTTATACGTACGATGCTTATGGGCGTATTCTAACTGAGTATAATCAATACGCAGGTAGCCAGGCCCACTATAACGGAGCAAATAGTGATTCGGTTTATTATCAGTATATGCCCTCTGCAGTAAGCATACGTACGATTAGGTTTGCTGATAGCGGCAAAAAGGAAAGCATAGATTTGATTGCCTTAAATAAGCAAGGTTATGCTCCAAAGCGACCTAATGGTTACGAAGCTACATATGACAAAGATGGTTATTTGTTAACGCTTAAAGATCAATGGGGAGAAGCGAAAGTTGATAAGGGCAATGTAGTGGAGTCACTATTCGTAGATAGCCCAGTTACACCCAGCTATATTACTAAAAGTGAGTATGACTTAAGCAAGCCAGGGTTACACTCAGTACAAGGTTTTTATGGGAAAACATCTCGCAATTTATTGATTAAGCAAACCATTGATGAGAAGTTTACAACGCAGCTGTACCCGGGTGTACACACCGTTAAGTATTCATACGTATTTAATGAAACGGGTAATGTAAAGCGACAGATTTTTCGGGGGAAGGATGGTGAACTGGGCTACATATACGGTGGTGACAGGGTAACCGTCACTGATTTTACCTATAGCTGTCCTTAATCTCTTTTTCTTATTAGGAGATCTTCTCCTTTATTTTCTAATCCATTCACTTAAAGGCAGGTTTTTTACAGATAAACCGTTTACAGAGAACCGCATCAGCGCTTCAGTTTGCCCGAACTATCGCCGTTGGCCAGGGTGTCCACTTCGGCAACGGTGGCCAGGTTGACATCGCCTGGAATGGTGTGCTTTAGAGCTGATGCGGCTGCGCCAAATTCAACGGCCCGCTGCAAGTCGTTGAACGTCAGCAGGCCGTAGATCAGGCCCGCCATGTACGCATCGCCCGTGCCGATTCGATCTGTAATGGGGTTGATGTCATAGATTCGGGATTTGTAGACGGCTTCGCCATCGAACAGCTTGGCCGACAACTGATTGTGCGAGGCACTGACAGATCTTCGTTTAGTGTCGGTAATGTAGCGAACATTGGGGAAGTGTTTCATCAGGGCACGTCCCGACTCCTGAAAGGTGCTGCCAACCACGCCATACAGGTCGGAGAAAAGGGTTTTGCTGCCCAGCACAAGCGTACAGCCTTCGGTTAGGGCGGGCATAATGTCCTGGGGCTTTCGTCCATATTGCCACAGATTACTTCGGTAAACAATGTCCGTAGAGACCGGAACGCCCAGCCGGTTGGCGGTTTGTATGCCTGCCAGCAAACAGTCGGCCGCGCCCTGCGACAGGGCGGGCGTGATGCCCGTCCAGTGAAACCAGGAAGCGCCCTGTAGAACGGTTTCCCAGTCGATCTCCTCGGGGCGAATACGGGCAAAGGCTGAATCGACCCGATCATAAATAATCTGGCTGGCCCGGCTACCGGCCCCCGTTTCCAGAAAATAAAGACCCAGGCGTCCATCGCCGTAGCGAATATGTTCGGTGCTGACGGCGTATTTACGAAGGTAACCCGTAGCCGCCCGGCCAAGGGCATGATCGGGAAAGCGGGTGACGTGCGCTGCCTGTAGGCCAAACTGCGCGAGTGATACGGCCACATTGGCTTCGGTACCCCCGAAATGCATATGGAGCGTGTCGGTCTGGGCAAAGCGTTCGACGCCGGGCGGACTCAGGCGAAGCATCACTTCGCCAAAGGTGACAATTTTCATCGGTGCGATGGGGTATAAACGTGACTTGACAGAAAGCTCTGTTACGACTTCCCGTTGGTACTATACTCGCTCATGAGCTCTTCTGTTCGTACTGGCTCTAATTTTGGTAAGACCAGATGAATAATAACTAGTGCAATTAAATACGAGCAACTGGCGACAATGAACATGGGCAGGTAGCCAAAGGCGGTGATAATCCGGCCAGCCAGCAAGGCCAGTAAGATGCCACCCACCGCCCCAAACATGCCTCCGATGCCTGTGACTGAGGCCACTACATTTCGGGGGAACAGGTCCGACGCAAAGGTATACATATTGGCCGACCAGCCCTGATGGGCAGCTGTGGCCAGGGCTATGAGCCCGATGGCAACGGTCAGGCTATTGGTTTGAGCCGCAAAGAAAATCGGGACCACGCAGAGCGCGCAAATGAGCATCGTTGTTTTCCGGGCACGGTTGGCCGACCATCCCCAGCGCATGAACTGCGTGCTAAGCCATCCGAAAAAGACGCTGCCCGCATCGGAAACCGCATAGATGATGAGAAACGGAATGCCAAAACTTTTCAAATCTAGCCGTTCGTTGAGAGCGTCGTTTGAGTTGAAAAAATCGGGAAGCCACGACATATAGAACCACCAGATTGGGTCGGCCATAAATTTGCCGATTGCGAACGCCCACGTTTGTTTATACCCCAGCAGCCGACCCCAGGAAACCTTTAGGGGCGGTAATTTCTCGTCGTCTTTCCGGATATAAGCTAACTCTGCCGCTGATAGCCTTAGGTTTCGTTCGGGCTTGCTGTACGTAAACCACCAGAACATAAGCAGGAAAAAACCCAGCATGCCTGTCACTAAAAAGGAACTACGCCAGCCAAAGGCTAAAATCAGGTAAGGAACGGCCAGCGCTGTCAGAATAATGCCCACATTGGCCCCCGCATTGAAGAGGCCATTGGCAAAGGAGCGTTCGCGCCGGGGAAACCACTCCGCTATGGTTTTAATGGACGATGGAAAGTTGGCTGCTTCGCCGAGGCCCAGTAAGGCACGCATCCAGCGCAGTCCGGCAATGGTATTCACAAAGGCGGTGAATACGGCCGCAATACTCCAGACCAGGATACCCACCGAGAAGCCCCGTCGGGTGCCTATCTTGTCAATGAGCCAGCCAACGAGCAGAAAACCAATGGCGTAAGTAAATTTGAAAGCCGCATCGACATCGCCATACAGTACCTTGAATCGGTCGGTTGCTTCTTTGGTGAGCATGGCATCGGGGGCAACACCGAGCATTTCTTTCCGGAACAACTCATCCGTCATGGTGAACGACAAGACCTGCCGATCGATGTAATTTATGGTCGTTGCCAGAAAGAGCAACGTAACAATACGCCAGCGAAAACGACCGGAGGGGGTGGGCATTTGCAAAGCAACTAAGATTTTTGGAAGAAAAGTCAGCGCAGGTGCTTTTTTACCTTACCTGGGTTGTAAGTTAGTAACCTATAAAAAAATACCCCGGAAGCCGGGAGAATTGACCCCGCTTCTGCTTTAATCCGCATGCACACACTGGCTCCCGCTTCCACGTTCTTGTCCGACGACTTTCTGTTGCAAACCGAAACGGCTCGTCGGCTCTATCATGACTATGCCCGGCAGATGCCGATTATTGATTACCACTGTCATCTGCCGCCTGACCAGATTGCCGCCGACCGTCAATTTGAGAATATGACACAGCTTTGGCTCCATGGTGACCATTACAAATGGCGGGCTATGCGTACGCAGGGTATTCCCGAGCAATACTGCACGGGGAATGCGAGCGATTGGGAGAAGTTCGAGAAGTGGGCTGAAACCATTCCTTATACGCTCCGAAATCCGCTCTATCACTGGTCGCATCTGGAATTAAAAAATCCATTCGGGATTACGGACGTGCTTAATCCGTCGACAGCGCGGTCAATTTATGATGCGTGCAACGAACAACTGCCGCACCTGTCTGCGCGGACACTGCTAACCCATTTTGATGTTCGGGTTGTGTGCACGACCGACGATCCGCTGGATTCGCTCGAACACCACCGTAAAGTAACTCAGGAAAGAGCCGCTCAGGAAAGAGCCGCTCAGGAAAGAGCCGGGAGCAATACTGCATTCGAAACGAAAGTGCTGCCTACCTTCCGCCCCGATAAGGCCATGGCGGCCGATGACCCAACGGCCCTGCGGGCGTATATGCACAAGCTAGGCGAGGTGACGAACCGGGAAATTCTGACCTTGACGCACTACCTCGACGCGCTGAAATCCAGACACGACTATTTTGCTGAAATGGGTTGCCGCCTGTCCGATCATGGCCTGGAGATGATTTACGCAGAGCCGTATAAAGAGAGTGATGTGCAACGGATATTCGACCACTTGCACCGGGGCGTTGCTGTTTCGCCGGTGGATGTGCTGAAGTTCAAGTCGTTCATGCTGGTGCAGTTTGCTGAGTGGGATCACGAAAAAGGCTGGACCCAGCAGTTTCACCTGGGCGCCCTTCGGAACAACAACATCCGCCGATTGCGCGATCTCGGCCCCGATACGGGTTGGGATAGTATCGGTGATTTTCCTCAAGCGGCTTCACTGTCTCGCTTTCTGGGGGGGCTGGATGACCGGAATAAACTAGCCAAAACGATTCTGTATAACCTGAATCCGGCCGATAATGAAGTGATGGCCACCATGGTTGGCAACTTCAACGATGGCTCCGTGCGGGGGAAGGTACAGTTTGGTTCCGGCTGGTGGTTCCTGGATCAGAAAGACGGCATGGAGAAGCAAATCAACGCCCTCTCGAACATGGGGTTGCTGAGTGCTTTTGTGGGAATGCTCACCGACTCGCGCAGTTTTGTGTCCTACAGCCGCCACGAGTATTTCCGGCGGATTCTCTGCAATCTTTTCGGAAACGACATCGAAAACGGCGAGTTGCCTAACGATATTGACTGGGTTGGGCAGATTGTTCAGGACATTTGTTATCGGAACGCAGAACAGTATTTTGGTTTCTAACCCAGTCAATGACGCACACCTTTGTCGATGTAAATAGGCCGTCTCCCGTACGGTTGCACGTGGTGCAGGCCGGCCCGACGGAGGGACCTCTCATTATTCTGTTGCACGGTTTTCCGGAGTTCTGGTATGGCTGGAAACACCAGATCGATGCGTTAGCGGAGGCTGGTTTCCGGGTCTGGGCGCCTGATCAGCGTGGCTACAACCTCAGTGATAAGCCGACGGGCGTCGAGGCCTATGCCTTGGATACACTGGTGGCTGATGTGGTTGGCCTGATTGATGCCGCCGGACGGCAAAAAGCCGTTGTAGTGGGTCACGATTGGGGGGCGGCTGTGGCCTGGTGGACGGCTGTGTCGTTTCCTGAGCGGGTCGAACGGCTGGTTGTGCTCAATGTACCGCATCCGGTGGCTATGAAAAAATTCGCCAGTCGTGATGTGGGGCAGATGCTGCGTAGCTGGTACATCGGCTTTTTTCAGTTGCCGGTAGTGCCCGAGTTGCTGGCTCGCCTGGGCAACGCAACGGCCCTGGTTAAAACGTTATTGGGCAGCAGCCGTCCCGGCACATTCAAGCGGGCGGATTTCTTGCAGTATAAGGCTGCGTGGTTGCAGCCGGGGGCCATAAACGCGATGATCAATTGGTATCGGGCCGCGCTCCGCATGCCACCGGCTAAACGTTCTTCTGTGCGGGTCACCGTGCCGACGTTACTGATCTGGGGTGTCCGCGATCAGTTTCTGAAACGTGAGATGGCCCAACTCAGCATTGACCTGTGCGATAATGGCCGTGTGGTGTTTTTCGAGGAAGCAACTCATTGGGTCCAGCATGAAGAAGCCAAACGCGTAAATGAATTGATACTAGCGGGCTAACCCGATGCGTATTGAGTGACCCCCATAGGTCGTGTCCTCACGACCCACTTTTCCGGATGGTTAGGCTGTTGTTAGAGGAATATGGAGCTACTATAGCCTTAGCCTGGCGGCTACGGTGAGAATACCGTCCCACGAATTGAAAAGAAATAGTAGCGAGCCAACCCGGACGTGTTAGCCCGCTAGTACATTTACTATTGTTTATAAACCTTCCCGTCTTTCATCACAAACCGTATGGCTTGCAGGGTTTTGATATTCTGAAGCGGGTTTTCATCCACAGCGATAATATCGGCAAATTTGCCCGTTTCAACCGAGCCAATTTGTGTATTCATACCCAGTAATGTAGCATTGGTCATCAGAGCCGCTTTGATGGCTTCTACAGGGGGCATGCCCGCTTCAACCATGTACTCAAACTCTTTTGCGTTGAAGCCGTGAATGTAAACACCTGCATCGGTGCCAAAGGCGATCTTAACGCCCGCTTTGTACGCTTTGGCAAACGTAGCCTGAATTTTCGGGCCAATCGCCAGCGCTTTTGGGGTAACCAGGGGCGGATAATACCCAAAATGCCGGGCCGAGTCGGCCGCTGTTTTCCCGGCAATGATCGTTGGCACGTAGTAGGTCCCGTATTTTTTGAAGAGTTCAATCGCTTCATCGTCCATCAGCGTACCGTGTTCGATCGTCTGAACCCCCGCTCTGATAGCCCGTTTCATCCCTTCGGCTCCATGGGCGTGGGCCGCTACGGCAAAGCCATAATCTTTGGCCGCATCGACCACCGCTTTGACTTCCTCTTCTGTAAACTGCGCCCCCGAGCCATCTTTCGCGTTGCTCAGCACACCACCGGTTGCCGTTATTTTGATCAGGTCCGAGCCATCTTTGTACCGTTGCCGAACGGCTTTTCGGGCATCTTCAGGACCGTTGATGACGCCATCTTCCGGGCCCGGATCACCCATGAGGTCTTTCCGATAGCCATTGGTCGGATCGGCGTGGCCACCCGTTGTGGCAATGGATTTGCCAACCGTCAGCACTCGTGGGCCATCAACCAGACCGGCATTGATGGCGTTACGAAGCGATACGTTTACGCCGGAGCCTCCCAAGTCACGGACCGTTGTGAAACCAGCCAGCAACGTTGTTTTAGCGTATTGAGCTGCCTGATAGGCAATGTCGGATGGATTTTTGGTGAACCCGTCGATAGCCCCGCCCCGGCGCGTCTGGCTTTCCAGGTGAACGTGCATGTCGATCAGGCCGGGCAAAACGGTTTTTGACTTCATGTCCAGCACCCGATCCTGGCCGACGGGGCTAGTATAGCCTTTCTGAACAGCAGTGATTTTGTTGCCTTCAACGACTACGGTCATTTGCGGCTGCAAGCCATTGCTGACACCATCGAAGAGGTTGCCACAGTGAATTAACGTCCGCTGGGCAAAAAGAGGAGTGGCCAGCAGCGACAAGCCTGCCAGTAAATACAGTTTTCTCATAAAAGAAGTTGGTTGGGTACAAAAAAGGGCTACAACGATACGTTGCAGCCCTCAAATTACAAAAACCCGTCGAACAACGCTTATAATTTTGATACCTGTACCACCGCCGTTTGTGGTTGTGTGGTGGAGGTAGAGCCTGGAAAAGGATTCACTTCGCGCAGGATCACTTTGTAGGTTTCGTTTTTCAGCGAAACTGTGGTTGAGTCGGGCCGTTTGTTCATACTTCCCGGATCAGCGCCTAACGACAGCCGAACAGCGGTTGAATCCGAATCTTTTGACAGCAATAATTTAACTTTTGCCTGCCCGGCCCAGATGCATATCGCATTCATTGGGCAGCGGCTATCCTGAATCGAATCGGCACGAACGACAACATCCGAACCCAGCCGGCCCGATTGATGTAAACCTAATGAAATAGAATCGGACGGGGTTGTTTCGGATGATTTGCAGGCTGAAAAGAGAAGCGCGCCAAGGATGAATAAACCAGAAAGTTGTTTTATTGAGTATAGCATAGGACTGGTACTTTATTTCTTATCAGGATACCAGCCCAAGAAAAAGGGTTGTAACGAAAGGCATAAATAACGAAAAAGTTTGCCCGCCGTATAGCCCATCACAGCTGTCGATTGATCTCACTCAGTAAGTAATCCTTAGGATCGCTGAAATATTCCCAGAACATAACTCCGGCCAACCCATGTTTTTTGACATAACTGCACTTGGCTTTCACCGATTCCTCATCATCGTAGGAGACGAACCGTTTAAGGTCGGCATTGTATAGATAAGGCGCTTTGGCCTTCCGATCCCAATACCGTTTGTACGCTGGATTGGTGAGTAAACTGTCTTTAATGAAGCTGTACCCTCCGCCCCGTTCTACTTTCGTAATGGTTCTTGGGTAGGACTTCGGGTCACCCGTTTGTAGTTGCCAGGCCCGCCCGTAAAAAGCAATGCCCAATACAAGCTTATCGGCCGGAACGCCTGCTTTTTCGTAGAGCTTCACGGCCTTGTCGCCCGAGGTTTCGTTATCGACTTTACCCGATGCGTACAGGTTTGTATGGTGGCCAGCCAGAGGCCCGCCGGTGAAAAAATCGTATGACATGACATTGATGTAATTCAGATATTGGTGTGCCTTCGCCATGTCGGTATGGGTAAAAATAGCGTCAAAGCCAGGCAGTGCTGTAGTCACCAGGTACTCCTTGCCAGTCTGTTGTTTCAAACTGTTCAGTTGTTCGCGCAAGGCTTTAAACAGCAGCGTGAAATTTTCCTTGTCTTCAGGCCGAAAGACGTTGTCTTCGCCCTTCATGCCGGGATATTCCCAGTCAATGTCGATGCCATCGAGTTGGTATTCCCGAACAATGTCCACAGCCGAAGCGGCAAAAGCTACGCGCCCTGTATCGCTCACGACAGCATCGGAGAAGTTTTCGCTCCAGGCCCAGCCGCCAATCGAAATGATGATTTTGAGGTCGGGGTTTCGGAGTTTAAGCTGGTTCAGGTGCTTGAAATTAGTCGAGTCGGTAGCGAGGTTATGCAGCCACGCCCTGTTCTTCCTGACATCCACGAAGGCGTAGTTGATGTGCGTTAGTTTTTCGGCGGCAATGTTGTCGGTGTTGACCAACCCGCGGAAACCGCCCACATAGGCAAGCACAATGGGTTTGGTTTTCGGGTCGGGTTTAAAGCCAGAATATAGGCCAGCCACTGCAGCCAGAGACGTGAGTAGATAAATTAATCGAAGCATGAAATGTGTCGGTTTGAGGGGCCTGTTATTGACGGATTCACCCCTGCTATTGTCGCATTGGCACACCAGTCAAAAACGGGTTTGCCGGTATCTTTGTAAGGTAAACTCAAAAACAAAACAACATACTTATGGCAACCAAAATTTTTATAAACCTGCCCGTTAAAGACCTCAACAAGTCGGTCGAGTTTTTTACTAAAATAGGCTACAGCTTTAATCCTCAGTTTACAGATGAGAAGGCTACCTGCATGATCATTAGCGAGGATATCTACGTGATGCTCCTGGTCGAGGAATTTTTCAAGAGCTTTACCAGAAAAGAAATCGTTGATACCACAAAAGGCAATGAAGCGATTATCTGCCTCTCTGCTGAAAGCCGGGAGGCTGTAGATGAGTGGGTGAGTAAGGCCGTAGCAGCCGGAGCAACGACGCCCAATGAGCCCCAGGATCAGGGCTTCATGTATGGGCATGGAATTCAGGATCGGGATGGCCACCTCTGGGAGATTATGTACATGGACCCCAGTGCCATTCAGCAGGAGCAGACCGAAGTTAGCGTTGCCTAAACGTATAGGTTAAGGACTTCAATCATTATAACGCCTGAGCATAGTCGCAGACTGTGTTCAGGCGTTATTTGTTGTTAAGTACAAGCGCTGATGTCGAGCATAATCGTCTGCGTGTTGAGTAAAAAATGTAGGGATTACCCTATTGGCTAACTCGCCAGCCTGAATCTACTTTTGAAAAGTTGACCTTGCCCGTTTTAAGTATACTGCACGCCGGGCGAGTAGTTAAATTCGGATACGATTTAGCCTTTGTCTATGGATGCCGAACGTGCAGGATTTACTGCCGAAAGACCGTATCCATCCCGGTGATGCCGAGATGAACCTATTCCTAAACATAACCTCATGAAAAACAGTGTAGTTACGCTCGGTCTTGGCTTGTTGACCGTCGGGCTGACGCAGGTTGGCTTAGCGCAGAAAACAAACGCCGAACGATCCCGAATTGCGGCCGACATGGAGAAATCCGTTCGTACGGAAATGCTTAACTACTGGTACCCACTGGCCGTAGACAAGGAGTTTGGTGGGTTTCTGAGTGCGTTTACCTACGACTTCAAGCCAACAGGGCCACAGGACAAGATGATTGTGACCCAGGCCCGGCACGTATGGACAACCGCCAAAGCCGCCGAGCGATACCCATCGGTTACCTATTACAAGAGCAATTCTCAGCATGGATTTCAGTTTCTGCGGGATAAAATGTGGGACAAGGAATACGGTGGTTTTTACACGCTGGTTGACCGAAAAGGAACGGTCAAAGGAGTTGGCAATAAAGAAGCCTACGGAAACGCGTTTGGCCTCTATGCGCTGAGTGCCTATTACCACATGTCGAAGGACACGGCCGCCCTGAATCTGGCAAAAAAGGCATTCAACTGGCTGGAACAGCATAGCCACGACCCGGTTTACAAAGGCTATTTTCAGCACCTGCAACGGAATGGTACACCCATCAAACGGGATGCCGCTGTGCCGTCTACGTCAGATCTGGGTTACAAAGACCAGAACAGCTCCATTCACCTGCTCGAAGCCCTCACGGAACTCTACTCTGTCTGGCCCGATCCACTGGTTCGGGAGCGCCTGACCGAGATGCTTCTCCTGATTCGGGATAAAATCACGACGCCCAATGGCAACCTGGTCTTGTTCTTCAAGCCTGACTGGACGCCCGTTTCGTTTCGGGATTCGTCGGAAGCGGTTATCCTCAAACACCGGAATCTGGATCATATTTCGTTCGGGCACGATGTCGAAACGGCTTACCTGATGCTCGAAGCATCGCATGCGCTGGGGCTGAAAAACGATGAAACGACGCTCAGGGTAGGCAAACGAATGGTTGATCACGCCCTAACGACGGGCTTCGACAAATCGGTGGGGGGCTTCTACGATCAGGGATATTATTTTAAGGATAAACCCGGCATGTCCATTATTCGGGAAAGCAAAAACTGGTGGTCGCAGGCAGAAGGTCTTAACACGTTGTTGCTCATGGCCAACAAATACCCCAATGATCCCATGCAGTATTTTGCCAATTACAAACTGCTTTGGCAGTACTGTCAGACCTATCTGATCGACCATGAACACGGGGATTGGTACGAAGAAGGACTGGACAAAGATCCCCAGCGCCGGACTGGTCAGAAAGGACACATCTGGAAAGCCGCCTACCACACCTACCGCGCCCTGACGAGCTGTGTCGATCAATCGCGGGAAAAGCCAGCGGGCCATTCACATACAGGTAAATAGATTTCCTAAACACATGACACAAACCAAAAACGACCCGTCGAGGAGACGCTTTCTGAAAACATCGGTCGCTGCTCTGGCGGGTACGGTTGGGGTTAACCCGCTCGCCGAAGCCTTAACGTTCGCTACCAACAAAGCCTCATTTATGCCTCCTTTAGGCGTATGTGCAGCCTACGAGAAAGCAGCTATGCTGAAAGAGCTGGGATATTCATTCATTGAAGAAAGCGTTGGTCGCTTTTTGCTACCCGATGGGGGCGAAGAGGCTTATGCCCGAAACGTACAGCAACTGAAAACGACGGGCATGCCCATCCGGTCGTATATCTATTTCTTCCCCGGCAGCTTGAAGTCGGTCGGGCCGACGCTACACCACGAGGCTATTTTGCAGCGCGCCGACCTGGCTCTGAAGCGCGCGAAGGAATGTGGTTCAAAAAACATTGTGTTCGGTAGTGGTGGTTCAAGAGCCATACCCGATGGTTTCGACCGCGATAAAGCCAAAGCCCAGCACATTGAGCTTTGTCAGAAAATGGCTCCTCTGGCCGAAAAACATGGGGTTACGCTGGCCGTTGAACCGCTTAACCGAAGCGAAACCAATTTCATTAACAGTCTGGCCGAGGGCGTAGAGATTATTCAGGCGGTTAATAATCCGTGGTTCAAGTTGCAGTGCGATATTTATCACATGCTGAAGGACGACGAAAAGCCGGAAGAAATCATTAAGTATAAAGAATACATTGTGCATTGCCATTTAGCCGAGAAACAAAAACGGACGGCACCGGGCATAGCGGGTGATGATTTCAAGCCATATTTCAGAGCCCTGAAAAAAATCAAGTACACCGGTGGCCTGTCACTGGAATGCAACTGGACTGATTTCGACAAGGAAGTAAAGCAGGGCATTGAGGTGGTCAAACAACAGTTCAGCGAACTTTGAGCGTTGGCCTGTTCGCGAGGTTTTTGATATGTGGTGATGTCAATTTCTTAAAACTGACATCACTTAGATGGCTGACGCATAGGTGTCTGTGAGGACACGGGACGCTTACTCACACAGACACAGGACAACACACAGAAAATCCATAACGCACCGTTCATCCTTAAATACTTCCGCAAGAAAAAGGGACGTTTATTCGGCTTGAGGACTTGCTTATCTTGCTCCTCTGTCCTCAATAACAACCGTATATGAAGCCCTTACGCCTTCTGTTACTGGCCTCGGCCATCCTCATTGCTCAACATAGTTTTGCGAAGCCAACCACGCCACTGGTTTATGAAGTGAACCTTAACGACCGGGCCAACGACCAATTCAAGGTAACCCTGCACGTGGCTGGGCTGACGGCAGACAATGCCATTTATCAATTTGCCTCTACGGCTCCCGGCACCTACCAGATTATGGATATTGGGCGTTATGTTCGGTCGTTCAAAGCATTTGATGGGAAAGGGCGCGAGCTGAAAACGAAACAAATCGCCACCAACCAGTGGCAGTTTGATCAGCCCCAAAACGTGCGTACCGTTCAGTATAGCATTCTCGAAACCTGGGATACGCCTGTGAATGAACACAAACCGTACAACATGTGCGGGACATCCATCGAAAAAGACCATGTTCTTATCAACGGACAGGGCGTATTTGGATTTCCGGGCGGTATGCAGGCGTCTCCCATTGAGGTGAAACTTGATTATCCCGTTGAATGGTCGGTTGGCACGGCTTTAGAGAAAAATGCGAAAGGCTATTTCACTGCTGCCAATTATGACCGCCTGGTGGATTCGCCCATTTTACTGGGCCGCCTGACCAAAGCCACCACGACCGTTGCCGGGGCGCAGATCGACGTGTATACGTATTCGAAAACGGATAAAATTAAGTCTGATCAATTGTTGACCAATATGCAGTCGATGCTTACGGCGGCAGGTCAGTTTTTGAAGCAGTTGCCTGTGAAACGCTATACATTTCTGTATCACTTTGAGGACCAGGATTGGGGTGCCTGGGAGCATTCGTACAGCTCGGAATATGTGATTCGGGAAGACGAATTTTCGAAAAAGCTGGCCGATAACATGACATCGATTGCTGCGCATGAGTTTTTTCACGTGGTAACTCCGCTGAACATCCACAGCGAAATAATTCAGCAGTTCAACTTCGTTACGCCCACACCCTCCGAGCACTTGTGGTTGTACGAAGGGGTAACGGAATGGGCTAGTGATGCCATGCAGTTGCGCGGTCAGATTATGGACTTGCCAACTTATCTCGATGAACTGAGCCAGAAAATTGCGTACGACAAAAGTTTGGATACAACATACAGCCTGAGCAAGCTAGGGTTGACCTGCTACACCGACGAAGGCCAGCGGCAATATGGCAACATTTATGCCCGTGGTGCGCTGGTGGCCGGGCTGCTGGACATCCGCCTGCTTGAGTTGTCGAACGGGAAGCGGGGACTGCGGGAGGTTATCAATGAACTGGCAACGACCTACGGGCCCAACCAGGCATTCCCGGAAAAAGAATTCTTTACCATTTTTACCCAAAAAACGTACCCGGAAATCGCCGACTTCTTCAATCGGTATATCAAAGCCACTGAGCCGCTGCCCTTTAGCGAGTATTATGGCAAACTGGGGATCACCTATACGCCTTCTGTTCCAACCGGGCAAAAAGCGCCTTCTATGGGAATGAGTGCGGGTTTAGTTGACAATAAGATCGTCCTGACAACCCTGGGCGACTCGTTGCGGAAAGCTGGCTTGCAGGAAAAAGACGAATGGATTGCCTATAATGGACAACCCGTTTCGCTGGAAACGATGCCTGCCATTCAGAATGAACTCAAGAAACAGGCTGTAGGGGATGTTTACTCACTGACCGTTAGGCGAAACGGCCAGGAGATAACGGTAAAAAGTACAGTAGTCGAAAAAGAGACGGTTAAGAAATACGTTTTTCAGGTCGATCCGCAGGCAACACCCGCGCAGGTACAACTGCGGGAAATCTGGCAACGGAATTTATAAAATCGTCTGGTGATGATAATCCAGTCGGTTCTCCTTAACGGCTAGTTCAGGCAGAGGGGGACAAGGTGTGTCAGTTTACTCTTTGTTGATTTGGCCAACAAAAGCTCAGCGTTGTGCAACGTCTTAGCCAGAAAAAGAACGACCTCCTGTTGATAGGCTTGTATGACGGCATCTACCGTAAAGTTATCCGCCTGGAATGTTAACATAGACCGGTTTAGGGGCAGATTTACCCGTATTTCTGGCTTGAGAACAACAACAATCGTTTGGGCATCCTTGTATGGATAGGCATCAGCCACAAAGGGAAGTTGAGTAACGGCAGTAATATCACGAATTAGCTTAGACATAAGTACGGTTGGTTTGATGCTGCTAATATAAGTCCATTTGTATTTTGGTAAATAAAAAGTTTATTATTTTGTTTAAACGTATATAATTTTTTGGGTTCAACGAGAGCCGCTTACCTTATAGTAGACGACACATAACCATTCCTAACCTTTTTTGACATCGAATTACATGAGCCTACTCCGACAAGTATTTGGGCCTTCTAAGGATGAAATTTGGCAGCAACTGGCCGCAGAAATACACGCTGACTATGTGGAAGGCGGCTTCTGGAAAGGTAGTAAAGTTGAAGCGAGTGTTCATGAATGGACAATAACGCTGGATACCTACGTTGTGTCGACTGGGAAAACACACATTGCGTACACCCGAATAAGAGCTCCTTATGTAAACAAGGATGGGTTTCGGTTTAAAATATACCGGAAGGGCGTCTTTAGCGGCCTTGGTAAAATGCTTGGGATGCAGGATGTTGAGATCGGCGTCCCCGATTTTGATGAGAACTTCATTATCCAGGGAAATGATGAAGCCAAGCTTCAGCTTCTATTCCAGCCGCTAAAAATTCAGCAACTGATCGAGGCTCAACCAGCTATTAACCTGGAGGTTAGAGATGACGATGGTTGGCTGTCGACTCAGTTTCCGGAAGAAGTGGACCAACTGGTGTTTAAGGTAGTTGGAGTTATTAAAGACGTTGAGCGCTTAAAGTGGCTTTATGAACTCTTCGCCGAAATTCTTCAACAACTCTGCCAGATTGGTTCGGCTTATGCAGATGATCCTAACGTAGTGCTGAAATGAGCGCTAAAGTTAGTTCAATGTGAATAACGGATTGATTCAATCGCTACGCGATTGAATCAATCCGTTATTCACGTCATCTAGTTCAGAAAGAGCGGGTTGAGGTGAGCTATTTTGTAAACCGTCGATTTTGCCAGTAACTCTTCCGCAGTCCGTAACGTCTCGGCTAAAAAAAGGACAACTTCCTGTTCATACGCTTGTATGACAGCAGTAACCGTAAAATTGGCGGCCTGGAAGGACAGTATCGACCGGTCTGGCGGTAGGCTCGTTCGTAGTGGAGATTTAAGAACAACAATAATCGTTTCAGTGTCTTTGTAGGGATAAGCATCGGCAACAAAGGAGAGATTATTGACGGCATTGAGTTCAATATCTAACTTAGTCATAGACACGATAGGTTAAAGATGGGTGGCTGCGAAAATTAATGGAGTTTACAGTAAACTACAGTAATTTAGATTGATGGTTGTGTTAATTTATTGCTAATAAAATGGCCTTGTCTGGTAACTTTCTTCCTGTAGTATACTCGTAAAGCCCATAAGACGCACTCATTTGAGAAGAGTCACAACCCAGAGGAATAAAAAAAGCCAGAATCAGGTGGTTAAAAGGCTTATTGAAGCAAGGCCAATAGGTCAGCTCTTGATAGCGATTTTACTATAGCCGTGTCGGTTTTAACCAGGTTGTCGGCCAGCTCTCGTTTGGTCTCCTGAAGTTCCAGAATCTTTTCTTCAATGGTGTTTGGGCATATCAGCCGAACGGCCACCACATTTTTCTTCTGGCCAATCCGGTAACTCCGGTCGATGGCCTGATTCTCAACGGCCGGGTTCCACCACGGGTCTACCAAGTACACATAATCGGCCTGGGTCAGATTCAGGCCCGTGCCGCCAGCTTTCAGGCTTATCAAAAATACCCGAACCGTGTCGTCGCTTTGAAACCGATTGACGCTGGCTGCCCGGTTGCTGGTTTGGCCGGTCAGGTACTCGAAGCCAATTTGTCGGGTTTCCAATTCCGTTCGGATCAGATCGAGCATGGAGACGAATTGGGAAAACACCAGGATTTTATGATTTGGGGATTTGTTCTCGATCTGTTCGAGCAGCAGGTCAATCTTTGCCGACGAGTCGCCATAAAACTCCTCGTCGTTGAGCAGCACCGGGCTGTTGCAAATCTGGCGTAGCTTGGTGAGCCCCTGTAACACGTGCAAGCGCTCTCTGGGAATATCGCCTTCCTTCGTTGTCAGCAGAAAAGTACGAAACTCCTGCTCGTAGGCGTCATACACCCGGCGTTGTTCCAGCCCCATATCGCAATGCAAAATCATCTCCGTTTTGTCGGGAAGCTCCGTGGCGACCTGGGCTTTGGTTCGGCGCAGAATGAAAGGCTTGATTTTGGCCTGTAGTTCGCGGGCCCGCTGCCGATCGTCGAACTTGTCGATAGGCGTCGAGTAATGCGCTTTGAAATGATTGTAACTGCCCAGTAGTCCCGGACAAGCGAAAGAAAGCTGCCCATATAAATCGAACGTGTGGTTTTCGATGGGCGTGCCGGTCAGTACGATCCGATTGCGGGACTGCAGTAGCCGGGCCGCCTGGTAGCGCTGTGATTCGGGGTTTTTGATGGCCTGCGATTCATCCAGGAAAACATAGTTGAACGAATATTCCTTCAGGAAACGAATCTCGGACAGAAGTGTACCGTACGATGTGAGAATGATCTCGTACTGATCGAAATCCTTCTTTTTCAGGCCGCGGTTCGCTCCGTAGAATGGCTGAATGCGGAGGTCAGGCGCAAATCTGGCTACCTCGGCCTGCCAGTTGAACAGGAGGGAAGTGGGCACAACAATCAGGTTCGTGTTGGGCCGTTTTTTGGTTCGTTGTAGCAGGATAAAGGCAATAATCTGAATCGTTTTACCCAGTCCCATGTCATCGGCCAGGCAACCGCCCAGCCCGAATTCGTCCAGAAAGTTCAACCAGTTCAAGCCTTCTTTCTGATAATTCCGAAGCGATGTCTTCAATCCGTCTGGCACCGCAACCGGGCGGATCGACTGGAAGTTGTTGAAATTTCGGGTGAATAGCGCCAACTGGTCTTTCACATCGCTCATCAACTCTTCTTCGGCGTACAGCTCCTGAATGCTGGAGAAACTGACTTTCGGGGTGCGAATGTGTTCCTCAACGACTTCGCCTGCCTGAAAATAGGCGGTGAAGCGTTCGAGCCACTCGGTGGGTAAGATGCCCAGTGTGCCATCATCGAGCGAAACAAACCGACTCTTGTTTTTTAGTGCTTTGTGCAGGTGTTTGAGGGATACCTGCTGCTTGCCATACGTTAACCCGAGCGACGTTTCGAACCAGTTTATGCCACTACTGACCGTAACCGAAACCTTCGCCTTATGCGGGTTAAACTTGTTGTTTTTGAGTGTGTTGAAACCAAGTATACGAATGCCCTGGCTGCTCCAGGCGTCGAAAGCGGGTAGAAACCAGCTCTCGTCGAGTGCATATTTTTTGTGGAGGTAGAAGCAGGGTTGGTGTAGCTGGTCGTAAAAATCCGGGTGCTGATTCAGTACGGCCATCGTAAACTGAATTTCGGCTTCTTCGTCACGCAGTACCGTAAAGGGCTTGCCTTTGCTATCGACCGACTGGATCTGGCGTTTCGACATAACCGGCACCTCGACATGACCGTACTTGATGACGGGCGTAATTAGAACATAATTTTCGGAGTCGGACAGATAAAGGATGCGCTCCCGTTCCTGCGTAAATCCAGCCTCGGCTAATTGCGCGGGCGTTGCCGGTTTCAGATAAGCGTAGTCGATCGACACCTGATCTTCGAGCCTGGACAGAACCGTTTGCTGGAACTCCTCGTATTTCGATTCATGAATGACAAGGGTATTGTTCTTCTTGTTGAAAAACTGAATAACGCGCAGATGGGCCGGGTGGTCGATCAGGTATAAACCGTCATCGAGCAGGATAAAATAATCGTACTTGAGAACTAGTTTGTGTAAGGGATACGACGTGCCGCTGAGCGTTAGCGAGCCCCAGATTTCATAAAAGCCGTCTACAATCCGAACGGTCAGGCGAAGAGCCGCCTTCAGAATTTCCAGCTTTACCGGGACAAGCGAGTGCGCGGTTATGTTTTCTGAAATACGGCCTGAATGATAATAAATCCCCTGCTTCAATGGATTTTGAACCACCAGTCGCAGGCTTTCCAGGTCGGTTTCTTCTTTTTTTGACCGGTGCTGATTCTGGAATTTGGCTACTGCCGAGTAAAATTTTACGTCAGCCAGGCTATCGGCTTTCGTTAGCAGGTCGAGAGGCTGTACTGGCGTAAGTGGGTTTTTTAGTTTACCGTTACGGGCCGTCGCGGCTTCAAACAACGCCAGGCAAAAATGATCAGCATAGCGGTGCTTGGTGAAGACCAGAATCCGTTTCAGAGTTGGCGGTGGCTCCGCAAAGGCAGGCACTTGTTGCCCTGAGCTGGGTAGTAAGCTGGCGGTCAGGTACTCTTTGTCGGCTTGGGTCAGTCGCAAAAGCTCGGCCCGTCGGGGGCGGATGTGGATCGTCTTGTGGTCAATCTCTACCTGGAAAAAGTCATCCAGCGGGCTTTCATTTTCGAGTCCATAGTCTTTGGCAACGCGCCTGATGGCTTCTCTCCGTAGGGCTTCATCGAAAAAGATACGTAATTCTATACGCCGAATGATGGCGGCTAACACCTGTACCTGATGCGTACACAGCTTATTGTTCGGCTCGGTACAGGAGCACGATATCAACAACGATTGCGCTGTTTGCCGGACAACAACGAGTGGAAAGTGAGCTCCGGTTGCCGTACTGGTGAAAGAGCCGTGATTGAGATCAATGACCTGCGGCACGATGTCTCCGTACTCTTCAGACGACGAAACGAACCCGCCACTATGTTTGGCTAACAGGCTATCGGTCAGGGTGGGGATTGTGATGGCTTCCAGCCGGTAGCCAACGGCTTCATTCAGATTGGTGTACTCATTCATAACATAGCTTCAGCCAGTTGCTCATCCATACTGGACTGCTTGCTTCGGTAGCGAATAACCCGCTCGCTGACCAAAAGGATGACTAACCCCATGAGTACGCAGGTTGTCATAATACCGACCATGGGAATAGCCGTGTTGTTATGCAAAAAGCTAACTGATGCGGAAATAATGGAGCCAAAGCCCATACGAAAGCTGCCCATCAGGGCCGCAGCACTGCCCGCATGACGGGTAAAAGGAGCCAGCGACAGGGCCGAGGCATTGGGATTGGTTAGCCCCTGTCCGCCCAAAAATAGAAACAGCATGCCAATCAGGCCGTATTGACCATACCAGCCCGCCCACGTGCCCACGACCAGCAGCAAGCCAACAACGGATTGGTAGATCAGGGTGGTAAGAATGATTTGCTCGTTGGTAAATCGCTTGAGCAGAAATTGATTCAATTGCGTAGGGGCAATTAAGGCAATGGCCAGAAAGGCGAAAATCCAGCCGTACTCCTGCGCGCTTACGTGATAGATATTCATAAACACGTCGGATGAACCCGCCAGATAGGCAAAGGGTGCGGCCGTGGCAATGCCACCAACGAGGGCGTAGGTCAGAAACTGAGGCTGCTTTAATACGGTAAAAAAACTACCCATTACGGCCTTCGGGTGGAGCGAGAGGGCAGGGTCGGGGAGCCGGCCGTTCGGTAGAACAAAATACACACCAATGAGGATGAGGGTGGTTATAGCCGCCAGGATAATAAAAATGGAATGCCAGCCAAAGGCAATCGTTGCGTAACCGCCAACGGTTGGCGCAATCATGGGCGAAACCGCAATAACCAGCGTAAGCAGGGAGAAGACCTGCGCAATCTGGGATACGGGAAACAAATCGCGCACCAACGCTTGGGCTGCCACCAGACCAACGCAGCCACCCAGTGCCTGTAGGAGCCGCATCGCAATGAGCGTGTTAATAGAAGTGCTCAGGGCACAACCCACGGAAGCCGCTATGTACAGGCTCAGGCCGACGTATAGCGGCAGCTTACGGCCAAACCGATCCAACAGGGGACCATAAAGCAGTTGCCCCACCGAAATGCCGATCAGGTAGGCCGTTAAAGACAATTGAACCTGCGAGATCGACGTGTGCAGGTCACTGGCGATGGCCGGAAAACCCGGCAAATACATGTCAATGGAAAAAGGGCTGACGGTAGAGAGTGTCCCTAAAATCAGGATAATAACAAAATGCTGTCGGCGAGTCATAAACTCAGAGTAAGGTACTTCTTTATAGACGTACCGGCCCAACCGATTGTTCCCTGAAACCGTGCGAATTGAGGGATGGGGCTGGCGTGTTGAACCCTAGCAACGAACTACGCTTACCTGGCTGTCCAGCTATTGTTGCTTTCGTCGGCGTCCATATAAATGCCGCCTTGCAGGCTAACCGACCGCACTTTCTTCTTGGTTGGCACCTTAACCGTGGCCTGTTTCTGATTCGCTTGCCAGATAGCGGGTGTCTGGTGAAACGTTTCAGAGGTGCCATCCGCAAACGTTATCACAACGTCGACCGGCGCTACGTACCCACCAATGTTCTGAATAGTGATTGCCGTTTGTGCTGCTGTCGGGACAACTTTCTGAATCGCGAAATCAATGTAGTTATTGCTGAAAAACCAGTTGTTCCAGAACCAGTTCAGGTTTTTGCCCGATGCGCTGTTGAAACTGTAGAACATATCCCAGGGCGTAGGGTGTTTTCCGTGCCATCGGTTCATAAACTCATGCAGGCTTTTCCGAAACAACTCATCGCCCAGTAACTCTTTCAAGGCCAGGTAACCGATGGCGGCTTTTCCATATTCATTATTGCCCATAGCGGCTCCGCTCAGGACGTTGGCAGGCGTAATGATCGGCAAATCTTCTTCTGCCGATGGGTCCTTGCTCCAGTATGCCACCCGAAACTGCTGAAAGTTTTCTGTAGCTTGTTTCGTGCCTAAATCGGCCTGGCTAATCAGGTACTCGAAGGCCGTTACCCACCCTTCATCCATAAATCCATAACGGGTTTCGTTGATGCCCATGTAGAACGGAAACCATGTGTGGGCAATCTCATGCTCGGCCACAAAGCGGGAAAAATTCAGGTCCTGCGTGGTCGCATCGTTCACCATCATCGGGTATTCCATATCGGCAAACCCCTGCACGATGGTCGTTTTAGGGTACGGGTACGGAATACCCGGCAGGTTGTTGGAAAACCAGTCCAGCGCATGCCGTCCGAAGCCAACCATTTGATGGAAGTCTTTCGCGGTATCTAAGAAAGCCGCCTGTACGCTGGATCGGCGGTTTGTTTTCTTGTCGACCACCACACTCGACGCGTCCCATACATAATGATTGCTGATGCACAACGCCATGTCGGGCACGTAACTGGCTTTCCATTTCCAGGCATTGACGGGCTGTTGCACCGTTACGTTTTTGGCCATCAACTCCGCCATCGTGGCCACATGCACGAGCGAATCGGTCTGCATGGATTCGTTCAGGCGTTTGGCATAAACTGGTTGCAGGACTTCGTTGGCATTCTGTAATTCGCCCGTTGCCCAGACGATGTAATCCTTGGGTACATTGACCGTTAATGTATAGTCATTAAAGTCATTATAAAATTCCTGCGCTTCGGTGAACTGGGTCATATCCCAGCCGTAGTAATCGTCCAGAACGGCCACCCGTGGGTAGAAATAAGCCAGAAAGAATGTTGTCGAATCCAGCGCCCCTTCCCGTCCGCTCTCGACAGAAACATCATAATGCCAATCGAAGGTAAGCTTCACCGAGTCATGGGGAACTACCGCTTTAGTTAACTGCATCCGTTGTGCGGTCAGTGTCCCGGCATCGGGAAATTGCCGGGTACTTGTGCCATCGGTGTATTTGTCGATGTGAATGCCGGACGTCATGTAATCGGCTGATGCAGGGCCCTGCCGGACAGCGCCGGGCTTATGGCTATTCAGAATTAGCTTAAAAACGAGTGTTTTCAGCGTATCGGGGCTGTTGTTGATATACGTAATCTCTTCTGTGCCGCGAATAGTCCGGCTGGGCGGGTTGACCGTAATGTTGATCGAATACCGGGCAAAGTTCTGCCAGTAATTTTTGCCGGGTTTGCCATCCATAGATCGGGTTCCTTTCTGGTAGGCTTTTTTAATATTGCGCGGCATGTATAATTCCTGAGCCTGGACCGATTCCGCAGTCAAGCTTATGAAGCAAACGAAGAGAAGTGCTCTGATCACGTTTTAATAAAAATTTGTCTGGTATACGAGTTACTGCAAGCTACAAAAAAGCCGGAAACCAGTCGGTATTCCCAAAAAAGCCGTCAGTAGATTGCTCTATTAAAATAGAGTAAGTACCGTCCGTGTTCAACTTATTTTTGGCTGGATATAAACAAATAGGTAAGTAAGTTGCTTATAAACTCATCAGATAAGTACCGCACGGATATAGAAACTGAGTGGATAAACACTAATTAATATTCCATTAGATTAAGTTATGGGTAACCCGCCCACTCCAATCGAGGAAGGTAGTCGGCTAGCAACTCTAAAAAGTTACGATATACTAGATTCACTTCCAGAAGCCGATTACGACGCTATTACCCAGGTGGCAGCCGCCATTTGCCAAACACCCATCTCTTTAATCAGTCTTGTTGACGATAAAAGACAGTGGTTCAAATCAGCACATGGGCTGAATAAGAAAGAAACCCCCAGAGAGTTTGCCTTTTGTGCACACAATATAATTGACCCCACTACACCACTGATCGTTCAAGATTCGCGCCAGGATGCTCGTTTTGCGGGTAATCCGCTGGTGACGGGTGACCCGCATATTGTTTTTTACGCAGGCATGCCTCTGGTTGACCCATCTGGCTATGCACTGGGATCCCTATGTGTCATTGACAATAAGGTCAGAAATTTAGACCAGACGCAGGTAGACGCCTTAAAGGTGCTGGCCCAGCAAGTGGTGAAGCTGCTCGAATTACGAAAGGCGAATGCTGCTTTAAAGGAGAGCGAGGAACGCTACCGAACGCTTTCCTTGGAATTAGACCGGCAGGTGCAGCACCGAACGGAAGAACTGACCGCAGCTAACGAAGCCCTTAGTGAAGCGAATACGTTGCTGAGCCGGTCGAACGAGAACCTACAGCAGTTTGCGTATGTAGCAAGCCATGATTTACAGGAGCCTCTCCGTAAAATTCAGCAGTTCGGTGATTTATTGAAGAGTCAGTTTATCGCAGCATCGGAGCAGGAACTGGTTTACCTGGAACGCATGCAATCGGCAGCCGGCCGAATGTCGACGCTAATTCGGGATCTGCTGAGTCTGTCCCGCATTTCGACCCGGCGTGATGCCAGGGTCACTATCTCGCTCAACGAAACCGTCAAGATGGCCCTGCTTGATTTAGATCTGGTGATGCAGGAAACCGGCGCAACCGTGCACGTAGGCTCTTTGCCGACATTTAGCGGTGATCATGCCCAGCTAAGGCGACTTTTTCAGAATTTAATGAGCAACGCGTTGAAATTTCGCCGTGCTGATGAATCAGGTAATCTTATTGCTCCCCAAATTCAGATAAACGCTCACCTCATATCCGAGGGTGACCTGCCCCCTACCGTGAAGCCTGCCCGAACGGCTACGGCTTACCATCGAATTGATGTGATTGACAATGGCATTGGCTTCGATGAAAAATACCTGGACCGCATTTTTCAGGTTTTCCAGCGGCTTCATGGTCGGAATGAATATGCTGGCACTGGCATCGGTCTGGCTATCTGCGAAAAAGTAGCGGCTAATCATGAGGGAATCCTCTGGGCGAGTAGTCAACTGGGCTTGGGCTCCACCTTTTTCGTGTATTTGCCCGTACAGACGGAAAGCCTAGAAGCCAGTTGAGTGAATCGCCTGATGAGGCAGGCGATTCACTCAGGCAGCTTGTCAACGTCTGGCGCCTGCTTTCGTCCCGGATGCCGTTGTCCCTTTATCTAAACCGGCTTCGGCCAGCAGCAGCAACAGTATCCGTTGCATACCCAGGTATCCTTTGTCATTCAACCACCACTCGTTCAGGGAATGTTCTCCTCCGCCAATGCCTCCGCTGCCGATGGTTACGGCCGGAATACCCAGCGCAATAGGCGTATTGGCGTTTGTAGAAGCCACTTCTAATTGAGGAGTTGCGTTCATGTAAGTAGTCACGGCCATGGCCCGCTGGACAATAGCGGTTGTCTGCTCAGTTTTCCCCGATGGCCGGTCGCCAATTTTCTTCACATCAACGGTGAGGTCGGGGCCTTGCCGTTTCATGCCGTTTTCTTCTGTCAAGGCCCGTTGTACAGCCGTTTGCAGTAACTGATCCACTTCATTGAGTTTTTCGGGACTTTCGGAGCGCATATCTACTTCCATCCACGATTCGTAGGGAATGGCATTCACCGATGTGCCGCCACCCACAACGCTGACGCTATAAGTGGTTTTCACGCCCTGCCGCGTAACCTTGTCAGCTTCCGTTGTGAAGTAATGAATAGCTTTTCCCAGCGCACCGTGCGGATTGACAATGCCAAATGACCCATAGGAGTGCCCGCCGGGCCCTTTAAACGTGATCCGATAGCGATGCGAGCCCAACCCACGATGAACAATCGAACTAATCCCATCGCCATCGACGGCAATGTATGAATCGACTTTCTGGCTTCCTTTTCGCAGTAAATGTTTAACCCCTCGAAGATCGCCCAGGCCCTCCTCACCCACAGCACCAACAAACAACACGTCGGCGTCGGTCTCGATGGCTGCCTTCTCCATGCCTTTCAATACGGCCAGAATAGCGGTCAGCCCACGCGTGTCATCGCCGATACCAGGCGCATAGAGCGTATCGCCTTTGTACTTCACTTTTACATCCGTGCCTTCCGGAAAAACAGTGTCCAGATGTGATTCGACCACAACTGTCCGTTTGCCAGAGCGGCCTTTCCGCTTGGCGATGACGTTACTAACTTCGTCGATCCAGACGGAGTCAGCGCCCGCTTCTTTTAGCATAGCCGCATATTTTTTGGCCCGAACACCTTCTTTAAATGGAGGAGAAGGCGTTTCAGTCAGGTTGAGGTGGTCCTGTTTTGTTTGCGGTTCCAGATCAACGAAAATCTGAAAGGCTTTTTTTACAGCGGGCTGATCGCCCAGCGCTTTTACTTCGTCAATGTACCGTTTATCGACCCCGGCAACGGGTGGCGTTTTTGGGTTGGTTTGCTGAGCCAGAAGGGGTAGGGTGGTGTAGTAAGTGGCAACAAATGCGAATGTAAATAAGGTAAGTTTTCGATTCATAAAGCGGTTGTACCCAATAAAACGTGCTAAAAGAAATAGGAAATGATATTATTCGGAGAAGTCACACTTTTATTTGGCATAAAAGGCTATTATTATGACAAACAATCATCGTAACGAGGGTAAAGTTATCCTTTATTCGGCTAAATGAAGAAATACTTACTTTGTCTTTTTGCTATCTATGTGCTAGGTGTCGCTCCGGCCGGAGCCCAGTCGTTCAAGGCCAAACACCTTCAGGAAGCGACCATCACCAGTTTACACGAAGCCATGCAGGCCGGTAAAGTAACCGCTGAGCAACTGGTTCAACTGTACCTGGATCGAATTGAGGCTTATGATAAACAGGGACCGTATCTGAACGCCATCATCATGGTGAATCCAAAAGCCCTGACCGAAGCCCGACGGCTCGACTCGCTCTATAAAGCAACCGGGAAACTGGTAGGTCCGCTGCATGGAATTCCCATTATTGTGAAAGATAATTACGATACCTACGACATGCCGACCACCAATGGGACGCTGGCCATGAAGAAGTCAATTCCACCCGATGATGCCTTTGTCATCAGGCGCATTCGGGAAGCGGGAGCGATCATTATTGCTAAGTCGAATCTGGCGGAGTTTGCCATGTCGGGGCAGTTTTCGGTCAGTTCCATTTTGCCGGGCTATTCGCGCAACCCGTACGATACCAAACGAACAACGGCGGGGTCGAGTGGGGGAACGGCAGCCGCCGTAACCGCTAATTTTGGTACCATCGGATTGGGCACAGATACCGGAAGCTCCATTCGTGGGCCAGCGTCTCACCAAAGCCTGGTTGGGTTTCGCCCGACATTGGGGCTCGTTAGCCGCGACGGAATTGCTCCGCTGGCCATGACCAACGACACTGGCGGGCCCATTTGCCGGACGGTGGAAGACGCTGTACGCGTGCTCGATGTGATTGCGGGATACGACAAAGCCGATACCGTGACCCGGCGGAGTCAGGGAAAAATACCCCAGACGTACCGCCAGTTCCTGGACAAAAATGGGCTGAAAGGCGCGCGTATTGGCGTATTTCGGCAGATGATTATGCCGAAAAATTCGGATCCGCAGGTGTATGCTCTATTCAACAAGGCGTTGGATGAGCTTCGAGCGGCTGGTGCTATCGTGATCGACTCGGTTCGGGTGCCTGAACTGGATACGATCAACAAGTCTTTTGATACCATTCCGCAGTTAAGACGCGATTTTAATCTGTACCTGGCCAGTCTGGGACCCAATGCTCCGCATAAAACACTGGCATCTATTATAAAGTCGAAGCAGTTTCATCCCTATCTCGAAAAATCGTTGCTGGACGCCCAGGCCGATACCCTGGCCCCCGAAGCCCATAAAGGGTGGGGGAAGAACCTGGCCTTACGCGAACGGCTGCGCCAATTATTGCTGCGGGCAATGGATTCAACGCAGGTCGAGGTGCTGGTGTATCCATCCTTTAGCTACCCGCCCCGCCTGATCGGGGATTTGAATACACCGTCTGGCACGAACAACAATGCCTTGTCGCCACCGACGGGATTTCCGGCTTTTTCGGTGCCGATGGGGTTTACCTATGGCAGCCTGCCCGCCGGTTTGCAGTTTTTCGGCCGACCGTATAGCGAACCGACACTCATCAAATTAGCCTATGCCTACGAGCAGGCTACGCACCATCGGCAACCTCCCGAAAGCACACCGGTTCTGTCGAAGAAAAAGAACAAGAATAGGATAGTTCAGTAGTAGAATGTCCGTATGGATTTCAAGCAGAAGAGCCCGGCAAGTACCGGGCTCTTCTGCTTAACCATATAAGGTATTGTTTATACGCCGAGTGGCCCACCCAGCGTAACATTTGAATCCGCACCATGCGCCACGTGGCGACTTGCATGGTGGCTGCCGGGGTGCATGTCCTCTTCTTCTTTTGAGCGTGTATTGACGAACGACTCGGCCAGAATCGTCAGTTTTTTGTCAGTTTCTTTTTCTTCTTCCAGTGTCCTGGCCAGCAACTCGGTCGACTGGTTGAAATCGAGCATCTTGGCTAGCGTCAATAATGAGCCATAGGCTGCAATTTCATAATGTTCGATTTTCTGAGCTGCAATAATCAGGGCAGCATCCCGCGTTAGGGAGCCCGATTCCGTGTCTGCCACCACGCGCTTGGCATCACTGATCAGTCCATCAATGGCATCGGCGGTGCGTGTCTCGGTTTTGATGCCAATAATTTTAAATATCTCTTCCAATCGCTCTACCTGAATGCGACTTTGCTCCTGGTGCGCTAAAAAAGCATTCCCAACTTCGTCCGTTGTGCTAGCCTCTGCCTGATCGCCAAGGGCGTCGACGGCCCGCTTTTCACTGTAGTAAACGCTTTTCAATTCACTGATAAACAAGTCCCGTAATCCTTCGTCGGTGGTAGAGTCGTTGCCACTAAAAAAACTCGCGATCCTATCTGCAAGAGCTGCCATAACGTTTAATTGAGTTAATGTAAATTGCTTATTAAACGAACAAGTGGCTAAATCTATGCCAGAATTCACGAATCTAACGCCATTAAATTTATTACTTACTAAGTGGTGGTCTCCTGGAGATGGGTTTTAATTGATTCAGGGATTAATTGTCGGCCTGTAGTTCTGACAGGTCGATTACCGGGTTTCTAGTAAGGTCTGGTTGTGTACTAAAGAGTTGGTCAGTAGCCAGCCGCCTGGCCATCTTTTCGCATCTCGCTGGCGCCCCAATAAATCCGATTGACAGCATCCCACTGAATGGCCTGATACCCACCAAAAAAATCCGTTGGAGCCAACTGATGCCCTCGTTTTTCCAGCTCAAGGCGGACTTGTGGCGAGATGCCGCTTTCCAGTGCCAGTCGGCCACCGTCGGTCATAAGTGTGCCGACGGGTTCGCTACTGCCCGAATGACTAAATCGGGCAGCGTCGCCCGCTTCCTGTATGTTCATGCCGAAGTCGATGATGTTACAAAGCACCTGTAAGTGTCCCTGAGGCTGCATGGCTCCGCCCATAACCCCAAAACTGAGGAAAGGCTCGCCATTTTTAGTGACAAAACCTGGAATAATGGTCGAGAAGGGCCGTTTTCCCGGTGCGTAGACATTGGCATGGTTCAGTTGCATGTTGAAGCTGGTGCCCCGATTGTGGAAGACAAACCCCAGGCCATCGGGAACCATGCCACTCCCAAATTCCAGCATATTGCTCTGGATGAGCGACACCATATTTCCCTGGTCATCGGCTACGGTCAGGTAAACGGTATCACCAGCCCGCAGGGCCGGGTCACCGGCGTCGAGTCGGCTGGATGCTTTCCTAAGATTGATCAATTTCCGGCGGGTAGCGGCATAGTCTTTAGTGAGTAGCCAGTTAATGGATGGTTTGGCAAAATCAGGATCGGCATAATATTTGGCGCGGTCTTCAAAAGCCAGCTTCTTCGCTTCAACGAGCAGGTGTAAATAATCGGCGCTGTTGTGGCCCATGCCCTTCAGATCGTAGCCTTCTATGATATTAAGCATTTGCAAAACGGCAATTCCTTGCCCATTTGGGGGTAATTCATGGACATCATATCCCCGATAATTGGTCGAGACGGGATCAATCCAGGTACTCTGGTGAGCAGCCAGATCAGCCTTTCGAAGATAAATGCCGACCCGACGGGCATAGCGATCAATGGCATCGGCTACCGCTCCTTTATAGAAAACATCCCGTCCGCCTTTCGCTATTTTTTCGTAGGTAGCGGCCAGGTCTGGATTTCGAAAAATCTGCCCCTCAACGGGAGCTTTGCCATCTGGTAGAAACGTATGGCGGAAATTATCAAACTCCTGAACAATGGCTTCGCTGGCGGCTAATCGGCCAGCGGCTACCTGCCACGAATAAGCAATCACCTGCGGAACAGGAACGCCTTCGCGGGCATAGCGAATGCTGGGTGCCAGCAGGTTTTGCATGGGTAACTTGCCAAAACGCTTATGCAACGTAAACCAGCCATCCACCGCGCCGGGCACCGACACAGATAGCGGACCGTAGAGCGGAATTTGCGGCCTTTTTCCCAACACCGTCTTCAGGGCATCATACGACAACCCTTTCGGCGAGCGACCGCTGGCATTCAGGCCATACAGTTTGTGGTCTTTGGCCGACCAGACAATGGCAAATAAGTCGCCACCAATGCCGCCGTTATTCGGTTCGATGACGCCAAGGGCCGCGTTGGCCGCAATAGCCGCATCGACGGCGGTACCGCCCTGCTTCAGCATATCCAGCGCAATCTGCGTTGCCAATGGGTGGCTGGTCGCAGCCATCCCATGACGAGCCAGTACAGGGCTGCGCGTAGCAAAATTAGGACCCGTGATCCGGTCACCTTTGTCGGTTGGTTGGCCGTTGAGAGACGAGGTGACGAACAGAAGTAGGGCTAAACAAAAAGAGAGGCTGGGATAATTCATGAAGGCGGTTGAGCGAGTCAGTTTTAGGAGACGTCAGCTACTGAAAGTCGGTTATGGGGTGTGTCTAACCAAACATACTACATCTGTTTGGTAAAATGCGGTCTGAGTCTGATGGATTGGCTCTTAACTGGTCCGTGTCCTCACGGACCAAGGACTAAGGTGCCCTTTATGAAAACAAAAAGAGGATTGTGCTGGCACAATCCTCTTTTCAGAAAATGAATTTTTAGGATCGCTACTTGTTCTCCCGCAGGTAAACGTTGTTGCTGATCGACTCCAGCCGAACCGCTGGCCCTCCGCCGTTCAACGTTCCTTCGAGCAGGTAGCCGACAATGGGGTTCTTTTCCTTCTTGTTTTTAAAATCGATGGATAAGTTCGAATAGACCTCGCCCGTAATGGTTTTCATCGCTACGTTCGCTCCTTTTGCTTTTGGCCAGCTCATGTCGACAAAGCCGCTGATGGTCTTGGCCCATACAGGGCCTGTAGCACCCTGAATATCAATGTTGCCATTGATGGTTTCAAGTTTCAATTGCGCCTGGCGGGGCAGGAATACCTGGTAATTGATCTCGCTGCATAACGTGTATCGGGTGCCATCCCGACCGCTGTTCCAGGAGTGATGCTGGTCAGGACAATCTTCCGGTTTACCCTGCTTGACGAGTTCCTGATCAAAGTCGGTCTTGAGGGTTACTTCCTCGGCGGTCGAACCGGAGGTGACCACTAGCGCGTCATTGAGTTTACCGCCGTTTATGGTCACGTTAATTCGGACCATGGCCGTCGGTTTGTCCCAGTAACGTACCCGAATGCTGTCGGCAAATTTCAGGTTGAGATTTACGAGCTGGCTACTCGTAACGGGTAACGTTTTTTCAATAACCTTTTGCGCGAAGGTCGGCCGGATGAGTAATCCAAACAGGAGCAGGAGTAGGCTTTTGTTCATGATCGTGAAGCGGGTAGACGTGAATCACTTTTGTTTCCGGATATAAATGTTGCTGCTGATCGTCTTGAGTTGCATCTCAACCCCACCGCCGTTTGTGGTGCCGTCGATGTCGTGCCCCCCGCCAACTTTCGACATGCCATCTTTCGATGTTTTTACGCCTAGGTCAAAGTCCGTGTACATTTCTCCATTGATCGACCGGAGTTTCAGATTGGCTTTGGTGTTGGCGGGCAGCGTAATATCGACCGGGCCGTTTATCGTCGAAATGGCGGTTGGTTTCTCCTGACTTAAGGTCGAGTACACTACTTTAACCTCTCCATTGATCGTATTGGCGACAACCGGTCCGGTTACATTGGTAAGGTCAATGGATGCGTTGTTGGTCTTAATCTCCAGGTCGCCATCCATGTTGGTAATGCTAATGTGCGATCCCTGCCAGTTTACTTCCTGATAGAGTAGCGCCACTTTACGAGGCAGTTTAATCGTATACTTGATTTGTTTGCGGGTCGCTTTTTCAATTCGCAAGCCACCATTCTCGGCCGTTACGGCCAGACCAATACCCGAATTGTCGACGTTTGTGTTGTAAATCGGTTTCAAGCCTTTGGCGCGTTCGGGTGGGGCCTCGTAGCCCGACGAAGCCAGTATAATAACCTCATCGCTGTTGTGGCCTTCAATTTTGAGCGAGGCTGCGTCCATCTCGATGGTTACTTTCCGGTCTTTGGCATTAGCCAGTTTGGTTTTGTACTCCTGGGCCTGAAGGGTGGTTAGGCTCCATAAAAAGCTGGCGCTTAACAGAAGAATCCTGTTCATGATTTGTTGGTTTGATTCGTGAATTATGCATTGTACCCAACTGCCTCTGGCTGTCTGTGATGCCTTTTACTTGGTTAGCTCCACAAACAGCTAGAAGCTGTTTGGTACAGGGACTGATTTATGAAGGTGAGTTTTGTGTTCGGCTCAATCGGTTGATGCCTTCTTTGGCTTTCAGCCGCACCACGTCGAGGAGCTGCTGGTTCTGGGCCAGCCGTTTCATCTCAATGACCGCCCGTTTCTCCTTAATGGCGACTAGGATCTCGATCAGCGTTATCTGAATATTGGGGTCCGTCTGAACCCGTAAGGATTGAATGAGAGCATCGCGCACATCGGGCTCGTTCTCGAAACGGGCCAGGGCCTGGCAGGCAGCCAGGCGTACATTCACGTTGGCATCGAAATTCAGCGTATTAATCAGTAGCTGCGTAATGGCCTGGTCGGCCTGGCTGAGTTCGTAGCTCTGGTTGACCGCCTGAATGCGTTCGCTGGCTGACGTTTTAGGTAATTGTTCGAACGCCAGCACTTTCTTCATTTCCAGGGCGGGCGCTGAATCGGCCACTTGTGTATTGATCTGATCTGCACGCCAGTTGTTGTAAACGATGCCCCCGGCGAACCCGAGAATAAGCAATGTCACACTGGCCGCCAACCGCAAACCCCAAGTTGTTAAACGACCGAATTGGCTGACCTCAGGTGGATTCAATTTAGCCGCTAACTGGTTGGTGAACGCCAGGGACGGGTGCTGGTTTCGGGCATCGACAAAGTAGCGAAACTGATGGGCGTGCTTCTCCAAATGCGCCGGAATGTTATCCTGCTGGAAAAACTGGCGTAACTGCTTTTCTTCGGCCAACGATGTTTCTCCGTCGTAGTATCGTTCCAGCAGCTTTTCAATGTCCTGCTTCATAATCATTGGTTTTTAGGTAATTGTCACGCAGACGTTGACGGGCCCGCGATAAAATCACACGAATATTATTGATGCTGAGCCCCGTTACCTGTTCAATCTCGTCGAACGAATACTCTTCGACATCGCGCAGGTGAAGAATAAACTTCTGTTGATCCGGTAGGTCGTCAATCAACCGGTACATAAGCCCGGCACTGTCTGCAAATTCCACTCGCTGATATGGCGAAACATCATTCGTTTGCACATCGGGCAAGTCGGGGCCGTTGGTGGTTTTCTGCCGGGCATGGGCTTTTAATTTATCCAGGCAGATATTCTTGGTCATTTGAACCGCCAGCGCTTCAATGCTATGATACGTATCCAACTGCTGTCGATTTGTCCACAGCCGTAGCAAGACATCCTGCAACGTATCCTCGGCTTCTTCGCGGTTGCGTAGAAACAACTGCGCCAGCCGAAAAAGGCGTCCCTGAACAGGCAGTATTCGTTGTTTGAAGGCTTGTAGATCCATTTCAAGGACAAAGACGACTAAGGTGAGTAAACATTACAGGCTACTCGAACTTCTTTTTAAAGAAATGATGAGGGGACTAGTTTAGGTAACTGATATACAGTTAGTTAACTAAACTAGTCCCCTCAATAAAATTTATTTCGTTTTGTTTGATGTTGCCCAACAGATTACCTCTGTGCGGGCGGTGTCATCCGTTATTGCGGCTGGATAGCACCCAGACCACGGAAAACGATCCCGTTCTGGGTCTGTATGCAGGCGCTCTTAACCACATTTCCGCCCGCAAAGAATGCCCACTTTTGTTTGCCCGTACTGGCATCCAGCGCATACATATTCCTGCCTCCGCCTACATAGATAGTGTTGTTGACAACCGTTGGCACGGTGATCTGCGATGCCAGTAGCCGGGTCTTCCATTTAGGTAGGCCACTGGAGGTATCGATGGCGTAGAACATACCATCTTCAGAACTCAAATAAAGGAGCCCATTGGCAACCGATGGTGCTGAGGAAATAAACGTGCTGGGTGTAAATAACCATCGTTTCGAGCCATCAGTGAGGGAGTACGCAGCCACAGAAGCAGGGCCATCATACGGTACGAACAAGTGTTTATTATCGGTTGCTATACCCGCATGAATCGTGTATGAGTCATGGACCCGCCATTTTAGTTTTCCTGTCGAATCATCGAGGGCTAAAAGCGAGCCATTGGCATCACCAATGTACACGACGTTATCGACACAAACCGGGCTTGAATAAAACGAAACCCCGGCTGAATAAGTCCATTTTATCGTGCCCTTCTCAGCATTGATTGCGTAAAATAAGCCATCGCTTCCGCCAAAATAAACGGTGCCTTTGCACACTAAAGGACAATTTTCGTCGGTGTTCGACAATGCGGCCCAGGTTGGCTGGCTCCCTGTCTGGAAAGACCATTTCAGATTACCCGTGCTCATATCCAAAGCATATAATGTCGTGAAGTTCTTGTCCGAGTAGTCCCAGAAAGCTTTGTTGGTGGCTAAAGCATAAATGGTTTTATCGGTTATCCTGGCCGAGAAAATAAGTCCGTCGGGAAGCGCTTTCTTCCATTTTAGGCTTCCTGTAGTTGCGTCGAAGGCCAGAATGGCTGCTTCTTCGGAAGTGGTCATGATAACGAGTCCGTCCGATACGATCGGTGCCGCGTTGACCTGTACCTTCCCTAATTTACATTGCCACTTTGCTTTGCCTGTTTTGGCATTCAGCGCCTGTAAGGTGCCATTATCAGAACTAATAAAAACAGTGTGACTTGATGTTGTGTAAACTGGATGAATACAGCCGGTTAGGGCCAAAAGTAGAATCAGTGCACTCAGCAGTTGGTTTGTGTACCTTCTCATAGTAGTAATTAAAGTCAGTTACGTATAGCAATGTACCTATAAGGACTAATAATATATATCAAAATGTATTTTATAGGCTGTTTTTATGTTACATATCATTAAATACGCATCCCTAAAAAGGCGTCTTCTGGCCAGAAGACGCCTTTTTAGGGATGCGTATTTAATACCAACAAAAAGCGGGTTTAGCCGGGATTAAGTCAATAGAGGAGTTTCGGTAATGAATGACTACTTTCCGTAGCAACGTGCCTGGATTCACATTTTTTTGATCAAATCCAGCAGTTTCCTGTCTAACTTATACCCATGCCAATCCTCATAGGATACGTCGGAGCGGCCCGAGTTTAGAATGCCGAAGTCACCGATGAACTCCCATAAGGCAAAGCCAATGCCGTTGGTCGACAGGATGTTTAGTACATCGCCAAACCAGGCCAGAAAAACATCGTGGGGCGTTTTGTTCCAGCAACCGCATTCGCCACAATGAACGCCTACGCCTTTGTTGACCAACTCGATCCAGGGCTGGTAGAAGGTTTCCAGCATGGCCCGGCTCAGGTATTTATCGCCCACTTGTCCCGGCCATTTGGGTTCGGGCAAGTGATCGGGGTCTTTGTTGGCCCAAGGCGCTTTGTAGTGAGAAATAATGCCCGGATTATAGCCCCGGCAGCTTTGGGCAATGTTGAGGTCGGTAATGGAGGGAATTACGGACGAACCCGTATCGTTGCCATCCGCAATGATGAGGTGGCTTTTGTTTTCTTTCCAAATGGCTTCGGAAGCGGCTAGTGCGACTTGTCGGTATACCTCACCGGGAACGCTGCTGCGTTTGGAATGCTGATCGTTCATGTCGGCCCGCATGCTGGGCTCGTTCAGCAGATCGAAGCTGATTTTTTTCGACGATACATTTTTGTATCGTTTGGCCCACATGTTCCAGTGGAAGCAGAACGCATCGAGGGCAGCCTTATCGGTCCAGAGGTTGTAGGGCTCATTAAAGCCCGCATTCACGCAGTAGCCGGGTGCCCGGTGAAGATTCAGACTGATATGCAGGTTGTGCTTATGGGCCAGCGAAACCAACTGGTCGATCTGATCAACGGCTTGCTGGTCAATCTGATAAACCTCGTCGGGGGTGATGTTCCGGCTCCGGTCAAACTTGAGGTAATAGGGATACGCCATTGGGAGCCGAACGAAGTCGAAGCCCCAGTCCTGCATCCACTTCAGGTGATCTTCCTGCGTCGCCCGCCGACTCTTAGACGGATCAGGCGAAAAGAAGTCCAACAGGTTGAAGCCTTTCCATTTGGGTAGTTTGTTTTTGGCCGCTGTTTGCTGGGGCGACGAAGCCAATAGCCCCGGTCCGGCTGTGGTTAGGGCCGCCGTAAGCACACCTGTGTTCTGAATAAACGTCCTTCGTTGCATGACAAAAAGAGCCTGTCAATGGAGCAATCTACTTATAAATGGAGTGCCCAACCGTAAAGGAAATAACCTGATTCCAGTAAGCGGGCTACTGGAGTGAGCGTTTCCAGACGAGCAATGAGATAGTTGAGCCTAGTAAGTAAAATTCAGGGTGCCGCCGTCTTATAGGATGAGTCCAGCATTTTTGGTACACCCAGGAAGAGACCGGGAGTTAAAAATGAAACGTTGATAACCATGAAAAAAACCGTTTTCTCGTTGTGTTTTGCAACGACAATAGCTTTAGCTATGACCGATAGCTTTGCGCAGAAAGGCAAGCCGTTGTATACCTTCCCAATTGGCGTTGAGTCATATACTTACCGGGCTAGTTTCCCCAAAAGCGTCGTTGCTACCCTGGATACCATTAAAGCGCTGGGCATTACCGACATGGAAGGTGGTGCGCCAAAAGGAATGACCGGTGCGGAGTTTAAAAAACTGTGTGATGAGCGAGGCATCAAAATTTCGGCCACGGGCTCGGGTTACGAGCAGATTGTGAAAGACCCGATGGATGCCGTTAACAAAGCGAAGGAGTTAGGTGCTTCGTTTGTCATGGTTGCCTGGATTCCTCACCAGAAGGGCAATTTTAGCCTCGACAATGCCAAAAAAGCCGTCGAGGATTTCAACCGGGTGGGCAAGGTGCTGAAAGAAAATGGCCTGACGTTTTGCTACCACAACCACGGGTACGAGTTCCATCCCTATGAAGATGGTACGTTGTATGATTACATCGTCAAAAATACTAACCCTGCTTATGTCTCCTTCGAAATGGACATTCTGTGGGCGCAACACGGCGGGGCGGATCCTGTAGCGTTACTGAAAAAATACGGCAATCGCTACAAACTCATGCACCTGAAAGACCTTAAGAAAGGAGTGAAAGGCGATCTTACCGGCGGTACACCTCCCGAAAACGATGTTACGCTGGGTGATGGCCAGGTAAACATTCCCGAGATTATACGCTTGGCCAAAAAAGCGGGCGTTAAGCATTATTATATCGAGGATGAGAGTAATAAAGAGTACGAACAAATGCCCAAAAGCATTGCGTATCTGAAAAGCCTGAAGGAGTAAATGATCTCGTTGCCGTAAGAGTAGTTCCGTTACGTGAAGTCAGCTTTAGGGAGCTGACTTCACGTACAATGCATTGTAACGGGTTTCAATCCGGTGGAGTGAAAATCTAAACAAAAACGACCGCTAATCGTCTGATTGGCGGTCGTTTTTGTTTAGATTTTCGCAATTGGTCACTCGATTTGCATTCTTCGTCAGCAGCCAGGTGGCCATTAGGCCGGACCTTTGTCATGTACTAAATCACGAACAAGCACATGAAAACGCTCTTGAAGTCCGAAGAATTTATCCAGTTTCTGGCCGCTATTTATCTGTTCTCCCGCCTGAATTTTGCCTGGTGGTGGTTTCCCGCCCTGATCCTGACTCCCGACATCAGCATGATTGGCTACCTGGTCAATCCAGCCATTGGAGCTGTCTTATACAATATTGCCCATCATAAAGGCCTGGGTATCATCATCGGGTTACTGGGCTTGATGATGGGTAACCAAACCCTGATGCTGGCGGGCATCATCCTTTTTGCCCATTCGAGCATGGACCGGATGATGGGCTACGGACTGAAGTACTCCGATAGCTTCAAGCACACGAGCCTGGGAGCCTTATAAGCCACGAGCGCGTGGACCAGTTACCCAATTTTAAGTACCCAGACGGGTTGCCCGGCTAATTGCTGCCGAACTTTGTCGGGGATAACAACGCTAAGTCCATCCTTTGTTTTGGTCATCTTCAGCAAATGGCTAGCCCCCAGAACCGTTACCTTGGCCGTTGGCGCAACCGTAAGAGCGGGCAGTGCGACGCTGGGTGGCAGTTGCTTTTCCGAATCGGTTGGCAAATACGATGCGTAGATAGCTTTGCCAGTTGAGGTGAAGGCCCACTGTCCCTGCCGGTAGGGTGCCAATGGTTTGGTCCCGTAAATGGATTCGCCATTTACGGCTATCCATTTGCCGATTTCCTGCAGGCGCTGATAGGCTTCTTCATGCCACTCGCCATCGGGGCCGGGGGCAATGTTGAGCAATAGATTCCCGTTTTTAGCGACGATGTCCACCAGCGTCTGGACCAGCTTCCGGGCCGATTTGAAGTTTTCTTCAGGAACATACGACCAGCTATTGCCCATGGTCATGCAACTTTCCCAGGGAATAGGCATGTAGTGGTCGGGAATTGACTGTTCGGGGGTTACGTAGTTCTCAAATTCGCCCGGTACCGTACGGTCAACAACCAGTAGGCCCGGTTGATGCTGGCGCGCCATTCCGGCAATGCGGGCCATGTCGATATCCTGATTATAAGGAATCGTACGCTGCCAGCTAATGGTCGAGTCGATGCTGCTGAACGGACGAACCCAGCCGCCATCGAGCCACAGGATGTCGACCTTTCCATAATCGCTCATCAGCTCTTCGATCTGGTTGTAGGTGAAATCACTGAATTTTTTCCAAAGGTCAGGTCGTTTTTTGGGGTCATAGCTCACGTTCCGGTCTTTCGGAGGGAAGTAAGGCCACCAGTAGTTTTCGGTATGCCAGTCGGGCTTGGAAAAGTATGTTCCAACCATGAAACCCTGCTGCCGAAAGGCGCCCAGAATTTCTTTGGTTACGTTACTGCGTGGGTTGGAGGAAAAGGGCGTTTTCGTATCGGTAATCTTGTAGTCGGTCTGTTTGGTGTCGAACATACAGAACCCGTCGTGGTGTTTGGTCGTGAAGACCATGTATTTCATACCAGCCCCTTTGGCCGCATTGGCCCAGCGTTCGGGATTGAATTTAACCGGGTTGAACGTTGTCTGAAGGTTTTCATACGCTTTTTTGTAGTCGTACCAATTGGCCGAATGAGGCCCTTTTCGTTCGCACCAGCCTTCATCTTCCGGGCAGAGTGACCACGATTCAACAACACCCCATTCGCTATAGGTGCCCCAGTGCATCAGCAAACCAAACTTTATATCCTGCCAGTTCTCCAGCTTCTGTTTAACCTGCGCATCCTTGGGCCAGATGTATTTATCGTGTTTCTGTTCCGAATGCTGCTGAGCCAGTGCTGGTACCGAAGTGGCGATGAATAGCGTGAAGACCAGGTAAGTAAACTGATTTTTCATTGATCGGTTGATTTGTATACAGTTAGGCTGGCGCCAGTTGAACGTACCGGGGGTGTGGCCAGTCCATTTCCTGAAGGAACGAAAAAATGCTCAGTTTGGCAAAGCACGACAAATAAGCCCTATCGGTTATGCTCAGATTTTCGTGATTGGTCATTCGATTTGCGTAGTTCGTCAGCGACTGCCTGTCGGGTTAGCCGGACCTTTGTTCTATACAAACTGACGCACGAAAAATATGAATACTGCACCAACTACACTTGTTCTGGGCGCAACCGGAAGCATCGGTTATGCCGTAACGGAAAATCTGCTCGCCCGCCATCTGCCCATCACGATCCTGGTTCGCAACCGGGCCAAAGCGGAAGCCCTGTTCGGGGACCAGGGCACGCTGACCATCATCGAGGGCGATGTACAGGATGCGGGGCTGCTGAACCGTATCGCTATCGGTAAGGATTTTATTTTTCACGGCATTAATTACCCGTACGACAAGTGGTTCGGGAACATGGACGAAGCGACGCGTAAGGTGATTGACGCGGCTCAACAGACTCATTCGACAATTATTTTTCCGGGTAATGTCTACAATTTTGGCCTGGCCACGGAACCGATTCGGGAAGATAGCCTGCCAAACCCATGTACCCGAAAAGGGCAGCTGCGCGTCGAGATTGAAGCTATGCTGGAACAAGCGGCCAGGGCCGGGAAATGCCGTATTCTGAACGTTAGATTGCCGGATTTCTGGGGGCCAAACGTACTGAATGAAGGCGTAAAGCCCATTTTTGAAAACGCTCTCGAAGGCAAAGCATTGCCCTGGATTGTGAATGCCGACATTCCGCATCAATCGGTTTACACAAAAGATGCCGCTGAAATCACGGTCCGGCTTCTCTTGAGGGCGTGGGCCGGGCAGCCACAAACGCCAACTGGTTCATACGAAGTGTGGAATTATGGTGGAACCACCGTATCATCCATGCGGGCGTGGTTCGGGCAGATTGGCTCAGTAGCAGGAACGTCTCCGAAAACGCGGGTATATAGTCGCTTTCTAATTAGTGTTCTGGGGCTGTTTATGCCTGTGATGCGGGAGGTTAAAGAAATGCTCTACCTCTATGAAAATACGGTTTTGCTCGATGATCAGAAGGTGCTGGCCTTATTTCCCGATTTCCAGCCAACGCCCATGAAGCAGGCCTTAGCTGAAACGCTGACCTGGTTTGCTAGGCAACGTAACCTGGACGGACTTCCAGCCCGCAAAAATGAACGCTAAGTAGTAAAGCAAACACAGGTTAATCTCCGATGCACAGACTGGCGGACTGGAAGTCTGTGTTACTAGGCTTGCGCCTGTCGATAGGCACCCGGTGTCAGACCTGTCCATTTTTTAAACGACCGGAAAAAAACACTTGGCTCAGCAAATCCCAGCAGAAACGCGATGTCGGTTGTGCTCATCTTCGGCTCGCGCAAGTGCCCGATGGCGAGTTCTTTACGGGTATCATCGAGCAATTGCTGGTAGGAAGTACCTGCCTCTTTCAAATGAAGCTGGAGCGTTCGGACCCCCATTGCCAGACGCTCGGCAACGGCCGCCAGGGTGGGTTCCTCGCCTTTCATAAGCGCAATAATTTCTGATTTTACGCGGCTGCTCAGCGACGGTGTCCTGAGTTTGTCAAGAATGTCATTGGCGTGCTTTTCGACCACAACTGACAGCGATGGGCTGGCGTTCAGAATCGGTAAGTCGATCAGATCCGCATTCAGAATCATGGCCGTTTCGGGCGCGTCGAACGTCAGGCGGGCGGGCGCAAAGACGCGTTCGTGTTCGGTTGTATCGATGGGTCTTGGGTAGGCGAAGTGAATTTCAGTGGCTTCAACCTGATGCCCGGTTAAGGCGCGCATGACCGCCAGATAAATCGAAAATTCGGAATTGAGGGCGTGTTGAGGGTAAATAATATCGGCACTCGTTATCTGGAGCACTAACATAAATTGCTTTTCCGCTGTAGCCGACTGCACCAGCCTGCCCGTTGTCCGGATACCCTCACACACAATATCCTGGTATCGACAGAGTTTGTCGAATGCCTGTCCCAGCGTAGGGCAGTGCATCATTACATAAGCCAGTACACCAATCGCGACCGGATTTATGAGTTCACCAAGCCGTAACGAAATGTTCGGATCGCCGGTAGCCGCGATTACTTCACGCCAGAGTGCCTGCACCAGCCGGATTGGCACGCGCCCGTCGGGGTCACGGAGTTGTTCTTTGCTGACACCAATGGCACGCGCCAGTGAATCCGCGTCAGCACCCCGTTGTTGGGCCGCAAACAAGATCAGATTGATGGAGGCAATGGAAAGTGTATCGTTGGTAGTTAGCTGTCGGGTCATTTATTGGAAAATACGGTCGTGCGAAACGATTAGGTTGGGAAAAATACAACTGGGAATTTCACCAGATTCATAAACATCGACCAGGACATAAGACCCCTCTTCCAGCACATAGACGTTAACGGCCTTTTCCTTAGGCTGAATAATCCAGTACTCACGAACGCCCGATTCTTCGTATAGATTAAATTTTTCGTTAAAGTCATTCTTTGCTGTTCGGGGCGATGTAATTTCAATAACCCAGTCAGGTGCCCCTAAACAACCATCATCTAATTTATCGAGATTGCATATCACACATATATCAGGCTGAACAACGGTATGCAATTGGTCCGGCTTTCGTTCATTGCGCACAGGCAACCGCACATCGAAAGGAGCATCATATACTTTGCATGATTTATCTTCGAAGTATTTAAGCAAGGCAAATTCTAAATTTACGGACGTATCCTGATGCTTTCGCTTTGGTGCGGGTGATATCCGGTGCGGTTTTCCTTTTATCAGTTCGATACGTTCGTCAAACTGCCATTTCAGGTAATCGGCATAGGTATAGGTGCCCTTGGGGTCGAGTTGCGAGATGTCGGTGATCATACAGTCTGCCGGGTGATTTGACTACGCAAGTTCCTAAAATAGTCGGAAGCCTGCAACAACCGGCTACCGTACCACGAAAACACTTCGCCATCCACCAATAATACCTGCGCCGACGGACAAATCTGCTGTAGCTCCTCGATGTGTTTCTCGGTGAACGGGTAGGGCTCCGATGATAAAAAGATAAGATGGGGTTGCGCTTTTTGCAGATCAGCTGGTGTAATTTCTGGATAACGGGTCTGGTCAGCGAATGCGTTTGAAAAACCGGCAACCTCCAGCATCGCCTGAATAAACGTGCTGCTGGCTGCGGCCATGTATGGTTTTCGCCAGATCAGGTACGCCACCGACAATCCCAGTGGCGGAAAGGGCGGGAGTAAACTAAGCTCAATTCGTTTAGCCAGTTGGTCGGCCTCGGTAGCCCGCGCTACCAGCGTGCCCACTTCCCGAATCATACGTAATGCATCGGGTAGGGTCGTCATGTCCGTCACATGAACAGGGTACTGACGCTGCAGTTCTTCGATCTGATCGCGGGTATTTTCTTCCTTATTGGCGATGATCAGATCGGGGTCAAGCTCCCGAATCCGGTCCAGGTTGAGTGTCTTGGTGCCGCCGATAAGTGCCTTCTGCTTAACTCGTTCGGCTGGGTGAACACAGAATTTTGTGATGCCCACAATCGCCTGATCCAGCCCTAGATCGAAGAGTAATTCGGTTTGCGAGGGAACCAGTGAAATGATACGGTTGGGATGCATAGACAGACATTCAGTCAGCAAAAAAGGCGACTCAGCGCCTATTTAACAACCTTTAAGAAACTTTAGGTGGATAGTTCTTAATTTAATGCAACGTTTACTACGGGAATCCTTCATTCGAAATGAATACAAAAGGTATCCAACGAAAACAAGCCACCGGTTACTGATTCTCTACAAACATGAAACAACACATCATCACTTTGCTCGCAGCTGGACTCTGTGTCACAACGCTGTATGGGCAGACGCCAGCATCGGGTAAGATCACCTACGAAGGGATGCGCCAGATCGACCGCTCACAGATGCGGATGGTCATTAATGGACAGGAGGTACAGCCGGGTAGCCCCGGCGCGCCCGATGCTCCGGAAGGAATGCCGGAAGTGATCTCTTTTACGCAAAAACTGGTGTTCTCGGGCACAATGGCTAAAGAAGAACGGGATCGCCCACAAAATATGATGATGCGCCGGACCATGGGCGACGGCGGAGCTGGGGGCGGTTCCCGGGAAGGGAGGCCGCAAACGACCCGGATGGCGCCCCCGTTTGATCAGCAGACGTATCTGGACTTGGCCAATCGCCAGCGTATCGACGTGCTGATTGTCAAAAAAGATTCGACGGTGACGGATATGTATCGTTCCGAAAAGCCTATGCCCACCGCAGTCGATTGGACGCCGAGCGATAAAACCAAGAAAATAGCAGGCTATGTCTGTCATAAAGGAACCGCTACCCGTCGGAAACAGACTTACACCGTCTGGTACACCACGGACCTGCCCTTTACCTATTCACCCATTGCCGACCTGACACCGCCCAAAGGCGTTGTGATGCAAATTGAATCGGACAACGAATCGTATAAAGCGACTGGTGTGTCGATGGAGGCCGTAGCCGAAGCCAGTGTACAGCCCCCTAAAGCGGCCAGAAGTATATCGGCCGAAGAAATGGAACAGATACGCCGGAAAGGAATGGCTGATTTTCGCCAGAAAATGATGCAGAACATGCCGATGCGGAATTAAACGAATCGGTAGTCTCCCGTGGTCCGTGCGGACACGGATCACGGGAGACTGACACAGATTAAAAATCAATAGTGCCTCAGCCTTAATAGATAACGTACAATGAAAAATGGTCCGTATTGCCCTCCATTCACTAGGAAAGGACACGCTACATCGAAGTGGCTGTTCTGGAGTATAGTATGCCTGTTGCATTGTACCGTGTTTATAAACAGGTCATTAGCCCAGTCGCCGGGGATGATTCGGGGGCAGGTGGTGGATTCGCTCACCCGAAAGCCATTGCTCGAAGCGTCAGTATCCTTGCTGCTGGCCCGCGATTCGTCGCTGGTTTCGTTTGGCATTACCGATGGCGAGGGGCGCTTCTCATTTCCCAAAGTCAGCGAGGGGCAATACCGGGTGCTTGTGTCGTATGTAGGTTACCGTAGTCGTGCCAAACGTGTTTCGGTGACGAGCGCAACCCCAACGACCGATATGGGCAGCATCGATTTGGTAGCGCAATCACAAACACTCACGGAAGTGTCGGTTCAGGGTGAACGTGCGCCCATTGCGGTGAAAGGAGATACGCTGGAATTCAATGCCGGTTCGTTCAAAACCCGTCCCAACGCGCAGGTTGAAGACCTGCTCAAGAAACTACCGGGTGTGGAGGTGGACCGCGATGGAACCGTAAAAGCCCAGGGGCAAGCTGTCACAAAAGTACTGGTGGATGGAAAACCCTTTTTTGGCAATGACCCTAAAATGGCGACCCGAAACCTGCCCGCCGATATTATCGACAAAGTACAACTCTTCGATCAGGCATCGGAACAATCGGCGTTTTCTGGAGTGGACGATGGTGACCGGGAGAAAACGATAAACATCACCACCAAGAAAGACAAACGCAAAGGCTCTTTCGGGCAGCAGACCATTGGGGCAGGCCCCAAACCGGGCGATAACGCCAGGTATTCGGGGCGCGTTAGCTTGAACAGGTTCAATAATGGCCAGCAGATTTCAGTACTTGGTATGGCGAACAACGTCAATCAGCAGGGTTTCACGGCATCGGATTTAGGTCTTGGCAATAACTTTGGCGGAGCCGGGCAGGGGCAGGGGGGCGGTGGTGGCAGCAACGTGGTTCGTGGCGGAGCCGGTGGCGGCAGTGGCAATGGCGCTGGTCAGGTGGGAAGCAACGCCATTACGCAATCATGGGCGGCTGGTATCAACTATCGCGATGGCTGGGGCAAGAAGGTGGATGTAGCGGGCAGTTACAATGCGAGTAATACCAATACAATTACGCAACAAAACAGCCATCGGGAAAACGTGATTCCCAGTGGTACAGCAGGCACAGTCATTACACGACCGGATGCTGGATTTATCCGTGACCAAACCAATGGTTCCGACAATACGAATACAAATCAGCGGGTGAATCTACGGCTCGATTACCGACTCGATTCAATGACGACGATTCGGGTCATTCCTAGTTTGTCATGGTTAACGTCAACGTATACCAATCAGAGCCAAGCCAGAACCACGACGAACGAGGGTGTGCTGGCCAATTCGAGCCTGACGAACTATAACTCAAACGGGAGTGGCTTCACCGGCAATAATTCCCTGCTGCTCTTTCGTAAATTTCAGAAAAAAGGGCGGAGCTTTTCGGTTAACTGGAACATCGCGGTCAATGATCAGGACAATGAAGGGATCAACAAGTCGGTTAACCAGTTTAACGGCTCATCGACCAGCCTGACGTCGGGCGTCATTACAAAAGACACCGTAACGGGCGTTGTCACGCAGACCATCAATCAGCGTAATAATCAGCAAACGAACGCCATGACCAACACAATCAACGTGAGTTATACGGAACCGCTTTCCATGCGTCAAACGCTTGAATTTCACTATAATCTGTCTAACAATCATAACACATCAAACCGTGCCGTTAACGATTTTAATGGACTGACGAACCAGTATGACCTGCTGAATGGCCAGTTGAGCAACAACTTTGTGAACGACTACGTGACGAACCGGGGTGGATTGACCTGGCAAACAAAGCGGCTGAAATATACGTACGCATTTGGGCTTGATGCCCAACAGGCAAGCCTTAACTCCGATAACCTCACTCGGGAAACGAACCTCAGCCGAACGTTTTCGAATCTGTTGCCCAATGCATTGCTGACGTATAATTTTGCCAAAAGCCGTAGGCTTCGATTCAACTACCGAACACGGATCAACGCGCCGTCGGTAAATCAGTTGCAGCCTGTACTTAACAACACCAACCCGCTGAACATTCAGGTTGGTAATGCCGATCTGCAACCGGAATACAGCCATACGCTATCCCTGAATTATAACCAGTTCGATGCGGCCACCTTCCGGAACATGTTCGTCTTTCTGAACGCTAGCCGAACGGATAACAAAATTGTCAATTCAACGGTATTCGACCGATCGGGTGCGCAGACAACCAGGCCCATCAATACCAATGGCTATTACACGGTGAACGGCTCGTTGGTATTCGGTCGGCCGCTCAAGTTGGGGGCACAGAAAACGAACCTGAATTTATCGACGAACCTGACGTTCAACCAGGGAACAAGCTTCATCAATAACCAGTCGAACCAGGCAAAAAACTGGCTGATTGGTCAGGGAGTTGGGCTGAGTTCTAATTTTACGGAGAAGCTGGATCTGAATCTGTCAGGGAATATCAACTGGCAGTCGGCGAAATACTCGCTGCAACCGCAGCAGAATACGACCTTTCTGAATCAGACGGTTACGCTCGATGTCTATTATCAGCTTCCACTCAACTTTACCTTCTCCACCAACGTTTACTTTAATCATTATGGCGGTAGTTCGGCCAACTATGACCAGTCGTATACGCTCTGGAACGCAACTCTGTCCCGGCAGTTGTTTAAGCAAAAGCAGGGGGAGTTGCGCTTTCAGGTATTCGATTTGCTGAACCAGAATCAGAGCATTGTGCGAAACGTAACCGACACCTATACGGAGGAGGTGCGGAGCCGGGTGCTGAACCGGTATTTCATGCTCAGTTTTGTCTATAACCTGCGCAGCTTCAGTGCGGGCGTTACGCCACCAAGAGACCCGTTTCAGGAGCGAAACGGGGGCGGGCAGCGGGGGCAGGGTGGCTTCCGGCGAAACGGCTAATGAAGAGATGCTAGGGACTGGTGGTGTTTTTAGATTGATTGCTAAACCAACCTTTAAGCGACTCATTAAGATCGACAAACTTGAACCATACCTGTTTGTAGTAAACCGTTCCGTCTGGATTGATCAGAAAGGCCATATTAGGCGCCTGGCCAAAAGCTAACCAAAAATCATTCGTTGGGTTATCGACCAGCACGGGAGCAAGGAGATTATTCCGCTGCTGCCACTTTCTGGCCAGCAACTTGCGCTCACTATACGTTTTGGGCTGACTCGCTTCCACCTGGTCCCGGGTGTTAGCTGGAGCAATCTCTATGCGGTTATTTTTTGAGTAAGGGCTAACAACATCCGATGGGTGCGCATCGATGGTGTAAACAAGATATACATTGGCTCTGTCTTTATAACGTACAGTCAATGCATTGATGTCGGGAATATTACGGCGGCTTATGTCGCATGTGTAGCTACCCGATATCAATAGTAACGGCTTGTTATTGGCCATCACTTTGGCGAAATTAACGGTTTCGCCGTCGATAGAAAGCAGCGTAACATTCTTTATTTTATCACCTTTTTGATAGCCAATTTTATTAAAATCCCTGTAGTTATTATTTATTCCTGCAGATAAAGGTAAATCAACTTTAGCCCCATCAGTTAACGATTGCTTCTGATTATTTTGAGTAATATGGTTTGTGCTACAGGAGCTTAAAGAGAGCAGCAACAACAGCCCGGATAGGTAGCTTATTAAAGTCATAGTAAACGTTGCGTAGAAACTTTAGAGGATAGGTTTAAAAACCAAATAGGTGTATCAGAATTTGATCAAGCTTTACAAAAGAGGATTGCTCATGTTAGGCTTAATGCGCTAAAGTACTAGCGGTTTATAGTATATAAGATTAAAAAACATTTAAAATTTTATAGCGTAACTATTTGATAATCTTACATTTATGATTAAAAGGTAGTTGCGAGTACTTAGTAGGCGTAAGGATAAATTCTATGCAAAAAACAAGTAATAATCGAGCCTATTATCTACTTGTAAATTATTAGCTTTAGTTTAATTGGCTGTAGGTGAGTCAGCTAAAATTATAAAAGTTGTAGGCATACTGAGTAAATGTACCGGCCGACTATTTGTTGATACGGAGGTAACTGTAGGGAATAAATACTAAAAAAAAAGGGTACCTATTTTTAGAAAATAGGTACCCTTTTTTTTTAATTTAAGCGCTTGAACAGACTATTCGCAGCCGTAGTTAAAATGACATGTTGAAAACTACTTGATGTATCGGAAATCCTCGCCACCCTTCAGCGCAAGCAGTGTTTCATACATAAGTTTGATGACGTTCTGTACGTCATTCATGTGAACCGTTTCCACCGTTGTGTGCATGTATTTGAGCGGAAGCGAAATCAACGCTGACGCAATGCCTTCGGTAGCGTAGGCAAATGCATCGGTATCGGTACCGGTTGATCGGCTAACGGCCTGGCGCTGGAACGCTATATTCTGCTGTTCAGCCACACCAATTAAAAAGTCGAGGACATTGTTCTGTACGGCTGGTCCGTAGCAAAGCACAGGTCCATCTCCGCATTTCAGATCGCCCTGCTCTTTTTTGTCGTATTTCGGCGATTGTGTATCGTGCGTTACATCGGTGCAAATGGCGAGGTCAGGCTTGAGTCGGCGGGCAATCATTTCGGCCCCGCGCAGACCAATTTCTTCCTGTACGGCATTGACAATGTACAGCGTAAAGGGCAGGGTGATGTTGTTCTCTTTCAGGAGTCGGGCCACTTCCGCGATCATAAAACCACCCATGCGGTTGTCGAGTGCCCGGCCGACGTAGAACCGTTCGTTCAACTCCATCAGGCCATCGGTAAATGTACAGACCGTGCCTACATGGATGCCCATATCCAGGACTTCCTGCTTGGTGGCGGCTCCTACGTCGATGAACAGGTCCGTTACTTTAGGGGCCGTATCTTTGGCCAGGTCACGAACGTGAATGGCAGGCCAGCCAAAAACGCCCTCTACCACGCCTTTCTTCGTGTGCAGGTTCACCCGCATCGACGGAGCAATGAGCGCATCGGACCCACCGTTACGCCGGACAAACAGGTAGCCATCGTCGGAGATATAATTGACAAACCACGAAATCTCATCGGAGTGGGCTTCAATAACGACTTTATAGTCTTTACCCGGCCCAATCACCCCAACGGCGGTGCCGTAGGTATCGACAATGTATTCGTCGGTATAGGGTTTGAGATAATCCAGCCAAATCTGCTGCCCTGAGGATTCAAAGCCAGTCGGCGAGGCATTATTAAGGTATTGATACAGGAAATTCTTACTGTGTTCGTTCATTGTGTAATCAATTTTTTGCAATCACGAAGGCAACAAATGAAGCCGTTAATAACGGATTTCTAGCTGTAAAATCCGCTACATTCGTTTATCAGAAGGTAAAATAAGAAGAAAAATTAAAACCCAATCCGTTCCCGTTTTTGCTCTACGCCCATCGAACGCAGGACTTCCATGGCAATGCGGTCGTCGTATTTGCGTTTCCAGTAGTCGGCTTCCAGGCGAAGTTTGTCCAGTTCGAGTTGTTGTTTCTCCACCGTCAGGCGAAGGGTTTCGAGTTCGTGGCTGGCCAGTTCGTCAGTTTTTACCTCAATAACCTGTGCGGGCAGGGCATCGTCGGTGAGCAGCGTTAAGGGCGATATGGCCAAAACGTTCGCAATTTGGGTTAGCCGCGAGAGGGTCAGGTCGGTTTTGCCGCGTTCAATGTCGCCATACGCAGTGGTCGACAGGCCGAGCAGATCTGCCATATTTTCCTGGGATAAACCGCGTTGTAGCCGTTGTAAGCGTATTTTTTCTGCCGGACCTCGATTGGTGAAAGTGCTCATATCAAGTAACAACGATAAAATCTAAACCTAAACTGACAGGGTTTTTCGTGATGATAACGCAATTTTGTAACGAAACAATTCTCGAACTTACACCAACCGTTCTTGGTTTTCAAATCAAGAAGTAAACCCAATTATGAATTACGAAAAAGAATTCCGCAATTTCGCCGTACATCACATGGGTCTCAATGGCCTGTCTGTAGACGGTTATGTGAAACACGCCATCGAAAATAATTCGGTTGAAAACATGACTCGCTCGGTCATTGAAGAGCGGCCCATGAATTTCCGTGAAGTAGACGTGTTCTCACGGCTTATGGCTGACCGTATTATTTTTATGGGCTTGCCCGTAGATGACAATATCGCCAACATCATTGTGGCGCAACTGCTTTTCCTGGAGTCGGCAGATCCTAAAAAGGACATCCTGATGTACCTTAACAGCCCAGGTGGTTCGGTCTACGCTGGGTTGGGTATTTATGACACCATGCAGTATGTGCGTCCTGATGTGGCTACGGTTTGTACAAGTCTGGCTGCGTCTATGGGCGCTGTGCTGCTGGCCGGTGGTGCTGCGGGCAAGCGCTCTGCGCTTCCGCACGCCCGTGTCATGATTCACCAGCCATCGGGTGGTGCGCAGGGTACCTCGAAAGACATGCAGGTGACCATGAAAGAAATGCTCGAGTTAGAAAAAGATCTGTATCGCATTTTAGCCAGTCACTCAGGCCGGACGTACGAAGAGATAGAAAAGGCGTCTGACCGTGACAAATGGTTCCGGGCTGAAGAAGCCAAAGAATATGGCTTGATTGACGAGGTATTACGCCGGGAGCGGACCATAGAAAAGTAACAGGTGGTCAGTGATAGATGAGCGGATTGCATTCGCACCCGGTATGTATTAACTGACTTCTTACTACTTTTTTTGACAAGCAATTAATAACTTTGTTAAGACCCAACGACTCAGGTTTGCCTGAGTCGTTTTTTTATCGAAATTAGCTATTGGTCCAACAAAGCATTTAAACGAACTGTTAACCTAACCAAGATTGCGGATACAATTCTGTACGCTGCGTCTGATAACCCCCAGCCTATTTACTCTGCAACCGTTCATGCCACAAATTAGTTGCTCGTTCTGTGGACGACGCAAAAACGAAGTAATGATGCTCCTGTCAGGCATCGACGCACACATCTGCAATTACTGTATTGAACAGGGACATCAGGTGGTGCTGGAAGAAATGCGCCCTAAAAAGAGCGAGCCCGCCGAGGTCAATATCAAACTGATCAAGCCCGTTGATATGAAGCGGCATCTGGATCAATTCGTTGTTGGTCAGGATGACGCCAAAAAAGCCATTACCGTTGCGGTTTATAATCACTATAAGCGGTTGATGCAGCCAAAAACCAATGATGATGTAACGATTGAAAAATCAAATATCATCATGGTCGGCGAAACAGGTACGGGCAAAACCTATCTGGCCCGCTCAATCGCCAAAATTCTTGAAGTACCTTTCTGCATCGCCGATGCCACCGTTATCACGGAGGCAGGTTATGTTGGCGAAGATGTGGAAACAATTCTGACCCGCTTGTTGCAGGCGGCCGATTATAATGTGGAAGCGGCCGAACGCGGTATCGTTTATATTGATGAAATCGATAAAATTGCCCGCAAGTCCGATAATCCGAGTATTACCCGGGATGTCAGCGGGGAAGGCGTTCAGCAGGCGCTGCTGAAATTGCTGGAAGGATCGGTGGTAAATGTGCCGCCCCAAGGTGGCCGTAAACACCCCGACCAGCGCCTGATTGCGCTCAATACCGAACATATCCTGTTCATATGCGGTGGTGCTTTTGATGGTATTGAACGGCACATTACCAAGCGGATCAATACCCGACCAATTGGTTTCTCGGGCGACCGGCGCCTGAACGACACCTTCGAACGGGGGCACCTGATGCGTTATATTTCGGCCCTTGATCTGAAATCGTTCGGGCTAATTCCCGAGCTTATTGGCCGTTTGCCCGTATTGACGCACCTTGAGCCACTCGATCGGAATGCGTTGATGCAGATATTGACAGAACCTAAAAACGCCATTACAAAGCAGTACGACAAGCTGTTTAAGATGGAGGGAATTACCCTTCACTGGGACCCCAGCGCCTTGAATTATATTGTCGATCAGGCCTTGCAATATGGGCTTGGTGCCCGTGGGTTACGCTCAATCTGCGAATCCATTATCACCGACGCTATGTTCGAAATGCCTTCTCAGACAGGAGTTACCGAATTAACCGTTAGCCTGGAATATGCCCGCGAAAAATTTGGTAAATCCGGCACCCATCAACTTCGCTCAGTTGCCTGACTTGCTGAGGAGTTTTGAAAAAACAAGCCCGGTTTCTATGTAGAAACCGGGCTTGTTTTTTTTTAATTGGATTGTAAACAAGTGCCCTTTCGTATGGGGAGCCTTTGCAATGGAGCGGTTCGGCTAAAAAATTTATTTAAAAATTTTTAGCCCGCGAAAATTAGTCAAAGAATAGTCTATTTTATTGGTAGAATGCTGTTAAGGGCGCTGCATCAGTGTCGTCAAACCGATATAGATAATCTGGTAGATTGTTGTTAATCAGGTAATTATTTGATGGCTTATCTGCTAATAGTATCTGAAATTCGTCTGTGGCTATGCTTTTAAAACGTATATAGCAAGTAATTACACGTAGTCGAATTGATGTATTGGACCACTTGTTAGTTTTATGAATTTTCTGATTTAACGGGAGCTGACTATTTTTTTTGAACAATGGGCCAACAAATGAATAAAGTAATAGTTCATCAGGATGGTAACTCAAACGTTCACTAATTAAACGATATACTATGCGTATGTTTTCCAAACACATCGTTGCTGCACTTTTAGGTGCTGCGGTCTTTTCATCCTGTAGCCGTCCGGTCGCTTATTTTCAACCCAGTGCCCGTGAGCATTTCGCAACAACGCCAGCCAAAGTTGTGTCTATAACGCCAACAGAAAGTGCCGCTCCAGTTGTTGCTCAAACACCCGTTACCGAAGCTGTAGCCACACCTTCAGCACAGGTTGCTCAAACGACTGCAGCACTGGATCAAGTGGATGCTATGGTGCGCAACGATAGCAAATTAAGTGCTGATAAAACGGTACAGAAACGCCTGAACAAAGTGCGTACATTATTGGCTGCCAATTCGGCTAAAGCCACTCTGACGCCAACTGAAGTGAATGCTCCTAAAAAAATGAATTTGATGGAGCGAATGATGCTGAAAAAAATAAATAAAAAAATCAGCAAACAACTGGCTCCTGCCAATCCAGAAAAAACGATGGTCAATTCGGGTACACTGGCCGGCGGTGCGGTGTTGGTGATCGTCGGTTTGCTTCTATTGATTTTGACGTCAGGTACAGCTGCCACTGTTGGTCTGGTTGCTGTTCTGGTAGGGGCAGTTATCCTGCTGATTGGCTTGTTATAATCTTCGATTAGGTAATAAGAAAAATCCCCGCCAGCCATTGGTAACTTCGGACTGACGGGGATTTTACCGAGCTTTTGGGTCATATAATCTAATTTGTTTTCTCTTTTATCAGGACTCCTCAACAAATAAGAGAAGTTGTAGTTGTTGAGGATTATATTTCAACCGTTAATTTTTAAACCAGTACACTATGAGCACGTTCTCCAAAAACCTTTTCACCGCACTTATGGGTGCCGCAATTCTTTCATCCTGCAGCCGTCCGGTCGCTTATTTTCAACCGACAGCCCGCGAAAATTTTAAATCAGCTCAACCCCAGTCGGTAGCCATCACCACACCTGTTGCCAACGAAGAGTCAGCCGCTACACAACCTGCAGAAGTCGCTCTGGCAGCGCCTGTTGAACAACAACTTGCCCAAACCAAGCAGGCCGTCAATCAGGTTGAAGCCTATGTGCGGAACGATAGCAAGCTGGCCTCGAACAAAAAACTGGCTAAGCGCATGACACGGCTGAACGAAATGCTGGCAACAACAAGTGCGAAAGCTGAGGTGTCTGCTAACGTTGCTTCGACGAAGAAAATGTCGCTGATGGAGCGGGCAATGCTCAAAAAAATCGATAAGAAAATCAAAAATCATGTAGCACCAGAGCAGACAAAAGCCATGAGCTCAAATGTCCGTCTGGGTGTAATTATCGGTATTATCGGCTTGCTGTTGCTCTTGTTGGGCGGTGGTAGTGTATTAGGTGTTATCGGTGGCATTGGTTTGGTTGTTGGCCTGGTACTGATTCTGCTGGGTGTTATCAATAATGCATAGAGAAAAAAATTCCTGATGAGCCAATTACCAATTATTTGTCTCATTCATGGCCACGGCGTAGATGCTTCCATTTGGGAGAGCATCTACGCCGATTTGGCTTTGGGCCATTCCGTATTGACGCCTGATTTCGCCCGCCTTTCAGTTCAAACTACAATTGAGGGCTATGCTGAAGAACTATATGACGTGTTGCAGGCCGCCGAGGTAGAAAAGGCTGTATTGATAGGCCATTCAATGGGCGGCTACATGGCCCTTGCCCTGGCCGAGCACCACCCAGAATTGGTACAGGGACTGGTGCTCTATCATTCTACGGCCACAGCCGACGATGAGGCCAAACGAGAGGCCCGGCAGCAGGTAATCAAGACGCTACAAACGGAAGGAACGACTCCATTTATACAGAAACAAATGCCAAAAATGGTGGCTCCTGCCTATTCACCCGAAAAAACGGAGGAACTGATAACCCGTTTCCTCACATTACCTGCCGAAGCGCTTGCGGCTGGTGTAACAGCTATCGCGGGCCGCCCCGACCGAACAGCTGTGTTACGGAATGCGGATTTTCCTGTTTTATTGGTATTAGGCCGCGAAGACCAACTGATTCCGTACGATAAAACGGCGCAACTGGCTGATTTATCTACCCAAATTCGTGTAGCCGTCATTGAGCAGGCCGGACACCTAAGTATGGTCGAACAACCCGAAGCCGCCACGCAGGTCATTCGGTCGTTTGTTGACGGGTTGTAAATAGCAGTAGCTAAAATGAATGGAAGGGAGGCTGATTCGGCTTCCTTTTTGTGTTTTAGCCCCTTTTTTACCCTGATTATCCGTAAACTTGCACCTCATTTATAGGAAAGTACCCGAAAGAGGTGCTTTTCCCGTACGCTTAGATTAACAAGAAAATGGCAGAGCTTTTTAATGTTTATCCGCTATACGATATTGAACCCACTACCGCCAAGGGGAGCTATCTCTGGGATGCCGATGGTACGCGTTACCTGGATCTGTACGGTGGGCATGCGGTAATCTCGGTTGGGCATACACATCCGCGCTACGTAAAGGCCCTGACGGATCAACTGAACAAAATTTCGTTTTACTCGAACTCCGTCCGGATTCCGCAACAGCAGGAATTGGCGGATAAACTGGGAGCTCTCTCGGATCATCCCGATTATGCGCTGTTTCTATGTAACTCCGGCGCCGAAGCCAATGAAAATGCACTGAAGCTGGCCTCGTTTCATAATGGCCGGACTAAAGTTGTAGCTTTCAAGAAGTCGTTTCATGGCCGTACGGCCGGTGCCGTTGCGGCTACTGACAATCCTGCCATTGTTGCCCCCATAAATTACAATCAGCACGTTACTTTTCTTCCCTTCAACGATTCGGAAGCGGCTCTGGCCGGTATTACAACCGATACCTGCGCCGTCATTATTGAAGGCATTCAGGGGGTAGGAGGCATACAGGTCGCCACCGACGATTTCCTACAGACGCTCCGTAAGCGCTGCGATGAAACGGGTGCCGTCCTTATTCTGGATGGTGTTCAGTGTGGGTATGGCCGATCGGGTAAGTTTTTCTCGCACCAGTTTAGCGGCATCGAAGCCGATATTATCTCGATGGCCAAAGGCATGGGTAATGGCTTCCCTATCGGCGGTATTCTCATCTCGCCCAAGTTCAGCGCCAGCTACGGCCTCCTGGGAACAACGTTCGGTGGAAATCACCTGGCGTGTACAGCGGCTGTCGCCGTACTGGACATCATGAAAGACGAGGGACTGATGGAAAATGCAGCGCGCATGGGAACCTATTTCATGGACGGTATTCGTCAGATTGGCGGCTATAAAGAGTTGCGGGGTCGGGGTTTGATGATTGGTATCGAGTATGATTTTCCGGTCGATTCACTCCGTAAAACGCTGTTGTTCGAACACAAGCAGTTTACGGGTGTGGCGGGTAAAACGATCATTCGTTTGCTGCCGTCGTTGACCATTGGCGTCGATGAAGCCGATCAGTTTCTGGAAGCCCTTGCCAATTGCCTTAAACGCAAAGACGCAATGGTTGACGCGAAGGTCGCCAAGATATGAATGAAAATGACATCGCTCGTGTCGTTTATCAATGTGCTTTAACTGTACACCGACGGTTAGGGCCCGGTCTGCTGGAATCAGCTTACGAGGAATGGTTGGCTTATGAACTGGTTAAAGCTGGACTATATGTCGAACGTTAGAAAGGATTACCGCTTATTTACGACGAGATAAAACTAGATGTAGGATATCGTCTCGATTTATTAGTCGAATACAAGGTCATTCTTGAGCTAAAGGCAGTTGAACGGTTGACCGATGTTTATGTCGCTCAATTAATAACGTATCTGAAGCTGTCCAATTGTAAGCTTGGTTTATTGATCAATTTCAACGTTGCTCTATTGAAAGATGGTGTTAAACGTTTAGTTAATAATCTGTAATCACTTTGCGGCCTTTGCGCTAATCCTTTGCGCCTTTGCGTTTAAAACTAAATGACCAATTTTCTCTCCCTCGCCGACGTTACCAGCATCGACGCCCTGATTCAGTCCGGCCTTGCTGCCAAAGCCAACCCTTTTGCCGATCAAGTGCTCGGTAAAAACAAAACCATTGGCCTGATCTTCTTTAACTCCAGTCTCCGTACCCGGTTGAGCACGCAGAAAGCTGCTCAAAATCTTGGGATGAATGTCATGACCATGAATGTTGGGCAGGACAGCTGGGGGTTGGAAATGGAAGAGGGTGTGCTCATGAACGGCGATAAAGCCGAACATGTGCGCGAAGCGGCTGCGGTTATGGGGCGGTATTGCGACATCATTGGCATCCGGGCGTTTGCCGAACTCAAAGACAGGGACAAAGATTATCGGGAGCAGGTGATGCATCAGTTTGCTACCTACGCCGGTGTTCCCATTGTTAATCTTGAATCTGCCACCCGCCACCCGCTGCAATCGCTGGCCGACTGCATTACGATTGAGGAAGCCAAGCGTACCGACCGCCCAAAAGTGGTGCTAACCTGGCTACCGCATTTCAAACCGTTACCGCAGGCTGTTGCCAATTCATTTTGTGAATGGATGAATGCCCGCGCTCAGGCCGGAAAGATTGAGTTTGTGGTAACGCATCCGGCGGGTTATGAGCTAGCGCCGGAGTTTGTTGGGAATGCCCATGTAACACACAACCAGAGCGAAGCCTTCGCCGGTGCCGATTTTATCTATGGAAAAAACTGGTCCTCCTACACGCATTATGGGCAGGTATTAACGCAGGACCCCTCCTGGGCCGTTACCATGGATGACATGAACCTAACGAACAATGGTAAATTCATGCATTGCCTACCCGTTCGCCGTAACTTAAAAGTATCCGATGCCGTGCTCGACAGTCCTCAGTCGCTGGTTATTGAGCAGGCAGCAAACCGCGAATGGTCGGCTCAGGCCGTATTAAAAGAAATTCTAAAAAATGGATAACCTGACGGTAGTAAAAATTGGCGGGAATGTCATCGATGATCCGGCGGCTTTAAAACGATTTTTAGCAGCTTTTGCTGGTTTGCCGGGTGCCAAACTGCTGATTCACGGTGGTGGTAAAGTGGCTACCCAAATGGCTGAAAAGCTGGGCATTCAAACTACGATGGTGGAGGGGCGTCGCATTACCGATCAGCCCATGCTCGATGTGGTGACTATGGTCTACGGTGGCCTGGTTAATAAGCAGATCGTGGCGAAGCTTCAGGCGCTTGAGGTGAATGCGATCGGTATGACAGGAGCTGATGCCGGAACGGTACTTGCCAGAAAACGACCGGTGAAAGATATTGACTATGGCATGGTCGGCGATATAGAGGAAGTGGACTCGGGACAAATTCAGTTTTTCCTCCGCCAGGCTTTAACCCCGGTCTTTGCGCCCATAACCTATTCGCTTGCCGGTGATCTGCTCAATACCAATGCGGATACAATGGCGTCGGCTATTGCTGTTGATATGTGCCGCCATAATACAGTAACCCTGATTTACTGTTTTGAGAAAAAAGGCGTATTAAGCGATCCGTCAGACGAGAACAGTGTCATCAACGTGCTGACGCCTGAACAGTACGCCGAAAATAAAGCCGCCGGAACCATCAATAAAGGAATGATCCCGAAGCTGGATAATGCTTTCAAAGCCCTGGACAGTGGTGTATCGAAAGTGATTATTTGCCATGCCGACGAACTAGCAATGGCTGTGCAGCAGGGAGCCGGAACGACCTTAAAAAAGTAAAGCGGCCAGAAAGCCGCTTTGCTATGTGTAGATAAAAGGGAGGCTTTCAACCGGTTTATTTTTCAGCCAGTAAATGAACAACGCGTCGGATACCCATATAGCGATGTTGGTAATAGCTCGCACTTAGGTAATCATACCGAACGCCCCCGTTCCAGGCTGAGTGAATGAATTTGATTCGATCACCGATTACTTCCGTAATCAGTCCAACATGTCCAATTCGATTGCCACCCGAACTGTGGCCTTTGAACAGAATCAGGTCGCCGGGTTGAGCCGATTCTTTGTCGACAGCGGCACCTACATTGCCTTGAGCAGCACTGGAGTGGGGGAGCGAGATCCCAAATTTGTTGAAGCAAAAGCGGGTGAAGCCAGAGCAGTCGAATCCTCGGGTCGTTGTGCCACCGGAGCGGTAACGAACGGAAAGGTGTTCTTTAGCGTAGTTAATGACGTTTTTTACGAGCGGAATTTGATCGTAAAAACTTACTTCATTTGACGTTACGGTGGGTACGTCGGTCAGATCATTAGTTACGGTAGGTACGGTTTGTGCTTGAACGATGCCAAACGAGACAGTACAAAATACTGTCAGGAGCATTTTTCTCATCATAGAATTGAGGTCAAATCCACGTTACGTATTATAAAAGTACTGAATTGACTGCGATCTACCTACCCTTTGAGGAAAAATTTCCCCAGTGGACCAGAATTTTTTCGTGCCAATTTTGTAAACAGCTGACCGTAAACTAATTGGAAGGTAAAAAATTTTGAAAAAAATTGAGCTGCGTGCTTAAACGGCCATTAAGCATTTCTGTTTTAATGAATTGAAGGTCGTTTGTTGAAAAGCAATTGAGTAAAATGACATTTCATTATTAACCACAGAGCCACAAAGAGCACAGAGCTATAACAGATTAAATCAACCTGTTATAGCTCTGTGCTCTTTGTGGCTCTGTGGTTAACTAGTTTTGATCAATCAAGTAGCCATTCCCCATAGCTACACAGTCAGTCCAGCCCTAAAACCAGTTTGCGCCAACGATACGGAACGGCCAGGGAATAGAAGCCAGAATGAGTAGAAGGCCAATTCCGTAAAAAATGCCTATCAGCCGTTGTTTCGTAACGGCATCGGTAGCCCGTTTTGAGCGTGAATAGCCAATAGTAACGAGGATGATGGCAATCAGCATACCCGTTGTGTGCTCTACTGTGTAGAACCGATAAAGCTTTTCGCTGATAAGGGAAAAATTAACTTTGGGGCTGATGAAGAACAGAACCAGCCCCAGCAAAAGTTGTGTGTGCACTGCAATCAGGGTGAACAGATATAATTTACGGTTGCCGTCCGTATAACCGCTGCGTCCCTGCCATTTACCAATAGCGACAACGACGGCTGCCACCAGCAGAACAAGGGCTATCCAGCGAAGCCCCGAGTGGGCGTGTACTAATCCAGAATACATGAGTAGAGTGATTTATCGAGCAAATTTAGTTCTTTGGCAAAGAAACAACCAAATGGCCAACTTACACCCCAAATCGGGTGTTTACCGACTATGATTCTTTATAATACGACGTACAGCGTTGCCGACGAGGTAGCGGCTGACTGGCTTCGCTGGATGAAGCGCTTCTTTTTGCCAGCGGTAATGGCGACCGAATTGCCCGTAAGCCACAAAATCCTGCGCCTGTTGACCGAACTCGATAATGGCGGCACAACATACTCCGTTCAACTCGACTTTACTACCATGGCCGACTATGCGGCCTACCAGCAATATCATGCCGATGCCCTGCGTGAACGTATTCAGCATCGCTTTGGCAACCAGTTTATTTCATTCGATACGCTGCTGGAAGAAGCTTAAAGGAATCATTCATCCGTCATCAACACTGCCTTCTTCCTGCGTTTATCGACAGTTAGCAGGAACGCTGGTAGCAGAATCAGGTTGGAAGCCATGCCCATAAGAAGAGTGATGGATACCAGAATACCCAGCGCAACAGTTCCCTGAAAGGTTGAAGCCGCAAAAATGGCGAACCCCGCAAACAGAATCATAGCTGTATAAAACATGCTGATACCCGTATACCGAATCGTTTCCGATACGGCCCGGTCTAGGCTCAACTTCTGATTCCTCAGTTCATCGCGGTATTTTGTGATAAAATAAATCGTGCCATCCGACGATATGCCGAAAGCGATACTAAAAATTAAAATAGTCGATGGTTTCAGGTGAATGCCGCAAAAGCCCATAATACCCGCCGTGACAAGCAGGGGCACTACACTAGGCAGGATAGCGATCAGACTTAGCCGAACATCACGCAGTAGAATGATCAGGATAACCGAAACCAGCAAAATGGCCATAATCGTGCTCTCGGCCAGGTTGGTAAGCAGGTAATCGTTGCCCCGTGTGAACACTACGCTATTGCCAGTGATGTGGACATCATATTGATCGGCGGCTGCTACACGCTTGCCCGTTGTCCGGTCTATATTGAAAATAGAATCGGCTTTGGGCTGGAGTTCGTTCAGGAGCTGCGTTGTCCGAACTGTACCTACGTCGGGCATCTGGAAACTAATCCGGGTATACCGGAACGTGCTGTCCAGATAGGCTTTAAAGGCCAGTCCTCCGCCTGCGTTCTTGGCTCCCTTCAACTGCGGAGCATAATTGGCCAACTGGCTTAGTTCGAGTGCACCGGGCAATGCGTAATATTTGGGATCGCCACCGCGATAGGCTTGATAAAAAAACTTGACGGCTTCGACCAGAGACAGGGGCCGTGTAAACTCAGGATACTTACCAAATTCCCGTTCGAGCAACTTGATCTTTGTCAGTGTTTGGGGCGTTAATACCCGACCGGCCCGCTTGGCGTCGATACTCACCTCAAAAGGCATAACGCCCTTGAACCGGCTTTCGATAAACTTTAAATCGGTATAAATCGGGTCGTTTTTAGGCAGGTCGTCTACTACAAACCCAATTGGGTTGATCTGCAGGGCACCAACAATGGAAATCGCCGTTATGATCGCAATGAAGGTATAAATGGCCGTTCGGCGGGTGTGTACTAAGGTATCGACCCAGCTCAGGAAACCACTGACCTGCCGACGTTCCAGATGGCCGCGCTGCCTGGGTGTGGGTGTGGTTAGGTAGCTGAAGATGATGGGTACCAGGATGAGCGATACTGCGTAGGTCGTCATAATGCCCAACGCGGCTACCAGGCCAAATTGCACCAGCAGGGGACTGCCCGTGAAATAGAAGACGAAGAAGCCGATACTGGTCGTGATGTTGGCAAAAAAAGTCGTTTCCCCAACTTTCTCACTGGCAATCATCAGGGCGTCCTCTTTGCTACGATTCCGGTTCAGTTCCTCGTGGTATCGGTTGAGCAGGAAAATGACATTGGGCACCCCAATCACGATAATCAACGGTGGGATCAGCCCGGTCAGCAATGTAATATCGTAGCCAAGCAGAACAATATAACCCGTTGCCCAGATTACGCCGACGCCTACGACGGCAAGTGCCGACAGAACGACCGTTACTGAGCGGAAGAAATAGAATAAAATCAGGGCTGTCACCAGAAAGGCCAGCCCCAGAAACAAAAACATCTCTTTGCTGACTTTGGCCGTAAACTCGGTGCGGATATATGGCATTCCCGACATGTGAACCGTGCCGTCGGATGTGGCAGAAGCAACGGAACTAGTCTTAAGCGTATGGTTTCTGCCGAAGGAGTCGGCTACGGCTTCGACCTGCCGAACCAGTGAAATGCGATTTTTGGTGTTAACAACCTTTTGGTCGAAGCTAATAGCCATCAGGTGCGCCTTGCCACTGCTGTCGGTTACCAGGTTGCGGTAAAAGGGCAAGGCGGCAATATGCGTTTTCAGGCTGTCTAAGCCAAGCTGGGTCGTGAGCGGTTTCGGGACCAGCAGCCGAATACGAAACGTGCGAGCCGAATCGTCGCGGATAATGGTATACAGGTTCGCGTTCGATACGACGTCTTTGATCCCGTCAATGCGCTTGATTTTCTGGCTTAGCGCATACCAGTCGTTGAAGAACCCGAGCTGGTACATACTATCAGTTTCAATGGCCAGCACCATCACATTACCATCCTGTCCAAACCGTGATTTGAAGGCTTCGTAGTATTGATAATCGGGGTCAGTAACCGGCAAGATCTTGGCCAGTTCGTAGGAGAGCTTGACCTTACTGGCCTTATAACCCATAAAGACAGTGCCGAGCAACACCGCCAGGACAAGTAGAATCCTATTTTTTAGAATAAAAGAAGAGATACTATGCCAAATCATACCTGATTAACGCGAAATAAGTCCGCAAGGTACATAAAAACAGTGGCCTAACAGGAATACCGTTGCCGTTTAGCAGACTAAGTGGATTGAACAAACTGGGCGCCTTAGTCATAAAATGACTAACCGATCGTGTAACTAAAATTGGGGGTAAGTATGTAAATGAGGTGGCATTGGATGGGATAATATATAGGGTATTTTCAATAGAAAATAGGCTATAATATAGATTGATAGAAATAAAATTTGTTTCTCATCCATCAGAGCTGATTAAGACGATTAAAATCAGCGGTTAAGCCAAACAAAAGGGCTTACAACGCGATTATACGGATAGACTTTGTAGTAACAAATTATTCCCACTATCAACCGTATGGCAACTCACACGAACCGACCCAGCATGATCAATTATAAACACGATGATCAAACAGAAACGGAGGCATCCATGTGGGGTCATAATCCTAAAAATGTAGCGTTTATTGGCGATTATCTCCCACGTCAATGCGGAATCGCTACGTTTACATCAGATCTCTACCTGTCTTACGATTCATTTATACCTGATTCCAGGGCATTGGTTGTATCCGTTAACGATACACCCGACGGTTACGACTACCCTTCTGAAGTGCGGTATGATTTCTACCAGCACGATCATAACGCGTACAAAAAAGCAGCTGAATTCCTGAATTCAAAAGACGTTGATGTCGTTTGCCTGCAGCACGAGTATGGCATCTATGGTGGCCCGGCCGGTAATTATGTTCTGACGTTGCTTCGCAACCTGACGATGCCCATTGTAACCACCTTTCATACCATTCTGAAAGACCCCAACGAAGACCAGTTGCTGGTGCTCAAAAGCATCGCCGATTTGTCGTCCCGGGTGGTTTGTATGTCGGAGAAAGGACGCGATTTTTTGATAAACATCTACGAAATACCCGAAGAGAAAATCGACCTTATTCCGCACGGTATTCCAGACATGCCGTTCGTTGATCCGCATTTCTTTAAGGATAAGTTCGGTATGGAGGGCAAGCAAACGTTATTGACGTTTGGTCTGCTGTCGCCCAATAAGGGAATTGAAAACGTAATTCGGGCGCTGCCCCGAATCGTTGAACAAAACCCGAATGTCGTTTATATGGTGTTGGGCGCCACCCATCCTAATTTGATAAAACACGAAGGGGAAGTCTACCGGGATAGCCTGAAAAAACTAGCCCAGGATTGTGGCGTTCGCGATAATGTCCGGTTCTACAATCAGTTTGTAGAATTGGACGGGCTGCTGGAATACCTGGGTGCGGCTGATATTTATATTACGCCATACTTGAACCCGGCTCAGATCACCTCCGGAACCCTATCCTACGCGTTTGGTTGTGGCAAGGCCGTTGTATCAACGCCTTATTGGCACGCTGAAGAATTGCTGGCCGATGGTCGGGGCGTTTTGGTTCCCTTTGGGGATTCAGACGCGATTGCTACCGAAATCATCGACCTGCTCAGCGATGAGTCGCGACGGCATCAGATTCGGAAAAAAGCGTATCTGATGGGCCGCGAAATGATTTGGGAACGCGCCATACAGGCCTATGCCAACTCGTTTGCTCATGCCCGGCAGGAGCGCATGAGTACGGTCAATAACCAGGCCGTCTACGCAGTTGGGGCACACAGTAGTCTGGTCTTTAAGTTGCCCGTTGTCCGGCTCGATCACCTGTTTCGCCTGACAGATTCGACCGGCATCATCCAGCACGCCCGTCACCATCTGCCCTTTTATGACGAAGGGTACTGCACCGACGACAATGCTCGGGCGCTGATTTTGGCACTGACACTTCAAAGTGCTGGTCTGGGTGACCAAAAGCTAGCTAAAGCGGCAGATAATTATTGTGCGTTTATCAACCATGCGTATACGGACGATCACCGGCGTTTCCGAAACTTTATGAGTTACGACCGTCGCTGGCTTGAGGAATTTGGTTCTGATGACAGTACCGGCCGTACCATCTGGGCGTTGGGTACCTGCATTGGCCGGTCGGCCGACCGGAACACGGTTACGTGGGCCATGAGCTTGTTCGAAAAGGTGTTGCCAACGGTTGTTTCTATGTCGTCTCCCCGTTCGTGGGCGTTTGCACTGCTGGGTATTTACGAGTACCAGAAGAAATTCAACGACGACCGGCTGGCTAAAACAATTGAACGTCAGTTGCTCGATAAGCTTACCTTCCGCTACACAGAAACCGCTACGGAAGACTGGCCCTGGTTCGAGAATACGCTCTCGTATGACAATGCCGTTCTGGCGCATGTGCTGATTCGGTCGAACGATAAACATTTGGTCGATATTGGGTTGAACTCCTTACGCTGGCTGGTGGGTCTACAAACATCGCCACATGGCCAGTTCCAGCCTATTGGCTCGAATGGTTTCTATACGAAAGGGCAAAACCGCGCTTATTTCGATCAGCAACCGCTGGAAGCGCAAAGTACAATCTCTGCTTGTCTGGCCGCTTTTGCCGCTACGGGTGAGGATGAATGGCATCGAACCGCTATCCGAATCTTTAAATGGTTTACGGGCTACAATGACCTGGGTTTGCCTCTTTACGACCAGCAAACAGGCGGCTGCCGGGATGGCCTGCACATCGACCGGGTTAACCAGAACCAAGGTGCTGAATCTACGCTGTCTTATTTATTAGCGTTGGCCGATTTATATACCAGCCAGAGGCAACGGTCTGATGTAAAGCCGGTTAATGTAGCAATGCCCGCTATGCTAAATGGGTAAGTAAAGAAGAAAGATAATAAGTTAGTGAGTGATTAAGTTGTAAGGAGTAAGTGATGTGTGAAGCAGTGTTTACCCTTTGTGCAGGAATAACTTACTAACAGGCAATTAGTCATTCACTAACGTATTGATATTAATGAGTATAAAAGCCACCCGAACGGGCATTGTTCTCCGGCCAGATCCAACCCGCGTTCTCTTTCGTCCTTTTGATTTAGGCAGTACGACCCGGACCCTGAAGATTGTGGCTCGTGTGGGTAGTATGACCGATGAAGAGGCCGAACAAAAGCTGGATGAGGTCATTCGTGAATTCGGTGGTCGGCACTACAAACTCGAACGCTTTCTACTGAATCGGTTCGAGCAGATAAAGCCCCATTTGCTGACCGATGAGCCACTCACCGAAGACCGAAAGCTGCTGCTGGGTGCGTATTTCACCATGGAATACTCGCTCGAATCGGCTGCATTGTTCAACCCATCCATGATCTGGCACCCCGACCAGACCAATGTTCCCCCCGGTTATAAACGCTTTATCCTGAGTCTGCGGGCAACAGGAGAGGGCCACGTTTCATCGATCTCGTTTCGGATGGGGTACATCGATGAGACCGGAAAAATTGTCTTACGGCAACCGTCCCGGTATGTGACATCGCCCGAAATTGTACCGAATCATCGGTTCAACCGGACGCTGTTTGAGCGTAAACTTTATGAGCTACGGCTGGAAAACAGCATTCAGGAGAAAATGATGGTGGGGCTGGGTGACGAATTCAGCCTGTCGGAACTGGAAGCGCAGATTAAGCGCGTATCAGCGCAGTACCGCTACAATGCCGAGTACGACACCATTGCCAGTGGCTTACTGGCGCTGGCCAAGTCGAATTACGAAATTCACTTCGACGATGACCAAAGCCTCGACGAGCGGTGTATTTTCCCCACCTCGCCAAATGAGACGAATGGAATTGAAGATGCACGTTTTGTGCAGTTTACCGACGACAATGGCGAGGTAACTTTTTATGCCACCTATACCGCTTACAATGGCCGGGTCACATTTCCGCAATTGCTGGAGACGAAAGACTTCACCCACTTCAGCGTAAGCACGCTGAATGGAGCCGAAGTATCCAACAAAGGGATGGCGTTGTTTCCCCGTAAGATCGGTGGCAAATATGCCATGATCTCGCGCCAGGATGGTGAGAATATTTACCTGATGTATTCCGATGATCTTTACTTCTGGCAGACGAAAGAACTCATTCTAAAACCTACCTACAACTGGGAATATGTGCAACTGGGCAACTGCGGGTCGCCCATTGAAACCGAAGCGGGTTGGTTGGTCCTGAGTCACGGTGTTGGGCCTATGCGTAAATACGCTATTGGTGCGTTCCTGCTCGACCTCAACGATCCCTGCAAGGTGATTGGCCGCACCAGCGAACCCATTTTGAGCCCCGACGAAAACGAGCGGGAAGGCTATGTGCCCAATGTTGTTTACAGTTGCGGAGGCCTCATCAATAATGGCGAACTCATTATTCCATATGCCATGGCCGACTACGCCAGTAGCTTTGCGACGGTGAATGTAGCCGAATTGCTGGCCGAACTGACTGGGCAAAGCAAAACAGAAACGATAGCGGCCGAAGTTCAGGTATAACTGTACCCACAAGCTTCAGTCCATAAACACAAATCTTATAGTACAAAAAAGCCCCGTTACGATCGTAACGGGGCTTTTTTGTACTATGACTCACCGCTTATTTCGCGCGTGAAACGACCAGAATTTGTGTATGGTAATTCGCACTGATCACAACATTGCTGGGTACCGTTGTGATGCTCAGTGGGACGGCGTAGGGACCGCCCGTAGCGGGAATCTGCGTACCGATAAAGTTCACATTAACCGTTGCAATCCGCTGGCCTGCGGCAACCGTCACCATAGGGTTGGTTAGCTGGAAAGCCGCGGCTGGCAAAAGCGTATAACTGGTTTTGTTGGCTGTATTGTAAGCTGTCAGAGCGGCCTGGTCAATCGCAACCGTGACCGGAACATCCTGTGTTGGCGGGTTCGGCGACGCGATGTTGATATCAACGGGCGCTACGAGTGACGAACTGGCTGCAGACACGGTTACCGTTTTCAGTATGCTCCGGTTAGCCACATAAGGAATTTCAGCTACGTAGCCAGCACTGGCAAAATCGACAAAATGTTCATCGTCTTTGAGGCACGAAGTCAGACCAACTGCCAAACTCGCGGCCACGATAATATTAAAAATTTTTTTCATGGTTATTTGCTTGTTTTGGTTAGGCATTACTTCTCCCAGAAGATTTTGCTCGTAAACTGATTGATCGTACCCTGAGCGCCAACATTGGCAGCGTTCGTGCTGTATTCTGATGTTGGATACAATAGGCGAAACGGAATTTGCCGCACCGTCGTACTGGGGTCCTGCGAAATCGGAATGTTAGTTGGCAACCCTAAACGCCGGTAATCTGACCAGGCTTCGAAGGGGGCTGTTCCGTTTTCCGATGCCCATTTCTGGGTAATGATCGCTTCGATCTTATTGGTCGACGCTTCCCAGTTTACGTTTGCTACGCCAGCCTGCGAATAATAAGCCGTTGCTTCGGCCGCCGTACGCCCAACATTAATGAACGACTCCGAGATGGCCGCCTGATACAATGTTTTCGGATCACCCGTAATCCAGCCTCGTTGTGCGGCTTCGGCCTGCATGAACAGGCTTTCGTGCGATTGCAGGATAGGGGAGTTTTGCGAAACGTTCTTCAATACACCTGGGCCAATGTCAGATACCTGACTATTTACCAACACATCGGTAGTGCCAAAAAGAGTACCATTGAAGTTATTGGTTGAACCCGCTACAGGCCGGTAATAAGCGCCTAAACGAGGATCATTCGTGCTTTTATAGAACGTAATCCCGTACAGATTTCCCTTATACTGGTTGTTAAGCGTTGTCGGGTTGCCATTGATAGCGTAGAAGGCACCAAACAGTGGGTTTTGCAGGTTTTGTGAATTTGAATAACCCGGATTGACCGCTGCATTTTCGCCCGCGCCTAGGAAGCCATAGCCTGATGCTTTAATGGTCGCTAACTGCGTCTGAATAAACGAAGCCCGATCCGCCTTCTCTGACTGGCGGAGCAGCATGCGCAACTTCAGGGTATTGCCGAACTTGAGCCATTTAGAGATATCGCCCTGGAACATAATGTCGTTGGGCCCAGGATTCAGGGTACCATCGCCTTTGGCGAGCAACGCCATACCTGCATCAATTTGCTTGAAGAGGTCCTCATAAATAGCCTGTGCTTTGTCGTAAGTAGGCAGAATAGTGGTTGTGCCCTGTAAGGCCGATGTGTAAGGAACATCTCCGTAGGTATCGACCAGAAGCTGGAAATGCAGGGCTTTCATAATTTTGGCCATACCCTGCAACAGCGGCTGGCCCAATGTGGCAGCCTGCGTATCGACGTAGTTATAGTTTTTCAGGTTGAGGTATGCGCTCGACCAGATACTATTGTTGAAGCCCTGCGTAAACTGGTAGTTTTTATCCGACGTAGCGATCGAATAGTTGCCGCTCCAGTTCCAGTAGCCCATCCACAGGTTCAGAAAATAAAAGTTACCAGCGACACCACTCGGGGTGTTCCCCGTGAGGTACCAGCCTGTAGTGGCCAGCGCATCGGGCAGCACCAACTGAGGAGTGGCTGCCGTTACCTGGTTTGGGTTATTATTAACTTCCAGGTAGTCCTTGCAACCCGTCATTACCATCAACAGCCCGGCAAGTATGCCAGCTGTTAGTCGTTTTATATGAATCATTGTTGTTTGCTGAATTAAAGATTAAAAACCAAAGCTGAGCCGGAAGCCATAAAGCCGCGTTGGGGGCGTCTGGTATTCGGTTGTCGTACCGACAGCGTTACTGGTGTCGTTGGCGTTGGTACCGCCCGAGAATTCAGGATCAGTGAACACGTTCGTTTTTGGACGAAGCATGATCAGGTTACGACCCGTCAGGGCAACATTCAGCGACTTGATGAATTTAGTATAGCCCAAAACGGACGCTGGAATGTTGTAGCTCAGCACAACCTCACGAAGTTTCCAGAAATCGGCGCTTGTTACGTAGCTGGAAGCCGCATTGTGATAGCCCGAGTTGGTCCAGAAAACCAGGTTACCATCTTTGGTGGTTACGTTCGTGTTTGGGGTAATATTGGTCGTTGTACCATCTGGATTACTGGAAACCAGCACAGAGTTCGGGAACACGAAATTCTGCCGGCCAGCGTAAACCGAGCGGATACCCGCTCCTGTAAATTCCAGCGCATTACCCAGGGCATTATAGATAACGGCACCACCGCGGTATTCGACAACAGCGGCCAGCGTCAGGCCTTTGAACTTAAACGTGTTCGTGAAACCGAACCGATATTTAGGCTGTGTTGTACCCGCATATTTGAGGTTTGGATCGAGGATAGGGTAACCGGTTGCATCGACTACAGGGCGGCCGGCATACTGCCCGCTTGCATCGTAGTTAGGCGCTTTCGGATCCGTCGTTTGAATACGCTGAATGTCGCTGACAAACAGAGCAGGATAAGCATATCCTTTGGCTGCGTACACGTTCGATGCACCACCCGCTAGGGTTGGCCGGTAGGGGTCCGTTCCGTAAGGGATATTGATCCGGGGAAGATCCTGATAGAGATCCGTTACTTTACTGGTCAGATACGTGAAGTTCGCGTTAATATCCCAGGTGAAACCGCCTGCTTTTACCAGCGGGCTGATTGTCCGCAAGTCCAGTTCAACGCCCTGGTTTTGCATGCTGCCCGTGTTGATCAACGCTGTCGTATAGCCGGTTGCCTGTGAAATTTGAATGGGCACCGTCTGGTTTGTCGTGACGGTATTGTAATAAACCGCTTCGAGGTTGAACCGGTCAAACAACCCTACTTCCAGACCCACTTCTTTACTATTCGTAAATTCAGGTTTCAGGTTCGGGTCATTTTGCTGGTTGCTTTGCTCAAAACCCGCCTGACTACCGAATGGGAAGCCTGTGCCTGGGTTAAACACGTTCTGCAACTGATAGGGAGCTACGTTTACCTGACCTACTTTCGACAAACTACCCCGGATTTTAGCATAGCTCAATACGTGATTGTTCTTTAAGCTCGGCACCAGTTCGCTAAGGACAACCGACGCATCGACGGCTGGATAAAAGAAAGACCGGTTGCTGGGAGCCAGTAGGGAGGTCCAGTCATTACGACCCGATGCGTGAACGAAGATAGCATCCTTATATCCCAGTGTCAGATCGCCGAAGGCACCCAACAGGCGGCTTTGGCTGCTGTATTCAGCCAGCGTAGCATTGCCCAGTCGGTTGGCAACGTTGTAGGTACCCGGCACCACCAGAGCGCCTGCGTAGTCGTAGGTGCTGCGCGCATACTCCTGGCGGGTTTGCTGACCAAGAATCAGGCGGGTTGTAAAATCGCCGAACTTAGGATTTACCGTAACGAGCAGGTCACCGGTAAAACGCGTTTTTAGCTGGGTCGCATCCTGTACGGTGGCATTTGTATGGCCACCTGCCGAAGAGGCAATGTTACCCGCTTCCCAGGGATCGCCGGTAGCGTAGTCGGAGAACGTAACGTCGGCGATGTGGGCTTTCAACTGCGAGTTATACAACTGACCACCTACCCGATACAGTACATTCAACCAGTTCGTGAACTTGTACGATACGTCGGCCGAACCCTGCATGGTATATAAGCCGGTAACTTTCCGCGAATTGTCGCCGGTGATCTGCCAGTAGGGGTTTGGATAATACGCATTGTAATACCCGTTTACATCCCCAAAAGGCGACGTAATATCGTTCAGCGGATAGCTGTTGAGCGGAGCTTGTGGCTGTTGGTTGAGCACGTTCCAGTAAACTGGGCGGTTTTGGTTGAAATCACCATTTTCCGTATTTGTGCTCTGATAGGAGAATTGTACACCGGCGTTGGCCGTAAACTTATCGACTGCCCGACCGCCTTTAATGCTGATGTTTGTTCGTTGATATTTGTCATTAGGCACAACCCCTTTCTGATCGACACGCTGCAGGCTCAGACCAAAATAATTCAGGTTATCGCCAATGCGGTACGAAATGTCGTGTTGCTGAGTAACCCCCGTATTGAAGAAAGCCTTGCGAGGATCTTTACTCGGTGCCGAATAGGGAATTTTCAGCGTATCGAGCCGAACGTTTCCGTTGGCGTCCCGAATTTGAACCCCATAGCCAAGTGGTTGAATAGACCCGTCGAACGGTGTACCAAATTGCTGGTTTTCGTAAGGTACATACAGACGGGCATAGTTACGGTCATAAAATGGTTGTGCTTCGCCACCATTGGCACCAAACTGGGTTTGTAATCCCGGCATGTACGAAATGCTCTCAAACTGTGTATTGTTTGTATAGGTGATCTGTGGCTTGTTGTTCTGCGTACCGCGTTTCGTAGTAACGATAAGGGCACCATTCGATGCATCAGAGCCATACAGAGCGGCCGCACTCGGTCCCTTCAGCACGGTGGTCTGGTCAATGTCGTTGGGGTTGATCGACGATAGGAAGCTGATGTCGGAAATGACACCATCCACCACAAGCAGAGCTTGGTTATTTCCCAAAAACGACCGGTTACCACGCAGAGTTAGCCGGGCACCAGCGCCTACGCCATTGTTGGTCGTGCTAACCTGTAAACCCGATACCTTACCCGTTAAGCCATTAGCAACGTTGATCGGGGCCGCCTGCGTAATCTGGGCGTTGTTGATGCGGGCAATAGACGTCCCAATTTCACGCTCTGTGCGCTGGATACCAAATCCTGTTACAACCACCTCATTTAAGGTCGATGCGTCGGGGGTTAAGACAACATTGACCGCACTACGATTTCCTACGGCTACATCCTGTGATTTAAAACCAACAAACGAGAACGTTAATGTAACAGTAGGTTCGGCATTGATTCGGTAGTTACCGTTTGCATCGGTTGTTGTGCCGCGCGTGGTGCCTTTTACAACAACGCTTACACCGGGTAGTCCTGAACCGTCATCTGATGAAGTCACACGACCTGTTACTGCCGCATCCTGAGCCAGCAAGGGCAAGCAGAAAAGGAGCGAAAGTAACCAGCTTCCAATTATAATTTTTCTCATAAAACGTAACGGGTATTGTTTAGATTGCTGAGTTAAGAAAAAACAAAATTAATCCTTTTTTATCGAATGAAATGGTAATATACAGGTAATGTGACTGATTTTTTTTAGAGAATGGCCTGCGGTGGGGTGGCGAAACCTGTTAAACAAGTTGACGGTGAAAATTGCATTTTTAGTAGAATATACTTAAGTAATGCTGATCGTCTAGTAGGTATTTATAAAGTATAAATAGTATATTAATTTTACGTTTTTTACATTAAACCATATAAAATCTTGAATGTTCGGTTTTTTGTATAATTTATTTAAAAAACAGGTTTAATCTAAAAATTAGCTTTATACCTGAAAAATAGTCTGACGGACAAATCTACCAGTTTATCGACGAGTTGATCGTCTGGAGAGCGCCCTGTAGGAGAATGAATAGCCAATAACCGTCTGATATTAAAACTATATTAAGAAGATAAAGTATTTATATAAGTCTATTTGTAAAAAGGATATTAGGCATACAAGTATTCAACTAGAACATTATTTTAGTAATTGTCGCATACGCAAATAAAGGCTGGCTCTTTTTTGTATCAGTTTAATCGCTGCTTTTAATACTTTTTTAATATTTTTGCTTTAAGTTTTATACTTAAGTACCACTTCTTAACTTAAACATTGTCGCATGCGTAAATTTCTACTAACACAGCTCTGCCTGTGTTTACTTGCTATTCCATTGTTTGCCCAAAACAGGGCTATCACTGGAAAGGTTACTTCATCAGAAGACGGCTCTCCATTACCAGGCGTTACCATCCTTATTAAAGGAACAAGCCAGGGAACCACCACCAATTCAGACGGTACCTTCCAGATTAATGCCGACAAAGGCGCCGTCCTACAAATAAGTTTCATTGGTTTCGCTACCGAAAGTGTAAAACTGGACAATCAGACGACCGTTAACCTGGCCCTGAAACCAGATGCTTCCCAGCTTCAGGAGATCGTCGTAACGGCTCAGGGTATTCGGAAAAATCAGCGGGAAATTGGGTACGCTATTTCCAAGGTAGCTACGGAAGATGTGACCGTTGGCCGGTCTCCTCAACTGGCACAGGCGCTCTCCGGAAAAGTAACCGGTCTGGCCGTTTACAACGTCAACAACAGCGTTGACCCAGCTGTGAAAATCGTTTTGCGCGGTTATCGCTCACTGACGGGTAACAATGAAGCCCTGGTTGTACTGGATGGCATGCAGACAACCTCAACCATCCTGTCGACGATCAATCCCAATGACATTGAGAGTGTATCCATTCTGAAAGGTGGACAGGCGGCTACATTATATGGATCATCGGGGATCAATGGGGCCATTATTATCACAACGAAGCGGGGGGCAAAAGGCAAACTGAAAGTGAATTATTCGAATAGTACGAACTTCGAACAGATCAGTTTCCTGCCTAAGATTCAGGATAAATACGGCTCGGGTTCGCACTATGCTACCGCATTCGGAACGGCAGGTTATAAGACAGATTACCTGGCTCGTATGGCCGATAACTGGCGTTCGTACGAAAACCAGCAGTATGGCGATGCGTTCGATGGTTCGATGCGGATTCAGGGACGGACTGCCGAAGACGGTAGCCAGCTTATTATTCCATACTCGGCCGTTAAGGATGGACGTCGGAAAGCCTTCAATACGGGTGTTTCGGTAAATAATCAGGTAAATTTTCAGGGTGGAGACGAAACGAGTTCGTTCTATATGTCCATTGAAAATCAGTCTGTAAACGGCATCGTACCAAACGACAAGAGTGTTCGGACGGGTACGCGTCTGTCGGCTACGAAGGAATATGGTAAACTGACGGCCAGCTTTAATGCGGGTTATGTACAGGGCGTTTACAACCGTACATCATCTGATTTTTATAACGATGTACTTAATCAGCCAGCCAACTTACCACTTAGTGACCTGCGCGATTGGCGGAATAATCCGCTGGCAAACCCGAACGGTTTTTATAATGACTATTATAACAACCCATATTTCAATGCCGACAACAACCGCCTGAACTACAAGGATGCGAACATAAACGGTAACCTGAGTTTGACTCTAAAAGCAACCAACTGGCTATCGGTCACGAACCGCCTGGGTGTGATGAACAACTCCCGGACAGGCAAAAATACGACAGGTAAGTTCACGTATTCGGACTGGGCCAAAACCAAATCGTATATTCCAGCTCCTTTCTTCCGGGATGGTGATGGCACCGGCATTTACCGGGCTATTACCGATGTTCCTGGTTCTGTAAACGACTATTCGGGTACGGAAAATGTCATTAATAACGAATTTCAGATTCAATTATCGAAAGATCTGGGCCCGTTGTCGAATCGATTAATATTGGGTAACAGCCTATACCAGCGCACAACGAACAATATGGCTGTTGGATCAAGCTCGATTGTTGTACCTGACGTATATAACGTATCGAACCGCCAGGGCATCCTGACGGGTGGACAGATTCTAACGCAGGAACGTCGGCTGGGTTATTATGCCGACTTGACGATGAACTATAAGAACTACCTGATTTTGAACGGATCGTTCCGCTTCGATCAGACCTCCAAGTTCTACAAGCCCAACCGGGCGGCTAGTTTCTGGTCATACCCATACTATGGTGTAGCAGCCTCGTTTATTGCCAGCGACGCTTTCCCAAGCATTAAGAGTGAGTTCATGAACTACTTTAAGCTACGGGCTAATTACAACAAAAACGCCAACGACAATATCCCGTTGTACGGGCTGGATCTGACCTATCCGAATGGTACCAGCTTCCCATACGGTAGCACGGTTGGTCTGACCGTCGGGAACACCCTGCCTGATCCTAACTTAAAACCTGAAACGGTTTATTCGTCTGAAATCGGTGCTGAATTCCAACTTTTGAACAACCGTATCAATATTGACGTATCGGCATATACGCAGAGTTCGAAAGGTCAGGTAATTACGGTTCGGGTGCCCAACTCAACTGGTTTTCAAAACTTACTGATCAACGTGGGCGAAACCAAAAACTGGGGTTATGAAGCCGAGCTGAAATACCTGATTGCCCGAGGGGGTAAGTTTTCCTGGGATGCCAGCGTTCGCTACTCGTACAATGACAACAAAGTAGTGGACCTGTATCCTGGTATCAACGAGTTTCAGTATGGTAGCGGAAATGGAGTTTCCCCTCTTTCATACGCTAATCTTAACGTAATCAAAGATTCCCGTTTCCCTATTCTGAAAACAGATGGCTATCAATATGCGCCGGATGGCTCAGGTCGTGTATTGGTTAATGCAACAACAGGCTATCCAATACGTAATACCTCCTTGTTGCCTCGGGGCGGTGTATTGCCCAGGCATATTGCTGGTCTGGGCTCCAAAATGGAGTATGGTAACTTCGGCTTTACATTCAACTTCGAGTATCGGGGTGGCAACGTAATGTTTAGCGATCTGGGTCGCCAGATGACCTTCACCGGAACGGGTAAATGGACTGAAGACCGTGCGCCCCACATCTTCCCGAACTCGGCTTACTTAGGGCCAGATGGAACAACGGTCGTGCCTAACACGAGTGTAAACGTACGGGAAGCCGAGTATTCCCTTTGGGTAGATAACTACCGGTTAATCTCGGAGAATTTCGTTACACCAGCCTGGTTCATCAAACTCAGGGATATTAACCTGTCATATCGCCTGCCACAAGGCTTCCTGAGCAAGACGAAGATTTTCACCGGCGCCAGTATTGCTTTGTATGGTCGTAATCTGCTTACGATTGTCGATAAGTTGAATTACTACACAGATCCTGAATTTAGCAGTGTGGGCAATCCATCCCCAGGAAGCCAGGCAACAACCTCGCCTACAACAACATCAGCTCTGGGTATTGGGATCAATACGACCGGGCAGACCCCACCTGTACGCCAATATGGTGTAAACATCAATCTGACATTCTAGTAAAAGCAAGATAGAACTTGATATGAAATTCAAAACACTAATTATAGCTGCTTTAGTGGCATTGGGTAGTAGTTGCAATACCAAATCATTTCTGGATATTAATACGAACCCGAACCAATTGCCAACGGCATCACCGAACTATGTATTTACGAATGCGCTGAATACGACAGCCACGAACATAGCCGGAAATACGAACGGACAAGGTTCAAACGAACTCGGTTTCTACTGGGCAGGCCAGTGGTCGCAGGGAAATGGGTACATTATTACGACTACCCAGTTTGCTTACCAATTTACCAATGGCGATTTTAACTACTGGGATACCTACTACGATAATCTGGAAGATTATCAGTTTGTGATTAACAACGCTGATGCCAATAGCCAGAAGTTTCTGAAAGGCCCATCCAAAGTGATGAAAGCAATGCTGTATTAGCAGTTAGTTGATCTGTATGGCAACATCCCTTATACGGATGCGTTGAAAGCAGCTGCTGCACTCGCGCCAAAATTCGACGACCAGAAGACCGTTTATGAGTCGTTGATTACCCTGCTGGATGAAGCTATCGTCGATCTGAAAGCGAACCCGTTCACAGGTAGTTTCGGTACATCAGATATCGTTTTCGGTGGCAACGTAACCAAATGGATTCAATTCGCCAATTCGCTTAAAATGCGCATTCTGATTCGTCAATCCAAAGTGGCTGGCCGGGAAGCGTACATTAAGACTGAGGTCAACAAAATTGTAACCGAAGGTTCAGGCTTTATCACGGGAACGGATGTTGGCATTGGTGGTCCATCGTTCTTTCAGCCAGCGGCTGGTCAGTTAAACCCCGTCTATGATCGCTGGGGCTACAACGAAACGGGCGCCAAACGGGCGTTGAATAACTACCCACGGCCAACGCAGTTTCTGGTGAACAGCCTCAAAGCAGCTGGTGATACCCTTCGATTGAAGCGTATTGCGTATGCCAATGGTGGTGAGAATAGCAACACACCGGGTGTGAGCACGAAAGCTGAAATCATGGCAAACTATTCAGGAACACCGTTTGGCGCCAGTTCAGGCTATTTGCCCACGAACACAGTTTCTTTGGGACCCAGCCTGATCGTAAAGGGTGAATATAACCGGGCATACATTATTATGACCGCGTCTGAAATACAGTTCCTGCTGGCAGAAGCCAAACAACGGTACTCTGATGTTACCTTGCCAAGTTCGGCTCAGGCTTATTTTGAAGAAGGTATTGTGCAGTCCTTCCGTGTATTGGGAGCTAACGTTGCCGGTGCCGCTGCGTTTAAAGGCAGCAAAATTCAGAACTACGACTGGGATGCATCGACCGATAAACTAGCCGCCATTGCCATTCAGAAATGGATTGCCTTGACCAACTTCAGCGGTCTGGAAGCCTGGGCTGAATACCGCCGGACGAATCTGCCGGTTACGCCACAAAGCATCCAGGTGCCAGACAACAAACGGCCTGTGCGTCTTTTCTATCCCAACACGGAAGGTGGCTCAAATTCAGCAAACGTAACGGCACAGGGTACTATCGATGTGTTCACGACCAAACTGTTCTGGGATGTTGACTAATTAAGTTGGGTAGTTTCAAAAAGGGAGGTCATTAAATAAATGGCCTCCCTTTTTTATATGAACGTGGAGAACGGCTTCATCCAATCACGTAGTGATTGGATGTTTGTAGAGTTATGTCGTGCTCACGGCACTTAGTTATGCACTATCGACCATTCATACCCATTAGCAAAGTATGCCAAGATATATAATCAGTCAATTAGCGTAAAAAAAGCGGATCGACAATGTCAATCCGCTTTTTGCATTACGCTTTATCCAACTATTAAAATTCGAGTTTCCGAAGGTGCTTATATGGTTTACTTCTCTTCAAAAGAGGTTGGGAAACTCTCTACGTATACCCAATGTTTGGCAACACGGAAGAGCACAATAAGCAGTCGTAATTAGAGGGGAAATATAGCAGTTAAACCAGTTTTAACTTGTTTTAGGAGGCTTTATGTATATTATACGGCATGTTTATTGATTGAGCGGTAGGTGACCTAATCTATATTTACTGTTCATTTTTTGTTACATCATTAAACATAATTCACTCTTAATGGAAGATAAACTTTTTGACTAAATAGAAGTTAATCTAGGAAATAAGACGACTCAGCGCCATGAAAGAGGAAAAGGATGTAGAACGCAAAGATGCCCAAATCACCGGTCGGACGGAAGGACCATTCGGTTCTGATGATAGCGATGTAGACCGCCAGATGGGCGATAATGTAAATACCTTCGAACAGGAGAACTCAGCGAATGGGCTCGATAGCGAGCAGGTTCGTGGTGGGCAGGATGGGCGCAATATTCGGGGCATGGGTAGCATAGACATGGATAGCAAGAATGGTGTAATCCGAATGGGTGACATCACAAATAGCACGATGGAAGTGACCGAAGAGGGCGCCAATGCCGCTATCGCCGATGATGCCAAAACCAACACGGCCATGGTCGACGTAACAACAGAAGGCCCTGATGATTACGCATCTGCCAATCAGGTTCCGGTTCCTAATGCACAGAAAGCAGCCAAAGAACAGGACACAAACGAGGAGTCTGATAAGGACCAGAAAGAACACGAAGACGAGGTAGCCGAAACGGGTACGGATCTTAATAATAAACCGACCTATTGATGAATCAATAGGTAACGACTCTTCTTAAATTCTCAACACTTAACTAATCAACGTTATGAGCGTAAGTAGCAATTCCCGCAAAGAAAGCACTGAGTCCTATGCGGCTCAACGCATGAGCAACACGATGGGTATACCACCGGAGTTAGCCCAGTTGAATGACAAGAATCTTGATAACGATCTGCCATCGCGCGTAGCTGGTAGCAGTGATGCCGATGTGCCGGAAGATTACATCGAAACCCAGGCTACGGCGGCTGAACCTGATCGAAATCCTGGTATTTCCGGAGACGAAATCGAGGAGTCCAAACGAGCTTCATGGGGACAGCCTCCATTATCCGAGGAGTCTACTAATACAGACAATGCTGACTGGAATACCAGCACCAGCGATGCCTCCATGCCGGCTACCCGGGCTAACGAACCCGATCGGACACTGGGAAATTCGTAAAAGCTGACCAGGTTGGTAGCTGACGTACTGACCAATAGATAAGAAGCCGCTTTGTCAATGCCCGAAAGCAAATGACAAAGCGGCTTCTTTGTTTGTGGGCTAATCGGTTCATCAATTTATTTTGCCCTTAGGCGCCTATAACTGGTGATGAATACGTGAATTCTAATGCCCGGTGGGCGATTGGCTCAATAAGGTTTCAATGGCTGGAACGGGGAGGAGCGTACCGACGCGAACTTGGTCTTCAATAATCGCCAGGCGGTTGCGCATATCAGGCTGGTCATAAAAGCTGCTTTCCAGCCGTTGCCGTAACAAGGACCGAAACCAGGTAAGCTGTTGTTCCTGCCGTCGGTGGGTGCGGTGGCCGTTTTCGCTGGTGAGCTGCTGTTGTCCCTGAATGGTTGCCCAAAGCGCGTCGATGCCCACACCCGTTAGGGCTGAGCAGGTCAGTACCGGTGGGAACCACCCGTTGCCCGTGGGCGGAAACAGGTGAAGCGCATTTTCATACTCCACCCGGGCGCGGTTGGCCAACTGTTGGTTGTCGCCGTCGGCTTTGGTAATGGCCAGCGCATCGGCCAGTTCCATTATACCGCGCTTCATTCCCTGCAGTTCATCCCCGGCACCGGCCAGCATGAGCAACAGAAAAAAATCGACCATGCCATGAACAACGGTTTCCGACTGACCGACGCCCACGGTCTCAACCAGAATCAGATCGAAACCGGCCGCTTCGCAGAGGAGCATTGTTTCGCGGGTGCGGTGACCGACACCGCCCAGAGAATCCCCGGCCGGAGAAGGACGAATATAAGCGTTCGGATTCATCGAGAGGGTTTCCATGCGTGTTTTATCGCCCAGTAAACTGCCGCCCGAACGCTGGCTGGTTGGGTCGACGGTGAGGACAGCCAGCCGATGGCCAAGGCCGGTCAAATAGGTGCCGAAGGCTTCGATAAATGTACTCTTGCCAACGCCCGGAACCCCCGTTATCCCGACCCGAATAGATTTGCCTGAATTTGGTAAAATACGCTCCAGAACCTGCTGAGCCAACACCTGATCATCGGGTCTTTTGCTCTCGATGAGCGTAATCGCCTGACTCAGAACCAGCCGGTCGCCAGCGAGTATGCCCGTGGCATAGTGATCAGGAGCGAGTCGGTGGCGCATCAGCGTAGGTCTTCCGGCGTTGTAATTTTTATGTTCTCGTATGCTCCGTCAATCAGGGTAATCGGAAAACCGGCGTATTCCATCACGCTGGCGCAGTCCGTAAAAAATGCCTGCTCCTGGGTTTGAAAAGCCTGCCGAAACAAGTCCAGCCGAAAGGTCTGGGGTGTTTGCACCAACCGATACTGACTTCGGTCGACGGCTTGGCTAACCCCGTCGGCCCCAACGACCCGGACCGAATCCTTGACTGGCACACAGGTGACGGCCGAGCCTGTTCGGGCGGCCGTTTCGAAACTGTTTCGAATAATTTCCGGCAACACAAACGGCCGGACACCATCGTGAACAGCGACTATACCGGCAGGAGCCGCAATGGCATTCAGGCCGTTACGCACCGACTGAAACCGGGTAGTGCCACCCGCAACGATTTGAATAGCCGGATGAAAGTTATTCTCATTGCAGAGTTTATCCCATATAGCCCGTTCGCGTTCGGGCAGGACAAGGATAATGCCGATTTTTTCGGATACAGGATCTACGATCTGGGAGTCAGTAAATAGCGGAAGGTCAACGGCCAGAAACTGCTCGATGGTGTGCTGAAGAATGGGTTTGCCCTTCAGAAGTAAAAATTGCTTGGGTATGTCCGACTTCATTCGGCTGCCATTCCCCCCCGCTACAATAATGGCAAAGTTGGTCGTTGAGAAGGTGTCCGAAGGGCGATTTGTATCCGTCATAAAAAAAGGGGCACAAGGCCCCAAAAATACTAAATGACTGGTGACTATTCAGGTCAGCCGATTAAATAATCAGCATCGCATCGCCATAGCTGAAGAAACGGTATTTCTCCTTGATCGCCACCTGATACGCTTCTTTAATGAGTTCGTGGCCACCAAAGGCGCTCGTCATCATGATCAGAATCGACTCTGGCAGGTGCAGGCTTGTGAGCAACGAGTTGGCAATCTTAAAGTCGTATGGAGGAAAAATAAATTTATCTGTCCAGCCTTCAACGGGTTTCAATCGGCTGTTGGCCGACACCGACGACTCAATGGCTTTGAGGGATGTTGTGCCAACGGCGCACACCCGTTTGCCAGCGTCAAGGGCGGTATTGACAACCTTGGCTGAATCTTCCGGAATCCGGTAGTTTTCTGAATCTGTTTTGTGCTTAGTCAAATCTTCTACATCCACCTGACGGAACGTTCCCAGACCAACGTGCAGCGTAACGGGGGCAAAGTGAATGCCTTTAATTTCCATCCGCTTCATCATGGCGCGGGTAAAGTGCAGACCAGCGGTCGGTGCTGCTACAGCCCCTACGTGTTGGGCAAAAACTGTTTGGTAGGCATCGCGGTCGGCTTCTTCAGCTTCCCGGTTCATTTCGCGTGGAATAGGCGTTTCGCCCAGTTCATCCACCGCTTTCATAAACTCTTCGTGGTTCCCGTCGAATAGAAAACGAATTGTACGGCCGCGTGATGTTGTGTTGTCAATGACCTCCGCTACCAGGTCACTGTCGCCGAAATATAATTTATTGCCTACCCGAATTTTACGGGCGGGATCGACCAGAACATCCCAGAGTTTCATTTCGCGGTTCAGTTCCCGCAACAGGAAAACTTCTATTTTAGCCCCTGTTTTTTCTTTATTACCGTATAATCTTGCCGGAAAAACTTTGGTGTTATTGATCACCATCACGTCGCCATCGCTGAAGTAACCCAGCATATCCGAAAACTGCTTGTGCTCAATAGTTTTGGCTTTTCGGTCTACAACCATTAGCCGCGATTCACCCCGCTCAACCGGGTATTTGGCTATAAGACTTTCGGGTAAATCAAATTTGAATTCGGATAACTTCATAATGTATTAGCACCAAAAAAAGACGGCGTGTTTTTTGTAAAGGCCGCAAATATAGTGAAAAAGTCCGGAAAATTTTACATGTTCCGGACTTTTTTCTTGCAAATATCGTGTAAATGACTTATTAGCCCGCAGAAATGGGGTCAATTGGCTTCACAGCCCCGTCAGTGTTGACGTGAGCGCGGTCTTCTACATGGAATTTTGCCATCAATTCGGGCGAAACTTCATTGGAATAAGTGCCTTGTGGCGACACAAATACCCCTTTCATGCCATTCGAAGCCGTAATTGCATACAAGGTCATTTCATCGCCAGGGTCCGATGTGCCTTCAAAACGGTGAAATTCGTCCACGTTGAAATCTTCTCCTTTCAGCTTCGTTTCGGTGCTTTTCTCTTCCAGAAAATCTTTCTTAGGACCAAACTCGTGCGTGTATCCGCGGCTCCGAAGGTCTTCCATGGCTTCGGTCAGGGTGGTGAAGTGTTTCATAATCGTTGAGGGATGTTGTAGTAGGTAAAACGGAAAACAGGGCTGGATGGTTTTAATCTGATTTAGCCATCCATACCGAAAAGAAGAACAGAGGGGTGTTAAACATTTATCAATCATGGGTGATTTATAATCAACAATCCAACTAAAACGATACAGATTAATGGTTCGTCCAGCCTACACACTGCTTGCTCTGATGGCCTTGGTTACGGCCTGTAATACAAGCGACCCCGTATTCGACGCCCCCGTCATTCCCGAGCGTATTCCGTTTTCGGCAACCCGACAATACCCGGAAGGAATAACCTATGCGCCTTCGCTGAGCCGATTTCTGATCAGTTCTATTACCCAGGGAAAAGTAGGGACGGTCGATGAAAAGGGACTATACATGGACCTTATCACCGACGATAAACAGTTGATTAGCAGCGTTGGTATGAAAGTGCGGAACAACCTGCTTTATGTGTGTAATGGAGATCAGGGTGTTTCCGATAAAAGTACACCGCAAACGGCGCTTAAGACGGCTGGGTTGTTTGTGTATGATCTGGCCTCCAAACAGAATGTACGGCGGGTCGATCTGGCAGCACTCCGGCCAGGAGTCAATCATTATGCCAATGATATAGCGTTCGATGATCAGGGAAATGCGTACGTAACGGATTCGTTCGACTCGGTCATTTATAAAGTACCCACCGACACATCCCGCGCGAGTATCCTACTCAATTCGCCCCTCTTCATTGGCGAACAGGGCATCAACCTGAACGGTATCGTTTACCATCCGGATAAATTTCTCATTGTGGTGAAGTCAAATGAGGGGAAACTTTTTAAAGTCGATTTGGCCAATGCCAACAACGTCTCGGAAATAACAGGTGTAACACTGTTGAATGGCGATGGGATGGTGCTTTACAACAACGACTTATACGTTGTAAATGGCCGCAATAAAGTGTCGCAGGTGCGCTCGACGGACGGATGGAAAACGGCTTCGGTTGTCAAAACCGATTCGGTTGGCTACAATCAGGCCACAACCAACGTACTGGTGAACGATAAACTTTATACGATCAACGCCCGGATTGATGAGGTGAGTGCCGCCGTAGCCGCCAAAAATCCGGCTCAGCTACAGGAAAATACGTACAGTATTCAGCAGTTTAAATAAGCGCTAGTAAAACCGAATAAGCGCAAAGCAGAGGCAGTTTAGGGCTCTCTACTTTGCGCTTATTTCTCATTTGTTAATCGGGTAATACCTTAATCTGGATGTCTTTATAGAAGACTTTGCTTTTGGGATCATGCCCTTGTAAGGCAATGGTTCCGCTACTGAGCTTTTTGCCGGAGCTGCCATTACTAACGCTATCGGCTTCGGTATAATCGTTGATTACTTTGTCATTCACCTTGATGATTACCTTCTTACCCTGCACGATGATGTGTTCGGTATACCACTCGCCATCTTTCACGAATACTTCTTTTACATCCTGAAGACCATACACACTGCCCGTCTTGCGCCAGTCGGTGTGGGATTGATTGACCTGAATTTCATACCCTTTAGATGGCCAGCCCGATGGCTGATAAGCAGTGTGAATAAACATTCCAGAGTTTGAACCAGGCATGGTTTTTACCTGCGCCTTCCATTCGAAGTTTTTGAAATTGTGATTGTTAACAGGCCCTTCGTAGAACAAATGAGCGCGTGGTCCGGCCACCACAATAGCACCATCCTGAACGCTGAATGTTTCCGGGCTCTCTTCAGTAACTTTCCAGCCATTGAGCGTCTTGCCGTCGAAAATGCTGACCCAGCCACCGGCAGTTGGCCGGCTAATAAAACCGACACACAGGCCAATTGCCAGTAGGACGGCTAAAAAACGGATTGAGGTAGTATGCATAAATAGATCTTTAGGAGGTAAAGCAAAAATGGGTCTGTAACTAATCGTCCACTGGCAACCGACTTGCATGAATTCCGGTTTGGCCGGTGTCATGTCCTAGTAAAATTTAATAAAATGACGTGATTGTGTAAGAAGCTGGCCCCCAATGTGGACAGGCTTACAGAGGTCATACCATAAATTTGAGTAACTTGCTACGCTTTTTGACCAGGCTTTATAACCGCCTATGTCGCCAATCTGATGCTTTCTGCTTTATCAAATCAACTTTCTTTATCCCAACTTTTCGATCAACTGCCCGACAATGTGGTGTGGATGCGCGCTGTACGCCAAGCCGCTGATCAACCGGATGAATCCACTGATGGCGGCAACGAATTCAGTAAAAACCAGATCGTTGATTTCGTTATTGACTATGCCAACCCGAAGGCGCAGCAAACTATATCAAGTCAGTATTTGATTGAAGTCGGTACGTCCATTCGCCACGGCAATCCTGCCTATCAAGCTTTAGCGGAACTGGCTTTCCATCAGTTACGTGACATAGTCGACAATGCAGTTGCTACGGAGTTCGAATATTTCGATGATATTCTCAGGCAATGGCTTTTAGTGACCCGTTCTAAAGCGGGCGACGGGGTGTTGAGTATAACCCGTGTAATTACGAAAGCAAAAGAGCTTACCCTGGAAGCCGAACGCCAGCGTACACTCCTGGATAATGTCCTCAACACCTCGCTGATGACGGTATTCGTTTACGAGGCTATCCGCGACGAACAGGGACAAATTCTGGATTTTAGTGTGCGGCTGGTCAATGAGCGGGCGCGGGCCAGTGTACTGGCTCGTTTGGGAATTGATATTGACGGTAAAACCCTGCTTGACGTCAATCCTGATTCACGGCAGGCGGGTCAGTTCAATCTGTTTTGCCAGGTAATCGAATCGGGACAGCCCATCCAGGTCGAACAATTTTATTCGGGTCCTAAAGCCTGGTACAACACCTCGATCACCAAACTGAACGATGGCGTTGTGGTGATGGGGAACGACATTACAGAACAAAAGCAGATTGCCCTCGAAACCGAGCGACAACGTACGCTACTGGATGGGGTTCTAAACGCATCGCAGGACGCAATTCTGGTGCTGGAAGCCATTCGGGATGAGCAGGGTAAACTAACGGATTTTCGCTTTACGCACGCCAATTCGATGGTGACGCACTTGCTGAGTTATTCCATCGATACAGTCCTCCAACACACGTTTCGGACGCTCTATTCTGGACCTCAGGAGACGACATTGTTTAACCAATATCGATCCGTTACGGAAACGGGCCTGCCTTATCAGGAAGAGTTGGCTTATACGCGAAATGGCCAGACTAAGTGGTATCGTGTTTCTGCCGTTAAACTGGGTGATGGAGTTACGCTATCTATTACTGACATAACGAAGACCCAAATAGCCGAGAAGGCTATCATAAAATCGGCGACCGATTTGCAGGCCGTTATTGATATTGCCCAAACGGGTATCTTCGTCATCAGTCCTGTTTATGATGGCGAAAACCGGCATGTTGATTTTCGGTTCGAGATTGTCAACCGCACGCTGGCCGCTCTGGTTGATCAGACGCCCGCTCGTTTACAGGGGACGCTCTTTTCCGATTGGTTTACCAGCTATCGTGATACACCTGTTTTTGAGCATTATAAACAGGTTCTTGACACGCGTGAAGACCGGCACTTCGAGATAAATTACGCCGTCGATGGTCTTGACGAGTGGTTCGATGTGAAGGCTGTACGATTCAATGGTGATGTATTAGTTACGTTTACGAATTATACTGAGCTTAAACGGGTTCAGCACGCGCTGGAACAAACCGCAAACCAGGCCGAACGGCAGGCCGAATTGTTGAATAGTGTATTGAATGGCTCCAGTAGTGGGGTTATTGCGTTTGAAGCCATTCGGGATGAAACGAACCGCATTATCGATTTTAGCTTTTTGGCGGCCAACCGTAGCTCCACACAAATGATTAACAAAAAACTCGATGAGATGATCGGCAGCACCTTGCTGACCATTTTTCCGGGTAATGTACAAACGGGCTTGTTCGACTTATATGTACGAACCACCGAAACGGGCGAGCCCGGCCGTACGGAAGTCTATTATAATCATGATGGGCTTGATTTCTGGCTCGACATATTCAGTCAAAAGCTGAGCGATGGCTTAGTCGTTACCTTTACCGATATATCGGCTACTAAACGGTCGGCCCTGACCATTGAGCAATCGGCTGACGAACTGCGCACCGTGATTGATTCGGCCCAGGTCGCTATTTTTCTGATCAATCCAGTCTACAATGCATCGGGGAAAATTGCTGATTTTCGGTTCCGAACAGCTAACCAGATGATTGCCAGTTATGTTGGCCAGGAGCCCGACGCCTTGATGGGCGAGTTGGTGAGCCGATGGTTTCCGGAGTATTTGACCAATGGATTATTTCAGCGATACGTTGCCATTTTTGAAACAGGTCGAACGCAGCACTTCAACTTTCATTCTGAAACAAATAGCCTTGATGCCTGGGAAAGTTATACAGTTGTTAAGGTTGGGGCGGATATATTGGTGACGTTCTCTGATTTTACGGAACTTAAGAAACTTCAGCAACGCCTGGAAGCATCGGCTACGGAGTTACAAACGGTTATCGATACGTGCCAGACTGGTATTTTTCTGTTTAGTCCCGTCCGGAATCAGCTTGGAGAGGTGATTGATTTCCGGTTCCGACTGGCCAACCGGCAGCTAGCCTCGTATGTCGGGCAGGAGCCAGAGGTCGTAGTAGGGGCTCTGGGCAGTACGTGGTTTCCGGATTACAAAACCAATGGCCTGTTCGAGCGGTATCATAAAACGTACATGACAGGTGAATCGCAACGGTTCGATTTTCACTACGATGGCAGCGGTATTGATGTCTGGCTCGATATTATGACTACCAAATCGGGAGACGATGTGCTGGTTACATTTGGAGACTACACGCCCCTGAAACAACTTCAGCAACAGCTGGAAAACTCGGTTATTGACCTACAGCGGTCAAACAAGAACCTGGAGCAGTTTGCCTACATAGCCTCCCACGATTTGCAGGAACCCTTGCGTAAGATTCAGGCATTTGGCGATATTATCCAGTCGCAGTTTGCGCCGGTCATTGGCGATTCGGGTGCCGATATGATTGCCCGTATGCAGTCGGCCGCAGCCCGAATGCAGATACTCATTAAAGACGTGTTGGCCTATTCGCGCATTGCAACCAAGCGGGAATCCATTGGACCGGTAAACCTCAATCAAGTAGTCGCCGATGTACTGGTTGATATAGAAACGGCTGTTAATGAGAAGAACGCCGTGATAAAAGTTGAGTCGATGCCCACTGTTCGGGGCGATTCGGCCCAATTGCGGCAGCTTTTTCAAAACCTCATTAGTAATGCACTCAAGTTTACCAAAACAGATAAAAACGCTGACCGGCCTACCATCCTGATCACCAGCCGCCGAATCCGTGGGCGTGATCTGACGGGAGGCACGGTAATCGCTACGGATGCTGACCGGCTGTTTCACCTGATTGAAATTGACGACAATGGTATCGGGTTTGACCCGCATCAGGCTGAGCGCATTTTTCAGGTGTTTCAGCGGCTTCATGGCCGGAGCGAATACCAGGGGACCGGCATTGGACTGGCTATCGTTCAGAAAGTTGTCGAGAACCACCAGGGGCATATTGTGGCCGAAGGAAGGCCGGGCCAGGGCTCTACATTTCGAATCCTGTTGCCTGTTTAAGGACCCAGCTAGTATACCAGTTACACGAAACTGGTTGTTGCGTTCATCATTTTACCCTTTCAATTCGTTACTTTGGGACTTGAATCAACCGGAAGTCTTCATGCGTAATTTCATTTTGCTGTTTTTAGGGATGGCCGCGGCTGCGTGCAAACTCAGCGTACCCAGTGTTTACGATGCTAATTTTGCATCTGATCCAACGGTTGCCCCCGTGACACCCGGTCAAATCGACGAAGCGTCGGGTATGGTGGATAGCCGTAGCCAGCCCGGTTCGCTCTGGATTGAGCAGGACAGTGGCAGCCCCGCCGAACTGGCGCTGCTGGACTATAACGGAACCGTAAAAGGTAAAATAACCATACCAACCCTTGCCAATCGCGACTGGGAAGAACTGGCCTCGGGGCCAGGCCCTAAGGACGGCGTAAATTATCTGTACATTGGCGATATAGGTGATAACAACGCCCAATATCAAACCGTCCAGATTTATCGATTGCCTGAACCCGCTTCGCTACAGGCCTCGATCACGTCGATTGATCGCATCAATTTTCGGTATCCCCAGGGGCCTCGTGATGCCGAAGCCATGTTCGTGGATCCCCAAACGAAAGATATTTATGTGATCTCGAAACGGGAGGAAAAAGTACACCTCTATGGGCTAGCCTATCCGCAAAGCACCAGTGACCTGATTACCGCCACTGATTACGGCGAATTACCCTCGTTTGGGGGCGGCCTGGCCAACTATGTAACAGGAGCAGCCATCTCACCCGATGGAAAAGAAATTCTGGTCCGGACATACACCACCGTGTATTACTGGAAGCGCGATGGTGGCCAGAGCATTCCCGACGCCCTGCAGTATGGCACCCGGCGCTCGTTGGTCACCCGACTGGAGCCACAGGGAGAAGCGGTCTGCTTTGACAAAGACGCAAAGGGCTTTTTTACCATTAGTGAGCGGGCGAGTGCTTCGTCCGTAAATCTGTATTACTACGCCCGAAAGTAAGGGTTTACCCCGCCAGTATAAGGGAATGGATGCAGGAATTGGTCTTTTCGTCAGCTATGTATATGTGATTTATTTTGCCGAATGGATTCATCAATTCTGATTATAGTCCTGAGTTTGTCGGTATTGATTTCCTATGGCTTCGACTTATTCAGTAGTCGGTTCAAAACACCTTCTGTTTTGTTGCTGCTCCTGCTGGGGATGCTGACCAGACAGGCGACGCAGTATTTCGATGTTCAGGTCCCGTACGTCAATGCCATTTTGCCAACGCTGGGTACGCTGGGGCTCATTCTGATTGTGCTGGAAGGAGGGCTCGATCTGGAGCTTCACACAGATCGGCTGAGTGTGTTACGACGAACGCTGCTCGCTTCGTTGCTCGCCATTGCTGGTGGAACGCTGCTCATGGCGGGTATGCTCTACCTGCTTCTGAACGATTCCTTCTATCATTGCCTGATTGCAGCGCTGCCGTTCTCGATCATCAGCAGTACCGTCACGGTTCAGCGGGTAGACCAATTGTCGGGGGGGCAGCGCGAATATGCGGTTTATGAATCGGCCTTTGCCAGTATCCTGGGTATTATGGCCTATAACTTCCTGTTGCTGAGCCGGGATTCAGTCATGAGTGCGGTATGGCTCTTTGCCCGCGATACGTTTTTTATGGCGTTTATTTCGCTGATTTGCTGCTTTCTGCTGCTTTATCTGATTGGCCGAATTAACCACCGAATTAAATTCCTGCCGATCATATCGGTTCTTTTCCTGGTCTATGCCCTGGCCGAAATCAACCACCTGTCGTCTCTGTTGCTCATTCTTATTTTTGGCTTGTTCCTCAACAATACGGAGTTATTCATCCGGGGGCGGCTGAGCCTGATTCTTAAGAATGATCTGTTTGAGAAAGAGCTAGACCAACTCAAAAACCTGACGGCTGAAGGTTCGTTCGTTGTACGCACGTTCTTTTATCTGATTTTAGGTTACGCAGCTATTCCCCATGAATTAGTTGATGTCGACGCGCTGATTGTGAGTGCATTATTCGTGCTCATCATTATTGGCTGGCGCTGGGTAACGCTTCGGCTGACCTACTGGGGAACCTCAGGCGCCTTGTTGTGGGTGGCCCCTCGTGGCCTGATCACGCTTTTACTTTATTTGAACATTCCCGAAGATTTACGATTGCAGGGTTTCCGGGAAGGCATACCACTTCTGGTCGTTGTGTTGCTCTACCTGGTTGTTATGGCGGGCATAATGGGAAGCAGAAAGGTAAGGGAATGATGAATAAAAAATATTTATTTTATCATCACTCACCGTTCATCATTCCCTCATGTATTGCCAGAAAGCCCACCATCGGCGCGATTTTAAATAGGCTAAATTCTCTTCGTTGGCGAATGCTTCCCGCTCAAAGCTGATGTTTCGATAAGCCTGATAATGCTGACCATATTGCAACCGACGAATGAGGTATTCAAGGACATACCAGATGTAGAACAAGACAACACCCAGTTCGGCCTGCTGGCGCAAATGAATTCGTTCGTGATTAAGGAGAACAGGCCCTGGATTTGCCTGTTTCACTAAAATAAATGGAAACAAGGCCATTCCATCCGGACCCAGTGACGCAAGGCGAATGACGAACATAGACGCGGGTAGGTTCATAAGCGGCTAACAAGAATTAAGACAAAATGGCTCATTATGGCAAGTATACTCACTATTCTCTTTGTAATCGGTTACCTGTTGATTACCCTTGAACATTCCATTAAGATTAACAAGACGGCCACGGCGCTCATTACCGGTATCTTATGCTGGGCCACTTATGCGCTCATGGCAACCGAAGCCGAAGCTGTTGGGCATCAACTGGAGCATCACCTGACAGATACAGCTGAGATTCTGTTTTTTCTGATGGGAGCCATGACGGTTGTCGAACTGATCGATGTACACGACGGATTTACGCTCATTACGGATCGTATTGCCAGCCGAAATATTCGCACCTTATTCTGGATTGTGAGTCTGCTCGCCTTTTTCTTGTCGGCTTTGTTAGATAACCTCACGACCTCCATTGTTATGGTGTCGGTTGCCCGTAAACTGATTCGGGATACGGAAGATCGGCACATGATGGCGGGTATGATTATCCTGGCGGCCAATGCGGGGGGCGCCTGGTCGCCCATTGGCGACGTTACGACAACCATGCTCTGGATTGGCGGCCAAATTACGACGACTCATATTATCAGTACGGTGTTGCTGCCCAGCCTGGTTTCTTTACTGGTGCCGTTGGTAATACTGACGCGATTCTATAAATCCAGGTCTGAAGAAAAACCAATAACGGCGAAGTCGGGAATTAGTCGTCCCTACGTCACGCCTATGTCTCGGCGTGACCGGCGAATCATGCTGGCTATTGGGTTGGGCGGTATGCTGTTCGTGCCTATTTTTAAGACAATTACCCACTTGCCACCCTACATGGGCATGATGCTGGTGCTTGGTTGCATTTGGGTGGCCTCGGAGATTATACATAGTGACAAAGACGAAGCGGAGCGGAAAAAGTTTACGGCCTCTTATGCACTAAGCCGGATCGACACGCCCAGTATTCTCTTCTTTCTCGGCATACTGCTCGCTGTTGGGGCGCTGGAGTCGACGGGTGTACTGCGGTCGCTGGCCGACTCCTTGAGCCAGGCCGTTGGTAATCTGGACAGTATTGTTCTGCTCATTGGCGTTGCCTCGGCCGTGGTCGATAATGTGCCCATCGTAGCTGCAGCTATGGGAATGTATGATATGCAAACCTATGCCGTCGATAATAAACTATGGATGTTTCTGGCCTATTGTGCCGGCACGGGCGGCAGTCTGCTGCTGATTGGCTCGGCGGCTGGTGTAGCGGTTATGGGCATGGAAAAGCTGTCGTTTGGCTGGTATCTGCGCAAGGTAAGCTGGCTCGCCCTGATTGGCTATGTAGCCGGAGCCTTGATCTTTCTTGCTCAGTTTGCGCTCTTGTCCTGATTGATGAAGCGTCGACGGAGCCTATTGCTGTTCCTGGTGCTATGTTGTATCTTTGATAGACACATTCGCTGAAATAATATGAAAAAGCTAGTATTATTTGTTGGAGTGGTAGCCGTGTGCTGGCAATCGGCTCTGGCCCAAACAACCCCAACGGCCGAAGAGGTAATCGACAAATACATTGCAGCCATTGGCGGTAAAGATGCCTTAATGAAAGTGACTGACATGACCACCAGCATGTCCAGTGAAGGGCAGATGGGCGCCATTTTGATCACGCGGAAACAGAAACTACCGAACAAGTTCTCGATGGTCATTAACGCCAACGGTATGGAAGTAATGCGGCAGACGGGCGATGGCTCGAAGGTGGCTATGGGTGGCATGCAGGGAAGTCGTACCCTTGAGGGACCAGCTGCTCAACAGATGACAGCCACTAATACCATCTTTCCTGAGTTGCATTACGCCGAAAATGGCGTGAAAACGACGCTGGTCGGACCTGAAAAAGTAGATAATAAAGACACCTACAAACTTAGCCACACGACCTCTGATGGATCGGCTACCTGGACCGATAACTTCGATGCGACGACGGGGCTCAAAGTACAATCTGTGATGACGGGCAAATCGCAGAAAGGCGAAGCGATGATGTCGACAATGGTCTACTCTGATTATAAAGACGTAAACGGTATCAAATTTCCGATGACGATCCAGCAGCAGTCGCCCCGTGGTCCTATGACCATGACCATCGACAACGTGAAGATCAATAAAGGCCTGAAAGATTCAGATTTTACGGTAAAGTAATTATGGGATCAAGCGAAAATCTTTGACAAAGCCGAGACCCATAGTTGCTTGATTCTCTGAGTTACCCGCATTGTTAACGTTCAACTCAATCTATGTCCGGCCAATGAAAAGCCGATGGAGTTCACCCATCGGCTTTTCATTGGCTGAACCGTTTAAATTGTATCAGGCTGGTATCGGGAGTTGGACAACAACCTGCGTTGTGCTTAGGTCCAGGCTCTCGATATGAAGAGAGCCTTTATTGAATTCTAACAGCTTGTTGGTAATGGCGATGCCTAATCCGAAGCCCTGCTGCTCATACCGGGAACGGTCGAATTGCCGGTAGGGCGCTGTTTGTTTAATATCGTCCTGATGAAAAGGCTGCCCATGATTCAGGAAGGTCAATTCATAATAGTCTGGTTTTAATCGACCCGTTATGTGAATCGACTGATCATCAGCCGAAAACTTAATGGCATTATCCGTTAGTTCTTCCAGAATGATAGCCAGGTTTTCATCCGAAATTACCAGTTGTGCACTCTCTACATTAAGCTGACACGGGATTTGTCGATTTTGACGATAGCCTGCCGAAAGCAAATGTTTGTTAAATACATCGGCAGTAATTTCGGAACGACCAGTACTGAAAAAACTGTAGGCTGTATCCGCAGGATCAATGGTCTGCAGTCGGGTAATCAGTCGGTTATTGTCCAGAGATCGTTTTAGGCGCAGGCAATTAACTTTGATCATGTCCAGCATCGACAAATTCTCGGCCCGGCTAAATTCTCCGTAATAATCGATTAGTAAGGAAGTAAAGCCCAGTATCCCGGTGAGGGGCGTATTGTATTCGTGGGTAGAGAGATTTGTCATAGCCCTGAGCTGCTCCTGAAGGAGTGTATGGGTATGCGCTTTTCGTTGCGCTTCACGCTGGAGCCTCGTCCGAATAGCCGTGAGCAGGGTGTCCATGGTGAACGGCTTCGTCAGGTAATCGTCGGCTCCCAGCGCCATGCCTTTGCGCGTGTCCGTCATATCGGCTTTGGCGGTCAGGAACAAAAATGGTGTATTGCTCAACAATGGATTGGCGCGAATGACTTCCAGCGTTTGAAAGCCATCCATTTCGGACATCATTATATCGCACAGGATTAGGTCCGGTTGCTGCTGCGTAGCCTGTTTAATGCCTTCATTTCCATTGGAGGCTGTATAGACAGTAAACCCATTCAGTGTTAATAATTCGGCTAGATTCTCACGAATAAGTGTTTCATCTTCAATTAGTAACAGTTTTTGCATGGCGAGGATAGCGCTTTTTGGTAAGTTAATTCAGGAATCAACAGGAATAGGACTGATAGGGGATTTTGATCGTACAATGCGTGCCCTGGTTTTCTTCGCTGCCAATAGTTAGGCTTCCCCCATGTAGTTCAACAAACTGACGGGCAATGACTAAGCCCAGCCCTGAGCCCTGGATAGTAACGGCATTACTGGCTCGAAAAAAAGTATTGAACAATTGAGGCAGTTCGCTGGCTGGAATACCGATACCTTTATCAACAACAGTTAAGACGAGTTGCTTCTGTTCAAAATCAACGTGTAATTCAGGATTCTCGGTTGAGAACTTAAACGCATTGGAAAGCAGGTTGCCCAGCACGTGAGTCATCAACTTCTTATCCAGGTATGTCAACTGCGGCTGGCCGTTCACCGTTACAAGCACCGTGCGTTTGTCCTGTCGTTCGGTAAAGTGCGTACGGATCACGTCGTGAATCAGTTGATCAATTTCAATTAGCTGCGGGTTATAATCAATTTTACCGGCTTCGATCTTGGCCACGTTCAACATATCAGACAACATATCGCTCACATTGAGAATCTGGTTTTCAATACTCGCTAAATGCCGTTGAATAACAGGCTGTGCCGCTTCCCGAGGTTGCTCCAGATATAGCTTCACCAACTCGACACTGGACTGGATGGTGGCAAGTGGCGTGCGAAACTCGTGGGAGGCCGTCGTTACAAATTTCGATTTCAACTTATTTAACTCCTGTTCTCTTTCCAGCGACTGCTGCAATAACAACTCAATTTGTTTCTGAGTGGTTATATCTGTAGCCATACCTACGTAACCGGTTATGGTTCCGGATTCATCACGCAACGCCGTTCGGGTGAGTACCACTGGCGTACGACGGCCATCACGGCTGCAGATGGTATAGTTATCTGCCTGACTATCAGCTAGTAGTTTGAATAGCTCAAACGTCGGCTTTACCGGTTGGCCAAGTTGCTCGGTTAATTTTTTGGCCTTATTGTCCAAATCAATCGGATCATAAAACATGATGGGGGTGTGTTGCCCAATGAGCTCGTCGGCCCGGTAGCCCACCAATTTTTCGGCCGCTGGATTAACTGTCTGAATGAGACCCTCGGTGTCGGTTGAAATAATGGCAACACCCGCATGTTCGAGGATTGCTTTCTGTAAGGCCGATAGTTGGTAGATTTCGGTTGTTCGTTCCGAAACCAACTGCGTCAGATTATCCGTATGAATTTTTAACTCCTGTTCTGTCTTTTTAAGTTGCGTAATATCCTGAAAGGAAAATAAAATACCATCCCCACAGGGCGTTAGGGTAAATTCGCCCCAGGCGGTTCGTTGATTAAAATCGTAAGACTGTTGGTATTGCTGTTGTTGCCGTGTTTCGATAACGGTCAATAGCCGTTTGAAAAGACCATCTTTTGCCACTTCCGGGAATAATGATTTTAACGAATTTCCGGTCATCTGCTCAATCGGTAAACCCGTGAAAGTAGCATTCTTTGAGTTGGTGAAAACGTACTGAAAGTCGATAATACGATCCTTTTTCCAGACAGCTTTCCAGAGCACCAGCCCCGCCGGACAATTATCGACAATGGTTTGTAGCGTCTGATTACTCCGATGTAATTCCTGGTTTAGGGTTTGTAGCGTCTGGCTTACTTCGGCCAGTTGCGACTGGCTTCGGCGCAGTTGAAGCAGCGAGACTACCTGGCGGGCCAGGGCTTCCAGGGAGGCCTGTTGCTGGGCGTCCAGTTGTCGGGGTTTCCGGTCAAATACGCATAAGGTGCCTAGTGCCTGACCTTCTCCATCGACCAGCGGCATACCCGCGTAGAAAACAATATTTGGTTCGCCTGTAACGAGCGGATTGGTTATAAACCGCTTGTCGATCCGGGCGTCTGTAACAACCATCAGCTGATCGGGTTCATTGATAGCGTGACTACAGAAGGCATCCTGGCGTGGGGTTTGCGACATTGCCAGTCCATGCGCTGATTTAAACCATTGCCTATGGTCGTCCAGCAAGGAAATCAGCGAAATAGGCGTCTGGCAGATATGCGACGCAATTTGAGTAATTGCGTCGTATTCCTGTTCAGGAAGTGTATCCAGAATGTTATAACTGGTCAGAGCGTGTAGCCGTACCGATTCTTTTTCAGGTGTTGATGTTGTCATGTCGCTGTCAGGCAGAAACCAAAGCAACCTATGCAAAGACGGCCTTGTTTCCACATATTTTTCTTACAGTCTGAATGGTTGTTTTGTAAAAAACTATTGATGATCAGCCGTATGCTGTATTGTACTAGTAGGGTGCCCATACATACATTAACCAATTAGACTGTAATATATTACCTAAACGGTATATTATAGATTTATCAAACATGTAAAATGAAAACTAAAGCTGACTAATGACAGATAGAAATTTAAAAAAAACGACATGACCCTAAAAAAAAGGCTTTATAGTTTTGCGAGAACGAGTACACCGTCTCTGAACTACTTAATGAGACCCTGGGAGCGCGTTTTTAACCATCGTGAGCATGAAGTTTAACAAGAAACTTGTTGGCGCAATCATTAAGAATCGAACGGCAAATGCAGGCCATTGGCAGGTGGAGGTTCAAAGCATGCGTTCAAACTACGTTTTTATTACCAGTTTATTAAAAAGAGAGAAAGCGCTTTCCCCCGGGATTGTCGATCGTTGTCGGGATTTACAGGGGCAATTAATCTCTATGTTAGCCCAAGGGCTGAGCCAGCGATTCATTAAATAGTGTCTTCCTGAAAGTACTTTGTTTTACAAAGTGAAAGGGTAAATAAAAATGAGCATGCGGTAGCTATCCGCCACGACAAGTAGCTGGTAGTGAGTTAAATAAGCGGCTGAAAAAGAATACTCGGCTGGTTTTACAAATTTTTGATGAATTCTTCCAGTGCCATCAGGTGATCCGAGAAGGCTTGCTGACCGGCATCGGTGGCGGAGTAAGTCGTATTTGGTTTGCGCCCAATAAATTGCTTCTGCACAGCCACATAACCGGCTTCTTCCAAAGCACGCAGATGAGTGGCAAGGTTGCCGTCGGTCAGGCCAAGTAACTCTTTAAGCGCGTTGAAACTCATGAACTCATTGACCATCAATACCGACATGATGCTTAGCCGCGCTTTGCTTTCAAAGGCTTTATTGAATTGAGCCAGCAGGTCGTTCTTCATTCAGTGGTTCGTTCGTATTTGAAATACATGGCCAGGCCATACACAATATGCAAAACGCCAAAGCCAACGGCCCAGGTTAGTAGGTTGTAGCCCGGCCAAAACAAGGATAGTAAACCTAGTCCAATTTCGCAGTAGGCCAGCGACTCGACATCGCGGAGAGTGTATTTACTGCCATTCAGCAGCGCCAGTCCGTAGAAAATAAGCGTTACCGGAAAGGCCAGCCAGATTAAGTTGTACTGTAACAGCGCCAGACAAAATACGCCACCCGTAGCCAATGGAACAAGCATAGCCCAGACTAATCGCTGCGATGATGTGTTCCAAACGGTCTGTCCCTGACGTCTGGCTTTTCGAACCGTAAAATAACTTCCTGATAATAACGCCAGTACCAGGACAGCCAGGGCAACCGTTACCAGAAACTGCCTGACTTCCTGATGGTTCATGTGGGTATAATTCGCATCCGAATAATCGTGGCGGAGCGCCGTGAATAGCCCTGTTTGTAAGCGTGCCGAGACGACAATAGCCCCAATAAGCGCGATTACGCCCGCCGAAACGCCCGACAAGCCGCTTAGCGACAGAAATTTAGAAGAGCGTTCCATCAGGCTACGAATTTCCGTCAGGGTTTGTAGATGTTCGCGCGATTCGTGCATGAGTAAAGGGTGAAAATGCGAAAGACTGAAAGATTTCTGTTTTTACGGGAAAAATAGCATCAATAGATGGCCGCCAAAAATAATAAGTCCCACCAGCACGGCCACAATGGTTAAAATCAGGACCGCACCGGACGAGAGGTCTTTAATAGCTTTAATCTGCGGGTGTAAACCTGGAGAGACGAAATCGCATAGTTTCTCGATGGCGGTGTTGAACGCTTCGGCCGCCCAGACAAGCCCGATCTGAGTTAGGATAATGGCCCATTCTACCGGGTTGAGGCTTAAGACAACCCCAGCCCCGATAACCAGAATCGCCACCAGTAAGTGCACTTTGGCATTGTTCTCAAACCGAAACAAATCCAGAATGCCCTGCCCCGCAAACCGAAAGCTCCGCAGTACTTTAGGAAAATCAATCATTTGGCAAAGCTAAGGCGAAAAGAACAGGCTTTCTATTGGCCAGTTGGCAGACGCTCGGTATGACCTGATTTATCTCCACCAGCGTCACAAATTTTCTCTGCTTACTGGCTACGCTCTGATTCCTTTTCATGGTCGATGTACCAGTAGAAAGCGACGTACATCAGGAACAGGACAAACCCGTACGCAATGGTCAGTTTTATGCTCAGGTGGTCGTGGTAGGCGCGGGCAATGGCCATTGTCAGGGCTGTCGGGCTGGTCAGAACATCCCAACTATTCCAACGGCCAATACGGCCCAGGTAGATACCGAATCCTGACAGAATCTGGCTGCTGAAGATCAAGGCCCAGGTTGATAAATTGCCTGACAAGGGCCGAAGCATCCGATGAACGATGAGGATGGAGTACAAACCGATCAGCAAGCCGGTCAACGCAAAGACGAACAGCGCCATAGTGTCAAACCAGAGTAGGGGCTGGTCGACATGCTTGATGTGGAACAGGTCGGTAATGATGTAGGGAGCATTGGGCAAAAAGGCCAGCCAACCCGCTAATCCACCCACCAACAGCCATTTATTGTTGAAACCGGATTGCCGTAAGTCGCGCAACACCAGCACAACACCCAGCGGAAACCAGGCCAGGAACAGGTTCCAGGTTAGCATGATGAAGAACCACCAGTTGCCCGTCAGTAAACCCCGTGTTGTTACCAAACCAAGCCCGATAAGCGTCAGTAGCGCCAGCGCCCGTGTGCCTTTGCCAGAGCGGGCGTCGCGAGGGGAGATCATGCCGGAGGAATAAGGAGACGTTGCTGAGATATGCATCCTATAAAGTACTTTGTTTTGCAAAGTAAGTGCATTAATTAAACCTATGTCAAGTAGACAGGCATAAATATTTTCAGCGGCTTAAGATCGAGTCAATTTGATTACGGAACCAGCTGGTCTGGACGAGGCTTCTTTTAGCCAGATTTAACTGAGCCAAATGCGCTTTGTGGAAGGCGTCCTTCATCTCAAAGCTGCTAATTTCCCGTTACAATTTTCTGTAGATCTCGACCGCCCATTTGTACTCATAGGGGTTCGTCATGTCATTGTCTGTACAGTCTTTCCTCGTTTTTCCGTTATCTTTACCGTATGACGTTTACCGAAATGACTCCCCGCCGTCAGGAACAGATGATGGCGTTTGACCGGCTCCTGACCATCATGGATGAGTTGCGTGAGCAGTGTCCCTGGGATCGCAAACAGACGCTGGATAGCCTGCGCCACCTCACCATTGAGGAAACCTACGAACTCTCCGACGCTATTCTGGAAAATGATTTGCCCGAGATCCGGAAAGAACTGGGCGATATTCAGTTGCACCTGGTTTTTTATGCCAAAATCGCGTCCGAAACCGGTCAGTTCGATATGGCCGATGTTTTGAATGGCATCTGCGATAAGCTCATACGTCGGCACCCGCACATTTATGGGGATGCGAATGGAAGCAGGGTCGTTGCCGAAACAGAGGAGCAGGTAAAAGCGAACTGGGAGCAACTTAAACTCAAAGAAGGAAATAAATCGGTGCTTGGCGGGGTACCGGGGTCCTTGCCCGCTCTGGTGAAGGCCATGCGGATTCAGGAAAAGGCGCGTGGGGCTGGCTTTGACTGGGACGAGAAAGAACAGGTCTGGCAGAAGGTAGAGGAAGAAATGCAGGAGTTTAAAGCCGAATTCAATGCCGATACGCAGGCCGTTATTGACCAGCAGCGAGCTGAAGGCGAATTTGGTGATCTGCTTTTTTCACTGGTCAACTACGCCCGGTTCATCGATATTAATCCTGAAACCGCCCTCGAACGGACAAACAAAAAATTCATTAAGCGTTTTCAATACATTGAACAGCAGGCCCGCGCCCGTGGGAAATCCCTGAGCGATATGACACTGGCCGAAATGGACGTGTACTGGAACGAAGCTAAGAAAGAGGCTTGATGAAGAAAGATGTAGGGTGTATGATCCAGTATATATTTACATTAGCAACGTCATACACACCATATACCTACATCATACTGCATACATCTACTATCATTCCTCCTGAATCATGCGCATTGCTTTCCTGACTGATTTGCACCTGGGTGCTGAGGGTGACCTCGTACAAAACGTAGATGTCCGGCAAAATTTTTTGAGGTCGCTGGACTATGTAGCCGAATTGAAACCGAATTGCCTGGTGCTGGGCGGAGATATTTGCGATACGAGGGGGAATCAGGTCACGTATGAGTGGGTGAGGACGCAGATCGACAAGCTCCCGTTTCCAAATTACATTATCTCGGGTAACCACGACGATCCGGTACTGCTGGCCAGTGTGTTTAATAAACGGCACGATTTGCACACGGGCGAATTGTATTACGCGTTGCCGCTTGAAGGGCGTCCGGCTTTGTTTCTGGATTCATCGAAGGGCTTCTTCTCGGATAATCAGTGGGACTGGCTTCGGGAGTATATGCTGGCTTTACGCGATAACAATGTTGTGATTTTTATGCATCACCCGCCTTTGCCCGCCGATGTAGCCTTTATGGATCGGAAATACGCGTTTCAGCAAAGCGATGAATTTCTTGAGTTAGTACGTGAGCTGCCGTGCCACGTAACGGTGGTTTGTGGGCATTACCATGTTGAGAAGGTCGTTCAACGGGGAAATCTGCTTGTATTACTGACGCCGTCTACCTTCTACCAGATGAAACAGGATGCGTCCGAATTTGCCGTTGACAGTTACCGAATTGGCATCCGGGAGGTGAACCTGACAACGCATGGAACCACTAGTGCTGTATTTTACATTGATCCACTTCAACAGCCTTCATAACCGTAGAGTTAGGTCCCCTGATGACGTTTATACGTATTTGTACGGTTTATGCCTGGGTTATACCGTAGGACTACTTGTTTGGAAAATCAGCGTTTTTACGGGGATTAAATGCCGTACTTATTCGGTAAATCCATTTCAGTTAAAAGCCGAATTTTGTGCAAGTTTTCACCTACAGGCATACTTCTCAACATGAGAACCTTAAAAGAAAGTAAAAGCACTAATTTTCAGGCCCTGTTACCGTTGCTCAAACTCACTGATAAACTTGAAAATCGCATTGCCTCTGGAATTCAGCGTATGGTGGCCGCCGTTTTAGCGGATTCCTAGGATTCAGGAAATAAAGAAGAAGTGCTAATCGAGAGGCCTTCTTATGGTATCGGGTGGTTCAACACCTCCAGGAGTTAATAGTTGATATAGAGTGTACGAGCTAGTACATACATCATACACCCTATATCCTACATCGTTCGCTACCTCACTGAGTAATTCGGAGCTTCTTTCTGGATCGAGATGTCGTGCGGATGACTTTCGCGGGCACCTGCCGTTGTGATCTTCACGAATTTGGCTTGCTGAAGCGTTGGAATGTCGATAGCACCGCAGTAGCCCATCCCGGCTTTCAGACCACCCACCATCTGATACACAATTTCCGAAACCTTGCCTTTGAATGGAACCCGGCCAACGATACCTTCAGGAACCAGTTTCTTGATATCATCTTCGGCGTCCTGGAAATAACGGTCTTTAGAACCATCTTCCATCGCTTCGACCGAACCCATACCCCGGTAAGTCTTAAACCGACGACCTTCATACAGAACGATCTCCCCGGGAGCCTCTTCGGTACCGGCCAGAACCGATCCAATCATAACCGTACTGGCACCACCGGCCAGCGCCTTCGTAATATCGCCCGAGAAACGAATCCCTCCATCGGCAATAACAGGAATGCCCGTACCCTGTAGTGCTTTAGCAGCCTCATACACAGCCGTTAACTGGGGCATACCAATGCCGGCAATAATACGGGTGGTACAGATACTACCTGGCCCTACCCCAACTTTCACAGCGTCGGCACCAGCATCGGCCAAGGCTTTCGCGCCTTCCCCCGTTGCTACGTTACCAGCCATTACCTGTAATTTTGGGAACTGCTGTTTAATGCTCCGAACGGCATCCAGAACTCCTTTGGAGTGACCGTGGGCCGTATCGACACTGATCACATCGACACCTGCTTTAACAAGAGCTTCGATGCGCCGGGTCAAATCGGGCGTAACGCCCACAGCCGCTCCGACACGTAGGCGCCCCAGTTCGTCTTTACAGGCGTTGGGGTGGCTCTTTTTCTTGAGAATATCTTTGTAGGTAATCAGCCCAACCAAATGATAGTCGTTGTTGACGATAGGAAGTTTTTCAATCCGGTACTGTTGCAAAATACTCTCCGCTTCTTCGAGCGTCAGGCCTTCCCGAGCCGTAATCAGATTCTCGCGCGTCATAATACCCGTGACGGGTTGCGAAAGGTCACTCTGGAAGCGTAGGTCGCGGTTGGTCAGGATGCCAACCAGTTTGTTGTTCTCATCGACAACGGGAATGCCACCGATCTTGAACTCACGCATGATCTTGAGCGCGTCGGCAAGCGTGGCTGTTTCAAGGAGGGTAATGGGATCAATGATCATCCCGCTCTCGGAGCGTTTTACTTTCCGGACCTGATCGGCCTGAGCCTCGATGCTCATGTTTTTGTGGATAATACCGATGCCGCCTTCCTGCGCCATAGCAATGGCCAGCGCTGATTCGGTAACGGTATCCATAGCCGCCGAGATCAGGGGAACGTTTAGCTGGATGTTGCGCGTGAGTTGGGTGACGGTTTGCGTATCGCGTGGGAGTACCTCCGAATAGGCAGGCAGGAGCAGTACGTCGTCGTAGGTGAGAGCCTCGTAAAGAAACTTACTGGTATCTAAGCTCATAGCAAATAGACAAGTGATGTTATTTGCCGGATAAAATTACAAAAAAAATCTGAACTGCCCAGCCTTTCCTGTAGGATTCGTGCCAATTCTATAATTTACACCTAAGATTCGCCTTAGAGTCCACAACTTTGGCGATAATCTCAGGTGTAAACCAGGCCTGTTCGTAGACGTCAAGCGAAGTTCTGATGATTTCTAATTCAGCTTTATACTAATTAATTTGCCACTGTCGCCAACACTAAATCGACAGTCGCTGAATTTTGGCGCCGACATGGTTGGCCGGAAATTGTTGCTGAACCCGTACGGTTCTTTAGGAATGCCAAACATCCGTTTGTCCATTTTCCCGTTTCCATTTTCGTCGTGGTAAACAGCAACGGCATAATCGCCCGGCTCAACGGAAAAAGTTGCCTGAACACTTTTATCCGTTGCTTCCAGCTTTTTTCCTTCCATCGGTTTCCCTTCAGGAAACGCATTTTTTACGTTGAATAACGCAATATAAACGTCTCCGTTCATGGTACGAACGTTCTGAATTTCAATTTGTAAGTTCGCCTTTTTAGGTGGTTTGACTGGCTCCTCACCGGATACAAAAAGGCTTAACGCCGAAAGCAAAATGAGCATAGATACAGTATTTTTCTAAAAACGGATTTATCTTGCAATTATGATAGCCCAATCGTCACCTCCTGTAAAACGCTGGATCACCAAACCCTTCCCGGATTCGGTGGAGCAGCAGGGCGCCATACAGACATTAACCAATTCGCTTGGCGTTAGTCCATTTCTGGCGGCCTTATTGATACAACGAGGTGTACAAACCTACGAAGAAGCGCGGATGTTCTTTCGCCCGGAAATAGGCCATTTGCATAACCCGTTCGAAATGAAGGACATGGACCGGGCTATTACACGTCTGCAAATGGCGATGCTTCCCGAGCGGCAGGAGAAAATCCTGATTTATGGCGATTATGATGTAGATGGAACCACATCGGTAGCGCTCGTGTATGGCTTTCTGAAAAACTATCACACGGCCATCGATTATTATATTCCGGACCGCTATAAGGAAGGGTATGGTATTTCGCAGCAGGGAATTCAATGGGCCGCCGACAATGGGTTTTCCTTAATTATTGCGTTAGACTGTGGTATCAAGTCGGTTGAGCGGGTCGCTGAAGCAAAAGAACTCGGCGTCGATTTCATTATTTGTGACCACCACCGGCCAGGTGATGAACTGCCTGATGCAGCCGCCGTACTTGATCCCAAACGGGACGATTGCGCCTATCCCTATAAAGAATTAAGTGGCTGTGGCGTAGGTTTTAAACTGCTCCACGCATTCTGTTTGCATAAAGAAATTGACCTGAGCCAGCTCTACCCGTGCCTCGATCTGGTGGCGGTCAGCATTGCGTCGGACATTGTGCCGGTTACGGGCGAAAACCGGGTGTTGGCCTATTACGGGCTCAAACAAATAAATTCGGATCCTCGCACAGGCCTCAAGGCATTGATCAAAATAGCTGGTTTTTCGCGGGAATTAGACATCACGAACCTGGTATTCGGGCTTGGGCCGCGGATCAATGCCGCTGGCCGAATCCAGCACGCGAAGGCAGCTGTGCAGCTTCTGTTGGCCGAATCGGAAGAGGAAGCGGATGAGTTTGCGATGGCGATTAACAAACATAACAACAGCCGACGCGAATTTGACAGCAGTATTACGGAACAGGCGCTGGCCATGATTCGTGAAAATGAATTATTATCGCAGGCCAAAAGCACGGTGCTTTTTGATGCCAGCTGGCACAAAGGAGTGATTGGAATTGTGGCGTCCCGCTGCATCGAGCACTTTCACCGTCCAACCATCATTCTCACCCAATCGAACGACAAGGCGGCCGGGTCGGCGCGGTCGGTACCGGGTTTCGACGTGTACGAAGCCATTGAAGAATGTTCTGATTTGCTGGAGCAGTTTGGCGGCCACACCTTCGCTGCTGGTATGACTATGTCGGTCAATAATATCGATGCTTTCCGGAAAAAATTTGAAGAAGTGGTTTCCCGGACCATCAAAGAGGAGCACCTGACCCCACTGATTGACATTGATCTGCCGCTGGATTTTAGTGAGATCAGCGATAAGCTGTACCGAATCGTTCGGCAAATGGGCCCGTTTGGACCACACAACTTACAGCCCACATTTATGACGGAGGATGTTTATCTGGTGAGTGAGCCAATCATTATGAAAGAGAAGCACCTCAAAATAAACGTTCGTCAGGGTAGGGGGGGGCAGACCTTAACAGCCATTGGGTTTGGGTTTGCCCATGTCGCGGATCAACTCCGACCGGGCCAGCCGTTTTCAATCTGTTATCAGGTTGAGCAAAACCACTACAATGGAAACACCACCCTCCAGTTGATGCTGAAAGATGTAAAGGTGTAGAAGATCCGGCGTCCGACCACTTCGTTGCTCCATTTACCCGTAAAATTTGTTAATAAATTGGTATTGGGCCTTGCTGTTCATGGAAATAGTTGGCAGTGGGTTTCAATACCCCGAACTTTGTGCTACCGGTCGATAGCGCAGCAGCGTGTAGCAAGAACGCAGAAGAATGATTCTCAGAACTGAAAATTTGATTAAAAAATACGGATCACGGTTGGTCAACAACAATGTATCCTACCAGGTTGAAACCGGCGAAATTGTGGGGCTCCTGGGCCCAAACGGAGCCGGTAAAACAACTTCGTTTTATATGGCCGTTGGGCTGGTGAAGCCCAATAGCGGGAAAGTTTTTATCGACGATATGGATGTGACCGATCTGCCCATGTACAAACGGGCCCGTCTTGGTCTGGGCTATCTGGCGCAGGAAGCCTCCGTATTCCGCGACCTGTCGGTTGAAGAAAATGTGCTCGCCGTTCTGGAAATGACCGATTTGCCGAAAGCTAAGCAAAAGGAAAAGGTAGAAGAGCTGCTCGAAGAATTTAGTCTGACGCACGTTCGGAAAAGCAAAGGAAAGGTACTTTCCGGGGGGGAGCGCCGACGGACGGAGATTGCCCGGGCGCTGGCCGTGGACCCCAAATTCATCTTGCTCGATGAACCGTTTGCTGGTGTCGATCCGATTGCCGTTGAGGACATTCAAAGTATCGTCGCTAAACTGAAACACCGGAACATTGGCATCCTGATCACCGACCATAACGTGAACGAAACGCTCTCCATCACCGACCGGGCCTATCTGTTGTTCGAAGGGAAAATTCTAAAGCAGGGAACCGCCGAAGAATTAGCCAACGACGAACAGGTACGCCGGGTGTATCTCGGGCAACATTTCGAACTCAAACGCAAGGTCTAATTGCTAAACAATGCTTGAAGGATTGTATAGAACTCACCAACTGTAAAAGCGCGGACAACAGGCTTTTGGCCAAACCACCAAAATGGGATACCAAACCCTTCACTGTGAAATAAATATTCATTCGGGCCTAGTTTGAACATTTCGCGAAACCCTTGTTCATCCTTACAGAAGGCAACACCATAGTGTCTCTCTATCGCTTCGAGAAATTCTATACCATCATCACCGGTAATACCCAAATCTTTCTCAAATTGTGTAGATGGAGTAATTAGCCTCTTGCTGGAAACTCCTGCATGCTGTCGAATGAAATCAGTAAAGTGCTCAAACGTAATTTCCTGCATAAAAGCTGATGACTATCCCAAAACTTCGCGTAGCACTGGCAGCGATTTTACTTCACCCAGCGAATCAATGTGAATGTGGTAATAAGTTACCAGGGCATCGGCCAGTTCATTCCGGGCGGAGCGGTCTAATTTGATTGGCGTGCCGAACGGCTGACGCAGCATCGTGTTGAGTGCTGCATCCATCTCCTCGTCGGGTAAGAACGGATAGGAGTTTTCGCGGAGCTGGCTCTCGAACTCACGCGCACTCTCCGGCCCGAAACCCAGGAAGAACGAAAGCTTTAACAGAAAAATCAGGTGGAAATTCTCGTAATTTACCTTTGCTTCTTCCAGAAAAACCACTGACTCAACCAGAAATCGGAAAAGTGTTGGACTACCCGTTTCTTCTTTCAGCACTTTATTCAGCATTTCCGTCACAAACATGGCAATGGTAGATTTGCCCACTTCGAAGGGCAAGCTCTGGAACGGAAAATTAGTTTTCACTTCCGAAAGCCGGGTCAGATCGCGGTCACTTTTGTAATAAACCACCATTTCCAGCAACGTTAATGGCTGAAAAAGAGCAATACGGTTATTTTTGCTCTTGGCCGTTCGCACGCTGTTGACGATATAGCTTTGCAGGCCAAACTCTTCGGTGTATACGCGGGCAATGATGGAGGTTTCGCGGTAACGAATATAGCTGAGGGCAATACCCCGTGTTTTTTGCAGCATCTTGGGTTGACAGTAAACTATCTAATATAACACCTTTTACTGAGAAATGGGCCTGTTTGTTGGCCAATTACCGCTTAGTTTGTCTTATATGAACCTCTACAAAACCCGCTCCGGCATTGTCGTCCACTTCCAAGATCAGTTTTATTCTGTTCCAGCCGATGATTGGGACGAATTAATTAACCGGGATGATTTACATGAATTTCTCATTACGCTGACTGCGGTGGCGACTCCATCGGATGCCTATCAGGACTGGCTCAAAACGGGCTTGCTCGCACCCATTGGCCGACAGGAAGTGTGGGCGTCGGGAGTAACCTATCTACGGAGTCGCGACGCCCGTATGGAGGAGTCGAAAAAATCGGGAGGAGACAATTTTTACGACCGGGTTTATGACGCCGAGCGGCCGGAATTATTCTTCAAGTCGACCCCCGAACGGGTAGTGGGGCCGGGTGCAGCGGTTCGTATTCGGGCTGATTCGACCTGGAATGTGCCAGAGCCGGAACTGACGTTGTTCATTACATCGTCGGGCAAAATTGTGGGTTATACCTGCGGAAACGACATGAGTTCGCGGAGTATCGAGGGAGAAAATCCGTTGTATCTACCTCAGGCCAAAAGTTATGACGGCAGCGCAGCTCTTGGCCCGTGCCTGTATGTTCCGGAAGTGCCCATTGCTTCTGATACACAAATCCGCCTGGAAATTATTCGTGATGAGCAGGCGGCTTTTACCAATAACATCGCCATTAATCAGATGAAACGGCAGCATACCGAACTTGTCTCGTTCCTATACCGCGAGTGTTCCTTTTCGTATGGGTGCTTCCTGATGACGGGCACCGGTATTGTGCCACCCGATGATTTTACCCTTCGGTCGGGCGATGTAATCAGGATCACCATCGACGGGATTGGTACCTTGGAGAATACTGTCGCCTAGTCAACGTAGAGACCGGTCCGCCGGTCTCTACGTTGAGATCACCCGGATGCCTTGCCGTACATCGCTTACTTTTTCGCGAAGGGTATCCAGCGATTGATCCATGACGGTGACGTGGCCCATTTTGCGGAACGGTTTGGTGATGGCTTTTCCGTAGAAAAACGGGAATACACCCGGCATAGCTAGTAAATTTTCCAGGCCTTCGTAAACGGCAGGGCCAGTTTGATTTTCTTCGCCAAGCAGGTTGACCATAGCAGCCGGTTGGTAGGCTGTCGTGTCGCCGAGGGGATAGTTTAAAATAGCGCGCCAATGCTGCTCAAACTGTGATGTAACATTGGCGCGCATGGTGTGATGGCCGCTGTTGTGCGGGCGCGGAGCGACTTCATTGATCAACACGTTGCCTTGTTTATCCAGAAACAACTCAACGGCCAGTAGTCCCACAATGCCAAAGGCTTCGGTAGTACGCCGGGCAATGTCCTGTGCTTGCAGGTCAATTGCTTCCGAAATTTCTGCCGGAGCAAACAGGTATTCTACCAAATTCAAGTCGGGGTGAAATACCATCTCGACCGTTGGAAAAGTTTGGATCTCGCCCCGCTCATTCCGGGCCACGATGACAGCTAATTCTTTTTCAAAATCAACTGCTTTTTCGAGGACACCGGGGGCATCGAACGCTTTCCCGACATCGGCAACCGACGCAATCCGCTGAACGCCCCGGCCGTCATAGCCATCGCGGCCGAGCTTATGAAAAGCAGGCAAAAAGTCGGGTTGTTGAATCTCAACTAAAGCGACATCGGCACGCGTATCGGTTAAAATGAAATCGGCTGTCGGTAGGTTATGGTCGCGATAAAATTGTTTCTGTAATCGCTTATCCTGAATAATACGGATGACAGAAGGTTGTGGAAATACCCGCTTTCCCTCGCGTTCGAGCGCTTCGAGGGCTTCCACATTGACGCGCTCAATTTCAATGGTCAATACGTCAACGGCCTGACCAAACTGATAAACCGTATCATAATCGGTTAGTGAGCCCTGGGTAAATTGAGTGCAAAGATGCCGACAGGGAGCTTCGGCGTCGGCGTCGAGTACATGAACGCGAAGGTTCCAGTCAATGGAGGCCTGCAAGAGCATCAGGCCCAGCTGGCCCCCGCCGAGAATTCCGATAGTAGGTGTCAAAATGGTGAAAGAGTGAAAGAGTGAAAGAGCGAAATTAGTTATTCGCTCTTTCACTCTTTCACTCTTTCGCTCTTTTTCTAATCTTTCCGCTTAATATCGGAGCCGCCTGATTTACTACTTGCCAGCACTCTGCCTGGGCCATAATAATAGATATCGGAACCTCCTGACGCTTTCAAACTCATTTCTTTACTGGCGTTGACATACACGTCGGAGCCCCCGGATGAGTTGGCATTGCAGGTCTCAACGATGAGTTTGCGCGCATCAAGATCGGAGCCGCCCGAGCCATTTGCATTCAATGTCCGGGCCGATCCTTGTAAAACCGCATCAGCTCCACCCGATGCCGACACATTTAACCGATCCGCTTTGAGGTCTAGTTTAACGTCGGAGCCGCCCGATGCGTCTACGTTCAAATCGTTGAACGACAGTGTTCCCTGACCAAACACATCGGAGCCGCCCCCGGCTTGTAAGTTAGTTAACTGTTTGAAGGTGATATAGGCCTTCACAGAGTTGTTTCGATTGAAATTCCAGTTCATTCCCTTCCGGTCGATGTAAAGTTCGAGAACGCCGTTTTTCACCCGCGAAACGATCTGGTCTTCATCCATACCTTTTACGTCGAGGGTCAATTTTTCCGAATTGCCCTGCGTCAGGTAAACGTCTATACCACTGGTTACACTCAGACCCGTGAAACCCGAAACCGTCCGGTCTATTTTTCCCTGGCTGATAGCGGTTTGTAAACCCGCTATCAGCATGAAAAGTGTTAGAGCAATTGCTTTCATTGTGTAGGTGTTTTTACATTTATCAATAGATGACGAAAAAGTCGGTTGCGTTGCATGACGAACTGAAAAGGTGTCCGATTTCAACGGTATATTTGTCCGTAAGCGGACGTTGCTGGTACTTGAGAAGTCTCTAAACTTCTGTCAGTTAGCCTTTTGTAAATCTGGCACGACGCTTGAACCGCTAAAGAAAAGAATTTAAATCCAGCTGTAAAACCATCGGAAAAGATGAGTGTTTGGTCAACCCACCGTTTGCTTTCGGATACCTAAACCAAACTCGGGTGTTGTAATCCTGAACGAACTCATCCAGAATGCTATAATCACCAGAAATTCACGTTGTCTTAACCTACGTAAAAACCTTTTCAAAAGTAACTAATTATGATTCAACTCCACAACGTCTCTAAATACTACCCGGCTGGCTTTGGACGGGTCTATGTGCTGCGTAACATTACCCTCGACATCGCCAAGGGCGAGTTTGTGTCGATCATGGGACCGTCGGGGTCGGGCAAGTCTACCTTACTGCACATTTTGGGCCTGCTGGAAGAACCATCTGAAGGTGAATACCTGCTCGACGATCATCCGGTGCAGAAACTATCCGAAAAGAGACGTACTGAACTCCACCGGACACAAATCGGCTTCGTGTTTCAGGCTTATCACCTAATCGATGAGTTGACGGTATATGAAAACATTGAAACGCCCTTACTCTACAAGGGATTGAGTGGCTCCGAGCGCAAAAGCCGCGTGGCCGAATTGCTTGACCGGTTCAATATCGTAGCCCGGAAAGATTTGTTTCCGGCCCAATTATCGGGTGGGCAGCAGCAATTGGTGGGCATCGCCCGGGCGCTGGCGGCATACCCGTCCGTTATTTTTGCGGACGAACCAACGGGGAACCTTCATTCCGATCAGGCCCGCGACATTATGGACATATTCCGGGAACTGAATCAAAAAGATGGGGTGACCATTGTGCAGGTAACGCACTCGGAAGCAAATGCCGAATATGGATCGCGGATTATACGGCTAAAAGACGGCTGGCTGGAACCCTCAACTCTGGATGTGACGCCATAGTGCACTAAGTTGCTCTTTTATCTCATCCGACGGAGTTATGTTGTCGTTATTGATTCGATTCAACCACTGAATACCCATGACATTGGCGCAAAATACGGCCTGGGCTTCACGAAGGACTTCAGGTTTATATAGTCCTTCCTGCAGGGAAATTTCCAAACCTGAACCTGTACGTAAAAGTTGCTGGCGGACAATACCGTTGATGCAGCCGGTTTGTAATGAAGGCGTGTAGAGCGTTTCGTTAGCGTACCAAAACAGGGCAGAGGCCAGGCATTCGGCAAGGTGACCGCCGGTATCGAGCAAAATGACATCGTCGAATTTATGTTGTTCTTTATGCACGCCTGCCAGCACATAAGGAAGGGCATTCAGGGTTTTAAAAGCCGAAACGGGGGAAGGTGATAACCGAAAGGCGTCATAAATTCCTGTTTGGGCTTTTTCTGTGATTGAAAAGGGCACTCCGGGCCGCACCGTGATGAGTATATTGACTTCATTCGTGGCAGGGGTGTATAAACCACCAGTTTGCCGCCAAACCTGAATCTTGATTCGGGCGGGTTGATGGGTAAGTCCGTTGGCGCTAAGCAGATGAAGAATAGTCTCGTGAATGATCTCAGCGGTAAAGTTCGTCGGTCGGATAAGATGGAGAGCCGACATACCTCCCGACAGGCGGGCAAAGTGGTCGGGCCAGAACCACACCCGGCTAGTTTCGTACCGAATTGTTTCGAAGAGGCCGTCGCCATACTGAAAAGCGCGGTCATTGATTGCCAGGCGAAAGTCGCCTTCAGAGAGTATATCCGAATTATAAACCAGAAACATGCTTTGTTTGCGCCGTTTATCCCAAAACGATAGCCGCGCCGAAGGTAAGTTTGTATCATTGAACCATCAAATACTATGAGTATGCAAGTGGCGTGGAAACAGGTGCGGGTTGTAATGACCCTATTGCTAACGACAGGTTTGTCGGCAACATACGCACAGAATACAGTTTCGGCTGTATCGCCCGGTAGTGGAACGAGTGCCTCGAATCGGCTAAATTTACAGCAGTGTATCGAAATTGCTCAACAGAATAACATTCAGATTCGGCAGGGGCAACTAACGGTTGCCAACAGTGATTTACAATTACATCAGTCACGATTAAATCTCTTACCGACAACTAACTTCCAGGCCAATCAGGGCTTAAACGGTGGTCGGAGCATCAACCCGCAGTCCAATGGTTTCATTCAGCAATCCATTTCTTCGGGAAATTATCAGCTGAATGCCTCGGCAACGTTATATAATGGTATGGTTTTGAGAAATACCATTAAGCAAAATGACTTGATTCTACAGGCGAGCCAACAAGAGCTAAATGCGACAAAAAACAATGTATCGCTTACGGTTGCGCAAAATTACCTGAACGTTTTAGTCGGTTCTGAACAATTGGCCGTTGCGCAGCGGCAGGCCGATGTAACCCGGGCACAACTAGATCGAACACAGCGTTTGGTGAATGCCGGATCGGCTCCTGAAGCAAACTTATACGAACTTCGGGCAACGCTGGCCAGCAATGAAGTGGATATTGTGACGGCACAAAATACGCTGGACTTGGCCAAGGTTTCGTTACTTCAGGCCATGAATGTGCCCATAAATCAGGAATTTGAGGTTGAACAGATCAATGTTCCAGATCCAGGTTTAACGCCTTACGAGGCATCTGTACAGCAACTTTTCGATGTGGCCGTCGGAAATTTGCCCGAAGTGAAAGGGGCCGATTTGCGCGTAAAAGGGGCTGCTTTGGGCGTTCAGGTGGCTAAAGGGGCTCTTTATCCGGTGTTGACATTGAATGGCAACTTAAGCAGTCTGTATTCAAGTGCGGCCAATCAGCAACAGATACCCAACGGAACGACACGTCAACAAATCACCGGGTTTTTTACAGATGCGAATGGTTCTCAAGTGCCCGTATATACAACCATAAATGGGTCAGATGTAGTAAACGTGAGCTATTTTAATCAGATACAGAATAACTTCAATCGGTCTGCTTCTTTATTTTTACGAGTTCCTATTTTTCAGGGTAATTTGTCCCGTAACCGGATTACAACCGCCAAAATTCAGCAACAAAACGCTGAATTAACGGCTCAAAATACCCGGTTGACACTGCGTCAGCAAATTGAGACGGCTTATACAAGCATGCGTGCGGCCGCCAATAAATTTAAAGCTACTCAAGTGCAGGTAGCATCGCTGGAAAAGGCGTTTCAGGTAGCCGAAAGTCGACTGAACGCTGGCGCTATCAACGCCACTGATTATAGCATTGCTAAAACGAATCTGGATCGTGCCCGGAATAGCCTGGTACAGGCTAAGTACGACTACGTTTTCCGGACAAAAATTTTAGATTATTATCAGAACAAACCGCTTAGTTTTAATTAAGTTAGTGAATTAGTGATTGAGTGAACAGATATCGTATGTTCATTCTGTTACTCCTTCACTAATTCCCTGATCATGAAAAAGAAGTCAAGTCGCATTTGGTGGATATTGGGTGGACTGCTAGTCCTACTCGTTGGAGGATTAGTAGCCGCAAAACAGGCGGGTATGCTGGGCAAACCGAAATCAACGGAGGTTGACTTCGCGTTGGTCAAGCGTCTCGATATTACCGAACATGTTAGTGCCTCGGGGCGGGTTCAGCCTCAGGTTGAAGTGAAAATTAGCCCTGACGTATCAGGCGAAATCATCGGTCTTTATGTCAATGAAGGCGACCCCGTTAAGGCCGGTCAACTGCTGTGCCGTATCCGCCCCGACAACTACGAATCACTCCTGGCGCGGGCGCGGGCGGCCGTCAACCAAAGCCGGGCGCAGCTAGAACAATCAAAAGCATCCGTAGCTCAATCGAGCGCTCGTCTGATTCGGGCTAAAGCAGATTATGATCGGAATCGTAAACTGTTCGCGGATAAGGTAATTTCGTCTGCCGATCTGGAAACTAGCGAGGCCAATTACAACGTTGCCAAACAGGAGGTTGAAGCAGCCAACGCCAACGTAAGAGCGTCTCAATTTAACATTCAGAGCGCCGAAGCCAGCCTGCGCGATGCCAACGAAAACCTGCGCAAAACATCCATCTATTGTCCGGTCAATGGCACGGTTTCCAAGCTTAATATTGAGCTGGGTGAACGTGTAGTAGGAACATCACAAATGGCAGGTACCGAAATTATGCGGATCGCCAATTTGCAGAACATGGAAGTGCGGGTCAATGTCAACGAGAACGACATTGTACGAGTTAACCTCGGCGACACGGCGGATATTGAAGTGGATTCATACACGACTGCTGGCCGCAAATTTAAGGGTGTTGTATATGAGATTGCCAACACGGCCAACGGATTAACGAGTTCATCGGGAGCGGCTGCATCTCTATCGGCCGATGCTGTTACGGAGTTTGAGATAAAAGTTAAAATCCTAAATACCTCATACGCTGATCTGCTGGCCCTAAAAGATAAAAAAGGCTATCCCTTCAAACCCGGAATGACGGCTTCTGTCGAGATCATTACGGATCGTAAGTCGGGTGTGCTGGCTGTTCCAATTGCGGCCGTAACAACCCGTGCTGCCGATTCATCCGCTATCGACACGGCTGAAACAAAAGATAGATCGAATGGGACCGTTGATGAAAAACCCGCCGATGTGGTCGAAAAGAAAGATAAGCCTAAAGAGATTGTCTTTGTCAATGTAGGCGGCAAAGCCACGCAGCGGGAGGTGAAAACGGGCATTAGTGACTTCGAAAATATCGAGATCTTGTCGGGCCTCAAACCGGGCGAGCAAATCATATCAGGCCCGTTCATCGCCGTGTCGAAGAAGCTCAAAAATGGCGAGCTGGTGGTTAAGCGCGATCCAACAAAGAACAAGAAAAAAGAAGACGAGAAAGACGAGTAATATCGCTCGCACTTAGGTAAAAGCAAATGGGTAAGGCTATGATGCCTTACCCATTTGCTTTATAGAGTACTAATTCCGGCAGGGCTAAATGGGCCAAATTTGGCCTACAACTGCTTTCTTCTTTTCTTTACCCCATGAAAGTAAATCAACCGGTTCGGCTGACAATGGTAGGTGGAGGAAGCTGGGCAACGGCACTCGTTAAAATCCTCTCCGAAAACAATGTCAGTGTTAAATGGTGGCTTCGTAAAAAATCCGACGCCGATCATATCAAAAAATTCGGACACAATCCAAGCTACCTGAGTGACGTACAGATCAATACCCGTAAAGTGAAGGTCTGCACAAAAATTAGAGATTCCGTTAAGGATAGTGAGTACATTATTCTGGCCGTTCCTGCAGCCTTCATTGGTGATGCCCTGACGGGCTTGAAACCCACAGACTTTGTTGGCAAATCGGTTGTGTCGGCCATCAAAGGGATGATTCCAGACGCGAATCAACTGGTGACGGATTGGGTCAGCGAGCAATACGATGTGCCGGTAGAGCGCATGTCGGTTATTGCCGGGCCATGCCACGCCGAAGAAGTTGCCCTTGAAAAAAAGTCTTACCTCACCATCGCTTCTCAAAATCCAACTTGTGCCGCAGCCGTCGCCGACTTACTCCGGTGTCGCTTCGTACAAACAACACCCGTCGATGATATTTACGGCATCGAGTACAGTGCCGTTATGAAAAACATCATTGCCTTAGCGTGTGGCATTACGCGCGGACTGGGCTACGGCGATAATTTCCAGGCCGTTCTGGTGTCTAATGCCATGCAGGAGATCAGGCGGTTTGTGGATGCCGTTTACCCCAAACACCGCGATTTGAGCGGCTCTGCTTACCTGGGCGATTTACTGGTAACGGCTTATTCCCCTTTCAGCCGAAACCGAACGTTCGGTACGCTGATTGGTCGGGGCTATACCATACAATCAGCACAGGCGGAGATGAATATGATTGCAGAAGGATACTACGCCGTAAAAAGTATCTATGAGGTAAATCAGCAGTTTGGCGTCAGTATGCCCATCACGAATGCTGTTTATGCCATTCTTTACGAACGGGCCGCCCCCACAACTGAAATGAATTTGTTGACAGGTGTGTTAATGTAATACGGTCAAAAAATAAAAAGCCCCCTGACTCGTCAGAGGGCTTTTAACCGTTTATAGCGATGTCGGTAAGATGTACCGGCAGTTGTGCCTTAGCAAAAATTACTTCGCGCTATCAGCAGACATCGTCGAAGCAGAATCCGTAGCCATCGTCGAATCGGTAGCCATCGTCGAAGCAGAATCTGCAGTCGTCGTGGTGGTCGTTTCGGTGCTTTCGGTCTTCTTCGAGCTGCAAGACGTAGCCAGGGCGATCATAGCCATGAAAAAGAAGGCGGATTTCGTGATTGCTTTCATATTTTTGGGGATGTTTTTGTTTAGTGATTACTAATTAATGTCAGTGTTAATACCCTATAGGGAGAAAGGTAACCCAACTTTTTTTTTATTTTTTTTATGGGTTACGTCTCAATCGTTTCTGTATTAAGTAATGACTCAACTCAATGAAGGAAAGTAGGTCGCCCATATTCACCGATGAGGAGTTGCTGATGGGGTTGGCCGATGGCTCCGACGACGCATTGACGCAATTGTACCGACGATATTTTCCGATGGTTCTCCACTTCGTCACCAGCAACAGCGGAAATGAAGATGATGCCAAGGATATTTATCAGGAAGCATTGATTGTACTGTATGAGAAGGTGAGGAGTGGTTCGCTGGAATTGCATTGCCAGTTAAAAACCTACCTCTACTCAGTTGGCCGGCGCTTGTGGCTGAAGCAGTTAGCCCAGCGAAGCCGGTATATGGTACGTGATGTGGAAAGGCCCGCTACGGATGAATTTGTTTCCGGGCAGATTGACGACGATCTAACGGAACATGAAGAACGGGATCGCCAGTTCGATCTGATGGCAGACTCACTTTCCCGGCTTGGTGAACCATGTCGAACGTTGCTGGATGATTTTTATATCCAGCACCTGAGTATGCAGGAGATTACCGAAAAGTTTGGCTATACCAATGCCGACAATGCCAAAACGCAGAAATATAAATGTCTGATGCGGTTGAAGCGGTTGTTCTTTTCGGAATATAAACAGTAAACGTTGTCAGGTCATAAGGGTATAAAGTGGTTCAGTGATCCGTTAAACCAGCTATTTGTCTTTCGATCTAACAACTCAATAACTCTTTTTAAAGATGGAAGAAGAAAAAGATATTGAGAATGCGCTGCGGATGTATGGTGAGCGAGTTCGGTTCAGGCAAAAGCTGAATGCTGTTCAGGCGCGTACGGATATGAACGTTATCCGTCAGGATGCTGCTGATTACCGGTCTGAACCGGCCGTGCAGATACGCTCTCTTTGGACTACCTATCGGACCACATTGGCGGTGGCTGCTTCGGTGGCTATCATCACTACGTTTAGCTCTATTTTTCTTTATCGGTCTTATCAGCAGAGCCACAAGCAGGAGCAGCAGTATAGCCTGTTAAGCAAAGAAATTCAGGCGGTTAAATCGTCGCAGCGTAAGTTGTTGAATGATTATAATGGCCGTGGACGAGGCCTGAGTACTAATCCGGCACAAGTAGCGGGATCAGGTTTCCTAATTACCGGAGACGGCTATTTTGTTACCAACAACCACATCGTTCGGGATGCTGATTCAGTATATGTTCAAAGTGCGAAAGGTGAAGTATACAAAGCCCGCGTCGTCTATGCCGATAAAGCCCACGATTTGGCGTTTCTGCAACTTTGCGACGATAGTGCGTTTCGGTCAATGCCGCCCGTTCCGTACAGTTTCGACGCCCGCCCGTCGGACCTGGGTGAGCGTGTATATACACTCGGCTACCCGCGTGAAGAAATCGTTTATGGCGAAGGTTACCTCAGTTCAGGAACTGGCTATCGGGGCGATTCCACAGCTTACCAGGTCGCCATTGGTGTGAACCCAGGTAACTCGGGCGGTCCATTATTAGACGAGAAAGGGAATGTGATTGGTATCATCAGTGGGAAACAAACGACGTCCGAAGGGGTCAGTTTCGCCGTGAAAACGAATTACATGCTTGAAGCACTTAACAATATTCCGGCTGACTCACTCAAAGGCCAGCCGCTCCGCCTGAATAAAAAGAGCCAACTGTCGCACTTATCCCGTAAGCAGCAGATCAAGCGCATGCAGGATTACGTGTATCAGGTTAAAGTATTCAAGCACAAAGACTAACAATTACGGTGTTTGCTGTTTGTCGGGAAAGTTAAGAAAAGCTAAATCTTGACTAAACAATTGTTCGTTTGTTGAGTTATTTTGAGTACGAATCAACTCAACTCTCATGAAAAAGTTAACAATGCTGGCAGCTGCGCTTTTCTTCTCAGTTGCCCTGGTATCTGCTCAGGATACAAAGCAAAATGCTAAAGAGACAGCACATCAGGCAAAAGAAACGACAAAAGCCGCCGGTAGAAAAATAGGCCGTGAGGCTGACAAGGCAGGTGACAAAATGTCTGATGCGGCTAAAAACACAAAAGAGGATATTAAAGATGGGACCAATAAAACCCTCAACAAAGCTGATCGCAAGATGAAGAAAGCTGAGCGGAAAATGGATAACTCGAAATAAGTAGTCTACTCTTACTATTCGGAACTGTGCCACTACCTCAAAGCAGTGGCACAGTTTTTTGTTGGTACCTGGCGAACTTCAACGACGCTTTGCTGCGTTCTGATGGCAATGTACTGCTTTATCAAACGGCCTTTCTTATACTCATGACCCAATCTGTTTCGGTGCTTTTATTTGGAATCACCCGCGATTTAACCGGTCAGTCGGCGGTGGCTGTGCCCCTTAACGAAGGGGCCAGCGTTGGCGACCTGCTTAGCCGACTGCACCAGGATTACCCTGCTTTGGCGGGCATTCGTTCTCTGTTGGTGGCTGTTAATGGCGAATACGCCGAATCTGAACAACTACTTGCTCACCACGACGAAATAGCCCTTATTCCACCTGTCAGCGGAGGCTGATTTTGTTTCTATTTTCTATGGTTGCTCTTACTTCCGACCCCATTGATGTTACCGCTGCCTTAACGTATCTACAGTCGGAACAGGCAGGGGCTATTGATTTTTTTCTTGGCGTTGTTCGCGATAACACCCAAGAACGGCCCGTAGACCGGCTCGAATACGAAGCTTATGACCGTATGGCCATCTCCGAAATGCAAAAAATTGCGGATGATGCGCAACAACGATGGCCTATTCTCCGGTACACGATCATCCACCGAAAAGGGACGCTACAAATTGGTGAAATTGCGGTGTTGATTGGTGTAGCCACTGCCCACCGGGCTGCTGCTTTCGAAGCCTGCCGATACATCATAGACACTATCAAACAAACGGTGCCCATCTGGAAAAAAGAAGTATTTACCGATGGTGAATCATGGGTGAACGCACACCCGTGAAAGATGTATGGTGTATGATACAGGATGTATCATGAAACACATATATCCTATATCATTTCAACGCATACGTGCCTACAATAGGGTAGTGGTCCGAATACTTGATGTAGTTGATGGTTTCAAAGTTCAGCACCGTCAACTTCGGATCGTGGAACTGGTGATCAATACGAATGAAACCCGGTAAATGGTTATACGTAAACCCAAAACCCCGACCAGCGTCCTCAAAACTGTTTGGTAAGGTTCGGCGTAGCCGTTCATAGACCACACTATAGGGGGTATCGTTATGATCGCCGGTAACAATAACCGGGTAAGGGCTCTCATGAATGTAACGTTCCACCTTTATAACTTCTTCCCGGCGGTCGGTAAAGCCGTTGTGTAAGGCGCTTAATACACCACGTGTTTCACGCTGAACGCCTTTGATTTCTTTTTGCTTTAATACTTTACCGACCCGGATGCCCATTGAATGAAGATGGACATTAATGATCCGAATCGTATCATTACCTATTTTGACATTGGCCCAAACAATGCCATTCTGTGGGCCAAACGGCTCACGTCCAGATTGTAGTATTGGATATTTAGAAAAGATAGCGACCCCAACATCACCATCTGTTGCCTGTGCCATTTCCGGAAATAGAAACGCTGTATGCGTGTAGCCTGCCTCCTGAAATCGTTTGACAAGATTATAATCAGGTATAGTCGTTGAATTATAAAATTCCTGAAAACATTTGATGGGCGCGTCATAGTGCAACACGTAGTTCATCGTACGGCGAACTCGTGGTGAACTCTGATATAGGTCGTAGGAGGCAGTCAGGTCAAATGACTGGACATTGTAACTGAACACGTTGACGGGTTGCCCCTTGCCCTCAAATTCAGTTGGGGTATGCCATACAAATGTTCGGGAACCGAATAAAATCAGCCCGATTATCAATACCAGCCCGGAGAGCCAACTGCGCCAGGGTCTGGCTGTTAACCACAAGCAAACGACAACGAAGTTGAGTACCCAGGCTACTGGTAACGTAATCATAATCATGCTGGCCGACCAGTGCTCTGTCTGTAAACTATACAGCAGCCAATAGGCCAGACAAGTGTATAAAACCAGTAGTAAATTAATTGACCACAGCAACGACCGAAAAAAATAGGCGATGAACTGTCCAACTCGCATTCTGAGCGTCATATCGTCGTTATTGAGCGAGACTAATACCTTGAGAAAGCCAAAAATAAGGCATAATGCCCGGAATGCCTGCAATTGGTCCCGTAATGGGGCTTGCGATGCACGTATAAACGTATTACCTTTGTGGCACAAAAACCATATGGCATTGATTAAAAAAGGGAGTCGCACTCCCTTTTTTGTTAGCCTTACCTTATGGACGACAAAGCAAAAATTACCGAACTACTGCAACCTTACCTGAATGGCGATGAGTTTTACATTGTTGATATTCAGGTTGCTGGAAGGCAGGGTGGCCGTTTGAAGGTCACTATTTTATTGGATAGTGATGCAGGCATCAAAATTGATGACTGCGCCGATATTAGCCGTAGGCTGGGTGGGCAGATGGATGAGATGAATTTTTTTGGAGATTCGGCATTTACGCTCGAAATTTCATCACCCGGAGTTGATTATCCGTTAACGTTCCCTCGTCAGTTTACGCGAAACGTGGGTCGACAGCTAACAGTTACTCTGACGGATGGAAAAACGAGAAAAGGATGGCTGGATTCTGTAGCCGATGATCACATCGTGCTGGATATAGAAGCTGAAAAAGTATCGAAGAGTAAAAAGAAAAAAGAAGCTGATTTAGCTGCGGAAATTCCACCAGTCGGCCTTACGCCGATTCCATTCGAGCAGATAAAAAAAGCACAAGTAGAAGTATCATTTAAATAGAGTAGTAAGGAGTAAGTCGATTCGTTTTAAACCAGCGCTGCTGCACTGCTTACTACCCTTGATTTACAGACTTACGACTTACAGACTGTTTTACTACCATGACCAGTGGACTATTAATAGAATCGTTTGCTGATTTTGCCCGGTCGAAGAACATTGACCGGCCTACCATGATCACTATTCTGGAAGATGTCTTCCGGACGATGATTCGTAAAAAATACGGTACAGACGAAAACTTCGACGTTATTATTAACGCAGAAAGTGGCGATCTGGAAATGTGGCGGACCCGCGAAATTGTTGACGACGATTCGGAAGATATTTGGGATTATGATAAAATTCCCCTCGCCGAAGCGCGTAAAATTCAGGATGACTTTGAAGTCGGCGAACAAGTTGCCGAAGAAGTAAAGCTGGATGATTTTGGCCGTCGGGTTGTGCAAACAGCCCGTCAGACGCTCATTCAGAAGATAAAGGACATGGAGAAAGAACTCCTTTATCAAAAATATAAAGATCAGGTTGGTGATCTGGTTGGCGCCGAAGTATACCAATTGCTGAAGCACGAAATTATTCTGGTCGACAGCGAGAATAACGAGTTGAGCCTGCCCCGTACAGAACAGATTCCTAAAGATCGTTATCGGAAAGGGGAGGCTGTCAAAGCGGTAATCAGCCGGGTAGATATGCTGAACGGTACACCTAAAATTATCCTGTCACGTACCTCGCCGGTATTTTTGGAGCGCCTATTCGAGATCGAAGTGCCGGAAATTTACGACGGCCTGATTTCAATTCGCAAGATTGTTCGAGAGCCGGGCGAGCGGGCCAAAGTCGCGGTTGAATCGTACGACGACCGCATTGATCCCGTTGGGGCCTGTGTTGGTATGAAAGGATCGCGGATACACGGTATCGTTCGTGAACTCGGTAATGAGAACATCGACGTGATCAACTACACCGAAAATCTCGAACTGTTGATTAGTCGGGCACTGAGTCCGGCTAAAATTAGTTCGATGCAAATCGACCGGGAAACGAAGCGCGTATCCGTTTTTCTGAAACCCGACCAGGTATCGCTGGCTATTGGTAAAGGTGGACAGAATATTAAACTGGCCGGCCGGTTGGTTGACATGGAAATTGATGTATTCCGCGACAACGAAGGCCAGGAGGATGATGAAGACGTTGACCTGATGGAATTCTCCGATGAGATCGACGAGTGGATGATTCAGGAACTTCGCAAAGTTGGTCTTGATACGGCCAAGAGTGTGCTGGCCCTGAACAAAGAAGAACTCGTTCGGCGAACCGATCTGGAAGAAGACACCGTTGAAGAAATTTTGAATATCCTCAAACAGGAATTCGAATAAATGCAGTGACCGTAAAAAGAGGAATACGCCTTTGTTAAATTATTCCTCTTTTTGCACCCTAAACGCTTCAATATTGAAGCGAAGGGATTTTTATTGTTGGAACTGGTGTTCATACCTTACCAACAACTATTAAATTTGCCGAATATAGACCGAAGTATGGCAGAAGAAAAGTCAATGCGCCTGAGCCAAGTGGCAAAAATTCTCAACAAAGGATTATCCTCTGTTGCGAGTAGTCTGTCTGCCAAAGGGTTTAAGGTTGAAATTAATCCTAACACCAAAATCAACACAGAACAGTTGGAGGTGTTAGCGAAGGAGTATAAATCTACGGAACTCCTGAACGGAACTCGCCGGGCTGAACCGCCGGTTGCAGCCGCCGAGCCACCGCGTCGTCAGGAGGAGGATGTCGTTTTGTACCGTCGTGATGACGCGAGACGTCCAAATGTTGAAAACAAACCAGACTCAGCCCCGGCTGATTTACCCAAACCAACTGCAGAAGAGCAGAAATCAACTCCACAGACTGCTCAGACCGGTTTGCCAGGGTTGAAAGTGTTGGGTAAAATTGATCTGAACGCAAAGCCTGCTTATTCACAACCGGCTCCGCAAGCGAAAGCTCCTGCACCACAGGAAGTGAAACCGGCGGTGGTAACTCCCGCTGTTGCGTCCCCAGCATCGCCTGTTCCAGTAGCACCGGTTGCCGTGGAAACGCCCAAACCGGTTGCCCCGCCAGTGACACCAGCACCGCCTGTTCCAGTAGCACCGGTTGCTGTAGAAACACCGAAGCCAGCACCAACACCGCCTGCTGAAGCAAAACCTGTTTCGACACCACCCGTTTCTAGGCCAGTTGTTGCTGAACCACAAGCTAATGTCGCTAAAGCGGACAGCACGCCTGTGGAGACGCCCAAGCCGGTAGTTGCTGAACCTACACCCGCTGCGGTTCCGCCAAAAGCAGTGGTCGAACAGCCGGCTACTCCAGTTCCAGTCCGGCAGGAAGAGCCAAAACCAGCCGCACTGGAAAGACCAAAAGAAAACCGACCAGCCAATAACCAGCCAAAACCAGATCCTCAGCCAGCCGCTAAACCGGCTCCCGCTGAAGAGCCGGATGCGGCAACGGAAACGATTCGGGCAGCCGGTAGTCACCAGTTAGGAGGCCTGAAAATTCTTGGTAAAATTGAGTTACCCGTCAACAACCCGCGTCAGGGTGGTGGCGGCAATAACATCGATAAGAAAGGAAAGCGTAAACGCATTCGCGGTGGCCGCGAAGGTGGTAGCAACCCCAACCAGCCAAACCAGGGTGGCGGTCAGCCACAAGGACAGGGCGGCAATCGGCCTCCTCGTGAAGGCGATCGTGGCCCAGCTAACCGGACACAGGGTGATCGTCCACAAGGCGACCGCGCTCCGGCGACCGGACAACGGGAAGCTGCACCACGGGAAGGCAACCGTCCGCAAGGCCAGGGTGATCGTACTGCTGCACCCGTTAATCGTGCTGGGGGCAACGGGACAGGTCAGAACCAGGGACAGGGAGGCAACAATGCCAACCGGGGTGGAACGGGTAATAACGCCAACACAAATAATACTAACCGCTCAGGCGGTGGAACAGGTAACAATGCTAACCGGGGAGGCAACAATGCCAATCGGGGTGGAACGGGCAACAACGCCAACCGAGGAGGAACCGGTCGGCGGGAAGCACCAACACAGGCAGATGTTCAAAAGTCTATTCAGCAGACGAACGCCCGGATGCGTGGCAACACGCCAAACCGTGGAGCTGACCGTCGCCGTGATCGACGGAGCCAGCGGGAAGAGGACCGTCGTTTGATGAACGAACAGGAGGAACTGGAAGCAAAAACCCTGAAGGTTACTGAGTTCGTATCAGCCAACGATCTGGCATCGCTGATGGACGTGTCGATCAACGAAGTTATCTCGGTTTGTTTGAACCTGGGTATGTTCGTGTCGATCAACCAGCGGCTAGATGCCGAAGCGATAACGGTTATTGCGGATGAATTTGGATACGACGTACAATTTATCTCGGCTGAAGACGAAACGGAAGCTGGTATCGACGTTGAAGCCGATGAGCCTGATGAATTACAACCAAGGGCTCCAATCGTAACCATCATGGGTCACGTTGACCATGGTAAAACATCGTTGCTTGATTACATTCGTCGGGCCAAAGTTGCCGCTGGTGAAGCTGGTGGTATTACGCAGCACATTGGTGCATACAGCGTAAAACACAATGGCGACCGGATGATAACTTTCCTCGATACACCTGGTCACGAAGCCTTTACGGCCATGCGTGCACGGGGTGCTAAAGTAACGGACGTTGTTATCATCGTGATTGCGGCCGACGATAGTATCATGCCTCAGACACGCGAAGCCATTAACCACGCGCAGGTCGCTGGTGTTCCGATTGTGTTTGCTTTCTCGAAAGTAGACAAACCGGGGGCTGATACCGAAAAAATCCGGACTGAGCTGGCCGCGATGAATATGCTTGTGGAAGAGTGGGGCGGTAAATACCAGGCGCAGGAAATCTCCTCGAAATCCGGTCTGGGTGTTGATGACCTGCTTGAAAAAGTATTACTTGAAGCTGAACTGCTCGAACTGAAGGCAAATCCGTCACGCCGGGCACTAGGAACAGTTATTGAAGCCTCGCTCGACAAAGGTCGCGGATACGTTTCGACCGTTCTGGTTGAGAACGGTACGCTTCACCAGGGAGATATCATGCTGGTTGGCGCCCATTATGGCCGCATTCGGGCTATGACAAACGACCGGGGTGAGCGGATCAAGGAAGCAGGTCCCTCGCAGCCCGTACAAATTCTCGGTTTGCCGGGTGCCCCGCAAGCGGGTGACAAGTTTAACGTGATGGAAACAGATCGTGAAGCTCGTGAAATCGCCAACAAACGGGAGCAGTTACTGCGTGAGCAAACATTGCGTACCCGCAAGCACATTACACTGGAAGAAATTGGTCGCCGGAAGGCAATCGGTACCTTCAAAGAGTTAAATGTGATTGTGAAAGGTGACGTGGATGGCTCAGTCGAAGCACTTTCAGATTCACTCTTGCAACTGTCTACGGAAGAAGTTCAAGTAAACATCATCCACAAAGCGGTTGGCCAAATCTCCGAGTCGGATGTATTGCTGGCGTCGGCTTCAGATGCGGTTATCGTTGGCTTCCAGGTGCGGCCATCGGCCAGCGCCCGGAAACTATCCGAGCAGGAGCAAATCGAAATACGGCTCTACTCCATCATCTACGATGCGATCAACGAAGTGAAAGATGCTATGGAAGGGCTGCTAGCTCCGACTGTGGAAGAAGTCATTGTTGGTAACATTGAGGTACGTGATGTCTTCAAGATCAGCAAGATCGGTACAGTAGCTGGTTGTTATGTAACAGATGGTACGATCAAACGAAATAATAAAATCCGGATCATTCGGGACTTCATTGTGGTGCATACGGGTGAAATCAGCGCCCTCAAACGCTTCAAGGAAGATGTCAGCGAAGTGAAGTTCGGCTACGAATGTGGCCTGAGCGTTCGTAACTTCAATGACATTGAAGTTGGTGACGTGATCGAAAGCTTCGAACTGAAAGAAGTGAAACGGACACTTTAAGCTGAACCGATCCGCCGGATCGGTTCAAATATCAGCCCCAGCAGGATAACCTGCTGGGGCTTTTTTGTAACTTACCAGTTGATCTTAACTTTATGAATGTCCTAACCATCAGCGATCTGCACGGGCGAACCGTTTGGAAAAAAGCTAATACCGATGCGTATGATCGCGTTATTTTTTTGGGTGATTACACCGATAGTCATGTTTTTGATGACGAGACGATTTATGGCAATCTGAACGAGGTTATCCAGTGTAAACTTCGTCAGCCAGATAAATTTGTGCTGCTCATTGGCAATCACGATGCGCAGTACCTGCATTTCCCCTACTATCGCTGTTCGGGATTTCGCGAACGGGCGCAGCCTGAATTGAGCGCCTTACTGACTGAACACAAAGACCTGTTTCAGATCGCTCATCAACAGGGCAATTTCCTCTTTACGCATGCTGGAGCGACCCATAAATGGCTGACTCATTTTCTGGCGGAAACGGGCTATAACGCAGGTGAGTTTACACCCGACATCAATCTGGCCGGATTATTGAATGAAGCTAATCAACAAGCGGGGAGTGACCGGAACAGGTTATTCGAAGTTGGGCTGGTGCGAGGTGGATCGAATGCGTTCAGTGGACCTGTATGGGCTGACCGTTCCGAAACAATAGTTGATTTTCTGACTGGCTTTCAACAGGTTGTTGGTCATACGCCCGTAAGCGACTTCACAACAACAGGTAACGAAGCGGGTTCTATTACTTATACGGATGTGTTACAAACCAAAACGGCATTTTACGAAGTCATAATCCCTGATTAACTTAGGCACTAAAGAAACGAAAGGCTCATAACCAGTCGTTAGTATAAAAACCCTGTTTGCCGAAAATACCCTGAATGAATTTTCTCTATCCTTCTTTCCTGTTTGGTCTGCTGGCGGTATCGGTTCCGATTGCCATTCACCTGTTTAATTTTCGGCGAACCCGGCGGGTATTTTTTACCAATGTAGCTTTGCTTCGGACGGTACAAACCGAAACCAAATCGTTTCGCCGGCTAAAACACTGGCTCATTCTGGCCTGTCGGTGTTTGTTCCTGGCGTTTTTGGTATTGGCATTTGCTCAGCCATTTATTCCCAGCAAAAATAAACTTGGCCTGTCCCGACAGGGAGTAACGAGTCTATATGTAGATAATTCGTTCAGCATGCAGAATGAGCGGAACACAAAACGCTACCTCGATATTGCTACCAGTAAACTGGATGAACTGCTGACGCTCTTTCGGAATGCGACTTCGCTTCAGTTATTAACCAACGACTTTTCGGCGGCCGAGCAGCAGGCCGGAACGGCCGAATCGGTTCGTGACCGTGTAACATCCATCCGGTTTGCTCACACGCCCCGCACCCTCGAAACAGTCTATCGTCGGCAGCGGAATTTGCTGAGTTCGCTGAACCCCAGTGGGCGTAATCAACTTTTCTGGTTCTCTGATTTTCAGAAAAGCACCGCAGGCGATTTGTCAAGGCTCAAGATCGATACAACAGACCGGCTGTTCATTGTGCCCCTCGATGCACAACCCACAAAGAACGTCTATGTTGATTCCGTATGGTTATCGACGCCCTTCATTCGCGAGATGCAGAATAACAGCCTCAATGTGAAGTTAAATAATGCAGGCCGGGAGAATGTGAAGAATTTGGCCGTACGGTTGTATCTGGACGATACACAAACATCAACGGCTTCGGCCACAATCGACCCCGATGGTACGGCTACGGTCTCGCTTAATTTCAACGTAACATCAAAAGGATACCACCGGGGACGTATCGTTTTTGAAGACTATCCCATCACCTTCGATAACCAGTATTTCTTTGTCATTGAAGCGTCTCCGGCGGTTCGGGTGCTGCATTTATATGAACAAAAGTCGGGTCCGTCAGACCGTACGGCCGATTATGTCGATGCGGTTTATTCCAACGATAGCCTGTTTGTCCGGCGGAATTTCAGTGTACAAAACTTCGATGTGGGCCAGCTTAAGGAAACGGATCTGGTTGTCATGGAAGGGGTTGCCGACGTGGCGGGTACACTTCGTACGGAACTGGAGCGATTTGTTCGGCAGGGTGGAAGTTTGGCCATTATCCCCCCCACAAACCCGAATGTCAATTCATACGGCCCTTTCTTACAAACACTGGGCGTAGGCAGTGTGCAGGGAACGGCCACAGCGGGCGCTGCACCGACCACCTTACCCGTAGCTGACCCCGACCGACGAAATCCGTTCTTCCGCGATGTATTCCAGCAGAGCTATCAGTCAGAGCCGCTGAACATGCCGTCAGCCGCACCCGTTTGGCGGTGGAATGCTGGCGAACGCCTGCTGAGCCTGCGTGACGGAAATCCGTTATTGACTCAGTCAAAAGTGATTGGTGGTACGGCGCAGGGAAATGTGTACTTACTGGCTAGTCCACTTGCATCGGCGTACGGTAATCTGGCTGAGCACGCTTTGTTTGTACCAATCATGTACAAAATGGCTGCGCTCAGTGTACGGGCACAACGAACGGCCTATTCGTTCGATGATAACCTGATCACCATTCCCGTTATCAATCCGTCGGAGCGCGCTGTTTATAAATTGAAGCATGATAAACTGGAAATTATCCCTATACAGCGAATTGTTGGCAATCAGCTCCAGCTTGAAATGCCAAAAAGTAATGAACTAGCCGCCGGGCAGGAAGTAGAAGCCGGTTATTACGAGTTACGCCTAAATGACAAGACCGAACGTTTACTGGCCTTTAACCACGGCAACCAGGAGTCCGCAATGAATTTTTATTCGGCTGACGAATTGCGCAAAGTATTCGCCAATCAACCGAATGTTGAAGTGTTTGACAGCATTCAGGACGGCGATTTCGTGCAGGTGTTGGAGCAGGAGAACCTGGGTAAAAGCCTGTGGAAATATTTTCTGTTAGCCGCTCTGGCGTTCATGCTACTCGAAGTCGTACTTGTGCGTTTTATGAAGGGCTAATGACTATAGCCTGCTAGCCATTTTTTCGTTAACTACTTATCTTACTTCTGGCGTCAAGGTTACCGGGCCAAGCAGACCTGAAGGCAGCGCATCCCACGTTGTGGCATCGAATGGCTTATACCGAATGTCGACAATGTTGATATCATAAAACTTTTTCCAATCAGGATGCTGCCGGTCGTAAAGTCGCATATAATTGGCTGACAGATTTGTAACGGCAACATCCAATTGATTGCCGCTTGCTTTCAGTCGATTCGCGGGGATAGACAGCCGAAAAGGAAGGCACCAGGCTGTTCCTACCGGTTGGCCGTTTAGCCGAACGTCGGCGACTTCGCGCACATCACCCAGATCGAGCACATACCTCGATGCGGTGACCCCATTGGGCAAATCGAAGGTGGTCGTATAACGGGCCGTCCCTGAAAAATAACCTGCTGAATCTGAACGCGTCGTCCAGGAAACCAGGTTCGACATCGGGGCTGCTAGGCCTAAATCCGGTTGCTCTTTAGCAGGACGCGCCAATGCTGGGCGCGCCCTCTCGAATTGTACTTGCCAAGGATTCTGCAACGGAATAGCCGGTGTCGTTGACTGCGAAACGAGCCGTTGTTGTCCAGCCACATCAATATAAACGGGTGTGCCCGAATGTACATTGATAAAGCAGGACTCACCTGGCTCAAGCTGTAAAAACACTTCATTTTGCCCATTTTCACCTTTCCGAATAGGCATGGGTTCCTGCTGATTCGTTAGCGGATTATACCGAATTACCTGACCCGTCGCCGAGAGCGTAAGCCAGTTTTGATGGAAGCGATCACTTAGATTCGTAATAAAATATTGGGTCGTGTCTGTCGAGTGACCGTTGCTTTGTCGTTTACGAATAAATGATAACCCCTCGGCTGCCCAACTTTCAACCCGAATGTTCAGGCGTTTCATCGTTTCGAAGACATTTGGACTAACCACTACCGAATGTAGCTTTTGAAGCATTTTGCCCAATTGATGCACCTTTGCCGACCGCGCCAGATGATTATGGAAACCGGCTGCCTGCTGGGGTAATTGCCCATCGAAAACAATGCGTACACCCTGTTGAGCCAGTTTTGCCAGTTGCCGTAGTGAAGTTTCGGGGATGTATGTAACTCGAGGCACCAGAATAATCTGATACGTTGCCCCACTGGGACTACGAACGCCATGCTGGCTGGCCGTCAGGCTATTGAGTAAGGCGTCGGAAACATAATCAAAGGCGTAGCCCTGCTCTCCCAGTTGCTCGCACAACCGGCCAAAGGGCTGAGGTAATAACCAGCGTTCCACATGGTGAACTTCCAGTTGATGGATCCCGCCCGCCGATTTGGCGGGTGTGGCCCATAAATCGTGGATGGGAAAATAAACCAGTACGTCGTTGTCGGGTTTGCTTATTTGCAGCCGCGTCTGACAGCGTTCGATGTATTGATTCAGCAAAGGGAGGTGTGGCCAAAAATGCGACGTAGGACCGTAGTTGGTCGATGCATAAAATAGCCAGCCGGGCCAGGTTTCGGCGGGGGGCGAATAGGGTATGCCGTGATAAAAAACGTGGTTGACACCGGACGCGAACAACTCGTCTACCTGTGGCTTTACCTGCGACAGCGACACCTGAAAATGGTTGGCCAGCCAAGTGCCGGTTTCTGAACTGACCAGCGGTTTGCCCAGTAGGTGAGCCGCCGACGAAGCAAATTTCATGGCCAGCGGGTTGGGTGTACCAAACCGGTCGACCTCGTAGTTGGCATCCACGCGCAGTCCAGGAATTGGAAATCGGCTGGAGCCAAACGATTCCGTTTCGGGGATATCGGCGGCTGCGTACAGGTCGATCAGGTTGCCGGGCGAGCCATGCGCCTGATTCCGGGTTTTGTAGCCTGCTTTGTGCGCCCAGTTGGCCCAAGGTTTGGCAAAGCCGTCGAGCAGTAATTCGGCCAGCGTCTGGTGGTAGTCCTGGTGAACGAGTTGACTGATTGCCGTTTGTGTGGTATCTAAAAAAGCGGCCAGCTGGCTGTTGAGGTCGTAGCCGCGCCGGGTCCTGAATTCGGTCAGAAAATTATCCGTCCAGTTGGCCCCGTATACTTCGTAGGAGTCATTATAAACGGATCGGGGTTTTTCGGGCAAATGAGCCAGAGTCGAATCGAACCGGCGGAGGTACTGTTCCAGGGCCTGTTTGCTGAAGTAATCAATGACCAGGCCCTGTCCGCCCGGTGCGGGTCGTTTTACCTGCTGCTTGGTTAGTGTCGCGGTCAATTTGCCCTTTTCCAGCACCCACTGTTTAGCGGCCATATCGGTTGAGACACCAGGCCCGCCAAAAGGCCAGCCGGTTCCAGTCGTCAGGTCAACACCCATATTCAGCCGTTTTCCTTCGCGGACAGTATGCGCAAACACGGCCAGCCAGCGATCCGTCAGAAACGGGATAAACTGGTTCTCGTATCCTTTTACCCCATAAATCGGGATGATGTGAACGCCCCCGATGCCGGCCTGCGCAAACTGTTCGAGCTGGTGCGTAATATCGGCTTCGTTCACGGCATTGCCCATCCACCACCAGTACGTCCAGGGCCGGGCGGTGCTGGGCGCGGGTTGCTGCCCAGTCAACGCTGATCGAGGCTGGGCGGAGGAAATCGTCAGCGTATTCAGTCCCAGAGCCAGTAGCAGGCCAGCGAAGAAAATGGATCTCATGAAATAGCAAAAGAGCAAATGAACGGTCCGTCGTATGTGGTGAAAGAGTGCCAAGCGACGGCCTATACTCACTTACTTCGGGCTATTTTTTACATCGAACAGCACACGCTGGCTACCAGCCTGGCCATCGGTAGTCAGGCCATTTACCTCCACTACATAGGTCCCCGCCTGATCGGAGGTGTAAAACTGAATACGGCCTTTACCCTGCGCATCGGTTTTAAAGTCAGGGTTCCAGTACAACAACGTCCGGGCGTCGGGTAGTCGGCTGCTGATTTGTTTGTCTGTCTCGTAGCGGGGCGAATAAAACTCCCGTTGGAGCTGCAAGCCGTCGTAATCCAGCCTGAGTACACTGGGGCTTATCGGGAAACCCGCCAGATCACCTTTGTAGGACATGAAACTGATAACCCCCGGAAACAAAGCCGGGCCAATAAAATAGTGATTCGTGATAACATCGATCTGCTTGATTTTCAGGGGGCTGAAATCAATAATTTTATCCATGTCAAATTGAGGAACGCCATCCAGCAGCACCAGCGATGGGTCTTCGAAAAAAGTCCGATACGGTTCATTGGGAACATAGAGCCGGAAATGGCCCTGTTTTTTTCGGGGCATTACGCCCAGCACATACTCCCGCAAGACCTCTTCCATTCTGGGAAAACGCGTATACGCATCCAGGGCATAGGATTCTACGGGTTTTCCATAAAACGCGGAACTGTCTACTATTGGGTATCGGTACCGGATGGCCTGGTCGCCCCCGTACGTAGCCTGTACCTGCATGGCCACACTGCGGTTCAGGAGCTGATCGGCTTGCGACTCCATGACGGACAGTTCCGGCAAATGCGTGGTCGATACGGAGGCCGAGAACGGATTCGCTATCGTTAGTTTCAGAAGGCTATCCTTTGGATTAGTTTGTACCAGAACGTTTTTTGGTCCGTAGAAATCCTGCATCTCAAAACGGATTTGCCCGTCGGCATTACTTCTGGATACATACAGCCGAAGTGGTTTACCGGGCGCTGACAGATAGGTTATCACGTTTGGCATGGGCCTGCCCGATGCGGGGTCTGTTACAGTTCCCTGAATGAGTAATCCATTATGTTCGGGAATAAATGATCGTTTGGATGCCGTTGTGGTTTGGCTGCCGAGAATGTCGTTCCACCGGAACCGGCGCCACCCGTGGGTGAGCATCAGATTATCGGTTGCCTGAGCAACCTCGGCCGTTTCGGTCTGTAGATAATAGTCGGCCGATTCAATTTGTCCCTGCAAATCAGAGGTCATCCATAAATAACTCAGGATATTACCCGAATCCATACCCGCCAGGGAGTCGAGCCGATAAACGGATACCGACAACGCAGCCTGTTTCGACTGAGCGGCCGACGCTTCGACAAGAGCATCCAGGGTTACTTTGGTGCGGGAGGCATACTGTTTCTGGTCAGGTTTGAGGCCAATCGTCAGAGACGTAGTGGGGCGTTTGAAATACAAACGCTCACAAACGGGCTTGCGGTCGGCGTCGAAAATAGTCAGGTGGGAGACGCCTTCTCCCAACGCCTTTTTATCGACCAGGAATGTGGTTTCGCGTTGGATTGGCCGTTGTTCGGCGGCTTTAATTTCGTTTCGGGTATGCGCAAACAGATACACAGAGGAGGCTCCATCCAGATTGGTATTGACCGTTATTTTTACCTGATCGTTTGCCGTTTCCTCGAGTCGCATAGTGTAGCCCTGGGTGTCTACTATAGGGAGCGGTCGGGTCATCATTCGCCCTTTTTCGTCGGTCATCATGACCCGATAACGGGTGTTGGCCAGTGGCGTAAAGGCAAATTTTCCAATACCAAACTTGTGAGGTGAGAACTTCGCCAGGGTATCATTTCGCTCGTTCAGCAGCCACCCCCGAACGGCCACTCCATGGCCCGATGCATCGGCAACCTTAAACGCCACATTACCGGGAAGGTCCTGTACCAGATGGCCCCCTTCGGGGAAAAACTGAATGTCGTAGTCGGGCGTTTCCCGGAGTAGGGGCAGTCCCAGCGGCTTAAACGGATTGACGAGCGTAAGGGTCTTTTCGAAGAAAAAGCCGGGGCTGAAATTCTTCATCCAGCTCGTGTAGGCACGCAGGAGGTAGGTCCCGGAACTGAGCGAGGAGGGCAGAAACAAGGTGCCATTTCCTCCCCCCGTACTGAGCGCTACTTTCGTTTGCAGCACGGCCTTGTGCTCCTTGTCGAGCACTTCGACATAAGTCACTTTGCTGACATCGAGGGGCTGGTGGCGTGTACCATCGACATAATACACCTTAAACCACATCGTCTCACCCGTAAGGTAAAAGGCCTGGTCGGTATGCACAAACAGCTTTTCCTGAAGCGCCTGCCGCCGGTAGGTGTCAAATGGCTGCGTGAGTGTACTGACCGATGGCGGTGCCTGACCAAAGGTTCGCAAACTGCTGACCAGGAGCAGGTAAAAGAAGATGCGCAGTAGAGACGTCGGCATAAGAAGGCTTGTTCGGCAATGGGTAATTATTTCCAGAAATCAGGTCTTGTCAGTACACCGCCCAGTAAGCGACAATCCACGCAAAACTCAGAGGAGACCAGGTATCTACTAGTCTCACCATATTTTTTGATTGGAGTAGACTGAAATTTTATGATATCAGCCTGCGTAAAGGTATCGATCACACAGCCGTCGTAGCCCGTGACCGTACGGAATGGCACGTCAGTATAAGTAATAAAAATTCGTTTGGTTTCCACCGTTCCTACCCGGAAGAAGCCCAGCGCCAGTTCGTTTGGGTTGGTGGTGCAGTGTAGGTTTCCCGTAATCTGCGAGGGCTGAGGGTCGAAAATAGAGCCGATGTTCTGCGTTATCTTAGCCAGTTGATCATAATAGTCGAATCCCGGCTGGCTCAGGGCAAACTGCCTGACAAGAATGCTGTATTTGACGCTCAGCTTGTTCGAATTACTCGAGACAAAGACCAATGGGAACTGGCTCACAACATCCTGGCTAAGCCGCGTTGTGGAGGTGGTCATGATGTTGGTGGAACTGCCGCTGCGCCAGCATTGATTGACGCTGAACGGGCGGTCAACAATTTGGTTATTCTTCAACTCCAGCGTTGAATAGTAAGGCGTAAAGTACTCCCAGGTTTCGTCGTACTCCCAGCGGTAATAATGTGTATTGTTGGTTGGATCATGGGTATTCACATTGATCTGTACGCCGTTGTTTTCTATCCGCCAGCTCACACTGTCGATGGGGGGCGTCTGAATCACCGGTACATAGTCCGAGTAGTACTCCACCCCTTTGGCCGTTCGCACGTGCAGGCGGTACGTCTCCCCCGCTTGGGGCGTTACCCCCGACAGGGTATAGGTACCCGCCGTACCTTCTGTCAGGGGAAAGGTAGCTTTACTCTGGCTTTCGATTGTCACGGTGGCCTTCGTTTCCACGGTCGGGGCTTTGGTATCCGTCAGGTTCTGGGAGCGGGATAACTGAATCGTCGATGTAGCGCCCGCTGCACTGTTGAAGAATCCGTTCATCACCAGATAACTACCCGGCGATGTAATTTCGGGTGGACGGTAGGGATCTACGCACCCGCCAACGAGCAGGATGAGCCACCAGGTAAAGATTTTTATAGCTGCGTTTTTCATACGTGTAAAGCGTTAATCATTGTGTCATTCTTTTTCGGTGAGGTCAGGTTCTTAAACCTGACCCCGTTAGGTTTTGAGAAACCTATTAATAGGGAATAAACGAGGTTTTAAGAAACCTCGCTGAGCCGGGTTTAAGAACCCAACCCCACTAAAAAAGAATAATCTTCTCAAAATCTGAAGTTATACGTGATGGATGGGATAGGGTTGCCAAAAATGGATAGCTGATAGCCGTTGATGCGGCCATTTTCGGCTTTAAAATACACCGAATACGCATTGTGCCGACCCAGCAGATTATAGACCGAAACAGTCCAGGAACTGTGGGCCAGCTTTTTTACTTTATGATTGCCCTCAATATTCATGGCGATATCGGCGCGGTAATAGTCCGGAATTCGATACTGATTGCGTTCTGAATAAAGCAGCCGGGCCGAATTGTCGAGTATGTACTTGCCAACCGGAAGGGTAATGGGTCGCCCGGTGCTGTAGGTGAAATTCAGCGACAGGCTAAACCGACGGTTTATCTTGTAATTGCTGATCATCGTGAAGTCGTGCGGCTTGTCGTAGCTGCTGGGGTAAAAATTGCCCTGATTAATGTTCTCGCTGTTATTGAGCCCATTGGTACGCAGGAGTGTTCGGGCGTAGGTGTAGCTCAACCAGCCGTTCAGTTTGCCGGTCATTTTCTTGACCAGAAACTCGATACCGTAGGCTTTGCCTTCGGCCTGCACGACATCCGTTTCGATGTGGTGGTTCAGGATCAGTGTGGCACCACTCCGGTAATCGAGTAGATTCTGAAGGGTTTTGTAGTACGCTTCGACTGACAGTTCAATGGTGTTATTGCGGTTGTTTTTATAGATACCCACCGCATATTGATCGCCTACCTGCGGCTTGATATTTGGGTCGCTCAGTTTCCAGATGTCCGTCGGCGAAATAACCGTTGTGTTCGATAGCATCTGAATGTACTGCCGGGTCCGGTTGAAGCTCGCTTTCACAGAAGCCGTGTTTGATAGTGAATACCGGATGGCCAGCCGATACTCCGGCCCGTGGTACGTTGAAATGGCTTTGTTGTTGCCATACGAAAGGGTGTCGACGATGGTATTCACCGATTTTGGAAAACCCGACGCGTATTGGTATACCGACCCCGGTCCTAAATACGAATACAGCGAATAGCGCAGTCCGGCGCTGATCGATAGCTTTGGGTTAATATCGAAACGGTCGCCAAGGTATATTGCACTTTCCAGTCCCTGCTCCGTGGGTACTACATCGGGCAAAATCAACGATTCACCCCCATTGGGACCGAACGTGCCGGGGGAAATTTTATAATGGGTAGCACTGACCCCAAAATCAACGGCATGCTGGTTGGTTGGGTAATAGTTAAAGTCTGCTTTTGCCTGCGACTGCTTAATGGAAAAAGCCAGCTTATAAGCATTGACCGGATTCTTATCACTCGATACATCGTATTTATAGCCGCTGTAGCTTCCCGTAAAGACACTATAGAGTTTGTTCGTGATAATGTGTTTCCATTTCAGGGTTGCGGTCTGGTTCTGATACCGATAGGCGGTATCGCTATTGAGTTTAAACCGATCCTGACTTAAGTAGCCGGTCAGGTAGATCGTATTTTTCTCATTAAAATCGTGTGTAATGTGCAGATTGACGTCATAAAACTGCGCCTGGCTTTTCTGAAAAGACGCGTTTTGCAGTTGTTTGAGCAACCAGTCGGAGTAGGAGGACCGAACCCCCGCAATGAACGATGTTTTGTCTTTAAGCAGGGGCCCTTCCAGCGTCAGTCGGCCCGTGAGCAGGCCAATTCCCCCCGATCCGACAAACTTCTTTTTGTTGCCATCCCGCGTCTGCACATCCAGCACCGACGACAACCGACCCCCAAACCGCGATGGAATGGCGCTTTTGTAGAGCTCGGCGCTCTTGATCATGTCGGGGTTGAAGGCCGAGAAAAAGCCGAACAAGTGCGACGAGTTATAGATCGTTGCATCGTTGTATAAAATCAGGTTCTGATCCGTAGCACCCCCGCGCACGTTAAGCCCGGTCGAGCTTTCGCCCACCGTTTTGACGCCCGGCAGCGTCTGAATAACCCGGAGCAGATCGGCCTCGCCCAGCGCCGTTGGGACTTGTTTGATGCTTTTGATGTCGACCCGTTCCTGACCCATTTGAAGGCCCGAGATGTTTTTGTCTTTTTCGGCCTCAATCACCACTTCTTTCAGGGCAATCACATCGTCTTCCATATCCATATCAAACTTGCCATCGGCATACAGGATAATCCGGCGCCGGGTGTCCTTAAGGCCGATGCTACGCAGTTTCAGCTCGTGCCGTCCGCGTGGTAGCGTGATGGAATAAAAGCCAAACTGGTCGGAAACGGTGCCAATCCGTGGATTGTCCAGATAGACGGCTGCCCCCACAATTGGCTCGCCGGAAGATACATTACGCACATAGCCCGAGAGCGTCGATCGCCCCGGCCTGATCGGATTGGTGCGCTTGCCGATTTCGTATACTTTCGCTTCGGGCTCTACTCGTTTTACCTGGCTCTCCATCAGGTACGTTGAATCGACGCCCGCATCCGAGCGCCCCCGCACAAAGAAGCCAATGGGCAACTCGGTGCGAATGGGCCGGGTTGTTGTGATGTAAACGCGTTGTTGGTTATCAATGGCAAACGAATATTTCGTGCCATTGAAAAGCTGCTGAAGGACGGACCGGACGGTTTGCTTCTCAATCCGCATATCGACCGAAAGGCTGTCGGTATCAGCCGGGTTGTAGAAAAAACGATAGGCAGTCTGGGCTTCAATTCGCTCAACAAATTGGCTAAAGCGCAGGTTTGAAAAATCGCCACTGATGGGTTTTTCGGGTAAGGCCTGTCCTGATACGGTTGTCAGGCAACAAAGCAGGCCGAGAAAGAAGAGATAGGTGCGGTAATGTTGAGCCATAATTACTTGGTTAGTTCTTCATAACGTTTTGTCACCTGCGTAACGGCTACTTCACGCTGATCGTCGGTAAACTTCAACTTGTTGGCCCGAATGTATTTACGCAGGTTTTTAGCCTGGTCAGGGAACAGGTTGAGCAACGAACGCTTACTTTTTACTTCATGATACAGGCCTTCCTTTAGGATGTAAAAGCGGTCTTTTTGTACATAATCTGCCCGATAGGAGCCACTCGAAATATCCTCGTGAATGGTTTTTACCCGATGTGACAGCGCTTTGGTCCGACCATTGTACAGCACTTCATAAAAGCCCGTTGGCACACCTGCTGCGCTATCGCCAACGATGCGTGAAAACTGATAGCCCCCCAGCGAAAAGGCCGTCACGTAGTCGTTTCGCACCCGAAGCCGATACCCACCGCCTGGGGGCTGGACGGCCAGTTCGTCGCGAACGATGTCATACAGCATCTGGACTCGATTGTAATGTACCCCGTTGTAAAAAATAGTGCCCACCTGAAGGCTATCGATTCGATAAAAGGGATGAATTTTTATGCGGTGGTCGTGTGCAATATATTCGTTGCCTTCGTAAATATGAGCCTGCTCGTAAAGCGTTTGCTCGTAAGTCGTTATGGCTTGATTTCGGGCTACCTGCCGGAAGGAGGTATCGGGCTGAACGGGTTGTCCAGTAGCGGGTATGGTCAGGTAGAGAAGAAAAACAACGATAAACGTATAAGGCATAGGAGTCGAGGAAGCTGTGCGGTTAGATGACTGCCTAAAAGTAGCGTAAACCGATCAGAAATTACCCGTTAACGAGCTATTATATGATGATAGACAAATTTACTAATTTGCTTCTCGGTTGAGCGTGCCGTTGATATAGCTCACTTGCTAAGCGTTATACTATCGTTTATATACGCAAATAGAAGCCAAGGCCTGTTGTTTTAATGACACAGAGCAGGTTATATAGCCTGTTTAAGATACTGACATACAGTAGTTTGGTGTTTTGTTTGGCGCTATAGAAAATCTTTGATAATGTTTATATTTGCTTAAACAAAATGAACCCTTGACCTAACAAAATGAACCGGACGAATCTGCATTCAACAGAGTTATTGCAAAGCGTAATGATGGCGTCGCCTAACGGGGTGCTGATTCTTCAGGCGATCCGAGGGTCTAATGGCCAGATAATCGATCTGTACATGACGATGATAAACGCTGTGGCCGAGCAGGAACTGGATTGTCCCGCGGTTGAAGCATTAGGTCAGTCGTTCGCTGATGCCTTTCCTCATCTGGCCGAAAAAAACTTACTGGAAACCTACCGGCAGGTATTGGATACAGGACAATCGGCTCAGTTTGAGGTTCATTATTTTCGTCCTCCTCAGGCGAAGCTTATCTGGTTAGCCGTATCCGTTGTGCGGTTGGAAAAAAATCTCCTGATTACGTTCGCGGACATTACGGAAACGAAAATGGAGGTTGGTGAGGCAGCAATGACCGATACAATGCAACTGGTCTTCGATGAATCAGTCAATGGAATATCCATTTTTAACGCTATCCGCGACGAACATGGCCAGATCAGCGATTTCCGATTGATGATGGTAAATGAAGCCGGCCTGCGAATGACGGGCTATCAACGCGACGATGTGGTGGGCCGTACCATCTGGGAAATGTATCCGGCAACGAGCATCAATGGTCTTTTCAAGCAATATGTGCGGGCTTGCGAAACAAACCAGATCATTCAGGTAGAACACTATTATCCTGAGTATGACATCTGGCGGGAAGGGAAGATTGTCCCCATACCAGAAGGTATTATGGTTACCTATAATGATACGACAGCGATCAAAAAAGCCCAGGAAAAAGTTAATCAGCAGGCTCGGCTACTGGATGCCGTTCTGGACTATATTCCGACAGGAGTAGCTGTTGTCGAGCCCCTTTGGTCAGATAGGGGAGCCCCCGTCCGGATTGTTGACTTTCAGATCGTGCAGGCTAATTCGGCCTTAGAACAGGTCATTGGCCAGCCCGCATCGCAGCTAGTTGGCCAGTCCTTAACCCATGCGTTTCCTGACGCCGAAACGCTGCTTCGTCATTGCCGGGAAGGCATTGAGGAAGGCAGTACGCAGGCGTTTGACCTGCAACTGAGTCAGCAGCCGTACCGGGTTTCGGCAACCGCAAAGGGGGATCAGCTACTGCTGGCTTTCACCAAACTGAATTAACGGACATTTGCCAACCTGATTTTCCGGGCGAACTGAATTGCTCTGGATCAGTGTCCTAGTGACCTAAGCACCAATTTCAGTACATCTTTCCTGTGGTTACTTAGAAACGATGGAACACACTTTTTCACTCGTTTAATTAATCAACTCCCTGTTTTTCAGTTCAATAAATGCACGCCGACACGGCTAATGGATCCGCCATGTGCAGTCAGATGCGTCCTTTTAATCACATAACATGTTGATAAGTTCTAATGGATTCATTTATATTTACACTTTCAAAATAATTGTATATATTTTAAGGGATAAAATTCTGGAGATATACTCGCAATTTTTCTGATTTGTGGGTGTAAGTAGCAGACTGGTCCAGGTATACTGAATGGCACGTACCAGAACTAATCGACAGGCGTAACGCAGGAGCCTCGACAGAATCCTTTAATTTTTATTCAACCCCAAGCTATAATGAGAAAACTGTTACTATTTTTTGCCTTATTCGTATGTAAAGAAAGTTTAGCCCAGCAGGCTCAATGCGCCGTTACAACGAGTTATACACTCACCTATCAGTCAACGGATGGCGCTGGCAATTGTACCTTTCTATTTAAGCCCACCGTGACCATCAATCAGTCAGGGGCTTCTGTTAAGTTGGTACGATACACGTTCACCGTCGGTAATACGACCGTAAACGTCTGTTACTCCGACAGCCCGGTTGTTATCGCAAACTGCAATGGTTCCTTTAACGCCATGCCCAGTGGAGCGAATCAGGTATTCCCGACTGCCACCGTTGTCTTGCCCTGCAGTAGTGGTAGTCTGGTAATGACTGGAAGCACGTCTGCACAGGGCGCTAGCACGTGTACCACCCAACAGGTGTATAGCGGGCCTCTGCCCGTTAAACTCGTTTCGTTCTCCGGAGCCGCTAAACCGAATGGAGTAAAACTGAATTGGGTAACCGAATGGGAGTCTATCAATGCCGGGTTCGACGTTCAGAAAAGCACCAACGCTAAATCATTCGAGGTAATTGGTACTATAAAAGGGAATGCCACCACCAACCAGGCGTCTACCTATGAGTTTACTGATCAGGATGTTCAGCCAGGGCAGCTGTATTACTATCGCCTGAAACAGAACGATGTAGATGGATCGTTTACGTATTCCCAAATTGTGGCCGTTCGGTATACCGCAGATCAGGACATACAAGCCAAAGTGTATCCGAATGCAACCACAGGAGATAGCTTTATGCTCTCGATGCTGAAGGCCCAGTCGGCAACCGTTCGCCTGTTTACCCAGGCCGGGGTTGAACTGCCCGTAACGGTCACGAAAACAGGAGATCCGAATTTGGTTTCGGTCGTTGCTCAATCACCCTTAGCCAAAGGGATTTACCTCCTTAAACTTTCCAGTGCAGATAGCCAGCAGCAAAAGTCGCTGAAAGTAGTCGTTCAATGAACGCAATGGAGTGAAAATGATGACTTCAAACATAGTTAACAACTTTTAATTGTGCCAAAAATGGCTAGGAAAACAACACCCTCCGTAAATTCATTGCCCAAAAAGTCATATAAAACGCCCGCCGTTAAGTGGCTTGGAAGCGTTAAAAAACTAACGCTCAAGAGTGGTTCAGCTACCGATGGCTTCGGCACGTTTGCGTAATGTCGGTTACAGTTAGCCATAAAAATAAGACAAGGTCCACCCGTTCGCTGTAAGGCAAACGAGTGGACCTTGTCTTATTTTAAAAAGAACCGCTTAGCTTTTTTGGCCTGCTCCTTCCATTTGTTCTGTCTGCGCATGGCCCGCGGGTGTTGGTGGACCTAACATTGGTTCGCCACCCATCGGCTGCGCTTTCACCTCCCGAAACTCGCTCCGGCCATCCAGCGATGGGCCATGGGTCCACCGGCGATTAACGCCAACGGTTGGCTCTGCGGGATCAATATTCGTGTTTACAAAGGCATAGTTGAACTCCTGATTTTCCAGGTTTTGGGGGAAGCTGTTTGGAATTGGCAGCACATTACGAGCATCGCCGTTGCCCAACTCTTCCAAAACGGCTAGCCATTGTTGCTGGTGCATGGTGTCGCGGGCAATCAGGAAAGACAGCATGTCTTTCATCCCAGCGTCATCCGTCAATTCATACAGGCGTGTTGCCAGGGTACGGCCCGTTGCTTCGGCCATAACGTTGGCATACATGTCAGCGGCAATATTTCCCGAACTCACTACCCAGGAGCCATTGAAGGGGACACCGTTGGCATCCGACGCCAGGGCACCCAGACCACCCGACAAAAAATGCCGTGGGTCGCCACCACCAACGATTTTCTCCATGATCGGGTCGTTCCCAACAATCGTGTCAATCACGCTACTCGACGCGCCTTCCAGATTGAGGGACACAGCGGTAGCCAGCATCTCAATGTGGGCAATCTCTTCGGTGCCTGTGTCTAACAGCATATCGCGGTAGCGCACGGGACCACGCGAGTTCCATGCCTGAAAAAGATACTGTAAACATACCCGAATCTCTCCTTCAATGCCGCCAATGGCTTGCTGAAGGGCGCGTGCAAACTGCGGGTTTGGTTTGTCAACCCGTACATTATACTGTAGTTTCTTGTCGTGATAGAACATAATGTTTGAGTAAGGGGTCTATTGGTTATTACGTTGATTAGGGACGCGGCTGTTTGTATGGAACCGCTAGCCGATGAACAGCAACCGTACTTTCCGGGCTGGTAAATTGGGATAGAAATGAGGTAGCGGTCACCTTCTGGTAAGCCTAGATTAATTTTTGGGATGTAGGCTTGGGCTGAGTTAGCAAACCTGCCCCTACCTCAAGAATGCCAAAGGCAAGATGTGGCCAGACGATGCGTTTAGCGAAACCCAGGAGCCAAGGCGAAGCCGCCACCAGAAGGCCACTTAGCGTATCGACGGTTAGGTGTGTCGTCATGGGTACTTTTTTAACTACCCCAGCTTCGTAATCGGTAAAGGCCGATAAGCCCAATACGGCAACGCCCGTACCGAGTGCTACCTGGCGAGCCTTATCGTTGTCGGCAAAGTCAAACAGCCAGGGTGATGCCATAAAGAGGGCCCCTGTCGTATAGTCCAGCAAACCATGGACTTTGGTTGGAATCGGTTTCATAAGGCTATCTGTTTTATCGCTCAGAGATAGTTTTTCAATGCGCGTACTTGTCATAACCAGCCGCTGGCTGGTCTGTGCCATAAAGCGGTGTTCAAATAAGGTAACGGCCGACTATTGGCCCATTCCCTTATTTGCCGGGTACTGGACTGGTCTACTCACGGTTGAGTAGTCTGGAAATGTATTGCTTACCAGACTTTATCACCACTGAGTTGAAACCCGGTGGTGATAAATCATTAAATCGATCTGATCGATGGAAACGGACCGTGATCACCCTAATCGGCAAGTAAGTTCGCACATGGCCGGTATTGTCGAGCGTAACATCAAGGCCCTGTTGGCACGCCGACAGCAGGAGAAGGCAAGGAAGATCTTATCTGATAAACTGGCCGATACGGTCACGGATTTTGCGGGCAGTTTACGCTTTGTCTGGATTCATATCCTGCTGTTTGGCGGCTGGATTGCCTGGAACCTAGGCTGGCTGGGGCTGAAGCCGTTCGATCCGTCGTTGGTCGTGCTGGCTATGGCGGCCTCGGTAGAAGCAATTTTTCTCTCCACATTTGTCCTCATTAGTCAAAACCGAATGGCCGCGCTGGCCGACAAACGTGCTGATCTGGACTTGCAGGTAAGTTTGCTGGCCGAACATGAAATCACACGGCTGGTAACGCTGGTAACCGAGATAGCCAAGAAGATGGATATTCCGGCTGCCCACGACCCGGAAATAGCTGAACTAGCCAAGGATGTACGGCCTGAAAACGTGCTGGATACTATGGAACGCCACGAACGGGACAGCTTATAGGCTTCTTTTGTGGTGTAATGTTATGATAGTTAGTCTGTTGTCTTTCTGAGGAAGCAGGCTACTACCGGCAGAATGCACTGCACGTTTCGGCTTGCCAACCCTGCTTTATTCCTTAAACATTTATTGGTGATCCGGGACAAGGGCCATTGCCTCACAAGGATACGAACGGGTAAGACGTAGCGAAGCAGACCCGTGTTGAACATATCTAATCAATGAACGGACTCCTAGCCTGAATGGGCTTCAGCCGGGCAATCATTACAATGAGTAATCGTACTATAAGTCGATGGCCGAAAAACAAGGTTCAACAAACCAAATTGGCGTTGTGGGGCGGCCTGGAGTGTACCGTAAACCGGGTCGGTGATGACTATCAGGACCAGGTAATTCGAAGCGGCCATCATCAGCGACCGCAGGATATAGACTTAATTGCCAGCCTGGGCATTAGTGCCCTGCGTTACCCCGTTTTGTGGGAACGAACGGCTCCCAACCACCCTGATGAGCTGGACTGGAGCTGGCCTGACGAGCGATTGAACCGGTTGCAGCAGGTAGGTATTCAGCCCATTGTTGGTCTGGTGCATCACGGTTGCGGCCCTCGATATGCTACGTACGACAACCCCGCTTTTGCCAGCGAACTAGCCCGCTACGCAGGGCGTGTTGCGGAGCGATACCCCTGGATAGATGCCTATACGCCCGTCAACGAACCACTTACCACCGCTCGCTTTGGGGGACTTTATGGTCATTGGTATCCGCATGGCTATTCCAGCCGGGTGTTTGTCGATTTATTACTTAACGAGTGCCGGGCTACAGTTCTGGCTATGGCTGAGATCAGAAAGGTCAGGCCCGATGCTCAACTCATTCAAACCGACGACTTAGGGAAGACACACAGCACACCTCTACTAAACTACCAGGCTGAACTGGAAAATGAACGCCGATGGCTGAGTTGGGATTTGCTCTGTGGCCGGGTAACGCCAGAGCACCCTTTGTGGGACTATCTGTGCCGGTCCGGTGCAAGCGAACGTGACCTGTGGTTTCTGGTCGAACACGCCTGTCCCCCCTCGTTGATTGGGGTTAATCACTACGTAACCAGTGAGCGCTACCTCGACCATCGGGTGCATAAATATCCTCCTCATATATGTGGAGGCAACGGTCGTCATCGCTACATTGATACGGAGGTGGTACGGGGCGCACCAAACCAGCGCACTGGCCTTGGCGGATTGCTGCTGGAAGCCTGGCAACGCTATGGTATTCCGATGGTCGTTACGGAGGCTCACCTGGGCGACAGAGAAGAGGAGCAGATGCGGTGGCTGGGCGAAATCTGGCAACAGGCGCAGCAGGCAAAAGCACTTGGTGTTGATGTTCGGGCGGTAACGTGCTGGGCTTTAATGGGCTTGTATGATTGGCACTGCCTGCTTACCCGCCGGGAAAACAAGCACGAGCCCGGCGTATTTAATGTGAGCAGTGGTCATCCCGAACCAACGGCGCTGGTGTCTATGCTTCAGGGGCTGGCGGCTGGCAAACCCGTTGAGTCATTGGTGCCGCCGGGCCTGGGCTGGTGGCAGGTAGAACATCAATTCTCCGCTCTGAGGTCGTCATTCGCCAATGCGATACAACTCTGCTAATAGACCACCAGACAGGGGAGGAACATACGGAAAACTAACCTCTGCTACTCATAACCGTTCAACCGATTCCCAATGTTGATTTATACGCTAGATGGTAATTAAGTGCGTTGGGCTGTTAACGCTATTTGTCTGCCTAATGGCCTGAACGCAACTACATTTACTGCTTAAAACGACGAAAGCTGGTTCGACTCTTATAAGAGTCGAACCAGCTTTCGGCATTAGTACAGATTATAATTTGTCGACAATTTGCCGAGCCACTTTCAGGTGGGTTTTTATCAGAGGATGAGCCGCTTTGGCAACGGCTTTCAGGCTGGCGTCCGATGCGCTCGACTGAACAGTTGACATAACGATGTCGAGTTTCTCGTGGCCTTTAACACCACTCTCGGTCAGGTACAGGCGGTCGAAAGACATCCCCGTCGCACTCTGTAACTTACTCAGCATCGTCTGCGTTTCGGCATCCGGTCCTGTGGGCAGCGTCATGCCTTTCGCACTGGCAATTTCCTGGAGTTTAGCCGACAAGCCAGTTTGTTCGTCTACTTCGGCCTGTGCCAGAAGCTTGATTTCGGGGTTAGTGGCTTGTTGTACGGCCAGCTTGCTGGCTTCTAACTGCATAACGCCCCCTTTGGCCACCTGTAACATCAGGTCCTGATCGGCACCGGAGAGTTTCTCGGGGCTGGCCTTCACGGCGGCTACAGCGGCCGCCCCTTTCTTGTTTTGACTGTCGAACGACGAGGTACTTTCCTTACCCACCGTAGTGGTCGAGCCCGCGGTCATCGTTGAATTGGTCTGCTGCGCCAGCGATGCCGTTGCGAGAGACAGAGATACGAACAGGCCGAAAGCCATTGACTTGGTTTTCATAACGTTTGTTTGAGTATTGATTTTGAAATAATTGCTGTTTCTCAAGAGCAACGGCCTGCTCATGGCTACTGTTCTCTGTCGCTGGAAAGAGTAAGGGAACGGGCCTGGCTGCGGGCTTTTCCCTGGTTGGCTCCGTTGCTTTCAGGAGGGTTTGGGTAAGGTGACGGCACCTCATTAATAATGGCAAAACCCATCGAAACAGTCCAGCCATTCCTCGTAGGTGTTGAGCTTGACAATGTAAGAGTCACTACGATATAGATATGAGTCCCGAATGTCAGCAGGATCGCTGGAGTAGCTTAACATAACAACGGATATCTCTGGGTAAATGATGGGTTTTAAAAGTTAGAGGTAAGTTCCAGCCCGTTGTGCGGTAAGGCAGATACAGGTCCGGCAGAATCAGCCGGGGTAATGTCTTGTGTTCCTGTAGGCAGTTCTCTAAGTAATAAATTGCCTGGGTTGCATCGGGCATCCAGACGGCCTACACTTCTGGAAAACGCTGTAAAAGCGCCCATTGACTAATAAACCATTGATCGGGATTATCCTTAATGACCAGGATAAACGCTTTTCGCTTCGTATCCACTTTGGCAACAGGCTGATACATTATATAGAGGCTTGTTTAAATTACATACAGATGTATATAATTATGTTTCTCAAGTATTTATAGAAATTATCAGATGTTGTTAAAAAGTTAGAAATTGTTTCAGTGATCCCCTGATAGTATTCACATTCAATTATCAGTAAACATTTCCATGCGCCTTATTTAGTCAGAAAGACTACTAAACCTTCTGCGAGCCTATTCGTTAAACGGATGAAAACATACAGTTAATTACTCAACACGTATCAGTATGGAAGACGAAGATAAAGAAGCGATCATTCGGGCCAAACAGGCCGTTTCGCCTGCGGGTTTAGGCGACCGCTCCGATAAATCAACGACCTTACCCGGCAACAGCTTACCCGAAGATACTCCGCTCAGCGGTATGGACACGGCACCATCTGACGATGAACTGGATGACGATGAGGCCACAACGACTCATCCGAACCGCAATCGTGATGGGAAAGTCGACATCGGCAAGCCTCCTTATAGCTAAGAAAGAGGTCTTGGCTGAAGTTTCGGCACACAGTAAAGGCGTTTCCAATTGGAAACGCCTTTACTGTGTAAATCTGGGTATAGTGTCTAATTGTGTTTGTTTTACGATAGGCCTAGAGGCCGTTACCTAATTCAGGTAATTTTACAGGGGGCAGTCCCTTAATAGGTTTTGACGGGCATCCAGCGCTGGGCCCGTTGCATAACAATACCGATATAACTGCCAGGATGGGCCTTCTACCAGATGTCATGGGTAAAAATTGAATGAGAATGCGGTTGGTTATCGCTTTGGTAAGAAAAGATATACTTATTTGTCTCAACGACAAGCGTTAAATCAATAGAAAAAGAGCGGGCAGGTCAAATTTTTTGACTAGAATAAGGTAATTTTATAATCCATTGAATAAGTAGATTAGTTCTGTCTATACCCGGTGAATATCTCCCTTCAAACATATGAAAAGTAAAAGCGATCAAGCCCGAATTAAGGCAAACTTTAGCCAGGCCAAAGTACTGGTCATCGACGATAGTGATGACCATTGGCTCCTCATAAAGAAAGCCATGCAAGCGTGCCTTTCTGAAGTGACGGCCGTACGGGCTGCCACTACGGACGAAGCACTTGATTGGCTGAAAGAGTGGCAAACTCAGGAGTGGGAGCTACCCAAACTAATTATACAGGATTTGTATGTACCGAAGCGGGAGAATGGATGGGCGTTGCTCCGGGCTATAAAAGAGATGCCTGCTCCGTTGAATCAAATCCCGATTGTCATGCTTAGCTCATCCACGAGCAGTTATGATATTATGCACGCTTATAAACTAGGGGTCTCCTCGTACCTGACTAAGCCCGGCAGTTATGAAGAATGGATTGCCTATTTTCAGGAAGTACGTACATACTGGTGGGAAACGGTCAGCTTGCCTCCTCTACAATTTAGCGTATAATAAATAAGGTCTACTTCGAGAACTGTGTCCTCACAAGCGTCACAAGCGGGCTAACCATCCGGATGAGTGGACCGTGAGGACACGGCCCACGAAGTAATTAACGAAATACCCTACTCCAGGGGCTGTGCCTCCATAGTCCTCACATGCCTCCGCAATAACCTTCTGGGTAGGTGGGCCGTTTCCTCACGGCCCACGGAGTGATTAACCCGAAGCGCCCTCAGCCCGGATCACCGCCCTGCGGTCTTGGTTCGCCCGGATCATTAAGACCTGATCCGGTTGTTACCTGACCACCACTTGTCCATAAACCACCGCCATTGGCCCCGTTGTTTTTGGTATTTTCTCCGCTGGGCTTATCGCGCGGGCCGTCAGGGTCAGATGTGTTTTCCGGGTCGTAATTGTCGGCATGGCTTCCCACATACGACTCGCTTTCTTCAGCCATGTCCGCTTCTCTGGGGTCGCCAGGGGTAGGGCCATTTTTGGCGTCTGGCTTGTTGTTGGTGTACTCGGCGTCCTGCGTTGTCATGATTTTTTAAATTAAGTTGATGAATCAATCAGGCCACCAGCTATGTCTGGTAGCCTGATTGCTACCTTAATGCGGTTGCTTAAACTGATCGTTGAGGTTCTGGGCTTCAATGACTTTTTCCAGTTCAACCTGTTCCGTTTCGTGCGGTAAATTGGACTCTGGCGTTTGGGAGAAGGGTACGTTTTGCGGGATAAAATCTTCCACGGCGTTCGGTTTGCTGTAGTCATACGGCCACCGATAAACGGCGGGCAGCTCGCCGGGCCAATTGCCGTGTCCGGGGTGGATAGGCGTCGTCCATTCCAGCGTGTTCGACCGCCACGGGTTTTGCGTTGCCTTTTTACCTTTAAACATGCTATAGAAGAAATTCCACAGGAAAATCCACTGGCCCGCGAACGTCATAATGGCCGCAATGGTAATGAAGGTGTTCATGCCCGAGAAGTTACCCTTCATGAAGTCATAGCTCGTAAAGGCATAATACCGCCTTGGGAAACCCGCAATGCCCAGGTAGTGCATCGGAAAAAATGTGAGATAGACGCCAATGAAGGTTAACCAGAAATGGATGTTGCCCAACCGCTCGTTCATCACCCGGCCAAACATCTTGGGGAACCAATGATAGACCCCGGCCAAAAGCCCGAATGCCGCAGCAGCGCCCATAACCAGGTGAAAGTGAGCCACCACAAAATAGGTGTCGTGCAGCGGAATGTCCAGCGTCGAATTGCCTAGAATAATACCCGTTAGACCGCCTGAAATGAAGAAAGAAACCAGCCCGATAGAAAACATCATGGCCGTTGTAAACCGGATGTTGCCTTTCCAGAGCGTGGTGATGTAATTGAACGCTTTAACCGCCGACGGAACGGCAATGATTAGCGTCAGGAACATGAACACAGAACCTAAAAAAGGATTCATACCCGACACAAACATGTGGTGACCCCACACGATAAACGACAGGAACGCAATGCCCATCAACGAGGCAATCATGGCTCGGTAGCCAAAAATCGGCTTGCGGGCGTTCGTCGCAATAATTTCGGACGTGATACCCAGTGCGGGCATAATCACAATATATACCTCCGGGTGACCCAGGAACCAGAATAAATGCTGAAACAAGATGGGGCTTCCACCTACATTAGGCAGGGCTTCACCTTTGATATAAATTTCGGATAGATAAAAGCTGGTGCCAAAGTGCCGGTCGAAAATGAGCAGCAGTACGGCAGAAAGTAGAACGGGGAAGGAAATCAAGCCCAGTACCGCCGTTAGAAAAAAGGACCAGATCGTTAAGGGTAGTTTGCTGAACGACATACCCCGCGTGCGCAAATTGATAACGGTGGTGATGTAGTTGATGCCGCCCAGTAGCTGAGAGATGATAAAGAATGCCATGCTAATGAGCCATAGCGTCATGCCAACTCCTGAACCCGGATGGGCCTCCGGTATGGCACTCAGGGGCGGGTAAATGACCCAGCCGCCAGCTGCTGGCCCCGTTCGAACAAATAGGGACGAGAACATGATCAGGCTGGCCAGGAAGAAAAACCAGTAGGAGAGCATGTTGAGAAAGCCCGACGCCATGTCGCGGGCACCGATCTGCAACGGAATAAGAAAGTTCGAAAACGTACCGCTCAATCCGGCTGTCAGAACAAAGAACACCATGATGGTGCCGTGCATGGTAACCAGCGAGAGGTAAAAATCCTGATCCAGTTTACCGGCCTCATTGATCCAGTTGCCCAGAATCGGACGCAGGAAGTCCAGCTTCATGGACGAAAACCCCAGTTGAAGTCGGAAAAAAACGGATAAGCTCAGACCAATAACCGCCCAGAAAATCCCCGTAATCAGGTATTGCCGGGCAATGGTTTTATGGTCCTCGGAGAACAGGTATTTCCGCCACCGGCTTTGCGGTTCGTGTTCGGCATGAGCCGCATGATGGGCCTCTGTCCCCATTGAAAGCGCATCGGCTCGCGGGGTTGTTAAGCCCAGACGCATACTGGCCGACCCGGCGAATAACCAGCCGAAAAAAATGGCTGAGATCACAAGTACTCCTGTAAGTAGCATACAATGAGACTTTTAAGGATTGAATACTGAGTTGTTATTCTGGTTTCTAAGAGATAGGTGGCGGTAAGCTAGTTTACTTGGCGAAACATCTTTACGCGAGCAGTGGGGCGCTGCTCTTTCGATAAATGAGGATATGGGGAAGTTGGGACTTGTGTGGGCCAGGCTCTGGCTTAGTCCACACAAGTATTAGGTTATAGGATGCTCTTTGTAGCGTTCGGGCGTAGGGGGCTGGGGCCTTCCTGCCGAAAAAGCGGAGTATCCTGGTCGCGGAGTAGTTGAAGTTCGGACTTAGGCCGGCGTTTTTTGTTGTGTTTTTTCTTGCCGATGGCCTCATTCACAGGAGTCGGGTTTAAATTTCTTGTTAGGTAAGTCAACAATCCCGAGGCTAGTAATAAAGCTAATAGCCCATACATTATTTTTAGCTCCTCGTTCATGGCTCGTGTAGGTTGGTTCAATAGGAGGTAGTACGGGAGTTCTTAATCGGTATCATCATCCAGGCTATGCGTCACCAGCTTAGCCAGACCGATCGCTCCCTGTTTCGCTTTTGCATCGCCCCCCGGCGTTTGGGCGACAACGCTGAATACGTGGTTATTATATAGAACGTGAAGCGCTTTTTTGCCGGGCTCCCAGATCGCTTTATCGCCTACATTCTCAACCGCCACACCCGTAGCCGTATTCTTCGCTGGACTGGCAATGGGCGGAGTCGGATCGGTTATGCCATCGATGGGCCCCGATGGATCATTGCCGCGGGCAGAGTCCTGTTTGGCACTAGTCGTTGTGGTACTGGCCGGCAATTCGGCGTTTGTCCCCTGAGGTTGCGGTCCGTAAATAGTCGGTTTGGCTGGCGTGTTTTCATCTGCTGCTTTTTTTGCCTCTGGCTGAAAAAGCTTATCGAAGAAATATTCCGACTGGAATGTAGACTCGAAAGGTTTATTGCTTTCCAGGTAAAAACCAACTTTGTTGGGACCCCACCGCAATTCACAACTGTTAAGCTCGCTGTATTTGGCCAGTTCTACGTTTTCGCCCAATTGAAACAGATTCCGGACGAATTCCTCAGGCAGGTAATTGCAGCGCTCCTGATAATGGTAATCGGTGCTGAGTAGCCAAGTTCCACTGACGCGTTTGGCGACTTCATCATCGCCCGTACCGGCTGCGCTACCGTTATCGATGTTGTCCCGTTCCTGAGTCGAGCAGGCAATCAGGCACAAACCAATAAATAGAAGATTTACTTTTCTCATTGTCTAGTCTGTCAGAATGGCTTTGCTAGCCTGTTTTCAGTTATCAGCCTTTGTAATGTTAGTCGTATGTACTTGCCGAGTTGGTTTGCGGCAACATGGTTGAGCTACAATCCTGGAGCAAAAACGACCCGCATCGTTTCTTTTTTGTTGAACAAATCGTACCCTTTCATCCCTGCATCGAGCGACATTTTGTGCGTTAGCAGGAAGGACGAGTTGAGTTCACCTTTTTGCAGATGCTCCAGCAAACGGGGAATGTAGCGCTGGCCGTGCTGCTGTCCCATCCTGAAGGTCAGGGCTTTATTCATGGCAGCGCCCATAGGCACGCTGTCAATCAAGCCACCGTAAACACCAACAATGGAGATCGTGCCGCCTTTCCGGCAGGCCATAATGGCTTCGCGGAGCACAATGGGCCGGTCGGATTCCAGCCGGACATACTGCTTGGCTTTGTCGTAGTAATAGTCCAGCCCTTCGCTCACGGCCTCCATGCCCACACAGTCGATACAGCGGTCGGGGCCGCGCCCGCCTGTTAGTTCGCGCAGGGCCTCGTGGATATCTACTTTTGAGAAGTCGAGAATTTCGGCTCCACTGATTTCTTTCGCCATCCGGAGCCGTTCGGGCTCGCGGTCAATGGCAATCACGCGGGAAGCGCCCAACAGAAAAGCACTCTGAATAGCCATCTGGCCAACTCCTCCGCAACCCCATATGGCAACAATATTGCCCGGTTGAATATCGGCCAGATCAGCTGCCATAAACCCCGTTGGCATTGCATCGGATGCAAAAACGGCGGCCTCATCGGATAGCCCTTCGGGAATAACAAAACAACCCCGATCGGCAAACGGAACCCGAATGTAGTCGGCATGCGAACCGGCGTAGCCACCAAAAGCGTGTGAATAGCCCAGGATGCCCGCTGGCGAATCGCCATAAGCTTTTTCCGGAATCCAGGCGTGGGGGTTCGAGTTATCGCACAACGACCAGTTGGTATCTTTGCAATACTGGCATTCGCCACAGCCCAGAATAGAGCAGACAACCACCCGATCGCCTTTGCGCAACTGCTTTACCTCGGAGCCGATTTCGACCACCTCGCCCATAAATTCATGCCCAATAATGTCGCCTTCGCGCATGGTTGGCACGTAGCCATTGAGCAGGTGCAGGTCTGAGCCACAAACCGACGATAGAATAACCCGGATGATGGCATCTTTGGGGTTGATAATGGATGGATCAGGAACCCGCTCGGTGCGCAGGTCGCCAATGCCGTTATAACATACCGCTTTCATGTTGCTGGTCCGCGTCTGCGTATTTAAGTGAGGGCTTCTGACTGATTTCCTGTTCGCTCTCGCGGCCCGATGGCTGCCCTTTGATGGTGGCTATCTCCCCGGTTTCCATCAACTGCTTGAACCGGCGCAGATCCTGTTTAATCATTTGCTCGAAAGCCGGATTAAACAGTTTCATGATGGCTCCGCCCAGTTGGCCCGCTGGTGGCCGGTATTGAATAACCGCATGGACTTCGGTTCCCTGTCCATTGGGCGCATCCATAAAGCGAACTTCACCCGCGTTGTCGATCTTGGCATCGTCTACTGACTTCCAGACCAACTGCTCGTTTTCGACTTCCGTAATGATCTGGGCATCCCACTCAACGGTTCCCAGTGCACCGGCCAGCTTATTATCGGCCAACTGCGCTACCCAGTGCGAGCGTTTGTCGTCTAGTTGCTGAACCTCCTTCAGGTGGTACATGAAGCGAGGCAGGTTTTCCAGTTTTCGCCAGTAGGCATACACTTCTTCGCGCGGTTTGTTGACTGTCAGGCTTTTGGTGATTTCAATCAACGCCTTCGTTGTATCGGTTGAATCGGTAGTGTTTCGGCCAATGGCGCTGTTGACCAGGCAATTGCCGGACGCTCCCCGGTAAAACAGGTAGCCGCCTATAGCCACCGTTAGAAATCCTCCCAACGATTGACGGCGGAGGCCGGATGAGAGTAACAGGACCCCACCCGCCACCGACAGGATCCGTTCGCCTGCGCCAACATTTACCTGGCTCGAGCCGGTGTTGTCTGGTTCAAGTTCGCCAATGCCGAGTACACTGGACAGGGGTTTTTTCTTGTTTTCCATAGTTGTTGGTCGTTTTAGAAGCAAAGGCAATCGGGCGATCAACCTAGCGAATGTTGCTGTCTGATGCCGGACGTCCTGATAATGAATTGGGTGAATTCAGGTGGGCCCCGTCATCGACGCCGACACCCAGCCGGTCGATTAATTCGCCCCCCAGCCAGCCGGTAACCCCGGAGACCGCGAAGCCAAGAAAAGAAGCGGTGAGAGCCACCATCGACGGTGCGTAGGCGGGTTCATCGCGCCGGACAAACCAGCTTAGCCCGAAGAGTAGCAGCACAATCACATTGCCGATTCCATGAAAGGCGCCCACTTGTCGGGCACGGGTTCCGGCGGGTATGGCCATCCAGTCGATCAGGCCTGGCACCGCGGCAGCAAGGCCACCGATGAGGCCCGCAACGGTCATCCAGTAAGAAACAACCGACATGGCCGGGTTGTCGTTTAACAGATAGACGACGTTGAAAATTACCGATGTGGCCAGCAGGCCAAGCGGGAATACGATAAGAATAGGGTGCGCCGGGTGACGCGCCAGTTTTGCTTTACTTTCCATAAATCAAGGGTTGGGTCGGCCAGGAAATGGCTGGCCGTAAACGACCGGTCAGCGGAGCACCCAGCTAAGGTCAGCGCATAGCCGGTGATTGAGTTTATGCGGGCAGATGGTGCATGACAGTCATTCATTACCTGCCCGCATGACACGCATATTTATGACTGGGCAGCCTGCTGATTTACAGTACGGGTCGCAATGGTTGTCAGTTTCTCGTCTGTCGACTTTTCTTCCTGTAGAGTTTGTGCCAGTAGATCGGCTATCTCGGTTTGACCAGCCTGTTGGGCCAGCGTCCGGGCAGTACCATAAGCGGCAATTTCGTAGTGCTCCATTTTCTGAGCGGCTCCGATGATGGCTGCGTCAGCCAGTTGGTCGTCTTCAAGTTGGCTCAACAGGTCCTGGGCTTCATCGATCAGGCCCTGCATGGCCATACACGTTTCGCCATCGGGATCGATACCCATTTGCTGCGCAATTTGTTCGAGCCGCTTCACCTGCTGCTCGGTTTCACGCTGGTGCGTTTGGAACGCCTGGCGCAATTGATCGTTCTGGGCACGCTCCATCAGTTGAGGCATGGTTTCGAGCGCCTGCATTTCTGCGGAGTACAGATCCTGGATCGTGTGCTCCATAAATTCCTGCATCGTCTTCATAAATTCTCTGTTGGTTTTGTTAGCGGTATAACTCGATCGACCAATGAGCGTACGGAACTTCTGCAAAAAGTAAGGATTTGGTCTCGGGCCGTTTTGGGAAACCAATAGATAACGTGAAGGGTGGGCAATTGAAGGTCTAATCGGCTCATTGAAAGCATATTGTGAAAAATAGTACCCCGACGAAGGAGGGCTCCTGACGTGTCCTGTCGCTCAAAAAAGGACACCTCAATATCCCTCTTTAGTCGGGATGGCAAAAAATCACTTGTCTGAGTTGGCTAATAAAAACTTTCAATCTTCAGGATTTGCTCTTCGATGGGCTGCGGAACAACCTCCCGGTCAACCAGGATGGAAGGGGCCGACTTTAAGGCATCCCAGAAACCTTTGCGAACATTGATATCCGCAGCCATCTGCTTGAAAATAAGCGTTGTATGTCGAAAGGCATAGTACGCCGGTCGACGCAGCCAGTAATACCAGAGCGTATCGCGTGTAATATGTCGTGTCCGTTGGGCGATGTTTCGCAGCGGAGAAGGGTAATGATGAGCCACCATATCATCAGCATAGGCTAAACTCCAGCCTTTAGTGCGCATGTCGACCGAAAACATCCGTTCTTCGCCCGCGATAGCAAACCGGCTGTCGAATCCGCCAACGCTCAGGTAGGCTTCCCGCCGAACAACAACAGCGCAGCACACAAACCCCAGTACGGCTGGGCCAGGTAGCGGACGGGGATCGGTTAAGGGGCTATTCTTCATCGCGTCGCAAACACCATCTACTTCCTGCGACTCCCCAATCAATATTTTACTTGCCAGCACGCCCAGATGCGGGTATTTGCGAAAATAAGTAGCGGCTTTTGTCAGGGCGTCCGGCTCCCAGAACGAGTCATCGTCGCAGAATGAAACCAGCGAAGTTTTGGCCAGCTCAACGCCGTCATTACGAGCTGCACACCACTTATTCTGATCGAGTGCCAGCACCGTTACCTGTGGGTAAACGGCTTTCACCCGATCGGGAGTGCCATCGGTAGAAGCGTTGTCGACAACAATAATGGGTGGCTTTTGCGGGAGATTGGTTAGTTTATCCAGTGTCCACAACAAAGTGTCGATTCGGTTTCGCGTAACAATAACAATTGTAATATCTTCCATTGCTGATCTACTTCCTGTTTACGATATCCTTCCAAATTGGTCAGGTAAAAGGGGGTTTTAGATTTAGTCGTTCTGGCGGAACGAGAGTAGTTCGTCCGGAAACTCTTTATAGCGGTTGGCCACCGGGTGGGCCGTGGGCTGCACGTACTGCCGGCGTAACCACCGGCTCAGGCCGTCTAAACCAGGAAAAAGCACTCGTTCATTCACATTGGCCTGATCCAGTTTATCCCGTATTTCCCATTTGAGGGAACGGTCGATGATGAGCTTACGGTACATGTCCGGCCGTTCTTCGAGCCACTCACTCAGCGACACACAAGGGCTGGATACGACCGAAAACAAAGCATACTGATTGACAATGCGTTCATCAATGGAGGGCGGCTCAAAAAGCAGCACAAAATGGTCGTCGGCCAGCCTGTCAAACGCATCCAGTGACTGAAGGTGACTCAACATATCGACCGTAAAAATATCGGCACCCTCCTCATTAAGTAGCTGGCGCAGCGAATCAGGCAATTGCTGGTGTACTTTCTTGTAGTCGAGGCACCAGATGACCCCGTCCCGGTCGTATAACTCCAGAGAAGCAGTCACAAAATGCAGGGCAACATAGGGTGAAAATGTCCAGTCCAGCAGGCGGGTAGGTAACCCGTGGTGTTGCGCTACCGAAAGCCAGTACCAGAACGAGTTATGCTCCGCGATGTTACGGAGTGCGTATTTCTTGAAATTCCGTAGCAAATGCCGCTCGCTATGCGCATAACCTTCTCCTAACCGCATCAACGATGTATTGAGTGTAAAATCTGCATCGGCCATTCCCCGAAAGGCAAAAGGTGGCCGGAAACGCTGGATGGTTGGCGACCAGGCGTCTTGGTACAGACAATCCATCAACTGGCTCCAGGTTGTAACCCGCTCCTCCCGCATAAAGCTAACTGTTAAATATAGGGTGTAATCAGATTTTCTTCGAGGACTGCTCCTGGTCCATGTCCTCACAGGCCGTTCTCGCTAAAGCCATCCGGGTAAGCAGGCTGTGTCCCCACGGATTGAGTACACTCCAGGGAGATCCATATCCTCGGTTCGTGAGGACACGAACCGCTCATCACGATGGTTAGACTCTTGCCCGCCCATGAAGGGAAGGATATAGCTCAGGAAGTAAGCTCTGATAAATAACGTACGCTAACGAGTGAGTCTTGGGTAGCCCATTCGTTAGCGTAGAAACCTGATAAAAGAAGCATGTACGACTTAAGGACGGCCTCCTCCGCTACCCGATGAGCCGGATGTGCCACTGCCGCCCGATCCACCACTTCCTGAACCGCTGCCCGTGGTGCCTCCACTGGCTTTGCTATTTTTATGCTTGCCACCCGACTTGCTACCCATCGTACCCTGGCCCGATGTGCTTCCGCTCGACTGGCTGCCAACGCTTCCTGAGCCGCTCGATGAACTGCCCGATCCTGAACCAACCGTTGAGCCACTGCGCCCTGAGGTGCCTGACCGGCTACCGGAGCCACTTCCTGATCCCGACTGGGTACCCGATCCGGTACTGCCTTGTGATGATGAACTTCCACCTTTTGTGTTTGTGGACGACTGAGCTTGTGCACCCACGGCTACTGCTGTCAGCAGGGCAACCGTCATGATTACTGTTTTCATACGTTGAATTAGTTTATAAGTGCATGTGTTCAGACACTCATTTCCCTCAACCGGTCGAGACGGTAAAAAGGCTTTGGCAAAAAGTGATGAGTGAGGAAACGGTTCCATCGACTCATTCCGTCGTTTGTATCTGCTCCGGTTTTTACAGACCATTTCTTCCTTCATGACAGAGCCGGTAGCCCACTCTTAGGGTCGGCATAGTTGGTAACACACGATAGGGCTATCACAGGATAATCATGTCCATTATCGACATACGATGCTTGAATGGGCCGAACTACTGATCAATTAAGCACCCCAAATTAGCTATGATGAAAATAGACCTCGAATACCTGGCCTATGATGTGTGCGGAGCTATTACAGATAGGGTCTTTCTGAACGAAGCGTCGGGTTGTAGGACAGATGCATCCATTTGGTGCATAAACCAAGGGATGAAATGAATTACTGTAATTTATCCGATAACCAGTTCAGTAGGTCATTATCTATTTGCTGGCGACATTCATCAAGCCCGTGACGGCAGCCTTCGTAAAGACGAATTTCTTTGGGTTCGTTGGCTCGTTCGTAAATCTGCTGCGAACAGCGGTCGGGCAGAATTTCGTCGGCGGTGCCGTGCATCAACAGCAACGGCCGGGGGCTCAATTCGTCAACCAGACCCGTACCATACGTCTGGCTGCTGAGGGCAGCCACAGCCACTACGTTTGTCGTCAGCACACCGGCATTAATGACTACTGCCCCGCCAAACGAGTGGCCAACCAGCGCCACCCGTTCGTGGCCCCGCTGGAGCCGCAGGTAGGTAAGCCCAACCAGTGTATCCATCACGCAGTTTTCCAGATTACTCGGAAATCGATAATGAAGCCGCAGCGACGCAATGGGGTACTCGGTCAGTTGGGCGGCCAGTCGTGGGTATAAGCCGCCAGCCGGTCCATCTAATCCACCGCTGGCCCCGCCTACCCAAACCACCGCGGCTTTGGCTCCTTTAGCCTCGTGATAACGGGCTTTTATGTTACCGACGTTGGTTTGTAAAACCAGGTCTTCTACACCATTCACGACACCCTGCTGACGAACGGACTCCAGGACGATACTTACTTCCTTTTTTCTTGTTGTCATAGGCCTGTTGCTGCTAATCCCGATTAAAAAAGCGGAAGCGGGTAGATAAAACGCTTACGTACCCAATGCGTCGTATGAAGCAGAGAACGGCATGCGCTCATCACGCATTTCCGGTCTCGCTAATGTTATCGCTCACTTCTTCATCGCCGAAGTTGTCCCAGTCGTCTCCTTCTTTCCAATCATCTCCATTGCCGGTCTCGTTACCATCGTCAACGGCATCCGGGTCATTGTTCACTTGTTTGGTGCCCGTTGCGTTGATCGCACTGCCAGTTCCTGCGCCATGTATACCATGAGCATCGTCCGGAAAGTAGAGTTTACTATATCGATTCATGTTCTTTCTGCCTTTACGTTATCAGTCGATAACCGATTCCCGGATTAAGGGCAAAGGCGGTAATCGCAAAAATTAGGATTTGGTCCCGGATGAACGCTGGCTTTTACGAATTAACCGCATGGATACTGTTGTACCCATTAGACAAGGGCGTGCATCAGACCTGACAGTTGCTTGACCAGTCTGTCGTATTGTGTTTCCTTGGAAAGAACCAGTTCATAGCCTAATTGCTGGCACTTGGTTTCATCGACGGGCCTTTGTTTTGTGGCCATAATGACCACCGGAATGGTCTGCCAGACGGGTGTCTGAGCCAATATGGTCAAGGCAGCGTAGCCTTTTCGGAGGGCCATATGCCAATCCATAATCAGCAATGATGGCTCCGGGTAAACGCCCCCACGCAGGGCGTCCAGTAACTGCGCTTTTTGCGTAAAGAAATAGAGAACCGCCGTTGGGCAGGCCTCACCGAATGCCTGCCGATACAGGTATTGGTCGTCGAGCTGGTCATCGGCAATAAATATAATTGGGTAAAGGACGGATTGAAGTTGCGTTTTCATAAAGGGTTGCTATTCCTTACACGAATGACGAAGGGAAACTACGGCAGTTCAGCCGCCTTTAGAGGCTGGTGAGGGTTGACAAACTCCCGCAACAACGCCAGCACCTGTGGCACGGATTCGAGTCGGTATCGGGCCGCGGTTGCGCCCTGGCCCACCTTGATGGTGTGGTGTTCGGGACCTGCCAGCGCCGAGAACATGTCTTCGTCGGTACGGTCGTCGCCAATAGCCAGGACAAATTCATAGGGGTAAGCCAGGGCCAACTGCCTGGCCATGCGGCCTTTGTCCGTATCCGCATTTTTAACTTCGACAACTTTATTGCCATCGAGGACGCGGAGTTGATAGGGCAGAAGTACTTCGAGCGTAGTGATCATTTCCCGTGACCGGTCGAACGCAATTTCTTCGCCAACATTTCGGTAATGCCAGACCAGCGAGTGGCTCTTTTCTTCGACGAATGAACCAGCACAGCGGCTACAGAAATCAGCCATAAAGGGCCGTACCGTCTCTTTCCAGGTATCATCGTCCAGTACCGAGCTTCGCCAGACACCTTCCTGCCGGAGGTAGGTGCCGTGTTCGGCCACAATATCAATAGGCAGGCCATCCAGCCAGCGGTCGAGGGTGTCATGATCGCGTCCGCTGATCACCACGACCTTGTTGTTGGGAAGGGCTGCTAACTCGCTTAGCAGGTCGAGAAGGGCTGCCGAGGGCGCTGCCTGTTCGGGCGTATTGGTGAAGTCGGCGAGTGTACCGTCATAATCCAGCAGGAGTAGCCGTGACTGGGCTTTTTCATAGACCTCCAGCAGTTTGTGTTTTCCAGCGCCCCGCAGGCTCCGGCTATGACCCAACCGCTTGCCTTGCCGGGTGGCGAGCAACCGATCGAAAAAGTCATTGGCCCACTGCTTAACATCGTATTCCCGAACGCGTTGCTGCATGACCCGCATCCGGCGCTGTTGTTCGTCGGGCGGCATGGTCAGCGCCACCAGCATCTGTTCTGCCACTTCGTATTCATCCAGCGGATTCACCAGCAGAGATTCTCCCAGTTCATTGGCTGCGCCTGTCAGTTCGCTAAGCAACAGCACGCCCTGCTCATCCTGACGCGATGCAATAAACTCTTTTGCCACCAGGTTCATGCCGTCCCGCAAGGGCGTGATCATGGCCACGTCGCAGGCGGTATAGAGCGCGAGCAATTGCGAAAAACGGAGCGACGCATACCGGTACACGATAGGTACCCAGGTCAGGGTGGCAAACTTTCCGTTGATGCGCCCGACGGCCTGTTCGATCATCTGTTTCCGCTCGCCGTAGGTCTGAATCTCATCCCGTGACGGAATCACGACCAGAATAAACACCAGGTTTCCTTTCCAGTCGGGATGCGCTTCCAGAAAAGCTTCCAGGGCATCCAGGCGTTGCATAACACCTTTGGTATAATCCAGCCTATCGACCGAAAAAATAATCTTGCCCGCATAGGTGGCTTTCAGTTCATCGCGTTCGGTTGCTACATCAGGCTGGTCGAAAGCATTGTGGTAAAGGTCGTAATTGATACCAATGGGAAAGGCCTGCCCCTGCACAAACCGGTCCTGATACGGGATTTTTGCCAGGCTGTGCGACAGGCCGAGGTTGAGCTGTATCGACTCCAGAAAATGAACCAGGTAATCGTTGGTATGGAAACCGATCAGGTCAGCGCCCAGAAGACCCTTCAATAAATACGTTCGGCATTGCCTGGTCAACAGCCGTAGCAACTCGTTGGATGGAAACGGAATATGCAGGAAAAAACCAATGGTTGCCTCGGGGGCCTGTTCGCGAATCAGTTGGGGCAGTGCTAAAAAATGGTAATCGTGTACCCAGACCATGTCGTTGGGCTGCAGCAGCTCGACGACTTTCTCGCAAACGGTTTGATTGGCCGCCTGATACGCTTTGAAGGCTTCATCGTGGTAATCCACGTACGACGGGAAGTAGTGGAAAAGCGGCCAGAGCACCGAGTTCGAGAAGCCGTTGTAAAAGCCTTTATTCGTGGCTTTGTCCAGAAATACCGGCACATATTCGAAATCGTCATTGACCTCGTGTTTGTGATTATCCCATGTCCGTTGGGTAAAATCAGCGCAGCCAATCCAGAGCGGTTTTTGCGAAGCCGTGCCTAACTCCAGCGATTTAATGGCCGTTACCAGGCCTCCCGACGACGACGTAACCGTTGTTGTTCTATTCTTGGTTTTTATTGAAAAGGGCAAACGATACGAGATAATGACAAGGCGATTGTTCTTCATAGAGTCTTGAATCAGGCATTTCATGGCACTGGTTAAGTAAGTTAACCGTTGTCGCCAATGAAAGGCCTTGGGAAGACAAAAGGAAGGATAACAATCGACCTGACTGCCGCACAAAGAAAGGTAATGGTCCTTTCAGGAACATTACCTTGCCTGTTCGGGCTTATTCACTGCCTGACGTTGGTATGCCCGAAGGGAGTTTTTGTGGCGTAGTCGTTGGACCAGAAATGGTTATTTTGCCGTCTTTCACTTGCATACGGTCAATAAATACGACCCGCTCATCGCCCGTTTTGGCCGTCCGGCCGTGGTAAACGCAGAACATCTCTTTGCCATCCGGTGAGTAAGCGATGCTGTTGTGTCCGGTTCCTGTTACGATACCTCCTTTATCGACGTTCTTCTCCAGAATCGGATTGTCGGCCGACTTTTTAAATGGACCCAGAGGAGAGGAAGAAGTAGCGTAACCAATGGCATAATGACGACCCCCAAAATTATTGGCTGAGTACATGATGTAATACACATTGTCTTTCCTGAAGGTAACGGAACCCTCTGTCCAACGGCGGTTTGCTTCACGGGCCATCACGGATTGGCTTTCCCATTGGGCCTGTTTGTCACTGAGCTTGACCGGTGGCCGCAACAGTAAAACGGGTTGGCCGATGACACCGGAAAAATCAGCTTTAAGCTCGACGCCATACACCCAGCTTTCTTCAATTTCCTTGTACCAACCGTTTTTGAGCGCCAGATCGGATACGTCGCTTTTAACGGGATGTTTGTAGCAGCAACGCGAATAGTATAAATAAGCTTTGCCATTGGTATCAAAAAACACATTGGCATCAATGATCGGGTAGCCAGGGTCAAAGACAGGCTGGTTGGTCAGGTCAACGAAGGGACCGGTTGGTTTGTCGGCAACGGCCACGCCAATGCGGAAATTTTCCTTTTCGTGCGTCGGGTTTACTTTCCACTGGGCACTATAGAACAGGTAATATTTGCCCCGCACTTCGTATACTTCGGGTGCCCAATAGGCTCCATCCCAGCTGGTGTTGGGGTCGCTCCAGCCATTTTTGTTGTCATGAAAAAACACCTGGCCCTCTTTTTTCCAGTTGACCATGTCTGTGGACGAATACGCGGCAAATCCCTTGTCGGCGCCCCCAGTGCCATACATGTAGTACTTGCCTTTGGTAAACAAAACGTATGGGTCGCCGAACTGAACAGGTAAAGGGTTGGAAAAGGTAGCTTTATCGCTGGCAGTGCGTTGCATGGATTGAGCCTTGACAGCGTACACGCCCAGGGCCGCGAAAAAGAACAGTAGGTGCACAAATGGTTTCATGATTGCAATCGAATTGTCGAGGAATAAAAATAGGTAAATTGTCGTTAGCGAAGCTGTTGGCCGTACGTAGACATGAACCGATGGAGCAACGCCGACGGTGAGTCGCCATTATGAATGAGCTTACTCGTGAGAAATCTGGCTCAGAATCCGTACGGGTTCGCAGTAGAGGTTAAACCGACTATCGCGGACGAAGCCAGCTAAGGTCATGTGCGCTTCCTTCGCCATCTGGACTGCCAAACTCGATGGGGCACCGACAGCCGCCAGCATGGGCACACCCGCCCGCCAGCTTTTCTGAACGAGTTCAACGCCGATGCGACCGCTCAGGAAAATACCAAATTCGCTCATTGGGAGCCAGTTTTGCCAGAAAGCCGCGCCAATAAGTTTATCCAGCGCGTTATGACGCCCGATGTCTTCCCGAACGATAAGCAACGTTCCGCTGGCATCGAACAAGGCAGCCGCGTGGATACCGCCCGTATAGGCAAACGCCCGTTGTGTCTGGCGAACCCGCTCGGGCAGGGCGTGTAGAATAGCTGGATCGACCGAGAAATTGCCAGCAATCGGGCCAGGGGTGAGCGCCATCACGGCGTCGATGGTGGCTTTTCCGCAGAGGCCACAACTCGATGATGTAAATGTATTTCGCTCCAGTCGTGACCAGTCTATCACCACGTCGGGATGTAATTCAACACGTAATACATTGCCTTCTTTGTGGGCGTCCTGCACACAGTGTCGGCACGAAACGATGTCAGTAGGCTTTTGAATAATCCCTTCTGTAAACAAAAAACCCATGGCCAGTTCTTCATCGTGGCCGGGCGTGCGCATGGTCACCGAGACGGGGCGCTGCTGCCGGTCCGCTACCGGCCCAAAACCCAGCCTGATTTCCAGAGGCTCTTCGACCGCCAACAAGTCGGGCGACTCGATGAGACCTTCTCCAGAGATTTTATGAACGATAACCGGGGCAACAAGAGACATGGGCAGCGTATAGGGTTACTGTAAACGTAGGTTTTACAGTAACCCTATACGCTGCTAAATGATTGCGGAATGAACTTAAAAACTAAACGAGGCCGATGCTTTCAGGGCAAATGAGTTGAGCGGAATACCATTTGGGCCGTCCTCCAGATAATTTAACCGGTGAATGGCCTGAAGGCGAATGATCTTGAAGATATTATCGATGCCGTAACCGACTTCCATGTACGGCTTGTGGCCGTCGAGTGTACCAAAATAAACGGGTCTCGTTCCACCGGGTAGCGGTTTAAAAGACTCCACATCCTGGTTGGCTTTGGTTTGCGATCCCCATAGGGCGTCGATGTTAGCGACCAGACGCCAGTTCAGTTTTCGAATGCCCGGAATCCGATTAAATAGCAGCCCTTCAAACCGGTGTTGAATATGAACAGCTACAAAACGATCGCTGACAAATTCGTAGAACTGCATTCGGTTGAATGTGTTGGTTGTCAGTAGCGGAGTTGGGTTGCCAATATGTGGGAACAGCAGGGGCGCGGGCAGCGTAGAAGGCGTGTATCCGGCCGAAAGGAGGTAGGTCATCCGGCCAAGTGCACCAAGCCGCAAGGATTGCTGGGCGCGTAGCGTCAGACGGTCGTAATTATATTCGCCACCCAACGATTTGGCGCCGTGCGTATACCGGATGGTCAGGACGGGCGCTCGTTTGGTGCCCAGCGTGATTCGGTCGTTGCCATCCATCAGGTATTTTTCCTTGCGGGCCAGCCGAGCCTCAACCGACCAGTAAGCATCAAAAATATCGGATCGTAGCGCCGACTGATCGCCCAATTCGGGTTCAGTTCGGTAATGAAAGGGAAAGAGCGGGTCAAAGGTGCGGCTGCCCAGGGTGGCCGTCAGAAGTATGCCTCTAACGGGCTCCGTTTTAAAGAAAACTTCTTTCTGGTAGCTTTGGTATCCACCCCGGAAACGACCAAAGCGGCTCAGAGCGTAGAAGATTCGGTTGCCACCAATCAACTCGGGAGTCAGGCCGAGCCGTTCAAGATCATTGGCTACCCGCACGCCCAGAATGGTCCAGTGCTGGCGGGAGAACAGGTAATTTATTTCGCCCCCATACTTAAATTGTTTATCCAGCGTGCCATAAGCCAGATAACCCCGAAGCACCCAATTGCGGCTGAATTGCTCATTGGTCCGAAACCCAACGCGGGTTCGCAGGCCTTCTACACTGTTCACGGCAAATAAATAAGGGTAGGGGCCAATGTCGAACCCGCCCACTTTATAAAAACCCGTTACGGCCACCTGCCCCACCGCTTCGGCCATTTTTACGGCTGGAACAGCCCGTAGTTTTTCGATAACCTGACGGGTTTTCTGGTCCTCTTTATTTAATGAATCGGTTCCCGCCAATGTACGCTGGACGGTATGCCAGTAAGCCTCATTTGTGGTTGAAACGGTATCGCTTGGCTCAATCGGTTGTTCGTAGAAGGCCGCCGGGTGCGGATGATTCACGATAATATTACTGTTCCGCAGGGTAACGTGGGCCCGCAGCCCCAGTGACTGTTTGCCAACGCCGGTCAGATCGGCTTTTAGACGAATGCTGACGGGCAACCAGCCCGCCGTAGTCGAAGAACCTGCCGAATCAGTCGTTGTTTCGAGTTCCTGCTCGATGGTGATCTCCCGCACGTAATTCAGGTTGGCGCCCGAACCAATACGGGTTTCAATCTGACACAGGGCAAAGGAAGTGGTATCAATCCAGGCTTTTCCAACAAAGGCCAGGTCTTCGGGACGCTTGGGATCGAACTGAATTTCGTAACAAATGTGGTCGCCTATCTGGGTTGTATCGGCCAGAAAAAACTCATACCAGTTTTTCCAGTTGTCGCCGATGGGCGAGGCAAAATCTTTTCCTAAAATTGGAATGTAGTTGTCGTAAAAATTCTGATTGACAAGATTGGTTCCGCCCAACAACTGTGAGCTTAAACCGGCATCATCGACGGCAACACCTTTAATGCGGGTTTTCAGGATGTCTTCCCGTTTGTGTTGGGGGTTAGCTTTAAAATAATAGCGCGACACGGACTCGGAGGCTAATAAGGGCAAGACCCGATGGCCATCTTTGTCAATGATTGAGTCATGTTTACTCATGGCCTCGTTAATCCGCTTGATAAGCGGATTCTTGCGCATGCGATCCGAAACGTGGCTGAGCGCGATTTCCGTTTTTACGTAGCTGTCGTATTCGTAGGCGGAGAGCCGTTTCCGGTCGTTGATCGAGCGATTTTTGCGCAGCTGTCGTAGCACGCGCCAGGCTGGATTTTCACCGGCTTTAACGGTTACTTCCTGTAAGGAGTTGCCACCAGATTCGAGCTTGATGTCAACGGCCTGGCTAGTGCGCTCGGGATCAATCGCCCGACGGCTCACTTTATAGCCCATCGAGCTCACGGCTATCGAATCTGTCAGGATTTTGGCTACGAGCGTATAACGGCCTTTTTCGTCCGTTAGCGCCCCGCTGCGTCGACCTACCAGCGATACACTGGCAAATGGGATAGGGTCACCTGTGTGTGCATCCGTAACCAGCCCGGTGACCGTATACACGGTTTGCGCCTGGGTAGCAGTTACCGCTACACTAAGTACTAACCACAGTAAGATTAATAAAGAAAGTAACGGTGTCTTCAAGCGTTCTGTCGTCTTGTCGTTCTGATTCGCATGGCGAAGATAACCAAATAGGGGTAGTTATCAGCGGTTACATAAGATGAATCGACATTAAAAAACGATGAACTGTTAAAACTACTCTATGAATGGTGTCGAGATAACCGTTTCTTTGTTTTTTGAAGCAAATAAGTAGTTTTTACTAGTGTTGTTCGTTGTAAGCCAGTGGTTAGTACTAACCAACTAACCAGATACGATCCGCTTCGGCTCCCTGTTCGGTCCACTCCACCAGTACTTGTTGCGACTCCAGCGTATTAACACGTTTGCCGGTATAATCTGGTTTGATGGGTAGGTCGCGGTTATAACGTCGGTCGATCAGTACGAGCAACTCCACTTTTCTGGGACGTCCGAACGCGGTCATGGCATCGAGGGCTGCCCGCACCATTCGACCCGTAGCCAGCACATCATCTACAAGAATGACGCGCTTGTTTTCAATGATGAACGGAACATGCGTTGTATTGGGTCGCAGGGGCGTATCGCGCCGGCGGAAATCGTCCCGATAGAAGGTCGCGTCCAGGTAGCCAAGGGGCACCTCATGTCCCAGCGCGCGGTTCAGTTCACGGGCAACGCGTTCGGCAAAATAGATTCCTCGCGGCTGCAACCCCAGAATGACGGTGTCGTCGAAATTCTGATAATTTTCGATGAGTTGTTGGGCGAGTCTGCTCACAACAATTTCCAGCAACGGACTGGATAAAATTAGGCGCTGTTGATTCATGGGGTAAAAATAGTCGTAAGTCGGTCAGGTGCGGTTTAAAACTCCCAAAATCATGCAAATGCAGGCGCATAGACCTCAGAAGTTTCTTCGTAGCTTTGATCGAAGCATATGAAATCCATCAAGTATGGGGATTCGAAATTGTACTGGTTTACTTTGCCTTCTTTTTTTTAGCTACTCGCTTAGCAGCGCGCAGAACGTAGCGGGTCTTTGGCTGGGCGCTACCTACTCATCGACCACGGGTAAGCTTCTTTACGATTACACCATGATGCTTACGCAAACGGGTAACCGGCTAACGGGCAATACGCAAACAGCCAGTTCCGCCGGGCCATTTAGCCGGCAGGCCACGGCCATTTTGTCGGGTCAGCTAAACGGATCGACGGTGGCGTTTACTGAGTCGAATCAGGATGGCAGTTTGAACGGCAATTGTTACTGGCGCGGAACAATGACCTATAATCCGGTAGACGAAAGCCTTATTGGTACGTTTGAAAACATTGTCAATGGTAACTATTGTTCAACGGCTGCGAATGGTAACGTCGAGTTGTACCGAATTGCGCTGAAAAGTGGTACAACTTTTTGCAGAAACACGCCCGCCCGTTTGACCGTCACGGGCAAAAATATTCGCTGGTATTCATCTGAGGCCAAAACCAACCTGCTGGCAACGGGCAATACATACACCCCGAGACTCAACGAGACGACAACATTATACATCACGCAAACGCTGAATCAAGCTGAAAGCCCGGCAGTGCCGATCACGGTTACCATTACGGAGCCCATTTTTAAATTTGCGATCACCAATGCCGGTTGCAACAAAAACAACGGGGCCATTCAGGTAATTGCTTCCAATGCTATCAACTGGCAGTACAGCGTGAATGCGGGAGCTTTTCAATCGAGTGCTTCGTTTACAAGCCTTTCGCCCGGCTCATATACCGTTGTTGCCAAAGATACCGCCGGTTGCCAGGCGGCTCACACGGCGATCATTACGGCTACGGCTGATGCAGCCCCCACCATTCGTGGTGTCCAAACAACACCACCGGGCTGCGCCAGCGCCACGGGTGAAGTAAGCGTTGTGGCCGTGGGTGGCAGCGGTCCGTTAACATATTCGATCGATAACGGCGGTACTTTTCAGTCCAGCCCGGTTTTTTCCAAACTAGCCGGGGGAGGCTATACAGTGCGAGTGCGCGATGCGAATGGGTGTGAAGTGGATAAGGCCGTCACCCTACCAATAGGCAATACATTAGACGTAAACAGCCTGATTAGTGTGCCTACCACCTGTGGGCAGGCCAATGGGCAAGTGTCCATAACAACGTCGGGCGGCCGAAAGCCTGTACTATATAGTATAGACAATCGTCCATTTCAGGCTACTGCGCTATTCACAAATCTGCCAGCAGGTACTTATTCCCTGTTGGCTAAAGACAGTGTGGGCTGCACCGTGAGCCAGTCTGTAACCGTAGCCGCCAGCACAGGCCCCCAACCCGGTGCTATTCAAACGACCGCTTCAACCTGTGGAGAGCAGAATGGCGCTATCCGGATAGCGCCGGGTGCATCAACCGCAAACCTGATGTTTTCCCTTGATGGGCAACCATTCCAGAAAAACAGCGATTTTAACGGACTAAAAGCAGGCACGTATTCGCTTATTGTAAGGGACGACAACAGTTGTGTGATTAGCCGATCTATCCAGATTGTGCTCGATTGTGCCAGTGTCCTTCACCTGCCAACGGCTTTTTCGCCCAATCATGACTCAATGAACGATGCCCTGACCGTTTATTTTTCGTTTCCATCCATTACCGTCACCACCTTCATTGTTTATGACCGTTGGGGTACAGTCCTGTATAATCGTGCTAATTTTGCAATCTCCAGTGGAGAGCCGCTCTGGGATGGTCAACTAAATGGGCAGGCAGTGCCGGCCGGTATGTATGCGTACCGGCTCGATTGCCAGTTTCCGGATGGAACCCCCATGACATATCGCCAGTCGGTAGCCCTTTTATACTGATTGTTTATGAAATTTCTGATTGTTGGTCTGGGCAACATTGGCCCTGAATACGCCCTTACCCGGCACAACGCTGGTTTTATGGTGCTCGACCGGCTGGCGGCACAGCACGATTTTAGCTTCACGATGACCCGGCTGGCTTACACGGCCAAGTGGCAACACAAAGGCAAGCAATTATTTTTCGTCAAACCCACCACGTTTATGAACCTCAGCGGAAAGGCCGTGCTGTATTATATGAAGCAGGAGAATATTCCGGTTGAGAATGTGCTGATTATCACGGACGATAAAGATTTGCCGTTTGGCAAACTGCGGCTAAAGCCTAAAGGATCGCCGGGCGGACACAATGGCCTGCGGAACATTGACGAGTTACTGGGTACGCAGGAATACGCCCGACTTCGGGTAGGAATTGGCAATAATTTCTCGAAAGGACGGCAGGTTGATTTTGTGTTAGGAGCGTTTCCGGAAGATGAATTGATCCAATTACCCGATTATTTGGACCGCGCTGGGAGTGCTGCACTCGCTTTTTGTACTATGGGAATACAAATGGCCATGAATAATTACAACCAATGATATAACTATTTAAAGAAAATTGCATTTTTCTTAAATAGTATAAACTCATACTCTTTTATCTTAATATTAAAATTTTATTTGGTTTGTTTTGATTTTGTTTTAGCAGTTGACGATTAAAGTCAATAATGCGGCATAAAGTTCGGAAGAAAATTTTGTAGAGGACATAACGGGCGTTTGCACTTTCAAACTTTCTATAGACCTTTGTGCGTTATCTAATCGAAAACAAAATAGAACAAAACAATGAAATCGCGTGTTATCTTTGCATCAGTAGTTCTTGGATTAGGATTAGTGATTACTCAGGCAAACGCGGCTACCACCACCAACACTGATGATAGCCCGGCAGCCACCAAGCCGGCAAGTGCTATGCTTGTCAATGGTTCACAAGTGCAGTTTGCTGCATACATTGGACAAAACGTTGGCAAGTTTGCGCAAACTACCAATTGGACAAACTTTATGAGCGTTGTCACTTTGTACAACCAAAGCCCAGCGGCCGTTCTGAACATCAGTCCTGCCGACCGCGCTAAGTTCAACGAAGCAGCCGCTCAAGTAACGAATACACTGGCCAAGCAAAAAGATGCGAACGCCAGTCTGTGGATGCACCAGGCCGATCACACAACACGCATGATTAATTTCCTTTGGAATGCCAATCAATCTGCTGTTGAAGCCATTGACATTCAGTAAGATAAACCAACCCTTGATTTCTCGGGGATTTGGAACAGAAAAGAGTAAAAGTTAGTTTTTCATGTAGAAAAGGTTAAGGGTTTAGGAATAGTCAGTATAAGGTTCTCCGCTTCGATCGGGGAACCTTATCTTTTTTTAGGGCAATTATGTTGGTTAATCGGCAGGCTGTTGTTCCTCCGCTTTGGGCACAATTACCTGCAATGCTCCAGGCCGGATAACGGCTTTCAGATTAGTAATACGCCCCCTATATTCGCCATCGACCTGAAAGTAGGCCCGTCTGTGGGTTTCGATCTCCACCGAAGTCGCTGGATAGATCTCTATTTTTTTAGGATCGAAGGGTCGATACCGCCAGAAAAGTTTGATAATTTCCCAAAATGATAATTGGCGGAAAATAACTACCTCAAAGCGCCCGTCGAAAGGATCACCATCGGGGTTGATAACGGCTCCGGTGCCATACATCCGCGCGTTGGCCAGCACCACCATAAAGGCCGCCCGCTGAACACACTCCTCGCCAACCGTGATGGATACCCGAAGCAATCGCCGTTTTTGTAGCACTCTGATAACCCCCCGGAGGTAACCCAGCTTACCACGCAGGTTGTTTTTTTCGTAATAGCGAACGAGTTGGGCATTCAGACCAATATCGCTCAAGTGCAGGCAGATGTCGTTTTCGTTGACCGTAATAATGTCGGTGGCCTTAGGCATACCGTCGATTAGCAGGCTGAGGCTGCCCTTGATATCGGGTGGAATGCCTAATTCGCGGGCCATTCCATTGGCCGATCCTGCCGGTAATACGCCCAGCGGTATATCGCTGCCCAGCAGAACAGTCGCTACGATTTTTAGGGTGCCGTCTCCCCCAACGGCTACTACACAGTCGGGTTTATGCTGATCAATCTGCTGGCGAATGGTAGTCTCGTCTGTTTTCCCGTCGAGATGAAACTGGTGGCAGGTGTGGGGTAAGTCGGCAAAGAAATCCGTGATGCCCTCTTCCCAGACTGTTTTGTCCGTTCCTCCCGATACCGGGTTAATGGCAAATAAAAATGTCAACTTCTAGGTTAATTTAAGGTTATAAAAGGGCGGCTATTGCTTGAACGTTATGGACACTGTGCAATTCCCTTTTGGGTATAAACAAAAAATAAGCCTAAAGGGTAGATTAAAACACTATTTATTAACATTGCTCCGGGTCACAGACCAACCGGTCGTTAAAGTGTACAGAGGTTTCGGGAACGATAAACACCTCACCGTCTACGGCCATGTCTTCCGGCGAAGCGCAATGCCGCGCCAAAAATACCGGGACATTGACTTCATTAATCTTTTGGCTGTATTGCGGTTGTTTTTGGTGCGTCCTTATCCGAATACCTTAGTTCGGCTATACGTAGAAGACCAGACCGTACAGGTTATATCGGACGCCGACGGGTGTTTTCAAGCCGACATACCACTGCCAGTGCCACTGCCCCCTGGCTGGCATTCCGTTCGGGCGCAACTCATTTCCCAAACGTTGACGCCCGAAACCGTACTCGCCGAGGGTGAGGGGCAGGTTTTATTACCGCATCCATCCCAATTCATGTGCATTTCTGACATTGATGATACCTTCCTGGTTTCGCATTCGGCCACAATAGCGAAACGGTTGCTGGTACTATTGACCGAAAATGCTCATAGTCGAATGCCGTTCGAAGGCGTGGTGGCTCATTATCAACTGCTTGCCGGAGCGAATAATGGTTTGCATGCGTCGAACCCGTTTTTTTATGTGTCGAGCAGCGAATGGAATTTATACGACTACATTCTGGAGTTTTCACAGAAAAATGGTCTGCCCGAAGGTGTCTATCGCCTGAGTCCGCTCAAACGATTGTCGCAGGTACTAAAAACAGGGAAGGGAAAGCACCATACAAAGTTTGATCGAATTGCGCAGATTCTGGAAACCTATCCCGACCAACAGTTTGTATTACTTGGCGACGATTCGCAGCAGGATCCGATTATTTATGAGTCTGTTGTTCAGCGTTATACGCAGCAAATACGCTGTGTTTATATCCGTCAGATTCATGCGAAGCACAAAGGCCGAACGATAGCGTTGATGGCCCGTATCGAGGCAAAGGGAGTAGCTTCGTGTTACTTTGCTCATAGTGCCGACGCCCGGCAACATTCCCTCAAAATTGGTCTTATAGACCGTTAACGTATTAATTACATACGTGCCCTGGTAGTCATAAAGTCAAGCTTACAAGTATAGTGTTAATGCAACAACTGCTTGCAGGTATACTGCGTCTTTTGTAAAATATATGACATATGATGTATTTGTTTGTAATATGTGTATATTCAACTGGTAAATCATCGTATCCTTCAATACTTATCCATAGTATATAATAAGCTTTTGTTGTATATAATATGTTTTCTTATATTATTACATAGTAAATTGGAGTTATATATAAGTTCGCATACATGAAGTAGTTCGCCGGTTTTAGTTTTGTTACTTAAGTTCTTGACTTTACTCTGCGGGTACTCCATCGAATGTGTAAACGTAGAAAAAACAATTATCAGCAAGTGCCAGAGCACTTTTGCCCAAATCTATTTCTTTATCCATAGCTTGATTAGTGTTTCACTAGTAAATTCTACTGTCTATGAATGTGGATCAGTTCAATCGGTTAACCATCTCCGAACAGGTAGTTCTTATTCCCCTCAAAGGCCGCTTTGTTGCTGAACGGCAATTCAAAAATCAACTAGTTAAACTGTATCATTGGGGTAATATCTTTCTGGAAATTTACTACCGGTGGCCGGCTTCACGACGTAAAGGAGCCAACTGGGAACCCTTTCGGGTAAATAGCTTTGCCGACAGGACGGGTTGCTCGGGCCAATTGTTGCCTTATGTAGATCATATCAATCTGGAGAATATAAGGCCTTGAGTAAGCTACTTCATTCTGTATTTGTATTGACTGTACTTTCCAGGCTGAGTTCGAACTCAGCCTGGAGGATTAATGGTGCTAAATCAGCGTGATTTGGCATATTGGCTTCGGCTATCCAATGGAATCCGGCACGGGGTTAGTTATTGACAGACGTATAGCGAAATATGTCGCAAATTCCCCCTTTAATTGCCTGTATCAGCCCCCTGCAACGTCTACAGACCGTAGTAAATTTGTAAAGCCATACGCCGTCCGATCCTGACCTACCTGTCTTTGTGGGCACGATCACGGTTGGAAAGCGAGGCATGTTAAGGAGTTATTGCACCTCGACAGTTGGCGATCAAACTACCATCAAAGGCCATGAAAAAAACAAAAATTGTCTATTGGGTACTTACGGGTCTTTTTGCCTTTGCCATGTTAGGTTCAGCCATTCCCGATATTATGGTGGCTCCAATGGCTGTGCAGGGATTTAAAGAAATTGGCTATCCGGCTTATTTGGTTCCATTTCTGGGCGTTGCTAAGCTTCTGGGCGTCATTGCCTTACTCGTTCCGGGTTTTCCGCGCGTTAAGGAATGGGCGTATGCTGGTCTGTTTTTCGATTTGCTGGGTGCTGCCTATTCCGTTTATAGTATCGGCAAACCACTCACCGACTGGATACCGATGTTAGTTTTATTACTGATTGGGGCTGGCTCGTATAGGTTCTACCACAAAAAGAATCAACTACAGCCTGTGTCTGCTATCTGAGTGGTTAGCTAGACCATTTTTCGAATGGCCCAAAGTCCCAGAAGCGGACCCGGAAGCAACATATAAAACAGCCAGCCAGACATACCGGCATGGGTCACTAACCAAGACATGAGTTGAATTGAGATCACGGTTAGCAGAAAGCCAACACAGGTAACAAGGGTTAGAATGCTTCCTCGATTCTCGACTGTGGTATGGCTGGCAACCAGCGTTGAAAACTGAGGAGAGTCACCAGCCGCAGCCGCTCCCCATACCAGCAAGAATAAGCCAAGCGCCGAGGGGGTTAATGACAACGCCCACGGCGTCAGAACAATGCAAACGCCCGACGTAAGTAATAAATACCGGGCTACCCGCGCACTGCCAATGCGTGACGCCAGAAACCCGCCAGCTCCGCATCCTACAGCACCCGCAGCTATAGCGCCAAATGCCCATAACGAATTCGTTAGCTCTACTTCAGGATGTTGCTGTCGGTAGTAACTAATTAGAGCTGGCAAATAAGCCCACAGCGTGTATAGCTCCCACATGTGCCCAAAATACCCCAGCATAGCTGGTCGGAAGGAGGAAGGTTGTCCCAGTACGAGCAGTGTTTGAAATCGAAAAAAAATTCCACCACTACGCACGGGACTGGCAGGTACTGTTAACCCCATCAAAATGCCACCACTTATGGCTAATAAACTTACCGACAGCGTTACTGCACGATACGGTAAATGCGTGCCTAATTCCTGTAGCAAATAAGGAAAGGCAGTTCCAAGCACCAATGCGCCAACCAGAAAGCCCATCGCCTGTCCCAACCCGGCTTTAAATCGCTCGGCAGCAATCTTCATCCCAACGGGATAAACACCCGCCAGAAAGAAACCCGTCAGGAATCGGCTAATCAGGATCGTTTCCGCTTTTATCGGGAAAAACAGCCAGACTAAGTTAACTAGCGCGGCAAGAATCACAGACGTTAGAAAAACAGAGGTAGAACGAAGGCGGTCCGGGATAGCCAGGAGTGCATAAACCAGCGTGCCAGTGATAAAGCCAATTTGAACGGATGAGGTAATCCAGCTAGTAAGTCCGGTTGTCTTCAGCCAGGGTTGAAGTTCAGGTAAAACGGCATTACCGGCAAACCAGAGTGATGTACCGGCAAATTGAGCAAAGATAATAACCAGTAATTGGCCATGCAGGCGCGGAGAAGGGGGCATGCCCAAAGATAAGTAGTGAAACTGGTCCGACTGGTGTTGTTTTTCTATGCGGCCTGGTTGACAGAATAGTAAACCAGTTCCGATAGTCATTTACAGTCATTCAACTCTTTCATTATCAATTCAATCAGCCGGTACAACGGTCCATATAATCGGGTTAATGAACTTCTCCATAAAGCAGAAAAGACCAGCGTTCGCGCTGGTCTTTTCTGCTTTATGGAGAACACAGGAACACTGAGCTCCACCCCGATATTCTCAAGCCTTTACTTGATCTTCGCGCCCAGATACTCCCGGTTCAGTCGGGTTATATTTTCCAGTGATACCGAAGCGGGGCACTCGACAGCGCAGGCACCTGTAAACGAACAAGCGCCAAATCCTTCGGAATCCATTTGAGCAACCATGCGTTCAGCCCGCTGCCGACGTTCGGCCTGACCCTGCGGAAGCAACGCAAAACGCGATACCTGAGCGCCTACAAACAACATAGCCGATGCATTCTTGCAGGAAGCTACGCAGGCTCCACAGGCAATACATGCGGCTGCATCCATGGTCGTCTCCTGAATGTCGCGGGAAACCAGAATTTCATTGGCTTCAGGTGCCGATCCCGTATTGACCGAGATATAGCCCCCGGCCTGCACGATCCGGTCAAAGGCCGATCGGTCGGTCGATAAGTCCTTGACAATAGGAAATCCCCGCGCCCGCCAGGGTTCAACCACAATGGTGTCGCCATCATTGAAGCTTCGCATGTACAATTGACAGACAGCCGCTCCCGTTTGGGGACCGTGTGGCCGCCCATTAACGTACATAGCGCAGGAGCCACAGATGCCCTCGCGGCAGTCGTGATCGAAGGCAATTATCTGTTCCCCTTTGTGCGTCAACTGGCCGTTGAGGATATCGAACATTTCCAGAAAAGACATATCCGGGTCAATGTCGGCCATTTTGTATTCTACTAATTTACCGGGTGTGCTGGCATTCTTCTGCCGCCAGATTTTTAGCGTGACATTCATGCGATTGATAAGCGACTAATAGTTATACCTTTCCTTTATAATCCCAATGATCTTTAACGACAACTCCATTAGCGTCTTTAAGTAGTCGGCGGGAGAACTGATCCCCTTTTATAATGCCTCGCTCGTCGGCGTTGCCGATAAACAGAAGGATTGGGTTGCCTTCTTCATCGGTCTTTGTCGCTACGTCGTATCGGCCAAACCTGAAGGCGATCATCCGGGATGGTTCGTACTTTTTGTTCAGATGCTTGAGCAGCCGTTCGCCTATTTTCATGAGGTATGGATTTATGCCTGGCTGTAGGAACAAATTAGACTAACCCCGTTGCCGTTTATGTGTATACCCCACAGTCGGCTTCTTTTTGCGACTCAGTAAGGCTATCACGGCTGTGGTAACAGCCACACCAACCAGCACATTCTGTACGAGGCCTTTACGGTTGTATTTCCAGTCCGCTTTCCAGCCCTTTTCGGCAAAAATGTTAGGAATATGCCCTTGCTTCAGGTCATCCACGATTCCCTCCACCACGTTGATTCGGTCGGCGAGGAGCAACGGGAGCCAGTGGCCGTATTCAGACTCACTGAAGGTAAACGCGTACCGGCGCAGTGCCCCGCTCAGCCCAGAAGGGGGCGAGGATGTACCAAAAACAGCCGTTAACGTGGGGCGTTCGTTGGAGTGAAGCACTTCTACCGTCGCTGGCTGTAGCGGTGGTCGTTCCCAGTTCAACCGCTCGTGGTCATCGCCGGTATAGTGTTTCATGGGGTAGGTCGGCTCGTTGTTCGGGTCGGCATCGATTCCCCAGCCATTTATGTGCGAATAATCGCCTGTTGTTTGTTCAACTATCGGAGTTGGTTCCATAATGCGTTTCTTATTGTCTGGCGGAGGGGGGAATCAGAATCGGTTTGATGCAGTTGTCCAGTTTGGCCGAAAAAATGTGGTACGCGTCAGCTACTTCTTCCAGAGGGACCCGATGCGTAATGATTTCTTTCGGATTTAAACGCCCTGCCTGAATATGGTCGATGAGCCTGGGTAACAGGCGTTTTACCGAAGCCTGGTTGGCCCGAATCGTGATGCCTTTGTTAACGACATTGCCAATAGGCACCAGGTTATCCGTAGGTCCATAGACACCTACAATGGAGACAATACCGCCTTTTTTGACGGAATTGATGGCCCAGTGGAGCGCCGTAGCCGACCCCGCCTGAAGCAATAATTTCTTGCCGGTAATGGTTTGAAGCGCGCTGCCAGATGCATCACCCCCAACGGCGTCGATGCATACATCAGCTCCAAACCAGTCGGTGGTTTGTTTGATAAACAGAACCGGATCTTTCATCGACCGAAAGTTATATGCTTCGCACTGAGCGTACTTGCGAACGAAGTCAAGCCGGTATTCGAGGTGGTCGATAACGATGACACGTCCCGCGCCAAATAGCCAGGCGCATTTGGCCGCCAGAATGCCCACAGGACCAGCGCCGAAAACGACTACCGTATCGCCTTGTTTGATTCCGCCCATTTCGGCCGCCTGATAGCCCGTTGGTACCACGTCGGTTAACAGAACCGCATCATCATGGTCCATCCAGTCGGGAATAACCGTTGGCCCTACATCGGCATACGGCACCCGAACAAATTCAGCTTGTCCGCCGTCATAGCCACCGGCCGTGTGTGAGTAACCAAATATGCCCCCTACGGCCGTCGCTTCTGGGTTCGATTCATGGCAATTGCCAAAGAGCCCTTGCTTACAGAAGGCACATTTTCCGCAGGCGACGTTGAAGGGCACGATGACGTTGTCGCCGATTTTCAGGTTCTGGACATCTGAACCGATCTCTTCAACGACCCCAATAAATTCGTGGCCGAAGGTCATGCCTACCCGAGTGTCCGGAACCAGGCCGTGATAGAGGTGTAAATCTGACCCGCAAATACACGAGCGGGTTACTCGAACAATGGCATCGCTGGGGTGTAAAATTTCAGGAATGGGTTTTTGAGCGGCCCGTACTCGAAACGGACCTCTATAGTTCATGGCTAGCATATAGCAAGTTTTTTATGTTGAATGACTCTTATACCTATTGGTTTCCGGAGCCTCCTGATGATGTGCCGCCCGTTTTACTGCCTTGTTTGGTGCTGCTCTGGCCCGCGTTTTTGCCACCTGATTTACTGCCTGTCATGCTCTTTCCCTTGGGCGAAGGAGATGACCCCGAGTTTGCTGATACACTAGCTGATGCAGAGCCTGTGCCTTTGGAGCTTGCCTTTTGTTCGGCGTCTTTGTTATACGGAACGCCCCGGCCCATTGTCTGGCTCGTGTTGGCCTGACGGGCGTTGTTCTGGAGGGATGAATTCTGGGTTCCTTTATTACTTCCTTTGTTATTACTGCCTGTGTTTCCACCTGCCTGAGCCCATACGCTCAGTGGCCCTACCAGTAGTGCCATGGTGAATACAATGCCTACCTTTTTCATACCATCTGTTGGTTTAAGAACGTGAAAGCCACGTTTTCTTAAAACCATTCGGTTCAGGTCAGGGTATAGTAAAGGAAGACAGAAGTAAGGTAACGGTCTTTGCTTAACTGGTAACTCAACTGGCCTATTTGGGCGTATAGGTAAGCTGAACGACGACGCCCTGACTACCGTCCTGGTTAGATCGGCGCCAGCCCAGAGCAAGGGGGAGGTGCTTCTGTAGATAGACCTCCACGCCGAGCACCAACTGGCCGTATTCATGGGTGCCGGTGGCCCAGTCACCCAGGAGGTGAACTTTCTCGTACCAGACACCGGCATCAATGCCCAGGTGCATCCCAACCGTTGAGCCTTCAGCCAGGTAGCGTTTATTCCCGGCATAGGCCCCAATAACGGCCTGGTAGTGCTCATCGTCGAGGCTGGCGCCCAGATTCGCGTAGCCCCAGCCCACCCAGGCGCTGCTATTCATTGTCGGAAATAAATTGAGACCCGTTTGCCCACCGAGGCCCAAGTGCAGGGTTTCGGTCAGATCAATTGTTCGTTGGGCGTTGATCAGTAATAAAGGTCCGTAGGGCATCTCCAGCGTCGTATCATTGCGCTGCCAGCTACGCTGTTGGGGCGAATAGTCGAGGTTATAAATATTCAGCCCGACTTCCCAATTGTGCCCCAGGCCATAATCGACCGTTGTCGACGACCGGATCTGCTCTCCGTTGATGTCGAGTTGCTGCTGGGCCAGGATTTTGCGGATTGGCGTGATGTCTGATGAAGGTACGCTGAAGATGGTTTGTTGCGCGAGGACCGTCAGAGTCCAGCTTACGCATACCCATAGAAGAAAAAGTTTTTTCATGTTGAGATAAAAATGGACATGTTACTATTCACCCGTTTCTGAATTCGGGGCGTCGACAGGTTTGGATTCGGGCGAACCTTTTTGCCGCAGAAAAATAGACAGCACGACAATAGACAGTACCGATAAGAATTCGCTTTGCCAGTTTTGCAGCGACTGAAACCAGAATTCACTGGTACCCAGAAACTGCCAGAGCGACAGGTGCTCGGGTTTGCCCATCAGTACCTGTTCTGCATTGTACTGCTTGACGCCACCAATGGCATGCAGGAAAAAAGACAGGCCAAAGAGAAGAAAAAAGGCAAGGCTGAGCGAATTCTTGTACAGAGTCAGTACCCAGCCGCCCTTCCGAACGGGCCACGGAGCGCCTTTCCGTGTGGGCGAAGGCTCCCGATCAACCTCTTCATCTTTATCCAGGCTTTTGGACTCAGACGAGCCCTTTTGACGAAGAGAAACGGTCAGAAGCACATATAATCCCATTTGTAGAAACTCACTCTCCCAGTTTTCGAAAACAGCTTCAATGCAGTGGCCGCTGGACAGGTAAGCACCGAACGTAAGGGGAGCTCGCCCGTAATCACTCAGTTCATTGTTAAACTCGTGCCAGCCCACAACGAGTTGGCCCGACAAGGTCAAAAGGGTAATAACGAGCAGAAGTATGGAAAGGCCATTTTCATACAGAAACTTTTTCATGCGTATAAAGGGTATGAATGGATACGGGTGTCGTGCTGTCGAGAAATTACGTCGACCAATCAGCTTAACTGAATCCCTTCCCCTTTGTTTTTACCCGGTTTTCAGGCAATGGCTCGGTTTTTTTAAACCTGCTTCTACAACGAAGCCCCGAGTGTTCGGGGCTTCGTTACTGATAAACAACTGAAGAAAACCGGTGGTAATCCGTTACCCTTTAGCTACTTCGTGGAGCGACTCGGCACCTACTAATTTTTTATAAAGAGTCAGGGCCTGAGCGACTACCTGGTCCATATTGTAATACCGGTACGTACCCAGTCGGCCTACAAAGTGAACACCGGTTTGCTCGTCGGCCAGCTCCTTATACTGACGATACAAGGCAGCATTTTCGGGGCGGGGGACCGGATAATACGGATCACCTTCGTCTTGTGGATACTCAAACGTAAGGCTGGTTTTCGGGTGTTCCTGCCCGGTTAATTTCTTATACTCGGTGATGCGGGTATAGGCATGGTCATTTGGATAGTTGACTACCGAAACGGGCTGATAATCAGGGGTGTCGAGCGTCTGGTGGTCGAACCGGAGTGACCGGTACGGAAGCTTACCAAAGCAGAAGTCGAAATACTCATCAACCGGCCCGGTATAAATCAGCTCATCGAACGACAATTGATCTTTTACCTCCTTAAAGTCGGTGCTCAGCATCTGGTGGATATTTGGATGATCGACCATCTTTTCGAACATCTTGGTGTATCCGTGGAGCGGCATGTACTGAAACTCATCCGTAAAATAGCGGTCATCCTGGTTAGTCCGAGTCGGGATCCGGGAGGTTACCATCTTGTCGAGTTCCGACGGATCAACGCCCCACTGCTTGCGCGTATAGCCCCGGAAAAATTTCTCGTATAGATCACGACCGACCTGGCTGACAACAACATCTTCGGATGTTCGAATCTCATCGACCTGTTCGCCAACGGTTTTAAAGTACTCGGCCAGTTCTTCCGACGTGAAGTTATAACCGTATAATTTATTAACGGTATCGAGGTTAATGGGAATGGGCAGCAGTTTCCCATCGACCGATGCCAGCACCCGGTGTTCGTAAGGACGCCATTCGGTAAACTGCGACAGGTACGAAAATACGTCGGGCGAGTTTGTGTGGAAGATGTGCGGGCCGTAAAGGTGAATCAGAATGCCGTCTTCGTTGGGACAGTCATAGGCGTTGCCGCCAATATGATGGCGTTTGTCGATAAGTAGAACTGTTTTTCCGGCCTGACTGGCTAAGCGTTCGGCCAACACACTACCGGCAAACCCGGCGCCAACAATGGCATAATCGTAATGCATAAAACGGAATTGGATTAGTAACTGATTTATCTATTCTACAACATAAGCAAAATCGGGCTCATGCTGCACGCTACTCTGATGAAAAATAGGCCTACAAATACAAGACAATGCAGGCCATTGCCCATACATAACTACAAGGCTTTAGACGATGTATTTTTCTTCAGTTACGTATATAACTCACAATATAGCCTAATGATCTATGCAATGGTCAATTCTATTAGGCTACGGTCTAGCTGGCTGGCTTTATAGGCTCCTTCCTGAACCGTTTCCTCATTTCTTAGCGCCTTCTCAAAACGGCTTTTCTCAACGGACAGTTAGAATCAGGGTCAGGCAGCAGCTATCGAAGGTGCTCAACCCGTAGTGGGTAAGACCCATCAGGCTACTAGCCTAAAAGCTGCCTGAAACGCTATATATCTAATTTTTTGCGAATATGACACACCTCGTCAATAGCAGCCAACGCTCGCTTGGGGTAACCTTCCCGACCGAAAATCAGGCAAATATCGTGTTGTGGGCACCGCTTGCCAAACACGTTGCTATTAAAGTTTACGGGAATCAGGCGGCTATCCCGTTAAAAAAAGAAGACCTGGGTTACTGGTGTTTAACAACCAGCCAGCTCAAACCCGGTGACTTGTATACTTATATCCTTGATGGTCATCAGGAATACCCCGATCCCACTTCCCTTAGTCAGCCGCAGGGCGTACACGGTCCCTCGCAGGCAGTCGATACGGGTACTTTTCAGTGGGAAGATCAGTGTTGGGTAAACCCTGCCTTAGATAGTTACCTGCTCTACGAACTTCATACGGGCACCTTTACCCAGGAAGGCACCTTTCAGGCACTGGAGAGCAAACTGGATTATTTGAAAGCGCTGGGGGTAAATGCCATTGAAATTATGCCCGTGGCCCAGTTCTCGGATTCCCGAAACTGGGGCTATGATGGAGTATACACCTATGCCGTCCAGAGTTCTTATGGCGGAGCCGCCGGGTTGCAACACCTTATCAACGCCTGCCATTACAAAGGCATTGCGGTCGTGCTGGACGTTGTTTACAATCACTTCGGACCCGAGGGTAATTACGTAGGCGAGTTTGGCCCTTACCTGACCGACAAATATTGCACGCCCTGGGGCAAGGCCGTTAATTTTGATGACGCCTGGTGTGATGGTGTCCGTCGGTATGTGATTGAAAATGCCCTGATGTGGTTTCGCGATTTCCACATAGACGCCTTGCGGCTGGATGCCGTTCATGCCATTAAGGATTTTAGCCCGAAGCACATTCTTCAGGAACTGCGCGAAGAAGTCGATAAGCTCATGGCAGAAACCGGCCGTCGGCATTACCTGATTGTTGAAAGCGATCTGAACGACCCGCGCTTCATCAATCCACTGTCTGAGAATGGGTATGGCATGGATGCGCAGTGGATGGATGAATTTCACCATGCCCTTCGGGTTTCCATTGGGGAAGAGCCACTGGGGTACTATGCCGATTTTGAGGGCATTGGCGATCTGGCTAAAGCTTATCAGAACGCCTATGTATATGATGGACAGTTCTCCGAGGTTCGCCATAAACTCTTTGGCTATCGTGCCGAGACGAATCCGGGGCAGCAGTTTATTGTCTTTTCACAGAATCACGACCAGATCGGTAACCGGAAACTGGGCGAGCGGTCGAGCCAACTGTATAGCTATGAGGCTGTTAAGTTAATGGCTGGTGCCGTATTTGTCAGTCCGTACATTCCACTGCTGTTTATGGGTGAAGAATGGGGCGAGACGGACCCATTCTATTACTTCGTGAGTCATTCCGAGCCTGAACTGGTAGAGGCCGTCCGAAAAGGCCGCAAAGAAGAGTTTGCGGCTTTTCATTCGGATGAGGAAGTGCCTGACCCAGAAAGTGATGAAACTTACGAACGAGCCAAACTGCAGTGGGATTTGCTGGAGCAGGAGTCACACCAGATTTTGTTGCGCTACTACCAAACCCTGATTGCCCTGCGCCAGCAACTACCGGCGCTGGCGCATCTGGAACGCAGGCAGCTCGACGTTAGGGCCGACGAAGCCAATGAAACCCTGATACTGCACCGCTGGCACGAAGATCAGCATGTGCTTTGCCTGATGAATTTTTCTGATCAACCCCAATCCATATCCCTGCCAGAAGCCGGAGAGGCTGGCGTACCCTGGCGCAAGTTGCTCGACTCGGCCGACTCCACCTGGCAACCACAACCCCAATCGGAGACCGGCCCGGCTCCCGAAGCTGTATCCGCTTCTGAAACAATTCAGGCCAATCCCGAGTCGATTATTATATATGCACAACATCATGAAAAATCCCGTTTCCACGTACCGGATCCAATTTCACCGCGGCTTTACCTTTCGTGATTTTGAGCGTGTCATCCCGTACCTGGACAAGCTGGGCGTCCATACGGTCTATGCGTCACCCATATTTGAGGCTGTGCCCGGTAGCATGCATGGCTATGATTCCGTAAATCCACATCGGATAAACCCCGAAATTGGAACCGAAGCGCAACTGAAAGCCATTAGCAAAGAGCTTACCAAACGGGGCATGCGCTGGATACAGGACATTGTCCCCAATCACATGGCTTTCCATCCGAACAATACTTGGCTGATGGATGTGCTGGAGAAAGGTCAACTGTCCACCTATGCCCGCTTTTTCGATATAGACTGGCAAAGCCCCGTCCATAAAGGCCGCCTGATGGTCCCTTTTCTGGGGAGCCCGCTGGATGAGGTTATTGAGCAGAGCGAGTTGAAAATTAAGCACAAAGGTGGCAAGTTTTGGATCGCCTATTACGACACGACGTACCCATTACACGCCCGCTCTTACGGAACCATTTTGCGGGCAGGTAAAGAAAAACCAACCAAATCTGTTGCGGCCTTACTTACCAAACTCGATCAGCTTCTGACGATCAGTGACCCGGACAACTACGCGCAGCAAAGCGCTGACTGTCAGGAATCGCTGGCCGCCCTGATGGGCGATGCGGCCAGCAAGGCGTATGTCAGGCAGTGCTTAACCCAGGTGAATGAGTCGTCAGAGCTTGTGACGCAGATTACCGACGAACAGCCGTATCGACTCTGTTACCATGCCGAAACGGATCGGCAAATCAACTATCGCCGGTTTTTTACGGTCAATTCCTTGATCTGCCTGAACATTCAGGACCCCATTGTTTTTGAGGCCGTTCACGAACTGCCCAAACTATTTCTCGAAGCCGGGATTTTTCACGGACTGCGCGTCGACCACATCGATGGGCTTCAGGACCCCAGCCGTTACCTGGAGCGACTTCGGGCCATGGCGCGGCCGGATGCCTATATCGTTGTTGAAAAAATTCTGCAAAACGATGAGGAGCTCCCGTTACACTGGCCTATTCAGGGGGCAACGGGTTACGCTTATCTGTCGATGGTGAATAACCTGTTCACCCGCACCAACAGCGAGGCCAGTTTTACCCGGTTTTATCACGCCCTTTTAGGTGAGAAAATGGCTGTTCGTCAGGAGCTGTACGACAAAAAATCGTACATCCTCCACGAAAACATGAACGGGGAACTGGACAACCTGGATGGCCTTTTTCGCTTACTGAACCTGGTCGATCAGGATGTATTGGCGAACATAGCTCCCGAGCAGTTAAAAGCCGCCATTGGCGAGTTTTTGATTCAGTGCCCCGTCTATCGGTATTATGGTAATGAGATGCCGCTGAACCCCGATGAGAGCGATGCCGTACAGGCCATCTTTAACCGGGTCAGGAAGCGCAACCCGGAACTAGGACCCGCCGTCGATGTGCTGGAAGAAGCCCTGCTGCAAAAGCCACAGACGGAAGGGGATGACTACAACGAGCGGGCGCTGCGGTTTTATCAGCGGTGTATGCAGTTTACGGGTCCGCTGACGGCCAAGGGCGTAGAGGATACCCTGATGTATACCTACAACCGGTTTATCGGCCACGATGAAGTCGGGGATTCGCCCGAATATTTTGGTCTGACCGTTGCGGATTTTCATCAGAAAATGATCGGTCGGCAGACGCACTGGCCACTGGGGCTCAGTGCCACCTCGACCCACGATACCAAACGGGGCGAGGATGTACGGAGTCGCCTGAACGTGCTTACCGACCTGACCGACGAGTGGATTGCCACGGTTCAGGAATGGCAGCAACTCAACCAGGACATCAAACTACAGGCCCCCGATAACCCGGCCATACCCGCTGAAGGGGCTCCCGACCCAAATGGCGAATACTTTATTTATCAGACGCTGGTGGGCGCTTACCCAATGCCTGACCAGCATGAAGATGACTTCCCTAATCGCCTGACGGAGTATCTGCAAAAGGCGATGCGGGAAGCCAAACGCAATTCAAGTTATAATGAGCCAAACGAAGCTTACGAAGAAGCGACCAAAGCCTTTGCCCTACAGCTACTGGATCAGAAACGGCCTTTCTGGGGCAACTTTCAGGCGTTTCATCGTCGAATAAGCGATTTTGGTATTATCAACTCACTGGCCCAGGTTGTCCTGAAATGTATGTGCCCAGGCGTACCTGACATTTACCAGGGTTGCGAAGGCTGGGATTTGAGCATGGTTGATCCCGACAACCGCCGTCCCGTCGACTTTGCCTCCCGTCAGCAGTGGCTGGACGATTTGACTGCGGTTGATTCAGAAATGACCTGGATGGATTTATGGGAAAATCGGTACGACTCCCGCATCAAGCTCTGGCTGGTGCATACCCTGCTTGGCGAGCGGAACCAGCACCCGGATTTGTTTGCCAGTGGGCATTACATCCCGCTGCAGGTGGAGGGCCGCTACAAAAAGCATGTGCTGGCCTTTGCCCGGCGCTATGAACAGACCTGGTATGTGATTGCCGTGCCTCTGGGCCTGGCTCAGTTATGTGGTAAACAGGATAGTGTTGTTGGCTTAGACTGGCAGGATACCCGGATTATCTTACCCGTTGAAGCCCCCGACAAATGGACACATTGTTTACTGGGTAGTGCGGGCAAAGCCAACGATGGTCTCCTCGTTGCAGATTTATTTGCCGGTTTGCCGCTGGCTGTGCTGACATTGGAGAAACGGCCCAGCGAGCGCAAGGCGGGTATTCTGATGCCCATCCCTTCGCTTCCGTCACCCTTCGGGATTGGCGATTTCGGGCCGGAGGCAACCGCTTTCGCCGACTTCCTCAGCCGGAGCCAGCAGACGTACTGGCAGGTACTGCCCCTGAACCCGGTGGGTGCCGACTGCGGGTATTCGCCGTACAGCGCTGTATCGAGCATGGCCGGAAATCCATTATTACTAAGCCCGGTTTTGCTGGCGCAGGAGGGGTATCTGGACGAAGCGAATTTGCCGGACTATTATCAGCCCATCACGGATCAGATCGATTATGCCACGGCCAGCCAGCGCAAAAAAGAGTTACTGGTGAACGCTTACCAAACGGCTCAACGCAATCAGTCGACGAGTCAGGACTTTGAGTTTTGCCAGTTTTGCGAGCAGGAAGCCTACTGGCTGGACGATTTTGCCCTCTATGCGGTCCTGAAAGAGCAGCATGCTGATAAAGCCTGGCATGAGTGGCCGAAAGCCTACAAATTTCGGGAGCAACAGGCTTTGGCAGCGTTCCGCGACGAACAGACGGAGGCCATCAAACAGGCAAAATGGCTCCAATTTGTTTTTGCCAATCAGTGGACGGCGCTGAAAAGCTATTGCAACACGATTGGTATTCAATTGTTTGGCGACCTGCCTTTCTATGTGAGTTATGATTCGGCGGATGTATGGGCTAATCCGGACTTGTTTTGCCTCGATAAAGAAGGAAATATGATTAGTGTGGCCGGCGTGCCTCCCGATTATTTCAATGCCAACGGGCAGCGTTGGGGCATGCCTATCTTCCGCTGGGATGTGCTGAAAAAGCAAAATTACAGGTGGTGGGTCGATCGGCTCCGCAAAAATATGGAACGCTATGATTTACTTCGTTTAGACCATTTTCGGGCGTTTGCCAGCTATTGGGAGGTGCCCGCCGATGAACCAACGGCCATCCACGGCGAATGGAAACCCGGACCCGGCGCCGACTTTTTTAAGGTGTTGCAGCAGGAATTGGGCGATCTTCCCTTCGTGGCCGAAGATCTGGGCAAGATCGACGCGGACGTATACGAACTGCGGGATGAATTTGGGTTGCCGGGCATGAAGGTCATTCAGTTTGCTTTTGGTGAGGATATGCCCGAAACAGTCAATAGTATGCACCATCATACGCCGAACTCCATTGCTTATACGGGTACGCACGACAACAACACCAGTGTAGGCTGGTACCGGCAGAATGCGAACGATGAAAACCGCAGCCAGCTGGAGCGATACGTTGGTCATCCGGTATCGGAGGATGATGTGCATCTTGTGCTATCCCGGTTGGCATATGCGTCGGTGGCGAACCTTGCCATTTTGCCCCTGGCTGACGTGTTGGGCCTCGACGAATCGGCCCGCCTGAACACGCCAGCCTCCACGGCCAGCAACTGGACATGGCGATTGCTTCCTGAACAAATAACCCCTGCTATTGAACAGCACCTTCGCGAATTGACGACGGTGTATGACCGATGATGTTTGTGGTTTGTCGTTTGTGGATATGCCCAGAGGTAACTACTTGTAGACGTAAGCACAAACGACAAACCACAAACCCTTGAACAGTAGACAACCAACCTTATGCTAAAAATAGGCTATCACGCATCCCACGAGCAATTTAAACCCAGTACGCTGTTGCAGTATGTGCAACGGGCGCAACAGGCAGGCTTCACGGCCTGCTCCTCATCCGATCATTTCCATCCCTGGAGCAACCGCCAGGGCGAGAGCGGCTTTGCCTGGTCTTGGTTAGGCGCGGCTTTACAGGCTACTTCTCTTTCGTTTGGTGTCGTCAATGCACCCGGACAGCGATACCATCCGGCTATTATTGCTCAGGCAGCCGCTACGCTGGCCGATATGTTTCCCGAACGGTTCTGGATGGCTGTTGGTACCGGCCAGGCCCTAAACGAAGCCATTACAGGGGGCAAATGGCCCGCCAAAGCCGACCGAAATGCCCGTCTGAAAGAATGTGTCGACATTATTCGAGCGTTGTGGGATGGACAGACCGTTACCCATAAGGGCCTGGTGACGGTTGAAGAAGCAACGTTATATACCCGCCCTGCCGTGAAACCGTTACTTTTTGGAGCGGCCGTCACCAGCAAAACTGCGGAATGGGTTGGTAGTTGGGCTGATGGACTGCTCACCATATCGCAGCCTTCCGAGCAATTGCGGGAAGTAGTCGATGCGTTCCGACGGGGAGGTGGTGAAGGCAAACCGATGCACCTGAAAGTACAGCTCTCTTATGCCAATACTGAAGAGGCTGCCCAGCAGGGCGCTTACGATCAATGGCGGGGTAATATTTTTCCTAACGGTATGCTAACCGACTTGCGTCGGCCGGAGCAGTTTGATATGGCTGGCGACCTGGTCGACCTGAAGCAGGTCGACCAGATGGTTCGTATTTCCGCCGATACCAGCCAGCATCTCGCCTGGTTGCAGGAAGATATCGCCTTGGGGTTCGAGCAGCTCTTTCTGCACAATGTCAATCTGGAACACGAGCGCTTTATTGATGATTTCGGGGAGAACGTGTTGCCCGATTTGCTCAAACCTGCTTCTGTGCATGCCTAGCGAAAGGCGCTCTCCGCTACGGTTTGCATACCTGCCGTTTTTGCCCGACAAAACCAGAAACCAGTTTTTACTCAACAACTTATAAACAACTTTTTTTATGACGTATTGGGCAAAGAGCATCTGTGGGCTTTCGCTCGGTTTGCTGGTCGGTTGTCAAACCGGTGTTCGTGACTTTGATTTTATGAATAAGCAGTTTGCGGCCACCTTCAACGTCGACTCCACAAAGGGAATTGACAGTACGAACTTAGCTACGCTGAGTGGCTCCAAAGCAATTTATAGCTTCAGAGAAGATGGAAAAGGAACGAATCATATTCAGATGGGCATGCTGTCAAGAGATACGCCCTTCACTTGGAAAGTGAAGGGCGATAGCCTGTTGATTGATAATAAACCTTATTCGGTAAAGCCTGAAAACCAAGGATTTATGCTCAAGTCTGATTCAGCCAAGATCTTTCTGACCCAGCAACCCTGACCCAATCGGCTAGTAAACAACATAACGCATATGGAATCAGAACAACTGGATGAGGCCCCCAAGTATAAAAACTGGCGCGATCAGTTAGCGCAGAATCAAATTAATGTCAATCAGATACACCCGTTGTATGTGCATCAGGCCCGGAAAGATGGCAGCGTTTTATACGCGCTTCTGAAGGTAGAGGCCGATACACCGGAGGGTACGACGCTAAACCCAATCTGCTTTCTGAAGGGCGATGCGGTTTCTATGCTGGTTGTGCTGATTGCGGAAGAGACAAACGACAAATACGTTCTTTTGGTGAAACAACGGCGCATTTGCAATGGAGCGTTCACCTATGAACACCCGGCAGGCATGATCGACGAAGACGACCCATCGCCGGTTGAGGTTGCCGCCCGCGAACTGGGTGAAGAAGCAAACCTGACTGTTGATCCGGCGGAGTTAACGCCTTTGTTTAATAAGCCGCTGTATTCGGCAACGGCCACCAGCGACGAAGCGCTGCACTTTTTTTACCTCGAACGGCGCCTGCCTTTGGCAGAAATTAAAGCAATAGATAGCAAAGCTACCGGCGAGGAGGAGGAAAACGAGCACACGCAATTACAGGTTGCTACGTTTCCCGAAGCGCATAGACTAGTGAGCAATATGCACGGGATCTTGAGTCATTTATTGTATCTGCAAAAAGTGGGGGATTTCGAAACGCTGGCGTCATTACCCCGATCGTAACTCGTTGATGCATCTAACCTCTTACTCTCCGCTCCAGTATGGCTGCTTTTTCATCAAACCATCCGCAATCCGTAACCGATCTGGTTACGTTCTTATTTAATCGTCGGGAAACCTTATTGAACAATTGGCGAACGGCCTGTGAAGCAGATGCATCCCTGAAAAAGATCTCTACACTGACTCGCGAAGAATTCAATAACCTGATTCCGAGTATTCTGGAGTCGCTGGAACAGCAGTTGATGGGGCAGCCTGTTCAAACAGATCCCGTGTTAGCGGCTAAATCGCATGGCCTGCAACGCTGGCAGAAGTCGCTTAGTCTGGTTAATCTGTTGAGTGAATACAACCATTTGCTGATGGCTCTGTTCAATGAGTTAAAGCTCTTCCGTCAGGTCTTTCCGCAATCTGACCCAGATATTGTTCTTCAGGCTCAACAGCATATTATGCTGTTGATGACCCAGACACTGGGCGGAAGTGTTGTCAAACACGATGAACTTCAACGCCTGGAAGCGGCTAACCGGGCCGCCAGCCTCGAAGCAGCCTTACAGGGAATGGAGGATCTGGCTCGCCAGCGGGGCGATATGTTGCGAACGTCCTCCCATGATCTGCGGAGTGGACTTGGCCTGAGCATAGGCGCAGCTTCTATTTTACAGATGGACGATTTAAGCTCGGAAGAACGGCAACAGTATATTGACATGCTGAACCGAAATCTGGCCCGCGTTCAATCACTACTGACGGGCCTTATGGATTTAGCCCGTCTGGAGGCCGGCCGGGAACCGCTTGATATAGAGGAGTTCGACGTCGCTAGCCTGTTAACGGAACTGGTTGATAGTGCTCAGCCAATGGCCCAGGAAAACGGGATTATTTTACGGGCGGATGGGCTGGAAGCCTTGCTGGTTAAAACGGACCGGCTTAAAATACACCGTATTGCGCAGAATCTTCTGGTAAACGCCCTGATATATACCCCTTCCAGTTCAAGCCGCCCCGGTATGGTATCGGTATCCTGGTCGGCCGAGAACGACTGGCGATGGGTATTTAGCGTGCAGGACTCAGGGCCGGGTTTGCCTGCTGGCGTAATGGATTTGTTCCATAAGCAGTTAAGGCCAACTGTTGAGCCAACAAGTGTACTCTCTCCGGAAGAAGCCCAACCCATTGAGCCAATGCCCAACTCCAGGCAGGATTTGCCTGCTGATCCCTTGCGGGGAGAGCGGGCTAATGCGTACGGAAAACACGGCGAAGGCGTAGGCTTACAAATTGTAAAACGACTTTGTGAGTCGGTGGGGGCCAGCGTTGAGATTGAAAGTGTAGCCGGACGGGGTACATTGGTGCGTGTTCGAATGCTGATGCAACAGCCCGTTTAGCTCTTGCCTGGCCCCATCACGTCGCACCAACGCCTTATTTCGTTGCCATGTAAAAGAAATCCAGACTCCCCGCCGGGTCTTTGCTCACCACGTAATCGGTGTAATTGATCTCAGCCGCCAGCCCGTCGGCCTGCAGAAGCCGGTTTCGGTTCAGGCGATTCATCAGGTCGTAAGGTACTTGCAGCAGTCGACGGGGCAAACGGTATTGCAGATTGAAAATATCGAAGCGCGTCAGTTTTTTGACCGATTCTTTGTTCTGCTCATAATAGGTCATGACTTTCTCATTACCATGAATGCCGCGCGTTTCTACCGTCGGGAAGTACTTTGCCATCAGCGCCTTTAAGCCATCCGCGTAATACTCCCGAACGTGCCAGGGATTGCGGGTGAGCGAAAACGTTTTGTTAACCGTGGTCAGCAATAATTTCCCGCCCGGTTTCAGCACGCGGTGCGCTTCCTTGATGAATAAATCGTCGTTTTCGATATGTTCAATCACCTGAAAGGTCACAATATAATCGAATGTATTGTCGGGTAAGGTACTCAGCGGGGGTATGTTGGCGGCAATAAATGTCGAGTTAGGGTATTCAGCACTAAGCCCGGCAATCAATTCTTCATTTTTGTCGATGCCTGTATAGTGATCGGCCGCTTTCGTCAGCAGTTCCAGTCCCCGGCCCCAGCCGCACCCAATTTCGAGCACCTTCCCACGCACAATAGCGGCTGCTTCGACGTAGGGAAACAATAGTCGTTGGTGAACAGGGTTGTCCGATGCGATTTCGGCGGAGGTAATTTCAGTTGTCTTGTACATGCGTTTGCAATTCAGTGGGCAAAATTACTCTTTTGTAGTAAGTAAAGAAAAATGAACCGCTTCGGTAACCCAAAACGGCCGCTTTTTTCGTTATTACTGGACATTCCTCCATTGAACCCATGAGCCGGACCGCCGTTGCGGTTTTATAACCTTATGGGTCTAAAAGCTTTAGAGATTACAACATTGTTTTATGCGTATTCTATCTGCTTTACTCGTTATTTGTTTTCTATCCGCGGCCTGTTCGTCCAGCAAAAAAACGCAGCAGGCTCGTGCCAATGCGGCTTATGACGCCCGTACCGAAGCGCAACGGAACCAGGGCAATCGCCCGGCGGCTTCTCGTCCGGAAGAGGCTCAGCGCAGTAACACCGGTACACCGCGCGACGATTCCCGGCGCCCAGGTGATTCGCGCCCGACCGTAACGGTGGGTCAAAATCCGGCACCCGTTAAAGTAATGACCGATGGCCCTGCCTTAGGCACAACGCCTACCGTATCGGGTAAAGCCGCCGGTGAATGGATGGTTACATCTATCAAGGGGAAGTTTCTGGCCACCGACACCACCAGCGTTCGGGTGTATATGGACATAACGGCGAAGTCGCCAACGGGTGAGCCGGTGCTCAATCCAACCGATTTTACGGAACATTTCCTGATCGCCTATGTGATGTATCCCGATTACAATAACCGGGAACGCCTGGGCTACGGTACCGTACCCTTAACGACTCAGAACATCAGTGCGCAGGGGGATCACCTAACCCTGATGTTCGATGTAAAACGGCCTAAGGATGCTGCCAATGCCGTTTTGCTTACCGAAATTACCGAGACGACGAATGGAACGAAAGCCCGTAATGATCTGTCGCTTCGCTTTAAAGCCACTAAATTGAGCGACCGCTTTACGCTTTTTGATAAGGCAGGCAAACAACCGCAACTGCGTAATTATGTCAATGTAGGCGACACCGTCATCATTCGTGATGTGAACGGCACCAGCAAGCCGTTGTACGGATTTCGTTACCGACACGATTTCGAAGCGGCCTCGTCGCCCATGAATACGTCGCCCCGCCCGGCAGCCAAATCATTAACTGAGGATTCGACCCTGACCATTACGACCAACAAGCCATTTGTCATTCCGCGCGAAGGACTCTATTATTTTTTGGAGGATACCACCGATGCTGCCGGTATTGGTCTGGTGGTTGCCGACAAACGGTTTCCGAAGCTCACCCGCCCCGAAAAATTGATCAAACCCGTTTTATACATGAGCACCAGCTCGGAAATCGGGGAATTGAATCAGGCGCAGGATACCAAGAAGGCTTTTGACCGGTATTGGCTGAGCTTAATGTCGGGTAATGAAGAAGTAGCCCGCAAAACCCTGAAGGCGTATTTCGACCGGGTCGAAGAAGCCAACCGGTTGTTTACAAGTTATAAAGAGGGTTGGAAAACCGATAAAGGCATGATTTACATTGTTCTTGGGGCTCCCGATCGGGTACAACGGAACCGCGAACGCGAAGTGTGGGTTTATAATCGCCGGGCCAATGTCTCGGAGGTAAACTTTACCTTTACAAAAAAACCGAATCAATTTGTCGAGGATCATTACGAACTGGTGCGCTTTATTGAGTATCAGCCGGTCTGGTACCCGATTGTCGAAGCATGGAGAACCGGCACAATTCGCGAGTAAATCGCCCAACTAATTCCCGTCCTGGAGGGCATCGGCCCGGTGGGTCAAGACCCCAGTTTCGTCCACAGCCCGACGAGATGGTGTTTGGTATTCAGTCGGTCATTGAAACGCTCAAGTCAGAGCAGCAGATCGATAAATTATACATGGAGAAGGGAATGAGTAATCCCGATATCCAGAATTTGGCGTTTCAGAACCGCGTCACCATCCAGCGCGTACCGGTCGAGAAGTTGGATCGGCTAACGCGCAAAAATCACCAGGGCGTGGTGTGTCTGGTGGCGCAGGTACAGTATGTCAAGCTCTCCAACGTCATCGCCGACGTATTTGAGCGGGGTGAAACACCTTTTTTCCTGCTTTTGGATCGCATTACTGACGTGCGAAACTTTGGAGCTATTGCCCGCACGGCTGAGTGCACGGGTATCCAGTGCATTGTCATTCCGGGCCGTGGGGCAGCCGCCATCAACTCCGATGCTATGAAAACATCGTCGGGAGCGCTCAATCATATCTCGGTCTGTCGCGAACCCGATCTGACCGAAACCGTCAAATATTTGCAGGAGTCGGGCGTAACCGTTGTTGCCTGTACCGAAAAATCAAGCCGTGACCTGTATGAACGCAGCACGGATTTGACGGGTCCCATCGCGATCATTATGGGATCGGAGGAAGACGGCATATCGCCCGAATTGCTCCGCATGGTCGATACGCACGTTAAGATTCCACTATTGGGTGCTGTTGGTTCGTTGAACGTATCGGTGGCCACGGGCGTGGTTCTTTACGAAGCCGTGCGGCAGCGGAGCTTAATGGGTACTGCGGAGAAGGAAAGTTAGTTATCACTGTGATGAGGATGCGCAGTGTGAGGTCAGTTTTGAGAAACCGGCACCACCGCACCACCACATAAAAAAAGCACCGGCGATAGAACCGGTGCTTTTTCGTTACGCTTTTTTGCCTTTCGATTTTGCTTTGGTAGCGCCACCTTTTTTAGCTGGGCTGCCGTCGAGCGAATTGATCCAGACGGCTAGTTTCATGGCGTCTTCCTTTGGTACTTGCTTCATGGCAGCCATCGGAGGGTAACCAGGCCAGTGCGCTGGAATTGGATTATAAATAAGGTTAACGATTTCCTCGTTTGAGTATTTCTTTTTCGCTACGTCTGAATAAGCCGGACCCACCAACCGTTGATTTGGGCGGTGACAGGCGATACAGGTGTATTTCGTCATCAGGGTATTCATCTCCTCTGGAATATCGGATGGAGCCTGAGCGTTAGCGTCGATAGCGGCTAGGGCCAGCGAAGCCGAAGCGATGAGAATGCCGACAAATTTTTTCATGAGAATCGGGTAAACGATAAATGAACGAACAGATTGATTGGGCTCAATAAGTTAACCGCGCAAAAATAGATGCTTTGGGATGATAACCCAACTTTGACTTCGGTATTTCCTATTAAACCAAAGATTAGACACTTGTTCCCGAAAAACGTTTAATAATTGTTGAAAAATAAAAAAATATGGAGCCTCTCGACCGCTTTTCGGGCCACGCCAACCTGTACGCTCAATACAGAATTGACTACCCTGATGAATTGTATACATTTATTTTATCATTCACGAATAGCCAACAGACGGCCTGGGATTGTGCCACAGGAAATGGACAGGTTGCCGGGGCTCTGGTCGACCGGTTCGAGCGGGTTGAGGCTACCGACATCAGCGAAACACAATTGTTACTTGCTATCAAAAAAGATAACATTCATTATCAAATCAGCCAGGCCGAACAAACGCCTTTCGCTGACCAGACGTTCGATCTGATTACGGTGGCGCAGGCGTTACACTGGTTTGATGTGAACGCCTTCCATGCCGAGGTTCGGCGGGTGAGTAAGCCCGGTGCGGTCATTGCCGAGTGGGGATACGGACTGGTGCAGCTTGGCGCTGGCTTTGACGCGATCCTGCTTGATTTTTACCGGAACCGAGTTGGTCCCTACTGGGATCCCCAACGGAAGTACATCGACAATGCCTATGCTTCGTTGCCCTTTCCCTTTGCTGATGTGCAGAGGGCCAATTTTACGGCCCGTCGGACCTGGTCGCTGGAGCGTTTCCTCAATTACCTGCGCACGTGGTCGGCCGTGCGGCAATACATCCTCGAAAATGAGGAAGATCCTGTAATCGGGCTGGGGGAGGAGCTGAAGCCGCTCTGGGGCGATGGAGAGCGTGATATACAGTTTCCTGTTTTTCTGCGAGTTGGCCGGGTTTTATAATTCCCAAATGACCCGAACCACTTTCCCGCGTACACCGATTGTCTGGAAAAATTCCAGCCAATGCAGTTGCTGAGGGCCGAGATGGTCAGTGGGGGATTTGACTTCCACAAAGTCATATTCGCCTTTTTCATTCCAGACAAGCAAATCAGGGAAACCGCGTGTATGTTCGCGAACATTACGGGCCATTTCCAGTAAAATCAGGCGCAATTGGGCAACATCCAGCAACTCAATCATGCGTTGAACCAGCGTGAGTAACTCATCCGACCAATCGACCAGTACGTTGGTGATTCCATATTTTGCATTGAACATGCGACCCGTATGCCGACGCCAGTCGTCTTTAGTTGCTAGTTCGAGCAGGCGGTTTTTTAATAAATCTTCCCGCTTTGTGTAAAAATCGGGAAGGTAAAAATCGGACGGAGCCCGTTGAAGCGGGTGGTGGATCGCCGACACATTGGCGTCGTAGATTATATCCCAGAAAACCAGGCCAAACAAACCGCGCCAGGGATAATTTTCCGTAAACGCAGCGTCGAAATCATTTTCCAGATAGTAATTCATGACCCCGGCTTCGACATGGTGACGGTAGGCCGCCGGGATATTAACGCTCTCGGCATCGGATAAAAAACGCGTCGTGGCTTTGCGGCTCCGTTTCTTAGCTCCGGCACTCAGTATCTTTTCGCGAAAGTCGGTAGCAAAATAGCGTTCTTCGGCGTTCAACGGATTGACAGCAATTTCATCGCAGAGCGCAAGGGCTTCCTCGACCGATCCATTCTTGAACAGGAGACGAACGCGTCGTTCGCGGGCGGGTACCCGATCCGATAATTCGTAAACAGCGAGTGCCTGATCAGGCAGTTTTTGTCTTTCCAGGTAAGCGCCAACCCGGCACACCAGTTTCTGATAACCCGGAATCGCAATTTCGGTCAGTTCGGGGCGGGTTTCGTTCCAGTTCAGGAACCAGTTGTAAATATCGTCGGCTGGAGTTTCGGCTTCTTTAAGATCGTAAAATTCTTCGTTCGTCAGCGAGATCAGCAGCTTGTCTTCAACTTCCTTTCGGTTTCGGAAACGGGCCGTTAGTTTACTTTCGTCGTAGCGTTCGAAGTTAACCATGCCGAGGTCGCGCACCACAAATTCGGTCATATTGCTTCCCCGGTTGCCGAAAAACAGGTATTTAACCATCATGCCTTCGGCTTCGAAGTTCATTCGGATTACGGTCTCATGGGTAGTGAGGCTCGTAACAACTTCCGCAAAATCAAGTTCATGAAGGGCGTACCGAACAACCTGTTCCTTTTTCTCTTTGGCTAAGGGTCGGCTCTCTTCCGGTTCCAAAGGAAGCAGGTTTACTAACTCAGGCTTCGTAAAAACGCTAAGAGCTATCTCGCCCATAGACTCGTGATGCGCTGAAAGCCGCTCGACAAATCCCGCCATGAGCAGTTCGCCAACGGCCGCCGGGAGGTCAGTTATTTCGTTATATTGTAGTTTGTTGATGCGAAAAAATAGTCCTTTGCGATTGCTGAGCCGAACATACAGACACTGGGCATCGAGGCTCAAGGCTTCGAAGCGGTGTATGAAGTCCCACTCGGCATCGTTTAACAAATTGCCGTAGAGTCGTTTGACAAAGTCCAGCACGTAGCGGAAATTGTCGAGATAGTACCGGGGTGTTAGGATAATTTTCTGTCGTCCGATCATAAAATACTGGAATGCACCTACGGACTCTGGTTCGCAAAAAGCTTGCTGTCGAGCCAAACCTGTAGATACAAGAAGGTATAATAAGAACAAAAAAACAAGCGTTTATGTCCCCAGCCGACGTTCTGAATGAACTGAGTAAACAAGGCATTTTGCCGCCGAAGCAACAGACAGAAATTGCCGAAATGGAGCGCCAGCGGCCCTTCTCGCTCCATTGGGAATTTCGCTCCATGCTTTACATTGGTATCTTACTGCTTAGTTCCGGACTGGGTCTGTTGATCTACGATAACTTCGATCAGATTGGCCAGGGAGCCTTATTGACGGGAATCGCGGCTGCCTGTGTGGGTTGTTTTTATTTCGCATTCCGATTTCGTCCCGAGTGGACACCAGACCAGACCCGGAGCCGGTCAACCTTTGGCGATTATGCCCTGATTCTGGCCTGCCTCCTTTTTCTAACGCTTGAAGGGTACGCGCAATATGCTTACAACGTGTTTGGGTCGCGCTATGGATTGGTCACCTTGCTGCCTGCTTTGCTGTTTTTACCACTAGCTTACCGATTTGACCATAGGGGCGTTTTGAGCATGGCCCTGACGGCCCTGATCTCGTGGGTGGGCGTGACCGTTCGTCCGCTGGAACTCTACTTCAAAACCAATTTTTTTGATCAGAAAACAGTCTTCTCGGCCATAGGCTTGGCTTTAGTCCTGATTGCGGTAGCCATTGGCTTGGAGCGAAGAAAGATTAAGCCTCATTTTACGTATACCTACTTAACCATTTCTGGAAACCTGCTGATGGTGGCATTGTTGGGAGGGATGTTCAACTTCGAAGGTGTCCGCCTGTGGTTTGCACTGGGACTGGCGGTGGCCTGTATCGTCTTTGACCAGTACTCCAGACGCGGCCGTCGGTTGCAGTCGGCAGGGCTTGCCGACGGATCGTTTCTGTTTCTGCTGATGAGTACCATATATGGTTACATTGGGGTTACCTACCTGTTTTTTCACTATGTGCGTCCTCGGGGCGACGACGCCTATTACTGGTATTTCATCCTGACCGGCATCGCCTTAGTGTATTACCTGATGACTCAACTGCCAAAAGGCAACCGCACCAATGAGAGCGTATAACGAACAATGGATTTATAACCGTGAAATACTGGCCCAGACCGAGCGCTGGCATCGGCAGGGACTTGTGTCCGATGAGCAGATTAATGCCGCCCGTAAAGCTTATCCGGTCGAGTTTCGGCAGACAAACGGCTTCATTGAAATTGGGTTGTTTCTGTTTACGACCGTAGCCATTCTGGCCTGTTATCTACTGCCTGCCAGCATCTTTTCCACCATGCTGGATAACCCGAAGGCGTATGGCATCTTTAATATAGCGTTCGGCATCGGCATAGGGATAATCGGCGGGTTTCTCATCAACAGTCGGCTCCTGTACCGCAATGGGATTGATAATGCGTTTGTTGTCACCCTGACGGGTTTTTTGGCGTTTGGCTTCAATCAGTTTCTGCCCAATGGGCTGTCTTTAGCCACCCATTGCTTGTTTACCTTGCCGCTTCTGCTGCTGGTGCTCTGGTACTATGGCGATACGCTGATTGCCTTCTTTACGCTGGCCACATTTTACACCGCTATTTTTAATAGCCTCTTAAAAGTAAGCTGGGGAAAAGATGCGTTGCCGTTTGTGATGATGGCGGTTTCGCTTACAATTTATATAGTCGTCAGGCAATTTATCAATCGGGATATAAAGCAGGTTTATTACGCTGATCCATTGAATCTGGCTCAATGGTTGTCGCTTATTGTGCTGGCCGCCAGCGGTAATTATTTTGTTGTCCGGGAGTTGAACGGCCTCCTGCTTGAGGCCGGTCCAGGCATTACCAACCCCGTTGAAGCGCCTGAAATTGGCTTACGTGGCTTGTTTTGGGTATTAACCTTTCTAATTCCGGCCATTTACTTGTGGCAGGGGCTGACGAAGCGAAATCGCATGCTGACTATTCTGGGTGCGCTTGGGCTCATTGCTGCATTCATGACGTTTCATGAGTATATGGGATTTGTTCCGCTCAATGTTGCCCTAACGCTGGGCGGCCTGGCTCTGATCGCGATAGCTGTATTTGGTATCCGGTATCTGGCGAGCCCAAAACATGGCTTTACCGATGCGCCAGACGATGATTCGCCAAACGAACTCTTCCTTAATGCGGCCAGTATGGCGGCCGTTCAGGCAACCAGCAGTATACCACACGCGCCCAAAGATAACCTTCGCTATGGTGGGGGCGACTTTGGCGGGGCGGGTAGCGAAGGCAAGTATTGATGTGTATAAAAACGTTTATAGTTGTGTATGTAAACAGGACGTCATGCGGACGAATATTGATATTAATGACCAATTGATTTAGAAGGCGTTAGAAATAAGCCATTTAAAGACAAAAAATGCTGTTGTTGAATTAGCTCTGAACAATACATTGATCGTCAGGCTCGTCAAAACTTGCTTTCTCTCTTTGGTAAAGTTCATTGGGATGGCGACTTATCGTAAATGCGCACGGATGCTACACCGAACGATTAGGATCAATGATTGTTGACACATCGGTCTGGGTTGGGTGGATGCTTTTTGGGGAGTCAATGGTAAACAAACAGCATTAGTCGCCACGTATCTGGCAACTGATCATCCGATTTATGTGACGCCGACAATAATACAGGAAGTACGACAAGGTGTGCGAGATGATCGGTACCTTATTGAAAAAGAAGGTATACTCGCTCTATCTGTGTTAAAACTCGACCCCGTTGAAGCGGCCATTGGGGCGGCTGATCTGTATCGGTCACTGCACCGAAAAGGAGTAACGATCCGTAAGCCAAATGACTGTCTTATCGTCCATTATGCACTCTTATACGATATTCCAATTCTGCACAACGACGTAGACTTTGATCAAATTGCCCGCCATACAGCCCTTCGACTCGTTGTTTAATGGCCGCTCTACTAAAGTTCCCGCTTGCGTCTGCCTAAAAACTGCTAAGTTTGGCCTCGAAAACAAACGACCATACGCAGTCGCATGAAAACTTTAGATTCCTACAATTTTGCCGGAAAGAAAGCCCTCGTTCGGGTCGACTTCAACGTGCCGCTCGACAAAGCGTTTAACATCACTGACGATACGCGCATCAAGGCGACGATTCCAACCGTCCTGAAAATCGTGAACGATGGCGGTTCGGCTATTTTGATGTCGCATCTGGGTCGTCCGAAAGGAGGTCCTGAAGAGAAATACTCCCTCAAACATTTGTTACCTGCTCTCAAAGAAGCCTTTGGCCGCGAGGTGAAATTTGCCGACGATTGCATTGGTCAATCGGCTACCGATCTGGCCGCTGGTTTGCAACCAGGTGAAATCCTGCTGCTCGAAAACCTGCGTTTCTATAAAGAAGAAGAGAAGGGTGATGTAGGCTTTGCTGAAAAATTATCGAAGCTCGGCGATGTTTGGGTCAACGATGCATTCGGAACGGCACACCGCGCCCACGCATCGACGGCTGTAATGGGACAATTCTTTACGGATCGCGTGGCGGGCTATGTCATGGAAGCTGAGCTGGTCAATGCCAAAAAGATTCTGGAAGAAGCCGAACGGCCCTTCACGGCCATTATGGGCGGGGCTAAAATCTCTGATAAGATCCTGATTATCGAAAAGCTGCTGGATAAGGTTGATAACCTGATCATTGGTGGTGGCATGACCTATACGTTCACTAAAGCGCAGGGTGGTAACATTGGTAAATCGCTGCTTGAAGCCGATAAGCAGGACCTGGCGCTTGAACTGCTCGAAAAAGCCAAGGCGAAAGGGGTAAACATTTACATGCCTGTTGACAACCTTTGCGCCGATGATTTTTCCAATGACGCTAATCGGCAGATTGTTGCAACTGGGCAGATTCCGGATGGCTGGGAGGGTCTCGATATTGGCCCCAAAACGATTGAGCAGTTTAAGGAAGTCGTTCTGAAATCAAAGACGATTCTCTGGAATGGCCCAATGGGCGTATTTGAGTTTGAAAACTTCGCGCATGGCACCAACGCCATTGCCGAAGCCGTCGTAAAGGCAACGGAAGAAAATGGTGCTTTCTCGCTTATCGGCGGGGGAGATTCAGCTTCGGCCATCAATCAGGCTGGCTTTGGCGATCGCGTAAGCTATGTGTCAACCGGTGGCGGTGCCTTGCTGGAATACATGGAGGGAAAAACCTTACCGGGTGTTGCGGCACTGGAAGCTTAGTAACGATAAAGTACGAAACAGCCTCTGGCTGTTTGAGGTAAAGGCCCTGACAGTTCTGGTCAGTCTTCAACTCAAACAGCCAGAGGCTATTTAATACAATCTATACTCGCTTACTCCATCGCCTTGGCGACTTCCAGTTCCTGTGGCTTCTTCGGAACGACTTTCTTCTTGGTGAACCGGGCAATGATCCGGTCGACAACCAGATACATGGAGGGAACGACCAGCAACGTTAGCAGCAGCGACGAGGTCAGACCACCGATGATCACCCAGGCCATGCCGTTCTTGGTTTCGGCACCGGCACCACTCGCCAGCGCAATGGGCAGCATACCTAAAATCATAGCCAGTGTCGTCATCAGAATAGGCCGTAATCGCTCTTTACCCGCTTCGATCAGCGCATCGACAACGTCGTGCCCTTCGGCTTTAAGCTGGTTGGTAAAGTCCACGATCAGGATGGCGTTTTTGGCCACCAGACCGAGCAGCATGATCATACCCACAATCGAGAATACCGTCAGGCTTTCCATGGTGAGGGCCAGCGCCAGCAGGGCACCAATCAGGGCCACCGGGATCGAGAACAGGACCACGAACGGATACACCACACTTTCGTACAGGGCCACCATGATGAAATACACCAGCAAAATGGCAATCATCAGCGCCAGCCCCAGGCTACCAAAGGCGTCGGACTGTTGTTGCAACTGACCCAAATATTGGATATTGACCCCTTCCGGCAACTTTTGCTGCGCCATTTTGGTCTGAATATCCGTACCCACCGTACCGACCGGGCGGCCTACTACCTGCGCGTTGATCGTGATCGACGAGAGCCGGTCGATCCGCTCCAGCACACTTTCGCCAACTTGCTCCTGCACGGTAGCAAACTGAGAAAGCTCAAACGTTTTTCCCTGGTTATTGACGAAGGTCAGTCGGCTAACATCCTCCGGTTGCGTACGGTCAAACTGATCCAGACTAACCAGAATATCGTATTCATTCCCGTTTTGTTTGAACTTCGACTGGTCGTTGCCCCGGAAGGCGTTTTGCAGGGCTATCCCCACATCAGAGGCACTGATACCCAATTGGGCCATACGCTCCCGATTCAGGTTTACCGTTACCTCGGGCTTTGGATCTTTCACCGAATATTTTACGTCCTGTGTACCCGGCACTGATTCCGTCACTTGTTTAACAATGGCGGCTGCCTTCCGAATGTCGGCCAGGTTTGTGCCTTTTACCGCAATCATGATGGGGGCCTGTGAGGCTCCAACGATACCCACTGGGCTAACGGTCACTTTCACGCCGGGAATCTGTCCAACCTCCTGCTTGAGGACCTGGCCAAACTCTTCCGTCGATAGCTTCCGTTCCTTTTTGTCGATCAGCTTTACGTTAATATCGGCCAGATTACTATTTGATGAGGTTGCCAATCCATTACTGCTGTACCCAACATTTGAAAAGACATTCGTTACTTCGGGGTGCTTCATAATGATTTGCTCCGCCCGTTGTGCAATGGTATTGGTCTGATAGATAGACGCTGTTGGGGCCAGTTCGACCTGAATGCTCATCTCGCCCTGATCACTCTGCGGCATAAAGGCACCGCCAATAAAACCAGCCGGTACTAGGGCGATAGAGCCAACCAGCAAGGCAATGACGGCCAGGAAAATGTAGCGTTTATGACCCAGCACCCAGACCAGAATACGGCCGTAGGCATTCGTCAGTCGGTCCAGAAAACGCTCGAACCCGAGGTTCAGGCCGCCCCATAGCGATTTAGGATTCAGCACTTCGATTTTGCCGAAACGCGAAGCCAGCAGAGGAGTCAGCGTGAAGGATACGAGCAAGCTCATCAACGTCGAGAAAACGACGACTAGCGCAAATTCCCGCAGGATATTTCCGATCAAACCGCCCGTCATGGCCAGCGGTACGAATACCACCACGTCGACCAGCGTAATGGCTAGCGCTGTAAACCCAATTTCGCTCCGTCCATCCAGGGCTGCCTGCCGTCGGTCTTTGCCCATTTCCAGATGTCGGTTGATATTTTCCAGGACCACAATTGAGTCATCGACCAGAATACCCACAACTAAGGAAAGAGCCATCAGCGTCATCAGGTTCAACGAGAAGCCCATCAAATACATCAGGGCAAAGGTTGGAATCATGGACGATGGCAAGGCCACCAGCACGAACAGCGCCGACCGGAAGCTGTGCAAAAACAGCAGCATCACCAGCGACACGATCAGTACGGCCAGGCCCATATCTTCGACTACCGCATGAGCCGAGGCCAGGGTGTAAATCGACTGGTCGGAAGCAATGTTGAATTTCAGTCCTATCTTGCTGTACTGCTTCTCGAGTTGTTTGATTTTAACCTGCGCACCCTGGCTGACCGATACAGCATTGGCATCAGACTGCTTTTGAATCTGCAAACCAATGGATGGCTGCGCGTTGATGTGGTTGATGGCGGTCGGCTTGGTTGACGCGTCGACAACTTCGGCCACATCTTTCAACAGCACCTGGCTTCCATCCGTACGACGGGCTACGATCAAGTCCCGCAGCCGATTCACCGTTTGCACGGAGGCATCGAACCGGATTGAGTATTGCGCCTGCCGCGTCTCCAACTGACCCGCTGGGTAACTGGCATTGGCCGCGTTGATCGCCTGCGATACCTGGCCAATCGAGATGCCATACCCCCGTAGTTTTTCGGTGTTGACGTTTACCTGGATCTCCCGCTCGTTGCCGCCGATGATGTTCACCTGTCCAACCCCAGACACGTTTGACAGTTGGGGCTTGATGTCGTTATCGATCAGGTCATACAGAGCCGTTGGCGACATATTGGCCGTCACACCCATCCGCAGGACCGGAATCTCGTCCGTCGAGAATTTGTTCAGAATAGGGCGGTCGGCTTCGTCGGGCAGCAGGTTGATGATCTGCTCGATTTTACGCTGAGCGTCCTGTTGCGCCAGTGTGGTATTTACCCCATTTTTCAACTGGATAACCACGCTCGATGCGCCTTCCTGCGACGTAGACGTCATTCGGTCCAGTCCTTCCAGCGACGAGAGGGCCTCTTCAATGCGCTTGGTCACGTTTGTTTCGACCTCATCGGCCGAAGCGCCCCGGTAGGTCGTCACCACGCTGATGACGTTGGCCTCGAATTTCGGTAACAGGTTATAGGAGAGTTGCTGGTAACTGAGCGCCCCGAACAGAATCAGGACGGTAAAAATGGTTGTTACCAGCAAGGGCCGCTTAACCGCTATTTCAGATATAGACATGGTTTCGGGTAATTATTTTGTGATTTGTACCGGCTTTCCGTCACTCAGGTTCAATTGACCGGTGGTCACCACCTGATCGCCAGCCTTCAGGCCGCTAAGCACTTCAATCGAGTCGCCAAAGTCCCGGCCTATCGTTATCGACCGTCGGGTGGCAACGTTGTTATTGACAACAAACACATACGGATTCTTGACGCTTTCGACCAGCGCTGAGCGGGGAATCTGGAGGGCTTTCTGATTGGATTTCTGCGAGAAATCGACGTTTACGAACGTCCCTGCTTTCAACCCATTGGCGTTGTCGATGGTGATTTCGACCGGATAGTTATGTTCATCGCTGCCCTGGGGCGCAATGTAAGAGACCCGTCCATTGAACGTCCGGCCCGGAAATACATCCGCCGACACCTTCACCGTCTGGCCTTCGCGCAGTTGGTAAACGTCACTTTCGTTTACAGGAACCTGCACCTTCAATCGATCGACGTCCAGGACCCGGCCCAGCACTTTACCAACGGTGATGTACTCGCCAGGCTCAATGTCTTTCTGTACGATCCGGCCACCAATAGGGGCTTTCACATTTGCATCGGCTATTTGCTTTTTGATCTGTTCGGCCTGATTAACAGCGTTTTCGTAATTGTACTTTGTTTCGTTGACCTGAATTTCCGTTGTGGCGTTACCCGCCAGAAGCGTGTTATACCGCGTCACATCCTTCTTGAGTCGATCGATGGAAAGTTGGGTAGATTCCAGCGACAGTTCCTTGAGCCGGTTGTCCAGCTCAACCAGTGTAGACCCCTGTCGGATCGACGAACCCAGATTAAAGTTGACTTTCGTTACCTTACCAGCCGTCGTCGCAATAATGTCGGCCTCTTTATACGGAATCAGGTTTCCCGTCTTGACGAGCTGCTGACTCACGGTGCCTTCTGCAACAGGGGCAACGGTTACCGGAATCGCCACGTTGGTTTGAACAACGGGCTTTTTCTGCGCGTCGATCTTCTTTTTGTTAGACGACAGCCGGAAGCCAATCAAACCGGTAATGGCTAGTATGGCTACGACGACGATTAGCGTTGTCTTTTTCATGATCTATTAGTCGGTTGTATTGATCAGAGTTGGTTATAAAAAGTAAGCAGTTTGCCCTGCGATTGTTCGAGATCCAGCCGAGCCTGATACAGGTTAATGAGAGAGTTGATATAATTTGTTCGGGCTTCCCGATACGAGTTGTCCGCGTTGATTACATCTGATAACAGCTTGGTTCCCTGCTTGTACTGTAAGGTGGTGATGTTGTAGACCTCCTGCGCCAGCTTCACGTTTCGATCATCGTTCTGGACGCTGGTCTGTGCCCGCTGAATCTGCGACTGGGCATTGTTGAACTGAAGCCGGTAGGCCGACACGTTCAATTTCTGCTGTTCCTGCTGGGTGAGCAGCGTCAATCGTTGTTGTTTTATCTGAGCGTCCCGCTGAAATCCATCGAAAATGGGCACATTCAGCCGGATACCGAAGCTGCCAAAACCTACAAAGTTGGTGAAGAGTTTGTCGATCGTTTGCGCGCCCAGGTTGACGGTACCGTAGTTGGCAGTCAGACTTAGCGTAGGCAGATACCCCGCCCGAATCCGCTGTAATTGCAGATCCTGTAATTGAATATTCGTTTCTGCCTGCTGAAAAGACACCAGGTTAGCGGCCGAAAATTCACCCTGTTCCAGTGAGGGTAATTGCGTCAGTAGCGTCGAGTCCGACAGGACCAGCGTCTGTTCCTGCGGCATACCCATTTGGTATTTCAACCGGTTCAGCGCCAGATTCAGGTCATTCTCGGCCAGGGTTAACTGCGACTGGGTACTGTTATAACTGACTTCCGTACGTGTGTAATCGACGGGCTGAATAACCCCATTGTCGCGTTGTAGTTTCAGGATGTTCAAAACCTGTTGAGTCCGTTCGAGGTTGTCGCGCAGTAAACTGATCTGCTGCTGGGAAACAAAGACCTGGTAATAGTTGGTGGCAATGTTATAAATAACGTCCTCCTGCGTTTGGCGCGTATTCAGGGCGGCTAGTTGCTGGTTCGGTTTGTTCGCTTTGATGCCAATCAATAGAGACCGGTCGAAGATTGTCTGCGTAGCCTGAGCGGTTAGGTTCGTCTGGAATTTTTGGCCGATAATGAACACGCGCGGTTCGGGACCAAATACCCCGGCCGGGACAACACTCTGCTGAAGTTTAATGTTATTGATCGATGTCCCCGTCGCGCTCACCTGCGGTAAATATTGACCCAGGGCCTGTCGAGCCTGTTGATTGGCGGTTTCGATCTGGTATTGAGCAATGCGGATGCTACCAAAATTCTTAAGACCATAGTCGATACAGTCTTTTAGCCGAAAGTTTGCTGGGGCGGGCACCTGGGGTTGAGCCTGTGCCCATCCCAAACCGGTCGATGTCAGCGTGAAAACTAAACCAAGTGCAATTAATCGTTTCATAAATCCAATCGTTGATCTGTCTACAGTAGATATATCAACTAATAAATTAAAAAAATTACTTTTCGAGTAAACTGGCAATCTTCCGGGTTATCCTTGAAAACGTCTCGCGTTCATCAGTGGTCAATTGGCTCATTACTTCCTGATCAATGGTCTCCGTCGTCTTAAGGGCTTGTTCAATAATCATTTTTCCAGCGGGCGTCAAGCGGACCAGATTTTTCCGGCGGTCATCGCTGTCAGGGACTATTCGTAAGTAGCCATCCCGCTCTAATGTGCGTATCGAACGTTGTATGCCCGACTTATCTTTTTGCAAAAAATTAGCGATATCCTGTTGGGACAGTAAATCATCTCCCGAGAAATAGGCAATAAATAAAACCGGGAACTGCTCAATCTGTAAAGTAAAGCCTAAACGAGCCAGTTCACGATTCGCTTTGCGGGCCAGTAAATGGCTTACATGGCTGACCATAAAAATTGCCTGTGTTCCCATCCGCTCAGTAAATCTGGCCTGAAGTTCTTTTTCTTTAACGACCGTCATGTTGGTTGAGTAAACTACGTTGTTATATCAACTAGTTTAGGGTAAAAAAGGTTTCGCTCTTTTTAGACTAGTAGTGTTTTCACTAACTAGCTCTTTTTATAGAAAGTCGCTCCAATGCGTTATTTTAAACCACTGCTTTAGACTAGTTTATCCTATGATTGCCAAAAAACTGCTGATCAGCTTTAGCTTATTTGTCGCCCTTGGCTTTAACCTGGAATCAAACCTGGTTAAACCGGGCGACATGCCTGTAGCTTTACAGCAGGTTTCCAGCCTCAATGCCGGTTGGCGACCGCTATTTAATGGATCAAATCTGGCCGGGTGGAAGCACGTAGGCAAAGGGAACATGTCGATCGAAAATGGCATGATTCGCGGTAATGGCGGCATGGGGCTATTATACTGGTCGAAAGAGATGTTCAGTAATTGTACGCTTCGCGTGGTTTATCGGATGCAGAAGGAGAACAGCAATTCGGGCGTATACATACGCATACCGGTTGAGCCTCGCGAAGAATGGATGCCAGTGCATTACGGTTACGAAGTGCAAATCGACAATCGACCCGAGACCTCCAATGAGGATGAGTATCACATCACGGGAACGCTGTATTCGTTGACTAAACCACTGGCCAAACCCGGCAAGCGTGGTCCTCAATGGAACACGATGGATATTACGCTGGATGGGCCACGGACTATGGTTTTCGTAAATGGTGTAAAAGTGACCGACTACCGGGAAGGAGATCCAGTTCCTACCCGTAAGTTTGACTTTGAGCCTTACCGCGGTCTGCGCCCGAATGCCGGCTATATTGGCTTACAGAATCATGGCAAGGACGACATCGTGTATTTTAAGGAGGTTTCGGTAAAACCCCTTGCCCGGAAATAGCCGTATCACCCTTGACCATGATCAATGGCTTGTTCGTGTGGAGAAGGGTTAACCGTATCACAATTGACTCAGGGCCGCCCTCGCTTTGTTATCTATACTGTTTTTATACTCATGGCGTTTGAAACTAAGGGCTTTCTTAAAGAATACCCGTGCGCGGGGGCGGTCGTTCTTTTGTTGGTAGATATAACCCAGTTGCAGGGCCGCTGTTGCCCCGAACGACAGTTGATCCGGTTCGCTCAGGGTAAGCGCCCGGCTTAAATAGGGAATAGCCGCATCGTTGTCATTCCGGCGTTGAAAAATGCGGCCCATACGATAGGTGTACTCTGCTTTGTCAACCGTCAAGTCAAAAGTAGCTTCCGTATAGGGGCGTAAATAGGCCAGGGCACTGTCCGTAAAGCCTCCATCTGAGGCCAGCCGGGCACGCATCAGTACTTTCTGATTTAAGGAAGCTCCTTTCTGCAAATACGATTCGGCGAACTTCTGCGCGGCTTTGTCCGACTCAACCGTTGTGTGGCCAACGGTCGTCACTTTCTTTAGATAAACAAGGCTGTTTGCGTCTGCTTTGTTGGCTAGCCATTGGCAAAGGAAGAGTTTGTAGTACGAGTCTTTTAGGAAATTATGCCCTTTGTAGGTTGCCAGAAACTGCTGAAAATGCGCCGTTGCAGTTGAATACTGCCCTTTTTGAAGAAAAATATCACCCAGAATATTTTCGATGACCGGTAGTGTTAAGTAATTTTTACCGATTGGGCGGGTTGACAGATACGCCAGTGCCTGTTCACTGTGGCCATTCTTCTGCTCGATGGTAGCCCCAAAAAAGTGAAGCAACAGGTTGTCGGGATGATCGTTGACCAACTGCTTCAACGTTTGGCCGTCGGCTGTGCTGAATTTCAGCACATAAGCGCGCACCATCAGATCAATCAAGCGGGCCTCGAGGCCAAAGATTGCGTCTTGCTGAGCCCGTATTAATTCCTGCTGCCCCTGCTGAACGTTACCATGAAGCCCCAACAGGCTGGCCACCCAGGCATAATTGTCTGGCACGGAGCCAATCATGACATGCAGCGTTCCGAGCGATTTATAAGTAGGCAGGAACGTCGGAAAGCGCTTCTGATTGTCGGCCAGAAGCTTATAGGCCCGAATCACATCCCAACTGGCACTGACTTCTTTGCCGAACTTTAACTTGACGAATGCCCAGTGGAGCCGAACCTCCGCCAGTAATACCCGCTGCCAGGGCGAACTGCCGTCTAGTTTCTTCAGCGCGTCGAGCCGGTCGTCTTCCCGATCGCTGATGGCCGAAAACAACTGCTCATCGTCGGATGTGACCAGCCGGAGCATGTCCGCATAATCGTCAAGGAAAATACGAACGCCGTTATCCGGTGATTCCTGAGCGACTAGTGTCCAGGCAGACTGAGCATCGAGTTTTTGTAGATCAGCATACGCACGCTGCAAGCCGGGTGTCCAGGCAAATCCCTGAGCGCCCGCCAGTAGCGGTAAGAACAAAAACAAAAACACCGGGTAAAGACCCGGTGCAGTTGCAAAAAAATGTTTCATAAGCCTACACTGAGGGTTGGCTCAGTGCGTTTGGTTCTCTATCGACCACGGCCCGTTGGCGCTGGCTCGGGAACACCTTCGACATCAGCGAAAATCCGGCCGCAATGTTCGCAGACGATGATTTTCTTTTTGTCTTTAATATCCGCCTGGCGTTGGGGAGGCACTACGTTGAAGCAACCGCCACAAGCACCGCGTTTCACCATAACCACGGCTAAGCCGTTCAGGGCGTTACCACGAATTTTTTTGTAGGAATTTAACAGACGGGCTTCGATGGTCGTAGCCTGCTCGTCTCGTTGTCTGATGATTTCCTTTTCTTCTTCCTGGCTTTCCGACGTAATCTGGTCGAGCTCCTGCCTTTTGGCTTTCAGATCTTCCTTCCGTTCGTTGAGGGCCGCCTGGGTTGTTTTAATTTCTTCTTCTTTGCCCCGAACCCGAAATTGAGCTTCGTTGGCGCGTTTTTCAACCAATTCGATCTCAAGCGATTGCAGCTCGATTTCTTTAGAAATGGCGTCGAATTCGCGGTTGTTCCGGACGTTCATCTGCTGATCTTTGTACTTGGTGATCAGCTTTTCAGCGTCTTTTTTTGCCACGCGATTGCGTTCAATTTCTTCTTCCAGGGTCTTGATTTCACTCTGAAACTTGCCAATCCGGGTTTCAAAGCCAGCGATATCGTCTTCAAGATCACGGACTTCTTCGGGCAGGCCACCACGAATTTTGATGAGTTCGTCTAATTGAGAATCAAGGGATTGCAGTTTCAGAAGAGCGTCTAATTTTTGCGCAATCGTCAGTTCCATTCGGAATGTAGTTAGTGCTATATGAAGTATCGAACCGGATTCGTGTCCGTTTCCGATAAAATTACCGCAAAAGTAGTGAATTTTTTTGCTAAATGCCCTCGAATTAAGTCTTTAGTAAAGACTTCACTTTCGTAATGGCCAATATCGCATATGCTGATGCGGTTTTCGGCATCAAAAAACTCGTGGTATTTATAATCGGCCGTCACAAATACGTCGGCTCCAGCCCGTATGGCGTCGGGTAAGAGGAAACTACCCACCCCGCCACAGACGGCGATGCGGCTGATGGGCCGGTCGGGGAGGGACGTGTATCGAATCAGATTCAGACGCATATGTTCTTTCAAGTAAGAAAGCCACGCTTGTCCCGCTAGCGGCTCGGGCAGCTCACCTACCGCTCCCGAACCTACTTCCTGGTGCTGGTTGTCGAGGCCTGTGAGGTAATAAGCTACTTCTTCATAGGGGTGCGCCTGGCGTAAGGCCGTCAGTAATTGCCCTTGCTGGTGCGTTGGCAGAATAACCTCAAGGCGGTTCTCGACTTCTTCGTGGTACTCGCCTACGGCACCAATGGTGGGCTGAGCATTGGCCGAGGGTTGAAACGTGCCGGTTCCCGAAACGCGAAAACTACAGTTTTTATAATCGCCTATTTGTCCGGCTCCCGCTTCATATAGTGCATCCAAAACCGTTTGGGTCGCGGCTACCGGAACAAACGTAACCAGCTTAGTCAGGACCTGGTTTTTGGGCGATAGTATCCGGACATTCTTCAGGCTTAACTTCTCGGCAATTTTAAAATTGACGCCCCCTGCTACGTTATCCAGGTTAGTGTGAGCCGCGTAAAGCGCGATGTCGTGTTTTATAGCTTTGATAACTGTCCGCTCTACATAAGTTTTGCCGTTCAGTTTTTTCAGGCCTTTAAACACAATCGGGTGATGGGCAACAATGACGTTACAACCTTTGGCAATGGCTTCGTCGACAACGGCTTCGGTGACATCCAGCGTGACCAGAACACCCGTAATAATCGTGGCTGGGTCACCCACCAGCAAACCAACGTTATCGTAGGATTCCTGATAGGCGAGGGGGGCCAATGCTTCGATGTGAGCAGCCAGGTGGCGAATTTGGAACATAAGTACAAAGAATGATAGAGACAATACAGCTAACGTTGCCCGCAAATTACGGAATCTGCTGCTTTTAGGCGGCTGTAAATTAGTGTACGTAAATCGCCTGATTAAAGCTGTATCCGACAACTATAAAAAGCCGTGATTCTTGAACAGGAATCACGGCTTTCAGAAGGTTAGTATGGGTTAATTTTGTCGAAACGGTGCGACAGGGGCGCTTCGATAATTCGTCGTTTGAAAGAAAAATCATTCTCACAAAATCAGCCGAATCACTGAAAATGATACGTTGATTCGTGATATGACAATTTGAGATTGAGAGCAGCTAGACTTAAGTCAATCGGTAGAAGTCTGGCATACGACTCGCAAAACGGGCATCTTAAGGAACAGATATTGTCACATTTTATGAAATGGTTTTAGATGGCATCTAATTCATGGAGGATGGTTCGCGTTATTTCTTTCCGACAGGGGCCGAAGTTTGGGTTCGATACCTGTAAGCTCTTGATCAAGCGGGTCGCGAAAAAGTAGATGTTCCCTTTCTTTTCGACATAACCTACCCACCAGCCTGTATCATTACCCCCATAGCGCGTCCAGCCCGTTTTTGACCGTATCGTATAGTCCCCTCCTTTCTCTGTTACCATCACTCGTTTGAGAATAGCTAGATTACGCCTTGAAAAGGGCACCTCACCCGAATAAACATTCCTCAAAAAATTAACCTGGTTGATTGGGCTTATGCCAAATGAGCCAATATTCCAAAAGTCGGTACCGGCCTCCCTTAAATACCCATTACCATAGTGACACTGGGTTAAGTAATGGCGGTATCGATCCCGGCCGACCCGCTTGGCTAATTCAATGAACACCCAACCTGCTGACAACTCGAAGGCTTCTTTGATGGTCATGTCATGATAGATTTCAGGGCGATTCCCATAGAGTACTGTATCCACTTTGCCAACCCATTGTACTACCTCATTCTCATCCCGAATGACGTTTGTTTCTAAGGCAATCAGTAAGTTGATGACTTTGAAGGTTGAAGCGGGCAAGGTCGCTTTTTGGGCGTCCAGTGAATCACTATAAATCCACAGTTGACGATTGTTATCGTATATAGTCGTACTGCCACTTCCAGGACAGTTTTTAAATGGGGTAACTAGGTCAAGTTGCGCATAGGCTATAGGCTTGGTCGTTGTGCAACGAAGGTTACTAATAACTAGGCCAACGAGTGTGCCCACCAGTATAAGTCTGTGGGTCAATCTAGCTATCGTTTTCATATAGAATCTGTTAGTTGATTAGTAAGCAATGGGACTAATTAGAAGAATACGATTGAATCGCTTACATTCTAAAGCTTGTTATATCATCGATGTAAGACAAGACATGCCAAAGGTTTCCTTTACTGTCTTCCAGGAAGCCTCGGATATGCAGACTTCTTATGTTAGCTCAAAGGTATTCGGAATACTAAAGGGAAGAAGCGAGTCGGAACCCCAGTGTGCCGTAGCCTAACTGGAAGGGGTTGCGATAGGCTACACGGCTTTTAGCGGGTTCGCTGGCCCGGTTACCACCGCGAAAAACACGATGCGGGCCTGTGGCAGGGCCCTTCGGATTATTTTCCGGACTTTTAGCATAATAGTTTTCATCATACCAATCGTTGCACCATTCAAATACATTGCCCGACATATCATATAATCCTAATTCATTGGCCTCTTTTTGTCCAACAGGATGTGTATTTGATCCGCTGTTGGCAAAAGTCCAGGCTACCGCATTGACATCATTACTACCTGCATAGTCAAATCTCTTACTCTTCGTCCCGCCCCTTGCAGCATACTCCCATTCTGCTTCTGTGGGCAGGCGATAGGTCTTACCGGATAGGGTATTTAACTTTTTTATAAATGTCTGTATATCATCCAAGCTTACCGCTGTTACCGGGCAATTCATACAATCGGTACGACCGGAAGGATTGCTGCCCATAACCTGTTGCCATTGCGCTAGCGTAGTTTCATACTTAGCTATTTTAAAACTGCTTAGGGTAATATTATGGATTGGCTTTTCATTCGCATTCTCATGGCCCCCCATAGCAAACCTGCCGCCCTGCACCGTTACCATATCCGGCTCATTGATAGTTCCAACCGCGGTTGCGTTTTCTGATCTCTTCGAGTTGCCTTGCCACCCCCAAGTACCTACAGACATTATAAGCAGAACTGCTATTAAAATGTATTTCAGCACCGGATTTTTTGCCAGCTTTTCCGGAACCTCCCGTTCATAGATATTTCTTTTATTTTTCATATCCTATATGAATTGATGCAGCGAATCTACTTTGATATTTTTCAGCTTGAGGAATTTGGAGTGTAAATGGAAACTTCGCCTGGTTGGTATCTTCACGAACCACTATACACTAGGCTTCGAAAATTTCGGTGCGTGGAGACACGCACCACCACAAAGCTAAAAGCTTCAATCCTGTCGTCTGTTAATGACTTGTTAAAGAAGGCTAACGAAATGTAAATGTTGCCGCTTCGGCACAGGGCGCCCTGTGCAGTCCGGTTTTACGGACTGCTATGGATTTTGGCCGCTGAGTAATTGGATATACTATACAAAAATGTTGCCTGTACAACTGTCTTACAAAAACCCTCAAACTAGGCTATTAATGTGAGTAAGCAAATGGCTATGAGCAAGTAGCGTTGAAAACGTGTGCCTACCGTTCCTGGTGAGCAAAACTCCATTTGGTTTGACTCCTCGTTGCCAGCTTAGCCCTACGAATTCAGCGCCTGACCCATTATTTTTTATTGAGCAAGTAGCAGCGTTACTGCAGCGTCCATTAACTTGTAGCCACATCCTGGTTGGCTTACCTCCCGGCGTGGACAACAATAACCTATCCTATCCATATGCGAAAACGGCTCACTTTGGTCCTGGCCCCTGTATGGCTGCTGACGGCCTGGCTAGACGCTTCTGCCCAACACTCGGCCTCGGCGCTTCCGGTTGACAAATTGACGTTTCAGATTGACAGCCTTCAGAAAGCCCATCATATACCGGGGCTTCAGGTTGTGATCTTTACCAAAGACTCCCTGCTTTATCAACGAAATGCCGGGCTGAGAGATGTCAACGCTAAAACCCCGGTTACCCACCAGACGCTCTTCCCGGTGGCCTCCATTACCAAGAGCCTGGTCGCCGTGGCCACCCTGATGCTGGTTCAGCAGGGAAAACTGGCCCTCACTGATGAGGTAAAAAAACTGGTTCCCGACATTCCGATCGACAATCCCTGGCAAACCACGGATCCCGTCCGCATCGCTCACGTGCTGGAACACACGGCGGGCTTTGATGACTGGTCGATGAACGCCTACGCCTATTCCAACCCCACCATTTCCCTCCAGGAAAGCTTCACCATTGATGCTCAATCCCGGCGCTCCCGGTGGCGACCCGGGACGTTTATGGCCTACAGTAACGCGGGCCCGCCCGTGGCCGCCCGCATCATCGAAACCAAAACGGGGCAGGAATTCGAGTCCTTCGTGCGCCAGCGCATCTTTACCCCCCTGGGCATCAAGCGAGCCACGTTTCACCGGGACGGGGCAGCCCTGACCGATCTGGCTACGGGTTACGTAGGCCAGGACCAGCAGGAAGCGCCCTACTGGTCCCTGCTGGCCAGACCGTCGGGTGGTCTCAACATCTCGGCCCTGGAACTGATGCCCTTTGTCCAGATGCTGATGGGGCGGGGCTCTTTCCGGGGGCAGCAACTGCTATCACCGGCCTTGGTGGATCGGATGGAAACACCAACCACGTCCTTAGCCAACCGGGCGGGTAGTCAACAGGGCTATGGCCTCCATAACTTCGTTACGGCTTACCAGGGCCATCTGCTGCATGGACATGATGGAGCGGGGATTGGTCAACGAGCCCACTATCTGTACCAGTCAGCGCTCAACCGGGGCATTATCTTTCTGATCAACACCGACGGTCCAGCCTTCTTCAAGCTTCGAGACGCTATTCTCAAGCTGGTCATGCAAGACATACCCCCGCAACTCCCCGCGGAATACCCCTTGTCAGCGGCTCAAAAACAAGCCTGGCTGGGCTATTACCGGCCAAGTCACTTTCGGATCGCTAAAACGGGCTGGTTTCTGGGTTTGACCGAGCTGGTGCATATTACGGAGGAAGCCGGCAAGCTGGTGTTTTATGATGGGCTGGGGAGTAGGCCGGTGCGTCTGCGTCCCATTAGCCCCCATCAGGTACTCCGGCTGGAAAACCAGGGCTACACCCCGGAGCTGACGCTGGTGGAGGATGATGGCCACCAAGCCGTGTTAGTTCGCGCCTTTGGGGCGGGTATCCAGGCGAACACGGCTACCAAAACCTCGGCGTTCGGTGCCTGGTTGCCCGTCGTACTGGGCCATGTATGCTTACTCCTTATTGGCCTTTGCGTGCTGCTGGGTCTTGGCTGGCTTGGCCGCGGGGTCTGGCTGCATCGAAAAGGCCGTCGGCTGAGTGCCCTGCCGGTTCGCATCAGTTTGTTCGTGTATGGACTCAGCTATGTAGTGATGCTCATGCTCCTAAACGGGGAGGGAAATCAGCTGGGTGTGGTTTCACCCCAGTCGATCACGGTCTTTGTCACCTCAGTACTGGGTCCGCTGGCCGCCTTAGGGGCTCTAATTGGCCTGCTTAGCCGCTACAGGCAAATTTCAGGACGCCTTGACCTGCTTATTATGAGTGTGGCCACCAGCTCAGCCATGCTGGTTGTGGGCTACCTGGGGGTTTGGGGCCTGATTGGCTTTCAGACTTGGGCATAAGTCCATTGATTCACTTTCCCGTCCGTATGCGACTAATTAGATAAAACCACTGTCTCACAATTCGCTCCTAAGGGAGACTAATGAGCGTTCATTAGCTATTTCTGGCTTTTCACTTTTATTTGAAAATGCAGGCTTGTTTTCCTGAACGATTTCATGGGCAATTGATAATAATACAACGCATCCGAGCTTCATCGATTAAGGTTTCTTTGGAGTGCAACTAAATTTGGGCAAACGTTTCGCCGACGTCGGCGCCTACCAACAGGTTTGCCTTTTTACGGATGCGGTAGCGGGTTTTGATAATAGTGTCGGCGGATACGCCCAGCATATTCGCCATTTCTTTGGTCGAAAGGGATAAGCGGCTCAGGCAAATAATACGGGTTTCGGCGGGGGTTAGAGTAGGGTATTTTTGACGGAGTCGCAGCAGGTAGTTGGGGTAGACCTGATCAAAAAGTTTTCGAAATTGCTGCCAATCTGCCTCGGTCAGAATAGCCAGTTCCAGTAGCTGAGTGACCTGAGGTTGGGGTAAGGCTTTGTCTGTTTCGACGCTCAAAGCCGACGTCTGCACCTGCTGAAATTGAGTAATCTGCTCGGTTCGGACACGGGCTTCCTGCGCCATCCGTACCAATTGTTGTTCAGCCGCCTGTCGGCGTTTGCGTTGAGCGCGTAAGTAGAGGATAGAAACAAGTGCAACCAGCCCCAGCCCCCCAATTGACCCATTTCGCAACCAGACCGCCCATTGCCGATCGGTATCGAGCTGGTTTAGTTTTACCCGATAAGCTTCGGCTTCGATTTTTTCCTCTTTCCCACGGAAGATGCTGGCTTCCCTGCTTTGACGTTGTTTCTCCGCCAGATGATTGGCGAACTGGGTGTAATACAGCGCCCGTTTCAGATCGTTCCGATGCTGGTACACCTCGCCCAAACCAGCCAGCAACGGAATCAGGGCAAGACTATCGACCTCCGGAACAAGCATATCGGCGGGGTTATAAAGCGCAACGGCCCGCTGCAAGACCGGAAAAGCGTTGTCGTATTGTTTCAGTTGTAGGTAACTCTGGGCCAATGGCACGATGGCTTTGAAGGCCAACACGCGGTTGTCGGCTTGCTGAGCAACCTGAAGTGCCTGCTCTAGATACGGGATGGCAGCAGCCGACTTTCTCTGTTTGCTCAACACCGCGCCCATGTTACCATAGCTTACTCCCGCTTCAACGGGGCTGTTCGTGGTTTTGACAAACGTATAGGCTTGCCGATAAAACGTGGTGGCCTGCGTCAACTGCCCCATCTGAAAATGATAGGTCCCTAAGTCATTTATAAAGTGCCATTTATAGAATATATGGCCACGCGTGTCGCCTATATCAAGGATTTCTTCGGGATTGATAAGCAAAGCAGGCTGCGCGCATCGGTTGCCCAGCGTGGCCACGCGTCGTAGTAGTTCAAGCTCGTTAATCTGATAAAAATACATGCTCATCCACCACAGATGCCGCGTGAGATCGTATGTAGCCCCGTTGTATTGGCGAAGCACCGATACCGGCAGATTTTCCAGGAGGTTAAGTCCCTTAACGGCCCCCTCATAAACCCGTATCCGGCGGTTTCGATGGTCCATCTTGTTAGGGTATTGGAGAATCAGTTTGCACCACACCAGCCAGCAAACACCCTCTTCGGCCCATAAATTGTGTTGATGCGCATAGTCCCGGATAGCCACCAAGGAGTCTAAAGCACGCTCGTATCCTACCTCCTCATCCACCGAGCGATACTGCTGACTCCGGACCCGGAAAACCCGAAGAAACACGGCCGATCTGGGGTCTGTTGCCATACTTCGCATGAACTGATAATCAGCAAATAACGATGACTGAGTAGCCGCGTTCCGGGTGGCGAAATAAAACCTCCGCCAATGGTTGGTGAAATAGTCATCCATCGCAGCAAAGCGTTCATCAGGCAGCAATCGTCGGAACCACTCCCGGTTTAAGGGCCTGGTTTTAGCGTACCATCTAAACTGAAAATAATCTTCTGAAAGGTGGCCCGCATTAACCTGTTGAGCGTCAGCGGTCTGGACCAGTGCCATAGCACGTTTTATATACGGTTGGGCAGCCGCTGTTTTACCCTGTTGTTGCAACGCAACCCCGATATTGCTGTAGCTAACATCCTGCAAGAGCCGGTCAGGCTGCGATCGAGAAAACGTATAGGCTTGTTGAAACCCGTCCTGTGCCTGCTGCCAATTACCCAAACGGAGCTGGCATGAGGCTAACAGATTCAGCAACTCCCATTTGTAAAACCTGTACCCGTTCGGTTGCCCATCCTTCGTGTCCAATTGGGGATGAGCAAGCTTATCACCCAATGCCGCGAATCGCCAGGCTAATCTGTAGTCCTCAACCCGGAAAAGGTACATACTCATCCACCAGAGGTGATAAATAATATCATAAGTGGCACCGTGGTACTGATGTATCGTGGCTATCGGTAGATGCTCCAGTAGGGTGATGCCCCGAATGGCTCCGGCATAGGCTAACGTCCGGCGTTGCTTCACCGACATTGAACCCCGCTGCTCCAACAGTGCCTTGCACCAGGCCAGCCAGCAGATGCCCTCTTCCGCCTGAAGATGATGCGCATGGGCATACTCCCTGATGCTGGATAGGGTATCAACAACCTGTTGCCCATATGGGCCGGAATAATACATTTTGTCATGCTGCTGATTACGGCACCAGAATACCCGAAACAAGCAATTTTGTTTGGGGTCTTTGGTTGCTGACACCATGAACCGATAGTCTGGCAGGCGGGCCGATTGGGGGTCTGGCAGCCCTACTGCGTCATAAAATCCCTCCCAATGTTTGGTCAGATACTCATCAACAAACGAAAACCGCTCTTCAGGCGTCATGCGCTGAAACCGCACGCGGTTAATCTGGGCACAAAGTGTATACGGAATTGACAATAACAGGGCAATGATAGACCAGCGAGGGAACATGGGTGGGAAACAAGGTTGTGTTGTATACTCTTTAATTCATTAAATAATATGCAAGATTTATCTGGATACATTAAGAAAAACTTAAAGTAATTTTTTTGCTTTCTCAACAATGGGGAAAATTAAAAATAGCCTATTGACTATCAGTCACTTAACTATTGTCCGCCTTTTTGTCCGGGTTCTTTTTATGGTTCCAGCAGGCATGGTTGTTTATGTTTGAAGCAAGCTTTTCAATAAGCAGCCAGCGTAGCTTTTATTCCATGTACGACTGCCCGTTGTAGGCCGCCAAGTACGACTCACCTGGCCAAGCTCAGCATAATTTACACCAATACTAAGCTTGGCCGATTTCTCAAAGCACCTGTTCTAAATGTGAAAAGCCCCGAAGCCTAGTTTATTTATTGTTGTTTTGCCTCCGAAAATAGCCTCAAAAAATGGAGGCTTTGACGCGGTAGCTCACTGTTCACCGGATGAGAAATTCTGTTTTTTACCTGCTCTTCACATTTTTACAAGTATCAGACAAGTACGATAACCAGTAGATGCATGGTTGGTAGAATACAACACGGAACGTCCGCATCAGGCCTTGCCGTTCATCACGCCGGTTGACTCTCGACAAACAGCTTAAACTCCAGTCAAAACTGGCTCACCGATCGGGGTAAGGACAGATCAACCTCGGATATAGATCCGGTTGTTTTATTCAACTCGATTACGGTTAAAGCGCCGATGTTTCATCTAACCTTGATCAATACCAGACAAATACGAAATTTTTCTCTTTTATCCATTTATGATCACCACACAATGAAAGCGGTACAACAAGCCTCACTCTTTTTTTTGCCATTGCTCGTTTTTATACTAGTTATAGGCTGCTCCAGACAATCTGTACAAGACCCCACTCCCGTAAATCCCGGCGGTAGGTTAGTATCTAAGACTGATCTGTATTACAACCGGACGGATTATTATATCTATGAAAACCAACAGGTGAAAAGTATAGTACGAAAAGATGACAAGACCGGAGCCGTAATTTTTACACAGCTACTATATTATTCGCCAAAGGGCAAGGTCACATCAATAGTACGACAGATGCCTGACAGAACTTTACTTGATTACACGGCAGAATATGATGCCGAAAACCGGTTAGTAAACGAAAAAATAAATCCAAACGCCGAGAGTGTAGCTGGCGTATACTCTTACTCGTATAGCTCAGCTGGATTACCAACCAAATTTGAGTATCATATTGAAAATCCAGCCAGCCCCCGACCCGGAGGACCAACTTACTACACGGCAGAATTTAACTCTGACAAAACCGTCTCTAAGATTTACAAACAAAGCAGTGACGGGGGAGTGGAGGAACTTTGGGTGAGTTTTTTTTACGAGAACACCTTTAACCCTTATTCTACTCTTTCTTTACCGGTCGCTTACACTTATCCTCATATAAATGCCTACTTCATACCAATCCGAAATTTAGCTAAGGTTACCCATCCTTATGCTACAAATATGGAATCCACCATCGAATGCATTTATGAATACGATGCTAAAAAACGTATTACCTCCGCAGTTGTGTCAGCGTATACGCCTACTACCCAACCCAGCCTTGGGACTAAATTTTTATTTCGATACGAAGATTAAGAAGTCATTATTGATTAAAGTTCGCAATTCTAGATTTCCAATGCCGCCTGATGAAGTTCAGGCTTCGTGCAAAAACATATTCCTCCTGCCGGCTTCGCCTTATGAGTTTCGTGTGAAAACGCCTAAAGAGCCGGTAACAAGCTACTGGCAATAAACTGGTTATCCACAAGTGGTAGTTATAGATGAGCCTTTTTCTATTCGTTCTAACTCCGTACGTCACTATGACCCGTCAAGTAGCGACCGGCCTGATTTTGCTAATAAGTCTAGCCCTTCTACCGGCATGCCATCGCCAACCGACCTATTTTCAGCCCTCGCTGCCTGTTGTTCATGAACAACAGGCAGCGAAAGCCCCAGCAGAAAACGTGTATGGTTTAGTAGCATCAACAACCAATCACGCCCAAATTGCCAATGACCCGGAACTAGCCGCTGCCCATAACACCAACCAACCAGAACAATCTGTGCTAGTTCATAAGCGGACGTTCCAAATACAAAAGCTCCTGATGGAAGCTAAACAACAACCTGCTAGTATAGCACGCCAGCTACATCCACAAGAGCAGTCGTTATCAACTGGTAATAGCCGAAAGGGGAAGCACTATCCGACCGGTATGGGTACGTCAGGAGTAGGTTCATTGTTATTTATTGGTGGAATAGTCATACTCCTCCTGGGTTTGGGAGCCAAAAGTGATTTCCTTATAGGACTTGGCTTTTTAAGTGTTTTAATTGGATCAATCGTATCACTCGTTGGTCGCGTTACAGGTCGATAATTTCTGATTGACTACATGGCGCAACTCCCCACTTAATATGAAGCCATTCCACGGGGATGACTGACTGTAGGTTACCATAAAAGCCTAGGATAAAACGGCTTTATCAAGCTTTGGGAACGTATGCTACAAATGGCATTACACAGTTATTAAAAATCATTGTCTTTTGAATGGCTCCCCTGTGAGACGGCAAAGCGTTAACACATTTGCTCCTTGATTCGGGCGTTATTTTGCCGGCTCTTATTTCATGTCTTTACCGCTGACGCCCTTTATTAAAAGAGCACCCCACCACCCGTTGTGATGAGTAGTGGGGTGCTTTCATAGGTAAATGGTTATTTTATAATATAGCCACAATTGAGTGTTACGGCTTTTTCGATCATAAAGCCAGCATTGAAATTACATAATTAATGTATAGTGAGGGTAATCCCTTCAGTACAGCCTAGCCTTCCCAAAGCAATCAATCTTAAATAAACTTCCGATGGCCCGCATAACTGGCTATGGCTTTAGCAGTAATAGGGGTGAAGAAGGAGTCAGTCAAAGGGTCACTTTCTGAATGGTGCCGTCGAAGGTCTGGGCAATGTAGTAGGTGTTGGCGCTGCTTCGTTTGATGGCGTTGGGATAATTTAGGCCATCTAGCAGGCGGGTGTTGCCTTGCCCGGTGGACCGTACGATGGCCCCAGAGTTGTCCGTAAAACCCTGGCCATTCCAGGTCCCATATTCCAGTACAACCGGTTGCCGGTTTTCATCCAGCTCAATATCGGTTAGGGTAGTCAAACCCTGTTGATAGGTCGATTCATTTCCCTGAAGATCATACTGATAGATAACGGCACGCCCACCCGGATACGGATAACCCGTAAAATTGCTGACCAGGAAACGCTCCCCATCAAAGACAATGCCTGTGGGTACCGCTTCCAGCGTATCGACGCCAGGATTAATCAGGGGCGGAATAGTCGCAAAGACGCTCAGGGCATGGGTCGTCGCGTTCCGGCGAATAATGGCATTGGCGGCCGCATCCACAATGAACAGGTCGCCCTGGGGCCCGATCGTCAGATTGAACAGATCCGTCTGGTTCGTGTCGTCCACGAAGGAATACGCTTTAACAAATTCGCCCACGGCCTCATAGGCCAGCGATTGGGCCGACACAGGCGGGTTACCCGGCTGAAACGAATTGATATCGAATGTATAGAGCCGCCCTTCGACGCCGTGTACCAGATAGAGCGTTGTACCCTGCAGCAGCAGATGGTTCAGGCCAAAAACGGCCCCTTCGGGAGTAACCTGAGAGATAAACCCCGTCACCACCGGCCAGACCTCCCCCTGGGGCGTTATCATTGATAGTTGGCCATCATTAGCTGTGCCACTACCGGCCTGGGTCACCCAAACTTGTCCCTTAGCATCGGTTTCGAGGCCTAATGGAGCAATGAGCCCGCTGGCAAAGGCAGTGGTCTGGGGCGGTAGCCGATGATCGAGGAAGGCCTGACATCCTCCCGTCATCAACAAGGTAAGTAGTACCAGGGAAAAAGCCATACACTGGGCGCCAAACCGGGCGTGGCTAGCCAGAAGCTGGAAAGTGGGTTTCATAGGAGAGACGATATACGTTATGTTGACGAAACGGGTTACGGTAGGCGGGGTGACTTACCCGCCGGTTGTTGTTGAGTGACGCGGTGCATACTGCCCGAAGCGTTCTTATGCTTGATTGGATTAATGTGGACTAATTTGACGCAGGCCCACAATTTGTTTAAGCTTGCCGATTATCAAACGGCCATGGTCCACTGTAACGAGGTCCTGGCTCTTGATTCAGCCCAGACAAAGGCGTATCAACTGCGGGGCGTTATTCGGTATGAATTGCAGGACTTTGTCGGCGCCGGTGAAGATCTGCGTTTCTCCCTAAGTTTGGCTTGAAAAGATGGGCGGGGTTTGCTGTTTTCCAACGGCTACCCCCTTCGTACACTTTGTAAGTGCAAGGCACTTGATGAATGGGCTTCCCATCTGGCTTGCCGGCCAAACCCGCTTCAGCCATTACCTTGAAGCCCGGACAAGTTGACTCGCCCCGCAACGGCCCGTTATGACACCGTCCGCCTTTGCGCTTCTATGCCCCTACTGTACCCAAGCCGGACCCCTGGTCAAATGCCCTGAAATTGCCAGGTTGACTTTTGATGCTGCCAGCTCTTAAACAAACGCTTGGTACTTACCCGGGATGACTTTGGTGCCCGATAAGGCTGAGCCCTGAGTAGGGCTGAGCCCTGCCTTTAACCGCAATCGGCGTCTAAAAGCGGTGGGGTCGGCTCCGCTGGTCTAAACCGCAACCTGGTAATAGTCCACGGTGGGTTTGCCGTCGAAGTAATGGCCCAGGTGACTGACCGCCTGGTGGAGTAAGCCACTGGTTTCGGCACTAAGTCGGGCTTCCTGGGACTCCCAAACCGACACCATCAGCGCATGATGATCCGCCGGTGAGTAGAAGCAATGGCCAAAGGCAAACCCCGCATGTTGCTGGAGGGCAGGCAGTACGGTGTTCTGAAAATAGATAACGGCATTCTCGGCCGTTTCGGCTGTCAGCGAAGCGCGAACGATACGTGCGTACATAGTGATAACTTTTTTTGGAAAAAATAGACTAGTTAACTGGGAATTAGTAGGTGTAAAGCCGCAATCTGATAAACTAATTCAGCGTACGGGTTAGGAAGCTAAAGGGTATGTCAGCTTCACGACTTTGATGCATCGGAGAGGATGGATTTATTCATCGCTTGGTTAGCTTTACGCACATTCGCCGTCTGGTGATGGCTACTTGTACCAGGTATAGATTTGCTCTTGAGTTTACTTAAGAGCCAGAATCATCCACTAGGACACCTCCGTAAAACGTCTTCATAACCTGATCGACTCGATGAGCATGAGGGAAAAATGAGATGATTTTTAGCAGCGCCCCTTCCACCACCGAGTCGGGACACGACGAGCCACAAGTCAGCAAAACGGTGATGGGTTGCTGGTGAGCAGGCAGAAAGTCTGGCGTGATTTTTTCCTCCCTTGTGTGCAGATCAAAATGCTGAATCAGAGAATCAGACAAAATTTGCTGGGCCGAATTAATATAGTAGGTGGGTAGCTTTTGCTGACATAGCTCCACTAAATGAGCCGTATTCATGCTATTATAACCGCCCGTCACAATCGCCAGATCCGCCTGGTAGGTCAGGAGCGTGTGAACCGCATCCTGGTTATCATTGGTGGCATAGCAGAGTGTATCGCGGGTGTTAGCGAAGTGCTGCTCAAACTGGCTGGGGTGCTCTAAGCCGTAGTGATCGATCAACACCTGCTTTAGATAGTCGGCAATGCCTTGAGTTTCAGATGCCAGCATGGTTGTTTGATTGACAACCCCAATCCGTTGTAAGTCACGCTCTGGATCAAAGCCAACCGAATACTGGCCATCAAACTCAACCAAAAACTGGGAGGCAGAACCCGCTCCGGTTATGTAAAGCGCCAGTCGCTTGGCCTGGGCCATGTCTTTGATGATAACGGTGGGTGCCCTTTCCTGGCTGTGAGAGACAATGGCCCGTGTTTCTTCATGCAAGGGCTTGCCGTGCACAACCACCGTATAGCTTTTCTGACCAAGCTGAGCGGACTTGTTCCAAACCTTGACCACAAAGGGGCAGGTTGTATCGTAGCGTTTAAGATCAACCCCAATAGAAGCCAGTTGTCGCTCGGTTTCGAGGGTAGTACCATAGGCGGATATAATGACCACGTCGTCGGCGGTTAACTGGCTCCAGGGAATGAGTTGCTTGCCCTCGGTGTCTAGAATGAAGCGGACCCCCCGGCTTTGCAAGTCTGCGTTCACGTCGGGATTGTGAATCATCTGACTCAACAGAAACAACCGCTTATGAGGGTTTTCTTCGATGGCCCGGTAGGCAATCTCAACGGCATTTTCCACCCCGTAGCAAAAGCCGAAATGCCGGGCCAGCCAGAATCGGACAGGACCAAAATCGAGCAATGTGGGCTTGAAGTCCCGTTTAAGGTTGTCTTGTTTCTGCCGAAATGCCTTAACGGGGGTGATGATTGAGCTGCGGTAGTAGTCAGGAATGGCGAAGGCTTTCATGGGGCTGGTTCATTGTTGAGAGTAAACGAGCTGTGCTGGAGAGAACCGGTTGATTTAGTAAATTTTCCGACCACCTTAAGGCCTGAACCGCCAGCAAGGGTCCAATGTAGTGTCGTTGCTGGCCAAGGCCAAATAGGGAGCGTGGACAAACGCGTGGACAAGGCCGTAAGCCACTGTCAGTCAACGAAGTTTGGCGTCCCCTGGCGCTCACTCAGCAGGCTGGAGTTGATCAAATTCTGGCGGGTCTCGGGGTTTGATTGGGCGGCAGGAGTAGCAGGCTCGGTGGGGAGCGCTCGGCCAGTTGGGCGGTAACGGTATCAATGAGGGACTGCTTCTGGCTCAGGTTATCCATGAACTCCGCCAAACCGCCCTTTGCCCGGTCGAGTTCTTCTTCAATTAATTGCTTTTCTAGGCGCAGCGATTTTTCATTGTCTGCTTCAATCACCCGCTCCTGTCGGCGACGGAGCGAGCTGAGGTAATAGAGTCGTAGGAAGAGTCCAGCCAGCATTGTCAGTCCGGCGATTACCAGCCAGAACAGCGTTCGCTGGCTTTTTTCGACCTCAATGGCGGCTACTGCTGCCTGGTGCTGTTGCATCATGAGTCGTTGATTGACCAGCGACAGGCGTGCGGAGTTATAGCGTTTGTTGATGCGCTCCTTGAGAACCGTCAAGCTAGCCAGGTATCGGTAAGCCAGCGGCAAGTTGCCAACCGCTTTGTAATAAAGGCGGGATAGGGCATAGTAGTTTGCTGTACCATATTCATCCTGTAAGTTCGAGGCTTACTGGCGGGTTCGTTTTGTTGACGAAACTGATTAGTTCGCTCTAAATAATAAAGGCAGCTGTCTAAGTTGCCGAGGTGAAAAAAACACATTACCAATCCGCAAGGCTGCTTCGTCCGGTAATTCGCGCACCTGACCGAACCGGCGAATCAGGTCATAGCCCACTCGGTATAGCGGCAGTGCATCAGGCCATTTCTTTTGATAGGCGTACTCATGGGCCAGGCTGGTGGAAATAATGCCCCCGACAATGAATCACCATAGCTTAAAGCTACCTGGCGGGCTTTCAGTAGATTGCGTTCGGCCAAGGCTGATCCGTCGCTTCCCGTCTTGTTATAATGGAGTAGATTATGAGCCAGCCCCAGCGTATTGTAGCGTTGAATGGCCAAGTTGGCTTGATTGCTGGGTAAACTACACATTGAAATCAGTGTATACGATCATTCTCTATTATTCAGCTTTGTCAGTAAATAATATAACATCTAGCTGTTTCTGGCTGACTACATCCCTGAGTAGGCCTTGCTAAAGGTTTTGCTCGGTTTTAGGGAATGGCTCTACGTATTCTGTGGCGTTTGTTGGTTAGACTGGAAGTTTCAGAGTTATTGACCAGTTAATTTCGGTATCGGCTGACACGTCATTTTGCTCTAAATTAATCAGCCTACATTACTGAATATCTAGCTATTGTCACTATAGCTTTTAACGGGTGCAGGTGGTCAGTCTGACAGTCATTTAATTGAAGGCTAGTAAATGCACATTAAACTGTTTTATAATAAATAAATATTGTAAACATTTTATGTACTATAATTGTCTATCAGTAATAACAAATGTGTAGCCTTAAGAACGGCTTGCAGTCAACCACACCCTCGCGCCAGTTAATTGATTCAGCCTTAACACAACCTGGTCTTTATTAGTCAATTGCATGTTTTTAGTGGTACACCCCCTGCTCTGGAAATGGGTTGGATGCTTCGCCTTGCTAGCCAGCGCCTGGTTCGTCTTCGGCCAACCAGTCCCGACACTGGCCTATTTACTAGTTCATTTAAAACGGTTAAAACGGTTTTTTACGCTGCCCCCCACCGCCGATCGGGAAAGTACCTGGCCGGGGGAGGACGATATACCTTGGGATGACGAGAGCCAGACGCCTTAATTCATAAGTTGGTCAAGGCCCAAACTAAATAGGATCTATTTGCTCGTTTCGATACTCTAAGACAACCCACACGACGAGATGAGAAAATGTCACCTGTTTTTCACGAAACGGCAAGGCCCGGTCTATACCCAGTTGAGCAACACAAGGTGAATGAGCTCAAGCCGAAAACAACCAAGTTAATCAACCCTGTCTTGACCAGCTTGGTCTATTGCGGACTGCTCATGTCGTGAGGCACCCCTCGCTTAACTGTTCAGTCGTCAATCGGCGGAGCTTTATGAAGTAGCACTAGCCTAACCAAGAGCCTTCGGATGAGGCCAACGCCTGCTTCGTAACTGATCTGCTCATTAAACTGGCGGTTTAGTAAGTAATGCCGGTGTACTCTAAGAAAGCGATAGTCTGGCAGCAAGGCCTGACATTGTTTTAAGGGGTACGGAGTACGATCTGACGCCCACTGGCCCAGTGAAGTCAGGTACAGCCTTTTTTACCTTCCAGCAAGAGAATGTTAGTTAGGGGAATCCATTCCCGGCCGTTCTGAGCACAATAAATACGTAGGCAAGGGCCTTGAGTGGATGGGTAGTTGGGATCAAATTTTACAAAGGGCCAACTGCCTTTCTAGCTAAATAGTTAGAAACCGCTACGTTTATTACAATGACTCAGGGTAAATTTACTTATTTAGGTATTGACAAATAGGCGAAACGAATAGACTTTTTGAAATTAAGATACACCTTATAATATATTTATTAGTTGAGTAATTATACTCATCATATATTGGTAGCATAAATCATCAGCCTGCCGTATGAGCCTATTCTCTATTCTGTTCAGCCGGACTAAACCAGTTACTCAAGGGGTAGCTGCTCCGTTGTCCCCTTTAGTCGAGTTTCATTTAACTCAGGCCCACAATTTGTTTAAGCTTGCCGATTATCAAACGGCCATGGTCCACTGTAACGAGGTCCTGGCTCTTGATCCAGCCCAGACAAAGGCGTATCAACTGCGGGGCGTTATTCGGTATGAATTGCAGGACTTTGTCGGCGCCGGTGAAGATCTGCGTTTCTCCCTAAGTTTGGCTTGAAAAGATGGGCGGGGTTTGCTGTTTTCCAATGGCTACCCCCTTTGTACACTTTGTAAGTGCAAGGCACTTGATGAATGGGCTTCCCATCTGGCTTGCCGGCCAAACCCGCTTCAGCCATTACCTTGAAGCCCGGACAAGTTGACTCGCCCCGCAACGGCCCGTTATGACACCGTCCGCCTTTGCGCTTCTATGACCCTACTGTACCCAAGCCGGAGCCCTGGTCAAATGCCCTGAAATTGCCAGGTTGACTTCTGATGCTGCCAGCTCTTAAACAAACGCTTGGTACTTACCCGGGATGACTTTGGTGCCCGATAAGGCTGAGCCCTGAGTAAGGCTGAGCCCTGCCTTTAACCGCAATCGGCGTCTAAAAGCGGTGGGGTCGGCTCCGCCGGTCTAAACCGCAACCTGGTAGTAGTCCACGGTGGGTTTGCCGTCGAAGTAAGGGCCCAGGTGACTGACCGCCTGGTGGAGTAAGCCACTGGTTTCGGCACTAAGTCGGGCTTCCTGGGACTCCCAAACCGACACCATCAGCGCGTGATGATCCGCCGGTGAGTAGAAGCAATGGCCAAAGGCAAACCCCGCATGTTGCTGGAGGGCAGGCAGTACGGTGTTCTGAAAATAGATAACGGCATTCTCGGCCGTTTCGGCTGTCAGCGAAGCGCGAACGATACGTGCGTACATAGTGGTAACTTTTTTGGAAAAATAGACTAGACCCAATTACTAAGCAGGAGCGTCGCCTTAATTTACCCCTTGCTTAATGGACTCATACACATGCAATAATTGCCTTCGGCTGCCGTCCCTTTTTTTCTTCAGCATAAATAGGCCTGAGGTGAGAAAGGAATTACCCGTAAAATTACGTTGCGCAATGGCTAACCGCCTGGCTGGGTCAATAAGCAGGAACTGGCCGCCAAATCCATCCGCCCAGTAGGTCTGGGTGTCATGATCAATCCACCATAAATACCCGTATGCGTCGAACGGCCACATGCTTTTATCAACCGTCGAGGTATGGGGCTGGAAACTTTCCTCGATCCAGTTTGCCGGAACCACCTGTGTAGTTTTCCAGACCCCTTTCTGGGATACCATTGCCCCGATTCGGGCCAAGTCGCGGGCACTTAGAAAGATCCAGTATACCCGATAGTCTGAGTGATCGTTGCGAAGGGGCCAGGGATTCCCATAAACGATATTCGAGGGCGCAAAATCCTGCATACCCAAGGGCTTAGCCAGGTAGTCTTCCATGAATTTGCCGATCGATTGGCCAGTCTTTTTTTCAAGGATGGCGCCTAATACATTGAAGTCGAAATTGTTATAGAAAAAAAACTCGCCGGGCTTATATTGGCCCCGTCGGGGGCGATGCGCTTTGGCAAAATCAGTTTCCGCTTCAGCAGGTAGGTAAACGCCTGATTTAGCCATTAACAAGTCATGAATCGTAGCCGTTTTTTCTTGCGACGTGAGCGGGGTTTTGCGTTCGTCAATGCCTAATTGCGCCAGTGTTTCATCTAACCGCAAGAAGCCCTTCTCCTGGGCAATACCAATAAGCAGGTTCATGATGCTTTTACGGGCGGAATGGCAATTAATGAGCCGCTTGGTATCGCCCACGTCCAGAATCGCTTTCCCCTCATAGAAGGCCACCACGGCCTGTGCATTCTGAGCTGTATCACGTATATATTGGGTAAGCTGTTCTCGCTGGATGGCTGTTAACCGATCGGCTGTTGGCAAGGGCGATGCGTAGGGACTAGGTCTATACCATACGCGTGGTAAACAGGCATAGGTAGATCCCAGCAGTAAGATCGGCAGTAGGATGTTCAGGATATTCTTGAGCAATACTCTCATGGTTAGTTGACTTTTGGATCAAATCAACCCGATAAAAACCAGGAAAGACTCCCAAAACAGGTATTGAGAGTAATTAAGCTCATTTCTCCGGTAAAGCGGTCGAGAGGCTGGTTGGCTTACTAAGTAAGTTCCTGTTTCTGTTCGGCGAATACTTTGGGGGAAACGCCGGTAAACGATTTGAAAATTCGGTAAAAACTAGCCTCCGAATTAAAGCCACACTCAAAACCAATTCCGGCCAATGAAAACTGGGAAGAAGGTGGTCCACTGAGCAGGTCTTTAACCGCTTCGACTCGGTATTCATTGATCAAGGTTCGGAAACTCTTGCCAAACGTCCGGTTGATTACTTTCGAGAGTACCGACGCACTATATCCCAGCTCATCGGCCAGTTTTTGAATACTGAGCTCGGGATCAAGATACAATTTCTTTTCCTGGAGTGCCCAAAGAATCCGGTTTTTGATAAGGTCCTGTTTGGCATCCTCTTCCCAGCGAAGTGGGTGCGTATCTGTTTGGGCGGAATGGATGGCAGTAGGCGAGCCGGCCCAATTTCTGGGCTCAGACCATGACTTACTTTGCTGGTGATCTATTTGTTGACGAATTACCCGATCATCCGGTACGCCATACCCCCTGAAGCCGAGATAGTATACCAGAGCCGCCAGGTAAAGAAAGAATACTTGCCAGTGCGCAAACGTCCAGCCTGGAGTATGCCAGCGGGTATCAGGTAGAAAAGCGGCTACCCACAGGCCAATGAGGAGACAAAACAGCCAGGCTAACTGGATAAGCCAAGTATATGTAGGGTAATCCGTATTGGTTGTCTTGTCAAATAACCACCGGCGATATTGCCTAATTAGCTTAGCGCCTGCTAGCCAGTAGGTGACGGCCGATAGAATGGCCAGTGCCTCTTCGACCTGTTTGACTGAATTGAAAGCGAAGCCGTTGGCAATCGCATCCTTCTGATGAAGCACCGTTGTTGAAAGGGTAGCTAGGTAAATCGTGAACGCATAACCGAGTGAAAGCGCAAAGGGCAGAAAATGAAACCAATGCCTTAGTGTTAATCGAAAAGCGGGGTATACCAAGGAGTTGACATAGAACCAGATTAGTGGCTGAATGGCTAATTCAAAGCCAAGGGGAAAGTAGCGAAGGTAGGGGGTTTTCCAGAGTCCGGTGGTGTGGATCAGTAACTTGATACAAAGCAAATTAAACACGAGCAGTATGGCCAGCAAGAGTCTTTTATTCAGAAATTGTCTCTTGTATAGTCCTAATAAGCCGCTCATTACAAAGCCTTGGGTAATGCCAATTAGAAGCGCAACTTCAAATAAAGAAAAGGTAATAGCCATACTTAAATGAAGCAGGAAAATAATGGTTCGAAGGGTGGTTTGTCCATGCTATGTCGCCCAGGGTTAATTGTCCGTATTTTTTATAGAACTTATTCAAAGAGCGTTTCAGGAGACAGTTGTTTTTTACTGGCTGTCAACTCCATTAATAGCATGTACAGAAAACTACGGCTGCAATTGGTCACTCTCCTAAAAGGCCAACTATCGACCTGCATCCCGGCTATACTTATCGATCAGAGCTGCTAGCTTCTGCTCATTATTCTTTCCCCCCGGAGCATTCATTTGGAGGATTTCGCCTTTGGCATTCAAGATTAGGTAGCGTGGTATGCTATTAATAGCTAGGTCATTGGCGAATGCAGAATTTATCCCCTCCAGCACCCAGAGCGAGTTTTCGGGATCAAGTTTTAATTTTTTAATCGCCTTGTCCCATTTGCTTTTGTCCTGGTCGACGGAGATCCAGATGACTTTGACGGATTTATTGGCGCGATACTTTTCTTTCAATGTCATCATCGCGGGAAAGGATGCTAGACAGGGGCCGCACCAGCTTGCCCAAATGTCCAGCACGGTCACGGGTGCCAGCTTTTCAGCTAACATGACTTTCTGGCCAGACTCTAATGCCATTTGATAAGGTCGTTTTAAACTCACCGAAGTGGCTGCGGCAAGCCTAGCGAGCATAGCTTTTCTGCCTGATTCAGTTAGAGAACTTTTGTAACGCTCGATCAGAGACGTGATGGAGGGATATTCCGGGTTATATGTTCTAGCAAAATGAGTCAATGCTGAAAGGTAGTAGTCTAGTAAATAATCGCGTGTCGAACCAGTGAATTTCTTGTCGGCGGTTTCCATCATGTAGGCATAAATTCCGGCTTCAATACTCCGCATGCTATCCCCATCCATTCGCTGTTTCTGGACATAATAAGTATTCAATCTGGGGAAAAAGAAACGCTTATTTTCACTGGAAAGCGAGTCGACTGGCTCATTCAACTGGCTCATAGTCTTGATGTATTGGTCAAAAAAAAGCTGCTTTTCCCGGCCAGAAACTTGTTCCGACTCGACGTAGTTCATCAAAACCCGTGGCAAGAAAAAGCGATTATCTTCTTTCTCCATGTCAAAAAATCCCATCAAATCTGGATGCTCAGAAATGGTTTTGCCGTAGCTCTTTAAATAAGCCTGAAAAACGGAATCTCTCCGCTGCGAAATGCGCGTCGCTTTTTTGAAGAACATGTCTGGCGGCATGACAACACTGTCTTTGGCGACTCTGGGAAAGTCAGTTATGTTGATAGTTTGAATGTCATTGGCATATGTTTTTTCGAGTTGTCCATCGCCGGAAAATTCATATGGTTTATCTGGGTCGGCTGGCAATTTGATCTCGGAACGATACCCCGGTGCCACCCACAAACGTACATATTGGTTTGGAATGTGTAAACGTACTACCGCTGGGCGCGATAGTCGCCAGGTCTTCTGAAATCGGCCATTGGTTGGCATTAACGTGTCGCGTTGATACGTTTTGCCGATGTTGAAATCGCAAATAATAAAAGGCAACGTAGAGGTCGGCTGGCTGAAAACCGTAACCGATGACTCTTTTTTAGCTGACGAATTGTTATGTTCTTTTATACCTTGGCAAGCTACCAGACCAGAAAACACAATGAATCCGGTAATATTTACAATGATTATTTTCATCATTGCTGAAAAGAGTTTAGGTTGAGCTAGCCCTAAAGTGAAATTATTTAAATAGTAACATCACCATTAGATTAATTGGTTAAACGCACTGATAGCGTCAACATCAAGTTCTAATCAAACTACCCAGATTACGTGATATTGAAGACTGACGGATCACCAATAGAAAGATTTGAAAACGGTTTTGCAACTATTGAGATAATCTTTTGTAAGCTCGGGACTTTTTTAAACTACTGTAAAACGAATATCGATCAGTCTTGTGAAACGCCCTAATTATAGATATACTCTCGTCTCAGTTAGGAACGTTTTTTTGAGAAGGTATATTACGGCTAGCATCAGGTGGAAAAAGACTCTTCTTGAGCAGGTTAATGAAGTCATTCTCTATCGCAGTGGCGACTCAGTTGTTGATAGGTAGGGGCCAGATCACTGTAGTTTCCTGTCGTATTCACCCTAAAGTAGCTCGATTTCGCTTTGCTTCGCTAGTGACCCCGCCTACTCTTAATGGCCAGCTGAACCATTCAGGATTCGGGTAATATTCTCTTTGTAGAAGTTGCCCACAGGGATTTCTTTGTCCCCAATACAGACCAAATCCCGTTTGATGGCCGTAATTTTTCGTACAGCGACCGGAAAGGATTTATGGGTTCGCATAAAAGCCGACGCAGGCAACTTTTCTCCCATCGCTGTGGTGGACAGACGAGTCAGCACGGGTTTACTCACCGAGGAACGATAAATTTTAATATAGTCCCCTAAGCCCTCAATATAGCTCGACTTGATTATAAACGGATTTATTGGATGGACAGTGGCCTACTCATCCACCCACGTCGCATGAACAGACCAAGTCTGTAGTCTAAGCCCTTGTTGAACTAGTTATTTGTGAAATAGCCGTTTCGCCAAACGCCCGGTTTGAGATATACAAACATGAATGTCTTTTGTCTCATTAATGAGTGAATTGTGAGCCATTAATTTTAACATGTATCTATCTCAATCTAATACATACGCTACTGTTATTCTTTAATAAGCAATAAGAGTAACAATTATTTTATTTAAATAGGTAAATATGTTAAGTAATTTTACCATATTTGGATTAAGTAAATATTCACTAACTTGTTCACCAACCTTCAATGATCACATCCCCTACAGCTATCAGCCCTGGCTTCTATCAGTACACTTATCCAACCTTTGTTGACGAGCCTCAATACATCTGCGTGCATTTTTTGACCCCCGATGGCCAACAGGCGTTTGTTAGCTATCCCCATAACCAAGCTCGTAAAGCAGCGTCATTAATTTCCATTGACTGGTTTCAATCTGTGATGTTATGCCAACTGGAAGGTCAGCCCCAGTTGATGACCTTCTTAACCAAGTTTTTTACCCAGGATTCGGATAAACGTTGCATTAAATTGGGGTCAGGCCAATGGTTACCAACGGATTTGACTAGGTATGAGTTAAGCCAACAACTTATGGCTTAATAGCTCGTTGGCCACGTCAACGAATGAAGGTATTAGCTAGTTAAAAGAAGGGTGGTAACACACATGTTACCACCCTTCTTTGCTCGTCCTTAATTTGTACTTTAGGGATCATTACATGTATGATTGTAAGTTAAGGGAGGTATTCCTGGATTATTCACTCTATACGTGCCGTAAAATTAGATGGCATCCACTTGTGGCGTTTGGATTCGCCATAGTTTTGCTGATTACGACGTACTGTCTAGTCTTGGGCAAGGTTCAGGTAGTGCTGACAAGCAGCTTGTTACTAACCCTCATACCTTACCAGAATGGACAGGTAAATCAGCATTATTTGAGATAAAAAACTCCAGTGAGTCATTTGGTAACTTTATTGTTGGTTGCTGTTTCGACGAACAAGCTTGTTTTTCTTATTACGAATTTATAGGGATAACCTGTGATCGGTGAAGCAGTCCCCAGTCTATCATTGAATCGATCACCGTGGCAATGTCTCGGCCCGATTCGGTTAACCGGTACTCAATCAAAACAGGCGTCTGATTATACACGATCCGATCTACAATCCCGTTAACTTCTAACTCTTTCAGCTCCTTTGATAACATTCGGGGGGTTATTTTTTCGGTACTCGCCAGCAAATCGGTAAACCGATTCACTCCCCGCAGCAACGAAGCAATGATGGGTAGCTTCCACTTCCCATGAATAACGTTTATCGTGTCGGTCAAAGCCAGGATGTAGCTTTTAGGGCACTTCTGACCATTCTCCACTCCTATATACTCCTTAAACTTGCTCATAATTAATGACTTAACTACCTCGATATACAAAAGTATACTGCTAATTTATACGTATAAACTATATTTAGTATAGTGCCCCCTCTACTTTTGCACGGCAATAAATAAATGAAACATGATTTTAGTTACAGGCGCAACCGGTCAATTTGGGGCTAAGGCCATTGACCATTTACTACAAAAAGGAGTCAATCCTTCAGATATTGCCGCACTAGTTCGAGACGCAGCCAAAGCCAAAGGGCTTCAAGAGAAAGGCATTGGTATTCGACTGGGCGATTACGCCGATCACCACTCACTCGTGCAAGCCTTTAAGCACGTAGACAAGTTATTACTGGTGTCGAGTAATGACCGTCAGGCTGTCGAAAACAGAACCGCTCATCACATCAATGTGATCAAAGCGGCAAAAGAGGCTAAAGTTAAGCATCTTATTTATACCTCGTTCGTCAGAAAACCGGGCTTTAAGCAGTCCGCTATCGCTACCTTTCAACAATCACATGTTGATTCGGAGACCTTTCTTAAGAACAGCGGGATGGCTTATACCATTCTTCAAAACGGGATGTATCTGGAAATGATACCTGTTTTTTCTGGCACACAGGTTGCTGAGAAAGGTATCATTTTCTTTCCAGCCGGTGATGGCAAAACCAGCTATGTCCTGCGTGAAGAACTGGCCGAAGCGGCCGCTCACGTGTTAACGACAGCTGGTCATCTCAACCAGGTATACCCACTAACCAATACAACCTCGGCTTCCTTTTATGACATCGCTGGTGAATTAGCTAATGTTTTGGGAAAAGACGTCTCCTACCAATCGCCCTCGGTTAGTGAATTTGAATCGACGTTGAAAAGCATGGATATACCTGATTCATACATCGGTATGTTTACGATGTGGGCTTTGGCCTTATCACAAAGCACACTGGATGTAGTCGACCCTACTTTGGCGAATTTTTTGGGCCGAAAGCCCACTACAGTCGGGCAGTTTCTTAATCAAGTTTACACCAAAAGCTAATGGGTGGCCTTATGAGCGATGCTGCCATCAGCTTTCATGATGGAGACTAAACAAGCTTGTCCCCAATTAACCGCTCTAAGACAAGTGCGATTCGATAATGCCGAATCGCACTGATGATCCGTGTATCAATTTAGATTATAGTGGCAGAGCTGTTCTCACGATATGCCCGTTTACCTTGCAGAAAGACCTTATTAAATTAGCGCTAGATCCTTGAGTAAAGTCACCGAAAAAAGAGAAGTCAAGCTACATTGTGTAGCTTGACTTCTCTTTTTTCGGTGACTTTACTCAAGGCTGCGTTCTAAGTGCGCCTATACAGAAGGCGAGGTCAAGCAATTGACGTTTTTCTAAGCAATCCACCAGGTAAGCGGTGTCTCAGAAAATGCCCCATTTTTGAGATGGAAACCGTGATTGTTTTATTCAATTAATATAAAGTAGGCATCGGCCTTTAGGTATGTTCCTACCGGTGAGGGCTGGCTGTACTTAACGACAGTTCTGAATTTAGCGGACCGGAAAGTAGTCGGCTGGGATTCGGGTGTATGGTTTGGAGCCCTCTACGGCCAACGCCCGACTGGCGGCTCAGGAGCCGGGTACGGAGCTAAATGTACGGCTATCATTCTAACCGATACCCGTGGCAAATCGTAGGTATTTGTGTCGTCGGAATCAGATGCCTAACACCAGATAATGCTTAGGTTGACGTAACTGGTTTTTTCAAAACAGTTGCCGTCGGTTGATCAACTCCATCAACGGCTCCCGGTAGCTTTTGCTAAGGGGGATCTGCTGATGACCAATATAGAGAGTGTTGCCTTGCAGGCTGTCGAGATGAGTCAGGTTGATGAGGTAAGACCGATGGACGCGCACAAACGTATCCGGGGGTAACGACTCGGTCAGACGGCTTAGCGAAAGCAAGGTCAACAGGGTTTCGGTTTCGGTATGAATCCGAACGTATTCGCCGTACGCTTCGACAAACAGGATGTCGACATAGCGGACTTTCTGGATGCGGTAATCCACTTTCACAAACAAATAATCCGCACCCGTTTTCGGTGGTACTTCGTCGGCAACGGCCTGGGTATTCAGTGGTGGGTTTCCCATTTTTCGGTAGGCCAGAAAGTCCAGTGCTTTGGTAATCGCCTGAAAAAACCGCTCGAACGAAATGGGTTTCAGCAGATAATCCGTGACCGACAGTTCATAGCCCTGTAAGGCGTAGTCGGCGTAAGCCGTCGTCAGAATCGTCACCGGACCAGGCTGGCGGGTCTGACTGAGCGACTGAAGCAGGCCAATGCCGGTCAGGTCGGGCATCTGAATATCGAGCAGGAGTATATCGACGGGCTTCTGCTGCATGAACGCCTGGGCTTCCAGCGCACTCGCGCAGATACCGGCCAGTTCCAGGGCGGGGATTTTTCGTACGTAGTCCGTGAGCAGACGTCGGGCCAGGGATTCGTCATCCACAATCAGGCAAGTGGCAGTCATGTTAGAGGTAGCATTAAGTGTACCGCAAATCGATCTGGTTGGTCATCAAGCAGCAGCGTGTGTCGGTCGGGATAAATCAGGGCCAGCCGTTTCCTGACGTTGACCAGACCAATGCCGCCTGGTTCTGTGGATTGGCCAGTCAGGCTTCGTTTCGTATTGACGCAATGGAATTGCAACTGGTCATCGGCCCCGGCCTGAACCGCGATGTGGATGTACCCCGATGGGTTCTGGTTGAGGTCGCTGTGTTTAAAACTATTTTCCAGAAAAACCAGCAGCAACAGGGGAGCAATGCGGTGGTGGGGTGCCACGCCTTCGACGGTCAGTCGAAGATTCTGCGCAAACGTATCGGATTTAAGCTGTTGCATTGCCACCAGGTTGTTGAGGAAACGGACTTCGTTTTCCAGCGGGGTTTTATCGTCGCGGCATTCGTAGAGCATGTACCGCATCAGCTCCGAAAGCTTCAGAATCATCGGCGCCGTGCTGGGTTCGTTGAGGTAAGCCAGGGTGTACAGGTTGTTCAGCGTATTGAACAGAAAATGGGGATTGACCTGACTTTTCAGTCCGGCCAGTTCGCTGCTCAACTGCTCTTTCTCCCGCTCCGTCTGTCGCTGTCGCTGTCGCAGGTGATGGATGGTCAGCGCATAGGTTGTACTGAACAAAATGACCAGCAGAAACAGGAAGGCCAGCGGGCAAACTGGTAAAGCCGGGGTGAATTACCGGCGAGGAGGTTGGGCGTCGCGATGGCGTAACGGTTGACCGAGATCGCCAGCAGCGGAACAACGATCAGGATGACCAGCACCAGCAGGCCGTAGCGTCCATAGTGGCCTTTTTCCAGATAGGTCGGGATCAGATAGCGTACGTTCAGGAAGGCCACCCCAGCCTGAGCGGCCACCGTTACCGCAGCAATGGCCACCGCAGCCTGATAAGGCATAAAATTCGACAGGAGCCAGGCAAAAAGTAGCCAGTAAGCCATCCAGAAAAGGCTGGAAATCACCGTTGGGAGTAGCAAGGGAGAACGGTCTGTCACAAGGCAGATGGTACATTGATTGGGGAGCGAGAGTACGCAAAAGAGAGCTATCTGCCAAATATATCCCACCGATGCCTGGCTGGCTCCGCTCAGTGGCAGGTTTTGTCGGCTGAACGGCCTTCGTGGGTCAGGATGACGACTTGGGCGGCTAATTGCCCCATCTGGTTGAGTTTTTTTCGGGATCGGGCTAACCTCCCCGACCTTCGAGCCATCGATGATAACCCAAACCGGATAAAATTCCATGAAACCATTCGCTAACTACCTGTTGCCGATTAGTTTGCTCGCCATGACGTTGGCGGGAATCGCCTGTCGGCAGGACACCACTGCCACACCCCAAACAGAGCCTCAGCCTGTGGAACCACTCGCGGGCCCTATTCAACGCCCGACGAGTGGCTACGGTAAAGATGGCTCCTTTACAGTGGCTCAGTATTCGTTTGTCAGTCCGACCTACGCTGGGAAAAGCGTAACCGTCTTTTATCCGAAGGAGGTTTCGGGGCCTCGGCCTACGCTTTTTTATTCCCATCCCTACGGGGGCGAATCGGTGGATTACAACCTGGGCCTGTATCGGTTCATCGCCAGTAAAGGCTATGTCGTTGTATTTGCACCCTATCCGACCCTGGGCGTTACCATCGATGAACGGTATAGCACACTGTGGCAGAGTTTTACCAAAGCGGTGAGTAACTATCCCCAGCTCATCGACACCACGAAGGTGGGTTTTGTGGGGCATTCGTTTGGTGGGGCCGCAAGTTTTGCGCTGGCTCATCGGGCTTTTTTGGAGAAAGGATGGGGCGAAAAAGGCCGGTTGATTTTTGCCATGGCGCAATGGTACGCGTATCAGCTCAGTCCGGCCGATTTGCAGTCGTTTCCGGCAAACACGAAGCTGATCACGCAGGTTTATGACGACGACGACACCAACGATCATCGAATGGCCATCGACGTCTTCAAAACGATCAACATTCCCAATGCCGAGAAGGATTTTGTGCTGATCCGAACGAGCGAGCTGCCGACATACACCTACGTTGCCAACCACGTTTTGCCCAATACGCGGTCGGCCTACGATGCATATGACTACTATGGTGTGTATCGGTTGCTGGATGCCCTGATGGATTACAGCTTCAACGGCAACGCAGCCGCGAAAAATACCGCCCTGGGGAACGGTTCGGCCGAGCAGGTGACCATGCCCAGTTACAACGGTCAGGTGCTAAAGCCGCTGGAAGTTACGGATAATCCAGTTTCACAATATTCACAGAGTCGTTATGAGTTCCCCTGCACGGCGTCGGCGAATCCGCGCAGCGCGTTCTGTCCGTAATAAGAGTCAGCACGCTGGAATCTTGATGTAGATAAATTTTCTTTCGACAGGATTGACAGGGTTTGTTGTATGTAGTTGAAAATCCTGTAAATCCTGTCAAGAAAACCAAATCAACTGGCATTCCCCTCTGTTCAGTTCGCCCGCCAATCTGTTCAATTCACTCCAAAATCTCCCATTCGCCGGGCCGGCATGGGTCATGTTTGCATCCATCGAAACCAATCGTATCATGCAAACAATCAGTTCCCTTCTGGCAGGATTTCTCCTGAGCCTGCACCTGCTGACCCAATCGGGCAGCGATCCACTTACGGGTAAATGGACTAGCGACGACAAAAGCCGGGTGATCGAATTTGTCAAAAATGGCAACGCCTACGACGCCCTGATTCGGGAAGCCGATGATAAAACGCTGGTCGGACAGAAACAAATCGCCGGGCTGATCACCAAGGATGGCAAGTCGTTTAAAAATGGCACGTTGTTCCTGATCAAGAAAGGCAAATCGGCCAAATGCTCGGCCCGGCTCCTGGATGGGCATACGCTTGAAATTACCGGCTCGGTGGGCCTCCTCTCGAAGTCACAAACCTGGACCAAGTTGTAAGCCATGCGTTCAGATCACTCATTCACCGGCAATCTCCTACTGGCTTTGCTCTGGCTACTGGTCCCGTCGATGGCGGTGGCCCAGAAGCAGTTCGGTTCTTTGCAGGAGGTGTTCCGATATGCCGATCAGCACGCCCTGCCCCTGCAAACGTCGCGGCTTCAGGAGCAGATCAGCCGTTCAGCAGAAAAGCAGGCGAAAGCGTATCGCCTGCCGACCATCAGCGGCAGCGGTGCGTTTACCGACAACCTCACGCTTCAACCCACGCTGGTTCCCGAGAAACTGACGAATCCTTCCGCTCCTGATAACCGCTATCGTGAACTGACGTTTGGCAAGCCGTTTATCTATACGACGGGCATTCAGGCCCAATGGGACATGCTGAATTTTCAGAAATGGTTTGCCTATAAAACGGCCAGCGTACAGACCCACGTAGCCGCCGTACAGACGGCCCAAACCCGCTACGCGATGTACAATCAGCTGGCCAGTACGTACTACGCCCTGTTGCTGAGTCAGGAAATCGACACCATTTATGCCCGAAATCTGGCAACCACATCGGCCATTGCCCAGCACGTAGCCGACAAATATGCCCAGGGATTGGTAAGCGAAGAACAGCGGAACCGCGCTATGATCCAGCAGCTACAGGCTGAACGTACCCTCGCCGACATCCGAACCCAGTATCGACAGTTGGCCTACGATCTTCAGAATCAACTGAATACTACAGATAGCCTTACCCTGACCGAGACCTGGCAGCAACCTGCCGAATCGGCGTCGCCCGTGTCGTTTGCCCCTACGCATCCGGCCATTCTGCTTCAGCAATCGATGCTTCAACTGGCAACAGCTCAGTTATCTCAAAGTAAATCGCTGCTGTATCCGTCCCTGTCGGTGGGGTATCAGTACAATTATTCTTGGGCCACCGGCGGGTTTATGGATTTCGCCAACGCCAACCAGCTACCCCAGCAATTCCTGAGTGTGCGGCTGAACGTACCGATCTTCACGGGTTTTGCCACGCGAGAGAAAATCAGCCAGTCGGAACTGAGTATCAAAGCCCAGCAACTGCAACTGACCCAGGCCCGGAATCAGGTTCTTCAGGAAGACCAAACACTACTGCTCCAGTACGGCCAGAACAGGGGGCAACTACAAAAAGCCCGGCAGATTCTGACCTTGCAGGAACAGAACGACCGCCACGTACAGAACCGCTACGACGGAGGCATTATCAGTCTGGACGAGCGGCTCGATAAGCTCAATGACCTCTTCAAAGCCCAGAACGATTACGTCCAGAGTCTGAGCAATTACAGTGTATCTCAATACAAAATCTTCATCCGTCAACTCGACTTTCAGCATGGTCAGTAATCATTCATTCCGCCAATATGCCAGCCTGGCTATGTGCCTTTGGGTGCTGGCTTCCTGCCATACCCCGGAGAAAACATCACCCCAGCGAAAAACAATCGAAGAAGCGGTCTTTGCCAGTGGACATATGGAACAGGAAAACGAATACGTCGTGGCGGCCAACGTGGATGGTACGCTCCAGCAGCTTTCGATTAGCGAAGGCGATCCGGTTCTGGCGGAAGCGGTGCTGGCCCACCTCAAAAGCGACGTTCCGACCAACCAGCTCACCGAAGCCAAACTCATTTATACGGATGCTGCTCGCAATGCCTCGACCCAATCCCCACAACTTAGCCAGCTCCGTGTGCAGATCGATCAGGCCAACGCCCAGCTTGAGCAGGATCGGACGAACTGGCAGCGATATAAGACCCTGCGCGCCAGCAATTCGGTGTCGCAACTGGATATGGAAAAGGCCGAGTTGCAGTATAAAGCGTCGGCCAGTGCGTTGGACGTACTGAAAAAAAACTATCAGGAACTGGAACGTTCGCTCAAACTCCAGGCCGCCACCAGCCGCACGCAGGTCAACTCGCAACAGTCGCTACTGGCTGATTATCAACTAAAAGCCACCCGGCCCGGACAGGTGCTGACCGTTTACAAGAAAGAAGGCGAGCTGGTTCGTAAGGGGGAAGTCATTGCCCGGATTGGTAGCGGAACCCGCGTACTGAAACTGTTTGTGGCGGAAGAAGACATCGCGAAAATCAAACTCGGCCAGTCGGCCAGCGTGCAGCTGAACACATACCCCGATACGGTTTTCAAGGCTCGTCTGTCGAAAATATACCCGGCTTTTGATGAAAGTCAGCAATCCTACGTCGTCGAAGCCCAGTTACTTCAGCCGCCTGCGGTGCTGTTTTCGGGCACTCAGTTACAGGCCAATGTCGTCACCGGCACCCGCAACAACGTACTGGTTATTCCGGCCCCTTACCTGAGCAAAGGCAAATACGTCACCCTTGAATCGGGCGATGAGAAAGCCATCGTTACAGGCTACAAAAGCAAAGACTGGGTGGAAGTTCGCTCGGGCATTTCGGACAAAGACGTCATTCTTCGCACCAATGAGTAAGGCCATGAGTGTCAACAACAAAATTGCCTGGGTCCATCTGACGTCCAAAATACGCCAGTTGATCGTGGCCGTACTGAGCGTTACGTTCGGGATCTCGATGTACATTTTCATGAACAGCTTCACCAGCGGGGTCAATGACGCCCAAGCGGAACTAGTTTTCAATACGATGGCCCACATCCGGGTATACAACGATCTGCCCAAAGAAGCTCGTCAGCTCCTGCCCGTTCCGAATGGGTCGGATACGGTTCAGTTCATCAGCAACCCCAAACGAATTCAGTATACGGAAGGCATCAAAAACGCCGAACCAATTCGGGACCTGCTGGAATCGATTCCCGACGTAGTGGCGGTTACAGAGCAGCTCAACGAAAACGTGTTTTTTCACAACGGCGTCAGCAAGGTAAGCGGCAACCTGTCGGGGGTCGATATTGAAAACGAAAATCAGTTGTTCCATACTGCTCAATACATGACGGAGGGCGATTTGTATGAACTGGAACGACGGAGCGACGGCGTGATTCTGGGAACGGGTCTGGCCTACAAAATCAGTGCTCAGATGGGCGACATCATCTCGCTCAGTACGTCCGACGGTATTCTGAAAACATACAAGGTGGTTGGTCTGATCGAAACCGGGTCTGCCAGCGTCGATAAATCCAGAGCCATTATTTCGATTCAGGCGGCCCGTCAGTTGTTGTCGAAAAACCAGAGTTATGCCACGGACGTACTGGCGAATGTGCGGCATTACAACGATGCCCGCACCACCGCCAAACGCGTTGGTGCCTCGGTTTCGTACAAAACCGAAGCCTGGCAGGAAGGCAACTCGCAACTGGAATCGGCCAACGTCCTCCGCGACATTCTGGCCATAACCGTCTCCCTGACAATCCTGATTGTGGCCGGATTCGGCATTTACAACATCATGAACATGACGGTGAATGAAAAAATGCGGGAAATCGCGATCCTCAAGGCGATGGGTTTCGACGGAAAAGATATTGTTCAAATCTTTCTGGTTGAGTCTATTGCCATCGGGTTTATGGGTGGATTGGTGGGGCTATTGCTGGGCTTTCTCATCTCGGCGGGCGTTGACCGGATTCCCTTCAAAATCGCGTCGCTCACGACGTTGCCCATTGCCTACATCCCCACCGACTACGTTATGGCGCTGGTGTTTGGGCTCCTGACGACGTTCGTCGCGGGTTATCTGCCCGCCCGTAAAGCATCTAAAATCGATCCCGTAGAAATCTTAAGAGGCTAATCATGCAACCTGCTCTTTCGGTCAACAACATCATCAAATATTTTCATGACCCCGAAACCATTCAGGTGCTGAAAGGAATTTCGTTCGACGTGCAGCCGGGCGAATTTCTGGCCCTGATCGGGAAATCGGGCTCCGGGAAATCGACGCTTCTGTATTTGCTATCCACGATGGATACGGATTATGAAGGTACGATTCAAATCAACGGCACCCGGCTCACGGGGCGTAAACAGAACGAACTGGCCCGGTTTCGGAACGAACACATCGGCTTTGTGTTCCAGTTTCATTATTTGTTGCCGGAGTTTTCGGTGCTGGATAACGTCATGTTGCCCGCCCTGAAACTAGGTAAACAGCCCCCGGAACAGATTCGGAAAAAAGCCCTGGAACTCCTGTACATGCTGGACATCAAAGGGCACGAAGACAAAAAAGCATCCCGTATTTCGGGTGGGCAGCAGCAACGAGTTGCCATTGCCCGGGCCCTAATCAACGATCCGGCGATTATCATGGGCGACGAACCAACGGGCAATCTAGACTCCAAAAATACCAAAGTGGTGTTCGATATTTTCCGGGAATTAGCCAGAGAACGCGGCCAAACCATCATTGCCGTCACGCACGACGATGAGTTTGCGGCCAATTGCAACCGGGTGATCGAAATGGTGGATGGTAAAATTGTTGGGGAGTAAACCATGCGACTCGCCCTACTTCCCTCAGCCGTCCGACTACTCTGGTTCTTGGTGGCTTTTCTGAGTGCGTTCATAGCACAGGCCCAGCGGCCCAATCTGGAGGTTGCAGGTCTGGAATACCGGCATAGCCGCCTAAGCAACGATTCGCTGAAAGGCCACGTAAACAGCGTGGCCGCCTTTCTGAATTTTCCGATTCTGAAAACCGAAAAACGGATGATTGGGGGGCGTTTTCAAGCCAATAATAGCCAGCTCGACCTGCCCGACAAAGGCGCGTTTTCGGTCACCCGACTCGATCTCAATCTGTTCTGGCAACGGAATTACAGCGAAACCACCAAACTTCAGTTTTTTGTACAGGGCGGGTTATACTCTGATTTTGTCGACATCAGCGGAGAAGATATGCGGTATGCCATCGGTGGTAGTTACACGATTCGGCACGGCCCCAGGCTGACGAGTGGTTCGGGGGTTCAGTATGCCCGGCAATTTTTCGGTTATCAGATAAACCCGTTTATTGCCATCCATTACGACATCAGCGACCGCCTGCATCTGTCGGGTCTGCTACCGATACGGCCTCGTCTGGACTATCAGTTGAGCGAGTCGATAAGCTGGGTAAACGAAATCTCCGGTAACTTAACCAGCTACCGACTGTCGCACCAGAGCCGCCACAGCCAGTACGTTAAGGTGACGCAATGGTATGGACTAAGTTCGCTGGCCGTGATGGTAAAAAAGCGGCATAAGTTTTCGGCCGGGTTGGGCTACGATTTTCGGAATCAGGTTCAGTTATACGACAATGACAGTCAGCCTTACTGGTCGATCATTACGTTTCCCATCGGAAAACCTACCCAACCGATAGCCGATTTCAATGCCCGTGGCCTACGGATGCAAGTCAGTTATCACCTGGTGTTAAACCGAAATGAATGAGCCTATTGTACCAATGAAACTCAACATAAACTGGCTGCTTCCGCTGGCCCTGGCGGCCATTTTGCCGGGGCTTAATTTTTTCTCCAACGCCAACGCGTTGATCGACGGTAAACTGGATTTTTACGGCCGGTGGTTCTCCGCGTCGGTCGTGTTGTTTGTGCTCTGGTACCTGCTGCTGTATACCACAAACCAGAGCCGCCGATACCGATGGGAACTCACGGCGGTTATTATTCTGGCGTATATCGTACTGGTTTACAGTCTTTTCTCACTTTTTGTTTTTAGCCATCCCGAGTATATACGCTGGAATCTGCTGGTCAAATTCTTTTTTGCCAGTCTTCTTTTTCTCATCATTCAGTACGCCCTGCGAGCCAGTTCCAGCATTGCCCAACTGGAGTTAGAAAAAGAGCAGATGCAGAGCGAAAACTACCGGGTACAACTCCAGCAATTGCGAAGTAAGGTCGATCCGCACTTTCTGTTCAATTCCCTGAATACGCTGCGGATGATGGCCCGGAAGCAACACCCATCGACCGAGCAGTTTGTGATCAGTCTATCGGATTTTTATCGGCAAACGCTCAAATACAACGAAGCATCCACGGTTCCGTTGCGGGAGGAACTGAGTGTTCTTAAATCGTATCTGTTTCTAATGCAGACTCGTAATGAAGGCAACCTGGACGTATCGTTTCAGATCGATGGGCACTTACTGAATTACCTGATTCCCACCCTTTCCTTACAGATCGTCGCCGAAAACTGCTTCAAACACAACGCTATGATCTCGGCCAATCCATTGCATATCAGCGTCTCCACCAGCGACGATTTTTACATAGTGGTCAGCAATCTGAAACTACCGAAGCTGTCTCAATCGGAAAAGTCGGGTTACGGGCTGGATAATATCCGGCAACGCTATACCTTGCTGAACGTAACGAATGGCCTTCTCGTCCACGAAACCGACACCCATTTTGCCGTAAAACTGAAACTGATCTGATTGATGAACGTATTGATTGTGGAAGATGAAAAGCACACGGCCCAGCTCCTGAAAGAAATCATTGAGCAGGACGACGACTTTCTGGTCACGGCTACGCTCGAATCCATCGCGGAAACTGTTGCTTTTCTGACCAGGCACCACAGCAAAATCGACCTGATCTTTCTGGATATTCAGCTCGCCGATGGGCACAGTTTCGCGATTTTTCAGTACATCGACGTAGCCATTCCAATCATTTTCTGCACCGCTTTTGACGATTATACGCTGGCGGCTATTCAGAACAACGGCATCAACTACATCCTGAAACCGTTCCGGGAGGAAGAAATACACGCGGCCCTGACGCGGTATAAAAACCTGATAGCCAGCTTTAGCCAGAAGGTCATCAATCCCGCTTTATTGGTCCCTCCCCGAGAGAAAAGTTATCAGGAAAGTTTCCTAACCCAACACCGCGAAAAATCCATCGTCATTTACACCAAAGACATTGCGGCCATCACGATTGAGTATGAACTCGTTCAGTTGTATACGTTCAGTGGAGAGCGGCACCCGCTCCTGAAAAATCTGGAATACATCGAGTCGGTTTGTAATCCGCATCAGTTTTACCGCATCAACCGGCAAATGCTCATCAACCGCAACGCCATCCGGTCAATTGAACCGTATTTCAACCGAAAAATCGTGGTTAAACTAGTCGTTCCCCTGGCAGAAACAGCCATCGTCAGCCGTTTGAAAGTGGCCGCGTTTAAAGACTGGCTCGAAAAGGGGAGTTAGTTAGCGAATCCTACAGTACTGACGAACTGGAGCTAAGGGCATTGATAGAGCGTTTGCTACGAAACGGTAAGACCCCGGCTGCCCGGAAAAATCACGCAGTGTCGGCTGAGCGGTTTGTATCGGAGTAGCATCCGCCATCCGACGCGTTCGACTTACGCCGGGCTACCGTTGCGACCGTTTGCGGCTGCGACCGTCCGCGCCAGAAGTGTACAACGCCGTCTCAATCGGGAGCCTTTCGTGAGAATTAGGAAAAGTAGTACCGTAAGGAAACTCATTCCTTTTATCCTTACTCTATTTGGTTGTTTCTAAGCTTCGTGTGCTACTGGCGATAGCTTGTTTATTGTTCCTCAATGATTTTTACGCCCCAGGGGGCTAGGTCCAACACACTGTTTTTCGGAACGGTTTCACCCTTTATTAACTCTCGGCCATTGGCAAAGGGATAAGTCAGCTGGCCGGGTTTAGCTGAATAGTTGAACAGGTAGTGTACCGTTTTACCCTGTTCGTTGGTGCCTTGCCGGGTAATCAGGGGGAAGTGTAGCAACTGGGCAGCTCCCCACAAATTCGCTTTCCTGACCGCATCAGCCAGGATTTTCTCCGTAACGGCACCATCTGTCCAACAGCCGATGTAGGTGGCCAGGCCTTTGCCGAAGGTGTTCTCCGTAACGGCGGCATACTTACCCCAAACCGGATGGTCGTAATAGGCCAGCACTTTTGCCGTTGTGGGGGTTACCAGTTCCATCCAGCCTTTAACCTTATTGTTGTCGCTGCCTACACCAAAGGGATCTCCTTTCAGCGATACATTCTGGGGGATGGTAAACTGCGTGTAGGTGATGCCTAGCGCTTCGCTGATGAGGCCGGGCTGCGGGGTGGTACGCACTTTGACGTTTTGGTCCGAAAAGCCGCTTTTGAATGTATAGACAATGTGTCCGCCATTTTTAACAAACCGGTTCAGCCGTTGTAACAGGCTGTCCGGGGCGGCATAGAGGGCTGGCACGACGAGTAGTTTATACTGCTCGATGTTCTGGCTGCTGGGGTCGATAAAGTCAACTCCTACATTCATGCGGTACAGCGCGTCATACATCGGCCGCAGGATGTCGTTGTAATTATTCTGACTATACCACCCAAACTTAAAGGCATTGAAGGCCGTCTGGGCTTCGTTGCTGAAAAGAATAGCGACCTGATTGGTTTTCTTCAGATTGACCAGTTGAGGGCTTAATCGGGCAAAGTCCTTGCCGATGGTTTTGGCTTCGTCATAGGTCGGGTTCGGTTCGAAATCATGGCTTAGCAGACCCTTCCAATAGGTTTCTATCGCGTTATGAGTTGAATGCCAGTGCCAGTATTCGAGCATATTGGCGCCCGAAGCCAAGTGGCTAAAGGCCTGTAGGCGCAGTTGGCCGGGATAGGGCAACCATTCGGGAAACCCCTGAGCCTCGGTTTCAATAACCAGGTAATTTTTTCCGCTAGACGCATCGACTTTCATTGACCGGGCAATGTCCCCACCAAAGGCTATTTCTGTACCCGTCAGGGCATCCTGAGTGGGATGGTAAATATCGATACCGGCTACGTCCAGGGCTTTGGCAGCCGCAAAATGGTCGACATCCGGCTGAATGCCGTAGGAGTAGCCCCGCCACTCCAGGTCAAAGTTCTGCGTAACGAATTGCCCGGGCCGTTTGTATTCGTTAACGATTTTTGTTTGCCAGGCTAAATAATCAGTTACCAGTTTGCGCTGAAACTTGGCAAATTCGGCGATCTGACTCGCATTAATGGAACCGACCATCGACGGAAAGTCTTCCCAACTATTAATCCGGTTACTCCAGTAATCCAGACCGAACGCTTTATTAATGGCTTCCAGCGTACCAAACTTGGTTTTCATGTACGCCACAAACTGCTTTTGCACCTCTGGCCCCGCCGTATTATAGGCTTTCGTTTCGTTATCGACCTGGTAGCCGATGATGGCCGGGTGGTCTTTCACGTGCACAAGCAGCTTACGGATGGCCTGCTCGGCGTGCTGCCGGAAGTGAGTGTTGGCGATATCCATGTTCTGGCGGGCACCATAGCGGTTAGGGCCTTGCGCGGTGATAGCCAGCACGTCGGGGTATTTACGAACGAGCCAGGTCGGTACGGCGTAGGTTGGGGTGCCCACAATGACCTTGATGCCCGCTTTGTGCATGGCATTCAACACCCGGTCGATGTGCGAAAAGTCAAAGACGCCCTCCTGGGGTTCCATTGTGCTCCAGGTCGATTCGGCAATGCGCACGACATTGATTCCGGCCTCCTTCATCATAGCGATATCTTTTTCCAGTCGCTCGTAAGGCATGTATTCGTCGTAATAGGCGACGCCGAACAACAGGGAACTGTTTGTTTTTACAGGCTGAGCAAAAGCAAATGGCCCAAGCACGAAAAGAAGCAAAGTGCTTACTAAAACTTTCATAGACAAACGAGTCGATCTACCTTGATGAGGCAAATGTAGAGAAGAAAATCTGTTCTTGCTGGACCTGAGTATGTTGGAACGCCTGGAGAAGAAGTTCACCGGAGCCTACGCCGGTTCCTTTGATAATGTTCCGATTCAGCCCGTACAGAATCGTTGAGCCAGCTCCGGTAAAAAGGGAAGTTAAAATAAACAGGGCGATACCATACTGACCTATGCCATAGATACCTCAACCTGTCAACAGACCGGCAATAACGACCGTTAAACGGATTGCTGTCCACTTTCGTTTATTCTAGTCGGATGATAATAGTCTTTCCAGTTGATCTTTCACACTTATTTTATTCAGTCGTCAACGCGTGACTTTGTATGACTAAATATACCAAATAGAGTGTTTTGTAAGGCAATTATAATTTGATACTGACTGGGCAGCCAGCGACGGCGGACCATCATTATAAGACTTGTTTAAAGACGGCATGCTGCCGCAACAACTGGCTCGTTAGCCAACTCAGGCTTAGAGCGACGACGAAAATAAAACTAAATTTAAGCAGCACAGGAAGATGGATGGCCAACAAGCCAAATTGTAGCCAGGTCACGAAGCCGTAATGCACCACGTAAATACCATACGCATTTGCTGACAAATTATCCCAGCCACGGCTCGGTTTAACTACCCCTTGCTTAAAAAAACTTAGACAGGCACTCATGCTCACTAAACAACTCAGGACGAACGCCAGATCATACAAAAAATAGCCCTGTAAGGGTGACAAGTGCCCTTGCTTGACTTGGCTAGTAGTCACCCGAGCCACTAGTACGACCAACCCGTAGCAGACTAGACTAGCTAGTAGCCATTGCCACCAGGGTTTACCGACTAGTTTACCGTCTACAAATAAATAAGTCTGCCAATCGGTGGCGCCCAAACAACTTCCCACTAGAAAAAACGACAGGTAAAACAAGACCCTATTTAATTGAAAATCGAAGGGTCCCCACCGGCCTACCCATGTATATTGACCGACCCACAAACTCAGCGGAATCAAACTCAGGGCAATAAATCCGTAGAGAGCCGCTCCAAATCGGGTTGGGTGTTGGCTTAGCCGATCTAACCGATGACCAGCCCTGACAAAGAACGTAGGCTTGCTCCTAAAAATAAGCACGGCCACGCCATCAAAGGCGAACAGCAGCCAAATGAACCAAGGGGGACCAACGGGCCAACCCTGCATGATGATATAGTCCTTCAAGAAGGTCATCAGATTGGTAGAGTGAGTCGCCACATAGAAGGAAGGCCAGTAAGCCAGTGGAATCAGAACGGCTTCTGCTACCAGAAAAGGAATACCTAATCGAACAAAGCGGTCTCCTAAGTAGGCCCTACTTCCTTTTTTGTTTAACCCTTTATAGACGAACAAGCCACTGATCAAAAACATCAGTGGCATAAAGAACAAATCATTGAAACCGATGAATGTATCCATCCCGCTCCACCGTTGGGGATCAACAATCGGGGCGGTAGAGTGGATATATTGAGCGGCATCAAAATACGCAAAGGTTGGGTAGGCTAGCGCTACATGATGGGCCACAACCAGCAGGGTGACGAACGACCGAAGATAGTCAAGCCAGACGGCTCGCGTACTGGTAGGCTGCATGTTGATTGGGAAAGGTGAGCATTCTGGGAATAATGACCAGGAAAAACGGAGAACGTTGCACTGTATACTACGGATTGTAGTTGACAGTTATTAAAACAAACCGTCTACCTAAGCGCCCGAATTATAGCCACTCCCTCGGCTCAATTTGGAGCGTTTTTGGGAGACTCTCACTTTTTAATCTCTGTCCAATACAAATACGAGTCAGTTTTTCCTTCCTGTCTCAATAGTCACGATATCTTGACCAGCAACGCCGAGGTAATAACGTAGAAGCTCCGGGTAGAGTTGAATGCCCTTATCTGAATTGGTAAAGATCAGAAGCGCCTGCTTCGCTTTGGGCAGCAGTAGCACAATCGTATGCACACCCGGATCGTGGCCGCCGTGGGAAAGAGCGTACTGATCACCACCCACCGGTTCGTAGATTACCCAGCCTAAACCCATATAGGAATTCGCTTTTCGTTCGACCTGATGGCTGGCCATTTCCTCAAACAGTTCCTGCCTTAACCCAGCGCCTGAAAGCAGCCAAGCCATGAATTTACAATAGTCGCTGGCGGTCGTTTTCAGTAGATCCGCGGCATTGGATTCTGTATTTTTGACGACAGCCAATGGCATTCCTGACTCATCAAACGGAAAGGCCAGGCGGTTCTCGTCCCCTGGATTCCATGTAAAACTCGTCGAGTTCATACCGAGTGGTTTAAAGACAATCGAGTCAGCTAATTGGTAAAGGGAGCGCCTGAACTTGCTCTCTAGAGCATGCCTCAGGTACTCAAATCCTTCACCTGAGTACTGGTAATGTGTGCCGGGTTCAAATTGAAATGCGAGTTTTCCACCGGAAAGCTCCGTGCGCCAGTTAGGAAACCCCGTCTGATGGGTGAGAATATGGCGGGTCGTCAGGTGTTTACTTCTGGGGTCTTGGGCTACATCCGGATCGATGAAGTAAGCCGCTATCGGTGCATCTATCTCCCAACTACCAGCATTGGCCAGACTTAGGGTCACCATGGCCGTGATGGTCTTGGTGACTGAGGCCACGTTGAAAAGCGTGTTGATAGGGGCGGGGACCCCCTGCTTTAGCTCACCAAAAACCTTAATCTCCGCCCGTTTTCCCTCTTCAAGGTAACCGATTGCCAAGCAGGGTACTCCTTTACTTTTCAACCAGGTAGTGACGGCCAGAGAATCCTTCATATCCGGAATCTCAGGTGCTGCCTGTTGAGCGTTTACTGAAGCGTCGGACGAAAGGGTCGGATTGTTGAGTGCTTCAGCTATTGGAATCGGCTGACTCCAGCGTTGGCCGTCAACCGCACGTTTCGTAATACCCGAGTTCACCCGGCTGGTCCAACTTTGTGCATACCCGTAATAGAACGCTGTGCCATCTGTAGAAAACGCCACTGAACCCATCACGATCCCCGAGTCAACAGGCATTTTAGGTGCAAATACCTGGGGAATTTCAGTAGGCGGAGTTTGCCCAAAATACGCATTCGCACTGGTCCAATTCGCCGAATTGGTCGTTTGGGCGATCAGTTTTCCAATAGTGACCGAAAGAATTGCCAAAAGAATCGTCTTTTTCATATGGTTCCTTATACAAGAAGTTTGGTGTTTATTTCATGATCTGAATCCCGACTGTATCGTCCAGGCGGGCCACGATCCCCCATCCATAGAAATAATTAGCCAGACCGATCAGAATTTCATTGTTCCCTTCTTTTAGCGGTAGGCGGATACTTGCATTCTCAATCGTACACCGGCCAGCCGGGTATTTTTGTTGAGGAGTTCCAAAGTAGTTTTTGTCGGCGTACAGAAATTGTCCATTCACAAACACCCAGACTTCATCGCTGAAACCCAGGCTTAGCAGACGCTCCTGTGCTTTATTGGACTGAATACTGGTTTTAAGCCAGGCCAGCAAACGCACTTCACCCGGTTTATGGGCATACTGTCGGCTCAGGTTGACAATACCCCGGCTTTCAGCTTTAATGGGCGACCAGCGTGTACTGCTGTCAGGCAGTTCAGCGGGATCTGTTTTTCCGTAGGTGCTTTGTAGTCCAATGACTGGCTCTTTGCCAAATGGCAACACGGCAGGAGCACTCACCAGCCAGTTTCGGAGGTAGCGGGTGTCGTGCGCAACAATATTATATCCAGGCTCTGGGTTAAGGCCTTCAGTAACGTCGGGTTTGATGACCAGATTGGCATAATTGACCGAACCGCTCAATGATATCGATCCGCCTGTTTCGGGACTTTCCAGTTCCGGAACAACCAGCACGGGCTTGCTCATATCGTTGACATAGGCTTTCATTTGCCGGCCCGAAATCACCAGTTTTACGTGATTCCAGCCTGCTTCGGCAATCGAAGCGCCTGTCTGGTATTCATCCGTCAGATCCCACATGCTCATCCCCTTCACAATAGGGGCATATTGCACCGTGGTTCGTACGTCGGGCGTAACTTTGCCGAACGACCGGAGGTAAAAATTTTCTCCATTCTGCTGATCAGCATCCATTCGAAAATTAATGCCCGGAAAACCAGGACCTGTTAGTTCGACATCGTATTCAATGGTGCCATTGCTAAACACAACATCGTTCAGGACAATACTTTTGGGACCTTTTAGTATCTTCATAACGCCAGCTTCTTTGCCAGCTATAAAGTCGACCTGACCGGGTGCATACGTCCATTTCCCGGCTGTCATAGGGATGCGTAATTCCTGTGATTTGCGGACGGACGTTTTCTGGGCATACGCAGGCCACGCCAGCGGTAGCATAAAAAGAAGAAAATAGAGTCGGTACATGCGGATTTGGCGTAAGAAATTAAGATTGACGAAAACCGGATTACTGATCGGTTGAAAGCCAATAGGCTGCATTGAAATTGATCGTGAAAACTCGTGCCCTTACTAAGGATCTGCCAGTAAACGTATGGAAGAAGTTTATCGGGTTAAAATCATTTCGAATTCAAGTTTTTTTCAAGTTGTATCACATTGACTAACAATGGTTTCTGATTCTGTTGATTTGCTCCGCTGCAAACAATTGATTGAACAAAAACTCGATTGGGGAGCGGGTGGCACCTGGACCAGCAACGACTTTGAAAATCTCCAGCAACGGATTCTGGACGAAACAGGGGTTTCATTAAGTGCCAGTACCCTGCGCCGAATCTGGGGACGGGTCGATTACCAGCATTTGCCCAGCGGCACTACCTTGAATACGCTGGCTCAGTTTGCCGGTTTCCCCGACTGGCGGCAGTTCGTTCGGTCGCAGGAAATACCAACCGAGTCGCCTGCCCCAATCGAATTGATACCCGCCAGGGCGACAAAGTCATCCATTAACTGGCGACGGCTGGGCTGGATTGCGGGCGTGACCATAGTGCTCCTCTTATTGGGAATCGTAGCTTTTGACCAGAAGCCTACCCAGATCGATGCTACTCAGTATAGTTTTAGCAGCAAATTGCTGACCCGTACGCTTCCTAACTCGGTTATCTTTACCTACGATGCCACAGCTTCCCCGACTGATTCGGTCTATATTCAGCAATCCTGGGATAAGACCCGGCGGGAGGCCGTGGCTAAAAATGGGCAAACGCATACGTCTATTTACTACGAATCGGGCTTTTACCGCGCCAAACTGATTGTCGGTCATCAGATCGTACAGGAGCATTCCCTGTTGATTCCCAGCGATGGGTGGCTGGGCACTATTGCCGCGAAGCCTGTTCCGGTCTATCTGAAGCCGACCGAATTTAGGACGAAGGAGCAGTTGCAACTGCCCGTTGCGACAATCCAGCAGAAAAACATAGCCTTACAACCCGTTGCGCCAGTAGTGAAGTATGTCAACGTTGGTAATTTTGACCCTGTTCCCGTAAACGATGTTGCCTTTAGCTGCGACGTAAAAAATGAGTATAGCGAAGGGGCAGCTACCTGTCAGCAATCGTGGATTGTATTGATAACGAATGATATACCCATCTCGATACCGCTCTGTACCAAAGGCTGCGTTTCTGAATTGATGCTAATGGACGGGTCCGGTACGGTTTCCGGCAAAAATAGGGATCTGTCCGGGCTGGGCGTCGACTTTTCGGATTGGGTTCACGTATCCTGCCATACCGACGGCCGAAAACTCTATTATACCATCAATGATAAAGTGGCTTACTCCGCAACGCTACCAACATCGAAGGTGGAAATTGTGGGTATTCTGTTTGCTTTTCGGGGAACGGGCTCCGTTAAAAACATCCAGTTGCAAGCAACAGGCAAGCTGGTGTTTCAATCATTTTAGTTAAAACTAGCCAATTTAGGTTACTGCTGATTATTAATCAGATTAGAACGATTTACTGCGATACCAATCAGAAAAATGACTTCGGGAAGAAGCCTTGCCTCGACCGGTCTATTCTGTGAAAAGTAGACTGGTCGAGGTAAGTTTACGTAGAACGAGATTGTGAAAATCAGACAGAAATCAGCTTAGAATATCACAAATTCAAGCCGTTGTTTTTCAGTATTGCCCTCTACCGGTTTGTTGTCACCGATGGATTTGGTTTAACAATCACGAGCGATTTGTGAGATTGAGTGATCGTGTATCTCGTTAACCTTTGATTTCTCCGAGTTAGCCAAATTGTTCTCGACGACAGCTACTTAACTAATATAAACTTATCTGTTTTGTATCGTAAGCGGACAGCAACTGTCCATTTTTAATGATTCTGTGTAAACACTAGGGGTGCGTTAAAAAAAAGTACATAAACCGTCACAACGCGAAAATTCGAGTATCGAATAAACGCCCAGGTTTTGGCACAGAAATTCGAAGTTGCTATCGTATCAAGAAGGAACGTTTGCTGAGAATTAGACAGAGGAATACTTTTGCACTTTTCTTCGTGTAATTGAATAAGTGTTTTTATGTTAAGCGATTATTCTAAGATTACATGCCCTATATAAGCCCTGAAAGCAGCCCGAATCGTCCTTTGAAAAAGGGAGAAGGAAGACTGATGTTATGTTAATGAAATATCTGTAGATTGAACTCGCCAACTACAAGTAAAGGACCACTAAAAACAGCTTCGGGGTTAACGTAACTGGTAATAATACAACAATAAGTAAGAGGTCTTCGACTAACTGTATAGCGATAACGTATTCTATAAATATCAAAATTATGCGGCTTCTACTTTTCACGTCTGTTCTCATGATTGGCTACCTTTTTCATCCCTTAGCCAGTAGCGCACAATCTGATTCAACTGCCCCGATATTGAGAAAATCACTGTGGCGAGCTGGTCTTTACAACTTTGTCAGACCTGGACTCAGCCACGAGTTGCGAATTACACGGAAAATATCGCTTAGTTCAGTGGCCAACTTGCGTACTGATTACATTAGCCATAATGAACAAAGTAAGCCTACCACTTGGTATCGATCACTCAGGGTTCAAGCTAGCTTAAGCACCCGGTATTACTATAATCTAGACCATCGTCTGAGAGCGGGCAAGAATGTACAATACAACAGTGGTAACTACTTGAGCGTAGGGGCTTACTATACTTCCCCTGTTGTTGCCCACTGGGGCGAAGAAAGCCTTTACCAGAGTACCTATCCTTCGGGATTAGGCAATAACGTCAATGTCCGGCTCCTGTGGGGTATTCAACGACAGTTGCCTCCTAAACGCTTTTACTACGACTTTTCGGCAGGTCTTCAAGTCAATACTTATCAACCAAATAGAGGCTTGCACGGCTCATTTACGGCTCAATTCTCTATTGGCTATTGCTTAACTAAATAACCAGGTCAGCTTAACATTAAGACAGTGACTTTTGCAAAAGTCGAAATTACCGTGGACCGGCTTTTTATATGGGGCATTTCTTATCGTTCATTGGGGCGTAATCGGTTTAAAAGGCAAGCGTATCTGAGCTAGTCAAGACTTTTGCAACAGCCACTGCATTTATATAACGGGCATCTGCCAATTTTAACTACATTTTATCTAATTATAGTCATAGTTTAGCGCATCACTAATTTTGTCCCCGAATCTATTTGTTAATCGATGACTCATTTTAAATCGCCAGTTTCTTTCAAGCTTCTGTCCCTTTGTCTGCTCAGCTTTATTACTTTAACCAGTTGCAATAAAGAGAAAGAACCTGCCGTAACTTCAGTTGCTGCTCAGACTTATTTGGATGAAGTGGTTGGTTTAGTGAAGGCCAATTCAATCAATCGAAAAACGATTGACTGGACGGTGTTTAAAGCAAAAGTAGATGCCCAGGCTCGAGGAGCACAGACTATAGCGGATACCTATCCGGCTATTCAGCTTGGCTTAACGTTACTGGGTGACAATCACAGCATGTACTATGCCACTACTGGGACGACTTTTTATGGAAACAGGACCGTATCCTGTACAGATCTTAATCCCATAACCGGAACAATATATAAGGGGATCGGCTATGTTAAAGTAACTGCTTTTAACGGAGGGGGGAGCGATGCGACAAAGTTCGCTCAATCAATTCAAGATGCCATAAAAGCCGCTGACAGTGACTCCATTATCGGCTGGATTGTTGATCTGAGAGATAATTTAGGGGGCAACATGTGGCCTATGATTGCGGGTGTAGGGCCTCTGTTAGGGGAGGGCGTATGTGGCTATTTCCTGGATCCTGATGGAAATGCGTCGGCCTGGTCCTATCAAAAAGGCAGTGCCTTACTGAATCAAGCTGAGCTCACTAAAGTGGAATCGGCCTACACCGTTCGAAAAGCAACGGCTAAAGTGGCTGTGTTAACCAATCAAGCTACCGCCAGTTCAGGTGAGGCCGTAGCGATTGCCTTCAAAGGACGGCCGAATACCCGTAGTTTTGGTAAAGCCACGTGTGGTTTATCAACCGCTAATGTAACCAATAAGTTGAGTGATGGTGCCCTCTTAAATTTAACTTAGTCTACAATGGCCAACCGATCTAAACAAGCTTACGGCTCTTCCATTGAGGTCGATGAAGTAGTGGTTGCTGAAAAGGTAATCGCAGAAGCCACAAGCTGGCTACTTCAATAAAGGTATTCTTTTCTAAAAATTAGTCTGTTGCTATCGGCTATGGAATAACTCACCTGAAATGACCTATAGTGAAATAGTCTAATTTTTGAATCTTGAGTTGAGGATATACATTGACTCGATCTCTTAATAATCTCTTTACATAACGGCAGTGGCTGTGGCAAAAGTCTGGTTGGCCCGGCACTCCGGCATCCATCCAGACTTTTGCACAACCACGCCACTTATACAACAGACTTGAGAATAATACTATTTTAATACAAACCGTTACTAGAATTTATTGCTTATTTAATAACTAATTTAATCTTTAAAGGATGGTAGGTTTGTTAATAAAGAAAATTTAATTACTCGTAACAACTAGGGCGAGATGAAAACTTGCTTGCTACTCATATTCCTGAGTGTCTTCACAAACAAGAGCCTTAAGGCTCAAAATAGTTTAGCTTCTTCTATCCCGGCTATAACTCAACACGACGGTTATTTTGAGAAGCTGACTTATCTTGGCGCTAACCAAGACTATTACACTGTCAGTACATTTTTGACTGACAGCACACTTTATCGGGTAGATACATACAGGCTAATTGACAGAGTAAATCCTTATACCAGTCCAGCCACGATCACTAAAGTAGCTACTCATCAGGGACAAACTAAAATATTCTATCCCACTGGCCAAGTTTATTTGACATGTGAGTATAGTCACAATGTCCTGCATGGGCCACTAGTAATCTATTACGCTGATGGCTCAATCAAAAGACGAGAGCGCTACAAATCCGGCGACCTGCTGACGAGCCAGTGCTACACACTTCAAGGCGACCTACAAACGTGTGACTTACTGTATCGGGCACCCCAGTTTATGGGCAAACCCAATCAGCTAAAACGCTATCTAACACAGCGATTACAAGCACTGGCTCAACGGGAACAAGTACGGGATATCACCATAACGTTGACCATCAATGAACTGGGGCAAATAGCCAAAACGGATGTAAAATCTTACTCAAATCCTGCCAACTCTGAGTTGATAAGTTCTGTTTTGGAAGCTGTGCAAGCTATGCCACGTTGGAAGCCGAACCATTTCAACTGGCAGCCCGCTACCATGGATGGTGTGGCGATTGAGGAAGCATGGACTATTGACATTAGACGAAAGCAGGGATTCCTGTATGTTTATTTACCACACTCTTAAAAAAAGAGAAAAGGCCTTTTTAGTAGAGACTCGTTAAAAATATCTTTATTTCTAAGCCTGTTGTATAACCAGGGTGGCTGTTGCAAAAGTCGGTCAGTCGCTTAAGCGAACCGTTCTGACGGTTATTTTAGGGCTAAAAATTACTCGCCTTTCAGCCGAGTAGCTATCGGAACAGGCAATGATGAGACTTTTACAACAGCCACTATGATCATGTTATGAGATTTCTCTCGCGTTATCACTGTTCTAAAACCATAAAAAATAATTAGAATTAGTCAATGCCAGGATGAGTAATACGAGAATAGACTAAAAATAAAACCCAAGACAACCCTATAAAGAGCGCGATTAGTGAAAGTAACTTGCTCCCTCTTATATTAACAAACAAATGAACAAGTAAACTATATAAGATCAGTAATGGACCAGATAACAAAAAGCCAAAGATTATCAGGATCGTACTGAAAACCTTATTAGATACCGCAATGAATGGCATGTAAACACGAAAATTTACCATAAATATTGGGAAAACTAACAGCAATAATATGCCCACTAAGATGTAAAAATGTTTTCCCATTCTAGTTTGGTCTATAAGTGCCTTTATGATAAGTAAACGCTTTAAACTGTCACTGATTTTGCGTTCTCGCAGGCTTGAACGCTAATCGAATAAAGGCAGCTGCTGTGGCCAAATCAATAATACGCCAAGTCGGTTGAGGCAGATGAATAGGCACTAATGGGTTAAAGAGGATAGCTACCACCAGCAGACTAATCAACGCTACAATTGAGTCCCTGGTCTGTATAGCGACATAGAAAGCTAGGCCACAAACTACGATCCGCAAAAAGGTATAAAAGCCATAAGGTAAAGACAACGTAGCTAGAGTAGCTAAGAACAACAGGACCGCTGCTGTTAGGAGAATTGCCCGGTATATCTTCATCATCTAAAACGCCTTAGTTTTCAAACGTCAATCGGTTGTAGAATCATCGTGGCTGTTTCAAAAGTCCTGAATAACTCGGATAGGCTTACATTCTAAACTGATAACGACCCACTGAGTGACAAGAAATGGTCCATTTAGCGAGTCAGTCCACAATGGTTTTCGACTTTTGCAACAGCCACCTACTTTATGTTAACCTAGAATAGATCTTGAACCAGTATTCATCTGTTTATAGGCTTTCAAATTATAAATCAGCGCTGAAAGGCCAACTACACAAGCCCCCAAAAAAACGGCCAAAAATACAGGAAAGGAATTTACAGCTAATTTAACGTATATCGTTAAGCCAAAGTAGAACAAGCCTATGTAAACCCAACTTGACATTTTTAATAACGGATAGTCAACCTGCACAAAAGTCGATTGAAAAGGCCATACTACCATACTAAGGCGGGGCCAATCCCAGATCAGTAAATAGACATTGGCTAACAACATCAAAAATGTGATGATGGGCGTTGCCGCAAAGTAGTAAGAAATCGTAATGACAAAGATATTGAGCATGATAGGCAGAAACACAACAGCGCCTAAGGTAGAGAAGAGCTGCGTCATCAACAGGAAACCTGCTAGACACTGTCCCCAGCCAATGAAGTGCCAATAGAGGCCCGACTGGTATAGCGTCTCAAATAGGTGCCAACTCTCATTAATAGGTGCATCGCTGCCCGAATTTGTCGTAAAACGTTGCCCTTGTATTTTGACAATACTGGCAAAAACAAAAGCTGCTCCCAGTAGATAGCGTAGGTAAATAGTGAAGACTTGAACAGCAATCAGCCGCTTCAATTTTTCCAGAATCATATGTTTTATAACCAACCGTTTTGTTAACCCCGAAGCTGTTTATAGCGGTCCTTTACTCGTAGTTTTTGGGTTCAATCTACAGAAATTCCATTAACATAATATTGGTCTTTCTTGTCCCCCTTTCTAAGTTACAGTCCGGCACAATCTTACGGCTTGTATGGAGTAGTTGATCTTAAAATAATCGCTTAACATAAAAACACTTATTCAATTACACGAAGAAAAGTGCGAAAGTATTCCTTTGTCTAATTCTCAGCAAACGTTCCCTAAAGTGATACGAAAGTGTATAGCGATGATGCCTTAATTTTAGGGCGTTTGTTGAACCAGTTGTAGGTGAAGGCTTCCTACTTGGCTAACATACTACGAAGTGGCTGTTACTATGAAGAACAGTAGTAGGATAACTGCTCAAACTTGAAGCCCTTAATCCGGTTGACAACTCCTAAATTCACCCAGTTGGTCGACATAATCAGTAAGTTGCCCTCCACCCCTCAGCCAAGGCTGACCAGCTATATGAGCCGTGCAGGGGCCATAGCTGAAAAGTTTAATGGGTCGATGCTGGGCTATCATCTGTAATTTCTCTAAGACATCCTGCAATATCCGCCCTTCGAAGGGAGTATACAGAAAGAAAACACTCCCATCATCAAAGTGGGCTGTTCGGGCATCTTCACACTGGAAGACTACATTGGGTAGGTTCAGATCCTGGGCACTGATCTGAGCATACCGGCAATAAGCAGGCTCCACTTCTATACCTTTGGTAGGAGTGCCAGTCAGTAAATTAACTAACAGACAAACCTGGCCTAAGCCCGACCCCAAGTCATAAAAAACATCCTGCTTCGTCAGATTCGCTTTCGCTACCAACTCGAGAATAATTCGAGTTGGTGTTTTCTGATAAAAAATCATCTCTGCTTGTCTTTTTTGGGTCTCTGAAGGGAGAGCTTGAGAGGAAAGCAGACCATTGGTGAATACATCCAGCTCATCATAACCAACACCCGGATTAGTTAGCTGGTTATTCGATAAGCCCTGGCCAGCATAGGAGTTAATTAGGTCTAGAAGCGCTCTTCCTTGACAATGCCCGTTTCGAATAGCGGCTCGCAGCCGCTCAAACAATGCCCAATCGATGGCTTCTAACTGCTGGCTTATCGTCAAGGCCCACTGCTTGACCGAGAGCAATTCGGCGGGTGGATTGCGGAGTCGAAGTAAATCGTCCAGGTGATCAATAATGAATGCCAAGTGGTCAAGCGCCTGCATTCGACTGGCGAAATGGGTATCTTGCCACAACGTATTATTTCCCTGAATTGACTGAATATCGGTTAGTATATTGCTACTCATTTCGTACTCGGATTGAAGCGGCAGGTAGCCTGTCGAAAAGCCGAAGGTTTACTCATCAAGGCCGCATCTTCGATCACCTTCCACCCCTCATTTTATCTCCGCTAAAGCCGAAAGCTTGCCTCTAACTACTGGTGAACTGTCTGTCTCTTCTAACGCTCAAAAAATGAGATGGTTGTGATTATAGGCATGTTCCAAAATGAAATCAGCATCGATCTTCAATTTGTTGCGTAAAGTCTTGGCCATAGCCAGGTTGACCCGGCGCTTGCCCCGAAGGATTTCTGATAAACGGGTTTCGGGCACTTCCAAGAGTTGAGCCATCTCGCGTTGCTTCATCTTCTTCTCGTACATCTTGAACTCGATCATTTCCGGAATCAACTGCGGCACTTTAATGGGCATCAGGGGAATGCTATCTTCATACGCTTCGGCCCACGCCGAGAGCTAAGCCAGCTCGGTGGCTTCATCGGGGCTCAACACAGCAAAGCCCCCGCCTGTTGTCGCTTTTTGAAGCAGGGTTTCAATCTGAGCCATCAGTTTCTGATAGGCGGTGTAGGTGGTTGGCTGTTGCATGGGTGAACGTGATTAAATGGTTGAGCAGTCTGGTAGTTTGTCATATTGGGCATGGGTGCCCACGAAGCGAATGAACAGGGTTCGTTTGTTAAAGAAAATCATCTTGAAGGCAAAACCGTGTTTCGGCCATTAAAATGAATAGTAATAGAATTTTTGGTAGCTAACTTATAGCAGTATAAAAGTTAGCGATTCAAAATCATGTACAGTTCAGGTTCTAGGAGTACTCTGCCAGTACTCTTAAAAAACTACGTAAGTTAAAGGCCTTACTAAAACGACAGATGACAAAAGCGCAACTAGCCGTGGATCAAGATATAGTTTACAAAATGACAAAACCCGATCCGCCACTTGCGGATTTTGTAGACAGCTTTTGGCTGTTTTTTAACCATTCCCCCAGCGATAAGCAATTTGTTGTTTTGCCTGACGGACGGATTGACTTGCTGTTTTACCGGTCGAAAACAGAGCCCTTACGCATTGTGCTTTTAGGGCTCGAAACTCAGTATGCTCCCCGGATCGTAGCCGCTAACACAGAGCTATTCGCTGTTAGCTTTAAACTGCTGGCGACCGACTATATTTTTCCCAATACCGTTGCCAACTTGTTGAACCAAGCCAAGAGTTTACCCCCCGGTTTCTGGCAAGTTAGCCCCGACGACCTGTATGACTTTGATGTGTTTTGTCAACTGATTACTGAGAAAATCCAATCGTTTTTACCAAAAGTGATTGAGAGACGAAAACAGAGACTGTTTGACTTAGTCTACTCATCAAATGGCTCATTAACGGTCAAAAAACTATCCGAAAAAGTTGGCTGGAGCAGCCGTCAGATCAATCGTTATTTCAATCAGCAATACGGTCTTTCGCTGAAAGCCTATTGCAGTATACTTCGGTTCAAAGCCGCGCTCAAGCCCATTAGTGAAGGTAACCTTTTCCCAGAGCACGCATTTACCGACCAAAACCATTTCATCAAAACAATTAAGCGGTACGCGGGAGTTACGCCCAAAATATTACGGAAAAATAAAGATGACAGGTTCTATTACCTCACGGCTTTACGAAATCAGCCGACCTGAAAATGACCGAATTTTACTATTCTAAGGCTTCGTGTTCGGCTAATTTTGCCGCTTAAGTAAGCCGTATAGTCGTACAAACTAATAAAGTCACAACGCGAGTGGCCGTCCCGGTGGGCTCAACCCGATTGCGTCAAAGGGATCAACGTAACCGTTTACCAAAGTGACCCAGACCAGTCCGCCCTCAAGGGCAACGGATTGAGAGCCTAGTTGTATGATTAAACGTGGCGACAACCAGCTACGAACGGCCAGACAAGGAATTGCTCCAAGCGCTACCAAGCTGTTTGCGACATGTACCAAACACCGCACAGCACACACAACCGTAAACAACGTAAAAAACGAGCCAATGATGAATAGACAACTCGGTTATGTAATGAAAATGATCGCAAAGCCCGGTTATGGCGATACGCTACGCAAACTTGCTACCGACGGGATGAGAATAGCCAACCAGGGTGGCACCTGGGTTCACTGCCGGGTCGAAAATGAACCCGATACGTTGTGGACGTTTGAATTTTTTGAAAACCCAGAAGCCAAAGCGCGCTACGAGGAAAGTGAGCTTTCAGATAAGCTACGCGATGAAATAATAGACCTGCTTGTCGAGCCACCAGTCCGTATTGCCGTGACTCCCTTTTCGGCTAGTTGGCTTCCAGAGTAGTAGGTTTCTGATTCGGTAAGGATTCACCCTGTTTAAAACAGGCTTTTAACCGGTGAAGAAATCTGACCGGGGATTGACTGTGGCCTGCTGCGCGATTTGTGTATTGATTCGGTGCCAGGTGGTTTGTGAATCCTGCCAGAAAGAATGGAAAATTACACCCTAAAAATTAGGGTAAGTAAGATAAACTTCATTGGTGTTCATGCGGATAAGTTAGCTGACAAATCGGGGCGTATCCTTGTTCTTGGCGAGTCTCGGCCAGACCGAATTGAGCAGGCTAGGAAAGCCTTAAATCACCAGTCCTATTCGTGCTCAACCGGCTTGTTTACAGTTTATCAAGACCCTCATACTCCTCAGTCGTTTATTCTTTATGAACACTGACTAAGTGAAGAAGCAGGGTTTGCTCATGGCAAACGTGAATACATGCAAGAGTAAATGGCACGAAAAGACCACCTATTTGACCACCTGGAGAGTAAATTTCTTGAGGAGTTTTAAGCTGTGACGAAGCAACGATTAGGATACTATGAGCGAATGGAGCGACTTTTTTGTAGCAACAGCTGGAGCCGCTGCTGCGTTGACCGGACTCATTTTTGTCGGTGTTTCGATCAACCTGAGAGAAATTCTTGCCTTTACTACGCTCCCCACTCGGGCTTTAGTTTCTCTGGTGCTTCTGCTGGCTATCTTAATTTGTTCCGTACTTCTTTTAGTACCAGGCCAAGCGCTTAAAAGCGTGGGTATTGAACTCACTATTTTCGGAGTGATCACCTGGTCGGTTACTACGCAGATGGACCGCTCTATTTTAAACCATATTGCCAACGAATTTAAAGGCCCTCAGGCCTGGAACATACTTTTTGATCAACTAGCTGTGGTACCCTACATCATTAGTGGCGTTTCCCTACTCAATGGTAGTCAGTCAGGCCTTTATTGGGTAGTATTCGCTGTTATTTTCTCGTTTCTTAAGTCGGTTATTGACGCATGGTTTTTCTTGGTAGAAATTCATCGATGACGGTCAGCTTTCAACGGAAGGGTTTCTAGGGGTAAGTAAATAATGTAGTTAATGCAACCTAATTTGCATCAAAGACTTCAATGGAGCCAGGTACATTCTAGCCCTTTCGTGGCAATAAGCTGGCGGTTCGCTTGCCAAAGCCGGAAGAGCTGCCGGTAATCAAGACGGTCTTTTTCGGTGTGCTGCCTCGGTCATTCAGTAAATTGCCCAAAAACAGTTCCCTTCATGCCGAAAATCCCCCGCTTAAGTGGCTGCATGTTTGCAGGTAATACTAGTCAATTGACCTTGCAAAACGCTCCCATCTGAGACGAACACTGGCCCTTCTCAATTTGCGTCTCAGATAGGAACGTTTGATACTACGCTATCTATCCTTCAGTTATTCTGTGCTCAATAAGGGTATTATTGATCAAACAGAGTAACCTGTTGATCCGTATCTGATAGGCCGATGAGGTAAAACAAGAACGATGGGCAAAAATAAGCACTTGATGTTAGTCAGGCATCTCAGCCGGTAAATCACCAGTTTCTAGTCCCTTTGGCTACCGTTGACACCGGTCTGCGAGCCAGCTCCTACTCTCCTCTCTCGGTACATAGAAAAGAATGCTGTACCTGGCAGAGGTATCACTTCGGCGGCCCGGCCAAATGGGCGCCCTACCTCCTCATACATTTATCCGATGGTGCAGGGTGGTGCCAACCACTACTTTAGCAGTCAGTTTGACGCCACCAGCAACAAAGGAGAGGCACCGACTTTGGGCTTACTTGATCCATTGATTTGTCCTCTGAAAGATAAACTAACATTCTTTCCATTGATCTATGAAAGCTATTCTACGGCAATTAATTGCTGACTTGTCTGCCGCCGGTAGTCTCCCGGCTACCATACGGTATGGTTACTGCCCACCCAAGCCAACCCATTGGCTGCTGGTTGTTGTACTCCTCAATGTCAGCAGCTCGAGTTGGGCACAATGCTTCAATCCGACTACCATTCAGATCGCTACCCCCAATAATTTCCAGGTAGGGACAAATCCTCATTCAGTGGCGGTGGCCAGATTGAACCTTTTCGACGACTATGCCGATCTAGCTGTGGTGAATTATAGTTCGAATAGCGTCTCGGTGCTGCTGGGCAACGGCAGTGGTGGTTTTGGTGTGGCAACCAACTTGGCCGTCGGCAAGGGGCCTGTTTCTGTGGCGGTGGGCGATTTCGACGGCGACTACCGACCCGACCTGGTAACGGCCAACCAAAACTCCAGCAGCGTATCGGTCCTGTTAGGTAACAGCAGCGGGAATTTTGGGACCGCTACCAACTTCCCTGCCGGCGCTTATCCTAGTTCGGTGGTGGTGAAGGACTTTAACGGGGACGGCAAAGCCGACCTGGCTACGGCCAATAGTGGGTCAAGTACCGTCTCGGTACTGCTGGGCAAAGGCAACGGGAGCTTCGGAGCCCCCACTCAGTTTAGTGTCGGGGATAGCCCTTTTTCGCTAGCGATAGGCGATTTTAACAAGGATGGCAAGGCTGACCTGGTGACGGCCAACTACAATGGATACAACGTCTCGGTGCTGTTGGGCAATGGCAGTGGAAGCTTTGGCACCGCGACTAATTTCACGGTCGGCGGAGGTCCTGTTTCGGTGACCGTGGGCGATTTTAACAAGGATGGCAAGGCTGACCTGGCGACGGCCAACTACGATGCCAACACCACGTCGGTACTGCTCGGTAACGGCAACGGGGGCTTTAGCGTACCCACCAGTTTCGCTGCTGGAAGTGGTGCCTATTCGGTGGCCACAGAGGATTTCAATAGCGATAATAAGCTGGACTTGGTGACAGCCAACTATGCATCGAACAACGTCACGGTGCGACTGGGCAACGGGACGGGGGGCTTCGGGTCACCAGTCACTTTCCCCGTTGGCAGTGGACCCTTTGTGGTCACGGTAGGCAAAGTCAGCGGTGATAGTTATGTCGACTTGGTGACGGCCAACTATACCTCCAACAACGTCTCGGTGCTGCTGGGCATGGGCAACGGGAGCTTTAACACAACGGCCGATGTACCGCTGTCAATGGCGGTCAGCGATTTTAATGGGGATGGCAAACCCGATCTGGCGACGGCCAATGGGGCATCCAACAAAGTATCAGTACTGGCAGGAAACGGAGCGGGAGGCTTTGGCGTAGCGACCAGCTTTACCACGGGTCGTTATCCTCGTCTGGTTGTCGTGGGTGATCTGAACCTGGATGGCAAGCCGGACTTGGTGACGGCAAACGAAAGCGCTGATAACAATATCTCGGTGCTGCTGGGCAACGGGAGTGGTGGTTTTGGTGTGGCAACCAACTACACCGCCGGGACGTATCCTACTTCGGTGGTGATTGGGGACTTTACGACGGATGGCAAGCCTGACCTGGCGGTGAGTAATGGCACGAAAATTATGGTGTTTCGGGGTAGCGGCACTGGAAATTTTGGGGCACCGACCAGTTTGACTACTACGATCGATCCTTATTCCATGGTGGGGAGAGATTTCAATGCCGATGGCAGACTTGATCTGTTGGTCAGCGGCTATAATTCGACTAAAATGCTGGTGCTACCGGGTAATGGCAACGGAGGCTTCGGGACAGGCATTACCCACGAGATAGGAGGGGTACCCCAGTCAATTAGGGTAAAGGATGTCAATGGGGATGGTAAGCTGGACCTGGTGACGTCTATCTATTCATCGAACAACGTTTCAGTGTTTCCCGGTATGGGTAATGGGAGTTTTGGGCCCGCCATTAACTCCCCGACGGTTAATAGTCCTTCGTCGATGGCAGCGGGCGACTGGAATGGCGATGGCAAAGTTGATCTGGCGGTGACGGATAGTTATTCCGGTAAGGTAACGTTATTACTGGGCAATGGGAGTGGTAGCTTTAGCATCGGTACCGCCATTAACCTGGGTAACTCTCCGGGTGGGGTAGTAGCCAGCGACTTGAATGGGGATGGCAAGCTTGACTTAGTGGCAACCCAACCGTATTTTTCTAGCCACAGCCTGGCCATACTGCTCAACTGCATGAGTTTTCTCAAATCGACAGCTAGTGAGTTCAATGCCTATTCGAGTAGGCTAGGAGCGAGTGAAGCAGGTGTTGGCCTGCAGGTGCAGGTGTTTAGTAACCCTGTAACTGGCCCCTTGGTGGAAGTAACTATTCAGGGGGTGGAAGGGCAGGCCGTGGAGTTAGAGCTAGTTGATCTGCAAGGCAAACGTATTTATCAACACAGCATCAATCAAGCCGACGATCAGAACCGGCTCCAACTGCCTTTGGGGGGCAGCACCGGCCTGCTCCTGCTACAGGTGCGTACAGCTACCCAGCGCCAGCTTGTTAAATTGCTGCGGCCGTAAAGGTCCGCTATATCCGTACTTTTTAGGCCAATAAGTCAGACTGCTTTAGTCTGACTTATTGGCCTTTACCCTCTAAAAGCGAGACAAAAGAGCCTTCTAAAAAATGGGGCGTTTAAATAAGACATTATTCAAGCCAGAAGCAAGTATCTGACGAAATCCTGGTCATTAGAGTAAGCTAGTACCAGTTACTCAAGGCTTAACTTACTTATAAGGTTGTTTCAATAAAACCATATATATTTGCCGTTAACCAACTAGTTAGTTAATGACAGCTGATCAAGAATCTACAAAAAATCGGATCTTAACCGAAGCGATTACAGTCTTCCAACAAAAAGGGCTTCTTGGAGCCCGTATGCAGGAGATTGCCGATAAAGCAGGCATCAATAAAGCGATGCTGCACTATTATTTTAAAACCAAGGAAGAATTGTTCAGCCAGGTCTTCCAACAGGCACTTACTTTATTTGTCGTTAACATCCAGCAGATTCTGGCCAGTGAGAGGACACTAGTCGAGAAAGTAAGTCAGTACGTTGATTATACAACGTCTGCTTTGTCAGCCAATCCAAGCATTCCGTCGTTTGTTTTACACGAACTGAATCGGGATCCGCTGCGCCTGGTAACCTACTTTGCCGGAGACAATCGACTTAATTTAACCCGATTTACGCAGCACTTTTCGTCTACTCAGCAGGCTAACCAGTTTTTTGCCAACATGGTCTCTCTTTGCATATATCCCTTTGTAGCCAGACCCATGATGGAAAAATTGTTCGGTATGTCCCCCCAGGCGTATGATCAATTTCTACTTCAGCGTAAAGAATTGATCAAGAGTCAGTTAATGCAACAACTTTAATTTTTTTTGTCATGTCATTAACCAACTGGTTAGTTAATTCTAATACTATAACCTAATAACACGACTACATTTTTCAGTCTGTTCATCCATTCTTATTTTGACCTTCCAGCTACTTATGCAGCCCTCTACACTGGCTACCCGCTTATGGATTATTTTTGGCGCCATTACCGTTGCACTTATTGGCTGCATCCAGTTTAGTAAAGGGCTGGGGATAGAGTATGGGCTAATTAGTGGAGTTGCCTTCTTAGGCTGGTGCCGTTGGTCAACTAAATCGGTGCGTTACCAAGTAGACCTTGTGCCGTATTATATCGGTTCCATCGTGTGTCTATTGATCTTAAATACGATCCGATATGCCACTCACGCCCATGAATTTATCCAGCTTATTTATCCCTTTGGGGGCCATTCGTCAGGCGCCAGCGGGTATGCCAACTGGTTTTTGCCCCAAGTGTGTCTACCTGTCTCCGGATTGCTGATTGGTGGTTACTTGCTCAGTAAGCGACAACGAATCGGCCTTTTCTTCGCCTGGTGGGGCTTTTTATTTGGTGTAGCCGAATCGCTGCTTCAGTTTATCATCGACTTGACTCATCCAGCCAGCTACCTGCCTCTTTATATCGTGGGGACACTGACGGCGATGGGCCTGTTTTACGTCAGCGCTTGTGGACTGCTTCGATTGAGTAAACCAAAAGTGGGCAATAGACCCAGTATCGAACAGGCAAATCCTTTAACGACTCGTCAAATCAATCTATGGTCAATGCTATTCATCAGCTTTATGGCAGTTTATGCTGTCACCTTGTATGTTCAGGCGGGACTTTTACCCGTCGGAGTCATTATGGGCTCGATGATGGGTGGACTGATTGGTTGGCGTAAAACGACCGCCCGCTACTGGGTAGATCCCTATCAGTTGGTACCCTTGTATTTACTGCTACAAGCGCTGTTTTATATCCATGTGGGAGAAGAAGTACTGACCCACTTTAATCAGCAAATTACGGCTCTTTCCGGACATGCCTGGCCGGATGAGGAGTTTAACTACCTCATCACTCTGGTCGGTCCAGCTATTTGGGTACTAGCGGCCTATAGCCTTTGGCGTGGCCAAGCCTTTGGCCACTTCATTCTCTGGTTTATGATCGTGGGTATGATTCTGGGTGAACCTACCCATATTGTAGTTTTCCCGGTGGTTCGTCTGCTTCGGCAGGGCGGGGGGTACACCTACTTCTCAGGCATGTATACAGCGTTATTCCCCATGATACCGGCTATTCTCGCGCTCTTCAGAATTGTAAGTGAGACCAAGAAACAATCATCTGATATCTATGAGAAACAGGCTTGATCAAGCTATAATACAGAGTTTCCTGCTATTTGTCATGGTCAGTGCCCCCTGTTGGGGTCATGGCTTTGGGGGCAATGGCCTGCTTCACCCACTGACGGGACCAGACCATGTGCTGGCTATGCTGGCCGTTGGCATCTGGAGTGCTCAGGTAGGGGGCCTAGCTCTGTACATGGTGCCCGGCTGTTTCTTGGGCATGATGGTGGTAGGGGGATTAGTAGGTCTTTGTCAGCTTGTGGAGCAATCGAGTGAGTTGATGATTGCCTTATCCGTGCTTGTAGTAGGGGGAGCCATTCTATTGGATAGACGTATATCTGGCTGGATTACCAGTGTAGGAGTAGGATCGTTTGGTTTTAGTCATGGCTTAGCACATGGCCTGGAAATGAATCAGACGGTGACACCGATAACTTATATGATTGGTTTTTTGATTACCACGCTGGGCCTTCACCTGATCGGGGCCGTGGGCGCTTTGTTGCTCCTGGAAGACAAGCATGGCCGCCGGTACATACAGCTGCTGGGTGCCGGAATAGGGCTACTTGGCGTTTGGTTATTATTAAAATAAACTTAACTCCGACTGGCCAACTCTTCACAATGTGCCGATCAATTGATAATCAACCATATGTAAACCAAGTCGCCAAAACTACCTTTCCTCTACGTCTCCTTAAACGCTCATTTATAAAACAAAGGAACGTTCATGTGTCTAGTATAAAAATTTGGGCGTATAAAAAGATCAAGCTATCATCAATTACATGCCCTTTCAACCCTGTGACGTGTTCAGTGAAAAGTAGCAAGCCCTGTTTTAGTAGTCCACTGAGTTAAAGTATGCTAACCTCAATGTTCAGTTAAATCTAGCCGCTCTTTTGACAGGTTCAGCCACTTTCTTAATTAGTATTTACTACGACTTGGAATTTCCTGTTTGCTATTTTATTGGTAATCCTCATCTCTAGGGGCCGTGTAACTGTACTGAGTCTAATACCAATCCACCTGGAGGCTTAGATACACAGGAAGCCGAGCCTTTTGACAATCTAACTCATTATGTCAAGGCAAATCTGTGGAGCCTGCCGCCACGCTGGCTGTCGAAGCAGTAGGGAAGATTACGCTCGTGAATTATGGAAAGTAACTACAACAGAAAAGTAAGCTTGAAAAATGATATAATGAATATTAAGCCGAAGGCATATAATGTCGTGTCTACAAGATAGATAATCGTTTTTTGTTCACCCATGATTTCATTACAGGTTAGAGCTTAGCCTGTACTTAATGGTATTTTAATCTTTTACGAGAGTATAGGTTTTAGTATTATTCTTTATTAATTTATTTAAAGTAATCATCTTTAATAAGAGAAAAACTTTAGAAATTAAATAAACTCTTCGTATTTAATTCTCAGCCGTTTATACCAGAATGGCTTATAGAGCCTGTTTTAAAAAGCATTAAAATTTTAAAGGATTTTTTAATTAATTCTTTAGGATGTCGTGAAATAATGGAATGATGAGCGGTATAACTAGTTGTCTATGAGTATTTTCTGCAATAAATCTGGACTTTGTCTGGGCACAGAAAATCGCGACTTAGTTCTACATAGTTTGCTATACAATTTTACTTTTTTACATCTTAACTCACAAAACGTATGAAAATGACTATACAGAAATGCATCTGTAGAATTGGCAGGTTTACGCAGTTTATTCTGTTAAATGTTTTATTGTCAAAACTACTCATTGTGAACGCTGGTGTTCCTACTCAAAGAACGACAGCAGATATACTTATTTCCGGAAAAGTTATCGATTCGGAAACTCAAACAGCAGTGCCGGGGGTGAACATTATTATTAAAGGAACCGGGACCGGAACAACAACAGATACAGAGGGAAATTATAAAATTTCTGTGCCAAATACTTTGGCAACTTTAGTATTCAGCTTTGTCGGTTATGTCAGTCAGGAAGTAAAAGTTGGAAACCGGAGCACGGTCAACATTACGCTGGTATCCGACGCAAAAGCCCTCGGTGAAGTCGTGGTTATTGGTTACGGCACAGTAAAGAAATCTGACTTGACTGGGGCGGTAGCGACGATCAAAGGAGAGGAGCTGATGGACAAACCCGTACCCAACGTCTCGCAGGCATTGCAGGGAAAAATAGCTGGGGTTGAGGTCAGCGTAAACAGCAACGCACCCGGAGCAGCCGCCAAAGTACGGGTTCGTGGTTTAGGGTCGATCAACTCGAACATCGACCCGCTCTACGTTGTCGACGGCGTGATTGGGGTGGATGGCAACTCCATTAATCCAAATGACATTGCATCACTGGAAGTACTGAAAGATGCCTCGTCAACGGCAATTTATGGGGCGCGGGGTGCCAACGGGGTTATTCTGATTACTACCAAACGGGGCCGGTCAGGCGCTGCCCGTGTTACGTATTCCGGCGATGTAAACGTGAGCGAACTGTACCGTCATGTCAAAACGCTGAATTCGGATGAGTTTGTCCAGGTCTATAATCAGGCGTTCGCCAATGGCAGCAAGTTCGACCCCAACGGCGCGACCTGGACACCCCTGGCTCCGCTCGACCACGCTCATTTTCCACTGCTGTTCGACACGAACAACAAGCCTCTGTATAACACCAATTGGGAAAAAGAAGTCTACAAGCCTGCTTTCTCCCAGAATCAGAATCTGAACATTCAGGGGGGGAACGATAAAACCGTATACAGCCTATCACTGGGATATCTGGATCAGAATGGCCTGATGATCAACTCCGGTTTTAAGCGGTACTCGGTTCGGTTAACGCTCGATAACAACGTTAACAAATGGTTGAAAATAGGTGGTACTGTTTCCGTTATCAACAGCCGGCAAAAGGTAGTTTCGGATGGAAACGGTGGCTTGAACGTTCCCCGCGCTGTTACGGAAGAAGTGCCGATTGTACCGGTAAAATACCCGGATGGTACCTGGGCGGGTAATAATGACATTGCTGGTCTGGAAGGAGCCCCTAACCCGGTCAATACGGCCACGAATCGGTACACGCTCAATAACACGCTGCAGGCGTTGGGCAACGTATATATGCTGTTCCACATCACTAAAGACCTGGACTTCAGAACGGATTTGGGCTACAACGTAAATTACCAGAAAAACAACTTCTTCTCTTCTCAGAACCTGCCGCACATCTCGGCGGATCAGGGTGGGATTGCTGGTATCACCAACAACTCGACCCAGTATTGGCAGTCGGAAAATTACCTGACCTGGAACAAAACCATTAATGAGCATCAACACCTGACCGCCTTGCTGGGAGCCTCCTGGCAGCAGTATAACCAGGAAACCAACTATGTTGAAACCCAGAACTTTATCGACGACATTTTTCAGTGGCACAACCTCGGCTCGGGTTCGGTAAAAAGTTCATCGACCTCCTCGGATTACCAATGGGCCATGAACTCCTACTACGCCCGGTTGAGCTATAACCTCAATGAGAAGTACTTATTTACGGCCACTGGCCGCTACGATGGATCATCGAAATTCGGGGCCAATAATAAATATGCCTTTTTCCCATCTGCCGGAGCCGCCTGGCGCGTATCGGAAGAGGATTTCCTGAAAGGCAACAAAACCATTACCAATTTAAAAGTACGGGCAAGCTACGGCTTATCGGGTAATCAGGAAATTGGTCAGTACCGCTCCATTGCGCAGATTCAGCCGACCAACACCATATTAGGAGGCACCCAGCAATCGGCCCTGTTGCCTAGCTACCTGGGTAACCCCAATCTGAAATGGGAAAAATCGCAGCAATTCGACGCGGGGGTGGAACTGGGTATCGGCGAGGCCATCAACCTGACCGTTGATTATTACAACCGGGTTACCAAAGACCTGTTGTTGCAGGCGCCCATCCCGTGGTCGGCGGGTGAGCAGAATGCCAATGTCTACCAGAATATCGGCTCGGTCCGAAACTCGGGTATAGAAGTAAGCTTGAACAGTACGAACATCCGGAAAAACAACTTTACCTGGACGAGCAGTGTCGTTTTTGCGTCGAACAGGAACCGGATTTTAAAGCTCAATAATGGCAATGCAGATATTTTTCCCGGTCCTAATTTTCTAGGTCAGACAAACATTCTGCGGGTGGGCGAGCCCATTGGATCTCTGTGGGGCATGACCCGGCTGGGTACGTACGGTTCCAATGAGGCTGATGAAGCCGCCAAGCACAACCTCAAGCCCGGCGACCGGAAGTATATCTATAATGCCGATGGCAGCAACTACTACAGCATCATTGGCCGCACAACGCCCAAATGGACGGGCGTACTGAGCAACACCTTCAAGTACGGCAACTGGGATCTCACCGCCGATATCCGCTTTGTGCAGGGTATCAACACGGCGGCCACGTTCAAGCATTCTACCGAAGATCGGCAGACGCTGGCAAACAGCCTGGCCACCGTGCTGGATGCCTGGACACCTGACCACCAGAATACCATGATTTCGCAGGTGCGTAACTACAAATTTGCGCAGGATTCGCACTTCGATACGTGGTGGGTAGAAGATGGCTCGTTTATTCGTGGGCAAAACTTTGTACTGGGTTACAACTTTGCCAATTCTGCCTTACAGCGGTTGAAAGTGAATCGGCTGCGGGTCTATGCGAGTGTACAGAACCTGTTCATCATCACCAAGTACAGCGGTTACGATCCGGAGGTGGATACGTTCAATGCGGGGTACGGATCAAACAGCGCCTTTTCGCAAAACCTCGATTTCTTTTCCTATCCCCGGCCCCGCGTCTGGAATCTGGGCGTAAACCTCACTTTTTAACTTTCTTTACGAAACGTCATGAAAATAGTCAGATATAGTTTAGTCGTCCTTGCCCTGCTGACAATGGGGGGCTGCAAAGAGTTCTTACAGGAAAATCCAACCGGGTTTATTTCACCCTCTTCCAATGTTTCGAGCGTAAAAGTTGCCCGTGCCTACGCCAATGCGGGCTATGCTAGCCTGCAGGGTTTTCTGTCTGGCCAGCCCGCGTCCTATGGTGGTAATACCTGGAACCTGCTGGAGTTTGTGACCGGCAAAGTCAATAGCGATTTAGGGCAGACCGGGTTTGCTACGTTTCAGAAGCTGGCCTACAACAACTCGTCCTTTTATTTTGATACCTGGTGGCAGCAAATGTACCTAGGGATCGGGAACTGTAATCTGGCCATTCAGAGCATTCCCTCGATCAATGCCAGTGGACTAACGGACGAGCAGAAAACGAATATGCTGGCAGAGGTGCATACCCTCAGAGCCCTGTATTATTTTCAGTTGGTGCGCATGTACGGGGCGGTACCGAGTGTAACCAGCACACCTACCGATTTGAATCTGAATGTTCCCCGCACACCGGCGAAGGACATCTATGATAAGATCATTATTCCCGATTTGCTTCTGGCCGAAAAATCGACGCTACCCTGGCAGGATAATACGGGGAAGGTGTCGATGGGCGCTGTCGAATCGCTGTTAGCTGATGTATATCTGACCTATGCGGGTGCGGCTATCAACGGTGGCGCGCAGTTTTACGCCGAATCGGCAAAACGATCGCTGAATGTGATTCAAAACGGTGGCTATACCTTATTCCCAGAATACACAGATATGATAAACCCGGCCAATAAGAACCTGGGCGAATTTATTCTGCAGGTACAGTATGCCGCCAGCGTTCCATCCATTAACCCGCTGACGCCCCTCACGATTCCCAACTATTCGGGCATCTCGAAATATGCTGATGAATACGGGTCTGTGTACCCGACGGATCAGTTTATGAAGTCGTTCCCGGCGGGCGACAAGCGGGCGCAGGACCGGCAGTTTGTATACCGGTCCTATCCCAGTCTGAAAACGGGCGAGACCGTAACGTTCAGAAACACGTACATTTATAAGTGGTTCGATGTGAACGCGGTAACGAATACGGCCAAGTCCGACCTCAATTATACACTGTACCGGCTGGCCGATGTGTATCTGATGTATGCCGAAGCATCTAACCGGGCCGAGGGCTCACCTAATGCGAAAGCAGTTGATTACGTCAATAAAATTCGTGCCCGCGCCAAACTGGCGCCAATCGGTGCATTGAGCCAAACCGCTTTTGAACAGGAGGTGTGGTTGCAGCGCTATTTTGAGTTGTGCTTCGAAAACAAGATGTGGTTCGACATGATTCGTACCCGTAAAGTACACAATGACGTGACGGGTAACTGGGACGATTTTGTGGGGCACAGAACGGTGTTCGACGCTACATTTACCGAAAAGAATCTGCTCTTTCCTGTGCCTCTTCAGGAGTTGAACGTAAACCCGAACCTGTTGCCTAATAATACCGGTTATTAGGTAACCTTCAGGGAAATCATTTCTGCTAAATCGTCAGGGGTATGTTCAGTAACGAGCGCACCACTGATGATTTAATAGAAATGACTTCCCCTGAATCTGTTGCCAGTAGTAGGCTTTCTCCTTTTTTAGCTTCTCATACATTAAGAAACGTTATTGGGTCAACTAAAAAGCAACTCATCATGACAGATATCGTGCAACTTCTCGTCGACGAGTTTACCGGTTTTTTTGGTATTCGCCATTGGATGGAGATGTTCCGTTCGGGCGATTACCAGTCGTTGCTTACCTGGAAGGGCCTCCAGTCGGCTCTTTCTCCACTGATTCCGATCCTGTTACTGATCGAACTGGTTCGGGGAGGTTTGTACCGCACCTTTAAGGTGGAAAATTATAAGATGCCCTTTTTGATCTACATTGTCAACCGCTTTATTTCCCGGTATCTCTCCATTGGCGCAGTGGCTTATTGCATCGGCTTATTTGAAGGCCACGGTTTGTTGAAGGCTGACCTTACCTGGTACTGGTTCATCTACGGGTATATCGTTTGGGAACTCGCTCACTTTGTCTACCATTATCTGGGCCATAAAGTGCGGCTATTTTGGTGCCTGCACTCTACTCATCATGCACCGGAAGACATGAACCTTTCGGTTACGTATGCTCACTTTTTTCTGGAGGCTCCTTACGCTGATATCATCCGGACTACCATTTGTCTGTTACTCGGGGTGACACCCCCACTTTTGTTTCTCATCATGTTCATTGATGGGACCTGGGGTGCTTTTATCCACGTAGGCGAGAACCTCCTGAAAGACGGTCGGTTGGGTTTTCTCAATAAAATCTTGCTTACTCCCTCACACCACCGCGTGCACCATGCCAAGAATCCGCTTTACATGGACACTAACTTTTGTAATTTATTGCCTATCTGGGACAAAGCTTTTGGAACATTACAACAGGAAGAAAAGGAGTTAAAAATTGAATATGGCATATCCCGTCAGATCAGGCGGGGTCATTTTGGAGATGCTTATTTCGGGGAGTTCTATGCGCTGTTCATCGATATAAAGCGGGCTCCTGGCCTGGTAAATAAGTTCTTATACATCATTATGCCACCTGGTTGGAGCCATACCGGCGATCACAAAACGGCGAAAGTGGTTCGACACACGTATCTTCAGCAAGCTACCGGCGAGCCTGCGGCTCCTGTCAGCTGACCCGCTCTACTGGGTTGTTTAACCGGATGGCTTGTTATAATAACTGTCAACCACTACCCTTAACACTCGGGTCAACTCGTCCTTTTAAGTTTAGATGTTATTCTTAACAGAGGTTTTCTAGTATAAGAAAGGCTGTTAAACTAATGGAATTTGAGCTACGCCTTATTTACGAAACTTATATCAAAAATCAATGTGCCTGATTTTTACGTCAAACGGGTACTAGATACAGATTCAAAACGCCTAGCGTACTTTTTGTCCCGTTACTACGAAAAAAACCGTTTGTAGATAATATACGTGTAATTCCACACGCTTGAAAAGTCTCTTATCTACTGTAATCACACTTGTTGGCTAAGTCAAGAAGCTATGAAAGCGGTAGAAAACTACGAGTTAGGCCTTCTGGTCACCTGCTCGAAGATGACTCAGCCCATGGCAAAGCTGTAGGCCATCAACTTGCCCTGTAGCAGAAGAAGCTGGAGATTAAGCAGCCAGCGGTTGAGATTGTCCGAGTTCCGAAAGGGGTTTATTCAGTCAACCACCCCACCAGATCAGATTGGTACAATCCGGTTTCGTCTTCACCCGATAGCTGACCCATAGGTGTGACTCAGGTCGCCCAGTTTAAGAAAACCTTAACGACCCTCAGCGAGGGCCACTGGGCAAACACCCAAAGCAAGCAAACTTTTTGGCAAGCAATACCGAGTGAAATAGCGGCCCAAATCATCCATTTCCAAGGTGGGGCTGGTCCTCGGGTTCCGGAGCATCAACTTGAAGCTTACCTACAGGCCCGGAATTATCTTCAAGAAACAAGGATAGCCATCTCATTACGGTGTTGATTATGTTTGGGGAACGCCTTTGTACCAACATGGCTCAATACTACTTATGCCAACGAAAACGTACGGGCTATCCCAATAAGCTTACTTACCACTACGCGACAGATGAATTGGAAACCGATGTCCTTCCTAAAACCATAAGTCAAGGGTTTTTGGACGGTTCGGTTGGCACAATCAGCTATTCGACTCAATTAGTATATCGACGGACCCCTTGATGATAAGGGAACGATTGATTCGTAGCCGACAAGGTATTTTACTAACTAATCTTACCGCCTATGAAAGCTTTCACTATCATTTTGTTCTTGTTCAGTTTATTCGGCTGTCACAAGAATCCGCTAGTGCCTCAAGAGGTTAAAGCCACCCTCACTGGCTATCTGGTTAGCCCCGATGACTGTAACAGCGGCCTGGTCATGTATATGCTGCAAAAAGGGGCGTTTTTAAAACGCCTTTATTTTAGCGAGATTACCAATAAATGTCACAAACGTGAGTCATTTGTACTATATTTGTGACATGAAAGGGACGAAGGAAAAATTGATTGAAGCGGCAGTTGTTGCCCTCAACCGAGATGAATCGGCCACCATTGAACAGATCGCTGCCGTGGCCGGAGTGACCCGACGAACGGTACATCGCTATTTCAACGACCGGAGTACATTGGTGCATGAATGTAAACAAACGATGCTCCGAGTTTGCAATCTCAAAATGACGGAGGCCTACCAAAGTAGTCAGCAACCCGCCCTTCAGCTTGAAAACATGTTCTATGCCGCTTTGGAAGTAGGAATTCAATATTCGTTTGTCAAAAAACTCTTCAAGCGCAATCAGTACACGGATCTGGTTGACAAACATGAACTGGCCTATGATGATGTGAAAGCCAACTGGTTTAAGTTAGTCGAGCGCCTTCAGCAACAGGGAGCCATTGATAAAAAGCTATCCATTCCCTGGATCTACAATTTGTTTGGCGGTATGGTCGACATCGCTATCGACGCTCAGCAAGCAGGCGACGTGGCTCGCAACGACATTAAAACATTTTCGTGGACCTCATTCAAAGGAAGTATTGGCCTTCAATAACCAGCCATCCAACGTATGCAATCAACCAACACAGCCGACAACTATGTCGATAACGAATTAGTCAAACAGCTTCCCGGTTTCACCAGCCACCACGTATTAGTCAATGACGTTCAACTGCACTATGTATCAGGTGGCCAGGGTAAGCCGCTAGTCCTCTTACCCGGCTGGCCGCAAACCTGGTGGAGCTACCACAAAATCATGCCCTTGCTGGCGGAGAGCTATCAGGTCATTGTGGTTGAGCTGCGCGGTATGGGAAGCTCGGATAAACCAACGACGGGCTATTCGAAAAAAGGCATGGCTAGTGATGTGTCGGCTTTACTCGACCAATTGGGCCTTGAGCGGACTTACATCGCCGGTCATGACATTGGAGCTGCCGTCGCCTTCAGCTTTGCGGCTCATTTTCCGGAAAAGACTGAAAAGCTGATTGTATTGGATACCCCTCATCCTGACGAGAATCTGTATAAGCTTCCCATGCTTCCGATTGGAGCGGGCGTTCATCCGTGGTGGGTCGCATTTAACCAAGTCCAGCATTTGCCGGAACAGGTGTTGGAGGGCCGCTTCAATCTGGTACAGGATTGGCTTTTTGACCAACTGCTGGAGGACAAAACGGCTATAAACTCGTTTGACCGGCAAGTGTATGCCCAGGCATATAACAGTCAGGACGCTATCCGTGCTTCCAATGGCTGGTATCAAACCTTTCCGGAAGACATTGCCGATATTAAAGACAAGCGTATTGAGGCACCCACCATTGGCATAGCTGGTCCAGCTGGCTATCAGCTGCTTTCTTATGTGCTACCTTCTTACATTGATCAGTTGGAATTAAAGGAAGTAGTAGGATCAGGCCATTTTGTGCAGGAAGAGAAGCCCCTTGAAACGAGTCGTTTCATCCGCGATTTTTTGGGCTAGCCAAGTCATTAAACAATCGATAACTAGCTTGTTGGGATGTGCGTATTGGTTAGCAAGAAAATTACTAACCAATACGATCGTTGATTTTTGTTCTTAGTTCAGTTTCATACCCCCTTTAGGAGACGGCGTGGATTTACTTGTCTGTAAATAGGGCGTTTCATGGATCATGTATACGTTTGTAAGTCATCAAAAAACTACTCCAAATTAATGGCTTTGATGCTTGAACGATACTATTTGTCCTTATTCACTCCATACACTCTTCACGGAATTATCAGAGTATCGATCCGGTTCCTGATTACCCAGGGCGATGGGTCAATCTGATCATCGTTCGAGAATAGAGCAATGGGTTGATCATTAGGAAGTAACGGCCCCAACGCTTTAAAAATTACTCTGGTCGATTCGGCTATGGTAGCAAATGGAGCGATTTTAAGGTGCTAGTATTTTGCCTGCTCATTTCCGAAACCAACGCGTTGGTGATTGCCAATCCAGGCAGGCCAAATCGGATTATCAAGTGGGTTATCTTTAAAGGGTTCGTACATTATGGCTGCCGGATTAATGGAATCTGCAAATTGGTGGGACGGTTCCCTTCGGTGTCGAAGCCACGTCCATCGACGTGCCGCGCCCCCCAAAATAGCATATTATTCAAGACGTATAGTAGATCGTATTCTTTAAAGATTTGCCCTTCCGCTAACCCAAATGGCGCAAACGCTTTTCCCTGAATACTTTGCGTACCGTTTACCTCCCAGGTATTGAAATTAGTCCTGGCAAACTGATTCAGTATACTCACAAAACCCGGATGCAATGGCGTTACTTCATACACTTCATCGGCGCTGAAATCGACCTTCTGCGCACCAGCGGCAATCGGATGCTCACCCTGCCACTGTATATGGCCTTTGATGAACAGTTTGGCTAAGGGCAGGTTCCCGTAGGCGTCGGCAAAATTTACAATCTCCAGCGTGAAGGTGTCGTCAGTCTGGTACGTAAATCGTCGGGATAAATAAAAGGGCTTGGCGCTTCCATCCTCGTTTCGCGAAAGACTTGGACGCACTTCAGGGGCAATACTTACCCATTCACCGCCCGCTATCACTTCTTTGATTTGTTTGATTGTCATTGTTTCTGTAATTGAAGACACAAAGCTGTTATCTTCGTCTAAAAGAGGCAAGTAGGTTACTTTATATTACTTAGTACATTTTTTTAGACTAATGGCTAATTTGCGCAAAAACAAGGATTTCAATCCGCACAACTGCCCGGTTGCCCACTGCCTGAATCGAATCGGTGGTCAGTGGAAAGTACTGATCCTGTATGGCATCAGTAAAAACTGTAATCGGTTCAGTAAGCTGCAACGCGCTATTCCTGCCATCAGCAAACAGATGCTCGTCAATCAACTCCGTGAGCTGGAAGAAGACAGCATTATCAAGCGGATTATCTATCCGGAAATACCACCCCGTGTTGAGTACAAACTAACTGATTACGGCGAGTCGCTGATGCCCGTCATTTACGTCATGCAGGACTGGGGAATTCATGCGATGAAAAACAGATAGTTTGATTATAAGGCTTGATTGGTTAATTTACTTATATCGCTTTAACAGTGAAGCATAGGCTACTGACTAGGGTTGACAGATATTAAAACCTTTGTCTCACAAATCGCTCTTCCTTGAGACGATAATACTATCATTGGTCAACACCTTAAAGGGGCATTGTGTAATTCAAGCAGAGAAAGTATAACGGTACCCGAGACTTCGGCAGATAAGCACACCCCTCTTGTAACGATCGGCTAAAAGTAGATCGGGCCAGTTAGAAACCGAACGCCTTAATCACATCTAGCCAGGAAGGGAGTTGCCTATTGTAAGCTACCTCCTGATTATTATGCCTTTGCCTGCGTAGGCAAATGGCCAAAATGGTCCTGATAAACTTTGGTGAAGTAGGATGGCGAACTATACTCTGGGCCGGAGCCGGGCCGCGCTGCGAACGGGTCTGTTTCATCTGTCGTTTAACCGGCTGTCGATTCTGATGGGCCTGTTACTGATTGCACCGTTCACCCAACTGATCCTGTGGGTCTCAGCAGGGGCTACTCCTGAACGACAGCTGGCCAACGCGCCTGTTTTGTTCAATGTGCTGAGCGTGCCGGCGGTTGCTGGGTTTGTTCCTTTCTTGGCCAAGCGGCTGGAACACGGGCTACCGGATCGGGCTGAGCCAGCGACTGCGATTACCGAGTAATGTAATTAGCTAAGTAGGTTAATTCAAAAATACAAACCCAACTGGCCCATTAGTCGGTTATCCTTTAGTACTGACTAAAACAAGCCTTTCCGATGGGTTACATCTTTAAACCGCAGGAATCCATTGCGGAGAATATGAATCGAATTCTTGCCGAAGAAGTCACCGGGGCTCTGGTGGCGTTGGAAAAGCCAGGAGAAATTACGGGAGAGGGGATTCACAGTGTCCGCAAACGAATTAAAAAGATTAGAGCCCTCTTTCGATTAGTCCGCAGTGAACTAAAGGAAAAAGAGTTTAAACGGACCAATGCCTTTTATCGATCCCTTGGCCAGCAGCTATCCTCACTCAGGGATGCTACCGTGATGATTAAAACGCTGGACAAACTTAGGGAGGCTAAGCCAACCAATGTGTCACCCAAGCTGTTCACTACGCTCCATGAAGCGCTGCTTGTTGAGCAAAAGCAAGCAGCCAACGCCTTTTTCAACGGCCCTACTCAGATTGGCCATCTGGCCAACGCGTTTCGAAACGCTTCTCCGCATGTGACAGGTTTTTCTAAATGTTATAATGGCTTTCGAGTCATGGCCCCTAACCTCAAAAAAACATACCGCAGGGCTCGTCAAGCGTTGAAGGTTGTTAGGCATAAACCTAGTATTGATCATTTTCATGAATTACGCAAAGAAGTAAAAACGATTTGGTATCATACCCGATTGTTGCAGCCGATCTGGCCTGATCTGGTAAAGGCCTATGAACACGAGTTTGATCGCTTGGGGGAACTGTTGGGAGATGATCATGATTTTGGCGTGTTGGCCCAAAAAATTGAGTCAGACCAGCTATTAGTCCCTAGGCGGCAAACCAAGGAAGCTATATTGCAGGGGCTACAGGCCCAGCGAACCCAATTGCAGACCCAAATCTATCCGTTGGCCAATCGGTTGTTAGCCGAAAAAGCGAACGAGTTTGTGAAACGGTTCCAACGGCACTGGAAGATTTGGCAGTCGGAAGCTCGATCCGAAACAATCAATCAACGTCAAACGGCTTAACGAAAACAGAATGAGCGTCGAAATCGAACGGAAATATCTGGTTAAAGGCGACGAGTGGAAAAAGTTGGGGGAGGGTCAACTGTACCGTCAAGGTTACCTGAGTCCTCATCCAGAACGCACCGTTCGAATTCGAACGGTGAATGATCGGGGTTATCTAACCATCAAAGGCAAAACTGTGGGGGCCAGCCGATCGGAATATGAGTATCCCATTCCCTACGCCGATGCGCAGGCTATGCTCGATCAGCTGTGCGAGCGGCCCATCATTGAGAAGATGCGCTACCGGATTCCGTATGAAGGGCTGATTTGGGAAGTCGATGAATTTCATGGAGAGAACCTGGGGCTGATCGTGGCCGAAGTTGAACTAAGCGATGAGCAGCAGCAGATCAATCTTCCGGATTGGGTAGACAAAGAAGTAACGGATGAGCCCAGGTATTACAACGCCAACCTGCTGCGCCATCCGTTTTGCCGGTGGGAGGTATCTCACCGGTAAACACTGGCCCCTATAGTTGAGTAGGCTGGTCTTGATTTAACACCCGGCAAACGATTTTCAAACAAAGTCCCTGTTTGTAATAAACTTCATTTGGAATTGCGTTCAAGCTACTCACTTCTTTTTTTGTTCCTACTTGAGACTATATACGCATGGCTTGTTTTTCTTTCAAGAAGAATGTTCTTATGCCTTAGAAGGGAGCGATCAACGAGATGGTTGATTCATAGCTAATTAGCTTCAAGTTTCGCACTTTAACCAGCTCACAGGAGATTACATCGTAGGTTTCTTTATTTCCATCGGTATTATGAATCCTAATCATTTTGCTCAGTTTATTTCTTCTGCTCGCTTCCTGCTGTTGCTCTTCGTTCCTTTTTTCAGCATGTGTAAAAAAGGGGTTGACCCTGAAAATTCAACGATTATCGGCCACGTTTACACCACAGTAGATCAAGCTCCCACCTTCCCAGGAGGGCAAGCCGAGCTAAATAACTTTTTAATGAGGAATCTACGCTATCCCGCCGAAGCACAACGGGCCAAAATTAAAGGCAAAGTAATCGTTGGCTTCGTGGTTACGGATAGGGGTCGGATTGCCAATCCAGAGATTAGACAAAGTGTAGGCGGGGGTTGCGATGAAGAAGCAATTCGTATCGTGAAAGCTATGCCAAACTGGCTACCTGGCCAGCTAAATGGAAAACCCGTAAACGTGCAAACTAGCTTGCCGTTTTCATTCACTTTATTATGATATTCTGCTTGCCTGGCTCGTATGCTAAGGGTTAAGGTTGACAGTTGTTAAACATAACCGTCTCGCAAAATGCTCCAACTTGAGACGATGGCGTATTTATGAATATGTTTCTTAAACAGGGGCGTTTTAGTATTGATCCCACCAGAAGCAAGCAGGTAAAATCGTAGCTCAACCCGTTCTCGTTTTTGATACACTCGTTCGTCCCATCAATCAGAAGACTGACTACTCAGAAGCTGCTTCCATTGACCTTCCAGCTCCGTCAGAGGCTGACTAAAATCCTGCCCATCAAAGGCTTCTGGGGGCAGAAGAATTGCGCGCGGGCCATCCACTACCTGGATCGATAGCAACTCATCGCCCTCTTTTTTGATAGCGTTCAATACCATGAAGGCTAATTCTAAAGACGGGCTACGAAAGGAGAAGCTACGCAGCTCCCCTTGAGTAGTAATACTTGTAAGATATACGAACATGTACGGCAGCTAATTCGCAAAAGCTGACCGTCATGACCGTTCATTCAAAAAGCAGTTGGGAGAGCTAATAATCAAAGTTAATTATTAGTCAAGCTATTACAAAATTAAAACGAGGTGAATATTCCTTATGGTTCCTGTAGGTGGTTATGGTAGAACTACTTACGTAATTTTCTTGTGAACTTTTACAAAATGCCACCATTGGCGCCTTTAACCAACATCCTAAGCTTCTTTTTTATAGAAACACGTTATACCCTCCGGCATGAGATGAAGAAGCGTTCATGCATCTGTTCCAAAAGGGATATATGAAGAAACAGTCTGCCCTTATTTCTGAATCGCTCTATTTCTACTATACGTTTATCCTTTCAGTGCTTCGCGTTAACAGAAAGGCCAAATCCATAGGGGTGTTTAAGCTTATCGGCCCAGAAGTCTTGTCGCCCCCAAACTGGCTGTCAAACTAGGCCAAACGGTGGGGTGGAAGTGACCATCCTGCTCCACGATGGAATACCGTAAACCGGCTTGTTTGGCGTGGGCAAAAAGCCGTTTGTAGTCAATACTACCTTGCCCCACCTCTGTATTAGCCGTTCGATCCTGCTTATCCATATCCTTCACGTGCCAGATAGGAAAACGACCTGGGTACTGCTGGATATACGTCAACGGATCCACATTCATCCGGGCAAACCAGTAGAGTTCCATCTCCATAATCATCAGTTTGGGATCAATCTGTTTGAGAAACAACTCATAGGGCACTACGCCCTCAAAGGTCTCGAAATCATACCCGTGATTGTGATAGCCGAACTGAACCCCGTGTTTTTGACATAACTCTCCTAACCGGGTATACTCCTCCACTGCCCGCTTAGTCGTTTCCAGATTCGTTAGCTCGTTATACGGAACGATCATATACTGGAGCCCCACGGCAGCGGCCTCGGTAATTGAGCGCTCCGCTGTTTTGCCCAGATTGAAATGAGAGGCAAACAGGGTCATTCCCAGGTCGCGGGCTATTTTGGTAAACTCGGCGGGTTTCAACCCAAAATAGATTCCTTTTTCACCCTGATAGGATTCAAGTTGTGTAAAGCCAATGGCAGCCAATTGCTTGAGGGTGCCCACCGGATCCTGGTTCATCCAGTCCCGAACGGTGTAGAGCTGAATGCCAATGGGGTAGTTGTCCTTTGATTGGCCAGAGTAAGCAGGTAGTGCGGTGGCTAGTGCTCCGATTGCCACCAGGAAGTCTCGACGTGAAAGCATGGGGTGAGGTACAGGAAAAGGGTGCTGACGGAGTAAAGCCAGTCAGGGCCTTATTCCTACCCGCAAGATAAACATAAACAGGTGTTGAGGGATGATTCTACCTGGCATTGACAGTTATTAAAAATAATCGTCTCCCTATAAGCTCCTATTTAAGTCGAAGCTATGTGATGATGGCTTGGTGCATCACTAAATAGACCCAATCAGCTAGTCACCGACTACCTCTGGGCGCTACTAGACTTAACATACCCAACCCGATTAAAACTTCTGCCCTTACAGCCAGCCTTTCCGCTTGAACCAGCCATAAATACCCAAGGCGACAACACCCATACTCACCAGCACGGCCGGATAGCCATAACGCCAGCCTAATTCGGGCATGTGCTCGAAGTTCATCCCGTAGATGCCCACAATAAAGGTCAAGGGCAGAAAGAAGGCCGAAAAGACTGTTAGTACCCGCATCACCTCATTGGTCCGCTGGGAAGCCATAGACAAATAGATGTTCAGCAGGTGCGTGGCAGCCTCTTCCAGCTGTTCGTAAATAGTGCGTGCTTTCACATGTAAATCCAACGTATCTTGTAACACCGGAGAAGCGCCCTCACTACGCTGCAAGCAATGGAGAATGTCTTCCGTCAGGGTTAAGATGCGTTTAGCAGATGAAGCTTTGCGCTTCAAATAATAGAGCTGTTGGAGAACCTGCTTGGTCGGCTTTCCCAAGAATAAAGCCGATTCGTGACCATCTAACTCATTCGCTAAAGCCAAACCTGGATCAATGTAACTATTGAGTACCCAGCGAACAATGCGGATGCTTAATTCAGCCGTTGACTGACAATGGCCAGGGGTTACAAAGCGCTTTTTAATTTCGTCCAGCACCGGCTGAGCACTCCGGTGAACGGTAATGATAAAGTCGTTGCTGTAAAAGATGGCGATTTTATTACTGAGCTCCTGAATCGTATCGGCGTCTGTCTCTTTATCGGGGTTATAAATGCGGGTGATTATAAAGCTGACTGGCCCAATCGATTCAAACTTAGGGAGATGGTCGGGCTCCAGGCAGTCTTTAATGACTGTATAATAGAGATCATATTTCTGGGCCACTTGGTCAAGCTCCTCCGGAGATGGATCATTCAGATCCAGCCAAGTAAAGGGGTGATCAATTGGAGTCGCTAATTCTTTCTGCATGGGGTAAGCTTCCAGTTGCCCCTAATAACATGGAATAGGCTAAGCGAGTTGATCATTTAATACAGATTTAACTCAAATAGGTCACCAACTGTCTTATTCCCGACCCTGCCCGGGTCGGGGTAACACGTACTGATCAATTTGGCAAACCGGCATAATCCGTTGGTTGCTCGAGGTAATAAACACTTTGTCTGCTTCAAAAACTTCTGCCAGCGGAATGTCTCGCACTTCGACGGAAAAATACCCTGACATACCGATAAGACATGTTTTTAGGTGATGCCGGGTAAGATACCGCTATGAGCCGTACTAACCGTTTTGTTTTTAACGATAAAGACGTTGCTTCGCGACGACTCGGAGATTAGCCCGTTGGAATAGTATAAATAGTCATCCGCGGCCTGACGCTTTAAGTGAGGCAGCCTCTGGATGAGTGGCAAGTAACTGAGCGTTTTGACCGCCGGAATCTCCCGATGATACTCGTAGGACATTAAAGTTAAACCAAAGGCGGCATCCGAAAAGCCAGGTCCGTGACATGAAGGCGGGTCTCTGCCAGGGGTAGGAGCTCACCATTAAAATAAGCGTATGCGTCCATGTAAATGTACTGTTTAGGATTCGAGTGTTTTCCTAACACTGCATCAGGGTTCAGAAGTACGCTTTCCAATACTGGTCCTATGGCATCAATCGGTTCAATTAGGGAAATGATGAGTCATTTCCCACTATTTCCCGGCCAGGTCGGCAACTCCGTTCGGAAACATGGCTTTGGCCACCTGCGCCATATCCAGTGCCTCACGCAGTAACTTAATCTTACCATTTTCAGCCACTAACCGGCCCATATACGTTTGATGGTAGGGTCGACCGGTTGCCGCTACATGACACCTGACATCGTATTCCCCGAAAGCCTGATTGGGCGTATCGATATGAATCTGAATATTCTCAAACTCAAAACCAGGAAATGTTTTGGGCAGATTTTTCAGGAATTGGTAGAGGACGTCTTTGCCGTGCCATTGCCAGGGCATCCCTAGAGTAGCTAAATAAGGCAACTCAATGGTGGCATCCTCCGCGAAGAGCTCAATTGCCTGGTCAGCATCGTTAATCGAATGAAGGTAGCCGAGCAGCAGTTCTTTTGCGGTTTTTGTTGAATTCATGGTCTTGTTTTGTTTATGGTTGTATTGATAAATGGAGTAATGGCTTAGTTGTACCCACGTGCGCACGCACTCGTTTCTAGAGCGCGGAGCTTAACGTAATACGATTGGATCGACTTATCCAGTGGGGGCATTTCCCATTTCGGTGCAGCCAACTAAGTACCGATTACTGATCGTGCGGTTTTATGACAAGGTACTTTTTGGAGCAGGGCAAGAACCGGTTGAGAAATGAGAAACCGTTTGGCGAAAGCAAGGACAAGCGACGAATGTTACCCGCTCTAGTGCTTTACTGGTTTTTCTTTGTATCCAGAAAAACCAACAGGGACTGAATCTTTCCCGCTTCGAAGGTAAAAATGTCCTGGCCTGTAACCCGTGCCGGATCATCGGGTGGACCGAATTGCCAGTTCACTCGGGCTATGTTATGATGCGATTCGACGGGTGTTCGTTGCGCAAAGCGGTATTCGGGTCGTTTAGCGAGCAGATCGTCAATATAAGCATCGATGTTTGGCAGGCCATTGAACCGGTAATGAGCAATGACCAAGACATCATCGCTGTACAGCTTCTCCATGGCCGCTCTTCGGGTTAACGGGTTGCGGTCGCTCCATACGGTAAAGTGCTCCGCAATTAACGTGTTGATTTCGTCTTCTTCCATGCCGGTTAATCGAGTAAACGTTGTGCTTACTCCGTGTGTTTGACCGCAAAGTTGCGGCTATTGGGTGAGCGCACCCTTGACATTTGTCAAAAAAGAAAGGAACCGCAACATGGGGGTAAAAAGTAGGTAGAAAGCGATTCTGCTGATCGCAGTACCGGTACTTATCGCTTTTTGGCAACTTTGTTCCGCATTCGACTTAGAGTTTCGGCACTGATGCCGAGATAAGACGCAATCATACTTTGCGGTAGGCGGGTATTGAGGCTGGGGTGATTTTTTAAAAAGTGAAGGTATTTTTCTTCAGCACTGTAACTGATAGTGGCATGAATACGTTGCTGAGCGGCTATAAACCCCCGGTGTAGGATCTCGTTGACCATATGGTCAAACAAGGGTATTTTCCCCCGAAGTCGCTCAAAATGTTCTTCTTTGATGATGACTAAGACGGAATCTTCTACCGCGTCGATGTTAAATTGAGATGGCTTGCCCGACACGAGGCTTTGCCGGTCCCCTGTCCACCCGTTCTCTACGGCAAAATTGAGGATATGTTCCGTGCCTTTATCATCGACGGAATAAATGCGTAAACAGCCACTGACCACAAAGACATTCAGTTGCCAGACGTCTCCTTCCTGCAACAGAAATTGTTTCTTTTTAAGCTTTTTGATCTCGCTGTATAACCGAATGTGCTCCAGTTCTTCCTCCCGGATGGCGATTCTGCTTTTTATATAGCTGGCTAATTCGTCAAAAGCCTCTGTATTCATCGAATGACACTTACTAATAAACTTAGTAAAGATACACGAAATAAACCCGTTCCGGAAAGGAGAGGGGCAATCCCAGAACCCATTAATGGCCTTTGCTAGCTCAAGACGACCGCGGGTGAAGGCTTGCACTTTTGCTTGACATGGGTCAAAAAATTACTTGACAAATGTCAACGGCTCCTGGCTGCTCCATCCACCAACTTTGCCGCAACAAAATGTTACTACGATGAAAAAAACAGTTGGCATTCTAGGAGCGGGCAACATCGCCCAGACAATCGCTACGTATCTAATTCGCTCTGGCCATGAGGTTACCTTGAGCAATACCAACGCCGAAAAGCTTTCGGAGGTTGTCCGTTCCCTGGGCACGGGGGCAAAAGCAGGTTCGGTAACCGAAGCGGCCGCTGCTGATATCGTCTTTTTAGCCCTTCCCTGGTTGAGTGTACCCGAGCTGGCTAATCGCATCGATTCATGGGACAATCGGATCGTTGTGGATGCGACCAATCATTTTATCAGTCCTGATTTTCAGGTCGCCGACTTAAACGGGCGAACTTCCACCGACGTGGTCTCGGATTATCTTCCCGGGGCCAGAGTGGTCAAAGCATTCAATACGCTTTACTTTAAGGTTTTAGCACAACCACCACAACAAAATGGGGGCAGACGCGTGCTTTTTCTGTCAGGAAATGATCCGGACGCGAATGCAGTAGTAGCTAGTTTAATTGAGGGGTTTGGTTTTGCAGCCGTCAATTTAGGTCCTCTGTCGGTGGGTGGCCACCTGCAACAAGCTAAAGGCCCTCTTGCTTCCTTAAATAGTATTAAAGTGTAATGTTCAATACTGATTTTATAGGCATATGGATGATAGTAGAGAGTTAATACATTTATGTGTCACATAAAACCCACCTTTTTTGAGATCAAGGAACAGTAGGTTACTGGTTTTTAAACAGCCAAGGGAGGCTGTCTTTCGATCTCGGATACGATTTACCCCAACTCGGATACTTTTTTATCCCCCACGCCCGCCATCTTTGGCTCTGTAAATCTGTAGCTAACAAACGTATGGAAAGCGAGAAAAAAGTAAACGTCTGGTTCATCACGGGTGCCTCCAAGGGAATGGGCTTGGCCCTGGTCAAGTTACTGCTAGCCAAGGGACATGCCGTAGCCGCCACCTCCCGGAATGCCCAGGCACTAAAGCGGCAAATTGACGGCTATGACGCCACCTTTTTGCCCCTGGAGATGGACCTGACCGCCGATGACAGCGTCCGAAACGCCATTCAACAGACAGTAAAAACATTTGGTCGGCTCGATGTGGTGGTCAACAATGCCGGCTTTGCCTACGTGGGCAGCCTGGAAGAGATGACCGATGAGGAGTTTCGCTATGCCCTGGATGTAAACCTGTTTGGTACCGTCAATGTCATTCGAGCGGCTATGCCCTACCTGCGCCAGCAACGCAGCGGGCATATTATCAACATTGCTTCGGCCGGTGGCTACGTAGCCGTGGCCAATCTGGGCAGTTATGCCGCTTCCAAATTTGCCATGGTCGGATTAACCGAATCCCTGGCCGCTGAAATAAAACCGTTTGGTGTCTATGCCACCGTGGTCTTGCCCGGTTCGTTTCGAACCCGCTTTTTAGAAGATGGCTCATTAACTTACGTCAAGACGCCCATTGCCGAATATGGCAGTGACCAAACCTTAGATGGTATGAGCAAACGGGCGGGTAGCCAGCCCGGTGACCCGGATAAGTTAGTCGCTGAACTCGTTAAGTTAGCCGACTACCCGGCCCCACCCGTCCACCTGATTCTGGGCCCGGACAGTTACCGCATGATTATGGATAAACGGGACAAGGATATGGCCGAGTTTGAGGCTTACAAGGAAACAACAATGTCGACCAACCTCGAGCAGGTATTACCTGACCACCAAACACATTAGGGTTAATCCAGTTGCTTTTCGATGAAAGAGCCCGTGCCGTACGCCATCCGCTCCATTACGGAATATCATCAGCTGCTTGGGCTACCTAAGCCCAAGCACCCCCTGTTTTCGGTGATCGATCATCAGGACGTCAAGCAGTATTCGGATGAACGACTGCGGGTCAAAACCTACGCCTTTTACACCATCAGTATGAAGAAGGGGTATGCCGGTAAAATGAAATACGGCCAGACCTACTATGACTTCGATGAAGGCGCGATGGTCTTTCACGGCCCCCGGCAGGTGATTACTTCCGAGCTGACCGATGACATGGCGCTTAGCGGATGGAGCCTGTTAATTCACCCGGACTTTATCCATCCCTATCCACTATTTGCCAAGTGGAAGCAGACTGGTTTTTTCGCCTATACGCTCAGCGAGGCCCTGCACCCCTCCGACGAAGAGATCCAGCTCCTGGAAACCATTCTGGGCACGATTCGTCACGAATACAGGTCGGGTATTGATCGCTTCAGTCAGGACATTCTCATCAGCCAGTTAGAGGTGTTACTCAACTATTGCAACCGGTTTTACCATCGGCAGTTTCTCACCCGCAAAAAGGTCAATCATGATCTGCTGAGCCGACTGGATGCGCTGCTGGACGAGTACTTTACCACGGACCAAGCGTCCTTGCGGGGGGTACCCACGGTCCAGCAGCTTGCCGATCACTTGACCGTGTCAGCCTCCTACCTGAGCGATATGCTCCGGGTGTTAACCGGCCAGAGTGCCCAGCAGCACCTCACCGATCACATCATCGAGCGGGGCAAAGAACTCCTGGCCACGACCTCCCTGTCGGTGGGCGAAATCGCCTTTCGACTCGGGTACGAAAATCCGCAAGGCTTTCATAAGCTGTTTAAGGCCAAAACCCAGCAGACACCGCTGGCCTTCCGGGCCTCGCTCAACTAACCGATTCCCTCATTTGTTTACGCTATGGCAGACCTTACCCTAACCATCAACGGTAAAGCCTACTCCGTTTCAGTCGACGAGCAGACGCCCTTACTATGGGTCATTCGGGATGTGGTGGGCCTGAAAGGCACCAAGTTTGGCTGTGGCCTGGGACTCTGTGGCGCCTGTACGGTCCACCTGAACGACCAGCCCATCCGTTCCTGCCAGATGCCGGTCAACCTGATCCACGAGGGGCAAAAAATTACGACCATTGAAGGCCTGAGCAAAACGGGCGATCACCCTGTGCAAAAAGCCTGGGTGGAACATCAGGTACCCCAATGTGGCTATTGTCAATCCGGGCAGATTATGTCCGCGGTGGCCTTGTTGAAAGAAAATCCCGCGCCAACCGATGCCAACATTGACGCGGCTATGGGTGGCAATATCTGCCGATGTGGCACCTACGGGCGCATCCGGCAGGCTATTCACGCGGCTGCTTCGGCCGTGCACCAGGCGAAGAAGGCCGCTACACCAGCTCCCGCCAAAAAGCAAGGTTCATTACACTAATCTTAGCCCATATGACTTCCCAACATCTTTCCCGGCGAGCGTTTATTCGTCGTACGACGGTATCGGGAGCCGCCTTATGGCTTGGTCTATCAACAGAAGGGCCGTCGGTACTTATCGCCCAGACGAATGCAGTACCCTTCTCACCCGTAAACTTTAGCCCCTATCTTCAGATCGACTCCGCGGGCATGATTACCCTGTTTAATCCCAAACCTGAACTGGGGCAGGGCACGTTTCAGTCCTTACCCGCATTAATTTGTGAGGAACTGGAGGTGCCATTGGATCAGGTCAACATTGTCCATGCCAACGGCGAGAAAATCTTTGGCGATAGTCAATTTTCGGCGGGCAGCATGTCGGTAAAATCCTTGTATACCGTTCTGCGAACCGTTGGCGCTGCGGCCAGCCAGATGCTGCTGACAGCGGCCAGCCAGCGGTGGGCCGTTTCGATTGAAACCTGTTACGCGCAGCACGGAAGGGTCGTTCATCGGCCAACGGGTCGGCAGCTCACCTACGGTGAGCTGGCTGGGGAAGCTTCCCGGTTGGCTGTTCCTCAAACGCCCCCCCTAAAAGATCCCGGTACATTTACGCTAATCGGCAAATCCGTACCCAGACCCGATGTGCCAGCCAAAACGAGGGGAGAGACCGTATTTGGCATCGATATCGACTTACCTGGGATGCTTTATGCATCCATTGAACGTTGTCCGGTAATCGGCGGTAAATTGATGAACGTTGACGCGAGCAAAGCCCTGGAGATGCCGGGTGTAGAAGGCGTTTTTCCCGTCAAACGCAGTCTGGGCCGGTATGACTATATGGGCGTCGGCGTTGTTGCCCGATCGTATTGGGCCGCCTTACAGGCTCGCAAAGCGCTAATGATCGACTGGGATATTCAGGGATTGAACACCTTTACCAGCACAGAGTTTGAGAACACCCTGCGCGCCCTGAAAACTCAACCCGGTCTGGCGATCAACCCCGTGGGCGATTTCGAAACAACTTACGCCCAGGCTCCCCGGCAGCTGGAAGCGTTTTATGAAACGCCCATGGTTGCCCATTCACCCATGGAGCCCATGAACTGCGTGGCCCGCTGGTCAGGTGAGCAGGTCGAAATCTGGGTGTCAACCCAGGTACCGGGTGCACTGACCGGCAGTGGTCCTTCGTTTATGGTCGATTTGCCCAAAACCCTGGGTATCCCGGCCGAAAACATCACCCTGCATACCCAGTTTTGTGGCGGGGGCTTTGGCCGCCGGTTATACCTGGATTTTATCGTGGAAGCCATTGAGCTAGCCAAGCTGACGGGGAAAGCCGTCAAATCCGTCTGGACCAGGGAAGACACGACCCAGCAGGGACCTTATCGGCCCATGACGTTTTCAGCGATGAAAGCGGGGCTATCAACCGAGGGGAAGGTCCTGGCTTTTCAGCACACGATTATTGCTCCTTCCATTGCCGAATCGCTGAGTAGTGCCTTTGATCCCACAAAACTGGACGGCCGCATGAGTGAGGGCGTCAGTGATCAGGCCTATGAGATAGGGGCCATGAAGAATACCTACGTGCGGGCGGATACGCATATTCCACTGGGTTCGTGGCGATCGGTGACCTCCTCGACCACTGCTTTTGCTCACGAGTGTTTTATCGATGAGCTGGCGCATCAGGCTGGGAAAGACCCGCTGGCATTTCGCCTGGCCATGCTGACCAAAGCCTCGGATACCAAACGGATGCTGCTCAAACTTCAAGACGTTTCGGACTGGAGCAAGCCGCTTCCAGCCGGAAGAGCCCGGGGTGTGGCTCAGTGGGCATTTTTTGCGGGTCTGTGCGGGCAAGTCGTCGAGGTATCCCGTCAGCCGGATGGCCAGATAAAGGTTGACAAGGTGGTGGCTGTCATTGATCTGGGTACAGTTGTTCATCCCGACAACGTAAAAAATCAGGTGGAAGGCGCGATTGTCATGGCCCTGACGGCGGCTACCAAACCCGGGATTACCTTCGTGGGCGGGAAGGTAGTGCAAAGCAATTTTCATGATAGTCCCGTCCTGCGGATGAACGAGATGCCTCGCATCGAGGTGCATATCCTGGCGGATGGCGGTCCCATGAAAGGCGTAGGGGAGCCCGGTTTACCCCCACTGGCGCCAGCGCTGGGCAATGCCTTATTTGCCTTGACGGGCAAACGGCTTCGTCAGCTTCCCATTGACCTAGCCAGCATGGGCTAAACCGTCTAATCGACCAGCCATTTTGTTGGTTCCAATCATTCGATTGCCATGAACGTATTAGTAACAGGTGTATCCGGTTTTCTGGGTTCGCATACGACCATCCAACTACTGGAAAAAGGGTATCAGGTGGTAGGTACCCTACGGGACATAAGGCGCGCCAACGACATACGGGCCATCATTGGCCAACACACGAAAAACATCAATCAGCTGACGTTTGCAGAAGCGGATCTGACCGATCCGGCGGTATGGGATGAGCTGGTAGAGGGAGCTGACTTTGTGCAGCATATTGCCTCCCCCTTCCCGCATGGTGAACCAGCTCATGAAGCGGATGTCATCATGCCCGCGAAAGAAGGTACGCTAGCCATTCTCAAAGCCGCTTCGAAGCATCAGCTAAAACGGGTCGTGCTGACATCGGCTATTGGTGCATCATTCTACGGTAAGCCAAAGGGCCAACAGAGCGGTGTATTCGATGAAATGGTTTGGACCGATGAAACGAACCGGGCGGATACGACAGCGTATTACCGGAGTAAAACCATCGCGGAAAAAGCCGCCTGGGCGTTTATGGAGCAGGATACCAGTGGGTTGGAACTAACGACGGTGTTACCTGGCGCGCTGCTAGGACCCGTGTTGGAGAAAGATTATGGCCATACCCCTGAAATCATCTTGAACTTGCTGAAAGGTAGTGTACCTGCCATTCCCGGGGTGGGGTTTGATTTAGCTGATGTGCGTTCAGTAGCCGATTTGCTTCTTCGAGCAATGGAGTTCCCCCAGGCCGCTGGCCAACGATTTCTGGGCACAGCTGGTTACCTTTCGTTTCGACAAATCGCAGCACTATTAAAAGAAAACTACCCAGACCGAAAAATTCCTACCGGTACTGTTCCCAACTGGCTACTACGGCTTTTAGGCCGGTTTGATCCATCGTTAGCGGCAGTCATTGTTGATCTGGACAAGGTACGCCAGGGAGACAGCACCAAAGCCAGGCAGTTGCTCAATTGGCAACCCATTGACAGTAGAGAAGCGGTGTTATCCTGTGCAGAAAGTATGTTTCGAGTCGGACTTATGCCAAAATAAAGCGTCTGGTTCCCGGGCTTTAATTTGGCATATACCATATAAATAAGTAATTCTTAACAAACCCTCCCGATTGAGACAGAGAAGTGGCTATGAACAAGCACTGTAATGGAGTATTTGACTGGCCGACCTGTGTCACTACCAGTCAACGACAATTTGTCATTTCTAAAGAGGAATTACAGGCGAATTTCGTCTCTCGCATTGACCAGACCTTATTGCTATGGCGGAAAAAAGAGAACGTGACAATTCAATAATCGCACGGCAACCGCCAGCCGTCGGCAACTCGAGTGGCTCACGCAAACCACGTTGGTTCTGGCCACTTTAATTTGACGACGTATACTTAGCTAAAATTACAGTAACCGGCAAGCTGTCCAGCGTGTGTCATGATTTTGAGACAATTCGACAATCATAACACGCGCTGGACAGCTTACTTAAGGCATAACTCACCGTTGTTGAAACCACGCAGCTGTAGCCCTAATACCCTCTTCATAGGAAGTCGGGGTATAATTAAACGCCCGTTCGAATTTGGAGGAATCAAACTGAAAAGCAAACTCGTCCTGATAATTCATCTCGTAGGCTTCCTTCATAAACGGATTGAACCAACCAATGACCTTCAGCACCCATTTGGGCAACACAAACAGCTTGTTGGATGTGTTCATGGCACGAGCCGACAGCTGGACAAACTCACGGCCGGTCAGGGCGGGTTGAGGAGTAGGTAAGTGCCAAATCTGACCAACGGCCTCGCCACGGGTGGCCAGCAAGTATAAAGCCTCTGCCGCGTCGGGCGTGTAATTGAACGAGCGGGGTACGTTGGCGTTGATAGGCCACTGCGCTCGGTTGCCTTTTTTCAGGTTGCTGAAAACGTAGATGCCGGGGGCGCTGTTGTCGGTCACGCCCGGCCCGTAAAAGTCCACCGCGCGCGCAATAAGGGCCTGAACCCTACCCGCCTGCATCGCCTGCTGAAGCATCGTTGCCACCTCAGCGCGTACTTTACCTTTTCGACTGCTTGGGCGATAGGGCGTTTCTTCCGTAATTGGCCCATTCACCCGGCCATACATATATACGTCGTCAAAAAAAATGAGTTTAGCGTTCGTGGCCTGGCAGGCGGCTATGGTGTTCTGCATAATGACGGGCCAATCACGCTGCCAGACATCGGCGTTGTATTCGATGCCAATAAGCAGATACACGACGTCTGAACCGGCAACGGCTTGGATCAGTTCGTCGCGGTTGAGCGCACTGGCCGCTGCGGTTTCGGCCCCGGCAACAGCTTTGGGTTTGCGGGAAACCAGTCGGATGGTCTGCTGATTAGCTTGCAGAACGGGGATCAGGGCATTGGCGATGGTGCCATTGGCACCGATAAGTGTATGTAAGGCCATCTGTAAAATTTGTTTGATTGATGGGCCAAAGTTCGGTTGCTGGCTACGGGCAGGCTTGTACGAAAACGAAATACATAGATTGTATATGAAGGAAAACACTCAGACAATAGCGCAAACCTTTGTGGCGCCTGAACGGCTGACGGAGGTATTCAGGCATATCTATTACATGAAGCATCCTAGTGAAGCTGCCCGGCAGCAACTTCAGTTGTTTCCCCATTACGAGATGATGCTGGTGTTTAATTTTGGGCCGTCCCTATCGGTTTCCGTCGCCGATGATACCTCGCTGGTGGAGCGGGTGGCCGTACTGGGGCCATTAGACCGTGTATTAACTTACGAATTGTTGCCAGACGCGGAGGTTATGGTCGTCGTATTTACCCTGAACGGGTTTTACCGGCTGCTGGGCAAACCAATTCACACGCTACGAACCGAAACGGAAAACCAGGTGGCCGTTCCACTAACCGAACCAACGTACCTGGACTTGTGGGAAAATCTGGCTCAACTACCATCCATTGCCGACCGGGCCGAGTTACTAATGACTTATATCCAGGTGCATGTGGCCCCTGAGGACACGGCTGCGTTGCTCAATGAGGTTTCGCTATTCGCTAATCTGGCGATTGATCCGGTCAAGACCATTGCCAAAAATCGTCACCTATCACCCCGGTCGGTCCAACTCCGGCTACAAACTATTGTGGGCTTTTCCGCTAAAGAGATGGCCCGATTTATTCGGTTCAAAAACGTGATCGCTCAACTGGTAAAGGAGCACCCTACACTACCTGATTGGGCCGATCTGGTGGTCCTGCATGGCTACCACGATCAGCCCCACCTCATTCGGGATTTTCAGCGCTACCTGGGTCTCAGTCCGACCGACTTTGTCAAGCAATTGGCCGAGCAACCCATCTGTATTACGCAGCCCGGTAAGCACTATTGAATACTGTATGCGACGGATGGCGTTGGACAGATAGTGAAAATCAATGTCTCTTTAAATCCTCCAATGCAGGACAGGTAGGCATGCCAGGAGTTGGCCTCTGTCTGGGCTTTACTAGAAATGCGGTCCCAGACAAGAGGATTTGTAAGTAGGTTAACCTACGACGCTTCTTTTCTAACAGATCGGTTATCGCTACATATGCGCTCTTTGGCCCTGAAGATCTGGATTGGATTAAGCATCAGTCTAAGCTTGCTTACCTGTGTGGATCCTATCGATGCCCCTATCGATAGTTCGCTCAATGTCTTAATTGTGGAGGCCACTCTGACTGATAAAGCCGAGCCCCAACTTATTCGACTTACGCGCTCCCAAGCTGACCGGCTCACGGGCCGATTCGGCACTGTGCCCATTACCAAAGCCACCGTGCAGATACTTGTGGATTCGGCACAGGTTGTCAGGGCCGAAGAAACCACTGATGGTCGCTATCAGCTGCCGGCTGACTTCAGGGCCAACGTCGATCATGTGTATCAACTTCAGTTCACCCTCTCAGATGGTACCCACTATCAATCAACCCCGGAACCATTACTGCCAGTGGCTCCAATCGGTCAGCTACGTGCCCAGTTTAATCCTGCTAGTTTAACTTCCACCGAACGATTGAATAATACTTATTCGGCTGCTCATGATTTCTACGTGGACTTTACCGATCCGGCCCATCAAGCCAATTATTACCGCTGGGACTGGATTGATTGGGAAAGTCAGCCCTGGTGCCGCACCTGCAGCCAGGGACTCTACCAGGTCCGGGATGCGCAAGGGGCCCTACTGGAAGACTGTGTGCCGGCAAATTCCAATTTTTTCACCGCTACCTTTGATTACCCGTGTCGAACGCTCTGTTGGGAGATTCTCTATAGTCATGACTTAATGCTATTCCAGGATGCCTATACCAATGGCCAGTCGGTTAAAAGCCTGCTGGTGGGCCGGGTACCTCTGTATTCAACCGATCCCTGCTTAGTGGAGATTCGACAAAGTTCGCTAACCAAACAGGCCTACGAATACGTCAATCAGTTGGATCAGCAGACCCAGCACTCAGGCGGAGTGGCGGCTGGTCAGCCTGCACTGTTAGTGGGCAATGTGAGGAATGTGGCGAAGCCCAATGAGGTGGTGGTGGGTTATTTCACCGTGTCCAGCGTCTCCTCGGTTCGGTATTGGTTAAGCCGAAGCGATGCGAGCAGTATAGCTCCTGGCTTATTTGAGGCACTCAACGGCCGAGGTCCGGTCGATGAACCGGCATCGAATCTGGCTGGACGTCCGCCAACGGCGGTGTGTGTGGCTAGTGATAGCCGCACCCCGAATAAACCCCAAGGTTGGCGAGATTAATCTATAACGAATTTTCGTAAAAACGCTTCCGTTTAAGACAGTTGGACGATTAATTGGACGACCATTTTTAATAACTGTCAACAACGATCCGTAGCATACGAGTGCTGAGAAATCGGGATGAATTAGCAACTTATTCCAACTTTCACCCGGCAAGCCGGTTAAACTAACGTAAAGGCTGCTAGAAAGGAGTAGGCAGAACAAGTTTTCTGTCAATGGACCGTCTCCAGGGATTGTACTAGTAGCAAACTTTTTTGACGATGCCCTCAGGACTCTTTGCTTTATTAGATGATATCTCGGCGCTAGTAAAAAGTAGTGCCGCCACATTAGATGATGTACCTTCTCAAATAGCCAAAACAACCGGGAAAGTGTCAGGCATTGTCATTGATGATACGGCCGTTACACCCAAATATGTTGTTGGGCTCGACCCATCGCGGGAGCTGGCTATTATCTACCAGATTGCCAAAAAATCGCTGATCAATAAACTCCTCCTATTAAGTCCGGCTGCCTTATTGCTTGGCTACTTTGCCCCTTGGGCGATTACCCCAATTTTAATGGTAGGTGGTGCTTATTTATGTTTTGAGGGCTACGAAAAGGTTCATTCCCTGTTTAGCCCCCACGATGGGAACATGAAGCAAAAATCACTAAAAGAGATCACCCCCGAAGAACTGGAGCAGCAACGAGTGGGTAGTGCGGTTCGCACGGATATTATTCTGTCGGCCGAAATTATGGCCATTGCTTATAGCCAGGTAACCGGCCAGGCGATGGTGAACCAGATTGTTGTCATGGTGGCGGTGGCCGTTTTTATCACAGTGGCCGTCTATGGGTTTGTTGGCCTAATTGTTAAAGCGGATGATATAGGGCTACATTTGGCTGGCCATGAATACCCTCCTGCTACCCAGAAAGTAGGCCGTAGCATAGTAAAGTTTATGCCGCATTTCTTGAGTTGGCTGGGCTATGTAGGTACAGCTGCCATGCTTTGGGTAGGTGCCGAAATCATTGCGCATGGCCTACCATTTACCGCTCATTTACTACATGAATTAGAGCAGGGTTTGTCTTCTATGCCGATAGTTTCCTGGTTTGCTAAAGCGCTGGTCTGCGGAGTGGCCGGACTTATTATAGGGTTTGTCCTTGACCAACTTGTGATGTTGGTCAAGAAGGCCTTTTGATAACTCAGATGCGTATGTAGCTGACTGCCTCTAACAGTCATTAAAAGCCAGCATTCATTTATTGAAGCGTTTTCGTGGACGAAAGCAAAGACATATCTTAAGTGATTAAGCTAACATTATTTTCAAGAAAAGCTGGTCGTTTGAAATTGTACATTTCCTCTACCATCAAAAACTATTTCATTGTCAATACTGTCCTGATTAATAGGTTAGATAATCATTGTATTGGCTTACAGACTTATAGACAACCATCAATATGAGATGCGGTTCTGCTCTAGCCTATACCAAGTTGAGACGCCAAGAGCGGCAGAGAATAGGGGCGGTATAGTTTCTCCCAACCATCGGCTCCCTCATCAACCAGACCCTGAATTTATCCGTGAGCAAACGAGTAGACTGGTATAGCCACGTCAATTGAGAGCCCATAAAGGGCTCTCAATTGACGTGGCTATACCAGCGCTGGAGAAAGTTGATTCGTCTGGACGCTTGGCTGGTCGCCTATAGTCTGAACATACCAATACCTTACGATAATAAAACCGCTTTTTCTAAACAAATACTTTAAACTGAAAGTCTTGAGGCTCTTGACCAGCGGACCACCACAATGGTCGATTTCGTAACAAACTGACTTCACCACGCTGGTCACCGGCTCTGTAGCAATCCGCCAAGCTTAATGACTAGATAATCAGCTATTTATATAGGACATCGTGCAGTTCCCCGGCTGCGGATAGCGGCTGGGGTACAGTCAATTTAGGGCAAAATCACCAGTCAACTGAATCCGAAATCCGCTGGTCAACTCTATTGGGGTGTCTACTAATAAGCCGGGCGAACAGTGGCACGGTCCATCTTTTAGATTCGTCCATATTCTCACTTTTTTAGTTCATTCTAAACTTTCTTATCAAACAAAAGTAGTGTTCTGACGAGTCGGCGGCTTGACAGGGATGGATCTCATACTACGTAAATTGCGTAAAGGAGTCGCCAGTACGGACCAGACGATGCTGATAGCGGCCGTTATCAGAGCCATAACGGGCAGCCGACAGAAGAGTAACCCGTCGGCTGCGGGGCAAGAAAGCGAAGGTGCTTGTCTTAGGAGACAGCAGGTATCTGTGAATCAGGTACAGGATGGGCAGTTATTTCTCAGTTGGAAGGGACAAACCATACAGATCGTGTTGAGGGGCTTGCCCCATACCGCAAACACGCCCTTCTGATAACCCGGAAGCGTCAATTCGTAAGTGGGGACTTGTAGTGGAAATACCAGTTAAATGATGCTGCTCCTCTTTGACCGACCTATGTGGTAGGTAGCCAGCATGGCATTTCGATAGACCTGTTTAAGCACTGGCGCCAGTGCTTAAGGTAGCCTCCATGCGGCATGACAACGAATTGGGCCAGAGTAAACCAGCTCAATCACCTTTCCAGAGCAAACCAGCTCAATCACCTTTAACGACAGGTAGCTATGTTAGCAATGAATTTTCGCGGGGTCCGTCAAATCAGGCTGGACCGTAACAAGCCCGAGCCGGAGATCAAGCATCCCTATGATGCGATTGTCCGGGTCACCCGATCCCTGATTTGCGGCTCAGACCTGCACCTCTATCACGGTCGTGTGCCCGATACCCGGGTGGGTATGACCTTTGGCCATGAATTTACCGGCGTTGTCGAAGCGGTAGGCTCGGGCGTACAAAAATTAAAAGTAGGTGACCATGTGCTGGTGCCGTTCAACGTTGCCTGCGGCACCTGCCCCCATTGCAAGCAGGAACTCTATGGCAACTGCAATGAGTCCAATCCGGAAGCCACCGCCGTCGGCGGATTTTTTGGCTATGCGCACACGGGCGGTGGCTATGATGGCGGACAGGCCGAATACGTTCGGGTACCCTACGCCGATGTGAGCCCCACCAAAATCCCCGACGGCATGGACCTGGAAAACGCCGTACTGCTGACGGACGTAGTGCCGACGGGCTATCAGGCGGCTGAGCAGGGCGGTATCCAGAAGGGCGATACCGTGGTGGTGTTTGGCGCCGGTCCGGTGGGGCTGATGGCGGCCCGCTTTGCCTGGTTTTTCGGGGCTACCCGCGTCATTGTGATCGATCACGTCGACTACCGCCTGGAGTTTGCCCGCAAGTTTGCCTATGCCGAGGCTTACAACTTCCGGGAAATGAAAGACCCGGTGTTGTTCCTGAAAAAAGCCACCGACTACTTTGGCGCTGACGTATGTATCGATGCAGTGGGCTGCGATGGCACCGGCAGTGCCCTGCAAACCATCACCGGTAAAGGACTGCTGTTGCAGGCCGGCGATGCCACGGCCCTGCACTGGGCTATCAACTCGGTCAAAAAAGGCGGGATTGTGTCCATCATTGGCGTATACGGTCCGCCCTGGAACCTGGTACCCGTTGGCAGTCTGATGAACAAAGGGATTACCCTACGGGCCAACCAGGCCTCGGTGAAACGGCTGCTGCCCAAACTGATTGATCACATCATGAGCGGTCGCATCAATCCCAAGGAAATAATCACGCACCGGCTGCCCCTGGAAGAAGTGTCAGATGCTTACCGCATGTTTTCCGGTAAGATGGACCACATCGTCAAACCCTTATTAATTCCCCCACGCGCCAATGCGGCTTAACCCCTTATCGTATGCAACCCGTATTAGAAGAGAAAATAGATGAATTTCAGGACCGCAAGATTGCGGACCGAAACCTGAAAAGCCGCACGAAAGACATCCCCGGCTGGGGCATGGATGCCGATCCGGAAAATGACCCTACCTACCCGATGAAGCATTGGAACGGTGCGGACCACGAACGGCTCAATTACGAAAAAGCCCCCCAGCAGCCCGTCGACATCGAGGTCTTGCATTCGGTGGAACGACCGGGCGTTACGCGTGTCTTTGGTACGTCATCACCGCCGTTGGGCCTCAGTGGGGCTCTCCGTCGCTATGCCTATCAGTATAGCGAAGCAACCGCTACGCACTGGATGACGCTGATATTGGCCGACCGGATAAACGCTATAGAGGGAAAGCTAACGGACTTGGCCCACGGCATTCTTCCCAATCCCTGGATCGAGCGGGGCTGGCGAGCGGAATGGAAGCACAACCGCCCTGCTTTTATCCGAAAGACAGCGACGACGGCCTTGCTGATCACGGCCGGCTTCATGCTACTGAAACGGAAAAACAAGCGTAAGTAGGTTTTAGTAAGCGGATAGGATTATTGGTATCGACCCAAAGAAACCACAAGCTGAACACGTTTGGGTTGATACCAATATTGACTCTGCTAGTTATCAGGTACCTGTTTACGAATGCCCTATCAATTAAACCGATCCAATTATGAGTACGAGCAGTCATCAACTGGAACAAATCTTTTCAGACGATACATACCAATTAACCGGTGTAGCTATAGCGAAAGACGGTCGTTTGTTTAGCTGTTATCCGTTGTGGCCCGGACCACACCAGTACAGTGTTGTCGAAATTTTACCCAATAACCGGGTGAAACCGTATCCAGACGAGCCATGGAACAGCTGGCAGGAAGGGGACGATGGAACAAACAAATGGGTATGTGTGCAGGCCGTGTATGTTGACGCCGAGAACAACTTGTGGGTAGTGGACCCGGCCTGCCCGAATATGGAACAGGTTTATGACGCTAGTTTTAAGCTGGTCAAGTTCAACCTGGCTACCGATCGCATCGAAGACGTATACCGGTTTGATGGCGTACTAACCAACAAAAGCTATATCAACGATGTGCGGGTCGATACCCGTCGACAGGTAGCGTATTTAACCAACTCCAATGAAGGGGGAATTGTAGTCATTAATCTGGAAACGGGAACCATCCGGGAGGTATTGCGCCATCATCCTTCGGTGAAACACGACCCTTCCTTTACCCTGATCGTGGACGGGAAGGAATTCAAAAAGCAAGGTCAACCGGTACACCTTCAATCCGATGGCATTGCCTTAACACCAGATGGCGAATGGCTGTATTACAAACCACTCACCGACAATAAACTCTACCGCATCCGAACGGAATTCTTGCGAAACGAAGCCTTGCCAGAAGATCAACGGGAAGCTGCGGTCGAAGATTTGGGCAGGTTTGCGGTGACGGACGGGATGATCGTTGACAAAAACGGCAATTTGTACCTGGGCGATTACCAGAATTATAAACTGGTCAGAATAACGCCTGCGCACAAGCTGGAAGATGTCGTATCCGATGAACGGCTGATCTGGCCGGATAGTTATTCGATTTCGACGGATGATTATTTATACATCAGTTGCTCCCAGATCAATAAGCAACCCGATTACAATGAAGGCGAAAACAAACGAACCACCCCGTATGCCATTTACCGGATGAAGTTGCCAGATGTCTAAAAGCGGCATTCTTCCAAGCCTTGGATTGAAAGGGGCTGGCGCACTGAATAAAAGCACAACCGAAAGGTTTTGTGCGTCAGGTTGCGCTGGTCACTGCCGTAGCGGTTGGCCTTATTCTATAGCTGAACCGGCCCGCCCAATAAAGGACTGACGTATAGCTACTGATAAGTTTATACAACGCGTACCGGTGCTGTGCAGACGAGCCGGTCGCTAATCAGGTTTGGGCGTGAGCAGCTCGTCGCCTTATCTTTGTTGAGCTATTTTCAGGATTTTTTATGGGGACAGTTTAGCTAGAGAATCCCTGCTTGCCGTCCACCAGAAAGCTCGTGGTTGAGAAGAAGTGTTTCAGCAGCTCCTGCTCAACTAGGGCGTTAAGTGAAAATGGCTCGACGGACAAGCCAGTCCAACCCTTTCTCAAATCAGTTGAGTAGAATTGGTTCTTGCATTTATGCTTCAGGCAATCAGCGGTACTATGGATAATGACCCGTTACCCGATCGGATTTATCAGAACGCCTTTCGGGCGATGAATCGGGGCTTTTGTTTGTTGGATGTCCGATTTGATGAGCAAGGCCTAGCTAAGGATATGATTATCCGGGATGCCAGTCCGGCCCAGAACCGGATTGACGAAGGGCTACCCCTACGTGGCGAGTCCGGGGACGAGTTCTTGCCTGGCCTTGATCCCAACTGGATCGAGCGGTATGTCCAGGTGGCTTTGACGAGAGAAGCGGCTCATTTTGAAGACTGGTCAGAAACCAGCCAACGATGGTATGAAGTCGATGCCTGCTCGGTAGGAGGCCCCAACAGTTCGCTGGTGGCCCTCAGCTACAGTGATATTACCCAACGGAAGCGTCAGGAAGAATCGTTGCTGGCGCTCGAACGACGACAATCGTTTTTGTTGCGGTTAAGTGATGAGCTACGTCCCTTATCGAACGCCGTTAGTATTCAATATCAGGCGGCTCGCGTGCTGGGTGAGTTTTTGCAGGCAAACCGGGTGGGGTATGCCGAAACGCAGGAGGATGAACAATTAGTAGCGGTGACTCGCCATTTTACCCGGGGCGTTGCTGGCATTGAGGGCGTTTACCGATACGTGGATTATGGCCCGGAGTTACTTGAACAGATGCTGCGGGGGCAAACCGTCGTGCGCGATGATGTCGCCAATGACTCCCGGCTCACCCAGGCCGAGAAACAAGCCCACGCCCAGCTACAACTGGGGGCAACGGTGAATGTACCGCTCGTCAAACAGGGTCGTTTGGTGGCCATTCTCTTTGTTCACTTCCAGCGCGACCACTCCTTCTCCGCCTTAGAGATCGGATTAATTGAAGAAACCGCCGAACGCATTTGGGCCGCCGTTGAGCGGGCGCGCGCCGAGCAAGCCTTACTCAAAAGCGAAGCGGAGTTTCGGACCATGGCTGAAGCCGCTCCCGCTTTGGTCTGGATCTGTTCAGCCTTAGGCGAAAACATCTATTTCAACCCGCGTTGGTATGACTACACCGGGCAGACAGTTGAGCAGGCCCGTGGATTGGGGTGGGCGGTGAGGATGCATCCCGACGACGTCAATCGGATTCTGCCTTACTGGCAAGCTTGCCAACAGACGGGTGAAGCCTATGAAGGGGAGGTTCGCTACCGGCGGCATGATGGGATGTACCGCTGGCACATCTTCCGAAGCCTGCCCCGTCGCTCGGCCACAGGGCAGATCGAGGCCTGGTACGGGCTGAGCATTGACATTGACGACGCCAAACGAGCTGAGCAAGACCTTCAGCAAGCCAGTCATCGCAAGGATGAGTTTCTGGCCATGCTGGCCCACGAATTACGTAACCCGTTGGCGCCAGTACATAATGGCCTCCAGTTACTGGCACAGACCCACCAGGACGATCCTATGCTGGGGGCTATACTGCCCAGTATGAACCGGCAGATGGATCATTTACTGCGGCTGGTGGATGATCTGCTGGATGTGAGCCGGATTAGCCGGGGCAAGATTGAGTTACGCACTCAACGGATTGATCTGGTACAAGTGGTTGCTCAGACCGTTGACACTATGCAGCCTCTATTTAGGGTCTCGGCTCGGCAGTTGCATGTGCAACTACCAAGCCACTGCTTTTATATGAATGGCGACGCGACGCGATTAACCCAGGTGGTGACTAATTTGCTCACCAACGGCCTACGCTATACCTATCCGGAAGGGCAGGTCTGGCTTAGCCTGGAGCGAGTCGGTGAGCAAGCGGTCCTGCGGGTTCGGGATAACGGCATCGGCCTGGCCGCCGATCAATTGGGAGTCATCTTCGAGTTATTCCGGCAGGTGGATACATCGCTGGCCCGCTCGCAGGGCGGGTTGGGGGTCGGCCTCTCGCTGGTGCAGCAACTGGTAGAACAGCACGGGGGGCGGGTAGGGGTCCAAAGTGAGGGGCAGGAAAAAGGCAGTGAATTTACTATTCACTTACCACTTCTACCGGCTTAATCTCTCTATGAAGATGATGAATGCACCAGACACAGCCTCTTCAGCCCTTCGAATCCAGTTGGTCAACGGCTAACCCGTCCTGCCAATCAGCAATCGAAACTGGGGTACTGAAAAAAAGCAACGCAGTTAACCCTATTCGACCGCTGCCTAAAACCAACCACTCGTCGATACATACCGTGAATCAGAAATAATATCGGTAGCTAGCCTAACGAATTCTCGTAAACTCTAAATGAACGCCCAGTTTAAGAAGCAGATATGTGAAAACTCCGCCGTTCCACGGGGAAGTGTTATTTGAGATAAAGACAACGATTGGTCATTCCGCCCAACGCTGCTTTAGTTTTCCCTGACCGATCAACTCCCTGAGCCGTTCAGTCAGCATCGCTACATCCACCGGCTTGACTAGATGGCCGTCGAAACCCGCTTCTTGGCTTCGCTCCCGATCCGCTTCCTGGCCATAACCACTTATCGCAATCACGGGTATAAACTCTCCCCAAGGCTGCTCACGAAGTAACCGGCATGTTTCATAGCCGTCCAGCTCAGGCATGCCAATATCTAACAAAATGGCGGCTGGCTGGAGTTGTTGGGCCGCAGCAATACCCGCTCGACCACTCGTCCGCGTATGAGCCTCATACCCCTTTAGTGTCAGCAGCAGACTGAGCGTCAGGGCCGCATCGGTATTGTCGTCAATGACCAAAATTCGCTCACTGCTCGCTGGAGAGGTCGTCTCTTCAAGTGACTTGGGTGAAACGTCCGGAGCCGTTTCCAGGGTAGGTAAGTGAACGCGGAAGGTGCTGCCCTGGCCGATGCCTTCACTCTGGGCTTCCACCCGCCCACCGTGCAGCTCCACCAACCGTTTGACCAGCGTCAGCCCCAAGCCCAAGCCCCCTTTCGAACGGGCGGGCGAGTTGTCTACCTGCACAAACGACTCAAAAACCGCTTCTAGCTGATCGACGCTCAAGCCAATCCCATCATCGCCCACCTGAAGCTGGGCTTCGTGGGAGGCCTGTTCTAGCCTTAGCCAGACCTGCCCCCCCTCTCCGGTGTAACGGACCCCATTGGTTAACAGATTGGTCACCACCTGGCTCAGCCGGGTCGCATCGCCTTGCAGGTAAATGGGCACTTGAGGTAGCTCAACCCGCAAGGTGCGCCCTTGTTGATTAAACAGCCCCTGCATGGATTGAGCCGCTTGCTGGACGAGCTCAACCAGATTGAGGGGCTGTTTTTGGAGTTCGATTTTGCCTTGATTGATGCGGTTTACGTCCAACAGCTCATCTACCATCCGCACCAGATGGTTGGTCTGACGGCTCATCATCGATACCGTGGCCGAACTTTGCTCATCCTGGGTAGTAGTCATCTTCAGGATGTCCAGCCCCGAGCGCAAAGTCACCAGGGGATTGCGCAGTTCATGAGCCAGCATGGCTAAAAACTCATCCTTCCGCCGGTCGGCCTCGCGCAAGGCTTCTTCGGCTTGTTTGCGGTCAGTGATATTCTGGGCTTGGCCGATCATCTTGGTGGGCTGGCCCTGCTGGTCGCGCAGTATCGTTCCGGACACCTGAAACCAGCGCCATTGGGCGGACTGGGCGATGGAGCGCACCTGATAAGTAAATTGGTCGGTCCCCGTTCGAATGGCCTGCTCGACCGCCTGGGTTGGCATTAGGCGGTCGTCGGGATGCACATAACCCAAATTAGCTTGTAGAATTGGGGCGGGTGGGTGGCCCAAGATGCGCTCGGCGTTAGGCGAGTAGCTGGCTTGATTGGTGAGCAGGTCAAGCTGCCACCAATAGGTGTCCGAGGTTTGCATGGCCAGTCGTACCCACTCGTCAACGAAAAGGGCTAAATGATCTTCTTCAGGCAGGCTATTTGGGCGGAAGCGGTTGAGTTCATTATTGTTCATGGACAATCAAGAGGTGACAGTTTCTTTAACCCCAACCCGTGGGCGGTGTTCAGTGCAAGTTACACCGTTGGCTCGCTTGGTCAACCCGCGACTCTCTAGTCGAGTGACTAGCTGGTTGGCGAAGTCCTACCTGCTAAGTCAATATCCACAGTGGCCAAAGTTCACCTTCTAAGAACGACACACCGGCTACGGCGCTGTAGCCGTTCTTTCCTATACAATGCGTTATTGAGGAGCGAATTATGAGACAGTGATTTTTTTCATCTGTCCTAGGCCATTAGTCGTTTACAGTTTCAAAACAAGTGCGGAGCATGAGTGGTAACATATTTTATCATCACTTATACAGACATGGTTAGCATAGGTTTTAGCCGTTGTCCTCATGAAGTCTGGACTTCACAGGAGAAACCGAAACGGTAAATGATCGAGTCATTGAGCTTACCCATTACGAGTAAAGGCACGCTAAAAGCGGGTTTTCAAATCAACAAGACAATCGATTAGTCAACAGTAGATAGTCCGGGAAGACCACTAACAGATCACCTGAGAAAGCAAAAATACATACATATGTTGAGCCAATCAGCAATTATAGTAAAATCGTCTGTAACCGCTCAGCATAGCTGTATATCTCTCTGGATCGCTTCGATCAACAACCGCTTTTGTTCAACAGGGCACCTTACCGCTATGGGGCACATTGTTAACCAGACGAGTCGATTTGTAGCATGGTTAAACGACGTGTGTTTGACGAAGCGTTCAGGGAAATGGCTGTTGACCTGTCCTATGCAAAAGGATCGATCCAAGAAGCTGCCCGCCAGTTGGGGTCGACCTGGGACGAATCAGTAAGTGGCGACAACCTCCCAAAAAGCAGATCAGCCCTTAGCCTCCAATGCTACCCTCACTCCTGAGCAGCAACGACACTAGAGATTAGTTGATACTGTAAATCATTATCAGGTTATCATAAGGCCAGTGGCTGTTGCAAAAGCCCAAAAGTGGATTACTAAAACGAGTTTGTGAGCTATTTTCTGACCCTTACAGAAGCAAAACGGCTAAGGAATAGGGAATTCCAGGCTTTTAACAACCACGCCACTTAAATAACAGAAAAATGGTCATTGTCCAATCTGTTTACTGGCAGGGAAACCATTGAGTTGTAAGGTGCTACTTGGGCTTGAGGCAAATACTTTTACTTCACTTAAAAGAACACGATCACTCATTTGATACCCTTTGGGTAAGACATTAGTAGGTACTATTGGGGATGCCCCTTCCCGGTAGTGCGTATAACAAAAAGCAATAGGAAGTATATAGCTTCCTGCCAAATTAGGTTTTAAGGGGGGCATATGCTTTAAGCCACTATGTATCTCATACTCGAATCCATACAGTTTATTCATGCGGGTGCTCATTTTTGGATAGAGCACCGAAATGTTACGAATATGTCCGGCTGAATCAATATCAAAACCAGCGTAAAAACGTCCATATATGGCATGAGAAGCCGGTTTAACCGGATAATGAATGCGATGGGTAACTACTTGAGTGAAAACAGGGTCTTGATCCAAAGCGGCCGAGGCAATCTGAGCAATGGCTATTCGGCTAAATAGTACCAAAACCAGTATAGATAAATTGAGCGTATTTTTCATAAAAAATGAATTTACAAATAACCCTTCCAAATCTAAGAATTAGTCAGTTAACTAGCGTTCTAAGTCTTCTCACATAACATATTCTTAGTGGCTGTTGCAAAAGTCGGTCAGTCGTTTAACTGAACCCTCCTGCCAGCTAGTTTATGGCCAATAGTTACTCGCCTTTCATCCGACTAACTACCAAAACAAGCAGTACAGAGACTTTTGTATCAGCCACGATAGTTATACAACTGACCTAGTAAAAAGACAATTATGTTGACTTTCTCGTTAAGCATGCAAATAAGAGTATTACTTTATACTGGAGTGTTAGTTGGCTTGTTGTATGGCTGTAAACCTAGACCGTTTCAGACTAATTTAGCTGGTTATATAATTCAGTTCCCGACCACATTAAGTCAGTTGCAAAAGCAATACCCAACCGGTCAATTATTATCTGATGATAGATTTGTTGACTCGAGACAGACAGTGAGAATAGAATGGTGGTTCAACGTATGGGGCAATACCGGAAATCAAGAATTAAGGAATGAACCTTATGGTGTAGTAATATTCTTACGAGGTAAGGAGGCTAAGTTTGATTCTGTTAAAAGCATTTTACAACAACACTACGGGCAAATAATGGAACCCTTAGTTTTTACTAAATCGCATGGGAACTTCAGTGGTTTAAAGCCTACCTACGTTTGCCACACTAGGGATGGTGCCTTTATTGTTCTAACTAAGTCCGATAGTTACCGCTCAGAACCCAACAGTTTAAGAATCTCAATCGGCTATAATTTGAATACAAAAGAAGAAGAAGCCTTTGCCTTATTAGGTGGACCGATTTATAATGATAAGCTTTGAAAGTATAAGGTTACTAGAAAATGTAGTATTCCTAGGTCAGTTGTATAATTCACGTGGCTGTTGCAAAAGTCTGAAATGGGTCTTGAAGATCAGGTTTAACCTTTGGCCAGAGGTGTTTTAAGGCCTGGAAATCATCTATTGGAAGATTTCAGATCGGCTGACGTAGACTTTTGCAACAGCCACTAACGTTATGTTAGTCGATTTAAACAATAATTGAGAAAGGTAACCTGTTTCGTGGTTAGGGGAAAACACAATTCTAATAGCTTCCTTCTAATAGCACTTTAAGTTGTTTTGCTTCACTGTAGAAAGCATTGTAATTGATACTACGCTTAGCAATGGTAGCTCCTGAGCAATCGAAGACATAACTCATAGGAGAACTAATAAACCCGTTTTCGAAAGCCAAAAAAGACTCGTCTTTATAAGTGTATACTATCACTTTTAACGGCCCACTTTTAGGTTTCTGAAAGAATTGCAATTGGTCTTTTTGCCAAGAAACGTCTGCCAGTGACTTGTCTGAAAAACAAGATGAACTGACACCTTCCGGACTAACATCATCCTTGGAGCCACACATTTGAGCAGTGGACAGAAAACTAGCTAAGATGGCTATCAGTAGAGTAGATCTTTTCATCTGATCAGGAAAGTAAAAGGATTGTATGGTATTGATTCCATCTTTTCTAAAAAGGTTGGAAGAGTGGATTCCATTTCTTGTATAAGTGCCATCATGATAACTAACCCCTAAAAGTACAATTTAAAACAGATAATATTTTATGCAGTTGAGTGTAAATACTAACGAGAATTTTTGACCCTAAGAGACACGATAAGGCCAGTGAAAGGGTTTTCTAGTGTATCTCCTCTACGCCTGCCTGTTAAACTTAGTCTCAAGTAACGCTCCTCCTTGAGACGAGCAATCGTTCTTGAATAGGCTCCTGCCAGAAACGACAACGTATTCATGCATCTGCTTCTTAAATGGGGCCTTTAATGAAGCACCGTTTCATTGAACTACTAGTGTCTTTACCCTCTGTCTTACAGTTGTAAGACAGTACTTGTTTTTGTTTGACAGAATGTAGTACTTAACATATAAAAGATTATACAACAGCTTTTATATGAAACTAATGGTCGCTTTGCTGTTTTTGAGTTGGACGCTTACAGGGTGTGTCACCACTCAAGTTACCTCTGCTGATAATAGTACCTTTAGCAACGGCCAAGTAGATGGCGATACCAACCTTACAATTTTTCTGTTAGAGAGAGATATTCCTACAGCTATCAAACGGCTAGGTGTAGTTACCATTTCGGTAGGTACGGCTACCACCGATAAGATGGTAAAAGAAAGGTTAAAGCTGAAATGTCAAGAGTTAGGCGCTAATGGAGCTTATCGAATTTCAGATGGCTTCTATCCCAACGCGGGAAGCATTCCTTATTTAGTTTTCAAGTATTAATGGTAGGAGATCACTAGAACTTTAGCTTATCATAATGCCAGTGGCTGTTGCAAAAGTCTGGGTGGATGCCGTAGAGCCAGGCTTACCCGTCAAACACCTGCCACAAGATGGGCAAAGAGTCCGGATCAACGAAGCGTAGATAGTGGCTGTTGCAAAAGTCAACAGGCCTGAAACTTCAGCTGCCAGGTAAGCCATTTTTGCCTTGTAAATAGTGAGAAATTGGCAACTAAGCTAAGGCCGCTACACTCATTCTAGACTTTTGCAACAGCCACTCACGTTATGTGATGAAATTATTCTGTTAACGAAGTTTAAATTGAGATTCTACCAATATTGAAATTATTCAATTTTAGATCCACTGTTTAACTTCGGCTATTAAATAATCAATGAGTTCCAAAAAAGAGATCCGTGCAAAATTATAATTGAGTCGATGATAACTAATTACTTGGGCGTCGCTAGCTAGTACTTGCTCTTTAACTCGTTCTAACTGATTAACCAGCGTCTTAACATCAAGATCCTTTACTGCATCAACTATCTGCTCTGGTCCAATGTGAAAAGCATCAATTCCACAGCAGCCCGCTACACACGTGGTTTCCGTCTTGTTCCAGAACTCCTCTAAAGGATCTCTAACTTTACTATACTTAAAAGTAACATCACTAGAAAAGGGGCCTAAACGTTCGTCTATTTCTAGCTCTGGACCAGTATCGTAATTAAATCCAAGGAGCTTTATTTCCTTTTCAGGGCTTACTGAAAGTATTCTTGAATCAACTATACGACCCATAATGTCTGTGAAAACTTTTCTATTGTATAAGTGATGTGGCTGTTGCAAAAGCCATTTTACCACTCTCTAAGCTCGGTTGATCCGTACTTTTTAGCCATCTTATGGCAGGTATTCGACGGTTAGGCCAGGCGTTACGGTATCTATCTAGACTTTTGCAACAGCCACTGGCAATATGTTAAGTAATTGGTCCAGCTATATCTGCCATATATGACTCAACTTACCCAACTGTAAAGTTTGATCCAAGGTAGCCAGGCAGCATCTTTCTTCTTGAATATTATTAATTTTCCTTCTCCGCATCGAGAACCACAGGTATAGCCAGAATAGAATATACAGATTGAATAATCTCGAATGAAGATTGGGTTTGAAAAGCTGTATAGTCTTGAGCCATAGTGATCTCTAAAATACGTCTCGCCACGAGTTGGATCTTTATATATACTATCCACCGTACTGCTAGTTAGCACCTTTCCATTTTTAAATAACTGGCTTGGCCAAGTTACTTCAGCTTGTCGATCTAATTCACTTTGAATGTAACTACGCTTCTTTAAAGTTAGCACTAAACGAACATCGGGTTTAGGCGGTTTCGTGTTGAACATATCCTGCAAAGTATCCTGGTTCAGCGTTTTTCGCATCCACTTAATTTCATGTTGCCACACCTTGTCCATGTAGACGATCTCGGATGATTGACCAAAGAAATCATGAAGAAACGCCATTGCCTGCTGGCTTTGACAATGAGCCTTTATCGTCAAAAGGCTAAGGACTAAAAGGCTTAAAACAGATTTCATACAGTTTGCCATGCGATTTAATGTTATATAATCAATGTGGCAATTGCAAAAGTAATCAGTGGGTCAAAAACATCCAGTTGATCATTCGTTTCGGCCGAAGGTAGGAGTCAAATTTGATTCATTTATCAAGCTTCCCAATGGCCTTCCAGACTTTTACAACTGCCACCTGTGTTACGTAAACCTATGGCCTTTTATGAGCTCCTGAACCAGACTGGTGAATACTAGCTTGTCTACTTAACATAAAAAGGTTTGTGTAAAACAGTGGAGAGTGGATTTAGACATCCCGCCCCCCTTAATAGGTCTCATAAATAAAGCTGATTTTGCTGCCTAGTTTCCTATTGGTTGGATAGATCGTTTCGCGTTGACTGATTAATCCCTGCGGGGTATAGGATAGCTGTTCGTGATCAAAAATCACGTTGTTGTGGCTAAACACAGCCGGCATAACTCCGCTCCCCCACTGACCATACCAAAGATTTGGTTTGTCATCATACTGATAAGTGGTTTGACTCGTACTGCCATTGGGTAAGGTGATAGATACCTGGCTCACATTGCCCTGTTGATAGGTGTACTGGTATTGGTAGGTTTGCAGGGGATTGGTCCCCAACGGGGTAAGTGTCTCTTGATAGGGGAGATGATGGCTATCATAGCGATAAGCGTGTTGTTGTTGCGCGGTGTAGATGGGAATGGCGTTGCTAAAGCCGGAAGAATCTGTACTTAAAACCATATCGCCCTGCTCATTATAAGTAAACACCCGTTTATTCAGGGCCAGCCCTTGCTGGGATTCAATCACAATGAGTCGATTCTGCTCATCGTAGCGGTAAGCTGTGGTTTGGATCAGATTACTACCGGTATAACTGAGGGTTTGGGTTTGGGTCTGGATCAGCCGATTGTCCGAGTTATAGAAGTAACGGGTGGTGGCCAGGCTAGTGGCAGAGGAGTCGATGCGCTTTATTAGGCGGAATTGGTTGATGGGGGAGCTAACCGGTGCTTGCTGTTCACAGCCAAGCAGAATGAGCAGCAGGCTGCTCAGCCAAGCCCAACAATAGCATAGTTTATTCATCTGATGTTTTTAGGCTATATAGGACCAACTAAGAAAAGGTAAGTGGGTAATTGGTAAATCGACACAAGCTCGATCGAAACGGATAGGGTACCTATCCGCCTATTCGCTTGAGATTATACGCCAATTTTATGTCCTTTATCAGCAGCCAAATTAATCCGTTGTAAGGCTAATTTGGCTGCTGATAAAGGACATTCTCTTATAACAGGAGTGACTACTCAACTTGGCTTAGAGAAATACAGCTCACAAGAAAATGAAAGAAGTAGACTGAATCAGGTTACTCCTCTTATTTATTCTCATCAAACGCTCATAATTGAGACGGAGATTTGTTAAACTAAATGACAGATTTTATGCAGGTCCGCACCTAAGTGGTCAGTTGCTGCGGAATAGTAAATCCGCCCAAGAGAACACCTAAAAATCAATCTATGAGCCCCTAAACAAAAGGTCGGTACTATCAATAGCACCGACCTTGGCAAAAAGGACGTTAGCTACGCTACAAACCAACAACTAACGGGTGGTCATGGGTTAGTAGCTTAACAGACGGGAGCTAGCCCGCTTCGGGAAAATCAGCGGCATTGCCAATGTGAGCATAACTTTCAATTTCCGTCTTGAGATCCGTGAATTTAGTCAGCGCTTCCCGCACGGCCATTTTACCCAGTGGCAGATGCAGCGGTGGATTGTCCATGCGCACCAGATCGTACATGGCCTGGGCCGCCCGTTGCGGATCGCCCGCTTGTTTACCGCTGTTTTGCTGAGATAACTCGAGCGCCTTCCCAACCGTCGGCTCGTAATCGGCAATGGTCACTTTAGTGTAGGTCGCCGAACGCCCAGCCCAATCGGTTCGAAACCCGCTCGGCTCTACATTCGTCACCCGAATGCCCAGCGGCCCCACTTGCTTAGCGAGGCTCTCGCCAATGCCCTCCAGTGCAAATTTAGAGCCGTGATAGATGCCCGCGCTGGGAAACGTCGTCAGCCCACCAATGCTAGTTACATTGATAATGTGCCCACTCTTACGCGCTCGCAAATGAGGCAGTACCGCCCTAATTACGCGCAGGGGGCCAAATACATTACTGTCGAATTGCCGCTGCACCTCGGCCTCGTTAATCTCCTCGATGGCGCCCAGTGAGCCGTAGCCTGCATTGTTTACCACGACATCCAGATGTCCTAACTGGTCGATAGCCGCTGCTATTGCTTCGTTAATCTGCGACTCATTGGTCACATCTGCGACGAGACCAGTACCGTTTGGGCCCCATTTCTGGCTAAACTCATCGGCCTGGCCTTGTTCTCGAAACGTGCCGGCTACTTTATCCCCCTTTTGTAAGGCTAGTTCGGCCAGGTGTTTGCCAAACCCCGTACTGACGCCGGTTATAAACCAATTTTTGATCATATCTAGTTGACTTATTTGCTTATAAGATAAGTACTCGTAATCCTTAATAAGTGTTTGCCGTTTACTAGGTTGGGCGCTTTAGCGGACTAGCTGTATGCTACCAATTGAGCCATGGGACCGGTTCCCCTCATGGACCATGCCAGAGAATGTCCTCAAACGATTCGAAGCAACTTTCGTGCATTTGCTTCATAAATCGGGCGATTGACAAGAAAGCTTTACCTGGCTGAGGTTGAAAATTTCTTGGGCTTCTGGCCGATATGCTTTTCAAAAACGCGGCTGAAATGACTCAGATTTTCATAACCCAACTGAGAGCCCACCTCGGCTACCGAGTGATTTGGAATGCGCAGCAACCGGGCCGCTTCCTGCATGCGTACATGCTGATAGTAATCATAAATACCCTGGCCGAAAACTTGCTTAAACAAGGTGCGCATTTTTAGCGCATTCATGCCCGCCACTCGTGTCAATTCGCTGATCGAACTGGGTTTAGCCAGGCAGCTAACTAGTTGATCGCGTACCTTATAGATCGATACGATATCCTGCTCACTGAATGTCTGCTGGACTGTTTTTTCTCGTTTGCTAAGACGCTGAAACAAATAAAAAAGTAATTCCATCGCCTTCAGTCGGTAGTAATAAGCCGGTAGTAAACCGGGTGGCTCCTTCCTCGCAATACTATTCAGTGTGCTAATCATATCGTCGGTCATCACCTCCTCAAGGAGAAAATCAGTGGGGGTATCAAGCAAAAATTGAAACTGGTCGGCATCGTCACCCAGGAAGGATTTCAAATAATCCGCCTGAACCAGGACCGCCACGATCACCACCCGGGAATTCTCTTTAAAAAGACTGGTGTAGGTATGCGTTGATGGAAAGACGCGGATAAAGGGTTTGTCATCCGGTGATAGCCGACTTCGTTCGCCAATCCCAGCGTCATCATCGGAGATCATATTTTTGAAAAAGAAGCAAATGCTCCTGTTGATGAATTTGGGGGCCGTCGTTTGGCGAGTGAACGTTTTCTTCACCAAGTACGAAGCCGTGAACATGGCTAGTTCAGGAAAGAAGTCGAAACTTTTTTGGGCGTACATGGTCAGGTTCTCGGCCGTGTCTGGCCCGATATCGTAGCCTATTTTATCGACAAACTGGAGGAACTGTTGCGGATGGTCATGTTGAATCATTAGCGCTACGACTGTTTTTACTGCCTTTCGGGCTATTTTGCCCTTAAAGATGCAACTAGTTTTGTGGTCTAACGCAACCGATAAGTGCTATGGAGAAGCAAGTTTTGATAGTCGGGGCTAGTATCGCGGGATTAACGCTGGCCTATTGGCTAAACCGACAGGGGTACCAGGTAACCCTGGTTGAAATCGCCAACGGGCTTCGACGGGGCGGCTCGCCCATTGATGTTCGGGGCGATGCCCTGACGGTGGCCAGGGAAATGGGTATTCTGGATCAAATTAAGGCCTACGAATTTGTGCATACCGATGAGATCGTTAATGCCAATGATAAACCCATTGTGCAGTTTTCCATCAATGCCCAGGCCGAGTATACAGGTGATATTGAGATCCACCGGGACGATTTAGTCAATATACTCTATCAGGCAATCCCGGCCAAAGCGGTCGAGTTTCTATTTAAGAATCGAATTGAGACGCTGATCCAAACCGACGATAGCGTTGCCGTCAGGTTTCAAACCGGCGAGCGTCGAGAGTTTGCCTTCGTATTTGGGGCGGATGGTACGCATTCAACGGTGCGGAAACTCGTGTTCGGGCCCGAAGCCCAATTTGCCCGCTTTTTTGGGGCTTACTTTGCTCTGGCTGAAGCCCCAGCGATTAAAGCCAACAGCCTAAATTCGGCTACCCTCTACCAGGAAGTAGGCAAAACAGCCATGCTGTATTCATTTAAAAACGCGGTTCATGCGGGCCTTCTTTTCCGCTCGTCGAGGCTAGACTATGACTATCGCAACCGGGATCAACATAAACAAATTCTGAGGGACCATTTCGATAATGGCTTGTGGAAGATTCCTCAAATTTTAGCGGCAATGCTGGCTTCCAATGAGTTATACTTCGATGAAGTTGTGCAAATTCAAATGCCCACCTGGACAAAAGGGCGGGTGGCCCTGGTGGGCGACGCGGCTCACACCACCGGCTTTCCCACCGGCATGGGTACCAGTTTGGCTATGCAGGGAGCGGCTCGTTTAGCCTTCGAACTCGATACGTTTAAAGAGAGTTATCCTGCCGCCTTTGCGAGCTATTATCAAACCTTTCAGCCGTTTGTGGTGAGTGTTCAGGCGCGCATTGAGCGGGGTCTGAATTGGTTGTTACCCCCAACAGAGGCCGCTCTTGAGGAGGCTATTAAACGATTTCTCTGACCGCTTACAAGCTTTATCATGTCGACTCGTTTCCAGGCTGGTTGGCTTGATAAACCGTAAACATTGATTTGTCATTGGCTTTTAGTTTCCTATTCTTATGTACGCTCCTATGTAGCCGATCGAACGATCAGGCATCGGCTGCAACATAGGAGCGTTTTAGGTGATACCTACTACCCAAGTAGTTGGTCTGCTATTTTACTAAGTCTTACGTTTAAACACCTATCAAACAGCGTTGCAATCTCAAAATGAACCAGACTTCATGATCAGAGGCATCCGACTTCTCTTTATAACTATCCTGACGGTAATTCTCGCTCATCACCTCATGGTTCTTTTCCATGAATGGTCGCATAGCGTCATCGGTTGGCTATTTGGCTACAAAGCACACCCTTTTGCTATTCATTATGGTGATTGGACATTAATTCACGCCGATGAGAACATTGACTACGAGCCAATCTTTCAATCTTCTTCACCTTGGAAAGCTTCTTTCATTGCAGGGGCTGCCTTACTTACCAATGTCCTCTTATTGCTGGCATCTCGGAAAGGGCTACGCCAATCGGCTAGTAGGCGACAGCCGTTCTTAACACAAGCTTGCTTTTGGTTTGCCGTTTTTAACTTGGCTGAACTTTATAGCTATATGCCCCTGAGAGCCTTTTCATCCGGTGGGGACGTGGGCCATGTTGAAATAGGGCTAGGTATGTCAGCTTGGATCGGCTTTATTATGGGCACTCCCCTGATTGGCTGGCAATTGGTTGAGCTTCTGACAAAGGATTTGCCCATCATCTACCAGGCAATGGCGATTAAAAGTATAGGCTCCAAGCTGTATTACACAGCACTAACCGTTTCCATCATATTTGGTCTGTATGGTAGTGCCCCTCTATTTTATTACGGCCTTTTAGCCCCTCAAACTCGGTGGTCCCTTTTTTCTGCTGTGGTATGGGTTGTTGTACTCACATTATTGATTCGCCTTGAGATGGGAAAGCATTATCATAAGCGAGATACCCTTGATTGAGTATTGGTCTAGATTGCTTTTTAAACAGCTTATCTATTACATACTCAAAATACACTCCCTCTTGAGATAGATGATCTTCAGGCAACTGCTATAATAATGGGCCATTAATTTGGACGGCATGTTTCGTAACTATTGACTATTAGCTGTAACATATCCTTCTTGAAAATTTATTTATTATATGTGTTTCTCAAAAAATCTTCTATCCTGATCGGGCTTCTACCCAGTAAGTGTTTCACATCACTTTTATTGGTATTGAATTCCCCATTCGCAATTGCTCTACTGAACCTCGCAACATACGCTGCATCATCTTCGGAAACACCCGTTTGCACAAGCTGTGCAACATATGAACTTGCTTCAGGTTGGTAATAAGCGATCGTTTTTCCAGTAATAGCTGATAGTATGTCAGCAATCTCTGCAAAAGAAAAAGCGGTTTCTGCAGCGATGATGTACTCTTTATTTTCATGCCCTGGGGTAGTCAGTACAACGGCTAATGCCTCAGCCATTTCTGCTATTGGTAAAAAGGGGGTTCTACCGTTTCCGGCAGGGATTGAAACACCCTTGTCCAGGATATCCTTTCCAACAAATATAGGAATCATGTCCGCATAGAGCGTGTTGTTCATTAACGTATAAGGAACCCCTATTTGCTTTAGATAATCAGCTGTATACGCATGATATTGAACATCTTCGGTCATCGAGCTTTGTCGTAAATCGTTCATCTCAAAGCTCGTGTAAATAATGTGGCTGACCCCGGTTTCTTGGGCTGCATCAATGGCGTTTTTGTGCTGCTCAAATCTACGGTCGATGTCTGCTGAAGAAGAGACAAGCAACAGTTTGTTCACGCCTTGGAACGCACTTTTTAACGATTCAAAATTTTGGTAATCGCCAATCCTCACCTGAACTCCTTTTGCTTTTAATTCTGTTGCTTTGGTTTCATCTCTTACTAATGCCGTAATGTCAGTTGTAGCTATACCCCTGTCTAACAGGGAATTAATGGTCGTTTTGCCTAAATTGCCTGTTGCACCCGTTACTAAAATCATGATTTTTGTTTAAGATTAGCTAGAACTTATCTATCATGGGTAGAACTATTACAGCCTATTAAAAGTGGCTATTACTCTTTGGTAGTGTAACAAAAAGTGGTAACCTAGAAGTGACTAATGGAAAATAAAGTAGACTATACTGACTGTCCTGTTACCGAGACGATCGCGATGATTGGGGGACGGTGGAAATTGATCATTTTGCACGTGCTATACGGGCATACTAGGCGTTTTGGAGAAATCATTGTTCGGATACCCTCTATTTCAAGAAAGGTGTTAACTCAACAATTGAGAGAGCTTGAAGGGGATGGCTTAATCAGTAGGAAAGAGTACAAGGAGTGTCCACCTCGGGTAGAGTATACACTCACCGACTTTGGCAATAGCCTTTGCCCTTTATTGACTTCTATAAAAGCTTGGAGAAACGGTGTTGGCTTATTGAGTTCAAGACAGGATTAAACGCTCTGGTTGAAACTATTTCTACATGTCAAATCACATAAATAGTGGAATCAGCCTATCTTTTAGAGTGCGCTGACTATATCAGCGGCCCGGCAAAGTTGTAGCTCTCAGACCTGATTACTCTAGCCTATACATTTGAGGGTCAGTAAAATTGCAGGATTTGACGGTGCCGCTGCGGTAGCTAGCCAAGCTCCGTTGCATAGGGATGGTCTGAAAGAAAAGAAGATGCTTTCTCTTGCTAATGAATCTTAGCTCCATGACTATGAGTTGCATAATCTCATTTAACGCTCCTAAATGAGACGCAGAAGCTTTCATGCGTCTGCTCCTCAAATAGGGCATTTTTTGAAACAGTGCTTATCTGGTGGATTGCTTAGAAAAACGCCGATTTATTGACAACGCCTTCTGTCTTACAACTGTAAGACAGCGCTTGTTTTTGTCTTACGTTATGTTGGACTTAACATAATTCCGGCGGTTGTTGCAAAAGTTTGGAAGGCTAAACGTAAGCTCGCTAAGTAGGTTTGATAGGGCGCCTTCTTTCGGCCAAAACAAGATGCGGCAGAATTTCTATTTAAATTTCATCCATCGATAGACCTTTAGGGTCAGTGATCTTGTGGAACGGCCACGATAATAACTTCTTTATCGGTTGTTTGATCCAGAGGTCCAGATAACCCTTTTAGAGGTATTAAGATACCTTCACCGACGGTACGCTGGTAAAACTGCTTCGTGAACCGTTGAATCTTGGAGTCAAAAACAGCGCCGGGCTGTACACTGTTATCGGCAAACCGAAAGTAATAATCATTTAGAACGCTCCCGGTAACCTTCTTTGTAAAAGTAGGTACCTCACCTGTTGGGTTGTGGTAATACGAATACGTAATAGTATATTGATTGTTATCTCCCGTTGCAATGACAATAGCGAAATTATCAATATCCAATTTACTCTTTACTGGGAACCCTTGTTTAGCCGTATGTAGCGTATCTCCAGCTACAATGTAGGCAGTCACCAGGTAACGTCCCGCTAGGCTAGTTGTCGTTTGCGAGGATTGGATTGGTGCTGTTGGTTTTACTGATGGTTGAAAAGGTTGTACTGGGGCTATAGGTGAATTGGGCCCTGGCCGACAGTTGAGAAGACTAGCAACGAGCAAAACGAGTAGTAGCGGTTTCATAAGACGAAAAGTTATAGTGTTGAGAATCAAGTCTTAGTGAGCTTAAATTTAGGGTTTGAATTAACATAAAGCCAGTGGCTGTTGCAAAAGTCTTTAAAGTGGTCAACGAGCTTGTGTAGGTAGCCATTTTCAGGCGATTAAAAGGCTAAACGTTACAGTCTACGAAGCCATATCAAGCCGATTCCGACTTTTGCAACAGCCACCAATATTATGGTGGCAATCTCGCTTGTTAAACAAAGCTCAGTTTTGTTTAACAAGCGAGATTGCGTTTTTTGCCGAATAAACCTGGCTGTCAGATTTGCAAGCCGTTTTCTCGGCCGAAACGCTTTCATTAAAAAGTACTATTACACTTCTGCTTAATTTAGGTAATACAAAAGGGGCGTTTGATACTACGGTGAATTAGCCAAATAAAGTCACTTACTCTCAACGACCAAGAGTTAGCTTGTTCAGGTAAACAGAAAATAAAGTTAACTTTGGCTTAAGGGTGGCTTTTAGATGCCCTTTTCTTAGTAACATGAGCAAACAGCATCTAGCTGAGTCTAGTGATTCTTCTCTCAACCACCAGCTTATAGAGAACATGCAAGGCCCGGACCGGGAGACGATGAACACTGGGGTTGCCCTTTGCCAGGCCATTCGGGATCAAACCGGAAAAATAATCGATTGCCGATTCCTTGAACTGAACACAGCGTTTGAGAAATTCACCGGTGTCAATCGTCAAGAAGCCGTTGGCAAAGCGGCCCGGGACGTATTCCCCATTCTTGGGCCGGCCTGGTTCGACCCCTACCAGCAACTCATCAATAGCGGGCAAACTATTCGCTTTGTGCGGTTTATCCCTGGATGGGACCGTTGGTTAGAGATGACGGCCTTTTTTTATGGCAATGACCAGTTTGTGGTTCATTACGACGAAATCACCGCCCGCCGACAGGCCCAGGAATCTCAGCAACAAAGTCAGGCCAGTCTACAAATGGCCCTGGATGTAGCCCAACTAGGCACCTGGAGTTGGAACCTGCTCACCAATGAGGGTTACCTGGATGCCCGGGGAGCGGAGCTAATCGGGCTGGCCCCCGGTTATCTAGCCAACGTAGCCCATGCCCAGATGGCCAGCATTCACCCCGACGATCTGGCCCGCACGGAAGCCGACGTAATGGCAGGTATTGCCCAGGGAGTACCCTTCGGTCTCAACTATCGGGTCATCCATCCGGATCAGAGCGTCCACCATATTCGCTCCCGCTTCCATGTGGTAACCGACCCGACGGGACGTCCCGTGGAACTGATGGGGACAAACCTGGACACAACGGCTGAATATGAACTGACAACAGCGCTACGCCAAAGCCAGGAGAAACAGGCCTTTTTACTTGCCCTGAGTGATGCCCTAAACGCCTTAGCGGATCCCATCCAGATTGAAACGACGGCCGTCCGGCTGCTGGAGGACTACCTGGGCGATACCCAGGTTCAGTTTAGCCAAATGAGCGGGCAAGAGGTGATCATTCATCAGGTCTACGGTAGCCATCAGCCACTCAGGGTCGATCAATTCCGCTTGGTAACCCTGGGCATAAAATCGCCTGTTTCCTACCGAGCGGGTCAGGTGCAGGTAGTTACCGATGTGGCAATGGATGCCGTCCATACACTGACCGAACGAGCAGAATTGCAAGCCGCTCAGATTGGCGCCTATATAACCGTTCCTCTGGTAAAGCAACAGCAGTGGGTTGCCACCCTGAGGGTACATAGTAGCCAGGCACGCTCCTGGACTTCGTCTGAGGTTGAACTGGTTCAGGAAGCGGCCGTCCGCACCTGGGCAGCCCTGGAACGGGCCCGCTCCGAGAACGCCCTGAACCAAAGCCAGGAGCAGCTTCGGCAGTTGTCATCGAGTTTGGAAAGCCAGGTGCAACAACGCACGGAGGAGTTGGCGGCTGCTAACCACGAACTGGCTGTCAATAACCAGGCCCTAGCCGAAGCCAATGGCTTGCTTGTTCGCTCGAACGCCAACCTACAAACCTTTGCCTACATTGCCAGCCACGATTTGCAGGAGCCTCTACGCAAGATTCAGCAGTTTGGGGATCTCTTGAAAACGCGTTACATGGACTCGACCGGCGAGGCACTGGTGTATCTGGAGCGGATGCAGATGGCGGCCTCCCGGATGTCGACCTTAATTCGGGACTTGCTGGATTATTCCCGTATTTCCACCCGGCGAGACGAGAGTACTCCCGTCTCGCTCCAGACCATTGTCGCCACCGTACTCAATACGTTGGACTGGACAATTCAGCAAACTGGGGCTCAGATTCAGGTGGGGCCGCTGCCTACGCTATCAGGTGATGCCTCCCAGCTAGGGCAGTTGTTCCAGAACCTGTTGAGTAATGCCCTTAAGTTTCGTAAGCCAGGTGTTGCTCCCCAGATTCAGATCCTGTCGTGTCGGGTGGTGGCCCGTGATTTACCGAAGGTCTTTACGCCCCACCGTGCGGTCAGCGGCTATCATCGGATTGACGTAGTGGATAACGGGATTGGTTTTGAGGAGAAATATCTGGATCGCATTTTCCAGGTCTTTCAGCGCTTGCACGGCAAAAACGAGTTTGCCGGTACGGGTATCGGACTGGCGATTTGTGAGAAGGTGGTGACCAATCACGGGGGGGCTATAACGGCCGCTAGCCAGTCCGGTCAGGGAGCCACGTTCAGCGTTTACTTACCCGGTTAAGCGTCATGGGTCAATCGGTGTGTTTTGATAGGTTGGTCGAACGAGCCTTTCCAAGATTCACTCTTTTAAAGACAATTCTCAAATAAACGCTCCATTTCGTACGACGACTGGTTAGAGTGCTTTAGGTAAACGACCAATTATCAGGGCATCCTGTGGCGGACCATTCGACAAAACTATCCAGTATGGTTTGCGGTTACAAGTCGATTTGAGTGACCGCCATCGAATTTTTATTATTGGCATGCTTTATCTCGTAAGCAATCAGTAATTGATTGGCGACTACCAGTCCGCTGGCGTTAGTGCCATTCAGTGCTCCTTTCACAAACTGCGTGGCTGGATTCTGGTCCGCTTTGATGTTTTTGTAAGCAATAATTGAATTGATGCCCGCTTCAGATGTCTGGTTTTGCTCCCAAAGCAATACTGATGATTTTGGGGCCGCTACCAGATAGGCGTTTTTCGCCGTTGGATCCTCTAAGACGAACAACCGTTTGCCCTGCTGATTGACCACCCGAATACCCGGTGATTCCTGCGTACCGGAAAACCAGGCAATGAGATTGGTCCCCGCCCCAACGCTCGATGTTGGACCCGAGTGAGGGCAACCGTTGATCTGCCAGTTATCCTTGAAAAGAATATCGGCTTTTGTGAATGTAGCGCCGTTATCTTTCGAACTTATCTTTGCAATATCACGAATGTTGTCCTGATTCTCACGGTAGTATAAATTCAATGTACCTGTATTGTCGACCAGCAGGCTGATGTTACAGCAATCGCACACGAAGGGGTCAATGATGTGTTCGGTACCGAACTGATTCCCTTTCGAGCTGACGAACCGCATATCACGTTGGTGCGCTTGGCCTTCAATGTCGTTCAGATACGCTACGCCAATTTCGCCATTGGCCAATACCGTAGCATCAAAAAAGCCCCGAACAATATTGGGTGTTTTGTCGGTATGCACTGGCGTTGGCTTCGTCCAGGTAGTGCCCTGATCGTTGGAGTAGCTGTAGACGATCTGCAAATCGCTTGGTCGGCCACCACCGCCCTTTGTTGCCCCTTTTGGTGGGCCGTCGCCATGCGCCATGCCGTGGTCGTGGCCAGCCGGAGCGGCTTCATGATTGGCATGGGATGCTTCCGGGCGCGTTGGCTGGTTTGCCTGAGAAGTGCCGGTGCCGCGCAAGGCAAATACCGTAACGGGTGTGCCATCTTTTTTGAACAGTAACTTGGGCCGCATCAACCGGGAGCTACCAATGCCTGCCGACGAGAAAATGAGCTTTTTGTCGCCAAACGTCTTGCCTTTATCGGTCGATTCGGCCCAATAGAAATGGATGATGCCATCCTGATCTTTCTCCGTCCACGATAAGGCGACAGACCCTTTAGGTGTTTTGGTGAGCGTTGGCACGGCGTACGCCCGCGTCGTGTCACTGAATTTACCCGTGTCAGTCGCGAAGCCAGTCAATCCCAGGGTAAGCAGGGCGCTGAAGCAGAAAATGGATTTTATTACTTTGTGCATGGTCAATATTTGTTATATGTGCGTAGGGAAACCTGGTTAGAAACGATAGGAAAGGGTTGTAACGAATTGCCGGGGTGGAATCGGCATGATGCTGTAGCGGTCGTGAATCAGGTAATTTAATTCGTTGGTAATGTTCGAGACTTTAGCCAGCAGTGAAACCTTCTGATACGTGTACCCCGCCGAGAGGTCGAACGTGGCAAAGCCAGTTAATGGAATCAGGCGGCTAAACTCCGGCGTTTGCCCATAGGTGTTGTTGTTCCCGCCATAACGGGCACCCGTGTAGAAAGCCGATGCGCCTAGTTTAAGACCCCGAAACAACGACCGGTCAACGGTGTAGAAGAGCGTGAAATTGCCCGTATGCGCCGGGTTATTGGTCAGGCGTTCGCCTTCAATGAATGAGCCTTTGGCCTGCGATGTTTTCGTGTAACGCATGTAGTTGTACCCGTATCCGGTAATGAAATACAGGTTTTTTGACAGGTTGCCAGTCAGGTCAACTTCCAGACCGTCGCTGGTTGTCTGGCCCGTAAATTCTTTCACGTTAGCATCGGTATTGGGCGAACCATCCGCTTTAACCAGCGCCATCTGCGCTAAATTGCTGTTGACGATGTGGTATACACCAACATTGGCCGTAAGCCGTCCGCCTAACAACTCATTTTTTATGCCCACTTCATACTGATCAACAATTGATGGTTTCAGCAATTGGCCACTGATGTCGACACCCGTATTGATGGTGAAATTGTTGGCATAGCTACCGAAGAACGACGTTGTTCTGGTGGGTTGATAGATCAGGGCCACCTTCGGCGACAAGGCAGCATCCGTCTTGGTTTCGGCAGTCCCTCTCGTTTCAGCCTGATTGATCAGGTTGAGAATGGTCGTCTGAATCGTCTTTTGCTGTGACCAGCGTAAACCAACCAGCACCTTGACTTTGTCAGTCAGACTAACCAGATCCTGGGCGTAAAAACCCAGTCGGGTTGACGGTGACGTCGTCCGGGAAATAGCCCGTGCATCCGGAATATCGGAACGGGTTTCGTATTTGTTCAGGTCCAGAATGTTGATCTTATCGTAGGTCGTTACGGTAACGCCATTACTGGTAATGGTAAACGTATTGGTCTGGCTCACAATCCCGACCAGGTCACTCCCAACCAAAAGCTGGTGACCAAGTGAGCCCGTCATAAATCGACCGTTGAGGTTAACCTGGCCTGTGTAATCGTTCTCTGCCGTTTGTGTCCGGCTTAGCGAACGACTCCAGTCACCATTGGCCGCTACATTGTTGTTCGGTACGGCTGCTCCATATGCCGTTACCTTCGTGCCCTGAGCAGATGCGATGACGGTCAGCTTCCAGTTGTTGTTAAATGCATGGTCCAGGTTAAGCGAGCCCGTAGTTTGGTCCAGGTTGTTATAGGCCCAGGTCGTATTGATAAACCGCGACCGGGGAACATCCGGAATAATGGCGTCCTGGTTTAGGTTCAGGGAGCCAATGCCATTATCGGGGGTTAAATTTGATTTCAGGTAATCGCCCTGAAGCAGAATCGTTGTTTTCTGACCAAGTTTATATAGCAAAGATGGATTCACATAAACGCGGTTGGTTTTCACCACATCCCGGTAGCTTTTAGCATCTTCATAGGTACCAACCACCCGAAATGCCAGATTTTTTGCCAGCGGGCCATATACATCGACAACCGGCTTGTACAGATTGTAGCTACCTGCCCGCATGGACACCTCGCCCCCGAAATTAAACTTGGGTTTTTTGGTAACCATGTTCACGATCAGGCCACCCGACACGTTTCCGTACAAAAGTGACGAACTACCTTTCAGTACCTCGACAGACTCCAGCGTGCTGGCCTCCGGGAAACCCATTGTATTTGTGATGACACCGTTTTTGAAAATGTTACCGCCTGCTCCCGCAATCCCGATACTGTATCCACGGGCCGAAAAAGTTTCGGCTACACCGCCCCGCTGTTGGGTCAACGAAACCCCACTCACATTTTTGAGCGCATCGCCAAGGCGTGAAATCTGTTGATCTTCAATAACGACGCTGCTGACAACGCCTGTCATCTGGGGCATATCCAGCGGTGCCAGATTCGCTTTACCCATGGTCACGACTTTGTTGGTGGCTATAACGTCCACTTCGTTTAGTTGGGCTGTGTTTTCAAGCAGCGTGAAATCGACAGTCGTTACCTCACCTGCCTGCACCGAAATCGTCTTTTCCTGCGTTTGCAGACCTACAAAGCTAACACGCAGGGTATAAGTGCCCTTGTTGATACCGGTCAGTTGAAAAGACCCGTCTTCGGCTGTGGTGGTACCTTTTCGGATCTCTTTAAAGCCAATAGTAACGAACGAAGCGGCCGTGCCATCGCTTGTTTTAACCATTCCTCTAATAGATCCGTGATGCTGAGCCAAGGAGGGAGAGCCAGACAAAATCAATAGCGCCAATAAGCAAAGGTATATGGGGAGATGTAGTTTCATTTATTTAGATTAATTATAATTAAGCGCAAAGCTACAGGGCGCACTAAAGAAAGCAAGTATTATTTAGAATTATTCTTGACAAAGAAGGAGGGGTGCTATTCTTTCCAGAAAATGTGAAATTCTGTGGCGGGAGAAAAGAGTCCGGTTTTGTCGGTAAGGCCTACTGGTGTCGTTTCTGTGGTGGTACTAGGCGAATAGCAAACGCCTGACAAGAGCAGTGGAGGAAAGCCAGATCGCTTATTTATCTTGACCAAAATTTCCTCACTTATTGAGTAATCGGTCAATCCTGGCAAGCGTCTTACTCGTATATGCGAGTATACTTTTAGGTTTACCACATTGGGTAATCGGTAGCACAGGCAATAGAATAGTAGGAAATTGGTGTTGATAACAATCCAACTAGTTAATTCTTACGTATAGGAGTGTACTTTCTGGATTGAAAAACGTTATACCTTCTTTTTACTTGTCAGGCCGTCACTGCTACTGTGGGACGGCCTGTTGTGTTTAAGTACCCAAGACTATTTTTCCGCGTACCTGCCAGGGAAGGATCAAGGGGTTCGCATTTAAAAAAGATGAATATCATTGGCACAAATTGTGCACCAAATAGATTGCTTTTCTTCCTCAATTACGACTCAACCATTTCTAATGATGGATATTCTACAAAAAGACATTGTTCTCAGAACCATTGATGCGGCCATAGGGAAGCAGCAAGTTGTTCAGATCAAGCTAAAAAATACCTGGCGAACGGTAGAGCCCTATCTGGTAGGTCTTCACCGCGTTACGCGGAGTCCAGTCCTGTACGGTTATTGCCGGGATGTCGTTCCGGATTATAAGACACCCAGTAGATGGGAAATTTTTTACCTGGACGAGGTTGATTTTGCTGAATTAACAAGCTACTCTTTTCAGCCTCACATTGACTATACAGGTCGAATGGAATCCATACAGCCCGTCCACCGCCGGATAAAACCGCTTTTAGATGAACTGGCTACAGGTTGTTGGCCAGTACGTACGCTTCACAGTTCGCCCAGAAAAATTCGCTTGTCCAGATAACGGTAATGAACCAGTATGGCTTTGCCATCCTACGTTTCAGGTAGGAGCTAATTGAATAGCCTAGTTAGTGGTTTGCTTTATTTCTTTCACATAAACGGCTGTTTTGGAAGCTTGAGAATCAGGCGATTAATTTATGTTTATGATTCCTGATTTAAGTTTACTGTAAATGAATAAAATCCGATAAATCTAACAAACGGTTAATTACGTATTACTAGAATAGACTTCTCTACACATGGTATAACAACTACTTTTTATGGCTTTTTATGCTGATCATGAACCAGTGATTGCGTCTGATTTGCTCTCCTGGCCCCCCTTACGGGTATACACTGCCAACGCTGGAACTCAGTGGATACCCATTGCTGATTTGGTCTTTCTAGAAGGAGAAACAAGCTACACATGGTTACATTGGGCCGATGGGCGTCGACTGTTGGTACCTTACACCCTGAAGTCATTTGAGGCTAAATTACCATCAAGCTGGTTTGTGCGCTTGCATCGCCGGTATCTGGTCAATCGTCGATTTATAGATCGCGTGCATAATGACCTGGATGGGGTAGCTGTCTATCTGACAACTGGTATGAAATGTCCAATCTCACGTCGTAAATGGCCCCTGGTGTATCAACAGATAGGATGTTCAAAAAGACGTCTAAATTATTAATGAGCTGTGTTTTTAGCATAAGGCACTAGCATTTTAGCTTAATTCGCTCATTTAGCCCTGGCATAGCCAGGGTTTTTTATGAGTTATAGACTTATTATGCTTTATGCACAGCTTGTACTGGAGAACTTACGTTTGACCTGGTCTCAACAAATAAATAGACAGCGGCTTAGAGCGCTGATCAGATGCCGTAGCCGGAAACTATTAGAGGCTATTCGTCGAACCTGGAGGGTAAATGACTAGATGGGAGATCGTCTGGTCGGCAGGGATAAAAATCAGCCGGCCTGCTAAGCGCAGACCGGTGAAAACCTTCCTCTTTTTATCCGAATATACATACGGGCTATCGAGTGAGACGGATTTAGAAAAATCATTTTTTTTACGGAAAAGTTGTAAGTGAGTCCTTCCAGTTCAGTTATAGCTCCAGCCGATTCTTTTAAGTTCTCCTTAAAACTTATTCTAAACACTTGATGGGCAAATGACTTAGCCTGTTAATTTGTATTTATTTAATTCTTAAATTCAGTAGAAAACAACGTTTATTCAGTTATCTTTATGTTATAAATGAAATATATAACTAGCAAATGTCAAATATAGAAAGTGAAGTAGACGCTATCGAGCCAAAGGCTATAATTCGCTATATGCTCTATACTGACGTTAATCGACGACGGGCCACACAGGTTGGGCAGGATACTTGGGTCAACCGGACAAGAATATTCGACGATACGTATGATTATGGAACTAAGCACAAGCTACTTTTCAGCGAAATCGACGACGAGCCTGGTCAATACATTGTCGCTATGCCACCTTACATTCGCCAGATGCCGCATCCGGAAAAGGAAGGTCAAGTCATACCTATACGACTTATTTATCTGACAACTGTTGCCTTATGGCCTTTCTTTGATCCTATAGCCGGTGAAACAGTCGATAAAGCAATGCTTCCCGAATGAAGCAGGCAGTTACTACAATTTGCTTATTATAATCTCATCTTAACATAACCGTTTTGTTACAGGTCTATCTTTATATGGACAATAGGTAATGTTGAACATCATGTGGAAATAACCAAACGCTGGCTTCTCTGAGGCCAGCGTTTCTTTTAGAAAGGAGATGTATAGAAACGAAAAAAGCACTTATCAGAAATGATAAGTGCTTGATTTTCAGTGGCGGTCCGGACGGGGCTCGAACCCGCGACCCCCTGCGTGACAGGCAGGTATTCTAACCAACTGAACTACCGAACCAACTTTTCGACGTCTGGTCAATTGCACCGGCGAACCGTGTAGCTGTCTTCCTTTATCGTGGCACAAAAGTAGGCGTTTAGACTATTCAGTGCAAGGACTCGTCCAAAAAAAATGGGATAAAATTCATTAGGTTTAGCCTATACGTTGGGAATCAGTCGGTTCGTGCGCTTATTTTTTTTGCGTTTAAACAGAAAAGAGAACGCTCACTTACCCGTAGCCTGTTTAATGGCCGCTACTTCGGCCGGATCGTAAGGGGTTCCATCCTGTTTAAAGACCTCATGAAACCAGATGGATGGCTCGCGACCGTTCACATAGGGTTTCTGCCAGCTGTCCCACGGGATAAATGTTTGAGTTTTACCCGCCACAAACCCCCAGTTGATCATGCCAACTTTCGCTCGCTTAGCAATGGGCAGGTGGGACTGGAACTTGCTGTTGACGCCCCGCGCCATGTATTCCGTGCAGATAACCGGGCGGCCAAAAGTAAGCATTGCCTTTATGGTCTCCTCCAGCGTTTCGGGGCTCATGTACTGGTGAAACGTGATAATATCTGAGTTCTCCAGTTGCGCCTTTTCCATGGGCGTCCATTTGGCTGGATTTTGCCATTCTTCAGGGGTTCGGAACACCCACACCCCTGAGGTCAGGGGTTGCGTGGCGCCGGCGGCCCGGGCCCATTGGAATACATGCGGTAACAGTCTCGTAACAATCGCTATCTTACGAGGTTTCGATAGCTCCGTTTTGATCGTGTGGTTCTGGCCATAACTGTTGTCGTTGGTGTTGTCTGGCTCATTCCAGACATCCCAGGCCAGAATACGCTTGTCTTTTTTGAACGCGCCCACCACGCCCTTTACATACGCTTCCAGACGAGGGTACTGCGAAACATCGCTGAGCGCATCGGCACCCGGGCTTTGTACCCAACCCGAATTGTGGATACCAGGCGTTGGTTCGTGCTGCTTGCCCAGCTTTGGGTAGGGGTCCCAGCAAGAATCGAATAACACCAGCATTGGCCGAATCTTGTGCTTGGCACAAATTCCCAAGAACTGGTCGAGCCGTTTGGTGAAACCGGCAGGGTCTTCCCAAAGTAAATCATGTAAAAAGACGCGCATGGTATTCATGCCAATCTGTTCGGCCATGCCCAGTTCTTTGTCGATAGTCGCCGGGTCAAACGTTTCTGCCTGAAACATTTCCAGTTCGTTTATGGCGTTGGCCGGCGCATAGTTTGCCCCGACCAGAAATGGTTCTTTGGTATACCAGGCATTTGCTTTTGCTGGCGACCATCGGCCCATTTCGGCGGTTTGCTGCGCCAGCGAAAAGGTAGAGATGAAAAGAAGGAGGAATGTGGTTAAACGATTCATAAATAGATAATTAAGATTATTCGGAAGTGGCTTGGCTGAACTTAAATCAATGGAATTATTAGTTCTCCGCCGGTACGGGCATGGGTGTTTTGGGGGCGGGTTTTCCAAAGTTAGGCGAGCCATCGGGGTTCCAGGTGAAGGGCTGAATATAGGGTGCGCGTTTGTTGCCACAGCCATCGTCTGCCGACGCATTCGCGTGGTAAATCATCCAATCCTGTTTGCCATCGGCAGAACGGAAGAAACCGCCATGACCCGGTGCCCAAACGCCATTTTCGGGTGCCTGGGCAAAAACGGGTCCCGCGCTCTTTGTCCAGCTTTTTGGGTCCAATAAATCGCCTTTCCCGTCGTGCGTGAGGAGGCCAAGGCAGTAATCGAGCCAGCAGGCATTGGCCGAGTACACAATGAATAACCGGTCATTGTGAGGTAGGAACTCTGGCCCTTCGTTTACGTATACTTTGGGCACTTCGCCATTTTTTTGCCAGGCCTGCGGCACATCGCCATGGCGCTCCCAGGGTTGATCGGGCTGTGAGATTTTCACCCGTTTACCGTCAATGGTCCAGGGGTTTTTGAGTCGGGCAATGTATATGTCCTGCCGACCATTGGTGGTACCTTCCCAACCTGACCAGGCCGCATACAGTTTCCCTTTATAGTTGATAACGGACATGTCGATTTCCCAATGGTTGTCTTCGTCCCCCAGTTTACCTTTCATTGTCCATTCGCCCTGCATAGGATCACGTGACGGATTTTCCAGTACCCAAACCCGGTGTGAGAGGTTGTTGATGGAGTCGGCCGATACGTAAATGTACCAGCGGTCTTTGCCCTGTTCATCCGGGAAAGAATGAATTTCGGGCGCCCACAAATCCCGCGAATACGGTTGCCCTTTGGGTGGAGTATAAATAACCTTACTTTCTGCCGAAGCCAGATCCGCTACATTCCTGGTTTTCCAAAGAGTTAAATTACTGCCCGTGGTATTCATATAATAATACCAGCCATCTTTCTGTAATACCCAGGGATCTGGCCCGGAATCTTTAATAGGGTTGGTGAAGGTGCGCTGAGCCAGGAGCGTGTGACCCATTATAACAAGCGAAACAACAAGCAATAACCGTTTACTAAATTTCATGAAGTGGGGGAATAAGACAAAAGATAAAGGAAAAAAGTATCTTTTTTAACCCTATGCTCCCCAATATATTTATCGCTAAGTTGCTCTAGACGGGATTAAAAGCAACTATCGGAAAACCTCCCGACCCATTATGGAGAGTGTAGTTGCAGGGCTGGGGGTAGACGCTGGCTCATCGGCTGGCTTGGCAGGGGCCAGTCCGGGCGTAGGGCGCTTACTGCCAAAGAGACGGTTAAAAGAGCGGGTGTAGAGCAGACTGATACCGCCCCCGGTAGTGATAGTACTGTTAAAACTGGTCTGGCTAAGAATACTTTGCTGGTTTCGGTTATACACCTTCGCCCGCAGGTGACCATCGGGCGTTACGAAGTATTCGAGTGTCCATTCGCCGAGTAAGCTGGCCGCATTGTATTGACTTTGGCCATAGGTAAACCCACCATCACGGCTGATGCGCAGCCGGTCATTGAGGAGCCGATACGAGAAACGGAGCTGTAGGTTATTGAGCAGGTTGTCTGTCTGCGTACCACTCGTAAAGCCCCCAAACGACACGCCCACATCCAGTTTCTCATTCAGATTTGAGGCCAGCCGACTAATCTGGTTGGACAGCAATTCACTGACGCTGTTGGCCACACCCGAGTTTACCTGTCCCTGATCAAACAGGTTGGTTCCTTCAGAAAGTAGCTGGTTGAAGAGCAGAACGCTGCTCACCTGACGCGTCAGTTCCTGATCGTTGCTCTGAAGCCGTGACTCAAAAGCGGTGACCGCCTGCCGGAAATCGGACGAAGATGGGTACTCTTTAATGTCCAGGTCGTAGCTGATGGCCGGAGCGCCCAGTTCGCCATTTAATTTAATGACAAGATCGACCGGATACCGGCGGGTTTGATCGGCTCGAGTATTCGTTGTCGAGCCATTCGTGGCCAGGAGCGGAGCCAGGGAGGTGTACTGCGTATAAGCTGCGGTTACGTCCAATAAAGCCCCGTAGGGATCACCCGTCCAGGTGATGCGGCTGTTCGGACGGATCTGAAACCGCTTGTTGATGATATTCTGGAAGGTGAAGGTGTAATCGCCTTTCTGAATTTCATAATTGCCCGTCATCGTGAAGTCGCCTTTTGTATCGACTTTCATGGCCACCCGGCCTTGTCCGTAGGCACTGATAATGTCGCCCGTCTGGCGATCCAGCTGAATTTCGCAGTAGGCATCAGGGGTGATGTCGAAGTTGAAATCCATCTGAATCCGTGACAGATCAATTTCGCCATCAGACTTAGTAGCGGTTTGGCTGTCGGGCTTTCCGGGTGTTCCGCTGGGTATGCGGCTCACAAACCGGATCTGATCATCGGCCGCTACGGATGTGGCGCCATCAAGCGGGATGTAAATCCGGGTGCCTTTGTTACTGGCTACGTTGGCGCGGACGGTCAGATTGTTTATTGGCCCAAACAATTCCGCGCGCCCCGTCACAACGGCCTGTCCGTAAAAGGCATCATTGTCGGCGGCCAGCGTATTCATGATCTTGAAGTTCTTGAGGTCCGCATCGAAGCCAAGTGTAAAATACCGGAATCCATCGTGGTAAACACCACCCCTTAGCAAAGCCGTATTCCCCTGAGGATCGCGTAGGGTGAGCTGGCGGGTAATAATTTCATTTTCGCCAAAATAAATCTTATCGTCAAAAGTGAAGTCGGCTTTGAGGTAATCGAAGCGACCGCGACCGCCCTGGATGGCTACTTCGCCTTTCAGCACCGGCACCGCAGGTTTACCACTCACCGCCACCACACCACTGGCAATGCCGCCCAGATTGGAAAATAATCCTTTCGTGAATGGTTCCAGAAGGGACAAATTCGCGTTATTGACCCGCGCGTTTAAGGCCAGGGGATTCGCTTTTTGCTGGGGCGTGTAATTCCCCGTCAGGGTGACCACATCAGCCCCATTGCGATTGACACGGGCGTCTACATTCAGACGTTGTGCCTGCTGGTCCCACTCGCCTTGTGCGCGTATGTCGCCAATGAGCGCGTTTCCGTACGAAAGCTCCCGAACCGACAGGGCACTTTCCAGAATGGGCGTGCCATACACATTGCGAACCGCCATGGAGCCATTCAATGTGCCGCCGAGCGTTGTATTCAGGACGGAGTTAAGCGAAGCCAGCAGAAAGTTCTGAGCTTCTATGGCCAGATGGTCGGCAGTATCGGCCGAGATCTTACCCGATGCCTGAACCAATTGATTTTCGTTCAGCAGCGAGAGGTCCCGAATGGTGTATTCATTACCCACTTTCCTGATCAGACTTTGCGGATTTAACGTCCAGTCGCCATCCAGCACCCGGAGTTTCGACTGGCGGAAAGTCAGGTCAATGGCGTCGCCCTTGAATCGTAGTTCGCCGTTCAGGTCAGCCCGGTTTACGTACCGGCCCACGCTGTCGGCCTGCTCAATGCGACTTGTAAAGTCGATGTGATCAACGGCCCAGGAAGCCTCTGCCTGAAGGTTACGTGTCGGGAGGAGCGAACTAAACAACTGCCGTTTTGAGGAGATAATGGCCGAGGCCAGCACCTCCTGCCCATACGTAAACTTCGATGTTGTCAGATCGAGATCACTCTGGCCAAAGCCAATTTTCCCGAATCGTACCGAATCCGTTTTCACCGTCGCCGTCAGAAACGACGTGTTATCGACCGTGAAGCGGCCCTCAAGCCTGGTCGCTGGTGCCACGTAAACCGCCGACTTTAAAAAATCGAGTAAGGGAGCGCTATTCTTGGTGATCAACTGGTAATCGACGCCGTAACGCTGAGACGTACCAGCTGTCTTCCGGCTGGCAACACGGGCTGCCTGGCGTTGTTTCTGTTCATAATACGCCTTCATACCAGCCGCATCGCCCGCAAAGTAAAGCTGGTACTCTTTGGCTAGTTGAGTCAGATCGTCGATTGTCCGCTGGGGCTGAAAAGTGCCTTGCAGACGAGTCGTCAGGAAATCGGAATCAAGGTCAAAATAGCGTTGGGTGCCACTCGAATCGGGAGTCGTGCCGACCTGACGCTCGATGGTGGAGGTAAGGGTAAGTTTATCAACGGTCAGGTTCCGCTCGGGTCGGTTCAGCGTCAGGATCGCGTTGGTGAATACCGCGCTCCCCACAATGTCGTCGAGCTTACTACCTTCCAACTGAACATCCAACTTTGTTTTTACTACCAGTGAATCGCGCAGATAGCCTAGTTCGCGCAGGTCGGCATGGTCAACCATACCACGCAGATCGTAATGGTTTTTGGCGCCACTCAGATTGAACTCGCCATCCAGGTTAAAGCCCAGATTCGGGTCATTGATCGTCAGGTTTCCCTGGAAAAGGCCATTCTGCAAGTTGCCATGCGTAACCACATTGCGATAGCCGTAGCCCTGCCAGCCAAACTGACCAAGCTGCCCGTTAAAATCAATACTGGCTCGTTTCAAATCGGTCCCGTGGCCAGTAATCCGGCCTTCGCCATCGAGTTTACCAAACTCGTCGGGCTGATTCAGTAACTGGCCAAGGTCTACATTTTCGCCTTTCAGGTTGGCTGTATAGGTCGTCAGGTCGGGCTTATCGGCAAGCTTCAAGGCCAGGTCACCGGTTACATTGCCAATACTCGTTTTAACGGTTCCTTTGGTTTTAAAATCATCGAAGGCACCCGCAAACGTAGCATTGAACGTAACCACGCCAAGCTTCTGAATGGTCCGGTTGAAGGACGAGTCGGGGTAATATTGTCGAATATCGGCCATGTTAACCGTGGATGGCGTAAACGCGAAATTAACCGTCGTTTTATCCATGTCGGGCAAGCCTTTCCAGGCCAGATCGCCTGTCAACTGGCTGCGGCCATTGGGGCCGAATCGAAGATCGGTACGTCGAAGCTGAAAGTCGTTGACGGTACCGATAAAGATGCCGCTGAGCAACCAGGTCTCGTTCAGGCCGCGCAGATACTCGGAAAAGAACCCTAAATCTTTCGACTCTACTTTACTGTTGCGGAAATTAGCTTTCAGAACTACCCGGCTGTTGAAATCGCTGAAGGCGGAAGGCTTGTCGTAAAAAAAGGTCAGTTCATTCCGGATAATCGAGTTACCAATGTGGGCATACAACCGGCCCAGTTCCATTTTGGTGTTGCAGTACAGGAAGCGCGTATCCAACTGCCGTATTTTTATCCGGGAGTCGCGGTCAACGCCCGATAACCCCTTGGCGCCGAACGCAATAGTATCGCCCAATACCAAAAAATCGCTCACTTCAGCCGTGAGGTGCTGAAGCGTAAAGTGGTTGTAATCGAAGTTGGCCCGGTTGTGCATGAACGGTTCGCGCGGGTCTTCCAGGGTGTAGGAACCTTCAACCAGGTGAATGTGGCCAATGGTAAACGGAACGTTCTGGTTGGGTATGCTGGGTTTGGTTGGGTCAGACGTCAGTTCTTCAATCCGGGCAATGAAGTCATCGAGATTGGTGTCGCCGTTTGCTGGATTTTTGATCATCCTGACATCGGGTTTGTACAACACCACTTCATCCAGATGAATATTGTGGGCCGAGGAATCCAGTAAATTTTTAAGGTTGTAATCGGCATCGAGCCGCTTCACTGTAATCATGGGCCGCCCCTGACGGTCTTTGATTCGGACGCCTTCGAGGGTTAACGAATCAAACCACTTGATGGAAACTCCCTCAATATCAACCGGGAAGAGGAGTTTTGTGGACAGCCACTTGGCGCCTTCCTGAGCGAGACGTGTTTGTACGGCCGGAAGCTGAAGACTCAGTAGAATGCCCAATGCCAAACCTATCACCGTGAGGACCAGGTAAAGCAGTGTTTTAAGAAATATGGCGAAAAACTGACGCATCCGGGGTGGAAATGCCTAAGCTACAATAAATAACGAGAAATGAGTACACCTTTGACTGTATAAACGAGGGAACGGTTTAATCACAACTTCCATTGTTGTAGTACAGAAATCATTATCCATTAGTTTTGTACGGTGAACATTTTAGCCATTGAGTCTTCCTGCGACGAAACGTCGGCGGCAGTTTTAGCCAACGGCCACCTTTTGTCAAACGTAATTGCCACGCAGTTAATTCATGAACAATACGGTGGCGTTGTGCCTGAACTGGCTTCAAGAGCCCACCAACAGCATATTCTGCCCGTGGTTGAGCGGGCCTTAGCCGACGCAAATCTACCTAAAAATGAGCTATCGGCCATTGCTTTTACGCGTGGACCCGGTTTGCTGGGATCGTTGCTGGTGGGAACGTCTTTTGCCAAAGCCATGGCACTGGGACTAAATATCCCGCTTATTGAAGTCAACCACATGCAGGCGCATGTCCTGGCGCACTTCATCGAAGCCCCCCGGCCAGCCTTCCCGTTTCTATGCTTGACCGTTAGCGGAGGACATACCCAGATCGTGCGTGTGGACGGGCCACTTGACATGACTGTTCTGGGCCAAACCCTGGATGATGCCGTGGGTGAAGCCTTTGACAAATCGGCCAAGTTGCTGGGGCTGCCTTATCCCGGTGGCCCCTTGATTGATAAATACGCCCAAGTCGGTAACCCGCTTGCGTTCAAGTTTCCCATGAGCGAAATGGCTAATCTCGACTTTTCGTTCAGCGGGATAAAAACCGCGATCATGTATTTTTTGCGGGATAATATAAAAGCCAACCCTGAGTTTATTGCCGGGAATCTGGCTGATATTTGCGCCAGCATTCAGCACACGCTGGTACAGATGTTACTCACGAAATTAAAGCGGGCCGCTCGGGAAACGGGCATTCGGGAAATCGCCATTGCTGGAGGTGTATCGGCTAACAGCGGCCTTCGGACGGCGCTTACGCAACTCGGTCAGGAGCAGGGCTGGACTGTGTATATTCCTCGTTTTGAGTACTGTACGGACAATGCCGCTATGATCGCCATGGCCGCTCAGTTTAAATATGAGCAGGGTGATTTCACAGCTCAAACTGTTAGCCCAATGCCACGAATGAGTTTTTAGTTTGTGGAATTCGGTTTACGGTTTGATGTGTACAGTTTGTGGTTGGCTGACGCACCAGCGGACCAGCGAAAGTAACTTTATCCATGGTCCGTGTCCTCACGGACCACTTTGGCGTCAGTAACTGTTTCTTTTTTAAAAGAGGCCCGTGAGGACACGGGCCATAGACACGCAACTGTAAACCACAAACCGAATACCACAGAACACCTAACTACAATGACCATCGCTGAACTACTAATCTATCCGATCAAGTCGCTGGGTGCTATTTCGGTGACCGAGACGGTCGTTGAGGGGAAAGGATTACGCTACGACCGGCGGTTTATGCTGGTTGATCCTAACGGCGATTTTATGACCCAGCGCACCAATCACCAAATGGCCCTGCTGGATGTCGCTATGGATGGAGACGCTGGATTGCGTGTCTGGCACCGCCATCGCCCAACCGATGTACTGACACTTCCGTTAACCATTCCGAGCCAAACTGAAGCAGAAACAACGCCCCGCGAAACTGTAGCGGTTACTATCTGGGATAGTCGTAATGTGCCTGCTCTGGTGGTTAGCGCGGAGGCCGATCAGTGGTTTAGCCGCGTTCTTGACAAGCCCTGCCGACTCGTCTACATGCCCGAAACGACCCACCGCGATGTTGACCCGGCTTATGCCCGCGCCAATGATGCGGTGAGTTTTGCCGATGGGTATCCTTATCTGCTCATTGGTCAGGCATCACTCGATTACCTGAATCGGCAGCTTGACGAGCCGATCACAATGATTCGTTTCCGCCCGAATATTGTGGTTGCCGGAAGTTTACCGAACGAAGAAGATGCCTGGCAACAGTTCCGAATTGGAGACGTGGATTTTTGGGGTGTCAAACCCTGCGCCCGCTGTGTGCTGACGACCATAGACCCGGAAACGGGTCAGAAGGGCAGAGAACCGTTGCGGACACTGGCAACGTATCGGCAATGGAAGCACAAAATTTTGTTTGGGCAAAACGTGCTGGCTAAGCCAACCGGCGAGCTTACCTTAGGAACGTTGCGGGTGGGCCAGCCTATCGAGGTGCTCAACCGGCAGGAACCCTGGCTAACTCCACCTGAACCGTTTTGATTCCGCCGGGTTACTTACTCACAGGCAGCGATTAAGTTCATAATCCTGTCTGTGGCATTTATAAAAACGTAGCGTCGCCATTTCTATCGGCTCCGCTTTATGACGACTTACATCCTTTGCTCAACTATTTACGTACCGTTTACTACCTGAGTTTTCCCGTCGTTATGGGAGCTGTATTGTCCAATCGCATGGCTACGCGTCTGTCCGACGTTGATCCGGTGCATTGGGCTACCCCCATCGTGCTGGCCTTGGTGGTGTTCATTATCTACACGGTTGATCGGCTGCTCGACGTTCGGAAACACAGTGCTGATCCGGCAAGCCAGCCCCTCACGGCTCGTCATCGGTTTCATCGCACGCATGCTGCCGCGCTTTGGCGGGCTGTCATTGGCGCGGCTGTTGTGGCGTTTGTCCTGCTGTTCTTCCTGCCCGTCAGTGTGATTAAATTCGGACTTGTGCTGGGTGGCATTTGTGCGGCTTATGTGGGTATGGTTTTTCGGCTTCCGGCCCGTCACCCGGCTCTTTTACTGAAAGAACCCCTGGTTGCCTTGTTGTATGCCGCTGGCGTTTGGGGAAGTGTATGGGTTCAACGGCCTTCGGTGAGCACCACCGAGGTTGTGCAGGGCGTTATGTTTGCCGGCATTGCGTTTCAGAATCTGTTGTTATTTGCCGTTATGGAGCAGCTCGAAATGCCAGGACAACCAACATTTTCGCTGGCAACGGCCTGGGGACTGGAGCGCTGCGATTTGATCCTGCGCTGGCTGGCGTTTAGTATCGTGCTGGCGGGTTTTGCCCTCTGTTTCCTGACCGCCGACCGATTTGCCCAGCGGTCAGGACTGATGCTTTCGTTAATGAGCGTAACCTTGTACGGCATCCAGCGGTATCCTGACTACTTCCTCAAAAATGAGCGGTATCGCTGGCTGGGCGATGGGGTATTCTGGATGCCCATGCTGGTGCTGTAATAGCCAGATCGGCCAGGAGTTTCTCATTTAACAAGTGCTGTTTCTTTCAAATATTTTGCGGCACTATCCTGATCAATAAACAAGGTAGCGTTCGCATGCGACCGTAAAATGGTTGCCGGATATGTCTCCGAAATCGTATCGGTCAGCGTGTGGTTGATAGCTTCGGCTTTATGACTGGCCGGTACCATACAAAACAGATAGTGGGCACGCACCAACGCTGGAATCGTTAACGTAAGCGCATATTCGGGGACCTGCTCCAGCGTAGGAAAGCAGGCATCATGGACCTGTTGCTGCCGACTCGTCAGATCGAGCTGGACTTTTTTGACCAGATCTGGGTCGTTAAAATCCGCCACGTGCGGGTCGTTGAACGCGATATGGCAATTTTCCCCAATGCCCATGCAGACAATATCTGTCGGGTACTGTTCGAGCAGCGCGCCGTAGCGCAGGCATTCCTGCTGAGGATCGGCAGCGTTGCCATCCAGGTAATATACCTCGTTGATAGGCACTTTATCAAACAGGCGCTCTTTCAGGTATTGGCCAAAGCGTTGCGGAGCATCCACTGGCAAACCGATGTACTCATCCATATGAAACGCCCGGATTCGGCTCCAGTCAATGTCGATCTCCTGCGTCAAGGCGTTCAAAAACTCATTCTGTGAAGGAGCAGATGCAAAAATGATGTGAATGAAATCCTGTGATCGATGTAACGTTCTGATTTGGCTGGCAACAGCCTGAGCTGCCTGCTGGCCAAGTTGCTGCCGGTTCATGAATAAGTTGACCCGAAGCAGATCAACGGTGAACGTACGGCTATCTTCATTTAACAGGGGTGTCATGCGATTGATAATGAGTTAGTTGAATAGATGCGTTTTCCATTGACAAGCGTCGCTGCGACGACCATATCTTCGTCAAAAATGACCAGATCAGCGTCTTTGCCCGCCGTCAGCGATCCTTTACGAGCATCGACGCCCATGATGCGTGCGGGCGTGGTACTGGCCATCCGAACGGCATCCAGAAGCGATACGTCAGCTAGTCGAACCATATTCCGGACGAGTTGATTGGTGGTGGCTACACTTCCAGCAAACGAACTGCGGTCGGGTAGTTTGGCTACGCCATCTTCGACAATGACGTTCAGACCGTTTTTTAGGGAGCCCAACACGCTTTCGCCCTCGGGCATACCAGCGGCCCGCATCGCATCGGTAATCAACGCCGTTCGGTCGGCTCCCTTGATTTTATACACCAGTTTGAGTAACGGCGGGGGCAGATGAACGCCATCCGTAATGATCTCGACGTCCATATCCAGTAGGTAGGCGCTCTCAATAACACCGGCATACCGAAAGGCATTCCGGCGCGTGACGCCCGACATCGCCGAATACAGGTGGGTAGCCAGCGTATAGCCGTTCTCGTAGGCTTCCAGTACGTCCTCATATATGGCGTCGGTATGCGCCACGGCGGCAATAATGCCTTTTTCACGCAGTCGGCGGCCAAATGGGATGGCACCCTGTAGCTCCGGGGCAGCACTCCAGCGAACAATGGAGGAAGAATACGCCAGAATTTCTTCGTATTCCCGTGGGTCAGGGTTACGGATGTAGCGCGGGTCCTGCGCGCCCCGCTGACTCAGCGCGAAGTAGGGGCCTTCCAGATGAATACCCAGAAAAGCCGCTCCCTCCTGATTGGCCCGATGAGCGCGCTCATACACATCCAGCGTTTGCAGAAGGTCTTCTTTTTCGGCCGTCAGCGTAGTCGGCACCAGCGACGTCGTGCCATACCGGGCGTGGAGTTTCGCGATGTTGAGAAACGCTTCTTCTGTACCATCCATGAAATCATAGCCGCCCCCGCCATGCACATGAATGTCGATAAAGCCGGGCGCTACATACTGGCCGCGAGCGTCCAGTTCGGCTGCGCCGGGCACCTCCACATCGCGCTCATGAACGCCCCGAATGAGCCCATCTTCGATAACGATGGTGCCTCCCCGGATATACCGATGGGGGGTAATCAGTGTTCCGTTGCTAATTTTCAGAAGCCCCATTTGCGTAGCTGATGCCCTTTTTGGGCGTAAAAAACCAGGTAGAGGTAACAGGGCAAAAGTACCCAATAGGCAGTACGCAGGTCGAATCGATCCGCAAAGTAGCCGTAGAAGAGGGGCAGAATGGCATTGCCACACAGGCCCATAATCAGGATGGACGCACCCAGTTTCGTGAACCGCCCCAGACCGTCCAGCGCCAGTGGCCAGATACCCGCCCAGATCAGCGAATTAGACAGGCCCAGCAGCACCACAAACCAGATCGATAGATCCGTTTCGTGCCCCAGGAAGGTGAAGGCCCCGCGGGTAAAAATGATGAGTAACGTGAAGCCGGTGCCCAGCAAGGTGCATATCCGCAGGGCGGTTACCTGACTAATAAATCGGGGAATGGTAATAATCCCGATGATGTAGCCGCAGATGGTACAGAAGAGAGTATAGGAGGGAAATGCCTTGGCTTCCAGCAGGCTGATGCCCATTGAGCCGGCATAGCCAATAATTGTATCGATGGCAATGACCTGGGAACCTACGTGCAGGAAAATAGCCAATGCGCCCAGGATCAGGTGAGGAAACTGTACAATACTGGTTTTCCCCGCGTTGGCGGTCGCTACCTCCGGGCTTTCCTGCTCGGTATTCAGTTCGGGCAGGGGAGATCGGTACACCAGGTAGCCGAGCACAAACAGGAAGATACCCAGAACCGTGTAGGGCGGAATCACCCGCCGGACAAGTTCATCCAGAGCCGCTCCGCGTTCGGCGACGCCCATTGTGTTCAACTGAGCAAAGAGGTCTGTGTCGGTAGGACGCAGGATGACGGCCGCAAAAACGAGGGGCGATAAAATACCGGCGGCCTTGTTGCAAATGCCCATCAGGCTGATGCGTTGGGCCGCCCGTTCCTTTGGGCCAAGCATCGTCACGTAAGGATTGGCGGCCGTTTGCAGGATGGCCAGGCCGATACCAAGCGTGAACAGGCCCATCAGGAAAATTCCATACGTACGGGTCTGGGCAGCAGGAATGAAGATAAACGCCCCCAATGCCATGGCCCAGAACCCAATCATCATGCCTTTTTTGAAGCCAACTGCTTTGAGCAGGTAAGACGCCGGGATCGACATGATGAAATAGGCAATATAAAAGGCAAACGCCACCAGATAGGCCTGGAAGCTCGTTAGCTCACAGGCAATTTTGAAGTACGGAATCAGGATGGAGTTTACCCAGGAGACAAATCCAAAGATAAAAAACATCAGCCCGATCAGCAGGAGCGAAATCGTCGTTCCGCGTTTGGTAAGACTACGGTCGTCAATGGCCAGAGAATTCATGTCGGCTATGGATTAACGAGTAATTGATAAGCATTCATCAGACGGTCGGTTCCCAACCTTTCTGGTACTCTCGTCTCCACAATTTTTCGGCTTCTTTATTATTGATGATGTGCCCGTTGGTGGGGTCGGTGGTGAGCATCCCACCCGATCGTAACGCTATGTTTCCCAACTGACAAAGCAACGTGCTCTGGTGACCACCGACAATATCCGAGGCCAGCGCCGTTCCCTTTTTAATGCTGTCGAAGAAGTTCTGAAGATGAATGGCATCCAGTGTTTGGGATGGGTTCATCTTGTTGCGGGGATCAATGGGAAGATCGTTTTTTACTTCTTTCACCAGTTTATTTTCCAGATCGAAAATCTTGTACGAGTTGCCCGATTCAATCAGTAGCGAACCGGTGTCCCCGTAGAACATAACCCCTACGCTGTTGCCTTCGACGGTGCGCCCATTGCAGCTTCGGCCCTCCCAGGTGATAGCGGTATTGTTGGGGAATTCCAGCGTAATGACCTGTGTATCGGGCGCTTCCCAGTCATCTTTGTACCGGTAACGACCACCGGAAGAGGTTACTTTTGTTGGAAAGGTGACGCCCATGCCCCAGCGCATCAGGTCGACCATGTGCGTCCCATTATTCAGGGCTTCCCCCGTACCCCAGTGCCACAGCCAGTGCCAGTTGTAGTGAATGAGGTTGTCTTTGTAAGCACGCCGGGGGGCGGGCCCCTGCCATAGATCGTAGTCCAGCCAGGTCGGCACGGCCACCGCTTTGCCAACGCCAATCGACGCCCGGTTGTTGGTATACCAGCCTTTAGCAAAATAAGGGCGGCCAATGGCACCACTCTGCACCGCCTGGATGGCCTGCGCTACGTTGGGCCACGACCGACGCTGGTTGCCCATCTGAATGACGTTCTTGTATTTCTTCGCGGCTGCCAGCAGCAGTTCACCTTCGTGCGGATTGTGACTGCATGGTTTTTCCAGGTAAACGTGTTTCCCAGCTTTGGAGGCCAAAATTGCTGCGGGCGCATGCCAGTGATCGGGGGCCGCTACGGCCAGCGCATCGAGGTCTTTATCTTCCAGCGCCTTTCGGAAGTCGGGCTGATTTTTCGGCTTCGATTTTTGTGCGCCTTCAACAAGCGTAATGCATTTATCGGCCGCCCGCGTATCGACATCCGAGATGGAGATGACCTCACAGTTCGGTTGAAGCGCGAAATTTTCTGCCAGTGCCAGCCCACGGCTATTGACACCCATCATGCCCACCCGCACTTTTTCGTTAGCCCCCAGAATACGGGCGTAGCTTTTGGGGCTGAAACCGGGTAAAATTCCCCCAACTGATAGTAGGGCGGTACTCGTTATAGTTTTGCGGATAAAGTCTCTACGCGAATCGGTAGGGGTGATGCTTTCCGTCGTTTTCATCGTGGTATTGGAAGAAGGGGTCAAGTTAGGTTAAAAGGGCTACGGCTTCAGGTTTGCCATTACACTGGCCAGTGTCACGGGCGTTCCACCCCGGCGTTTGCTTTCATCAGCGGCTTCCATAAAAGCAAAAATTTCGGTGGTTTCCTCGGGAGAAACCGGGACCTTACCCGTTTCGAAATAGGTGATGATTTCTTTGAGCAACGGTTCGTAGCCTCCATAGGGGCCAAGCCGGACGTTTCCGGTTTGTGTATAAACCATGCCACCGTAATCGTGCTTCCCTGTCCGCGTACCCCGAAACGTGCCAATGCGCCCATCAGCCCAGGTACCCACAACGATGTCGGTATCGTTGGTATGCACGCGGATCACTTCCCGGCAACCAGTGCCCATCGCCGTATACAGTGTTTCGACGCCATGCACACCGTACCAGAAAAAATCAGGATGCGTTTTTTCCAAAACCGCTGGGCTAAACGTGTCGGCTCCCAACACCTGGCTTTTGTTAATGCCCTCGATACCTGTAATGTAACGAAGGGAAGAGGCCGAGAAGATGGGTATTTTATAGGTCTGAGAGGCCGCAAAAATAGCTACTACATCGGAGAGCGAGGCCGCAATGGGTTTGTCGATGAACATGCGCTTGCCAGCCTTAAGCACCTGAATGGCCTGGTCACGGTGCAACCGTCCGTCATTCGTTTCCAGCAGAACCACATCGACTTTCTGTAGGAGAGCACCGATTGAATCGACAATCTCGACATTCAGTTTTTTGACCTCGTCCGTATAAGCCGAAATGCGCGTTGTGCTGCTTGCTATGTCTTTACTGCCGTATGGATAAGCCGCCACAACCTTGTACCCGGCATAAGCCGGATTGGCCTCCGGAGCATTGAGCACTTTGGTAAACGCTGTGCTGTGGGAGGTGTCCAGCCCGATGATGCCGACCCGTTTTCCTTTCTCAACTACCTGACCGCCTGACCAGATCGTTGCGGGCAAGCTGATTGTTACGCTTCCCAGCGCCATATTTTTTAAAAATGTTCTTCGATTGTGCAGCAGGGTTTCCACAGGAGCAGGTGTTAAGTCCGAATGAAAAGGAATAACAGCGAAAGATTTACGGTATGTATCCGTAAATCTAAAGAAACAATTAGTTTAGCAAGTGAGTATCCTGCCAGACTATTGACTGGAATGGGGTAATACAAAACCGACGTTGGTTAACCGAGCCACTTGATGTAGCGTCTGTCTTCCCTAGTTTTGCTGCTGAATCAGATTACCCTTTATTGAATGCACATCGACCACATTGCTCTCTGGGTTCGCGATCTTGACCAGGTGCGGGCCTTCTACGAAACGTATTTCGGGGCTACCGCAAATGAGAAATATAGTAATGTAAGCAAAGGATTTTCGTCCTACTTTCTGACCTTTCCGGATGGCGGCTCTCGGTTGGAAATCATGCAGATGCCGGGTATACCGGACACAAAAAATGAGGCCCTGTCGCAATTTATGGGCCTCATTCATATTGCCATTTCTGTAGGTAGCAAGGACGCCGTCGATGCCCTGACCCAACGGCTTAGAACGGATGGATACACCATCGTTGGAGAGCCCCGGCATACGGGCGATGGCTATTACGAAAGTGTTATTCTTGACCCGGAAGAAAACCGAATCGAGATTACTGCTTAAAGACTGGTGGTTTCGTTTACCCCAGCTTTTGCCGCAATGGGTTTGGCCTTCACCGTTTCTTTTACATCGCGCTGCGTCAGTATGTCAAGAATGATGCTGGTCATATATTCCCGTTTATTGAATACAATGTCGTGGCGATTTTCGGGAAGCAGAAACTGCTTCACTTCGGCATTGACCAAATGATTCTGAGCAAACGAAACATTGGTTGGGTACACCAACTCATCGCGCTGGCCGTGCAGCATTGTAATGCGCGCCCGAATTTTCGGCCAGTCGGGTAAAATGGCTTCCAGGGCACGCCGGTGAGCCAGTTTCTCATCATTGGCCAGCCGAAGCAGGGGTGGAACGCCCCAGTGAATCAGCGGACTATCGGCAAAATAGCTGATTGGATACGTTCGTTCCAGGCCTGGCCCCAGGGCCGACGAAACGAACACCACGTGATCGACCCGATCCGGATTATTCATGGCTAGTCGGGCTGTTACCGAACCACCATACGATGAGCCAACAATCATTAAATAAGGCGCATTTTTGTAACGATCAATGAGCGGTTGCAGAAATTCAGCCTGCCGGATAATGGACGTTTCAACCCGCCCGAAATCAGAATAACCATACCCTGGCCGGTCAACAGCTACTAAGCGGGCGCGGCTCAGGAGTGTCGTATCTTTGAAAAACTCGTTGAAAAAAGACAATGAACTAGGAGCGCCGTGCACAAAGAGCACGACGGGCAGAGTAGAATTGGCCGCTGAAGCAGGCGTTTCCATAAACCGGATCGTTCGGGGCGTCTGTAAGCCGCGTTCCGTAACCTGGTAATAATGGACCACAGGACGAATGGCTTGTCCTTTAAATTCTTCTGCCAATTCCTGATCTGTCTGCCGGGAGTCGACGAACCAGGCGACAACGAGTACACCAACAGCCAGAAGGAGTACCGTGAGTATGGCCCAGCGCAAAATCCGTGTGAATAGTTTCATAACTTCATAGTGTACGATTATAACTATCAACACCCGGCTAAAAGTTTAGGGAATTATAGCTCATCTCGTTTGAGATTATCTACTGGTACATACATTTTTCCTGAAAATACAATGATCGCGCCAGTTGAAGCGTTGGCCGGAGCCTTCTAAAATGGTAAGTGTGTTACCTTATGAGGACAGTAACTGGCTAAACGTCAGCCGGTTTTATGGGCGAAGGGCGGTGCCCTTACCCATAAAACCGGCTGACGTTTAAAATGACGAAAAAATGCGCCCCTTACTGGTTTCGTGTCGTATCGGGTGGGGTAGTTGGGTCGGGCGCAGGCGGAACAGGTACGAATGTTGAGTCACCCACTTCGCCCGATGTATCGGTGGAATCCGATTCTGACGTTGTTTCTTCTTCGTCGGAATAGCCACAATTCAGGTACTCTTTCGTGATACCATCCGCCTTTGGAAATGGCCCCTGCAAACTTTTGAACTTGGGGTCATGGTACACCTTTTCTAAAAAACTGCCAACGAGCGGCAGGGCTGTTTTGGCCCCTTCGCCTAAGTCTGTGGAGCGGAAGTGAATACTTCGGTCATCGCCCCCCACCCAGGCACCCACGATCAGGTTGTTGGAGACACCGACAAACCAGCCGTCGGAGTTGTTGGAGGTTGTTCCGGTTTTACCTCCCATTTCATTGTGGTTTTTGAACAGGTCGAACGACCACAAATTCTGCGATGTACCACCCGGCTCCTGCAGGCCTCCCTGTAGCATGTAGCGCATAAGGAAAGCTGTCTCCGAACTGATGGCCCGCTTGTGCTGGCTGGTGAAGGTTTCGATAACATTACCATCCCGGTCTTCGATCCGCTGCACAATGATCGGCTCGGTCGACTCCCCATCGTTGACGAATGTACAATAAGCGGCAACCAGCTCATAAAGAGACACATCGGACGAGCCGAGTCCAATAGACGGCACGGCTTCCAGCCGACTCTTGATTCCCATGCGATGTGCATACTGAGCGACACGTTCAGGCGTGACCCGGTCGGTCAACTGGGCCGTAATGGAGTTCACGGAGCGCGCCATAGCCCGGCGCAGGGTCATATTCGAGTACGAGTAATAGCCTGTCGAATTCTTTGGTTCCCACACTTTATCCTCGCCATTTTCGCGGTATTCTTTTCGGAATGGCCGATCCTGAATCCGGTCGCAGGGGCTTAAGTTGATAAGGGTGTCATCGATGGCGGTGGTGTAAACAAATGGTTTGAAGGTCGAGCCGGGTTGTCGTTTGCCCTGCTTGACGTGGTCATACTTGAAATAATCGTAATCCAGCCCGCCAACCCAGGCCCGGATGTAGCCCGTGTGTGGGTCCATGGCCACCATGCCCGATTGCAAAAAACGTTTGTAGTACGCAATGGAATCATACGGGGTCATTTCGACCGAGTCGTACCCTCGTTTGTTGTTCCAGCTAAACACCCGCATCTTGTACTTTACATTTTTCATATAGTACATGATCGAATCGGGGTACAGTGGCATGAACCGTCGGCTAAGGGATTTGTACCGCTCGGTTCGGCGGGCAACGGAATCGATAAAGCCCGGAATTTCATCCCCATCTTCGTTCGTCCAGGGTTTTCGATCCCGCCAGTGGTTATCGAACGAACGCTGAAGTTGTTTCATTTTCTCGCTGGTCGCTTCTTCGGCGTAGGTCTGCATCCGCGAGTCGATGGTTGTTATGATGCGCAGTCCATCGGTATAGAGGTCGTAACCGTTTTCTTCACCCCACTTTTTTACATAGTCCTGAACCACGTTTTTCAGGTAACTGGCCGGGCCAGAGTATGGGTTTTCGGGCGTAAACTCGGTGACGAGCGGCAAGGCAGCGATGGAGTCGGCCTGGGCTTTGGTCAGAAATTTATACTTTGCCATTTGCCCCAGCACGATGTTCCGGCGTTCGCGGGAGCGCTGTGGGTTTTTAAGTGGATTGTAATTCGTCGTGGCTTTTTGGAGACCGACGAGTACGGCTCCTTCCTGCACATTCAGGCTATCGGGCGCTTTGTTGAAAAAGGTACGGGCCGCTGTTTTCAGGCCAAAAGCGTTGCTGCCAAAATCGACCGTATTAAAATAATAGGTAATGATTTCGTCTTTCGAAAAATTCCGCTCCAGCTTGAGGGCCATCAGCCATTCTTTCGACTTATAAATAACTTTTCGAATAAAAGGAATCCGGGTCAATAAGCCCGTACTGGTCTTCCGGCGGGTCTTAAAGAGGTTTTTCGCCAACTGTTGCGTAATGGTCGATCCACCGCCATCGCGACCAAAACTAACCACCGCCCGGCCAATGGCACGAGGATCAACGCCACTATGGTCGTAAAAACGAACATCTTCGGTGGCAATCAATGCATTGATTAGTTGCTTGGGAATGTTTTCATACTTGATGGGGGTTCGGTTTTCGGCGTAAAACTTGCCAATCATCACCCCATCCTGCGAATAAATTTCGGATGACTGATTGAGCTTTGGGTTCCTGAGCTCTTCAACGCTCGGCATCGCGCCCGTTAAATACAGGAAGTTATAATTGAGGACAAACACATACAGCCCTAAGGCCAGCGAAATCCAGAGAATGCCTTTGGTGCCGTTTTTGAGAACAGGATAATACCAGGAATCGGGATCAATGTACCGGTGAACAAACGAACGAAACTGATTGCGGTAGCCACGGTAAGTACTAACCCATGCATTGACGCGCTCTTCACCTGCGACGCGCACTAGGTGATGGCCAACTCTACGCCTGACGTTGCCTGCTAATTTTTGACGTTTCCTAAATTCGCCAAAAGCGTGCCGAACAGCGCGGAATCGCTCCCTGTATTGACTCATGCGTTAATAGTCGAAGAATAACCTAATTAATTCAGTGTTGGTTAGGTGTAACGATGCCAATGTCCCGGTTGCACTAAATCAGCGACCTGCGAAAATACGTTCCGGGTCTACACGGACCTGCCTACCCAGACCGTGCCCATCCAGACCAGGCCTCAAATATAACGTATTTTCGAGCGATGTGATATACGAAAGCCGGGCCGCTTACACGACCCGGCTGATTTTGACCCGGTTATTTTTAGGCGAAACCAGAAAAATAATATTGGAAAAGAAAGATTGGTGAGTTTCCGGAGTCAATAGAGTTATTTCTTTTCGAAAGTCATGGCAACGCCATTCATGCAGTAGCGAAGGCCTGTGGGTTTGGGTCCATCATTGAAAACGTGTCCCAAATGCCCTCCACAAACGGTACAGAGAACTTCTGTACGCACCATGCCATATGTCTTGTCCGTCGTTTCTTTAACCGCTGTTTTGCTGATTGGCATGTAAAAACTTGGCCAACCTGTACCAGAATCAAACTTGGTATCAGACGAGAAAAGCGGGCTATGGCAACCAGCGCAATAGAATATACCATGGTCGTGAATGTCGTTGAGCGGACTGGTAAACGCTCGTTCGGTACCATGTTCACGCAGGACCGCAAACTGATTCGGGGTCAATAATTTCTTCCATTCGGCGTCGGTTTTCACGACACGGCGGGGAGGAGTATCATCGGTTGTGAACGCCAGCGCCGAAAACAGGCAGGCTGACAGAACGAGTGACAGGAGGAGCTTCATGTTGTCTTTGTTGTTTTGGTATTAATCGGTTGGGATTCGCTGTGCAAAACACACGCGTTGAACCGGATTTCTTTTGAGCTATCCTGTTCAACAATAAAGGAATCAAGCCATGCTCTATGTGTATAGAACAAGAACGGTATGGGTTCCGTTCAGGCCTTCACCGGGGCCATCGCAAGCAGCGTCGAGAGGGTAGGTGTGGGACTGCCTCCGCGTTTCTCAACCGTTACTGCAAAGGCCTCGGCCTGGGAAACAGAACGGTTCAGGCGCTGAACCAGATCGGCAGACGGTAGCACATCGAACACACCCGCATCAACGGGTTTGCCACCGACCATATACCAGAGCTGATACTGCTTATCGGCTGGTAATGGCGGTAACGACTGAACCTGTACAGCTACCTGGTGGGTTTGGCTGTTCCAGAAAACAAGCATCGATCCTTGCGGAGCTTTGTCATTTCCTTTCAATTCCAGCGTTCGGGTGCCCGGCTGGCGCAGAACGGCCAGCGCCTGGTCGGCCTGCGTTTTCTGATCGCGTAACTGACGAACTTCTGCCTGTATCTTGCTATTATCCAAACGGGCTTCGGCCAGTGTTTTCTGGTTTGTCCGTAGCTGCGACAGCAAAAAGAAGGAGAACAGGAGTAATAATAAACCCATCGATGCTGCTACAATCCAGGTGACCCGGAATGTGGGCGATGAGTTGGCCGTCGTCATATCTATCGGCATGGGCCGAACAATTGTCTCACGTACAGGCTTCTCAAAATCAAGTTGAGCCAGCAGTTTCGCTTTAACCGATTCGGGTGGTTCGACACTGTGCATGAGCGCATAACTCTCAAGAACTTCCGAAAGCTGATCAAGTTCTTGGCGTATGTCAGGATAAATAGACGATAGGCACTCGACCTCGCGTCGCTCCTGGTCGCTCACCGCACCCATGACGTAAGACTCTAAGATACCCGATGCTATGTATTCCGTGACGTTCATGATTTGAATAATTGCTTTAATTCCTGCAACGCAGCCCTAACCCGGGTTTTTACTGTTCCGAGGGGCAGATTCAGTTCTTCGGCGGCTTCTTCGTGGGTGTACCCCCCGAAATAAACCAGATCGATCAACTGTTTCCGGTCGGGCCTCAACTGGTTCACAACTTCTTGAATACCAATGTGGTCAGGGTTGGGTTGTTCCGTATTGTGTTGCCGGTCAACAATATGTACGTTCTCCTCGTCGGTTCGGATTGCGGCAATTGGTTGTGTTTTGCGGGAACGCAGCGAATCGATCGCCGTATTCCGGGCAACATTGAGCATCCAGGTGAATAAACGGCCCTTGCTGGCGTCGTACGCATCCAGGTTTTTCCAGATTTTAACGAAGATATCCTGTAGGAGGTCAGCTGCCTGCTCGTCGTCGCGCACAATGCGTAGCACAACACCATACAGAGCAGGCGAATATTGGTCGTAGAGCCATTGAAATGCCTGCTGATCACGCTGGGCAAGCTTGTCAATCAGGACACTTTCTGAAACTAAAGAAGACTGGCGTTTCACGAGGTGGGTGTTAAAGGAGCCAAATATATAGAGAATTTCAAAAAATGAACTGTTTCGAACCTGATAATGTGAAAGGCTTACGAAAAAGTAACCTAGCTTCGCTATTGTCTATACGCCTTCACTCTAGAAAAGGGTAGGGCGTAACGCACTAATAAAATGCATTACGCCCTTAAATTTACTTTATCTTATAGACTTCCTTCCCGGCTTACCGAAAAGCATCTACCCCTGACTTGGGCATCAGCACACTAGTAATGCCGTAAACAACACCATTCGACTGACGATTATCCATGCCGTCGACGGTTGCTGTATTGCCCTGCTCGTCGGTGAGTGTCAGGTGACCGTTCGATTCCTGAATGGTCAATGTAGCACCTGATAAGGTTTTTAACTGCGCTTTGCCGTTGCCCGCTTTAACTTGCTTACTGAGCTCATCTGTGCTCAACATGCCACTCACCACATGATAGGCCAGCAATTGTTTCAGGGCCGCCCGATTGCTGCCATCTAGCAAAGCCCCCTGAGCGGCTGACGACAGTTTTTTGAACGCTGCATTGGTTGGGGCAAAAAGCGTATAGGGGCCACCGCCTTTCAAGGTTTCCCACATATCGGCCGTTTGCAAGGCATTTTGCAGGGTTACGTAATTCGGTGACGAGGAAACAAAATCGCCGATGCTCGTATTGCGAACGGTGCTCCCCGCTTTTACGGCTGGTTCTTTGCTGTTTTTCATGCCTGATACCGCTTCTGCTGCTCCGGCATTTGAATCGGTCGCCCCGGTGTTAGGAGAATAAGCGCTCCCGGCACTACTCGATGAGCTACGGGCGGCACTATTACTTTGTCCATTACTCACCTGATCAGCGGGGGTGGGTGCTGTCATGGCGTTTGGGTTGCTCCCGGCGCCGGTTGGGGCGTTTGTAACGTTGTTGCTATTGTAGTTTGTCGTGTTGCTGTTATTAACGGCAGTGCCCACGCTGGCTGAACTTTTCCGATAGTTGGCGTCTTGTGGCGACGTGTTTGTGGTGGTGCCTACGTTGTTCGACGCCTGATTGGTCATCTTCCGGTTGCGTTTCATGGCTCGTTTTTGTTCACGCGATGACTTAGCCGACGTTGAATCGGTCGTAATAGCTCCCTGCGGATACGTTGTCGACGTAGCTGTTCCGGTGGGTGTCGTCTGGCTCCAGCTGGGCGTTGCCAGCAGCGTTGTTCCTAACGCTAAGAGGCTTAAAGGATGGTTGATTTTCATAACGTTGTCTGGTCAAAGTGAATACAGGATTCATCCTATTGCAACGGAGTTATAGGCAAAAAGTTTGTTCACTAGTGTCTATTGTTTGGGTAAAGGCGGGTAGATTTGCCATCGTCTCAACAAACCACAAGACCTGATCTATGCAGTCCATTCTTCCAGCACCCACCCAGCCCATTAAGCCCGGTACCAGCACCGGGCAACACTTCTGGCATACGACTGATGCCTCAACGGAGCAACCCAGAAAAACAATTGACTCGTATTCTCCGGCCGATGGCCAACTGATCGCCCGCGTGACCACATCGACCCGGGCCGATTATGATCAGGTGGTTGAAACTGCCCAGGTCGCTTTTGCGGAGTGGCGATTGGTTCCGGCACCCCGACGGGGCGAAATCGTCCGGCAGATGGCTGAGCAGTTTCGGCGCTATAAACGGGAACTCGGCACCCTGGTCAGCTACGAAATGGGTAAGTCCCTGCAGGAGGGCTTGGGGGAAGTCCAGGAAATCATTGACATCTGCGATTTTGCCGTTGGGCAGTCGCGGCAGCTGTATGGCCTCTCGATGCATTCCGAACGCCCCGCTCACCGAATGCTGGAACAGTGGCATCCGTTAGGTGTCGTCGGCATTATCTCGGCCTTTAATTTTCCAGTCGCTGTCTGGTCCTGGAACGCCATGCTGGCCTGGGTTTGTGGCGACGTCTGCATCTGGAAGCCATCGGAAAAAACACCACTCACGGCTCTGGCCTGTCAGCAGATTATTGGCGACGTGCTCCGAAACAATGATGTCCCCGAGGGCGTATCCTGCCTGATAACCGGTGGACGCGACGCTGGCGAGTGGCTGGCCCGTGATCCGAGGGTAGCGCTGGTGTCGGCAACGGGCAGCACCCGCATGGGGAAGGCTGTCGCCGAAGCCGTAGCCGGACGGCTGGGCAAAAGCCTGCTTGAATTGGGAGGTAATAATGCGATCATCGTTTCGGAACATGCTGATCTTGATCTAGCGATTCCGGCCATTGTGTTTGGTGCCGTTGGTACGGCCGGACAACGGTGTACAAGCACCCGCCGGGTCATTGTGCAGGAGCGCATTTACGACGATGTAAAAAGCCGACTCAAGAATGCGTATGCGCAGTTGCGTATAGGCAGCCCGTTAGATGAATCGTTTCATGTGGGCCCGGTTATCGACCAGGCTGCCGTACATGCGTATCAGATGGCGGTTAAGGAAATTCTGGAGTCGGGCGGGAAGTTCGTTGTAGAGCCAGGTTTGGTTGAAGGTTTAGGCTTTGAATCAGGCTGTTATGTGCGCCCATGCATTGCCGAAGCTGAAAATCAATGGCCGGTTGTGCAACGGGAAACCTTCGCGCCCATTCTTTATTTATTGAAATACACAACCTTAGAAGACGCCATCAGGCAGCAAAATGACGTGCCGCAGGGGTTATCATCCGCCATTTTTACCCTAAACATGCGCGAAGCGGAACGGTTTCTGTCCGCGACCGGGTCGGATTGCGGCATTGCCAACGTGAACATTGGTACATCGGGTGCCGAAATTGGTGGGGCTTTCGGGGGTGAAAAAGAAACGGGGGGCGGTCGTGAATCGGGCTCCGATGCCTGGAAAGCCTACATGCGCCGACAAACCAACACCATCAACTACGGGACCACGATGCCGCTGGCCCAGGGAATAACGTTTGAATTGTAGTTAAGATGGACTGCTCCTGACTTTCCAGCACACCTAATTTGTGTGCCTATGTGCCGTGCTGTCAGATTTAAGAATCTGACACGTAAGGTTTCTCAAAACCGAATTCATGAAACGAGGTTTTGAGAAACCTCACGAGTCGGTTATAAGTAACCGACAGCACGCAGTCACCTAAAAAGTGCTGGATACCTTCATTTAGGCATCGTTGGCGTGCCTTCGCCCGTGAGCACATAGCGCATATTCATGGTTGGAAATTTAGTGGCTATCTCGGCAAGCGACTCGCTGCTGAGATAGGTTTTATTGCCAATGTGCCGGTAGAATTTTTCCCGGCTATACCCCATTTCTTTCGCCAATCGATAGACCGACACCTCCTGTGCGGCCAGCGCTTCCTTGAGCCATTTTCCCTGAATATTGGTCTTTTTTTCTCGTCGTCCAGCCATAAAACAAAGGTAAAAAATATATGTATTTTTTGTTGTATATAAGTATTGTTTGTTGTATATTTAATACATGAAAAACGCCGAAAAAAGACCAGAAAATCACCTCGATTTAGGGCAAATTATGGATAGCTCGACGCTAGTTCTGCCCCAGCCATGCATCTATTATTTGATCGATGCCAGGAATGAAGTTGTGTATATAGGACAGACGACAAACCTTCAGGCCCGGCTACGGGAACACAAGGTGACGGGTCTAGATTTCGTCCGGTTTCGGTTCTTCCAATGTGACGAATGTGACCTGGATCGGCTGCAACAGGGCGCTATTGCCCGGCTCAACCCCCCGCTGAACAAACCACAGAAAACCAAATCGACGTTGGGTAGTCTAAGCAAGCAATTGATTTGCCTGAAGTATAACATTACCCCCATTGCCTTCGAACGGCTCCGGGAATCGTTTGGGCTAAAAGCGACCAGTTCGTTTGGGAATGTAAAGTATTACAGACCTGAGGATGTGGATGCCTGGGTTCGGCGATTCAACCGGTTGGTGTTGTCGGGCAGGCATGTGCTACAGGCCAAGCCGACCTATCTGGCGGTAGGCATCAGCACCCGAACCAAACAGATACAGCTTTATACAAAGCAATAAATTTAGTCCTGATGATCACCATTCGCATCGATGAGAAAGACGCCAGTTTGTTGACCATTTCCTTTGCCGAAGATCCCATCGGCAACGATCTTGTTCGACAGATTCCGGGTCGGCGCTGGAGTTATTTCCGTCGGTGCTGGCTCGTGCCCAATACCCGCCAGGCCATCGTACAAATCGGTCAGTTATTTGGGAAAGCGTATTGTCGGTTCGACGAAGCGGTGGTGCGGCTCTACAAACCATCCATCCGGGCAACCGAGGTCGAACAGGCCACTAATCCCGCCTGGCCACCCGCCGGCAAAGGGTTGATCCGGAAAGCGTTTCGCTACGTCCCGCCCGCCAGCGAGTATGACCAGCATACGGTCATACTCGCTTTGTACGAGGTAATGCGTATTCAGAATTATAGCCAAAAGACATTCAAAAATTACAGGCAGGCGCTGATTGCCCTCATACGCCATAGCCATCCCCAGTCGCTCGATGAGCTAACCAGGGCTGCTTATCAAAAATACCTGCTTTTTCTGGTTAACAAGAAACGACTCAGTAGCGCCACACTCAACGTTCACATCAACGCCTTTAAGTTCTATCAGGAAAAAGTTTTACAACGCGACAAGGAGTTTTTTGCCATTGACCTGCCCCGAAACCCCGAAACTACACCATCCGTATACAGCTTGTCAGAAGTAAAAGCCATCTTCAGCGCCACGACCAGCTTAAAGTATCGAACCCTGTTTCAGGTAGTGTATGCCACGGGTCTTCGTCTTAGCGAAATAGCCCGGTTGCGGCTCCGCGACATTGACCGAGAGCGTGCCATCATTACCGTGAAAGCTGGAAAAGGAAGAAAAGACCGCGTGGTGATGCTCTCGGAGAAGCTTCAGCACTATCTCTATGATTATTTGCGAGTGTATCAACCTAAAACGTATCTGTTTGAAAATGCTGAGACCAGCGAGCCTCTTGCCAATCGCACCATCCAACAGGTTTATAGTGAAACCGTCCGATTTGCGGGCATCCGCAAGCGTGGGGGTATTCATACACTCCGGCACAGTTTCGCCACGCACTTGCTCGAAGCAGGCACCGACATTCGGTACATTCAGGCGTTATTGGGCCATACCAGCATCCTGACTACCATGCGCTACACGCACGTAACATCCAACAAGATCAGCGCCATCAAAAGTCCGTTGGATGATTTGTAAGGATATGTCGCCGGAGCAGTGGACGGAGTTGAGAGAGACTGTAAAAACGGCTTTTAAGCGTATAGCCAAAGGTATATCGTTTCATCTGACGTCGATTAATGACATATTGTCCGCGTGTATCAATCCGATAGAGGTTCTTGTCGGCCCCAAAAAAATAAGTGGGAAAGCCATCGATATCCCATTTACGAATTATCTGAGCTGGGTTAACTGGAGTCGCCTTCATCAAACAATAATACATCAAATAGTTTGGAGGTAAGTAAACTATTCGCTTTTTTGCATTGCCTAACAGCGTGTTTGTTTAACCACATAATTTCCCAGAGCGCGGAACTAATACTCATTGACTATCAGCCTGTTTTAGTTCCGCGATGTTGCGTACAATATTATGTTGGGTGCATAGCCATAAAGTGCTTGCAGGGCGGGTTCCGTGCGACAGAGAGCGCGGCTCATAGGTCAAGCTTTTTGCTCGTTCGGCGGGTTGCTTGTGACACGAGAGACGCCCCGACAGGTCAGGTTTTGGTTTGCGGGCTAGAGTCTCGGCGACAGACTAACCGCCTGAATAGGTTAACTTGTTAAAATTAAAACCGGCTTTATGATACCAGAAGTACCTGAACGCAGCAATTATTTTAGTAGTGGCCTTTACCTATTCTTCGGATTGCTCTTTTTGATTTATCCAATTTTTGGAGTTTTAAAAGATGATCTTATCGTATTATTTCGACCTGGTGGTCGGGCTTTTCACTTACACGGAGTAGATGCGATCAGTATCGGAGTAGGCGTAAGTTGTTTAGGATTCAGCATGATTGTTGCGGGCTTAAAAAACATACTTACTTGGCGAAGAATAGATTTCTATACCAGGCCTCGCTATCCCAAACTGCAAAAGCTGTCATCGAGCTTTAGGAATGCAGGCTTGTTAATTGTCTTTATTTGGTCGCTTGTAAGTTGTACTTATAATTTGATAACGTAGCGTTTCGCTCCGCGTAGGTAGCTTCTCGGCGACAGGCAGCACGTCCCCAAGGAAGCTTTTCAGCCCAACCAAACGGGTGTGTAAAGGTTCAGGTACATGCGTTCAGTCAAGCTTTTTGCCCATCAACACCCGTTGGCGTTGGGTGCGCCAGCCAAAACTGGGCGTATTTGTGAGCCTCGTGCGACAAGGCGAACGTCTCCTGACAAGGTAGCTTTATCTCGTTTGCCAGCTTCCATGCGACACGAGAAACGTTCCGGTCAGTCAAGTTTGAGCTTGCATTTCGGGCTTTCGGTTGACACAATGAACGCCTGAATTAGTCAACTATACGAATCAAAGTCTAGTAAAATTGGAATGATATTTCTGACAGGAGGGCCACCCACTGGAGCCATTGAATTTATGATGGCAATGTTTTTACTACTCGTAGTTGGTGTAGGGCTGACAAGTTTCATTGCCTTTCGCAGGTCAGATTATTACCGGACTCAGTTTCAAAAAGAACACATTGTGGTCAAAGTAATTGTCATTCTAATGGCAACAGGTTTAATTTTTGGCACTTGCTGTGCGCTCTTTTATGGGTGTTTGCATGTTCCAATAAAGGTATAGTTTTAATCATCGCAGTCACCGCTCCGGCGACAGGAAGCACGTCCCGAAGGAGGGTTAGCAACCCAACCAAATGAGTGTGTAAAGGTTCAGGTACGTTCCTTCAGTCGAATAACTCGCCCACCATCAGCCCTCTGGGTCGTTGGGTGCAAGTCCATAAAGTGCTCCCATTTCCGGGTCACGGGCGACAGGAAGCAGGCCGCAGAGGTTAAGTTTTTGTTCGTTCAGCGGGTTTCGGTTGACAGGTCAAACGCCCCGGTTGGACAGGTTTGGGTTTACATTTCCGGGTTGTGACCGACAAATAAGCCAAATAGATTTAGGGATGGATTTTCAGGAAATACTTTTCAATAGCTACGCGCAAGGAGTTAGCAGTTTGGAGACATGCCAGACTTGGTTCACCAAACTGAACCTCGATGAGCAACGGCAAGCATTACGAAAAGCCATTTTCTTGTTAATTCAGGCACATCCCAGCTCAGAATTAATTCAACAGGCTGTAACCAACGCGCCCATTAACCGACCATGACACCTGTGGTGATTATGCTTAAAAACAGTCTAGCTAACGCAGCGACTAAACTAAAGCAATTGCCCGACAGCGAGTTATTCAAGTCGTTTACAGTTGTTTTGTTTGTGTTTGGGCAAGCTGATAGTTATCGTCGTGTTGTTTATTGCAAGGCTGGATGTAGACATGAATGGCACCATTTTGATTACCCAAATTGGGCGTCGGTATAAAGCCAGCTTTTGCGCTTCGCGTGGGGTAGTTTTCCGTCGACAGGATGCTCGCCGGTGAGGAAGGTTTTCAGCCCAACCAAACGGGTGTGTAAAGGTCGAAAGTACGTTTGTTCAGTAAAGTTTTGAGCCCACCATCAACACCCGTTGGCGTTGGGTGAACAGAGGCATAAAGTGTTCGTGTGCTATCGTTCCGGCGACAGGCCGCTCGTCTTAACAGGGTAGCTTTTGGGCTCGTTAGTCAGCTCCGGTCGACACAAGATGCGCCCCGGTTAGTTTAATTGAAAAAGCTAATTTCCACCTTTCCGCCGACAAGCCATCTGCCTCCATAAGGTACACTTTGACAAATTCCAGAGTTAGGTATGCGAGAACAACGCTTCTTTCCTACCTTTATCCAGTATGAAGATTGAAAAATATGCGCTCAAAGCGGAAAGTAGCCTGACCGTCTTCGAGTTCGTGAGCGAAGGTCCAAATGGCCTTATCCGTAAACTTATTCTGTTCCAAGAAACGAATCAGCCCGACGTATATAACCTTGCCTTTGGCGATAAGAATGCAGGTACGGGAGAAATTGATGATTTCGCCATTTCCAACAATGGTGATACCGATAAAGTATTGGCTACCGTCGTTGCTGCTTTATATGCTTTCTTCGACAAGCACCCTGCTGCATTCGTCTATGCTACCGGTAGCACGAAAGCGCGAACCAGATTATACCGAATGGGCATCACTCGGTTCTATGAGGAAATGATGCAGGACTTTGAACTTTATGGTCAGATTGGAGACGAATTCTACGTATTTGAGGTTGGTAAGGAATACACGGGTTTTTTAGCTCAACGAAAATTTGTTTAACTTTAACCATTATGAGAACAGTTCAGGAACTCAATAACAGCAAAGCCCCTATTGTGCGAATTGACCCCTCGCTGGAGCAGTATCGCGACAAAGTGCTCTTTCCAGAGAAATTGGCCAAAGCCAATGAAATGCTGAAAACAGCCAAGCTACCAACTCGGAAGCGAGTAGCTCCTTAAATTCCCCCGTCTCGGTGACAGGAAGCAAGTCCCAAAGGAAAGCGGAGCAGCCCAACCAAACAGGTGTGTAAAGGTGCAAGTGACTCGTGTTCAGGTAAGTAGTCTAATCACCATCAACACCTGTGGTCGTTGGGTGAACCGCCAAAAGCAGTGCTCGTTTATGGGTTTGCGTGCGACAGTAAGCTTGTCCCGTGACAGGGCGGTTTCGGCTCACTGGGCAGCTTCCGTCGACACAAGAAGCGCCCCGTAAGTAGTCAAAAAAGTAAGTTTTTACCTAGCCTGCGACACAGCAACAACGACTTAATTGGGATAGTATAATCAGTTTATGGAAGGACGGTATAGATATTACATGCTACTGTTTAGAATGACTATGCTCATCTTTTTTATATGTCTTTTCTGTAAATTATTAACGTACTTTCCTACGCTCGATTTTTCTTTAGGCGCAGCACTATATATAGGATTTGCCTATTTACTGACAATTTTGGTTAGTAGTTTATTGGCGCGCTCCTTGATAACTGAGCGGTTTAATTTTACTTTATTAGAGCATGGCATTGAAGTCATCGACTTACTCACTAGGCGAAGGAAGATTATTCCTGCTCATTCATTAAAGGGATTCAGCACAGGAACCCTTAAAAGACGATTTGATACCCTCGAACAAGTTGTTTTATATTGTGCTAACGGCGATGTGTATCCAATTGTCGAAAATAATTTTTACAATTTCAAGGCACTCCGAAACGCAATTAAACGGCATGGTAACCTACGGTTTTTGGGCAAGGAGGAGTTGAACTGGACTTTTACACTGGTCTTGAAGGATATGCTGAACAAACAGTATAAGTTCAGATAACAAATCGGATTTGTGCGTTGTGGTTCGCTCGGCGTAGGTAGGCTTCCTGCGACAGGACTCGCGTCCCGTCGGCGGGCCGACAGCCCAACCAAACAGGGGTGTAAAGGTTTAGGCGGTTCGTGTTCAGTGGCGTAACTCGCTCTCCATCAACCCCTGTTGGCGTTGGGTGAACAGAGGCATAAAGTGTTCGTGTGCCAGCGTCTCGGCGACAGGCCACACGTCCCGAAACAGGGCGGTTTTTTACTCGTTGGTCGGCTCCCGTTGACAGGCCAACCACCCCCAATTTGGGCTTTGACAGGTTGGGCAGCTACCTTGCGACAGCGGAAACGCGCTCGTTTTTCGGCTCGGCCAAAGCGGATTCGGTGCGTTTGTTGGGCTTCGCACTTGGTGTACAAGCGGTTGTGTGTGTTGCTCGCTCCGCGTGGGTAGGCTACTTGTGACAGGAAGCGCGTCCCGAAGGAGGCTTGGCAGCCCAACCAAACAGGGGTGTAAAGGTGCAAGTGGTTTGTGTTCAGTAAACTTCCGCCCTCACCATCAACCCCTGTGGGTGGCGGGTGGCGGGAACATAATGGGCGTGTAAGGCGGGTTACCTGCGACAGGGGAGCCGCCCCGACAGACAGCTTTTGGGCTCGTTGGGTAGCTTCCGGTCGACAGGCCAGCCGCCCCAGTGGTTTACTTTGACCGGCGTGGTCGGGTTACGGTCGACAAGCCAACCGCCCACAAGGGTGGTTGGGCAAAGCGGATGAGGTGCGTTGATCAGCTTCGCCCGTCGGTATAGAAATCGGATTGTGCGTTGTTGTCCGCTCCGCGTGGGCGGGCTTCCGGCGACAAGATGCACGTCCCGCAGGAGGGTTTGCAACCCAACCAAACAGGGGTGTAAAGGTTCAAGTGGCTTTTGTTGAGGCAAGTCGTCTAATCCCCATCAACCCCTGTGGTCGTTGGGTGTTCCGGCCAAGCAGAAAAGGCGTGTTTGCCGGGCTCGGTCGACACGAGATACGTAGTGACATGCCGACTTTAGGTCTCGATTTCGGTCTCTCCGGCGACAGAGGGAACGCCCCGGCTGGGTAGGCTTCGGCCCGTTATTCGGTTTTGGTCGACACGAGAAGCGCCCCGACAGGCCATCTTTTGAACTCGTTTGCTACGTAGCGTCGATAGGGCAACCGCCCCGAAGTGAAACGGAGCCTGGGTTGGGTCTGACACGAGCAACGTCCCGGTTGGCAAACTAAAAGCGAATAGGACGTAGCGTTCGACAGGCCAAGCATCTTGACTAGGACGTGTGAAACAACGTAGCGGAAAGGTTTCGCTCGGGCCTGGAAAGCGGATTGTGCGTTTTGCCCGCTCCGCGTGGGGTCGCTTTCGGTCGACAGGGAGCACGTCCCGAAGGAGCGTTGCAGCCCAACCAAACGAGGGTGTAAAGGTGCAAGTAACGTGCTGAAGTGAGCTAATTTGAGCACCATCAGCCCTCGGGGGCGTTGGGTGATCACAACAGCCAATAGCATAGTGGTCGGCTTGTGTGCGACAGGCGATACGGTCTGAGACAGGACGCTTTGGCTCATAGGTCAGCTTCGGTCGACACGAGAATTGCTCCAATTGGACAAGTCAAAAAGTACATTTGCCACGTAGCGTGTGACAAAGGAAACGCCTGTTGAAGGTCGCTTTTAGAAAAAAAATGAATGAAAAAAGGGTTTGGGGAGTCTTGGGAGTAGGATTAAACTACGACACTCAAAGTATTCACCCGGAAGACTTAACAGAAGTGGAGGAAAACAAAAAGCGTCATCCTCATAGGTTTTGGCGTGCGGTCTTTCTATGCGAGAACTACAACGTAGCCAGTAAATATCTCACCATTAAAGATTATTTTGGCGAGTTCAGAGTGCTCAATGAAGCGTTCCACCCGATAGGGGAACAGCCTCTTTTTGACTTTGGCGAATATGTTCGATTAAAGAAGAAGCCGGACAAACTTAGAAAAGTGTTGCAAATCAACACTCACTCTCACTCAAAAATTGATGATTTGGTTTATCATGTTGAAGTTGAGAATGGGGATTACTGGCGCTTTTATTGGTTTTACACACAATTAGAGAAGGTTTAGCTCATTGGGGCGGTTTCTGGCGACAGGATGCTCGCCTGTGAAGATGCTTGGCAGCCCAACCCAATGAGGGTGTAAAGGTTGACGTTACGTTTGTTATCTTGAGTTATTTCATCATCCATCAACCCTCATGGTCGTTGGGTGATGCAACAAGCAGAAAAACAACGTAGTGGTGGGCTTGCGTGCGACAGGGGTCACGGCTCAACAGACGGGCTTTTGAGGCTTCTACTCAAGCGTCGGTCGATAGGCCAAGCTTAAGGACAGGTCAGCGTTTTCTGGAGGGCTAGGTTGCGGGCGACACGAGACACTCGGGCGTTGACAGGCGCGTATCGGTTCGGTCGACACAAGGTACTTTTGCGGTGGGATGGCTCGAAAAGGTGGAAAGCTAACGCGTGGGGTTTCGCGCTAGTCAGTAATAAGTTTCGTAAACATTGAATTATGGCTACAGATAGCTTTAAAAATTTATCACCTACCAGCAGATGGGAAATTGTCAGGAATCATTTTTACCTTACGAAGCCCAATTACCAAGAATTTACGTCTAATCATGCGGAACATATCGAACGACATTTTTCAATTGCAACTGAGTGGGCACCACTGAGAAATTTTTTCTTCGAGAGGTTATGCGCGGCCGAATTTCATTGGTTTTTTGTCCAAGGAATTGATGCTTTAATGAATGGTTTATACGTACCTGCCGTCTCATCCTTATTAAATGGTATTGAGGCAAGCCTAAGAATCACAGTTGACCAAGTCAACAATCCCACTGGCGAGCTTATTGAATTATCACCATATAAAGTGTTAAGTAACAATCTAATAAAGGGAGCAAGAGACATTGGTATGCCAACTAATTGTTTGGCCTTCCCTGAAGAAGAAGAATTCGATCAAAAACTAGAGAGTCAAAAACCTAATAGAATTGATGTTGAGCTAGTTCGGCAAAGAAACAATATATGTCATGGTAATATTTTAGAGTTTGTGAACAGAGATTTGGGTAAGGAAAACTCCTTTTTCACCCCTGTATCTTTAAGACAACTGTCTTTTCAGTTACTCGACATTTCAGGTAGTTGGGCCGAACAGATTGGAGAATATCGAAAGAATAGGAATTTGCTGCATTACGACAGGTAAAATAGACCGTAGTTAAAAAATAGTCATCTCCGCGCGGGTTACTTTCCCGTCGACAGGACGCTCGTCCCGAAGTAGAGTTGGGGCAGCCTAGCCAAACGAGGGTGTAAAGGTGGAAACGGCGTTTGCTTAGTCTATTTGCTCGTTCACCATCAGCCTTCGGGGTCGTTGGGTGCGCTAGACAGATATAAAAAGTTCATATGCCGGATCGCATGTGACAAGGTGCGCGTGCCGACAGGGCAGCTTTTGGGTTCGTTAGTCAGGTTTCAGTTGACACAAGAATCGCCGAGTTGGGCAAGCCAAAAACGGGTTGACAAAGTAGCGTGCGATAGGGCGAATGCCCCACAACAACGCGCAAAAGGCTTCACGCTAAGCGATACTGTTGCCCACTATCAGTAGATTAGGGGTTGCCACTACGTAGCCATCACTTTGTTTCTTGGTCAATACGAAACTGGCCGACTATCATCCTTTTTCAATTCCTCAACAGGACCATGGTAACAAGTGAATAAATGTGTAGATTCAATACATTTGTGTGGAAGTGTCGCTCAAACCAAGAATAACAGATGGAAGTCCTTCAACCTGTACGTAATAAAGTGCCTTTTAAAGTCTCTGCGAGAACTGCGAGGCTTATTGGGCGCGAAAATATTGCGACTTCAAAAGGAGCGATCATTGAGTTGGTCAAAAACGGTTACGATGCCGATAGTGCAGTAAGTATTGTATATTTTGATAACAGGTATTCCAGTCTTTTACAGGAAATAAACCAAGCCCGTTATGATGAGTTGGTTTTAATGGAAGTGCCCGAAGCCCTACTCTTGCAGGTATATGAAAAACGGGAGGAGGATTATTATATCAAATTAGAGCTGAATGATGAGGTACGTTCCGAATTGAGAAAGCACCTCGCTAAACTAGCCACTTTATATATCATTGATTGTGGCGAAGGCATGACCCAGAAGATCATCAGAGATCATTGGATGACGATAGGTACTGATAATAAAGCAAATAATGTTTTTACCAAAAATGGGCGTGTTAAAGCAGGTGCTAAAGGTATTGGACGATTTGCTTTAGATAAACTTGGTAATAAATGTGAAATGACGACCATCTTTAATCCGGACAATCATTTACCGGATGTTGATGAAGAAGATAACCTTACTGGCTTTAGTGGATATCAATGGGTGGTTAATTGGGAAGATTTCGAAGGTGCATTCAAAACTATAGATACGGTTAACGCAGAACTAACAGGTTTGTATTCAACTTCTTTGAAAGAAGAACTCAATGATATCCGTCCCCCTATTGACTTTTCTAAAATCAACGGTGATAAAAGTTTTGATTTTGGGACGATCTTAAAAATATCTGACCTCCGTGAAAACTGGGAAGATTATTTTGTGCAACAAGTCTATTCGGATTTGGAAGTTTTAGTTCCTCCAAAAGAAAGTGGTGGATTTGAAATTTATGTATTTAGCGCAGCTGACCCGAATAAGTATGGGGAAGTTTTAGGTTCAATTTGCGATGATTATGATTACAAGGTACAAGCCACCGCTGATGACAAGCAAAATGTGAAGATTACAGTCTTTCGTAGGGAGTACGATGTAGACCTTATTGATCCCGAACTATTTAACAGGGAGGCAATGAAGGTGTTTCCATATCGAAAAGAGGATTTTGTTAAAGGCGAATGGGTACGTGATACCACTTTCTCTAAGTTAATACCGGGTTTTTCTGCAAAAGACCAAGATAATGTTTTTGCTGACATTGGCTTATTTGATTTCAGTTTTTATTTCTTGAAAAGAACTACCTCTTCGCCGGATGCAAATCGTTTTTTCTATCGTCGCTTTCAATCAAATCAGCGTCGTGATTGGCTGGACAAATTCGGTGGTATAAAACTATTTCGAGATAATTTCAGAGTTCGCCCTTACGGTGAGACCAAGGATGTTGCCTTTGATTGGCTTGGCCTCGGCAACCGAAAATCTGCCAGCCCTGCTGGTATAGCAAAGGAGGAGGGCGGTTATCGAGTCGAGCCTGAAAACGTAGCGGGTGCTGTAAAAATCTCCCGACTTACCAATGTTAACTTTGAAGATAAGTCTAGCCGCGAAGGTCTACAGGAAAACAAAACATTCCAGATATTCAAACAATTACTGGCAGCAGTCATTAATGTTTTTGAAATTGACCGGGCAAATATTGCCCGAGAAATGGCAGCCTATGACAATGTGAAGTTCGGTCCTGAGCGTGACAGAAAGAAAGCAGAGGAACTGGCCAAGCGAATACTAGCAGCCAGCAGAGCAAAAAAAGAACGTGCTGCAAATTCTGGAGCAAATAAACAGCCTACGCCTGCGGGTGGTCCTCAACAACAAGAGCCTGTCGCTGTTGATGCGGAAAAAGAAATATTAGCAGGAGAGATTGAGCGTAAAGAAGAGGAGATCGAAAAACTCAAGGAAGAACAAAAGCTGCTACGTGGTCTAGCAAGTAGTGGGATTGTCTTAGCCTCATTCAGCCACGATTTGAGTAAACTAAATGATGTTTTAAGTTCCCGTGTCGATAAACTCCGAAATCTTTTATTAGAGCGATTGCCAGAACAGGATTTTGAAGGTGTTTCTGATCGCAAAAATCCGTTTGCTCAGTTAGAAAAGTTCAAAAAACAGGATGCAAAAATGCAAAACTGGTTGAACTTCTCTCTTGGCGTAGCACGAAAAGATAAACGAAAGCGAAAACAACTGTTTTTTGTAACATACTTCAATGATCTAAAGAATGATTGGTCGACGGTGTTCAATTACCGGGGTATCCAGATGGATACTACTGCGATCGATAATCTGGAGATGCGAGTTTTTGAAATAGATTTTGATAGCATTTTCAATAATCTGTTAATCAATTCGATCGATGCGTTCAATATTGCAACAGCTAATAGGGCTCGTTTGATTACATTAAAAGCCTTTGAAACTTCAAAAGAAGTTATTGTTGAATATTACGACAACGGGCCGGGGCTATCTCCAGATATTACCCAACCAGAACGGATATTCGAAGAAATGTATACAACGAAGCGAGACGAACACACAGGCGAGGAAACAGGTACTGGCCTTGGGATGTGGTTGGTCAAATCGATAGTTGAAGAAAATGATGGTGGCGTTCGTTTGTTATTTCCGCAAGAAGGGTTTGGTATTAGGATATCATTCCCACTAAAATTCAAGAAGAAGTAGATGTATAAGATACTATTTGTTGATGAGGAAGAGGATGTGTTCGAACATTTTCTTGATTATGTGGAAGCATCACCTCTCAATGCGGAATTTGAAGTTATCACGGAACTCCCGCTTCCAGAATTGGATGAAATGCTCGACTTAGTGGTCAAACACTCTCCTGATGCACTAATCACCGATTTTATGCTTAATGAAGCTAAAGTCGACATTAAGTACAATGTTCCTTACAACGGATCGGCGCTTGTTCAAGCGTTCACAGAGTTAAGACAAGATTTTCCATGCTTTATTCTAACCTCGTTCGACGATCAAGCTATTAATCAAAGCGATGACGTTAATATTGTTTATATTAAAAATATTCTTCATGCTGACTCTGAAAAGCAGACGAAAGCTAGGGCTTCATTTTTGGAACGTGTAAAAAAACAGATTAATCACTATCGGACGCGCATTGAAGAAAAAGAGTCACGTTTGACGGAGTTAATTAAATTGCGTGAAGAAGGGGGTGCAGATATCATAGACGAAAAAGAATTAATCGAATTAGATGATTTTCTAGAAAAAAGTATCGATAAGAAAAGTATAGTCCCTTCAGAGTTTAAACAATTGTCAAATACTCAGCGCTTAAGTCAAGTTTTATCGAAGATGGATGAAATGTTAAATAAAATTAATAGTGGAGATGGCAAATAATTTTAGAAATCACCACCCTAAACGAACTTGCACAAAAACTTACAAAAGTTACCGGTTGTTTAAACTCGATTTGGCAAAAGATTTTCAAAACAGATGTGGCTATACAGATTCTTCTGATTGCTGGTTTGGAGGAGCTGGTAATTTTCATATTGATCATTTTATTCCGTGGAAAAAATATCCTGCGAAACCAAATCTAAAAACAGATTACTCTAACTTGGTATATTGTTGCTCCTATGTCAATATACTTAAATCTAATGACGAAACGGACTATATAGACCCTTGCAATGTTGACTTCAATCTGCACTTCTCAAGAGATGCAACTGGTAATATTGTCGCTAATAAAAATTCCTCTTCTGCTCAATATATGTATAAACAACTGAAACTGTATTTACAACGTTACCAGATCGTTTGGATGCTTGACAATATAAATGATCGCATGGAGAAACTTGAAGCTGCAATAAATGATCCCAAAAACGCACAATTAAAGGCAGACCTACAGGGTATTCACAGTGAATTGGGCGTAGAGCTTCGTTCATATTTAAAGTATTTGAGTGCACATCAGTGAATCGTGGGATAATGAAGAATGTATTCAAGTTTTTGCAGAATAGTAATCTTAAGGATACTCGTGAAGTAAACAAACTTATTGTGTCCGCATTTGTTAAAGCCAACTGTTTGCAGGTTCGTCACAATATGTTTCTTAAAGATCTTCTTATCTCCGATGCAGAAGAAGGACATGAGCAAATGATCAATTTTTTAACAATTATACTTGCTGAAACTGAGAAATTTGATCTTGAAAACCTAGTTCAACTTTTTGAATTCGTTATTTCTCCATCTGAAAAAATTGTTAATGGCGCTGTTTATACGCCAAGAAATATTAGAGAATACATTGTTGAAAATGTTTGGCAGAGAACTCCGGAGGGTGCTGAGCATTTGCTTGCAACTGATCTTTCGTGTGGCTGTGGTGGGTTTTTGTTAACACTTACTCAACAATTTAGGAGGCATTGTAATAAAAGTTTCAGTCAGATTTTCGAAGAGAATATTTTCGGTATTGATATCGCTGACTATAGCATTGAGCGTACTAAAATACTATTAAGTATCTATGCTCTTATTAATGGTGAAGATGCCGAAGTCTTTAACTTTAATTTATTTGTTGCAAATACACTTGCATTTGATTGGCGTGAAGCCTGCCCTACAGTAGCCGAAAAAGGTGGGTTCGATTTGATAGTAGGAAATCCACCATATGTATGCTCACGAAACATGGACCGTGAAACAATGGAGCTTATGTCTCGATGGGAAGTATCACGCACTGGCCATCCTGATCTATACATACCATTTTTTCAAATAGGTTATGAGTGTCTCAATGCTGCTGGACTATTGGGGTTCATCACAGTTAATACTTTTACAAAAAGTATTAACGGAAGAGCATTAAGAGAGTATTTCGCTTTGAACCGGGTTAATCTTACTTTATTAAATTTCGGTGGAGAACAAGTTTTCAAGGACAGAAATACCTACACATGTATTTGTTTCTTTGACAAATTACCTGGTAACATACAGTATAATCGTACTCATAGCTCTCAGCTCGATGAAATAAATTTTTTGCAGGATTTACACATTTATCAATATGAAAATCTTGATAATCATGATGGGTGGAATCTTGTAAATGACGATGATATTGCAAGTTTTATTGACGTAGTTGAACAGACTGGCAGGCCATTCAAAGAACTTTATACGACTAAAAATGGTATAGCAACTCTTAAGAATGATGTTTATAAGTTTACACCCATTAAGTCAGATATTATATATCACTATTTTATAGATAATGATCAGGAAAAAAAGGTTGAAATATCTATTTGTCGTGATATTATAAATTCGAACAAAGTCAAGACACCAGAGGATCTTGCTATTAATACAGAAAAAATTATTTTCCCCTATGATGAACACATAACAATCATACCTGAGGCAGTAATGAGATCCGACTATCCGTTCGCATACAATCATTTATTGTCTAAACGGGAAATACTGCAAAAAAGAGATAAAGGACAACGTGAGTATGAGACATGGTATGCTTATGGCAGAAGGCAATCCATGAATGTTCGTGCATTCAAATTATTCTTCCCACATATCTGTGAAAAACCATCTTTTGTGCTTTGTGAAGATCAGAACATGTTATTTTACAATGGCTTAGCAATAGTATCAGAAAATTTAGAAGATTTAATCTTGATTAAAAAAATATTGGAATCAGAAATATTTTTCAAATACATTCGCAGCACTACTAAAGACTACGCTTCCGGATACATTTCGCTTAGCAGAAATTATCTTAAAAATTTCGGTATATATCAGTTTTCCACTGCCGAAAAACGGAGATTCTTAGAGGCAGAGGACTCCAACGAAGTGTTATATGAACTCTATGGTGTTGAAAACCTTTTAGCAACAACCTAAAGGGCCTAAAGCCTGTAGCGAGCTGAAGGTCAATTGTTTCAACAGCAATGTAGCGAAAGGCTTCATGCTGGGCTTTAATCTGTTGTGTGCGCTCCTCGTGGGCAGGCTTTCGGGGGACAGGGAGCACGTGCCCAGGGAAGGTTTGCAGCCCAACCAAACGAGGGAGTAAAGGTTGGGAGTGGTTCGTGTTCAGTGGATTTGTGTGCTGCACCATCAGCCCTCGCGGGCGTTGGGTGAACCAGCCAAGATGTGCTTCAAAGTCCGGCTTTCGGGCGACAAGTCGCACGGCTCGACAGGCAGGCTTCTTTGCTCGTTAGGCTGTTTCGGTCGACACCAGAATTGCATTAATTAGTTAGGTCTGGGTTTCGAGGTCAGCGTCCTCGCGACAGGACAATCGTCAACCAAGGATCGGAAATATATTCATCTTACAATTGAAAAAGACAAGCACCATGAAAATTGAGGAAAAACTTGAGAAATGGAAGGACGAATCGTTATTTGGAGAAAGAAGTTACGAAAAATTAGCGCATTCACTTTACAAAGGAGAAGCCCTATATCTCATAAAGATGGACGCTGTGTTAACAGTAGAACAGAATACGAAACATATCAAAAAGCATAAGTTGTTCCAAACTCGAGTTCAGGGGCAGATCGATAATGAAACGTTGAATAAAAGCGCCGATGAATATATATGCCAACAAATTTTGACTCAATTAGAAACGGAGTTCTTTAATGAATACAATTCATTTATAGAGGAGGAAGTAGCAAAAATTGCCTCACTTTAAGTTTTAATAATCTTTCGCTCCGCGTGGGGTAGCTTCCCCTCGACAGGACGCTCGTCCCGAGGTACGCTTTGCAGCCCAACCAAATGAGGGTGTAAAAGTTGAGACTCTGTTCGTTGTCTTGAGTGGTTTCCTCATCCATCAACCCTCATGGTCGTTGGGTGAACCGACCAAAATGGGAGTCAAAGGCGGGTTAATTGCGACAGGCTGCACGTCCCAAAGTCAGGCTGTTTGGCTCGTTGGGCGGGTTGCGGTCGACACCATAAACGCCGAAATGAGGCCGCTTTTTGAGTCACCTGCGACAGGGGAAGCGCCCCGAGAAAGAGGCTAAAAACGAGTTAGGCGGGTCGCCTTCGACAGACCAACCGTCTCAACAGGCTAGGCTGAAAAAAAAGGATACGTAGTAGAGGGCTTCGCGCTTTGGCTTTAAGCGGTTAGGTGCGTAGTTGTCCGCTCCGCGCTGTCACCGTTCCGGCGACAGGGAGCACGTCCCGAGGGAAGCGGGACAGCCCAACCAAACAGGGGTGTAAAGGTGGAAGTGACTTGTGTTCAGGGTAGTTTTACCATCATCCATCAGCCCCTGTTGGCGTTGCGTGGCGGGTCCAAAATGAGCTTCCATTTTCGGGTTGTAGGCGACACTGGAAACACCCTAGAGGGTAGACTTTAGGCTTTCATTTCCAGCTCCATATGACAAGCCGCACGTCTTGACAAACAGGCTTTAGGTTTCCATTTCCGGGTTGCGGCTGACAGTGCAAACGCTCCACATAGGAACATAATGAGTACTTTCTGAATCCTGAAGACAAATGATTCGGCTTACTAGGCAGCATAAAGATTCAAATTGAATGGCAAAAGGGTGTTTGATTGTAATAATAGTGGTAATCTCTGTTCCACTATTTATTTGGGTATTATCATTTACAGTGTTCTCTGATGAGCCAGCAACTTCTGAGAAGATGTTAGAAATACTGAATCAAGAATCTAATAATCAGACAGCTATTCCGACGTATATTGAATTGCTTGAAAAAGTGAATAATCATAAAAAAGACGTTATCGAATCTTCTAGAGTAAAAGACACCGCTCAGTGCTTTAATTTCCCATTGGGGCTTCGTTCTACCCAAGACAGAACTCTGCCGAATAAGATATTGATAATTTGTGACAGTATAGCTTCGCGAGTGAATAAGAGTGTTTATTTAACAGTATGCCGTGATAGCTCGGTAACCTTAACAACACATGTAACTGATTATAAGAACTATTTATATGTGAGCCATAAGTTTTACCGTGTCGATTCAACTGAACAATATGGAAAAGTTAATGATGGCAAAGTAATGTCGCTTAAAAATGTCTCCGGCTATTCCAAAGAGAGAACCGTTAAAGGAAGGTATCGCTACGTAGTTGAAGTTCAAGATGCTTTCAATTATATTGACCCCAACAACTTTGCGCCAAACTAAAAACCAAGGTTTCGGGCGACAGGGAGCCCGTCCCGCAGTGAAGCCGAGCAGCCCAACCAAATGAGGGTGTAAAGGTTGGAAGCGGCTCGTGTTTAGTTATCTTACTTCTTCACCCATCAACCCTCATGGGTGTTGGTGGCCTATCCAAAATGAGCGTCAAGGGCGGGTTACCAGCGACAGACCGCACGTCTCATTAGGCAAATTTAGTGTCGAATTTCCGGGTTCTGGCTGACAGTGGAAACGCTTGAGTTGAGCAAGTTAGGTTTAAAAGGCAGGCTACGAGCGACATAAGTAATATCCTTGCAAGACATATGTTAACAATCTGTAATGGGCTATGAGACAGTCAACATTCCTGAGATATACAGTCAAAATGACATCCATATTTGCGGTGGTATTTGCCAGTTTTATTCTATCCAGTACTTGGCAAACATTGGTTGATGCCTTTAATCATCCGCCCATTATTTTGAAAGGCTTAGGCGGAGTAAGATTATCTCTGTTCGTTGTCGAGGTTTCGGTCATCTTGACAAGCTCAATTGTGGTAAGTATAGGTGTATCGTTCGTGTTTTGGATGCTTTCTCAAGAGCAGCTAAAAGCTAAACAAAACTAAAACGCTCCGCGTGGGCAAGTCTCCGTCGACAGGAAGCACGCCCCGAAGGAAAGTTGGCAGCTCAACAAGGGAAAGGGTGTAAAGGTGCAAACGACCGGCGTTCAGATAAATTAAACTTAAACCATCAGCCTTTTCGGGCATTGGATAACGAGAATAGGAAGAACGTGTTTGCGGTCTTCAGTGTGACAATAAGACTTAATAAAGCTTAGTAATTGAAACTTTTTTTGTTACAATAAGTTTCTTAGGCAATAAGCACTGAATTATGAGTGGCAACTTCCTGACGGCTATTCACATTATGACCTATCTGGCCTATCCGGCTAATGCGGGCGCACCCACGGCTCATATAATCTCCTTTGTGAATTATGCCGAAAATGGCGTAATGCGTGTCACCTCCGACGAAATCGCGGGTGTGCTGAAAACAAACCCGGTCATTATCCGACGGCTGCTGGGACAGTTGCGCAGTGCTGGCTTAGTTATCTCACTCCGGGGTAAAACCGGTGGTTACCAGCTCGGTAAAGCAGCCGCCGACATTTCATTGCTCGATGTATTTCTGGCGGTAGAAGGGGATCGGGTCGACTTTTTTGCGCTGGCCCACCGCGATAACAAAGCCGATTGTATTCCTATTGCCAATAGCATTCAACAAACGTTGTATCCCATTTTTGCCCAATCACTCTCCGCCCTTAAACAGGATTTAGGTCAATATTCCATTGCCGAGGTGCTGAATACCTCAATGGCTCGTCTGGCAGTCGGCCATTAACCATAAGCTTTTGTCTCTTAATGTAATAAAAATAGTTTCAATTAAAGTCAGGTCAAATCATGCTAGCAGTACAGTTTTCCGAACATGGCGAAGCCGATGTTCTGCAGTTTGTTGAATTACCAACTCCCGAACCAAAAGCGGGTGAGATTCGGATTAAAGTGGCCGCAGCCGGGGTCAATTATGCCGATGTGCTTCAACGAAAAGGCACTTACCCGTACCCGGTTACGCTGCCGTTTATAACGGGCTATGAAGTCGCGGGTGTTGTGGATTCGGTTGGCGAGGGCGTAACAACATTACAGCCTGGTCAGCGGGTAATGGCCATGATTCCGAATGGGGGCTATGCCGAGTATGCCATTGCTGTTGCCGCTCAGGCCATTCCGTTGCCCGATGGGCTAGGCGATGCCGAGGCCACAGCCTTGCTGGTACAGGGAATGACAGCGGTAGGGCTACTCGATACAGGCCGCTATGAATCGGTACTGATGCTGGCTGCTGCCGGTGGGGTAGGCTCGGTCATGGTGCAGTTGGTAAAACACCAGGGCAAGCGGGTTATTGGGGCTGTCGGTAGTGAGGCTAAAAAGGCACAGGTACAGGAATTGGGTGCCGATGCGGCCGTAAGCTATGCCGATGCGGATTGGGTACAACAGGTGCTCGATGCTACGAATGGTGAGGGCGTATCAGTTGTCTTCGACGCCGTTGGCGGACAAATAGGCGCCGATGCCCTGAAAACGCTGGGCGTGGGCGGAACGGGTGTCATCTTCGGGTCCGCCAGCGGTGAACCAACGATGCTGGCTGGCCAGCAACTCATCGGGAAGGGGCAGTCTGTTCGGGGCTATACGCTCTTTGCCGATGTTGCCAAATTTGGGGAGTATGCCGGTGAATTGTTCGGTGCGTACCAGGCGGGCAAATTAAAGCTTCCTGTAGAGACGTATCCAATTGCTGACGTACAAAAGGCACACCAGGATATGGAATTCCGCCGGACGCAAGGCAAAGTGGCCCTGATTTTTTAATGGAAAAACGAAATTATAGCTTTAACAACGCTCACCCAGTGGGCGTTGTTTTTTTGTAAGTTTACAAATAGCTACCCGAGAGTAGGCCATAGTATCCAATGTAAGGATCGTTGCCCGATTGTAAAAACTAATCTTTGTGAAGGCAAAAGGCAATGACCTGCAGATTGTTCCAGCGTCATGACAGCGCGCCTAAAGTCATTCTTAACGATCGCTATTGCCCCTTGCCTTGCGAACCCTGGTACATAACGTCTGGGACAACGGGACGTGTTCCGGGGTGTAGAGATGGTGCTGGGGTACTTTACCCAACTGTGGTTTTTTGACTAAAATTCACTAGAATCGGCCCTGTAAAAGAAAATTGGTTGATATAGCGCGCACCTTGAATTAACCAAATAACCAAATTGAGTCAGGCAATAGGCATTGATGTAGGCGGAACACGCATCAAAGGGGCGTTGATCGACACGCGCACGGGCGCCGTGCTTTACCAGCTAATTACCCCAACCGGCGACGGTGAAAGCAGCAACTGGCAGCGAGCGGTATTGGATACCGCAGAAGCCTTAACCAAGCAGGCCACCGAATCGATTCTGGGCATTGGTTTGTCGGCACCGGGATTACCCGCGCCCGATAATAAAACGATCGTCTGTATGCCGGGTCGGTTGCAGGGGCTGGAAGGTTTCGACTGGTCGGCTTACCTGGGCAAACCCGTTCGGGTGCTGAACGATGCCCACGCAGCCCTGATGGCCGAAGCCCGGTTTGGGGCGCTGAAAGGCGTATCTCATGGCCTGATACTTACCTTGGGGACGGGGGTTGGGGGCGGTCTTTTGCTGAATGGTCATTTGTATCAGGGCTTCTTTCAGATGGCGGGTCACCTCGGCCACATGACAGTAAATGCCGATAGTGTGCAGCCTGACATTACCAACATGCCCGGAAGCCTGGAAGATGCCATTGGCAATGCAACGGTGGGCCGACGCTCGTTTGGACGCTATCAGACCACGCATGAACTGGTCGATGGTTATCGGCAACGAGAACCGCTGGCTACCCAAGTCTGGCTGACCTCCATCCGGCAACTGGCGGTTTCGATTGCGTCACTGGCCAGTGCTTTCTCGCCGGAGGTGGTCGTACTGGGCGGGGGCATTATGCAGGCCGACCGGGATTTGCTGGAGCCACTCCAAACGTTTCTCGACCTGTTTGAGTGGCGACCGGCGGGTAAAAAAACCATCATTCGTAAAGCGTATTTCGAAGACTGGGCAGGCGCCATCGGCGCAGCCTCTTTTCTACTGGATTAATTGACAACGCATTCCATGAACTTAACCACGCAGTACCTTCAGCGGAGCCGGGCCTTGCTGGATACCATTGACGCTCAAACCGAGGCCATTCAACAAGCAGCCCAATGGTTTAGTCAGACTATTCTGGCGGGCCGGATGGTGCACCTTTTTGGCAGTGGCCACAGCCGCATTATGGTCGAAGAGATGTGGCCCCGCTATGGCTCATTTCCAGGCTTCAACCCCATTGTTGAACTCTCCCTCTCGTTTCACAACTTGGTGGTGGGTGCCAATGGGCAGCGCCAGGCGATGTTTCTGGAAAACGTGCCGGGACTGGCCAGCCGGATTCTGCGTAACTACGCTCTTTCGGCGCAGGATTCGGCGCTGGTTATTTCGTCCAGCGGCAGCAATGTCGTGCCTATCGAAATGGCGGAACTGTTTCAGCAGGCGGGGGTGAAAGTTGTCGCCTTGGTGACCAGGCAGCATGCCGAAAAGAGCATCAGCAAACGGGCGGATGGTAAAAAGCTCACTGATTTTGCCGACCTGATTTTAGACACAGGTGCCCCCGTGGGCGATGCGATGCTTACTATTCCGGGACTGGATACGCTCGTGGCCCCCGGCTCGACGCTTGGCGGTGTTGTGCTGGTAAACTGCATCAAAGCGGAGGTCGCGAGATTGTTGACCGAAGCGGGGCAGCCACCCAGAGTCTTGTCGGCGGCCAATGTGGTGGGTGCCGAACGGGCCGTCACGCTGTTTGAAGGGGCCTACGACGAACACGCCCATCGGCTGGCCAAACTCTACCAGCACGTCGGTATTCCGTCGTATGTCAGCGAGCAACGTACGTTACCGATCTCGCCAAACGTATGATGAATCGGCGCGACTTTTTATATATTGGTGTATAAGATGGCTACGATTGTCAATCATCTCGCTATTCCACTCCTGCCCGAAACCGATATACTGGTCGTTGGGGTAGGGCCGGCGGGCTGCGTAGCGGCTCTGGCTGCGGCTGGAGAAGGAGGGGACTCTCGATGATGCTGGTCGAACGGTACGGCTTTCCGGGCGGCAGTTCCATTCAAATGCTCGATACGTTTTATGGATTTTTTACGCACGATGCCCACGCATCGTGCCGGTCGATGGGGCAGCACAACAGCGTTACGGACGGGTAATCGCCCGTGCCGCCGACTATGCCGTTAAAGCGCTCCATGTTTGAGCGCTTTAACGGCATATGTCAGTTAATCAGTAGTTTGCACAAAATACAGAAGATCACTACTGTCTCGGCGCTGACAGCACGACATCGGGAATGGTAACTTTATCAAGCTGTGCTTGGCGACATTGGGTGTTGAATCGGCTAATGTCATCCTGAATCAGCTTGTTCATGTCTGTTTTCAGCGGTTGCCAGATGGCGTTCAATTCGGATAGTCGCTCCTGCTGACCGGCGGTAACGGTGGGCGTGTTTACATCCAGTTCGCCTTTCAGGAAGATGTAGTCGGCACTCAGCTTGTTTTCGAAATTAATGACATCGTCGTTTGATTTCGACTTTGGCTGAATCACTTTCTCTTCCCACAGCTTGATCTTTTTGGCCAAGGCCCGACCCGAGTCCGCGACTGCTTTGAGGTTCGGTTTATCGTCGATAAGCTCGACCAGATCGTTGATTTGCTTCTGGGCTTTGCGCATCCGGTTAACACCCAAATGAATCTCTTTAACGCCCTCTTCAATACCCATGAGCGTTTTCTGTTGTTGCTCATAATCAGTCGCTGGTGCGCTAATTCGGGGGTCGGGCAGAATGGTAAACGTTACCTGTTTTTCCTGTTTTCCTAATTTTAGCCTGGCCTGGTAGCGGCCGGGTGCCAGTTTACGACCACTGTAGTTGCCCTCGATAAATACGTTTTCGATGGCAGGCAATGTCTCGGCACGCATATCCCACACAAACCGATTCAGGCCAGGCCGCATGGTCAGCGTTGGCTCGGGGGATGGCCCGCCCGGAAACTGAACAAATTTCTTGTTTTTCTTACTGCTGAATGTGCGCAGGGTAGTGCCCTGATCCGACCTGATTTCCATCGTCATCGTCGCGCTGGTATCCACTTTGGCCGGGAGCTGGTAATACAGGACGACACCCGTAGAGGGGTTCGTACCCGCAAATCCACTGCGGCCGGGACTACTGCCCGCATCTTCATCATCCTCTTCCTCAACCACTTTATCCAGCGCACTTCCACCCGATACGCGATAGGTATCTTCAGGTTTGTACACAAACAGGCTGTCCTTGCTCAGTTTCTCGTTGTATTGCCGAATCGGCCCCAGATCGTCCAGAATCCAGAATGACCGACCCGCTGTTGCCGCAATCAGGTCGCCTTGGTGAACTTTCAGGTCGGTAACGGGGCTAACCGGCAGATTGAGTTGCCAGGGCCGCCAGCTGGCCCCGCTGTTGTAGGATATATACAGACCCGTTTCCGTACCGGCATAGAGCAGGCCTTTGCGCTCGGGGTCTTCCCGAACCGTTCGGGTAAAAGCGCCGTAGGGGATTCCCTTGACTATTTTTGTCCAGGTTTTGCCGTAGTCGGTCGTTTTATACATGGCCGGGGTAAAGTCGTTGACCTTGTACCGGGTGGTGGCAATGTAGGCCGTTGCTTTGTCGTGGGGCGACACTTCGATGCAGTTGATTAACGTCTCCTCCAGACCCGCCGGGGTTACGTTGGTCCAGGTCTTGCCCCCGTCGCGGGTGAGCTGAACCAGGCCATCGTCGCTGCCAGTCCAGAGCGTGCCTTTTTCGGTTGGTGACTCCAGTACGTAGGTAATGGTGGCGTAATTTTCGCCACCGGCTCCTTCATTGGTGTAGGGCGCACCACCCCAGCCGAGTTTGGTCGAGTCATGACGTGTCAGATCGGGCGAAACGGTTGTCCAGCTTTTTCCCAGATCAGTCGTTTTAAAGAGCTTATTCCCCGCATGATAAAAGGCGTTGGGCTCGTGTTTCGACCAGATGATGGGTGCGTTCCAGTTGAAGCGGTACTTCATTGTTTTGGCCTGCAACGCCTGATACTGAATCGGCGACACCATAATGGGTTTGCCCTCGTGGGTTTGCTGGTCGAGCACTTCGATGGTGCCCTGATAACTGCCGCCCATTACATACCGTGGATCATCGGGGTTGAAGGCCAGAAACGCACTTTCGCCACCGGCGGATGGGAACCAGTCTTTGTCGGTTATGCCATTGCCCGCCGTTGTTCGGCTGGCGATCATCACCGAGGTGTTGTCCTGCTGACCGCCATAGACATTGTACGGGAAACGATTATCGGCATTGATCCGGTAGAATTGCGCCGTGGGCTGGTTGTTCTCCGACGACCACGATTTGCCGCCATTGAACGAAATGGCGCCCCCGCCGTCGTTACTCAAGAACAGGTTTTTGTTGTTCTTCGGGCTGATCCACAGGTGGTGATGGTCGCCATGAGAACCCGCTACCGGGCTGAACGTCTTGCCTCCATCGATGGATTTCAGCACCGATGTGTTGAGGACATACACCGTATTTTCGTCGACCGGATCGGCAAAGATTTCGATGTAATACCAGGCCCGTTGTACGGTCCGGTGGTCTTTACTGACCCGATTCCAACTTTTGCCCGCATCGTCGGACAGGAAAACGCCCCCTTTTTCGGTTTTTGTGTCGGATTCGATCACGGCGTACACCCGATTCGGGTTAGCCTTGGAAACAGAAATGCCCATTTTACCCAGTTCTTTGGGTAGCCCCTTGTCCAGCTTCGTCCAGGTTTCGCCCGCATCGGTCGATTTGTAAAGGCCGCTGCCTTTGCCGCCACTCTGCACCTGCCAGGGCAACCGCCGGTAATCCCACATCGACGCGTACAGAATGCGCGGGTTGGTCATGTCCATACTCAGGTCGTTACAGCCCGTATTTTCATCGACGAACAAGACTTTTTTCCAGGTTTTACCCCCGTCGATGGTTTTGTAGATTCCGCGCTCAGCCGACGAGCCGTGCAACGCCCCCTGCGCGGCCACAAACACCACATCGGGGTTTTGCGGATGCACGCGAACGGCAGCAATGTGCCGGGTAAGGTCCAGACCGAGGTGTTGCCAGGTTTTACCGGCATCGGTCGATTTATAGACGCCATCGCCGTAGGAGGTCATGACCCCACGGGGAGCGTGTTCGCCCATACCGACATACACCACGGCTGGGTCAGCCTCGCAAACGCCAATCGCGCCCACCGACGAGGTCTTCAGCTGACCATCGGTGATGTTCTTCCAGGTCATACCCGCATCGTCTGTTTTCCAGACGCCCCCGCCCACCGTACCCATGTAGTAAAGCTGTGGGTCGCTGGTTACGCCAGCCCCCGCTACCGAACGACCTCCCCGGAAAGGGCCGATATTTCGCCACTTAACGGGCTTGAAATACGGGTCATTAGTAAGAGCCGAATCCGCGACCGCCGTCGCTTTTTTGGCTTGTTTTGGCTTCTGCGCCAGCAAGGGGCTGGCAAATAGGAATGAAAAGAGGAAGAATAGAATCTTTTGCATGACAGCTGATTAGCAGAATAATCGTCAAGCAAGATAGGGTGAAATTAGCAAATCATCACGCGCCTGCCGGTCTCCGGATGCGTCAAAAAATAAGGTTTCAACTTGAAGACGGCTTCGATAGCTGCTTCGGTAAGTACCTCGTCGGCAGAGCCAATGCCGTAGATGCGCGCCTGATCCATCAGGATAACTTTCTGGGCGTACTGAAAAGCCAGATTGATGTCGTGTACAATAACGAACACGACCATATTCTCAGCGGCCAGCTCGCGCACCAGACTCAGAATCTGATGCTGGTAGTGAATATCCAGTGCTGAAATGGGTTCATCCAGGAAAAGGTATTTGACCGACGTATCGTTCGGTTGACGATGGAGTTGGGCCAGCACCCGCGCTAAATGCACCTTCTGTTTTTCGCCACCCGAAAGGGAAGCAAACGCACGGGTTCTGAACGAAAACATGCCTACGGCTTCCAGGCAATCGTCGGCAATCTGTTTATCCAGATGGGTCGGGTTCAGATCGAAATAAGGGTAGCGCCCCATCATGACAACCTCCGCTACGCTCAGATCGAACGGCAGCGACAGCAATTGGGAGAGCACCGCTTTCTGCCGCGCCTGTGTTGCCAGTGGAATGGAGGTAAGAAGTTGATCGCCATACCAGACCTGCCCCTGCTGGGGCGTTTCGGTGCCGGTCAGCAATTTGAGCAGTGTACTTTTTCCGGCCCCATTTGGGCCTAATACCATCGTGAACTCGCCCGGTAACAGGTTCAGCGACACGTTGTCAATCAGGCGATTCCCGCCAATTTGAAATGATAGGTTTTCCGCCCTAAGCATAAAAACCTCCTTTCTGAAACGATCGCGCATTGCGAACCAGCAGCCAGATAAACACCGGCGCTCCGACAAAAGCGGTGATCACACCAATCGGAAATTCGGCCGGCGCCACCAGCCGCCGGGCAATGGTGTCGGCCATCGTCAGTAAGGCACCACCCAGCAGGGCGGAAGCAATAACCAGGAACCGATTATCCGATGTTTTTAGCAACCGCAACAGGTGTGGCACCACCAGCCCGACGAACGAAATTACCCCAACCATCGCCGTGCCGATAGCCACTAGCAACGTATTCAATAGAAGCACCTGAATCTTGAGCCGGTCGATGTTGTAGCCCAGATGCCGCACTTCATCTTCCCCTAAAATCAGGATGTTCAACGCTTTGGTGAAGCGCAGGGCCAGCAGAATGCCGATCACCGTAACAGGGAAAACAAGGGCGAACTGCGTCCAGTCGGCGCCGGAAAAAGTGCCCAGATTCCAGAAGGTGATGGAGCGGGCTTGCGGGTCGCGGGCGATGTAGGAGAGAAACCCTGTGCCGCCAGCCGCCAGCGCGTTGATGGCAATACCCCCCAGAATCATCGTAGCCACATTCACTTTGCCGCTTATCGACGCAATTCGGTACACGAGCAACGTAGCGGCAAAGGCAAAGGTAAAGGCGACGCAGGGGAGCAGAAACAGCCCCAGAGCGTCGGTAAAAGCCCAGTTGATATTCTTGCCGAGCACGAAGACCAGAGCTGCTCCCAATGCTGCGCCGGAACTGGTACCCACCAGTCCCGGCTCAACGATTGGGTTGCGAAACAACGCCTGCATCAGCACCCCCGACACGGATAATCCAGCCCCGACCGTAGCACAAAGCAGCACGCGCGGAAGCCGTATTTGCAGGAAAAGCCCCTCCGAAACCGGATCGACGGTGGCCGATGACAAACCCAGTCCGTGCCGCAAAATGTGGTTGATGTCGTCGAACGTTAAGTCGACGGCCCCAATCCGCAGGGCGGCTATGAGGGTGAGCAGCAGGAGGGTAGCTAAAAGACTGTACCAGGTGCCGGGCGATAAGGAGGCTAATTTCATTATTGGTGAATCAACTTCATGAGCATCAGAACGTTTTCGCCCGTTCGGGGACCGAGGTAGATCAGGTCGTGTTCTTCGATGCGGTAAATCTTTTTGTTTTTACCCGCAGGCGTCAACGCGATGCCGGGGAGCGTGGCTAACTTATCGGCATTCCCCAGCCGGTCGTAGCCGAAATCCGTTACCAGAATGATGTCGGGCTGGGCTTTGCTGATGATTTCGGGGCTGAGGGGTTTCATGCCTTTCAGGGTGTCCATTACGTTTTTGCCGCCTGCCATTTCCAGCATATAAGAGGCCGTTCCGGCTTTGCCGATCACCAGGTAATTATTAATGACCCGGCCAAAATGGATAATGGCAACTTTGGGCGTGGTTTTGTACTGTTTTACGCTCTCGGCTGCTTTGGCCAGATCGGCGTCCAGCTTCGTTTTCAGACTGTCGGCTTGTTTCTGGGCGCCAAACTGAGCGGCCAGGGTATCAAACAGCGCCTTGACCTCGGGGATGGTGTGCGCATCCTTAAAGACTTTCATCGGTACCCCCACTTTTTCCAGTTGCTGCATGACGGCTTCCGGGGCCACGTTTCCATCGTGGTAAACCACCGTTGGTTTTAGAGCAATAATCCCTTCGGCATTGAGCATACGGTGGTAGCCCACTTTGGTCAATTTCTGGGCGGCTGGCGGATAGGTACTCGACAGGTCAACGCCTACCAGTTGGTTACCGGCGCCGAGGGCATAAATCAGTTCGGTCAGCTGTTTTGCCACGCAAACAATTCGTTGCTTACCGGTTGAGGCTGCCTGGTCTTTCTGGGTAGACGTACAGGCTGTGAGAGCAAGCAAAACGAGGGTTATTGATAAGGATATTTTGTAGATTTTCATTGATTAGTAGAGACGCCTATCTGCGTCTCGATTTGCCGGATGGTATTCCGGATGGATGGGATGGTATTGCTGACGCAAATGGAGGAGACGCCTATTGGCGTCTCTACACTAAAAAATATACTTTAGCATTGCCCCTGAATAAAAGGTAATCTTTGGGGATGGGTTGTACGCTAAGGGACGGTTATTCGCCGGGTTGGCAAGGTTAAGGAAAACCAGCGAGGAATACGTACTACTCAGCATATTATCTGAACCGACGTATACATCCAGGTTTAAATGAGTGCCCAGCGCGCTGCGGTACCCCAGCTTTCCATTGACGAGCGTGTAGGCGGGCGCAAAATGGTTGTTCGGCAGGTTAATGGGCATCTTATCGACATACATCATCGTCCCGTTCAGGTAGAAACCGGGCCGGACTTCGATGTCCACACCAGCATTCAGAAGATTTGGCGCAATACCGGATTCTTTCTTGCCCGTATAATCGACCGTTTTGGCGTCGCTGTTGTTGTCACTTTTGTAGTCCTTGTAATAGAAATCATTGTACGTGTAGGACACAAACGGGCGGATCAACGATACGGCTCCGGCTGCTGGACGATAGGCGTATTGAACGGCCAGTTCCAGGCCATTGTGCTGTACTTTTCCGGCGTTGGTCGTTATCGAATAGGCTGGTACCGTCGAAGTAGCCGCGAAGCCCTGCGGAACCAGTTTGTCGCTCACCATCATGGTAAAATAGGCGATTTCGTAGGTAAGCGTCTTGTTCAGGAAACTCCCTTTGCTACCAATCTCATAACTCGTCCCCAACTCCGGCCGAAGATCGTAATTCACGACGCCCGTCTGCGCGACAACGACCTGATTGGTACCCGGTGCAGAATATCCCTGGCTGGCGCTGGCGTAGAACGATACGTTATTCGTGGCCTGATAGGCCAGTGCGGCCCGGGGCGCTAGTATGGGTTTGAAGCGTTTATACCCCGATACGTTAACGTATGCGGGCGTGGTTGTGGCAGCACGCATGTCGGTAATGCCATACTCGACATAGTTCAGTCCGGCACCCGCCGACAGGGTTAATTTTGGCGCTATTTGCAACGCGGCCTGCGCAAAGACGCTGTACTGCATCGCCTGTATTTCCAGATCGGAGCGGAGGGCGCCAAGGATACCATTCGACAAGCCGTACCCTTTGGCGTAGTTGAAGTTCTTCAGAAACTCGCCACCGATACTAACCGTTGGGCGGAGTGGGCTGGCGTCGTTGCTGTAAGTGAATACTGAACGGCCGCCAAATTTGAACTTGTTCGTCTTGTTGACCCCGGCTGCAAAGGGCTGGTCTATTACCTGGCCACCCACAAAAATCGTTGTTTTGTTGGCGAACCGATCGGTAAACTGATAGTTATGGCTGATGCCAGCCCGAGCGCTCTCCGTTTTGATGCTGGCATTGTTGCTGACATAAGCCGGATCGGAGCTTTCGGGTTGCTCCAGAATCGCCACACTGTCTATTTCACCCGCCAGCAGGTCATACGAATTGGTGTATCCCACAAAGACCGACATCGACCGTTTGGCGCTCATGTAGGTGTCGCTGGTGATACTCAGGAAGTCTTTCGTTGAGCCACCATGTACCCGAAAACCATCGTATTTCTGGTGGCCGTAGTTGATGTTCAGGCTAGTGTTGTCTGAACCAGTCTTAAGGGATGTATTTGTGCGGAACAAGCCATAGGACCCGGCCAAAACCTGCTGGCTGATGCTCGTTTTGCCAATAGGCGCCCGTTCGGTATATAGGTTGACGACTCCGCCAATCGCGTTACCATAGGCACTGGATGCGGGGCCTTTTAATACCTCGACCCGGCTGAGGGTAGTGAAATCAATGTCATCCAGAAAGGTCGTTCCATCGGCGTCGGTCAGGGGAATATCGTTCAGATAGGCTTTGTAGCCAACGCCGTTGAAGTTCGTCTGGTTGCCATACCCGCGAATAACGATCCGGTTTCCGGCGGCTATGGTCCGCATCTCGACCTTCACACCGGGAATCAGGTTTACGTAATTCTGGAGGTGAAGTCCGTTCGTTCGCTGAATATCCCGGCTGGTAATCAGACCGACGGCACCCGCTGTACGCTGAATCGTTTGGGGCGCTGAGTAGCCCGATACGATCACTTCGTTCAGATCGGTATTGGATGGGTCCAGCTCGATGGTCAGGCTGCGCGTAGTCGCTTTAACGCCGACCGTTAGCGTTTGGTACCCAATGGCTGAGAACTGCAGTTGATCTCCTTCATTGGCCGACAGGCTGAATTCGCCTTTGTCATCGGCGGTTGTACCTCGCTGAGTGCCAGTGATTAAGACTGATGCGCCAGCAATGGGTTGCGCATTCGTAGGGTCGACGATACGTCCTGTCAGCGCCAGTTGAGCGAACACCGCCGGGCAGAAGGCTGTGAGCAGAAGCAGTGTAAGCGTAAATTTTGTATATAGAAATTTCATGAGTCGTTTGATAAAATGAAAATAGAATCCCAGCGGAAAGGGCATACCTATCCTGAAGGCTGATCTAGCGGTCAGCTAGCTACAAACAGTAAGATTCTATACATTAGGGGGAGGAGACAGCACGTCTAAGTAAGGACGTGCGGCCCGGCGCGAACAGTACTGAAAAATCGGGCGTAGATCGCGTATCGCGGGCAACACAAGCTGGCAGAAGGTCGTTGGGGCCGGCAGATCGAAAAAAGGTCGCCACTTTATGTATTTTCGTTGGCTGCCTGATCGGGCGCCAGGCGTCTGGCCGACATGCGCTGTTTCCTCATACAGCCAGGGGGCCTGGCGCTTCAACTCGGTTTCTTCTTCGTCCCGAAAGCCGTACACATAAACCGTATCCGAACGGACCTCCCGGTAGAGCACGTCGACCATCTGCCCCATCCATTCAAATTCATTTTCAGTAACCAGAAAATCGGTCGTATGCGACAGTTCGGCCTTGGGCATGACGATACGAACCAGCTTGTCGGACGCAACGTATGACTGATGAGCGAAGGCCCATTTGGCAAGGAATGCCCGGGCATAGTAATAGCCGTAAAGACCTGTCAGGGCCAGAATAGCCGTCACCACCAGTGTACGTACCACCGAAATACGCCCAATCGACATCCGTTTTTGCTTAGTATCCCGACCCTATCAGGGCCGCTGGTTGTTAATTCGGCCGACTCTTGCTTTGAACCGCCGGTTTAAGGGTTTCCAGTGCTTTTAATTGTTCGGCCAGGCTTTTCGACAAGCTGTTGTACTGATCGACCTGCTGTTGGGTCGGCTTCGAATCATCCGACTCAACAAAGCCGCTCAGGGCAGTAAATTTAGTATTCAGCCGAACCGGATGGTTGGTCAAATCCTGATTTGCTTTCGCCCGAAACTGGTACAACGCGTCTTCAATGCGGAGTAGTTTATCTTTTAATTCTTTGATTGACTGATCATTGGCTGAGCGCCCGGTGCTGTCCAGCTGCTGGCGCATCTGCCGGATCGTCAGCACCCCTTTCCGTAATTCATTCAGCCGCTCCCGAATCTTGATGAGCATATCGAATTGCTGTTTGAACTCCTCCTGGGTCGTTTCGATGCGGGGATCTTTGATGATCTCGAAGGTTTGGCTGTACGTTTTCCCGTCTACCGTTAGCTGGGCTTTATATGTGCCGGGCATGGCCAGCGGACCCCTGGCGCGGCCGTGGGTAACTGAATTCGGCAGCGTGATGGGGTCCGGGTAGCGCATGTCTTCCCACACAAACGCATTGCCTCCAGCTTCGGCGGGCAACATAATTTCTTTCCGGGCGGGCGGTTTTGGTTGCCGCATCTCGGCTAGCCCCGCTGAATCTTTTGGTGCCGTGGCAGAGACAGATTTGGGCGACGCAGGAACGAGCGTGCTACTCTTATATGATTTGATCAGCAGGCCACGGGCGTCGAAGAAATCCAGTGAGATCGGGCTTTTGGGCTTCTCCGGCAGGTAGTAGACGATCTTCACGCCGTTCGGCGGATTTTTGCCCAGGTCGCCCGCGCCATTTGGCACTGGTTTTATCGCCGGGTCCAGCCCTGCTTTAAACCGGACGGTTGGCCGGGGTTTGAATAAGTGAACAGCCGATGTCTGCACATCGTCGGTCAGTTGGTGCAAAACAGTCAGGTCATCCAGAATCCAGAACGAGCGGCCATGCGTAGCCGCCACCAGATCGTTATCCTGAATGGCCAGGTCGTGAATAGGCACCACGGGCAAATTTAATTGAAGCGGTTGCCAAAAGGCCCCATCCGTAAAGGAAACATACATGCCCCGTTCGGTACCGGCATAAAGCAACCCCTTCCGTTTCGGATCTTCCCGGACGACCCTAACAAAATCATTTTCGGGAAAGCCCTGCGTTATTTTCGTCCATGTTTTGCCGTAATCGCTGGTTTTATAGACGTAAGGATGGAAGTCATCCTGCTTGTATTTCAAGGCTGCTACGTAGGCCGTGGCCGGATTGTGGGGAGATGGATCAATGATGCTGATCCGGGCAAAGGCCGGCATATCCTTCGGCGTCACATTTTTCCAGGTTTTGCCATTATCTACCGATACCTGCACGTAGCCATCATCCGACCCAGACCACAGAACGCCCGCCTTTACGGGCGATTCGGCCAGCGCGAAAATGGTTCCGTACCATTCCACGCCGGTGTTGTCGCGTTTGATCGGTCCCCAGTCTTTCCCAATCGACTGATCATCCAGGGTAGGCGTTTTTTCGAGGGTTGATGGATCGGAGCGGGATAAATTAGGGCTGACCACCTGCCAGCTCATGCCCTGATCCGTCGACCGGTGAACGTACTGCGACGTAGCATACAAAACCTTCGGGTTGTGGGGCGAAACCATCACGGGATAGGTCCATTGAAACCGGTACGCCAGATCGGCAGAGCCGTAGCCATACATGTCATCGGGAATGACCGACACATCCTTAAGCTGATTCGTCTTAAGATTCAGGCGGGTAAGCCAGTGGTGATTGGCCGCAAAAATCAGGGACGGGTCATTTTTGTTGAAGGCAATATAACCCGATTCGCCCCCACCAATGTCGTAATTTTCGTTCGGATAAATGGCCCCGTAGTCGGAACGGCTGGGAACAGAAATCGTTGAATTGTCCTGCTGGGCACCATAGGCCCGATACGGGAATTTGTTATCCGTAATGACATGGTACATCTGGGCCGTTGGCTGATTGTAGATGCTTGACCACGTTTTGCCGCCATCAAACGTCACCGTGCCACCGCCATCATTGGCCTGCACCATTCGGTTGGTATCGTTGGGATCAATCCAAAGCTGGTGATTATCGCCGTGCGGAGGGTCCACTTTTTTGTACGTTTTCCCGCCATCGCCCGATTTCCACATGTCGATGTTGAGTACCCAGAGCGTTTCGCTGTCCTTAGGATCCGCTTTCAGGTGATGATAATACCAGGGCCGTTGAAACAGATCGGCAAACTGGCTCACCACCTGCCAGGTAGCCCCGGCATCGTCGGTTCGGTAAACACCCGTCTGTTCATTTTCGGCTTCGATAATTGCCCAGATTCGATTGGGTTTTGCCGGTGATAAAGCCAGCCCAATCCGTCCCCGGTTCGTGCCTGTCGGTAATCCCTTGTTGCGGGTAATGTCGGTCCAGATATCGCCACCGTCTTCGGTTTTGAAAATTCCCGCGCCCGGTCCGGCACTGCGTACACCCCAGGGAAACCGGCGAAATTCAAAGGTGGAGGCATAGATCGTTTTTGGATGAGCCGGGTCAATGGTCAGGTCGATAGCGCCCACGTTTGGGTTTTTGTAGAGGACTTTTTTCCAGCTTTTTCCGCCGTCGGTCGTCCGGAATACGCCCCGTTCTTCATTCGGGCCAAACGCATGACCGAGGGCGGCTACATAAACAACATCCGGATTGGCGGGATCAATAATGACCGAGCCAATATGCTGTGTATCCGTCAGGCCGATGTGCGTCCAGGTCTTGCCCGCATCGATGGATTTATAGACGCCATCGCCGGGCGACAGATTGCCCCGCAGGGTATGTTCACCCATCCCCACGTAGATGATGTTGGGGTTCGACTGCGCGATGGCGATGGCCCCAACGGAGCCCATTTTGAAAAAGCCATCGGAGATATTCTGCCAGGTGATGCCGCCGTTTTCCGTTTTCCAGACGCCCCCACCAGTTGTTCCCATGTAAAAGACCAGCCGCTCGGTAGGGTGACCCGCCACACACACCGAACGGCCTCCCCTGAAGGGACCGATCAGGCGCCATTGCATGGCGTTCATGACTGAGACGTTGACGGGTTTGGGGGCCTGCGCCGTTTGAGTGGCCGTAGACTGGGCGATTACCTGCCAGTAACTTAGGAGGATAATTAACCCGCTGGTGATTAGGGTCTTATGTGGAGAGCCTGCTCCAAACAATAGGCGCTTGGCTGGCTGGTAATTGGCGTTGATTAGTTTGAACATGCCGTAAATTGATGAAGTGGGATAGCGATGGAATTACATGCCGATCTTGCTGGATTTTATCAGCTTGTCCAGGTCCGCAAGCTGCTTCGTCAGATCACCCGATAACTCTTCGTATACTTTATACGACCCATCGGTCGGTTTGGCATCGCCACTTTCGATACTACGCCAAAGGGCTGCCAGCCGATTGTTGAGTTTGATGGGGAAATTCAACGGGTCCTGACCACTCTGATTGCGAATCTGGTACAGATTTTCTTCAATGATGCCAAGTTGCTCTTTCAACTTCTGATTGGTTGGATTTTCGGGTTGTTTGGCCAGTTTCTCCTTCAACGCCCGAATCTGGACCACGGCGTCGTTGGCTTTGCTGGTCTCATCGCGCAGCTTCATCGCCATCTTGAACTGCTCTTGCACATCGGCTGTTGTTACGCCTTTCAGGCGTGGATCGAGCCGGATTTCGAAGTGTTGCGTAAACGATTGGGTGCCCACCGTCAGCCGTACCTGATACTGACCGGGTAGGGCCATCGGCCCCGCCGTTGGGCGGGCGCCCCACATGATCATGCCTTTGAAATAAGTAGCCCCCGGATAACGCAGATCCCATTCGTAGCGATTCAGCCCGGCCGCCGTTGTGGGTAGCTTGATTTTGGGTTTTCCGGGTTCATCATCGTCGTCATCATCACCCCCCGTTTTTGGATTTGTTGGTTTTGTGCCCGTGAATGACTGAATGACCGTTCCGGCTGCGTCCAGAATGTCGACTTTAACGCTATCTGCCTGTTTCGCCAGGTAGTACTGAAAAACAGCAGGCTGTACGCGTCGAACGGCATAGTACGGCTTGAACAAATGCACCGGTTTCTTGGCCAGATCGGGGGTGAATTCCCGAACGGGAGAAATATCGTCCAGCACGTAAATCGACCGGCCATGGGTACCGATCACAACATCTTTCTCCGTAACCTGAATGTCCGAAATCTGTGTATCGGGTAGTTTTAACTGGAGCGGCTGCCAGACTTCTCCATCGTTGAACGACACCCAGATACCGTGTTCCATACCGGCATAAAGCAGACCGGGGCGCGTAATATCTTCCCGAATGGAGTGGGCAAAGTCAGTGGGTCGCAGGCCGGTAATGATCTTTTTCCAGGTTTTTCCGTAATCGTCGGTTTTCCAGAGATAGGGCGCGCGGTCATCCATCTGGTAGCGTTTCGCGGCTACATAAGCTGTGCCCGGTTTGTGCCGCGAAGCCTCAATAATGCTCACACGGGTATTTTTAGGCATATCGGGTGGGGTGATTTTCTGCCAGCTTTTGCCATGGTCGCGGGTGATGTGAATCAGGCCATCGTCAGAACCAGCCCAGATCGTATTGACGTCATGGTAGGAGGGGGCCAGGGCAAAAACGGTCGCGTAGATTTCGGGGCCGTTCATATCCATCGTGATAACACCCCCGCTTTTGCCGAGTGTGGTTGTGTCGGCGTAGGTCAGGTCCGGACTAATTTTTTCCCAGCTTTGCCCTTCATTCGTGGATACCCAAACGTGTTGCGAACAAGCATACAATCGGTTTGGATCTTTGGGAGAGAACACAATCGGGTACGTCCACTGCCAGCGTTCGGGAAGGGCGCTGGCGGGTTCGCCGGAGAAGAAACGAGGGTAAATCTGCACATCGCGGGTTTGCCCCGTCGACCGGTCGTAACGGGTCAGGAGCGCCCCCTGACTCCCGGCGTAAAAAATATCAGGGTTTTTGGGGTCCTGCGCAATGTAGCCGCTTTCGCCACCACCCACTTCATACCCCCATTCTCCTTTCTTGATGCTGTTATTTTTGACCAACTGATTTGTCCAGCCCTCGCTGGCCACGGCCACGGTCGTGTTGTCCTGCTGCGCGCCCGCAATGTGGTAGGGAAAATCGTTGGTTGCGGTAATGTGGTATAGTTGCGCGGTCGGGAAATTTTCATCGGTCCAGGTTTTGCCGCCGTTGACGGATACGGCCCCACCACCATCGTTGGAGGTGATCATGCGGGTTGAATCGGCCGGGTCGATCCACAGATCGTGATTGTCGCCATGCGGAACGGTAATCGTTTTATTGAATTTGACGCCACCATCCGACGATTTATAAAAGCCGACGTTCAGGCAGTAAACGCCGTTTTTATCGAGTGGATCGGCATAAATACGGGAATAATAAAAGGCCCGCTGCCGCAGCTTCCGTTCGTCGTTGACGTGCTTCCAGGTCATGCCCGCATCATCGGAGCGGTAAACGCCCCCATCTTCGGCTTCGACAATGGCCCATACCCGGTTGTTATCCACGGGCGAAACCGTCACGCCGATCTTGCCAACGGTTCCCTTCGGCATGCCTGGTTTGCGGGTCAGTTCAGTCCAGGTGTCGCCCCCATCCGTTGATTTAAACAGGCCGGAAGCGCCCCCGCCACCCCACATTTTCCAGGGCGTCCGGTAGACCTGCCAGATGGATGCATACAGTACGTTCGGGTTTTTTCGGTCAATGATGATGTCGACTGCACCGGCCTTATCGCCTTTGTAGAGGACTTTTTTCCAGCTTTTCCCACCGTCGGTCGTGCGGAAAATGCCGCGTTCTTCATTCGGGCCGTAGGGGTGTCCCAGGGCGGCTACGTAAACAATATCCGGGTTCGTCGGGTGAACACGAACGCGGGCAATCGCCTGGGTATTTTTCAGGCCGATGTTTGTCCAGGTTTTCCCTGCGTTCGTTGTTTTGTAGACACCATCGCCCTGCATGATGTTGCCCCGAAGCTGGGTTTCGCCCGTTCCGATGTAGACAATGTCCGGGTTTGTCTCCGCCACGGCCACCGCCCCCACCGACGAACTGTTCAATTGGCCATCGGTAACGGGGTTCCAGCTCTGACCGCCGTCGGTGGTTTTCCAGAGTCCTCCGCCCACGGCACCAAAATAATATTCCTGTTTGCGACCGGGCGATCCGGCTGACCCCAGCGACCGTCCACCCCGCGTTGGCCCGATATTTCGCCAGGCCATCCCTTTAAAAACAGGATTGACAGCCGTGTCGGCCTGGGCCCAAAGTTGAGTGTTAACGATTGTGTTGCAAGTGACAATAAAGAGGAGAAGGACAAAAGACTTCATCGGGTAGAATTTTATGGCAATACGGTGATTCATTGGTACACAAAAGAGAATTGACCCATACGTACCGGACGAGCCTGGATCGCATAGCCGTAGAACAGACAAACTTAGGAAAGTCCTATTCTAATTCACAGTAAGCTGGCAAGAATATATTCTGTATTCTAAAGCTAAGTCAGATTTTAAGCCAGACTAATTCTTAATTGTTGCTTATTTATTTTTCTTGTAAGCCATCTGGCGAAATAAAGGATTAGCGAGCCCCACTAAAATGCAGTCCTTAGCCTGTGAGGAACCTTATAAAATATTAGTGTCCGAACGATTTAATGCCTTTTTCTGCAATTCCATGCATTATTTTGCATAATCTCAAACTAACCGAATACTTCATGGTAAATAGACAATTTACTACTTGTATAATTTTTTCGCTGGTTATATGCCTGCTTCCTGAACTCACATTGGCCCAACGAAAGGCAAAAGCAACTACAAAGTCAACGTCGGTATTGGCTTCCGACAGCCTGTTCAATGCTATGCGGTGGCGCAACATTGGCCCATTTCGGGCGGGGCGGGCCCTGGGTGTTTCGGGGCATCCGAGCCAACCACTGACCTACTACTTCGGGGCAACCGGCGGAGGGGTCTGGAAAACAATCGATGGGGGGGGCAACTGGGTAATGGTCTCGGATACCACCTTTAAATCCAGCTCCGTTGGCGCGGTGGCGGTTGCACCGTCTGATCCAAACGTTGTGTATGTTGGCATGGGAGAGTCCGATATCCGCAGCAACATCGCGAACGGTGATGGTGTCTATAAATCGACGGATGCAGGCAAAACCTGGAAGCACATGGGCCTGAAGATGGCCGATGCCATTGGCAACGTTGAGGTGCATCCGCAAAATTCGGATATCGTGTATGTGGCCGCTTTGGGCAATCCGTTTGCGCCCAATAAAGAGCGGGGTGTGTTTCGGACCACCGACGGCGGCAAAACCTGGAAGGCCATCCTGACAAAAAATGATAGCACAGGGGCCGCTACGGTGAAAATTGACCCGAACAACCCATCGATTATATACGCGTCGATGTGGCAGGCGTACCGCAATAGTTACAAAATGAGCAGTGGCGGCCCCGGTAGTGGCTTGTATAAATCGACGGACGGGGGTGATACCTGGACGAGTCTAAGCAACAAACCCGGCATGCCAAAAGGGCTGTTGGGAAAAATTGGCATCGTTGTATCGCCCGCTAACTCGAACCGGCTGTATGCGATGGTCGAAAATGCCAAAGGGGGCCTCTACCGCTCCGACGACGCCGGAGATTCATGGCAGCTCATCAACGAAGACAAAAACCTGTGGCAGCGCCCCTGGTATTACATGATGATGGGCGCTGACCCACAGGACGAAAATGGCCTGATCGTGTTGAATGTCAACGCGATGAAGTCATACGACGGCGGCAAAACATTCCAGACGATTAATGTTCATCATGGCGACACGCACGACATCTGGTGGAACCCGAAGAATCCGATGAACTACATCATTGCCGATGATGGCGGGGCTGAAGTGACCTACAACGGCGGGGCTACCTTTTCCGATGTCGACATACCTACCTCGCAGTTTTACCATGTGGCAGTCGACAACGATTTCCCATATAACCTGTACGGCGCTCAGCAGGATAATACCTCCATTCGTATTGCCAGTCGCACCACAGAGTATTCCATTGGTAAATCGGCCTGGTATCCGGTATCGGGGGGCGAATCGGGCTACATTACACCCGAACCAAACAATCCCGACGTCACGTATGGGGGCAGTTATGACGGGCTGATTACCCGTTACGATAAAAAAACGGACCAGAACCAGGTTATCAATGTCTATCCCGAATATTTCATGGGCTCGCCATCCTCGGCCCGGAAATACCGCTTTCAGTGGACTTATCCGATCGTTTTCTCACCACACGATCCCAAAACGCTGTATATCACCTCGCAATACCTGCATCGAAGTACAGATTTTGGTCATTCGTGGCAGGATATTAGCCCGGATTTAACCCGCAACGACCCTAAAACGCAGGGCGATACCGGCGGACCCATTACCAAAGACAATACCGGGGCCGAAACCTTCCCGACGATCTTCACCTTTGCCGAATCGCCCGTCGAAAAGAATGTATTCTGGGCGGGTTCCGATGATGGGCTGATGCACATCAGCCGCGATGGTGCTAAAACATGGCAAAATATCACTCCGCCTGCGTCGATGTTACCTGAGCTGGCTATTATGAGCCTCGTGCACCCATCTGACCACACCGCCGGGAAAGCCTATCTGGCAGCCAAGCGGTATATGTCGGGCGATCGGAAGCCGTATCTATTTAAAACGACTGATTACGGCAAAACCTGGACAAGCATCACTGCGGGTATTCCGGCGGATGAACACTGCCATGTGGTGCGTGAAGATCCAAACAAGCCTGGGTTACTGTATGCCGGTACAGAACGGGGCGTTTATGTGTCCTTCAACGACGGCGGTTCGTGGGAAAAGCTGAGTTTGAATTTGCCGGTTACGCCTGTTCGGGATTTGCAGATTCATAAGCGCGAAAAGGATCTGGTCATTGCCACCCACGGGCTGGCTTTCTGGATCATGGACGACATTACGCCACTCCACGAACTCATGGATATGAAGCAAGGGGGCAAGGCAATGGCGACTATGCACCTCTATAAACCTCGGCATGCCTACCGCATGGAAGGCGGAGCCGGGAACCCTCGCCGGGGGCGGGCCGTAGCCACCGACGAGGGCGAAAATGCCCCCAACGGTGTCATTACGCGCTATTACCTGAAAACCAAGCCAAAAAAAGAGCTAAAGCTGGTGTATATGACGACCGCAGGGGACACGATCATCACTTACTCGAACCTGAAAGACAAAAAAGGGCAGCCCTTCAAGGTGTTACCTGAGTTCTATCAGGATGAAATGACTCCGCAGCCTGGAAAAATGACAGCACAACCCGGCATGAATGTCTTTGTCTGGGATATGCGCTACCCGGACGCTACCGCTGTTGAGGGAACGAACGTTATGTGGACAGGACGCGGGACGGGGGCAAAAGTGATACCCGGCAACTACAAAGTTCGCCTACTTCTGGGCGACTCACTGATTGCTGAGCAGCCCATCGAAATTCGCAAGGACCCCCGGCTCGCCATCACGGCGGCCGAATACCAGGAGCAGTTTGATTTGCTGCAGAAAATTAATGGCAAACTATCGGAAACGCACAAAGCCATCAATCAGCTTCGTCAGATCCGAACACAAATCAATGGGTATACCAATAATGTGAAGGAACCAAAGGCTGCCGAAAAATTCAAAAATGCCGCCAAGCCCATTCTGGAGGAACTCGACAAGATTGAATCCACCCTGATGCAGCCAAAGTCGAAAGCGCCACAGGATGCGCTAGCCTACCCGATTCGCCTGAATGATAAAATAGCCGGGGTCGCTTCGGCCGTTTCTTCGTCCGACAGCAAGCCAACCAAATCGTCGTATACCGCGTATGATGATCTGTCCAAGCAAATCGATACAGCCATATCTAAACTGAAAGAGGTTGTCAATACACAAATTCCGACTTTTAACCGGGTGGTAACGGAACAGCAGATTCCGGCAATTATTATCAATTAACAACTAACCCGATCAGGTCTCCGGGACCTAATCGGGTTTTAAGCATAGTCCATGTTCTCCGATAAAATCGTTTATAGCCTGCACCGAATTTCGGGTCTGGTGGGTGGCCTGTTTATCCTGATTCTTACCGTTACGGGCTCGATTCTAGTCGTTGACCAACAGGTCGACAACCTGCTGACCCCGAATCAAACGCATATTGAATCCGTTGGACAACTTCAATCCGTCGGCCAGCTTCTGGCTACGGTGAATCGTCAATACCCTGAGGCTAAAGTCAGGAGCCTGACCTTATGGGACAGTACAAAGAAAGAAGCTGTCCGCGTTGATCTGTCCGACAAGGGCATACGGACGTGGGTCGCCATGAACCCATACACCGGGGCCATCATCGGCGCCCGACAGGCGGATGCGACGCTGATCCGGCGAACGCGTGAACTGCACGAAAACCTGCTGGTGAAACCCATCGGGGGCTACATAATGGGGCTGGCTGGTATTTGTTTACTTGTGTCCGTACTAACCGGGACGTGGTATTACCGGCGGGCATTGCTGAGCGTCTTTAAAATTGGGGTACGGTGGAATAAATCACCCCGCATTGTGTATGCCGACATTCATAAGTGGCTGGGCGTGGTGGCTTTACTCTTCATGCTGATGATGAGTGCCACGGGCATTTTCTTCCACTGGGAACAGATCGAACGGGCGTTTGGGGAGGGAAAAAAAGTTGAACCAGCGCAGGTCGCTCCAATTTCACTCACCAGCATTCCGGTCGATGCCGCCATTGCCGCTGCCAGGGCGTCCATCGCTGATTTTCATCCGCAGCTTATCGACTTCCCCAAACCGGGTGATAGTACCCTGGTCATTCGGGGCAATAAGCCAGAGAGTATTCGAATGCTGGGTAAATACAATGTGGCCGCCACGATCGATGCCCGCAACGGGCACTACCTAAGTGGATTCGATGCGCGCGATGCGGATCTGGAATACATAGCCGAACACATTTTCGAGGAACTTCATTTTGGCCATTACGGTGGCTGGATTTCGCAGATAATCTATATTCTCCTGGCTTTGTCGACGGCCGTTGTCACCCTGACGGGTCTATTTCTCTGGCTTTTAAAAAGGTAGTAAATTCTATGCATTTCCATTCCACCGTAAAGCGGCTCCTGCTGCCCTGTGCCCTTCTCCTTACGTTCACCCTTCAGGCGCAACTGTTCTCGCCCAAGTTATTCGATGCCATGAAGTGGCGAATGATTGGGCCGCATCGGGGAGGCCGAACGGTGGGTGCTGTGGGTGTCCCGCAACAGCCCAACGTCTTTTACATGGGCGTTAATAACGGTGGGGTCTGGAAAACGACAGATTACGGGCGCACCTGGAATCCTATTTTCGACGACCAGCCAACAGGTTCCATTGGTGATGTGGCCGTTGCTCCCTCAAATCCCAACGTCGTTTACGTGGCCAGCGGTGAGGGACTTCAGCGCCCCGATTTATCGGTAGGCAATGGAATGTATAAATCGACGGATGCCGGGAAAACCTGGTCCTTCCTTGGTCTTAAGGACGGGCAGCAAATTGGCGGTATTTGCATTGATCCAACGAACGAAAACCGGGTCTTCGCGGCTGTTCTGGGGCATCCGTACGGACCCAACACCGAACGAGGTGTGTATCGCACGACGGATGGCGGCAAAAGCTGGGATCGGGTGTTGTACAAAGATGAAAATACGGGAGCCGTGCAAGTAACCATCGACCCGAAAAATCCGAATATCGTTTACGCCGATCTCTGGGCGGCTCGTCAGGGGCCCTGGGAAAATGGCCAGTGGCAGGGCCCCGAAAGCGGTCTGTATAAATCGACGGATGGCGGGGCAACCTGGCAAAAACTGACAAACGGCCTGCCTACCATTCAGCAGGGACTGGGCCGGATCGGCTTTTGCATTGCTCCCAGTGACCCCAATCGGTTATACGCGACGGTCGATGCCACCGAGACGGGCGGAGTCTATCGCTCCGACAATGCCGGACAGACATGGACACGCGTCAGTGGCGACGAACGACTTTGGGGCCGGGGGAGTGACTTCGCCGAAGTGAAAGCGCATCCTACCAATCCCGACATCGTTTTCATTGCGGATGTGGCTGCGTGGAAGTCAACGGATGGCGGAAAAACCTGGAACGACTTTCGGGGCGCGCCCGGTGGCGATGATTATCACCGGCTCTGGATCAATCCGAATAACCCCGATGTCTTGCTGCTGGCGGGCGATCAGGGCGCAATTGTCACGGTCAACGGTGGGCAAACGTTCAGTTCCTGGTACAACCAGCCAACGGCCCAGTTCTACCACGTGAGTACCGATAATAGCTTCCCTTACAACGTGTTGGGTGGGCAGCAGGAGAGTGGTTCGGTAGGCATTGCCAGTCGGGGCAACGATGGCGAAATCACCTTCCGGGAGTGGCATCCGATTGGCGTCGAAGAATACGGCTACGCAGCTGCGGACCCGCTCGACCCCACTATTATTTATGGCGGTAAAATTACCCGCTACGACAAACGAACCGGGCAGGTCCAGAACATCGCCCCCGAAGCTGTTCGGAGCGGGAAGTACCGGTTTGTACGAACGGCTCCGGTGTTGTTCTCCCCGATTGATCCTAAAACGCTCTATTTCGCCGGAAATGTGCTTTTTAAAACACAGAATGGCGGTCATTCCTGGCAGGTAATTAGTCCCGATTTAACGCGAACCTCGTATCCTGATATTCCCGAAAGCGTGGGCGTTTATCGAACGGAAGCTATGAAAACCATGCCTGCCCGTGGGGTTATTTACACCATTGCGCCCTCACATAAAGACATCAATACCATCTGGGCCGGTACCGACGACGGCCTGATTCAGGTGACCCGCGACGGGGGTAAAACCTGGAAAAATGTTACCCCACCGGGTGTTGGCTCCTGGAGCAAAGTCTCCCTGATGGATGCCGGACATTTCGATGCCAATACAGCTTACGCAGCCGTCAACCGCATCCGGTGTGATGACATGCGGCCGCACATTTACCGCACGCACGATGGTGGAAAAACCTGGCAGGAAATTGTCTCGGGATTGCCCAACGACCCTATCAACGTTGTGCGCGAAGATCCCATTCGGAAAGGTCTGTTATTTGCCGGGTCCGAAACCGCCGTGTCTGTTTCTTTCGATGATGGGGCGCACTGGCAATCGCTGCGGCTCAATATGCCCGCCACCTCAATTCGGGATCTGGTCATTAAAGACGACGATCTGGTCGTTGGCACACATGGCCGGTCGTTCTGGATTCTGGATAACATGACCGCCCTTCGCCAGCTAACCCCCGAACTGGCCAAAACCGAGACGATTCTCTATAAACCGCAGCGGGCGTATCGCGTTCGGTGGAACATGAACCCCGACACGCCCTTGCCACAGGAAGAACCCGCGGGGCAAAACCCACCCGATGGGGCTATAATTGATTATTACCTGAACGAAGCGGCCAATTCCATCGTCACTCTGACGATTACGGATGCAACGGGTAAGCTGGTCCATCAGTTTCGTAGCGATGATAAACCCTATACGGTTCCCGATGTGAATTTGCCTGCGTACTGGATTCGCCCTCAACAGATTTTGTCAGCCAGCGCCGGGGCGCATCGGTTTATGTGGAACATGCATTATACGCCATTGCCCATTCCGCCCTCGTATCCTATCGCGGCTACCTTCGGGCAAACGGCCCCAGAGCCCACCTCACCCTGGGTTATGCCCGGAACCTACACGGTTAAGCTGACCGTCAACGGGAAAATCTACACGCAGCCGCTCATTGTTACGATGGACCCAAGGGTAAAAACACCTGTTTCAATCCTAAAGCAACAACACGATCTGTCGGTAGTCGCCTACGAAAGTCGTAAACAGGTGATTGGCTGGCTGACCGAAGCGCAGACCTTGACGAGTCGGGCAACAACTGATGAACAGAAAAAGGTGCTGGCTACTCTTCAAACCAGTCTGGATAAATTGAACAGAGCCTTTAGCTCGATTTTCTCCATCCTGCAAGATGCCGACAGCGCCCCGACCACGCAAGTCGTAGCCGCTGCGAACGAAGCGCAGGTAACGTTAAAAAAAGTGGCGCAGCAGTGGGCTAGCTGGAAGACAAACAGGCAGTAGCTTATAGAGAGTTCGCAAAATGCGGTTCCCCATATCTACTTGTAGTGCGGAATCAGAGAATCATTTGGCGATTTTCGTAGGAAGTCAGTTGCGGTTGTGCTGCTGTATTTTGTGAAGCACGCTGGTCGACACCTTCTTTAATCGATACCGGGGAACGTGGACTTCGGGTTCCCGGCAAGAGGGTAGTAACCATAAAAGGAGTAGCGCTACGAGTCTGTATGAAGGTGTTGTTTTCATCGCTTCATTTCAGGAAAATTCTACTTACGATGGGGCAAATCGTAAACGTGCACCACGACTTATGCTGCCCATTTTGCCAGTCAGGTTTTTGAAGCTAACGGGCTTCTACACGTATATAGGAACAGCCTGTAGAAGGTAAGCAATTGGGGATTTATTACTTATTTTGCGATCCGGAACCCAGTGCTTCGGCATCATTTCCATACTAATTGACGGGCTACATTACCCATACGCAGTCCAGAAAAAACGGATCAAATCCATTCCTGGCAACGATTCCTACCTGATCGGTTAGTACGTAAACCGTCGAACCCAATCCGTAGCACGGTAAACTGGATGCTGTTTTTAATCGTTTACTGACAAGGCCATGAGGAAAGTCCTTTGACGCCTATTACTTTTGAGCTTAAAGCAAGAGAAATTATGAGTTTATACGAACAGGTGTTCAGCCACAACAAAATATGGGTGCAGAAACAACTGCAACTAGATCCTGCCTATTTCTCAGAAATGGCTAAAAACCAAACCCCCGACTTTCTGTACATTGGCTGTTCGGATAGCCGGGTGTCGCCTGACGCCTTTATGGGTACCAAGCCCGGAGACGTATTCATTCATCGTAACATCGCCAATCTGGTACCAAACAACGACATTAGCTCCCTGGCCGTGTTGCAGTATGCCGTCGAGAGTTTGCAGGTTAAGCACGTCATTGTCTGCGGACATTACGGATGTGGTGGTATAAAAGCATCCACTACCCACGAAGATTTTGGGTATATGAATACCTGGCTGCGTAACATACAGGATGTGTACCGCATGCATCGCGATGAACTTGACAGCCTTAGCGACCCTGAAGCCAAACATCGTCGGCTGGTTGAGTTGAACGTACGGGAGCAGTGTCTGAATGTGATGAAGCTGTCGTTTGTGCAAAAGCGACTGTTTGGGAATCAGGACATCAAGGTACACGGCTGGGTGTATGATCTTGCCAACGGACAACTCAAGGATATGGACGTTTCGCTCGACGATCTGGGGCCAAACCTGGAAATTTATCGGTTTAACAATACCAAAGCTGCAGTTTAGGTATATAGTCAAGACGCTTTCCTGAATTGATGACAGCCTTCGTCGAGAGACGTAGCTGTGATGCTCGACATAGTCTGTGACTATATCGGTGCGTTCTCCGGTCTCTGGCCGGTTTTCATGATACCAGGCAGAGACCAGAGAACACCTGGCCATAGTCTGTGGCTATGGCCAACTCGTACCTGGCTCCACCCAAGCTGAGCAACTGATCTGAGAAATTCGGGTAACTCAAAAATATGATTGTCTTAGAGAATGCATACACTCAAGTACCATCAGCAAGTACCGGTTTATTCGTTAGAGCCAGATGATGTAGCGGCCAATAAACAGTTTCGAGTGTATAATTATGAAGGCAGTCTACCCAATCAGTCAGATCTGCTTGTTCCGCACCGTAAGGATCACTACCTGCTTGTTTTCATCAGGCGAGCCAACAGCCGTCAATGGATAGACATGACGCCCTATGTCCTTAAAGACAACACCGTTTACTTTACAGGCCCGAATCAGATTATCGTAAAAGAAGGGTTTAATCAGTTGTGGAGTACCGGTATTGCGTTTACAAAGGAGTTCCTGTCATTTCAGGAAAATGCTGCCCTAAGTAAGCTGCCCCTTATTCAGAATCCGCAGGGCGTCCATGAGTTACGGCTTACGGAGGCTGATGTAGATTTTGTGGAGGATATGCTGGCCAAGATCAATGCTGAGTATCAACGTCCTAATGAATGGCAGCACCGCATGCTGACGGCTTACCTGACGGTGCTACTCACGTATTTGAGTCGCCTGTATGCAGAGCAGTTTGAGAGCAATCAGTTTTCGACAGATAAGCTTCTACTGAAAAAATACCAGGCTCAGATTGACGAACACTACCGTGAGTTGCACCAGGTGAGTGACTATGCCTCCCTGCTCAATGTGTCGGCCGGGTATTTAAGCGAGGTGGTAAAAGCCCAGAGTGGCAAACCCGCCATCATGCATATTCATGAGCGTCTGGTGCTGGAAGCCCGGCGCCTGCTGTTCCATACGCAGCATTCGCTAAAGGAAATTGCCTTCGATCTTGGTTTTTCGGATGCTTCCTACTTCAACCGCTTCTTTAAGCGCGAAACCGACGTAACACCGGCTGAATATCGGTCTACGATCCGTGAAATGTACCAGTAATACCGACGAATGTGTTTCAGCGGCTAAGCGGGACCGCCGTAGTTTTGCCCAATAAACAGATGAAACATGAAAACAGTACTGATCACAGGCGCAAATAAGAGTATTGGCTTTGAAACAGCCCGGCAATTACTACAAGAAGGGTATTTTGTTTATCTGGGTAGCCGGGATGAGCAGAAAGGTCAGCAGGCCGTTAGCCAGCTACAGGCAGAGGGCTTAACGAATGTAGAGCCAATCGAAATTGATGTCGATAACATTGAATCGATAAAGGCGGCCCGCGAAGTGCTTGGCCGGAAAACCCAAGCGCTGGATGTACTGATCAATAATGCCGGTATCTCCGGAAGTATGCCACAGACAGCATTGGAAGCAGATATCAGCGTATTCAGGCAGGTCCTCGAAACGAATTTTTTTGGTGTCATTGAAGTGACGCAGGCGTTTATCGACCTGCTGAAGCAATCGCCGGAACCCCGAATTGTTAACGTTACTTCAGGCCTGGGCTCACTCACCTTGCATAGTGACCCTACCTGGAAATATTATGCGGTTAAGCCAGCCAGTTATGTTGCGTCGAAAGCAGCGCTCAACGCGTATACCATTATGCTGGCTCACGACCTGCGTGATAGCTCGTTCAAGGTAAATGCCGTTGACCCAGGCTATACAGCCACTGATTTCAATCATCACAGCGGACCTGGAACCGTACCCGATGCCGCTGCCAGGGTGGTCAAAGCAGCCGTGTTAGGTCCAGATGGCCCGACAGGTCAGTTCTTTAGTGATGACAATGTGCCTGAAACAGGAATTAGCCCCTGGTAATGAAGCAAAGCTCGTGTCTGATTAATTTTTTGCTTTATCACTCAAACCGAATCCTGTACCGTCGAGCCGGGAGCGCAGCAACGTTGTGCCGCTGGTAAATTAAGCTGGGATGACCACAATAGGGGTCTCTTTACGCACCATTATCCTGGAGTGTAAAGGGACCCCTATTGTGATTATAGACGAGGCTGCCTGTCGGTCGGCAAGTAAAAGGATAGTCAATCGTTGTTTAGTGTTGACGCATGAGTGATACACGAAATACGTTGACACTTTTTCAGAAATATGATCTATTGGACTCAATTAATTTATGTTCGGGAAGGACAGGAAGAAGTTTTTCACCAATTTGAGGATGTCGTTATTCCGCTAATTGAGACGTACAATGGGCGACTTTTGTTCCGAATACGGCCCACTGAGGACTCATACATTGGGCAGCCAATTGAAAAACCTTATGAAGTGCACCTTGTTGAGTTTGACACCGAGCAGGACTTCATTGCGTTCAGTCATGATGAAAGCCGTAAACAGTTTTTGCCCCTCAAAGAGCAGTCTGTTGAAACATCTATTCTGATTCAGGGAGTAAGGCTTTAGCCGGAAAGTAACGCTATCCTACCGCTAGTTAGAAAAATCACCTGCTGCGCCGTTAGACATAGCCGAACCAAGTGAGGTATGAGAAGATGCTGCCATTTTAACCGTTATTGAGGTAAAGGTTGAATAAACAGTTTGTTGTGTAAGGTTTAAATGACAGATTGGCGGGTTGTCTGAGCCACGACCGAGTAAATAGGTGGTTGGAACAGTTCATGATCAGCCAGTGATTTACATGTAAACCAACTACATAATGGAAACGAACTTTGTAACCTTTGCCGAGCAGGCCTCGCAGCCTGGTGGAAGGGCCGATCAGGATTCCGTTCTGCTTGACTCCTATTCAAACACCGTAGTCACGGTAGCCAAAAAAGTTAGCCCATCCGTTGTCCAGATAAAAGTCAGTGGCCGGGCCACCAACCAAACCGAAATTGACCTCAAACGAGGCCGGTCAGATCGGGGTAATTCTGATGGAGGCACCGGATCGGGCTTTATTATTTCGACCGATGGCTACATCATCACCAATAATCACGTCGTCGCCGGAGCGGGTAAGATCGAAGTTGCCGTTGCTGCTCGCGCCGATGAACCCAGCCGCGATTATGAAGCCACGCTTATCGGGCGCGACCCCGCCACCGATATTGCCGTCATCAAGATTTATGCGGATGGTCTGAAAGCGATTCGCTTCGCGGATTCGAAACAGGTGCAGGTTGGCCAGATCGCCATTGCCATCGGCAATCCGTATGGGTTTCAGTATTCGCTGACGGCTGGTGTGGTGAGTGCCCTTGGCCGGACGCTACGCTCCGAATCAGGGCGGCTCATCGATGATGTTATTCAGACGGATGCCGCGCTTAATCCGGGAAATTCCGGCGGACCTTTGGTCGATGCCAATGGCGATGTTATTGGCGTCAATACCGCCGTTATATTGCCTGCTCAGGGTCTTTGCTTCGCCGTTTCGTCGAATCTGGCTGCGTTTGTAGCGGGCAAACTCATTATGCATGGACGGGTTCGCCGGGGGTATCTGGGCATTGCCGGACAGCTTATCAACCTGACCGAGCGCATCAAACTCTACAATCAGCTAACCACAAAAACGGGCGTCATTGTGGCCAGTGTTGAGGTGGATGGTGTGGCCGGAAACAGCCAGTTGCGGCAGGGTGATATTATTGTTGGCTTTGATGGACAACCCATTGCCACGATGGACGATCTGCACCGGCTTCTTACAGACCAGACAATCGGTAAACGCATTCCGGTATCGGTCTTGCGCGAAAACCGCCAAATTAGCCTCTATGTGATTCCCGGCGAGTTGAATTAGTGAGAAACGGGTATTTCTTTCAGTAGATCAGATTAACTGGAAGAGATACTCGTTTTTTTACTTGTTGTCAATCAGTATCCTTCCGATCAGTTTGTTGCCCGGCCATTGATAATCACTGTTATTAGGCCAACAAACTAAATTTTTTCAATCTTCTTCCGACTTTGATGGTTAGTCTATAGACGCTGCTACTTACACGAGCGTAAGTCGGCTGACAAAAGTTATTTTTCAACGTTTGCTTCTTCTTTCATTATGGCTAACAAATCGGTTGATCTCGACCAACTCAGTATTGATACCATCCGACTCCTGTCGATTGATGCGGTTCAGAAAGCGAATTCAGGCCACCCTGGTCTGCCTCTTGGCGCGGCTCCTATGGCGTATGTGCTCTGGTCGCGCTTTTTGCGGTTTAACCCTCAAGACCCTCATTGGCCTGATCGTGACCGGTTTGTCCTGTCGGCAGGGCACGGTTCGGCCTTGCTGTATAGTTTGCTGCACCTCTATGGGTATGACCTCTCGCTGGATGACCTGAAAAATTTTCGGCAGCTTCACTCGCGAACACCAGGGCATCCCGAATCGAATCTGACGCCCGGCGTCGAAGTAACGACTGGCCCGCTTGGTCAGGGGTTTGCCAATGGAGTAGGCATGGCCATGGCCGAAGCCTTTCTGGCTGCGAACTACAACCGGGAAGGACACTCGGTTATGGATCATTACACTTATTCTATTGTTAGCGATGGCGATCTGATGGAAGGGATCGCTTCCGAAGCGGCTTCGCTGGCTGGTCATCTCAAATTGGGTAAGTTGATTTATCTATACGACGATAACCTGATTTCGCTGGATGGGCCTACTAACTTGGCATTTACGGAAGATCGGATGGCTCGTTTTGAAGCTTATGACTGGCATGTGCAGCACGTAGCCGATGGAAATGACATAGAGGCCATTGACCAGGCGATCCGGGCTGCGCAGGCTGAAACAGAGCGCCCTTCCATTATCGCGGTGCGGACCATCATCGGCTTTGGAAGTCCGCAGGAGGGAACCAGCAAAGTGCACGGTAGTCCACTAGGCGAGGAGAATGTTCGCAAAACGAAAGAATTTTACGGATGGGACCCCGACGAAACGTTTGTTGTGCCGGACGAAGTAAAATCTTATTTGATGAAAGCCGGCAAGCGGGGCGCCGACCTACAGGCCGATTGGCAAAAGCGGTTTGAGGCTTACCAAAGCCAGTTTCCGAAAGAGGCCGAGACGTTTACCATTTCCTTTGCGGGTCAATTTCCTCAGGGTTGGGAGGCCGATTTACCTTTGTTCGCTCCTGCCGATGGCCCGCTGGCAACACGCCAGGCATCCGGCAAAGCGCTCGAAGCACTGAAAAAACGAGTCCCTTATCTGTTTGGTGGCTCGGCTGATCTGGCTTCCTCGAACGATATGCCCACGAAAGGCGATGTTAGTTTTCAGCCTGGCCATTACGAAAATTCAAATATCTGGTTTGGTGTGCGGGAGCATGCCATGGGAGCGGCCCTCAACGGCATGGCGCAACATGGGGGCGTACACCCGTATGGCGGCACATTCCTGAATTTCTCCGACTATATGCGCGGTGCCATCCGACTGACTGCCCTGGCCGAATCGTCGGTTACATTTGTGTTTACGCACGACAGCATCGGTTTGGGAGAAGATGGACCTACTCACCAGCCCGTTGAGCAGTTCGTTTCGTTACGGACGATTCCTAATATCGTCGTGATCCGCCCGGCCGACGCCAACGAAACCGTTGAAGCCTGGCGTGTGGCCATGCAGCAACCCAAAAGCCCGGTTGTGCTGATTCTTTCCCGGCAGAAGTTGCCCGTCATCGATCAGGACAAGTACGGTTCAGCGCGGGGGCTAGAAAAGGGCGCTTACATCGTGAGCGAAGCCGAAGGAACACCGCAACTGATTCTGATTGCTACCGGCTCGGAAGTATCCCTGGTTATGAACGCACAGGCCGAACTTAAAAAACAGGGCATTGAGGCACGCGTTGTGAGCATGCCATCCTGGGAGTTGTTTGAACAGCAGGATCAGGCGTATCAGCACGAGGTATTGCCACCTTCGATTCGGAAGCGGCTGGCGGTAGAAATGGGTTCGCCAATTGGGTGGCACAAATACGTAACCGATGAAGGCACAACGATCAGTATGAATCGGTTTGGCCTGTCGGGACCCGGCGAAGAAGTAATGGCCTACTTCGGCTTTACGACGGAGAACGTGGTGAACGTAGCCAAAGCCGTTCTGGAAGGACGACCCGAAGGCATGGAAAAAAAAGAGGTCTTATCTTAAGTCCGCGTGACGTAAAAAAAGCGCTCCAGATCCCTGAAGCGCTTTTTTTATGCGTATGATTTTTCTTATAGGTAGTCGATAATACGACGGCCAACAATGCCATTTTGTAACTCTCTGCGCAACACCGCTTTCCGACGGCGCGGATGGGTCGACACGTACATAACCCGCATTTTGAGCGTAAAACTGATGAGCATGTACAACCCGAACAAACAGCCCAGAATGATTAAGGACAGCGTGTTTGAAATGTTACGGTGCAAAAGCAGGAACATAACCGTATTGAACAGGGAGATTCCGCACAGAACAGCCGTTGCCGCCACGTGCGACAGGCCGTTGTCCAGCAGAATATGGTGCATGTGATTCCGATCGGCCGAAAACGGCGACCGCCCCGCCAAAATCCGGACCAGGAACACCCGTAAGGTATCAAAAATGGGCACAATCAGAATGACGATGGCAATGATGGGTGCATTGAAAAAGGCAGTTGGCTCGTACCGATAGGCTGCGTTTAGGTTAACGAACCGGACCGCAAAGAAAGCCAGCATGAATCCAATGATCAGTGAGCCGGTATTCCCCATGAAGATTTTGCTGGTTTTTGAAAAATTGAACCGTAGGAACCCCAGCAATCCACCGGCCAGCGTAAACGCCATGCAGGCCATTGTAAAATGATTCGTCAGCAAAAACCACGCACCAAACGTGCCACTGGCAATGGTTGAAATACCACCCGCCAGGCCATCAATGCCATCAATGAGGTTGATGGCATTGATCAGCGTAATGAAAATGAAGCAGGTTAAGAAAATACTAATAACGGGCTGGATATGGTGAAACCCCATAATACCGTACATGTAGTCGACCCGAAGATCACCGAACAGAATCAAAATCATGGCTGCCAGCACTTGAAACATAAGTTTCTTGGCCGGATCGATGCCGACCAGATCGTCTTTAATACCGATGAAGAACAGTATTGTCATCCCGGCAATGGACAAATTCGTGGTGTAGATGTCAGTCTGGTCGATGCTGGGCCAGAGGAAATAGGCAATAAGAATGGCTGCAAAGATGGCTATGCCTCCAAAGGTTGGCGTTGGTGTTGAGTGCGACCGGCGGGCGCCGGGGTTTTCCATCAGTGATTTTAACTCAGAAATCTTAATGATAACCGGAATGGCCACAACGGCAACAAAGCAGGCTACCAGAAAAGAGAGCACGCATTGGTACAGGCCGAACGTAAAGTGCTCGTCACCAAATTTATTTTGCAGGAACGCAATCAACAAATCAATATTCATAAGGCGGGACGTTTAGAAACTTGAATGCTCGCTAAATTTTACGGTAATTAGGCGAGGAACGCTACCCAACACAAAACGGGATACCCAATTTGGGGCCTAAGGAGCGTAAAGTTTTTTGGATTATTTAGTTAAACTGGTAAAATCTGATTGAACGGCGTTCTTTATTTATCTAACGTTTCGGGCGGCTTGCTCACATATTGTTTGAGCTTGCGTAAGGGCTTAAGCCAAAAGGTGAAAAAGTAAGGTTTCAAGTCATTCAGTTGCCAGGCTAATTGATCTTCGCGGTTGGCCCGAAGCCGATTCTGTAAACTGCTGTTGCTGATGCCGCCTGCCCGCATAACAATGGTCACTTCATTCATGTACGCAAGTTTGGCTTTATTTTTGTGAATGAAGCGTAACATCAACTCGTAGTCCGCAGCGCTTTTCATATCGAGCCGAAAGAGGCCGTGTTTTTCATACAACCACCGCTTGGCAAAAAACGATAAGTGCCCTGGCATCCAGCCCCATAAAAAGGCATTTTCGCTATACCAGCCTGATCGCCAGTACCGTTTCAGCTTTTTAGTATCGTTCCGGTCTACGTAGAGCATATCGCCATAAACGGCATCGCTGTCCGTTTGCTCAAACGTGGCGACCATGTTCTCGATGACCCGGTTATGTCGGTAGAAATCGTCGGCATTTAACAGGCCGATGATGTCGCCGGTTGCTAGCCGGATTCCTTTGTTCATCGCATCATACAGGCCTTTGTCTGGTTCCGATATAAATCGGGCAACTTTCGTGCCGTATGACTTTACGATGTCCACCGTGCCATCGGTCGATTTCCCGTCTACTATAATATATTCGATGTTGGAGTAAGTTTGGTTTAGAATCGATTCGATACAATCCCGAACAAATTCAGCCCCATTATACACAACCGTTATGATCGATACTTTCACGCCTTGATGTTTCGTTGCCGGACCCAAACGGCCGGATTTCCCTGATAAATACCATATGCTTCCAGCGAGCGGGTCGCGACCGAGTTAACGGCCAGCACCGCATGCGATTCGCAGCGAACACCGGCACAAACGACCGATTTGGCTCCAATCCAGACGCCATCAGCCAGGGTAATTGGCCGGGTTGTCAGATCAAATGTTGACCGGCTATAATCGTGGTTGCCGGTCAGTAACATAGCGCCCTGCGACAGGCAAACGTTGTCGCCAATGTGTACTTCGCTCAGGTTATCAATCCAAACCTGCTCCCCAATCCAGACTTCATTTCCAACGTGAAGTAACCAGGGATATTTAATATTTACGCCGGGCTTCACCACGACCTTATTTCCGATTTTGGCCCCAAACAGGCGAAGAATCGCTAGTTTGAGCGAAATGGGTAGTGGCAGATAGGTATTTATAAAAACTGAATTCGTTATAAACCAGAGGATTATCTTCCAGCGTGGGCCGGGATTATACCAACTGATGTTGAACCGGGACAGATCCGTTTTGCCATTTTGTTGGTCTGATTTATGACTGGCCAACCCGCTCGGGTCGGTTTGGTCGAAGGTCTTTGCCATATTCCGTCAGGAAATAGTTGATGATTGCGTCTTTATCGGTACCAACCCGAATGCTCACTTCCAACAGTTTGGCGTCGACCAGAAAACGGTACCAAAGCGCCTGAAGCGAACACCAGACGAAGCCTGGCCGCCCATCCAGAAACCCCATCCGAATAAAATACCGGTAGATGAAGTACAGGATTGGGCGCGTAAATAAAGGAAGAGACGCATATTTTTCTTTCAGGAAACGCATGCGCTGATCCTGTGTCCCAAACAAATTAGCCTCAACGGTCTCTGCCTGATCGAATTGATACCGGTAGTTGAGCAGATTGATCATTTCCAGAATGGTGTAATGATTATGCTTCTGGGTCCACCAGGTCAAATTGTTAAGGTTGTGGTCAACAATGTCATGCGCGAACTGAATCGACTCGCCTTTGGTGAGTTTAATGTGCTCATCGTGCCACACCTGTTCACAGAAGCCGTCGCCCCGTCGCCACAGCCGAAGCAGCCAAATAGGATAAAACCCACCGTGGCGCATCCAGCGATTCAGGAAAAATACACGTCTTTTCACGTAAACTCCCCCTACATTAGCTGGCAAACCAGTGAGTCGCTGATTGATCTCCCCGGCTAATTCGGGCATCACATACTCGTCGGCGTCCATTCGCATCAGCCAGGTTGTTTCAAAGGGCGTGTGTTCAATTCCGTAGTTGAATTGAGTCGCGTAGTTTACCCAGGCATTCTGAACGACCGTAGCGCCCAGTGAGCGGGCAATCTCAACCGTTCTGTCGGTTGAAAATGAATCAACTATAAATATTTTATTTGTAAACGGAAGCAGGCTCTGTAAACAGCGAGTAATGTGTTTTTCCTCGTTATGAGTCAGGATGATGACGGATACGTCGGTCATACGCTAGGTTACCATCGAAGCGAAAAAGTGGCTTTTTCTGATACAGTTTTGGTGTAAAGGCTTTATTTTTACTCGTCTTTTCAGCGATCGAGAAATCATGCAATATTATAACTTTTTTTATACTCCACAAAGCTAATGAATAGACTTTACATAGGTGTTATATTGTTTTTGTACTATTTTCCAGCTTCAGGCCAGCTTATTTTTCAACAACTACCCCACGAACTTCAACTCTACCCACGTGATGCCAACAACCAGGCTGTTGTCACAATCAGTGGGCGTATGAACGCCCCTGGATACACTAAAATCGGCGTACAGGTGTTCCGGGAGGATTCCCTGACAAACGTGATCAGCCAGACCCTCGTGGCTACCGACAGCGCTGCTGCCTTTACGTTGGCACCCGTTATCAAAGCCGAACCTGCGGAATATTCGTTTCGCGTGTTTATCTATAAAAATCTCGATTCGACCCTTGTCGCCAACTCCAGGCGGGTGGTTTGTGGCGATGTGTACATTCTGGATGGGCAGTCGAATGCGCTGGCCCTGACAGATCTTGACGTTTTGTACTCTTTCAACTTCAATGATAAGTACTTGCGCAACGTCACGTATCCGTATATGGGGTCACCGACCCAGATGAGCTGGTATCCAGCCAAGCAGCCTTTTGGCACCGTCGGGGGCTTCGGTCTTACTCTGCAACGGCTGATTCTTGAAAACTTTGGGATTCCAACCTGCGTGATGAATGGTGGGCAGGGCGGTACGTCCATTGAGGCCTTAACCATTCGTGATCCGATCAACCATGCGAACCCAATTACGTTTTATGGTGATTTGCTGAACCGGGCAAAATGGGCGGGCGTTGCGACACAGACAAAAGCCATTATCTGGAAACAGGGTGAGGAAGATGCCGGAAGCGCGCTACCTGGTTATCCGGCGAAGTTTGCCAAGCTTTACAGTCAGTTTCGGGAAGACTATGGCAATGCCCGTATCTATGTTGGGCAGATCAATATTCTGGCGAACCCTTCAGATAGTGCAGCTGCGCTGCGCGATTTTCAGCGACGCACAAAATACCTCTTCATGAACGTAGAAACCGTGGCTACCGTTGGCACGCCGGGTTATGATGGGGTTCACTACAGCGGGTTAGCGCACCAGCGGCTGGCTTTCGAGCAATTTCGGCTGATCGCCCGTGACATTTACGGATCGAAGGACACCGCACAAATTAATTCGCCTGACATTAAGAAAACATTCTATAACAACCGGAAAGATTCGATTACGCTGGTGTTTGATGATCAGATGCAAATGGTCTGGAAGAAAGACACCACCTTCTATAATTTTGCCACGGGGGCGCAGATTGCTTATCGCCAGCAGAAAGATTTCTTTTACCTGGATGGACAATCCGGGCTGGTAACGGATGGATTGGCCAAGAATAACCGGGTGATCCTTAGCCTGAAACAGCCGTCGACGGCTAAGAAACTTCGGTATCTACCTGCTTATTTTTCCGACGCGGCCTCACCATTTTATGACGGTCCCACCCTCCGGAATACGCGGGGTATGCGGGCGTTCTCATTCGATGCCGTGCCCATTGCCGATGCGATAGCCCCCGTAACGACTCTGGCGGCACGCCCTATTTCTGAAAAACAGATTCAGTTGAACTGGACGGCATCTGCTGGTTCACAAACCCAGTTTCTGGAACGGGCCGATGACACACCCACGACGTTCAAACTGATTGCCACCTTGAACGGAACGGCAAACACCTTTACCGATACCAACCTGCCCAATATGTTTGGCACCTATTATTACCGACTGCGGGCATTGAGTACGGTCTCTGAATCGACCTACAGCAACATGATCAGTGCACGACCGCTGGTGCTCGGCGTTGAACCAACGGAGCCCGCGGTGCAACTGTATCCGAACCCGATAGCGGCTGACCGTACGCTTTATGTGCAAACGGATCTGGTCACCATTACGGACGTAACCGTGCGTAACGTACTTGGGCAGACGGTAAAGTACTGGCATGGATCTGCCCGAAAAACGCTGTCAATTGTCCTGAACGATCTGGAAGCGGGAGTATACCTGGCCGAGCTTCAAACCGTCGAGGGGCAGTTACTCCGCCGGAAAGTAGTGGTTCGTTGATAAACGAATACTGGCTTTCTGGTCGGAATATGTAGTTTTGTGTCTCTAACACTAGCTGACCGTTTATGCGCCTTGTGATTCTTACGCAGGATGACCCGTTCTACCTCGCCCGTAACATTGATTATCTGCTCAAAAAGTTACCGCCTTATGCCGAAGTTGTCGCCACGGTTGTGTTCGATGTATCGCCATTTGGCAAGCGGGAAAGCTTCAGTGAAAAAATAAAGAAGACGTACGATATTTTTGGCTTACCCTTTTTTCTGCGGTATGGATTCAAATTCGTCACCTCCAAACTTGACAGTCGCAACAATGTCCGCAAAGTGCTGTCTGACCGGAATATTCCGCTGATTCACATTGAAGGAAATATCAATAAGGACGAAAACCTGGATAAGCTCAGAGAATACAAGCCCGATCTGTTTGTCTCGATTGCGGGGAATCAGATTTTCAAACGTAAACTGCTGGATGTGGCCACGCATGGCTGTATCAATTTACACACGGCCTTACTGCCTAAATACCGAGGCTTGATGCCTTCCTTCTGGGTGCTCAAAAATGGGGAAACGCACACGGGCGTTTCGGTATTTTTCGTCGATGAAGGGATTGATAATGGTCCGATTCTGGTGCAAAATAAACTTGCCATTGGGAACATGAGCCAGGCCGAACTGATCGATGTGACAAAGAAGATGGGCATGGATGCTATCCTTGAATCCATCGACAAAGTGCACACGGGGAACTATGAGTTGATCGAGAACGACGCGTCTCAGATGACTTACTTCACGTTCCCCACCCGCGAGGATGTGAAGGCCTTTCTGGCAGCCGGAAAGCGGTTTTATTAAGGAGTAGATAAGTTAGCCAGGAACCTGTTTTAGGTCATGGGCCGATGGTTGGCTGCTGTTATGTGTAAGCAGCTTACTCACGTACTGACCGTAAATTCATGAATATACTGACGTTTGATATTGAAGAGTGGTTTCATATCCTCGATAATGCATCGACCCGTACGGAGGCTGAGTGGAGCCAGTACGAGACGCGGATTTACCAGAATATGGATCGCATTTTTCAGCTTCTGGACGAAACCAACAGCCGGGCAACGTTCTTTTGCCTGGGATGGGTAGCCGATAAACACCCCGATATCATTCGGCGAATCGACGCGGCTGGCTACGAAATCGCGACCCATTCGTATGCGCATCAATTGGCCTACGAACAGACACCGGCTGAGTTTCAGGCCGATCTGGAGCGGTCTATCAAGCATTTGCAGGATTTGACGGGCAAAAAAGTCCGGTCCTATCGGGCACCAGGCTTTTCGATCAAGGAATTTAACCGCTGGGTATTTCCGATTCTGCTGGAGCAAGGTATTGACATCGATTGCTCCGTATTTTCGGCCCGGCGTTCGCATGGGGGCGACGCATCGCTGAATATGTTTTCGCCCGGTTATCTGAACGTGGAGGGTACGTTGTTAAAAGAATTTCCGATCAACACGGCCGCCGTGCTGGGGCAGGATTTGATCTTTTCGGGGGGCGGGTATTTTCGATTGTTCCCGTATCGGGTCATCAAAGGCTTTATGCGACGCTCCGATTATGTAATGACCTATTTCCATCCCCGCGACTTCGATGCCGAACAACCCATGATTCCAGGGTTGAGCCGCGCCAGACGATTCAAGTCGTATTATGGGCTGGAAAACTGCCTGCCCAAGCTGAAGAAGCTGCTGCTGGAGTTTCCCTTCGTCGATTTGTCAGAAGCCGACAAACAGGTTGACTGGGCAAATGTGGTTCGGCGGGATGTGAAACGGTAGTTATTTTTTCCTGACCACCTTTGTGTATTCATCCAGAAGCTGCTTGGCCACAATATCGATATCATACTTTGCCTTCAGTAAAGCTGTTGCGTTTTTGCTGACTTGCTGGCGCAGTTGATCGTTGCCAAGGAGTTTTTCCAATCCGTCCCGAACGGCTTCCGGTGTTAAGCTAGTTAGGAGCCCGGCCGCTTCGTGGGCGCGAATAACCTCGCCAAAGCCTACCCGGTCGGATACCAGTGTGGGGGTTCCGGCAGCCATCGCTTCGAGAACAGCCATCGAAAAGCCTTCCGAGTAGGAGGGTAGGGTAAACAGGTCGGCATCAGCCAGCGCTGCTTTTTTGTCATCACCTGTGAGCATACCAACCATCCGGATGGAGTCGCTAAGATCATGCTGGGCAATGAATTGACGAGCCGTGGCTTCGTACCCATCATCGGAGCCTGCCAGGGCCAGCACGGTGTCCGGATGTTGCCGAACATAGTCCCGGAAGCCCGGCAACAGTAAATCAAGTCCTTTCTTGGCGTTTAAGCGGCTCATGAACAAGACTAATTTCCTGTCCATGGGCAGGCCAAACTTCTGACGAAAGCTACCTTTTGGCGGGAGCGTCGTGAAATCGCTCATCTTCACCCCATTGGGAATAATGACGATGTTGGGGTGAGCATGCCCGAGATACCGTAATACATCGGCCTGCTCATCGACATTGTTTATCTGAACCAAGTCCGCCCGCTCTAAATAGGCTTTCTGGGCCAGCCTATCCATAAGTTGCTTTTTCCAGTTATTGTGCGCATACACCCACCGATCCAGCACCCCATGAATGGTGATCACTTTGGCAACGGATTTGTCGATCATGAAGGGTGCCAGCACCCCAAAATGCCACAGTCCATGGCAATGAATCAGATCATATTCGTGCGCATGCTGCTTGAGAAATTGATAGAGTTCGCCGGAAAATTCACGAAAAAAGCGACTGATAACCGGCGTTCGCTGGCACAGAATGAGCCGCGCCCCCTCGGGTAGCGGATAAGGCTTTTCGCCCGGAGAAATTGGACTAAGAATATCTACCTGATGCCCATACCGGAGTACGACTTCTGTATGATCGAAAATAATCTTGGGAGGGCCACCTGCCTGCCAGGTGTAAGCGCAGATATTTAAAATTCGCATATATACCGCGAAATAACCGATTAATTCTTGATTTTACGAACCACGACAAACAGTAGGCTACGCATCAAATGGATTGAGCCGTTGGGACAACAACGAACTCTTCGTGTTTATTGACAGGCGCTTTGTTCGATAAATAGGCTGGAAATAAGTGCTCAACGCCGACAAACCGAATCATCAGGGACAGCGGAAACCAAAAAGAGATTTCATTGGGGCGCCCATTTGTAAATAATTGAACGAAAACAAGGAGGTAGAAGTACGCCAGAAAAGTGCTTAAATCATTCGGGTTCTTCCGCATGATTCGTATGGCATCATAGAAAACCAAGCCATTGATGCCCCCGAACAGAAGCAGGCCCGGGATGCCATGATTAGTAAAGGCTTCAACAATGGGAACATCCAGGTACGTATACTTGTAGCCGTAGCCAAGAATTAACTTATGGATGTGCTCGCCCGACAGGGAATTGCGAAGGAAGACACCACTGACCGATCGGTTGGCTGCCGAATCGTCCAGAACCGCCTGGTAATCAGCGCCCTGCGCTTTCATTCCTAACAGAGCATACACGTTGTCCAGGTTTTTTGCTAAGAAGCCCGACACGTAATCATACAGAACGAGATAGATGGTGTAATACCGCTGAAAAAAGTAGATAATACCCATAAAACCAACCACCATGATTAGAATGGGAATGGGTTTGACAAGACTACGGACGGCCGTGCGAATCTGAGCGGGCCGAACGTTGAAATACATAAATAAACTGACGGCAAGAATGAGCGCTACTATAGCCGACCGTGTTTGCGTCAGCACCAGCACGGCCAGGTTGACGGCTCCCGCAAAGAAACAGAGCAGTTTAAAGATGACGTTGGATTGCGGTCGGAACAAGCCAATAGCACAGGCAATAATACCAATGAAGGCGTTCCGGGAAAACACGTGCGGGTTCCCCGAGCCTTCATCCCCATTATTTAGGGTAATGGTTGCCCGTTGCCCAATGGCCCAGGTAGGGTCGGTTATCAGGGCATAAATAAGTCCCAGGTTCGATACCAGCGTAAAGAGCACCACAATGGGGATAAATACCGGAATGATATCGTTGGGAATATTGATCAGCAGAAACAGAAAAATCAGGATATAGGCGAAATAGATCATATCCTTGTCATATTCGTCAAAGCCGGGCACGCCATTGAAAAAGAACATGTAGAAGATAATGAGTAGCAAAAAGCTGATGCCTATCCAGAATGTGGTCGTATTAGGCCGATATAACCGACGAAATATCGTGAATGGAATCATCAGCAATAGACCACCCGCCAGCGCTGCCGCCGTAAAGGTTGTGCTCGCTGGAGCCAGTTTCATGGTTTCCCGAAAAAAGAAAATAAGCGGGTAACCATCCACAATAATACAGATACCGACAACCATTCGCATATAGTTGAGTGTCTGCACAAAGCGAATGAAATTGTTCATGTAAGCCTACTGGTTTATAGTTTGTACTATGTCTTTTGAGCTGATCACGATAACGGATCAACTGGCTAAACTACTGCCTGGATCGGTTCAGTCGGAGCCGATGCTGAACGTAGCCAAATTCACCTTTGAGAATAAACGTCAATAATTTACGCAACCGGCTATACCGTTGCCAAAAGGCAGCGCCCAGTGCTGAGGTCAGCATCGGTTGATACCGGTCTCGTACCATCTGATGTTCCTGAAGCCCTACTGTAGCCGCTATGGTTGATGATTTGGCATCGGGCTGCACCCGAAATCCGCCCCAAAAGCCGTTTACGTGTCGGAATCGCATGCCGGGCTGTACACCCAGACGAGCCACAATTTCGTAATCAATCACAAACCGAAGGCTTTCATCCAGCATACCAAACTGGATCAGCCGCTCACGTCGGATAAACAGGGATTGATTAAACACCTGCATGCCTTCGTAAATATGACATTCAACGGAGAAATCGGGTGCTCGCATCTCTTCCAGAATAACGTCTTCTTCATCCGTAATGTACATGTCGCCGAAAAAAACGTCGGTATCCGGTGCTTTACGCCAGGCGTCGGCTACGCACAGCAGAGCGTTTGGGGCAAACACATCATCCGAATTCTGAAAGGCAACATAATCGCCCGTTGCCCGTCTGAAGCCCTTATTGATGGCATCCGTCTGTCCTTTGTCTTTCTCACTGACCCAACCGGCGAGATAGGGCTCGTACTTTTTTATGATCTCCAGGCTACCATCGGTAGATCCGCCATCCATTATGAAATACTCCAGATTTGGGTAATGCTGGTTGAGCACGCTCAAGATAGTACGCTCCAGATACTGCGCCTGGTTATAGGAAGGCGTAACGACCGTTAATTTCGGGTAGGCTTGTGCGTTCGCTGATTTCGCCAACGGACGGTAGGATTGCGTTACAAAGGAACGAAGGGATTGGGATGCCTGGCTCATGCAGTCAATTAGTGGAGAGATTGGTAGACCTCTAATGTCTGTCGGGCTGTTTGATCGCACGAAAAGTTGCGCAATCGCTCCGTGCCTTTCCGGCGTAAGTCTGCCTGAAGAGCATCATCTGTCAACACACGTTCAACGGCCCCGGCAATGGAGTCATCATCTTCAGGATCGAAGTACAAAGCCGCATCGCCACCCACTTCGGGTAGTGAACTTCGATTGCTTAACACCACCGGACAACCACTGCTGTAAGCCTCCAGCACCGGAATACCGAAGCCTTCGTTGAGCGATGGAAAGACAAACGCGCGGGCATGCCGATAGAGGGCGATCAGACTGGTATCATTGGCCGGTCGATAGTGAACACGATTGACGAGCCCAGCCGCGTGAAACAAGGCTTGTTCATCCTGACTAAAGACACCACCTCCTGCACAAATAAGGTGCAAATCGGGGTGGCGATATAATACAGGCTGGATAGCCCGAAAAAAGCCATCGAAATTTTTGTACAACCCACGTTTGCCAACATACAGCAGATAAGGCGCTTCTAAAGGCGCGGCAAGCGTTTCAGAAGCGGGCAACGACTCACCCAGCGTGGTGCCCAGATGAATCACTTTTATCTTTTCCGGCTCAACGGGGAAAAAGCGCAGAATTTCCTGCTTCGAGAATTCCGAAACCGAAATAATGCAGTCGGCCCGACGCATTAACTGCTTTTTCAGGTCGTACAAGCCTTCGCCTACTTCCGGATACTGCTTGCCATAGCGTTCGCTGGTGGCGTCGTGAAAGGTGAGCACAAAAGGCTTGCTACCAATGGCATTCAGAAAATACCGATGGTAGTATGTAGGATGAAAAATGTCGAATTTGCCCGCCTTTACCCGTTGGAGGCTATAGAGCCGGTTCAGTACGGAGGCAATTCGGTGGGCGTTCCGTACCTGTGCCAGACTCCGGTAGCGCAGGTGGCGACTGAACGACGTTTGATCGAGGTATTCGTTATTGGATAACCGAAGCGACAGTTCAAATTCGATATCGGATCGTTTAGCAAAAGAACGCATCAATTCGAAAAAATAACGTGAAACGCCCCCGTAGGATACGCCCGTGAACGATTGATGGTCGTAGAGTACTTTCATGAAGGGAAATCTACAGCCCAGCCGGGTTGTATTTTTCTGAGATGATTTACCTGCAAAAATAGACTTATTGATTGATAAAACCTTGCCAGCCGGTTATTATTCGGTGAGCGGCCTCAGTTTATGACAGGAATATGAACCCGGTCAATAAAACGGGTCAGGCGTTGCAGGGATTCTCGGGCGGTATGTCGCCAGCCGCGCAACACGACTGGTTCCGGTTGGTTGCCATAGGCAGGCTTTATCGTATCAATAGCCAGTGCCTGATGGGCCTTGAGCTGTTGACGGTAACTGGTCACTAAGGAATCAATCGCAGGCTGTTGTGTAAGCTGAAGCCGGTTCTGATAAGGGAAAAATCCCTCGTCAGGGTTTTCCAGACCTTTAAAATTAATAAACTGCAGGGGTTGATGCGAGCCTGCGGGACCAGATACCTTCCAGATGCTATCGGCTTGTTGAATGGTTCGTTCGGGGAGATTCCAGAGCGCAACATGCCACCCCGGATTTCGGATAACGTGTACATCCCGGAAGAAGACGGGGACATGCATCAGCCATAACTGATCCAGACAGAGACCGGCGCAGAAGTCGATAAAAGCTCGCTCGCGTACCCGATCATCCCACCAGGCCAACAAGCGGTCGGTCTCGGCTGATCGGCGAAAGGCTAGAAAATCGGCGCTATACAGGCCAACGTTCTGAAAAAACATTTCATCCGGCCAGCAGGAATCGCCCGGACTTTTCGTGATGAAGGGCGTGATTAGCGCGGTTGATGTCACGAGTTGTTCCCAAATGGAAGACAGGGGGGCCAAAAATTGAATAGACGGATCGGCATACAGCAGCTTATCCTCCTGAGGAAAGCGCCTGAACGCTTCCGCAATGAACAGCGGCTTGCACGCAGCGGCAAACTCAGTAGGCGTATACTTGGCAGACAGGGATTGCAGGGCGGTAGGTGTCAGCACCTCCCGTACAGGCAGCAACGGGTAAGGCGAGACAAAACCAGCGGGCAAGTGAGCCGGGTCGTCGGCCAGGCCGATCAAAACCAGTGGTTTGTCGATTGCCCGGGTTGTATGATGACTGAAACTGTCTCCCAGCGCGAGCGCCTGGGGCAGTTGACGAATAGTACAGATGGTTAGTAGCACAGTGGGTGCAAAACTACATCATTCGAGTATATCGCCCAAAACAGCCAGGTAAGGAGCGTACCAGTTGGCCGATTCGTCGGCGTATCGTTGGTAGTTGCCGCGCTGCAAACTACCCAAAACAGGCCCCAGCCGTTTCAGGCGATTAGGCGGTAAACTACTGCGCATGATAAAATGGGCCAGCCGCCGGTGAAGCATCTGAAAACCAGGTACATCAGCCGGCAGTCGTTCGGCTAATAATTGATTTAGTTTGGTGAGTTGCCCTTGTTTTTGCTGAAGGGGAGCCAGCTTACGAGCCCGATGTCGGGTAAACCGATCCCGCAACAGAATAGCCTGCTGCGCTTCGACAGGGCGCACACCTACTTGCTGCTGAACGTGCGTTCGATACAATTGCAGGGGTTTGTTAATGTACGAAACGGCATTGCAGGCCGCAGCAACCAACGCAATCCAGCCGTCGTAGATGTAATCACCAGGTAAATCAGCCGGTATGGGTAATACATATTTAAGGAATGACCGCCTAATTACCGATGCACAGCCCATCATTCGATTTCCGTCGAGTAGTACTTCCATGGATTCACCCGAGTGCCAGCGGGCCTGGGCAATTGCGTTGAATCGAACCGCTTCCCACACTCGGCTCTGGTGGTTTTTCAGGTACTCATCGGTCACCCAGGCATCACAGAAAGCCACCTGCGTATCGGAGTGATGGGACATGTACTGGGTCATAGTCGCAATTTTTTCCGGTAACCAGAAATCGTCCTGATCGCAGATGTAGATCAGATCACCGGTGCACGCTCCCAGGGCTCGTTCGAAGTTTTTATTTGACCCTAGCCGTACCGGGTTTTCGAGAATACGTACGGCAAAAGGAGCCTTGGCAGCCAGTTCGGTAAGCAGGTCAATTGTACCGTCAGTCGATAAATCGTCGCAAATGACCACTTCGTCGGGCAACAACTCCTGCTCGAGTAAGCTTTGCCATTGGGCTGGCAAATATGCCGTACCATTGTAGGTACAAAGTGCAATGGAAATAGAGGGACGGAGAGATTGAGTCATGCCAACGATCAAATTTGATAGCCATACCTGGCGAAAATAGGACGCCAGAAATCGGTTCCATGAATGTCCCAGGCGTGACAACCAAACGGCAATTTACCATGATTATAGTGTTCAATTGCCCATTCTGGATAAAATTCAACGGAAAAATGGAGGGCCTTCCGATAAGGGGGTATACGCAGACGAGGCCAGTATCGATTTACTTCAATGCTCCAAAAAACATCTTCGTGGTATTGGTGCATGGCAATCTGGTTATACTCGGCAATCTTTCGCTCAAATCGCTTCAGCTGTTTCAGCATGTTCGGTACGCGCCGGAGTGTCAGACCGCCATTGCCAACACCATTCAGGTTAATAATTTCGCGGGGTGTTATACCGTCGGCTTTTTTTAGGTTGAGCCAGGTGGCTACCCGCTGCCGAAGGGTGAAATCGAGTTGATCGAACCAACCCGTAAAATCCCGGTCACGCAGCCAGGGAGCGCCAATGTAGTCATAGTTCTGCTGGCACCAGTAAGTCAGATCATCCTGAAAAACAAAGGCATCCAGTTGATGAATCAGCAGGTATTCCTGGTCGGAAAACGCTTTGTAAAATTCTTCGGAAAGCATCAGGCGATTGTAACCGTCAATGCTGTTAAAATAACCGTCATCGAAGGTACGGACCTGTAGGGAAGGGGCAATCTGAGAGTAGGCAGAAACGTCCAGCGAATGGGGAGCCGCCAGCAGAATCGGGTAGTTTCCCAGTACCCTTGCACATTGCGTCAGGGCAATTTGCTCATACGTAGTGAGTTGGGGTTTATATACGGGTAAAACTACATTTACGCGCGCAGAGGTCGGCTGCTTCATACAAGTTTGGACTGGCCCAGTTGCCTTTGTGTTGCCTCCTGCACCCAGGCAAAGGGTAAGTCGGCACACGGGTGGCCAAAATCATTCAAAATAGTGATGCCTTCCCCTCGTTTGTAACGGCCGGAATAAGGCAGGTAATCAACAAAGTCGAACAACTGGCCCAGCAAAATAATGGCTTCGATAGTCATCGCATTCGCCATATGAGCAGGACCACTATCGATGCCAATAAACAGGTCGGCCCCACGAATGACTTCAGCGGTTTCGAGCAAACTAAGCTTTCCGCAAAGGCTTATGCTACGCGGATTGTTCAGACTAATGGTTGTTGTCTGGCCTACTTCAAGAATCGGATAGGGGTAGGTATCCAGGAGCCATTCGACCAGTTTGTTCCAATTCGCAGCGGGCCAGTCCTTCAGCACGTGGCTCGACTGACAGTGAATGACAATGGCGTGATCGGGCAAATTCAGAGCCTTAACGCCTTGTCGTACAGAGTCTGGGATATACATTTTCGGTTCACCCGTCAAGCCAGGCAGACCAGCGGCTTGCGAAAACGTATACAACAGATCACCCCGATCCAGGTAGTTATCGAAGGTTAACCCAATCTTGTCGGCGGTTGAATTAACCGGGTCTTCCGGACAGTATTTGCATTTCCGGTGCGAAATATGCATGTTGTAGACCTTGTCGTAGATGCCCGACCGCAGGAGCTGCACCCGTTCTCCCGGACATTTCTCCAGCAAAAAACCGTCGAGGTTCGGATTGTATTTAACCAGGTCAACAAACGGCTCGCGGACGACCCAAATGATGTATCCGTTGGGGTGAAGCCGACGTACTTCTCTGGCCACCGGCTCACAGGCAATGATATCGCCCATTTGTTCCGACAGAATAATCGCCACCAGCGGGCGGTCGCCCAGCCTGTTTTTGAGTAGACGCAACTGGATGTATTTTAGGGCAAACGTCCAGAACTTCCCAATGATGTGGGTAAACTTATGGTAGCGATGTATCCAAAGGTCCTGAAAGCGCGGTCCTTCCGTCATATTTAGCGAGATTCTAAAAGCGCAATGACTTTATTAAATGGCTTTTTTAACAGTTTACGGACCCGTACGTACCGCACCGCTTTGGGTGGTTTGATGTAGACGCAGGAATAGGCCCGATACAATTCATTGTGATTGGCCAGTAATCGGGTACGATACAAATCAAACAAGGGTCTTACATCAGGCCGCTGCTGTTCGGGCCGGTCAAGATAGCGAGCCGGTACGGCAGTTGTTTTTGAGCCAGCGCTGGCGAAGCCAAAGCGCGTTTGATGTTTAGAAATATCGTCTGGCTTACTGGGGTTATAGCCACTGAAATGAAAAAACTGCAAGAGCTCCATTGGTTTGGTTGAAGCGGATTCTCTGCTGTTACTCACCAGCCACTCGCCTTGATCGTTTTGAGTAATGTATCGTTCGTGCAGATTCCAGTAAGCCATATTGTAGCCTAAATGATGGTCGATAAGGACATTTTCGTGATAAATCGGGGCGAAGTTGACCCAATGTTGATCAACAAAAAGACCGGCACAGAGGTCGATTCGGCATTCATACACCAAACGGTCTTTCCACCAATCAACGAATTGACGGGCGGTGGCATTGTTGCTGAGGCCAATAAAGCCAAGGTTATAGATGCCTGTATTGAGGTGGTGCTGCTCGTTTGGCAGCTCCCAGTCGGGAATCGGCGACAGGGTGTGGGGCGTTAATACCAGGCTATGGGTTGTCAGTGCGTCGTTTAATTCATGCAGCGGCTGAAACACAATAATATCCGGGTCGAAATAAATGACCTGGCTGGCCTCCGGGTAAGTCTTATAGAGGTAATCGATGTAAAAAGGCTTTACGGCTGTGTTCAATTCCGTTATGTCATAGCGGTCGCACATAGCCGCAAAATCAGGAATCCCGATGGTATGCACTTCGATCATTGGATAATCGGGCAGCAGCGTATCGGGTAAATTGGCTTCACTTAGCTTATCGACCAGGCCAATCAGATAGGTGTAATCTGGATTGGTTTCTCGCAGTGAATCGCCCAGGGTTCGAGCCTGAGCTAAATAATTTATGGAGCAGATTGTAAATGCAATGGTCATAGATTAGGCACGGCAAAGCAAATAGATTAGATAGGCCGTTGCTTAATGCCGGGTCAGTTTAGTAAACAAAGTTACGAGAGTTTCGATGCTTTGTTGTGCTGGATGTCGTTCCAGAATTTTCTGACCCAGTCGTCTGCCCATGGTTTGGCGCAGTTCGGGTGTGTGGAGCAACTCAAGCGTTCGGTTGCTCATGGCATCGAGATCCAGATAAGGCACAACGAATCCGCCGTCGTCTTCGATCAGTTCGGGCGAGCCACCGGCTTTGTCGAAACAAACCACAGGAACATGACATAAGCCAGCCTCAAAGACAACAAGTGGATAGGGATCTTCGCGCGAGCAAAGCACAAAAACGTCGAATCGGCTCATGTACCGCAACACATCGGGCGTTGGCGGAATCAGATGCACCCGATCAGCCAGGCCCGCCTTTCGAATATCGACCAGCAAATCATCGCGCAAGGTACCCGCCGGTACACCCACCCAGACAAAATGAATGGGGCGGCCGGTGGCTGTTTCGCGGCCAATCACCTGGCGGGCCAGGGTAACGAACAGGTCATTACCTTTGCGCCACTCGGCATTTCCGCAGCCACCCACAATGAGCGCATTGTCTGGCAGGCCCAACGACGGATAAATACTGGGTTGCTCAAGCGCTTTCTGGACGTTACGCTCCAGCGAAGGGGTATCGATCAGTGTATAAAGCGTAATGCGGGCGGGGTCGAAGCCGTGTTCTTCCGCATAATAAGCGGCTGTTGCTTTCGATACGGACAGTAATTGAGTAGTTCGACGCAGCAGATAGGCCAGTTCATCGGGGCGGGTATATATCCGCACCGACATATCCAACTCGTGCACGAAGGTAACGATCGGCGTCTTTTCCGGAATGGCCAACTGACCAAACCAACGGCTGCTGGTAACGGTGTTGACCAAGACCAGATCAAATGTATCGAGTGCCAGTTCTTCCCTGATGGCCTGTTGGCGGGCTCTTTGTTTGCGGGCATAAAACCGCTCCCAAAGACCGAGCTTTCCCAATACTTTATCCGCCAGGTCGTTGACGACAAAGCGGTCGGGGGCAGGCCAGAGCGTGACGGGGCAAATAGCCTTGTACTCGTCCAAAAGCGGGCCGCCTTCACCTAACAGCAGATGCATCGACAGACCCTCTGCCTTCAGCAAACGCATCAGGTTCAGTAAGACAAGTTGCGCGCCAGCGCGGTTGGCATCGTGGCCGATGAGAAGCGTTTTCAGGGTATTGGGGTGGGTTTACGGTTTATGGTATTCAGTTTGTAGTCTACGGTTGGCTGGCGCATGTGTAATGCTTTCGCCGGTTCGCCAGCGCAGTCAACAAACCACAAACCGAATACCGTAAACTTAATACGCTTCGTAACTTGGTTTGGGGAGTTTTTTGGCGGGGTTGCCCAGGTACAAGCCCCACTCGTCGGTGTCTTTATAAATAGCCGACGCCATACCAACGAGCGTGCCTGTACCGATATGAAGAAAATCGCGGATGGTGCTGTTTACCCCAAAAAAGCAGTACGGTTCAATCACGCAATGCCCGGACATGACCACATGCGACGTAAAGAAAACATGGTCTTTTATCTGACCATGATGCCCGATGTGGTTGCCGCTCCAAAGTACAACATTGTTGCCAATGGTCGTAAAGGGCTGAATGGTATTGTCTTCCAGAATAAAGCAGTTTTCGCCAATCTGGTTGCCAAACAACGTCGCTTTTGAACTGATGTACGAAATGAACTCATACCCTTTCGCTTTGGCTTCGAGGTAGATTCGCTCACGGTTTCGGTTCATATTCCGCCCGGTCATCGGGGCGAAAAACTTATATTCCTGGGGAGAAAACAGTGTTTCGACCTCCTCAAACGCGACCAGCGGTAATCCTTGGAATTCGGTACCGGTCATGTATTCCCGACTGACGGTAAAGGCCGCTACGTCATGTTCCGAGTCGTGCGTAAGGTAAAAGTGGGCCAGTTCAGCCGTGTCCATTACCCCAAAAATGATAACTTTCGCCATAGTTTAAAGAGTGAAAGAGCGAAAGAGCGAGTTAGTGAATGATCGGAGCCTGTTGTTATGTCTTGCTGCTCTTTCATTCGTTCGCTCTTTCACCTTTTGTTTACACTAATTCATACTCACCCAGCAGTACCCGAACAGTATCGATGTCGTTAAACATCAGGACGTCCAGAATTGAGAGCCAGGGAACAAACGCACTGCGGCCGAATTGCGGATATTGTACCGGTTTGGCCTTGATAAAATTTAGTTTGATGCCGCTTTCTTCAAAGGTTGGCTTATCGTATAATTCGATGCCGCCAATTGGGTTGATATACCGGGTGGCGCTTTCCTGCCGACAAATATCCAGGATACGCTCCTGGGCCTTCAAATCTGCATTCGAGTAAATTGACGAAGAGGCAACCAGCCGGGTGGTAATGCCCAGATATTGATTCAGTTCGATAAGACTAAAGTAGACTAAGTCGGCAATTGAATCGGTTGCAAAATTGATTATTTTTTCGGTTATCGGCATAACCTGTTGATAACAGGGCGCTTTCCGATACCCCTGCTCAATGGTTCTCAGCAATTTACTGCGCCACTTCGGATCGTCGGCCAGGTGTACCTCGTTGATGCGTTTATTCTGGCTGGCATCTTTGAGCGGAATGGTGAACAAGTGTTCCTGCCCGTTGATCAATAATCGATTGCGGTTTATCCAGCCCCGGTTAATAAACGATACGTCGTCGTACAGAATAAACGTATCGACAGCATCCATCAGTTGCATGTAGCCGATGTAGGGCAGGAAATAAGGCTGCATGATGGCAAGGGTCATTGACTTATCAATTAGTGCAGTTTTCGTAAATAATAATCTTCACCCGGCACAATCATCAGGGCACGCAGGGTGGTATCGGTCCCCAAACGAATATCGCCGGGCCGCGGAGTTATGACGCTTTTATCGAAGAAAAGATAATCTGCATTTTTTGGAATTGGCTTGAGCCCCTGTTCGAAGGGATGAATAGCAATAAGCCGACGAGACAGTTCGGGGCCGTAAAGCGGATATTCATAATCATCGTTGATGGTAGCAAGCGCCACGGTTGCATTGGCCGGTACCAACTCATCGAAGCGTTTGTACGGAATATAGGTATCCGGACGGCCAATCGTTATCTGCCGAATTCGGTCGGCCTGAAAAGCCGACGGGAAGGTGTTTCCATCGGGAGCTGTCCAGGCGAAGGGCAAGGCGCGCGTATTCAGGAAGACGCACATCAGGGCCGACATACAGCCCAGTCCGGTAACAAGGCCCACATAGGTTTTCCAAAGGGTTCGCTCCGGCACATCGACGGATGTACGTGGATGCAGGAAAATCAGAGCCAGAAATGTAATGCCGAACAAGCCGGTTTCAATGAAGTAACGCCCTTTGAACGGATCGTAAGGAGCCGAGTAGGAGAGGGCCGCAAAATGAAGCAGTAAGGCTACCCCCAGGTAGAGGTGGGGCGTCGACCGAATGAAGCCAACCAGTACCAGAATCAGTAAGGGGAACACCAGGCCAAAGCCAAAAATACCCCAGTACGGATTGGCATTATAAAAGACGAACTTACGGTCGAAGGCAAAGGGTTGGATGGAAAAGTCGGTCTCTTCGTCCAGCCGCATGTGCAGCTTATCTTCGACCAAGACCAGGGGCTGGCGCATGGCATGGTTGACGGTGGCGCCTGCTTTCACATTTCGGATGCCATCCAGATTGATATGATCGAACCCATAACGAACCATGTTGCGGCTTCCCTGTTCCAGCAAATTGCCTAATGACCCGGCCCGCTCTACGGACTGGTGTTTAAGCGCTGTTGGCGGGCCGATTGGGTGGCCAAATACTTCGATGTTCTTTAGATATCCCGTTGGCAACGTCCATAAACATACGCCAACAACAATGGCTCCCGCCAGTCGCCAGGTTCGGCCAAAGGTGATGGCCAGCGAACGCGACAGAAAAACCGTATAGATCATGATGACGAATACGGAAGGCAGGAGCAGAGCGAAAGTAATTTTGTGCCCAAACGCAATGCCAAAGGCCATACCTGCCAGATACAGATAGCGATTGTCGGCTGCCTGTTGCGTTCCCGTATTCCGGTAGGTGAACAGCATGTACAGCAAAACGCTTAGGTAAGCAGTCAGGACAATATCAGTTTCGGTGGTGATGGCCTGCATCAGAAAATCGGGCAGCAGGGCGTAGGCCAACGCGCAGAAAAAACTGGCAGACAACCGATTTTGACCAATGCGCTGCACAATTCCGAAGACGGCCACAATGGCCGTCCAGTAACTCAGGTGATGAATAAATTTGAAGCCGTTTTCAAAATGGCCGGTCATCAAAAAGGTGTAGATCTGAAGCGTACAAACACTTTTTGGGTACGTGTCAATGTTCCAGTTGGTGCCGCCAAAGTGCCGCATCGTACCCCGCTGTATGTATTGCATAACCCGGTTCAGGTGACCGGTCATGCTATCCCATTCGTTCGGTACGGTAAATAGCACCAGCAACAAATTGGTGACGGCAATGATCGCCAGGGTTATGAATAAAATAGAAAAGAGAAACCGGGGATAGGACGATAATTCTCCGAACCAGGCCCGGCCGGTCTGCCAGCGTTCCTGAACAAGATGCCTGACCGAGAACCGTTCCTGACGAGGAATCAGGAAGGTTAATATGGCGCCTAACACCGATGCCGTAACAAATACCGAACCGGCCCAGACAACTGAGTTAGCTGTTTGATAAAGTGCCGACAACAGGAAGCCCGTCAGAATAACGCTCCCGGCACCCAGCAAAAAGGTCGTTAACCACCATTCGGTTAGCGATCGTCGGCACACACGCGACGATAACCAACCGACATAAATGACAAACAGAACGAGCGAAAGAAAATAAAGAATACTCATAATGACTGATGTTTCTGTTAGGGTAGCCCTAACAGAAAAATATCCCTGAAAACGCACCTGGCAACGAGCCGGTCAGTAAACAGGGAGCAACTGGTTAGCATTAAACGCTTTCGGGTACGGTAGCCACGACCAGGTTAACAATGGAAGCAATTCGATCGATGTCCGCTTCGGCCAAATCCGGATAAAGTGGCAGACACAATACCCGAAGCGCCACATCTTCCGACACGGGGCAGGGCTGAGCGGTATCGGAACCCGGAGCAAATGTAAAATCCAGTGTGTTTAGCGACGGGTAAAAATATCGACGGGGCATTATTTCATCGGCTTTCAAGGCATCCATCACCCGCAGCAAGATCTCTTCCGACTCAAAAACAACCGGGTAATAGGCATAATTGTAGTCCATGCCGGGCAATAACGACGGTCGGGTAATTTTACTAAAGTCCAGTCGACTGTCATAAAAGCCAAACCGTTCCTTGCGAGCCGTAATCAATTCTGGAACCTTTGGCAGAACACACAATCCCATGGCGGCATGTAACTCCGAGTTTTTAGCATTGATGCCCACCCCGAAGTACGTGTCATTCTGGTGGCCAAAGGAGCGAAAATGATGCAGCTTTTCGGCCATCTCACCGTCGTTGGTCACAATACAACCGCCTTCACCCGTGTGAAAAACCTTGGTAGCGTGGAAACTACAGGTGCTCAGATCACCATAACTTAAAATAGACTTCCCTTTATAGCGAGCCCCAAACGTATGGGCCGCATCGTAGATGACTTTCAGGTTATACTTGGTCGCAATAGCCTGAATCTGCTCAATCCGACAAGCATTACCATACACGTGGGTAGCCATGATCGCCTGTGTATTTTCCGTAATGAGCGACTCAATTTTATCGGGATCGATATTATAATCGTCCGGACTGATATCGGCAAAAATGGGTGTACAACCTTCCCACAGCAGGGCATTGGTCGTAGCAACGTACGAAAACGGGGTCGTGATGACCTCTTTCTTAATATCCAGCGCTTTTAGGGCCAACTGTAGAACAATGGTTCCATTGGTACAGAATTTCAGGTATTTTACATCCAGAAATTCCTTCAACTGATCTTCCAGTTTTCGAACAAGTGGACCGTCGTTGGTTAAATGAACACGCTCCCAAATCCCTTTCAAGTAAGCATTGTACTCGTCGAGGTCTGGCAGATATGATTTAGTGACGTTAATCATCAATCAATAATAGGATAAGAGTCAACACGAAAGAAAGGGCGGTAACAATTCCTGATAAACTGTTAACACAACTCTATTTACTGTTCACTCGTGACAGGTTCCAGCATTTTTGTGTGGAAGGGAATTTGGGGGCGCACATAACCCGGCCATTTGCCATACCAGGCAATTCCTTCCCGGTAATCTTCCACATCAAAGGTAATAGCTTCTTCCATAACGTAGAGCGGAGTGACGGTATCCTTAACAATCATCATCGAGATGGTATAGGAGCCGTCATTAAGGAAATACCCTGGAATCGTACACTCACCCACAATCAGGCCTTTGCCATACGGCTGCGAGAGCGTCCCGATATTGAAGATGCACTCACCCGTCATCGAGTTGAGATGCAAGCTTAAGTTCAGATTGGCGTGGTCCATCAGGTTCCAGAACTCAAACCGGAACTTCATCGACGTCCGGACATCAATATGGGTGAGTTCATCGAGATAGTCGGGAGTGAGTTCTACCCGGCGAACACGTACCAGGTCATTGCCGGGTGCTTCTTCGGGGGTAGCCCATTCGCGGGCAAGCCGTGTTTTTGATACTTTGCTCAAGTACGAGGCAATGACCTGGTTGGTTTCGCCCTGTTCAATAAGCCGTCCTTTTTCGAAGTAGAGCGTCTTATTACAAAGTGCCTGTACAGCCGTGAGGTTATGGCTCACAAAAATAATTGTCCGGCCGCTCGCCGAATTATCCCGCATTTTGCCGAGGCTTTTTTTCTGGAATTCAGCATCACCTACGGCCAGAACCTCATCGACAATCATGATTTCAGGGTCGAGGTGGGCCGAAATGGCAAAACCCAGCCGGACATACATACCGGATGAGTATCGTTTAACGGGCGTATCCAGAAACTTCTCAACGCCAGCAAAGGCCACAATTTCATCGAACTGCTTCCGAATTTCACTGCGGCTCATGCCAAGCAACGATCCGTTCAGGTAAATGTTCTCCCGCCCGGTTAGCTCTGGGTGAAAACCCGTGCCGACCTCAAGCAAACTGGCAACCCGCCCCTTGATGCGTACCGTGCCGGTCGTCGGCTCGATGATTTTGCTCAGAATTTTAAGTATGGTGGATTTTCCCGCACCATTGTGCCCCACGATACCAACCCGATCGCCCTGCTCAATGGCGAAATTGACATCACGCAGAGCCCAAAACTCTTCATGCGTGACGGTATTCTGATCTTTTTTACTGCCGAACATTGCCCGGAAGTTTTCCGTAATAACATCGCGCAGCGTATTGGCACCTTTGCCCTTTTGGTGGTCAATGATGTATTGCTTGCTTATATTTTCGACAGTAATAACAGACATAAGTTGGTCTCATTTACGTGTTACAGGGTGCGTTTGCACGAGGTAAGACGTAATATGTTAAATATCATCAACAAAAGTGTTCTCGCGTTTACGAAAGAAGTAAAGCGACAAAAATAAGCAGACGCCCACGATGCCAACCGATAGGAGCAGACTTTGCGGGTTAAAATACGCTTTTTCGCCAAGCAAAGACCAGCGAAAGCCATCAATTATACCCACCATTGGGTTCATCCAGTAAAATGGATACCAGAACTCGTCCGATTTCCCCTCGACAAGACGGCTGCTGTAGGCAATTGGACAAACATAGAAGCCAACCTGAACAATAAAGGGGATAAGTTGACCAATGTCTCTGAATTTTACGTTAACGGCCGCAAAGAAAAGCCCGAACGCAAACGAAGCCAGGAGTGCCAGTACGATGAACGCAGGCAACAGAAGCAGGTGCCAGTCGGGCACGAATCGGTACCACATGGCCAGCACAATAAACAAACCCAAAGACACCAGAAAGTCGATGAAACTAACCGCGATGGAGCTTATGGGCATGATCAGCCGGGGGAAATACACCTTGGTGACCAGGTTGGCATTCATGGTTACGCTGTTGCTGATCTGCGTAAAAGCGGTGGCGAAAAATGTCCAGACCGTAATACCGCCCAGCACCATGAGTGGATACGGAATACCCGGATCGGCAGGAAGTTTCGCAATTTTGCTGAAAACAAGCACCATAATCATCATGGTTATCAGCGGACGAATGAGTCCCCAGGCAGTACCAAGGGCTGTTTGCTTGTACCGGACAGATACATCCCGCATCGACAGGATAAGCATCAACTCGCGGTTTCTCCACAGATCGCGCCAGTAATGCCGCTCAGAGCGACCAGGTTGAATGATAACTTCGTGGGTTTTCAAAATTATTGGTAATGAGAAAATCAGGGAACAAAACAAGTTCGTTTACTCTTTCATAACGGAGCGATAAGTCTCCCGAAAGAAAATAACGATAAGGGACAAAATAAGACCTAAAACAATACCGATCTGCATACCAGCTGTTTTGATTACCTCCCGGTACAATGGAAAATAAACAGGCTTGACAATGGTGAACAGCGGTGTTTCCCGAATAAGCGATAAGCGCATGTTGTCGGCTTGTGTCAGCGCCTGATAATAGAGTGTTGTCAGGAAGCTGGAGTTTCGCGTCAGTTTACTTTCTCGGATACGGGCCTGGGCGACGATAACCTGCTGATTCTGATCCATATACTCCGCCAGCGAATTCTCGGTACCCGAAATGCGTTTGGCCAGAGAATCGGCTCGTGAGGTAAGCAGATCATACATCTCACGGGTTTTTTTCGTCTGCTTTTTCTGATAATCAGCCTCAATCGTTTTCAAGTGCTTGGTCAGGAATGTAGCGGCCAGCCTTTCATCTTCCATGAAACAGCTTAGCTCCATAAAGGACGATTTCCGTTCCGGCTGTTTAACGGCCATCTCCGTGCCAATGCGGGTATAAATATCCGACATGGCAATCTGCTCCAGTTTTGTGTATTCGTTTGGTAGTTTGGCCCGCTTAAAATAAAAGGCCCGAAGGGAATCGTTATCTTCCCATTCTTTATCCCGTATGCCGCTATGCCGGATGTAGTAATTAACCAACAGCGTGTCTTTGCCATTGATGGTATCCGTCTGCATGAGTGTTTTCTCAACGACTGGTCGGGATTTGGCATAAATCAGGAAGTTGTCACCCGCAAATATATTGGCATCCGGTGCTCCCGAAGTCAGGCCAAAAGCACCCGCCAACTGGCCAAGTTCGCCAAATCCACCGCTTGATGAACCACCGCCCAGGTTAAACATAATGGTGCCCGTGTAAGTAATTCGGGTCTTGTGGACCAGGTCATAGATAAAACCAATAACCCCTCCAATGGCAACCAGAATGAGCAGTAATCTCCAGTTGCGGTGGAATACGTACTTTAGTTGAGCAATACGCAATACAACAGATTTTGGGGAAATCTGGTCAGGAGGCAACGGTCGGGAGGCTGCCAGTTGATTCGTATTGATGGTATCGTTTTCGTTTATAGAAGCCATACTCGGGAAATGCCTGTTTATTGAACTCGGGTAATCAGGAGAAGCGTCGTGACAAGGGTCAGCAAGGAACCGGCGATGCCAACGGTCGACCCCAGTATCTGTTGAGCCGTAAGCGGAACCGCCGTCCGTTTTGGAATAACTATTTCAGAACCTGGTTCCACCCGTGGATACACATTAAAGAACATGAACTTACGAGTCCGGTCAACGGAGCCATTGGCATAAATGACAAAGGCCCGTTTGCGCTGCGATTTAGAGGTGAAACCACCCGTTTGTGAAATATAATCCTGGAACGTCTGCCCGGTTCTGAATTTAACCGTATTGGGCAATTGCACTTCACCTTGTATCCGTACCGTTTCGAGTAATTTAGGAATACGTAGTGTATCCCCTTCCTGAAGCAGAATATCTTCGGAGGAGCCGGGTTTAGCCAGAATTTTCTTCAGGTTGATACCAATGGCCTCCGAGGTGTTAGGCTCAATAACTTCGGTCTCTACGGCCGTTTTGTTCGCATTGTCGGCCACTTCTTCAATCGCCTTTTGTCTTCTCTTTAATTCCTCATTGCTCAGCTTAACGGGGCGGATAAGCGTTGCGCCTTCTACATAGGCTTGTGGCGTCAGGCCACCTGCCTGAACAACGAGATCCGAAATTTTCTGATCCTTGCTCCGAATGGGATACGATCCGGGAATGATTACTTCACCCGCCACATAAGCATAGGTTTGGACCGCGTAGTTTGGCGACCGGCGCACAATGATCTGATCGAAGGGCTCCAGAATGAAATCTCGGTTGGCATCAGTACTGATCGACAGATCACGATTTACGTTAAAGCGAAATGTCTCCGCAATCTGGGCCGACGGTGAGCGCGGATCGGCATCCTTTTTCCGACGGATAACTTCCACCATCGAAGCGGCTGCTGATTCTTTCAGACCACCTGCCCGCAGCAGGATGTCGTTCAGGGTCATATTGGCCATGTAAGGCATGCCTGGGTCGGGCAAATTTACTTCACCAAGTATCGAAACCGTTGCCTGCTGCACCAGATCGAAGCGAGAGGGAATAATGACCTGGTCTTCGCGTTGCAAAGGAATATCGGGATCGGTACCAGCCAGTACATTGGCCAGGTTGATCGACAGGTTTTCAATGGCCAGATCTTCCCGCGTCCGAACAATTGTAATACGTCCTGTAAACGCATCGCCTTTGAGGCCCTCAGCTGTATTGATGAGTTGTTTGAGTGTACGGTTATTGTCGAGTGAATACTGGCCCGTTCGGTAAACAGCGCCTTCAATCGTAACCTGATTTTCGAAACGGTCGAGAAGCCGCTCTACGTTGACAAGGTCTCCATCCTGCATGACGAAGGTTTTGAATTCGGGCGTCGTTACATCAATGACTTTTATCTCACGGTCGGTAAGCCGGGTCACCTTCAGGCGGTTTTTGTAGGCTTGGGCCGCAAAATCGCCGGCATAAAACAGCAGACGCTCGAGTGTTTCCCCTGGAATCATTTCAAAGATATTGGCGCGCTTCACCGTACCGGTGATTTCTACTTTTTCTAGAAAGGTCGTAAACCGGATATTGTCGTTGTCCTGCAGCCGAAGGTCGTTGCGCTGAATACCATTCAGCAGGTAATCATAGAGGTCGAGTGTTGCGGCTATCTTATTATTCCGGATGAGTTGAACCTTACGGTATGAGCCTATATCGTTTGGGCCGCCTGCCTGATAAATGGCATTCATCACAGTTGATAAAGACGAGAGGGTATAGGTGCCGGGCCGCACCGCATCGCCGGTAACCGTTACGCGTATACTGCGGATCGTTCCGCCCAGAGAAACTTCCAGAAACGTATTTTGGGGACCATACGACGAGTTGCGTAAACCGACAAATCGTTTCGATAGCCGGGATATAATTCGCGCTTTCGTTTGCTCGACGGTCAGACCTGACACAAAAACCGGCCCAATCCCTGTAGCCTGCGCGAAATAGACATTCCCATCGGGCGAAACGGCCTGGGTGAAATCGGCTTCCGAATACCCATACATTTGAATATTTAGCTGATCTCCAGGACCAACGACATAATTACGGGGTGTGGCTATGTTTAAATTAGGCTCAAACGTTCTCTCCATAGCTGGATCGTTGAAGAGCGAATAGCCGAACGTTTTCCGGCGTTTTTCTTCCTGTTCACGACGTTGAGCCCGTTCAGCACCTGCCTTAACTAATTCCTCGTCGGTTTGCGGCCCTGGGTCGGTTGTATCCGTTAATGACACCTGCTGACCATTTGCTGGATTGGTAACCTGCTTTCTGTCCGTACGTGATTGTGATGTTGGTGATGTACGTCCTTTAACGCCCGGTTGAGCCTGAGTCTGCCCCGAACGTCCTTTTATTTGCTGCTGAACATTGGCTGGCAGGTTATTTGCATTGACGCCCTGCGGCAGGGCAGTACCCGCTGGTAAGCCCGATTGCGCTCCGGGACGAGCTAAACCAGGCGATGCTGTTGTGCCCGCTCCCGACGGAAGGGCCACTTGTGCCTGAGCCGTTATTCCAACTACTGATAGGAACAGAATCGCTAGACGACCACTAAACCACCGCTGAGTAAAAGCGACAACAAAAAGAAAAAATTTTGGCGATAAGACGTGGAAAATTCTTAGATTTTGCATATTTTTAAGATGTCGAACGGCTCGGCTACGATAAAGATGAAGCCATTATCTAACGAATAATCAGCTTAAGTAGTACATAGTGCAGTTCAGTCGGCAAAGTAAGCGAACTTTTGTGGGATTGTAAACAGTTTCATAGTGTGCGGTGATTTTTTATCCTTCCGTGAGACAGGGTATAATTTTTCCAATGTTTGCTTACTAAGGTTTCCACGCCGTACGGCCCCTTTTCGTCTTTTAGTTAATTAGTTCATATGGCAGAATTGCTTAATCAGTCTGTTCAGTACAATGAAGATAGTATCCGCTCGCTGGATTGGCGCGAACACATCCGCCTGCGGCCCGGCATGTATATCGGTAAACTCGGCGATGGATCGGCGGCCGATGACGGGATCTATGTTCTTATAAAAGAAACCATCGACAACTGCATTGATGAGCATGTGATGGGCTTCGGTAAGGTCATTGATGTGCGTGTAACAGACCATCGGGTAGAGGTGCGCGACTATGGCCGGGGTATTCCACTCGGTAAAGTGGTTGAGGTCGTCTCCAAAATCAATACGGGTGGTAAATACGACTCCGGGGCTTTCCAAAAGTCGGTTGGTCTCAATGGAGTCGGTACGAAAGCCGTCAATGCGCTGTCGACTTATTTCCGCGTTCAGGCGTTTCGGGACGGACGCACGGTCTGGGCCGAATTTGAGCGGGGCGAACTGAAGCAACAGGGCGAAGACGTGACGAATGAGCGCAATGGAACGCTCATCTGCTTTGAACCGGACGATACTGTGTTTAAGCATTTTCATTTCATTCCCCAGTTTCTGGAAAACATGATCTGGAATTATTGCTACCTGAATGCAGGCCTCACCATTTCGTTTAACAAACAGAAATACATATCCCAAAACGGGTTGCTCGATCTGCTGCGCGACAAGACCAAGAAAGATGAAGAATCCCTGCGCTACCCGATCATCCACCTGAAAGGAAATGATCTGGAGATTGCCATGACCCACGGCAACCAGTATGGCGAAGAGTATTATTCGTTTGTCAATGGTCAGTACACAACCCAGGGCGGAACCCACCTCAATGCGCTCAAAGAAGCGGTTGTCGAAACGGTTCGGCGTCACTTCGATAAGAATTACGAGGTATCGGATATCCGTTCATCCATCATTGCGGCCATCAGCATTCGGGTTCAGGAGCCCGTGTTTGAATCGCAGACGAAAACAAAGCTTGGGTCGCAGAACATGTCGCCTGAGCCAAACGCTCAATCGGTCAGTTCATTCGTTAAAGATTTTGTTAAAGAACGCCTGGACGATTTTCTGCACATGAACCCCGCTGTTCGGGAAGCGCTCAAAAAGCGTATCGAACAGTCGGAGCGGGAACGCAAAGAACTCGCCGGTATTAAGAAATTAGCCAATGATCGTGCCAAAAAGGCAAGTTTGCATAACAAAAAATTACGCGACTGCCGAAACCACCTGCCCGATTTGAAAGCCGAAGATCGCTATCAGTCCACCCTGTTTATCACCGAAGGGGACTCAGCCAGTGGATCGATCACAAAATCGCGGAATGTGCAGTCGCAGGCCGTATTTAGCCTGCGCGGTAAGCCTCTCAATTGTTTTGGCCTGACTAAGAAAGTGGTTTATGAAAATGAAGAATTCAACTTGCTGCAGCACGCGCTGGATATTGAAGAAGGCCTGGAAGGATTGCGCTACAATCGGATCGTGATTGCCACCGATGCCGACGTAGACGGCATGCACATTCGGTTATTGATGCTGACGTTTTTTCTTCAGTTTTTCCCGGATCTGGTACGGAACGGCCATTTGTACATTCTCGAAACACCCTTGTTCCGGGTGCGAAATCCGAAAAATCATAAGGAGACGACCTACTGTTATTCGGAAGAAGAAAAACAGGTGAGTATTGATAAGCTGACCAAAGGCGGGAAAAAAGTAGAGATAACACGCTTTAAAGGATTAGGCGAGATTTCGCCGGACGAGTTTGGCCTGTTCATTGGCGAAAACATGCGTCTTGAACCTGTCATCATGGAGAAGGAAACCTCCGTTCCCAAGCTGCTGAGCTATTATATGGGTAAAAACACCCCCGACCGTCAACGCTTCATTATCGACAATTTGCGTATCGAAAAAGATGTCGATGAAGTCGCTTTAGTATAAGTTTTAGCGGTCAGACGTAGCAGTCATAAAGCGTAAGTCGTAAGTTTGTCAATTGGCGGTAGTGAACCACTACTTATCCCGGCAAGACCTACGACTTACGCTTTTTTTTTATGACTTTAGAGTCCCTCCGTAATGACATTGACGCCCTCGACGATCAACTCCTGACGCTGCTGAACAAGCGCATGGAACTGGTGCGTAAAGTGGGCGAGCTCAAACGCTCAACCAATACAGTTATCTACCGGCCTGAACGGGAAAAGCAGATTTTAGATCGGCTGGATGAACAAAATAATGGCCTCCTCAACCGACCGGCCATTGAGGCTATTTTCCTGGAAATCTTTGCCGTATCCCGTAATTTGGAACTACCGGAACGGGTGGCTTATCTGGGTCCGGAAGGCAGCTTTACGCACCAAGCCGCCGAAAGTCGCTTTGGGGCAATGAGTGCTTACATGGCCCTGCCCACCATACGCTCCGTGTTTGAAAGTGTGGAAACGGGGCGGGTTCGGTTTGGCGTGGTACCCATCGAAAACAACCAGGAAGGTGTGGTCGAGGAAGCGATTGATTTGCTGCTCGAAAAAGACCTGCGCATTGCTGCGGAAGTTCAAATTCCGGTGCATTTTACCTTCGCGACCAAAGCGGAGAATTTAGCCGATATCACGCATATTTATTCCAAAGACATTGCATTCCGTCAGTGCAGCCGTTTCCTGAATGACTATTTCGATGATTTGAAGGCTGAGTTGGTGCCCGTAGAATCGACCTCCAAGGCGGCCAAACTGGCCATGCAACAGCCAAATACAGCAGCTATCTGCTCGCACATTGCGGCTAAGCTGTTCGATGTGCCGGTGTTGTTCGATAATATTGAAGATAGCGACCTCAACCGGACGCGCTTTCTAATTCTGGCCAAAGACTTTGTGAATCAGCCAAGTGGGCATGATAAAACGACCTTGATTGCTCGTCTGCCCAATACCCAGTCGCCTGGTGTACTGGCTGATTTTCTACAGGAGTTCAACGCCCGCAGCATCAACCTGACTAAAATTGAAAGTCGCCCCTTGCGGGATGGCGCAACGTTCCGGTACTGGTTTTTGCTCGAATGTGAAGGACACGCCAGTGATCCTGATTTGCACGAAATTCTGAACCATCACTCCGCTGAAGTAAAGCTATTGGGTAGCTACGTACGGGTGAGTTAAACAGGGCTAGTTTTTACCGGTTGTATAAAAAACACTACACGCATGGAAGCCAACACATCATCTGAAAACCCCGAAAAGCTCGACCGAATTATCGAAGCCCGGATGAAACTCAAACGTCGGTTTGAGGAGAAGATGGCCCAGACGCCCTCCGTAGCCGACCGCATGGACCGGGACGCCGGAGCGGGCCACGAAAAAGCACGTGGCTCCGGTCCACTTAATCGGCACGGTATGCCTACTGTACCCGTTGGACAAACGGTGACGACCAAGTGGCCTGTGCTCGATTTAGGATACCAGCCAAGTATACCACTCGATAAATGGCAACTGAATATTGATGGGGAAGTAAATCATCCGGTCAGGCTCAAATGGGATGATCTGATGGCGTTGCCGCAAGTTGAAGACATTAGCGATTTTCACTGCGTGACGACCTGGTCGCGGCTGAATGTTCCCTGGGTAGGGGTTCGCTTCATGGATTTGGCCGCGCTGGTTGACCCCAAAGGCACCGCGACGCACGTGATGTGTTATGGCTACGATGGCTATTCAACAAACGTTGCGCTCGAAGAAGCTCTCAAACCCGACGTACTCCTGGTGCATACGGCCGATGGGAAACCGTTGACGCAGGAGCATGGCGGGCCGCTCCGCATGATTACGCCCCAGTTATATGCCTGGAAAGGGTCTAAATGGATCAAGCGTATCGAGTTTCTCGATAAAAATCAACTTGGCTTCTGGGAAGAACGGGGCTATTCCAACACTGCCTATCCCTGGCGGAATGACCGATACAGTTGATAATGTAGAGACCGGTCCGCCGGTGCGGCCTACTTGTTTCTCTAATGCATCAGCCATTACGGCAGGGGAGACACAAGTAGACCGCACCAGCGGTCGCTGATCATCACACTATTACGATTCAATAAATCCGTAGCACAGCATGTGGCAAATGGTCATTTGGGCGTCTTCTACACGGCCATAATGTTCATCCTGAATAATGATGGATTCGTGGGCAATGTCGGCTAACCGTCCGCCTTTTCCTCCGACAAGTGCAATGGTTGTCAGGCCATTGTCATTTGCCCATTGCACGGCCTTTACTACATTGGGCGAGTTACCGCTTACGCTCAGCGTTAGCACCAGGTCGCCGGGGCGGGCGTAATTCTGAAGCTGCCGGAGGTAGACATCTTCGTAAGCGTAGTCGTTGCCGAGGGCCGTAATCCAGGATACATTCTCATTGAGCGACAGGCATCGGAAACGGCGCCCCATCTTATCCGACGCGCTTTTGCCAAGGTCGGTAATAAAGTGCGATACATTCGATGCACTGCCTCCGTTGCCAAAGGCAAACAACTGCCGATCCTGTTCCCAGCATTTTTTGATAAGATCAATGAGATGCTCAACTTTATCGATGGGTATGGCATCGTAGGCTCGTTTCTGCCGGTCAAGATAATGTCTGAAGTAGGTCTGGTTCATGGGGAATCAGGGTAGGGGTTGACAATCAGTAAATAAGGAAAAAATATGGGTCTAAACGGCGATCACTCGCCGTTCACGCCATTTGTCAGGGTTGGCCCATCGTTAATGACAAGGCACCGACTGGTACGGCGTCTTCGCCTAATTTGGCTAATAACACGACCGGCGGGGGCTGAAATGATTTCATGACAAAACGGGGAAGCGTCTGCCGAACAGCCGCCCGGAGCGGCTCACCGATGAGCGACAAACCGCCACCCAGCACGATCGCGTCTGGATGAAACAGATGCGTCACGTGCGAAAGGCCCAGGGCCAGAACGGAACCAATCTGTTCGATCAACATGCGGGCAACGGGATCACTGGCTTCGTAGGCTGGATGTAAGAAGCGGGCTTCCTTTCCGACTATGCCCGACGCGTGGGCTTGCTGAACGGCTATCTTCAACGCCGAATCATCGGGCAGTTGTGGGATAAGGTCTCTTATCTGCTGATCGACTGCCCAGCCCGATACGGTCTGCTCGATGGTTTGTCCCGGCAATGGGTTCCCATCGGCGCTTTCGCTGGGTGGCACCAGCCATAAATGACCAATCTCGGCTTCGCCTGGCATGGCTCCGTGGTATAAGGTTTTGTTGATGACCATGCCACCGCCAACCCCACTACCGAGCGTGACATAAAACACGCGGTTGAAACCCGTGGCTACACCATGTCGGGCTTCGCCCAGAGCAGCCACGTTCGCATCATTCTCGACGTATACCGAAGCGTCCGGCAAAAGTTCGTTAAGCCAGGCAGTCAGATCAACATCCGCCCAGCCGCCAATCTGGTGAGAGGTTGCAATTCGCCCGGTTTGCCAATCGACCGGACCACCAAACCCGACGCCAACAGCCTGGGGTGGTTCGGGCAACTGACGAATAGTTGTGGCTATCTGCGTCCGTATACCATCGGCACCTTGCTCCGGGTCAACGGCGTAACGAAATCGCTCAGCAATCTTCCCGTTGCTGTCACCGGTTACTATCTGCAATTTTGTTCCGCCAATTTCAATACCGAGATTCATAGAAAGGTGGGTGATTTTTGACTGATTAGGGAAATCGGTAAATAACTATTTCGCTCGTTCAACGCCTATTTACGGCCCTGATTCATCGTGGCCCGGCCGAGGTAAATTTCATCGCCTTTCAGTGTGATGGTTGTGTAAAACGAATATCCATTCTGGACATAGCGCATCATGACCTTATTGGTTTGATTCGGTTGAGCATAAGCTTTGGTAGCGGCTATCAAGATCTGGTCGCCATTCACGATGGCCCGAACAAAGGGTACGTCGTGGGTTTTGATCTGATTCGCGTTGTATTTGTACCATGTTTGACCGCCATCGTACGAACACTCGGTTGCTTCGTTAAGATAAGTTTCCCGTCCGTTGAACAAATCGCTATGGTGCTTGAAAAGGCGCCACAGGCCATGAACATAATGTTCGTAACAGGTATAATTTCGGTCGTTGCCAAGACCTTTCTGGTTTGGATCGCTCGGTGAGGGTTGGTCTGGGATCAGATCCGTATGATCATCCCAGAACAAAGCGCCATAAGCCCCTGTAAACCAGTAAAAAATGCCCATTCCTTCGGCTACGGCAGGCGGAGCCGCATGTTCGGCTTTGCTGCTATTGGGCAGTTCACTTTGGGTATTGAACAGCCATTGCCAGGCAATCCGCTTTTTGGGCGATAATTTCATGTTAACCTCCTGCTCACCTAGCAAAGCGGCCAGCCAATGCCGGTCGCCATCGCCGGTATGCCGGATCGAATAGTCGAAATCCGGATACACGTAATAGGTGCCCGGCATTTGAAAATCGGCGTAGTCACCAAACGATTTGCCGATAATATCATCGGGCATTCCGCGCTGGCGGCTGTTGTTAGTGTGCCGGGCCGGCATCGTCCAGAGCCACTCGGGCGTGGCTTTGTAATCGTCGGCTCTCGAATAACCTACGCTGTTATGCAGAACTGGCGCAATAGAACCTACCTGCGTTTGCGGGCTGATGTTCTCCTTGATCGTTTTAATCATGTAGGTATACAAGTTGGCCTGTTCCTGCCGATTGCCCACACTGGTATTGTCGTTCTCGATATCTAGAAAAATGAATCCATAGGTATTTTTTGTCCCACCGGGGGGGCAGTCGCCAAAGCCAAAGCAGGCTCCGCTTAGTTCGGTGGATGCCTGAAACAAGGTGTTTCGGTTGAGGGGTGCTGGCCGGGCACCTGGGGTAGCGGGTGGCGTTCGGTATAAGGTTTCGCCCGCTTTTTCGCTGTTTTCGGCCCACGACAACCCAAAGGCATCTCTGAAATAGCCGCGGTAAACGATCCAGGCACGCTGGCTGAGCTGGAGCGCACTTTTCCAGCCTTTTGCCGGAAAGCCATCTTTCCAAAGTTCAACGCCGGGCACCATTCGGGTCTGGTCGACGGCGGAGAAGCCCCGCCGGAAAATCTTGGTGCGGTCCTGCTGGACGTGGAGGTTACGACCAGCCCCGCAAAAGGTAATTGTTTTAGTGGCGGGTAACGTAAAGTCGCTGACAATGTCGAGGTTATAATATCCTTTGCGGGTGCTGGGCGTGGGCGTGAAGCGGGATCGTGGAGTAGGAGAAAGGGCTGTTTGCGCAGGGAGCGGTCCCTGTAACTGAACGGCCTTTACCATATCTGACTCATTCTCGTTCGATTGCCAGTACCAGTAGCCCGTACCCGCTAAACTGATCACTAAACCCAGGGCAAGTACTTTCATAAGTGGCTTCAAGGTGGTTGGGGTTCTGATGGACGGCCGCTAAATTACATCATACCCGTAAAACGAGGGGCATCCAACGTTGCCCCATTGGGACTCAGCTATCGTGCATCCAGTTATTCCTGGTCGATGTACCGTTTCGTTATGGGTTGATACGAATCGATCCGGCGGTCGCGGAAGTAGGGCCAGGTAGTGCGGTATTTTTCGGAAAGAGCCAGATCAACCGGTTGAACATGAACCAGTTCCTGATCATGGGGAGCGAGGTAAAGCAACGAACCAAAGGGATTGGCTACGAATGAACCGCCCCAGAACTGCTGATCGGCCTCACGACCTACGCGGTTCACAGCTACAACGTGCACCCCGTTCGCAATGGCGTGGCTCCGCTGAATGGTTTGCCAGGCGTTGTATTGCTCGGTGTTCTGGGCTGGATCGGGTTCGTTGGTATCCCAGCCAATAGCCGTGGGGTAAAAAAGAATTTCGGCACCCATCAACGCCGTAATGCGGGCGGCTTCAGGATACCACTGGTCCCAGCAGATCAGGACGCCAATCCGGGCAAATTTTGTATCGAACACTTTATACCCCAGGTCGCCGGGCGTAAAGTAGAATTTTTCGTAGTAGCCGGGATCATCCGGGATGTGCATCTTCCGATATTTGCCCAGGTAAGTACCATCGGCATCCAGAACAGCGGTTGTGTTGTGGTATAAGCCCTGCGCCCGTTTCTCGAAGAGCGACGCAATGATAACGACGCCTAACTCACCGGCCAACTGAGCCAGTCGGTCGGTTGTGGGGCCGGGAATGGCTTCGGCCAGGCCAAAGTTATGGTGGTCTTCTACGTCGCAGAAATACAGCGACGTAAACAACTCCTGCAGGCAAACGATCTGGGCACCTTTCTGAGCCGCTTCGCGAATGCCGCTGATGGCTTTTTGAATATTGGTCTCGACATCTGCCGAGCAACTCATCTGTACTAAACCAATAGAAACGTTCTTAGACATGGTACAAAAGTAGGGGGTTCTACATGGATGGCCCCAACTTTTAACAAAAAGGTTATTGGACGGGTTCGGGAAGAAAGTTTTTGCGGGCAGGAGTTGACGTTTGTGGCTCAGGGTTCGTAGTTTGCAGTAACTAAACCTCGTTCCAACGACATACAGGTTGAACGGCAATTTCGAAACCACAAACAACACAGTTATGACTTCTCGCAGAACCTTCCTGCATACGACGGCGCTTACCGGCGTTGCCGCAGCCATGGCGCCCAACGCACTTTGGGCGGGCACCAGACCCGCCAAGGATAAACTTGGCGTGGCACTGGTTGGTCTGGGTTATTACAGTACCGACCTGCTGGCTCCGGCATTACAAAAAACCAAAAACTGCTACCTCGCTGGCATTGTGACAGGTACACCTGCCAAGGCCGAAAAATGGAAAAAGCAGTATAACATTCCGGATAAAAACATCTACTCGTACCAGACCTTCGACCAGATCGCCAACAACCCCGACATCGACGTCATCTATGTTGTTTTGCCACCTTCTATGCACGAGGAGTATGTCGTCCGGGCGGCTAAGGCGGGAAAACACGTCTGGGTGGAGAAGCCAATGGCGGTTACGGCCAAGGAGTGTCAGAATATGATTGACGCCTGTAACAAGAACAAAGTATCGCTGGCTGTTGGTTATCGGCTCCACCACGAGCCCAATACGCAGGAGTACGTGAAAAGCCTGCGGGATGGCAAAATTGGCAAAATCCAGATGGTCAGTTGCTCGGCGGGTTATCTCGACAACCGGACTGATCACTGGAAGCAGAAGAAAGAAATGGGGGGCGGTGTCATGTACGACATGGGTGTGTATGTGTTGCAGGGCGCCCGGCTGGCAACAGGTGAAGAGCCCATTGCCGTAACGGCCCAGCAATACACAACCCGCCCCGACATTTATAAAAATGGACTCGATGAAACGTCAATGGCCCAGCTCGTTTTCCCAAGTGGTGCCCGCGCGGCCGTTCAATCCAGTTACGGGATGAACATGAACTTTCTGGACGTAACGGGTAGTAAAGGCACATTGCGGATGGAGCCTTACTCCGCCTACAACGGTCAGAAAGGTGTCTGGAGTGGAAATGGGGGCAAAATTGAGCATCCCTACGAAGTGCCCTGGCAGCAGACTAAACAAATGGACGACGATGCCGAAGCCATCATGAATAAGAAACCGATGCTGGTACCGGGAGAAGAAGGGCTACGTGATATAAAAATCGTAGAGGCTATCTACGAAGCTGCCCGAACAGGCAAGCAAGTAAAGATTAGTTGATAAATTTTATGATTAAACTCAAATCGCCCGATTGGACAAGTACGCTGTTTTGTAAGGTGTTATCGGGTATAGTATTTTAGTTGTATTCTATTGGTGTTTTTGTTGTGATATATAAAGTCGGGCGGCTCATTTGGTGAGCCGCCCGCTTTTTGTTTATTTCGCTTGTCAACCCCGTATGCCTATGCAACCTGCCGATTTTACCAGCCTTTCTGCCGACCAGCAACTCGATACTCTTTATTTTACGGGCGACATTCTCGCCAATCGTTACGAAGGCGAGCATATATTTCTGCTTTATAACCTGCGCGACTTCTACGTCGAACTGCGCTACGACGCCTACAACAACAACCTGCATCAGGTGACGGCGTTTCAGGATATGGGAAAGTTGGAGCCCTATCTTCCCTATTTATCCCTTTAAATCCGGGCCTTCCGGCGGACCAGATCGAGCCATTGCTGACGAGCTTCACACGTCCAGTGCGTGTCGCTCTTTAAATAGGGCGATTGGGGACTTGCCTTGAAGGCTTCATACGTATTGATCGTAGGTACCCGCAGGTTAGGGTGCTGTTGAACCCGTTCGATCAGGTGGTTGTAATCTCCCCGATTCGCTTCCAGAATACTGGCTTTGTTCGGAATCATCGACAGGTACACTGCATCGAAACCAAGCCGTTTGTACCGTTCCGCAACGGCATTGATGCTGTCGACCAGCACCGTAATTTCCTTATCCGGTATATGGGTAAACGACGAAATCTTTGTTTTGGTAGTATCTATATCGCTCCGTAAAAACAGATTTTTGTGATCTTCCGATAAGCTGACGCTGGCGCTTTCCCGGTTGAACCAGTTCAGGGTCAGGCTGGCTTTTAACTCCTTAAACCAAAAGGCCCAATCCCGACTAAATAAGGCCGATTCGAGCCGTTCTTCCATATCGCTTCGGTGGAACTCATTGCTGAGTTGTTGCCGTAGCGGAAGTTTCGGGGCAGGTGTCTTGCTGGTATCGGTCTGGACGACAAACTCATGGATGGGTCGAAAAAAATGATCGCGCATGTGCCGTTCTACAGATTCCATCAACAGCACGTTCCGTTTGGCCGGGTCGAGTTGAATCCGTTGCTGAAAATCCCACGCGACGCGTTGGAAGTGACTAACCTGGAAGTCGGATTGTGTAAGTCGTTGCGGCTCGGAGAAGCTATCGCCAATAATGTAGAGGTGCGTGGAAGCGGTGTCGCTCGACCGGTTCGAGGAAGCACAAACGGGTTTGTCCTCTTTAAACTGCGGCAGCGCCGAGAGCCGGTAGAGGTCGCCAAATCGATAATCGTCCACGACAATGCCTGCTTTGTAGAGGCCGTGCAAGACGGTACTCGACAGGCCGCCCGCCCAAAGAAGGAGGGCAATCACTAAAATGGTGTAGCGTAAAACGCGCATGACTCTAAAGAGGTGGACCGTAATACGGCGTAAAACGAACGCTGATCCCCGAATTAATTTACCGTAATCGAATACTGAATAATTGCACCGCCTGGTGCGCCCCACTTAGAATATACAATTCATTGGTGCGTTCATCGAACTGCAGCGCAACGGGAAAATCGCTTGGGATTGGGCGGTCGTTTAAAATGCGTCCGTTCAAATCGTAAAGCATCGTAAACCCGCCCGATTTAACACTGACCAATTCCACACCGGCCCCAAGCCGATGGTAACGAATGTTGTTTCGACCTGATTGCAGGGCGCGCACATCAAACCGACGCTGTCCCTGCTGATCCAGCACGGCGATTTCAGTATCAGTAGTGCGGAGAATTAACCAGTTCGTCTGGTCTTCATCCGGGAACAGCCGAAAATAACCCCGCCGAATAGGCCGATACAATTGAATTCGGTTGGCAATGAGACCGTTCGCATTAATCGTTAGTAACTGCCCTTCGTCGGTAATGGACCGAATCTGCGTTTGTCCAGGTGGCAGAAGGGCCGGGCCGACAAACCGAATTTCGGGCTCTTCTTCGTTTGTTCGCTCAATTTTGGTTGGGAAGTGCGGATACTGCGTCCCATTTTCCCGCCAGTGATTCAGGGTGCCATCCGACTGCATACCCAAAATGGCCATGCCTGAGGGCGTAACCATCACCTGGAACGGAAGCTGCAACGTGTCTTTATGCGGAGCCGTCATCAGCCGTACGAAGGTTCGGCGCTGGCGGTCAAGGGCGTAAATGTGGCCATCTTTGTGAGCGGCCAATGCGACCATATTTCGTTGCTGGCTACCCCTTGGCCGGGCCAGAAAAGTGGGATCAATGCCCTTGGGTAGAGGTATGGCCTGCAGGGCAACTTCTTTGCTGATACGAACCGGATCGGCTATGTACAGCGTACGGTCGGTCATAAACAGGTACTGCAGTCGGCCGTTGTTCAGAAAGTCGACGCCCAGGGCATTGCTGCGGATGGGGCCATCGGTATTGTTTTGTACAAGTTTATCGCCATCCGGCGTAACCAGCACAAACTGACCAGCGCTGTTCTGGGCGTAAAACTGGGCCGAACTATCGCTCAAGTTACCCGTTACGATGGGTGCCGAAATAAGTGGTGCGTTGAACTCGGTCTTCTTCTGAAGTAAAACTTTGTTGAGCACAGCCCGGCTTGCGGGTCGGGTGTTGCGGCCCAGCACGACTGTAGACTGAATATTCTCATTTCCGTAACTGGCCTGGTACGCCATGTTTTCCAGGTTAGCCAGCGCGGGCGTACCGGTTGCCGGATCTACCTTATCGAGCAGGTTTTGCCAACCCAGTGGCCAACTGGCAATCACACTCGTTTGACCCCGGTTCAGTCGGGCGAAAGCGGTAAAATTAGCTGGTCGCAGGGTAGAGTTCAGTAACTCGGCCTGACGGGCGTCGGCAGTCCAAACGGCTCCACGCTGCACCTGTTGCAGGTAGTCCTGCAAGGCATCTTCGCTGTTAGCCACGATTAGCGAGGTACCGTGCTGAGTAATCCAGCTTTGGGAGAAGCCCGAAAATAAACTACTAAAAAGCGACGCGGGTAATTCCGGAACGTTGAGTAACAGAATCTTATGGCCCAGATAGCTTTTTGGATCTGCAGTTATTTTAGCGCCTGACCGAATGCCTATTTGTTGATAGGCATTCGCCAGTTTTTTGCCATCCTGGGCGGTTAGGATCAAAATTTGCCGCAAGGCACCCGTTGGCGATTCCAGACGACACAGCATGATGTCGGGCCCTAATGACTGATACAACGGTTTGGTTTCGGGGGCAATCTGCTTGAACCGGTCCCGCAAAAAATCACTGGAGGCCGAGCCGAGCAGGTTGCTGAGCGATTTGCCGAACTGAGGGGCGTCGCTAATGCCAATATGATACAAAGTCGCCGTTGTTTGGGGGATCAGATTGGCGTATTGAATGCGTCGGGGCGTTTGATTCGCAAACAAAGCGGCCACGTCCCGCCGGTTACCAATCTGATCAACGGCATAACCAATCAGGTGCGAACGGGAAGCCGATTGCCGAAACTGAAGATTCAGTTCCTCCGGTAGAAAAAGCCGCACCAGCGAACCAACGTTGCTAAACAATGACTGGAGGACTTCGGGCCGTACGGATAACCCCGCCAGGTGGTCAGCATCGACCCGAAAATCGGGTTCGGCAGCCGTCAATTTGAGCGACTGATGCATCCGTTTGGCCACATTCTCGATCAGAATACCCGATACACTGCCTACCAAGAAGCCATCTGTCAGGATAAATGAACCAACGGGCTCATTGCCCCTGGCTACTAAATCAAGGATTTTTTCGCCGGCAAAGGTATGGTTGAGGACACGATACTGCCGGGGGTCAGGGTTGGTAAGCCGGTTCAGGAACGGCTGGTCCTGAGCGGTTATGGGTACGTAGAAAATGAAATCGAGCGTCGTCTTGGAAATAGAATGCAGCGAGTAGCGGATGTTTCGTCCGGAAACGAACTTGAGTACCGTAGCGGTATCGGCCGTTGCATACAGGAACCGGTCGAGTTTCTGGCGGGCTTCATCAAAGACAGGTAATTGCCGGAGCGAAAGCTGGGTACGCAACACGCGGGCAGAAACCGTGTCCTGAAGCCGGTCGCTGGCAAGTACCAGCAAAGCGCCGGGGGGCACCAGGGAGCCAACAGTCCGACTTGCCGGGAATACCTGTCGATACCCCAGCCAGCCACCAATCAGCAGCAGAAGGGCACCAACAGTAATCCAGAGACTTCGTTTCATTGACTAATCAAGAGGTATTGTAAGTTGCCGATTAGTCACCAATTGGCCGGATCGGCGGACCGGTGAAAGCACATGGCTACGCAGCTTATGCTATACGCCATCATTTCAGGCCGTTACAGGCTCTGGTTTTTTCAAAGCTTTTACTTTGCTGCTCAGGTCAAGCCGGAACTGGGCCAGTTCTTTAAAACTCTGGATACACACTTTAAGCAGCTTCCATTTCAGAATCGACACCGTGCCTGTTAGCCGTTCCTTGTGCGTAATGGGAATATCGAAGGTGTTAAAACCTGCTTTTTTCGCCATAACCGCTAGGAAAATATTGGGCGCGAAAGGCGTTGGATTGGGGAGCTGTGCCAGCAATTTGCGAAGAAAAGTACCCCGAATTAGTCGGAATGGAATATTGCTATCCATGATGTACGTCCCATAAATAAACGCAATGCTGAGCCGAAGAATACGCGTAATGATCAACCGGGCCGGGGCATCATACCGTTCTTCACGGTAGCCCAGGATGAACGGCGACTCGTCTCGTTTGGCCCACAACTTTCCGAAATCGTCGGTAATGAACTGGTCGTCGCTATCTGTCTGGAAAACGTATTCCGAATCCAGTGCAACCGCCTGCCGGTAGCCATTGACGACCGCATTGCCATGCCCGCCGTTTGGTTGATGCACAACCATCAGCTTTGGGTAACGGTCTTTTATTTGATCCAGGATAGCCCCTGTTTTATCGCGTGAACCATCATTGACGACAATCAAACGGGTATTTTCGGTAGGGAATTGGCGGATCAACAAATCAGTCCACTGCTTGACAACAGTTTCGATAACTTCTTCTTCGTTGTAAGCCGGCATTACAATTGACAGCAGGAGACTCATACTTGAATAGTGAAAACGGATTAATGTACAATACTACGGGCAGTAGGTAAACCAGAAAGGAGTAAATGACTCGCTTCGTTTACCGTCGAAGTTGCCCGGTTTCTGGATTATACATTTACTAATATCTGCAAATATATGAAATTGTTGATGGCTAATTGACCTGTCCGGGCAGTACCTTAGGGAGTGGTCAAGCCAAAAATGGGTATTTGTCGGGTCTGGTTTACGGTCGTATCAGTAGGCGTACCGATCTTTCAGATCATTTATGGGTTTTTCAATTAAATACCAGGAGAGCGTGGCCAGGATAATCGTAAGGGACAGATAAAAAGAAAACGAGAAGAAATACGAACTATTTAGAAAAGGCATCAGGTCTGACAGCCGACGCCAGGCACGTAATGTAAAATGCGTTGGCTGAGTGTGAAATGCGTTGAACACAAAGTTGTGGAATAAATACAAACCGTAGCTGATGCGGCCCATGTATTGGCTAATGGGGTGTTCGAGCAGCCATTTCATAGGGCCTTTAAAGCCGATGATGGCGTGGCCGATCAGGAAGAAACCAATCAGCGAGGCAAAGAGCCGTTCCCATACCTCCGACACAACGTTGTGATAACCCCGGGGCGAGTCGATGGAGATCCAATTGTTGAGGTAAACGACAGCGGCAAATACGAGTACACTGAGCCAGACACCAATCGATGGCGTGAAAATCCGAACGAGCCAGTCGCGCCTGTACAACCATCCATAGGCCATAAGAGCGCCTAAGCCAAAAGAGTCCAGACAGGTTGGTGTCGATACGTATTCGATGAACCAGGGCAGCCGAAGCCGGTACAGCACATACCGCAGCGCAACGCTCCCCACGATCATCAGCATGGCGGTTATGGGAATGAACCGGCGGGGAATGAAGAAGAGCAGGAGTGGAAAAATGAGATAGACCTGCTCTTCGACAGCCAGCGACCATAAATGATCGACCGTACCCATCCAGGTTTGGTGGCTGGCGATGTAAATATTGGTGCCATACAGGGCCAGCCAGCCGATGGTCCGGCGAACGGGCGGCTCATTGATTAAATAAAGAACAAATAGGGTAATGTAATAGATCGGAAAAATGCGAAGCGTTCGGCGGATGTAGAACGTTTTCAGGTATTTACCCAAACCTCCCTGGGGTTGATTGCTCAATTTATCCTTACTCGACAGCAGAATGCGGGTGATAAGGAAACCGCTCAGAACAAAAAAAATAGTAACCCCTAATGCACCGAGTGGCAACCCGTCGACCCGACCCACCATCCAGTGATCGAATAAAACCATACCAACGGCCAGAAACCGGATGCCGTCTAATTGCCGAAAGTGATTCAGCGTTGGGCGGGCGGTTGTCATGCTGGGCATGGAGGATTGACTGGACGAATCGGGCGAATGACTTTGATTAGGAACCAACGGACAATTTGATTAACGGATAACGAATTTGACGTTCAGGACTTACCAGTTTTTGGCTTCTACTGTCGTAGGTGGCCCTGATGACACTATAGTTTGGTTTGTCGGGCGAAGTTCGTACGTGTTCGCGTTGGAAACAATCAGCACGAACAACTGATAGGTGCCTGCGTCCGTCTCCGCCGATAGAATGGTGCTCTCAAAGCCATTCGTAAATAAATGATCGGGGCTGAAATGAGCTTTTACCATCGACTGCTGCTGTTGCCAGACAGGAAATAAATACGTTCGTTTGGCCGAACGGGCCATTAAATAAGCACCCGCATCACCGAGCCCCTGAGTAGGTACTGTTGTATTTTTGATGGTATAGCCGCCTGGTATCTTGGTTATACCTACGGCAACGGGTGTCTGTTGGACTGGTCCGTAGATAACAGGGAGGGCCTCATCGTAAAACGCCGGGGTGGGTGGGGTGTACCGTCGCGAAACGGAGTCTAACGAAAACGTAGCGTTGCTGGATGAATGCGTCCAGTTGAATTGGTTTGTGGTTAGCCAGTGCCGCCACCAGATCGTTTCGTTGAGAAAGGCGAAATAAGAAAGTGCCGCAAAGAACACACTACTGGCTATGCCTCCTATCAGCCACCAGCGAGCGGCTGGTTTGGGCAGCAGTGCTGCGCCGTACAGATAGACAAGCGCCAGACCGGTGAGCGAATACATTTTATACCGACTTGTGATGAGCAAGTCGATTCCCGCTCCCGTGCGAGCCCAGGCAACAACGGCCGAGGTGCCCAAAATAAAAGCCGCACAACTCCAGAAAAACACAGTCATTGAGGAAAGCCCAGTGGCTGGCTTTCCTGTAGCTGTCTTGGGCGACAGTAAACGACGAAACAGATTAACCAGAACCAGTCGGTTTGTCAAGAGGCCCCAACCCACAATACCCACGATAACTAGTGTCAGCAGGCCACCGAGCACAATAGAGGTCCGCAGGGGGGAATTAAAAGGAAGTGCCTCCGCAGCCGCGCCAATAACGGCAAACCAGCCTTTACTTAGTTCCAGTATCCCCGGCCGTACATACTTGACGCCATCCGGTTTTTCGAAGCCAGTAAAGTAAAGCGCTACCACAAAGGCGGCACCCGCCAACCAGCCAATGATGGGACCCAATGATGTACGGTTGTCTTTCCCTGAAAAAGCCGGGAGTCTCAACAAAAGGATCAGAAAACCCAAGGGCCAGACCATCAGGCCGTTGCCGCTCGTTATAGTGGCCAGCACCCCCGCCACAAACGCAAGTCGCCAGTGGGTTGTATAACTCAGGAAGTAAAAAGCCGCGATCACCCATAGCACAACCGAGAAATTTTGCAGGGCCGCCATGCCCCAAAACATGTTTTCCCACTGCGACAGGTTGAAGAGAAGCCAGCCAATAGGCACCGCATAAAGCGCCGATTGGCCAGATACGGCAGGGCGGGAGCGACGTAGGGCGGCCACAAAGATCCATAGTAGACCAACCAAGCTCAAATTTCCCACCAGCATCAGGTGGACATAGTTTAATTGGCCAAACAGCTGATAATCAAGCAGTGAGGCAAGGCGGTCGAAAACGATTCGGTGTTCATTGTGCTGCTTGAAAAGCTGGTAAAATTTACCCGTAACCGTTGGCTCCTGGTCAACATTGAACAGGAAGTGCCGTAAGGCATGATCATCCCATTTGGGGATATTTACAGCATACTGTTGCCAGATCAGTCCAAAAACGAGAATGGGTAGCATAAGCAACGCCCACCCCAACCCAGGCAGCCACCGTTGGGTTACCGACGGTTTACCGGAGCGATGTGTATTGTTCGTTGTTGGCTGTTCTATGGTCACAATTAATACCGGTATTTGGTGCCTTCAAAGTCAAAAATCGTTATGCGCTTCCCTGACTTGCCCTTCACCAGAATAATGCGGTCGGTCTGGGTCGTATCCATGCGCTGATAATAGGTCGCATCCTTGGGCAGGTACAAGTTCGTGTATTGCGCGTCGATAATCGAGTGGCTGGTGTAAGTATTTTCGATTTCATCGCGGGGAGCCGTCCGGGCCGAGGGATACAGAACGGTATCGCCCGGAGCATACAACTCCTTTATCCGATCAGCCGCTGTGTTGTACGGATTGGCAATTCGATAACGCCCATAATACGTGTATTTAGGAGCCTGGTCTTCATAAATCCGATACAACAACTCGACGATGTAGTAACTCTGAAGCAGTAAAACGGCCACCAGCGTTAGGCGTAGGTAAGTCGGCTGCCGAAATACCTGGCGGATGATCAGCCCAACCAGAATAACGCTATAGGGGAACGAAAAACCGGAATACCGCTGCATGAGGCCATAGGTGTGGTCGTTTCGAAAGGCAATGCCAATGATAAATAGCGTTGGGAAAGTGCTCAGTAAAACGAGGAAAAAGATCAGTCGCCGATCTGACCGATTTGTATAGTCAACCGCTGCCTGATACAGAAGGTAGTAGAATACAGGTACGGCCGCTGCGGCCAGCAGCCGGGGCGATGGAATGGTATAAAGGGCAAAACCAGCGACAAGCAATACCGGAACAGCGATGCTTACCCAAGTGGGCACCGTGCGTCCCCGGCCGAAGCGATGAATAATAAACACCACCACACAGCCGAGTGCAACGGCAATAATTAGGTTTCGAAAGGCCAGCGTTTCGGAAGAGAGCCCGTTGGAAAACAGCATCAAATCGGCCCAGAGCGGAATCGACTTCTTGACAACATTGGGAATCGTAGCGGGCAAAATAATATTAAAACCGTTGTTGTAGGGGTTCGTATAGGCCAGTCCGCGGTAGAGTTGGGCCTGATAAGCCAGTGTCTGCAGCGTATATTTTCCGCCACCAAAAATGAACCAGGGGAGGACCAGACTTACCGTACCGCCAATAAAACTCAAGCTCAGACCGATATACGTCTTCAGATCCCTATTAAACAGAAGCAGGTAAATGCCATGGCACATAAATACCGTAACGGCCAGGTAATGACCCAGCACCGCCAGGGCAAAAGACAAGCCATACCCGACATACAACCCAACGGGGGTTTTCCCTTCGGCGCGTCGGTCGAGGATGCGCAGAAAGAGGTAGGTGCCCACCATCGTGATAAAGATGGTCATGCAATAATTGCGGGCCATGTGGCTATAGGCAATGAAAAACGGCTCGATGGCCGACAGAAAGGCGCAGAGAAGCGCCAGCGACTCTGATCGAAAGTAGCGTTTCGTCAGTAAATAGGTCAGGCCAACAATGAGGGTGCTGAAAATAATGGAGGGCATTCGGATGGACAGGTCACTCATGCCGAAGAGTTGAACCCAGGCCCAAAGCAGGGCATAGTGCGAGGCACTGTTACCGATATCATTCTGAATGATGGCTCGGATGTAATCGTTGAGGTGTTTCTCTTTCCAGAACTCCTTTGGGGTAAAGTAGGTCTTGCCAGGGGTGAAAAACACATCGTGCTGATTGAACCCTTCCAGCGATACCCCGGCGATATTGATCAGAGTAAACTTCTCGTCCAGATAAAGGCCATGAACGCTGGACTTATAAAGCCGAAGCCCCAGGGCAAGAACCAGAATCAGAACAAGCAGTAAGCGTGGAGAACTTAACTGGGCAAATAAACCAGAACGACTATCGTTCATCATGCGGTCAGTAGTGAGTGAATGCGGCATTTGGGCGCAAAGGTAAGTCACTACCTGCTGGTTTTACAATTTCAGGATCGTGAATTCTACTCGTCGGTTCAGTTTGCGCTTCTCTTCGGTTTCATTACTGGCGATGGGTTTGCTGGGTCCCCAGGCTTTTGTCTGGATACGAGTGGGTGCAATTCCTTTGTTCAGCAAATACTCCTTCACGACCCGCACCCGATCTTCGGCAAGCTTCATGTTCGGCTCCCAATCGCCCTGATTATCGGTATGCCCTTCAATGAGCAACTCCATTTCCGGGTATTTCCCCAGCATCTCTACCACTCGGTCCAGTTCCGTATCGGCACCGGGCAACAACGCAAACTGGCTCTGCTGAAAGAGAACTTCCCGCATCGTTATTTTTTGGCCGGGTTCTATCTTAACCAGTAAAATACTCTTTCTAATATCGCGGAACCGTTTGTCTTTGCTTAAGTCAACGGTTTCGGTGGTCGGAAAGTAACCCTCCCGGCTGGCGGTGAGGAGGTAGGTTTTCTGGGTAGGTAGAATGAGTTTGAACTCGCCCGATTCTGGATTGTAATCTACTTTTTCCAGCCCTTTCTGATCACCAACTACGCTCGACACAACCTGGGACGCCACGGGTTTTTTGCTTTTCGAATCCAGTACTGTTCCGGTGATAATAGCGACCGGGTCGGGTTTGATGGCCGGATATAGTTTCAGTCGAAAAATATCATCTTCACCCAGCGAACCACCTCTGGAGCTTAGATAAGCATAGTCGCCGGAGGCTGGAATGGTAAAATACCCATCCCATTCAACGGTGTTGATGCCTGGTCCGAGGTTTTCGGGCTCACTCCAGTTTCCCCAGGAATCATCGAGCCGACGGGAGACAAAGATGTCGCCATTGCCCAAACCAGGATGACCGCCCGATGTGAAGTACAGCGTTCGGCCATCAGCCGCCAGAAAGGGCGAACTTTCAAAGTCGGCCGAATTGATAACACCTCCCAGCGATACAGGTTCTGACCAGGTGTTATCCGATTTTTGTAATGAAATATAGAGGTCGCGGTCGCCACGGGTATCTTTTCGCTGAACGGCCAGAATAATGGCCCGGCCATCGGGCGAAACACAAAACTCAAGTTGATTTTTTTCGTGCAGGTTGTAGTTGTTGGCAATCCGGCACTCAACGGGTTGCGACCAGCCCGCTTTCGTACGTGTCGATTTAGAGATGCCAAAGATCATCCCGCCATCAGGGCGGTACACGTTAATGAGGTAGGCCGTTCGGCCATCGGCCGACATACCGCTGATGGCATTGTCGCCTGCGTTATTGATCGGCGAACCAATATTCACAGCTTCGCTCCAGCCCGATGAGTTTCCGCCCACGCCCGACTCAAGCGTTGAAAACCAGACGTCCTGCCGGTCAGACGCCCCAATGTTCGCCTTGTTAAAGTTCCGGGTGAAATAGAGCGTTCGACCATCGGGCGAGATAACCGGGGCCACTTCCTGCCCAACCGAGTTGACCGTTTTGCCGAGGTTTTCTTTCTTGATCTCTTTCGGTATGTCTTTGGAGACAACGATGTTGACGGTAATGGGTTTGACCTCTTCTGACAACCCAATTCCGTCGATCTGATTCAGGCCTTTCAGGGCAGCCCCATTGATCACCACCTTCACCTGCTGGCACACTAAAGCGGAATCTTTAGGGAAAATATGCAGGAGCGGATTGGTCCGTGGCTGGATGCTGGTGGCTTCGTAGACAACATGCTCGGCCCCCTTTTCGTCAATGGCAATTACTTTTACGATGGATCCTGGGTTCACATTTTCGGCCACCACAATCTGCCGGGCGCGCATGGGTTTGGCAAAGCCGACCTGAATCCATTCATCAGCAGTTCCATCGGCATAAAACGGTGCCCAGGCGCAGGGGCTTTCGCCCACGTCGGGTAATTTGTTCGGGCGTCCCAGCGCCTGAATGGCTTTATATTGTTCGCCATAATTTTCTCCTTTCTTCTCCGAAGATACACCAACGACCCTGCTGGCCCATTGGACAGAACTGACTGCTTGTCGTTGAGGTTCTGCTTTAACCTCCGCTGTGGGTTTTGATTCAGCCGGGCTGAGCGCAGCCGGGCGCAGGCCGCTTTGTTGCGCAAGCCCCGTAAAGGAAATAAATAAAAGACTGCTAAAGAAAAGGTTACGTTGCGAATGCATAAAAAAAGCGCTCATAAGCTCCAATATAAGCAGCAAATTCTATTGAAAAAAAACATACTTGATAAGCGGATGTACCAATTGAAACCGGGCGATTGACCGCGTCTTTGGCCGTTGCTACTGGCTAATTGGTCATTACCCGGTATTCCCAAGGTTTCATCGTCACCGTCATGTCCGGCTTCAACTCAACGGGTTGGTGGCTGAAGACGTCGGTGTAGGTGCCTGCATAACCATCGCCCCCCAATCGTATGGTTTGCGTTTTGTCGCTCAGGTTCAGCACAACCGTAACACGGTCATTATCGCGCTGCCGATAAAAGGCATACACTTTATCATCATGATCGGTCGGAATTTTCATCAGTTTGCCGCCCGCCAGTCCATTCCAGAGCGCGCGGTTACGGTGCTTTAGCGTCAGTAAGGTCTTGAAAAAGTCACTTTTGGCGTAGCTACCCCAAACGATGGTGTCTTTCTCAAAAAAGGCCAATCGCTTGTTCAGGTTCGCTTCCATACCATTATAAACCAGCGGCATGCCTTCCAGCGTACTGCTCAGTACAAAAAAGGCATCGGCTGATGAGCCAAATGATTCGGCCAGCGTGCCATTGTGCGTGTTTTCGTCATGGTTTTGGGTAAACAGCATCTGATAATACCACTTCGGAAAGCGTTTCTGGTTGGCTTCGCGCAGGGAGTCGATTTTATCCGCTGTACGAGCGCCTTTGGCAACGGCTTTCATCATGGTGTGCATGCTCCAGCCGTAATTCATGTTGAAGCAGCTCTTAAACTGATCGGGCTCGTCTTCCCACTCGGCCAGCATAAACACCGTCTTTATTTTGTCTAACTGTGGACGCAGTTCGGCCCAGAAGTCATTCGGGACAAAGCCTGCGACATCGCAGCGGTAACCATCAATGCCGCATTCTTTCACCCAGTATTGCATGGCATCGATCATCCCTTTGCGCATATCCGGATTGTTATAATTCAAATCCACAACATCGGTCCAATCGGTTGGCTTACCGGTTTTTGGGTCCACGGGGGTTGTCATCTTACCGTGTATCTTCGTGTACCAATCCGGATGCTGGGTTACCCAGACGTGGTCCCAGCCTGTGTGGTTAGGCACCCAGTCCAGCACAATCCGTAACCCAAGCGCGTGCGCCCGGTTGACCAGCGACTTGAAGTCGTCCAGGGTACCATAGTCCGGATTCACGTTTTTATAGTCGGCAATGGCGTAGGGACTGCCCAGCGTACCTTTCTTATTTTTCTGGCTGATGGGATAAATTGGCATTAGCCAGAGAATATCCACGCCCAATTCTTTCAGGCGGGGTAATTGTGTTTCTATGGCTTTGAAGTTTCCTTCACGGGAAAACTGGCGCGTGTTGACTTCGTAAATCGTCGCATTTTTGGCCCATTCGGGGGCGGGTGGTGCCCCCATCGTGGTTGTATCGGTATCTGAATTCTCTTCTTGGCTTGATTGAGTATTGCGGCAGGCGGTTGTCAGCAACAACGCACTTAGCAAGACGGTCAGGTACGATTTCTTCATGGAATTGATTCCAGTCAATTAGATTAAGCGTTACGGGAAATGATCAGGCCACCAGTGGCTGGCGGCTATTCTTCAGTTGGTAAATGGCGTTCAGTGGGTCTTTAGCGCCAAAAACGGAATTACCCGCTACCAGCATATCCGTACCAGCACGAAGCAACGCATCTGCATTGGCCAGACTCACACCGCCATCAACTTCAATAAGGGCGGGGCATTGGTTAGCTACTAATACTTGTTTTAGGTCCGCAATTTTCCGGAGGGTGTGCGGTATAAACGATTGTCCGCCAAAGCCTGGATTAACAGACATGATCAGAATGACATCGATTTGTTCGAGCACATCGACCAGGCCACTGATGGGCGTATGCGGATTCAGGGCAACGCCTGCCTTGCAACCCAGTTCCCGAATCCGGGTCAGGGTTCGGTGCAGGTGCGGGCAGGCTTCATAGTGAACGTGGATAACTGAGGCCCCGCCATTCGCAAAGGCATCGAGGTAACGGTCCGGGTCCGTAATCATCAGATGCACATCGACGGGTTTCGTACAGTGTTTGCGAACAGCCTCCAGGAGCGGAAAACCGAAGGAGATATTCGGAACAAACACACCGTCCATGACATCAAAATGAAGATAGTCAGCCTCACTTTGGTTAACCAGTTCCAGATCGCGTTGAAGATTGGCAAAGTCGGCCGCAAGCAACGAAGGCGCAATGAGAGGCTGTGTCATAGACTATAAGGAAATCACCGTCAGGGGTTAGGCAAACGTTGTGTGTCCGATCAATGGTAAAAACGATTCACGACAAAAGGAGTACCAGGGGCACACTACTTTTTTTATCCCGTAAAAGTACCTTTTTTTGGATGAACGAAGAAACAAAACCAATGTTGCCCGTTTAGAATTATGAGTAGTCGATAGGTAGTAAGTAATACGTGAGGTAAGTCGAGTGCGACGAACCGACACGGGTGTCGCTTTTATAGCAGCCACTTACAGTGCAGGACTGCCTCATTTATCACATATTAAGCCTATGAATCCCCAGGAACGCATTGCCGAACTGACAAATCGCCTAAACTATTACAACCATCAATACTACCAGAATAGTGTTTCGGAAGTAGATGATTTCACATTCGATAAACTATTAGCCGAACTAACGTCGCTCGAGACGCAGCATCCCGAGTTTCGTCAGCCTGATTCGCCAACAGCCCGTGTGGGCGGCACCATCAGTAAGGAGTTCAAGACTGTGTACCACCGGTTTCCGATGCTTTCGCTGGGCAACACCTACTCCGAAGAAGACCTTGTTGAGTTCGATAAACGGGTTCAGAAAGGATTGAACGGTCAATCGTACGAGTATATCTGTGAATTGAAATTCGATGGGGTTGCGCTGAGCATGACCTACGAGAATGGTGTATTGGTGCAGGGCGCCACGCGGGGCGATGGCGTTCGGGGCGATGATATTACCAACAACATTCGGACTATTCGCACGGTGCCGTTGCGCATTCATAAAACCGATGTGCCTGCCTTGTTTGAGGTTCGGGGCGAAGGGTTCATGCCATTGGCCGAGTTTGAACGGATTAACAAGGAGCGGGAAGATATTGGCGAGGCCTTACTGGCTAATCCGCGTAATGCCGCATCCGGAACGTTTAAACAGCAGGATTCGGCCGCAGTGGCCAAACGACGTCTGGACTGCTATTTATACTCATTTCTGTCAGACGTTGAGGTCTTTCACACACACGAAGAAAGCCTGATTGCGCTGAAGGAATGGGGTTTCAACGTCTCGCAAACCTGGCGAAAATGCACCGATATTCGGGAGGTGATGCTATATATAAATGAGTGGGATACGAAGCGATTCGAGCTTCCGCTCAATACGGACGGCATCGTTATAAAAGTAAATCGCTACGATCAGCAGCGGGATCTGGGCTACACGGCCAAAAGTCCGCGCTGGGCCATTGCTTTTAAATACAAAGCACTGGCCGCCAGCACGACGTTGAATGGAATCCAGTACCAGGTTGGCCGGACAGGTGCCGTGACGCCCGTTGCCTTACTAACGCCCGTATTATTGGCCGGAACCATTGTCAAACGGGCTTCACTTCATAATTCAAATGAGATCGAACGGCTGGGCATTCAGCTTCACGATACCGTTTTTGTGGAAAAAGGCGGTGAAATCATTCCGAAAATAACGGGTGTCGATCTGAACCGCCGGACCGAAAAAAGTGAGCCCATTATTTACCCAACAACCTGCCCCGCTTGTGGAACGCCCCTGATTCGAAAAGAAGGCGAAGCTCATTTTTATTGTCCCAATGAGCGCGGCTGTCCGCCCCAGCGGCAGGCCCGGTTCGAGCACTTCATCCAGCGTAGAGCCATGAATATCGAGAGCCTGGGTGAAGGAAAAATTGAACTACTCATCGACCGGGGACTGGTGCAAACACCAGCCGACCTGTATAAACTGACGACAAACGACTTACTGGGAATCGAGAAGGTTTTCCTTGATGAAGAAACGGGCAAAAAGCGAATCGTCAGTTTCCGGGAAAAGACGGTCGAAAATATCCTGACGGCTATCGACCGCTCGAAAGCGCAGCCGCTGCCCAACGTGCTGTTTGCGCTGGGCATCCGGTATGTGGGTAACACCACCGCCGAGAAACTGACAGATTATTTTGGGTCGATGGATGCCATCATGAACGCCAGTCCGGAAGCCCTGCTGGCCGTACCCGACACAGGGCCACGCATTGCCGAGAGCGTTGTCGCCTGGTTTGCCGACCCCGAAAATCGGGAATATGTAGAAGCGCTCCGGGCAGCCGGTCTACAATTTGCTGGTGAGAAAAAAGTGGTGGAGCAGGAGGGCGATTCACTAACAGGGAAAACCTTTCTGTATACGGGTACCTTCGAGAATTTTAGCCGCGAGGAACTCGAATCCCGCATCGAAGCTAACGGCGGCAGATTGCTCAGCGGAATTTCCAAGAAGCTGAACTACCTGATTGTCGGTGAAAATGCGGGCCCATCTAAAGTTGAGAAAGCCCGCAAATTAAACGTAGCCATGATCGGTGAAGATGAGTTTATGGCCATGCTGAACGTGTAAACGCGATTGATACTGAATTCGTTACCTTTGTGGTAGATAAACCCACCGAACTATGGAAGCGACAACCAACTTTGACGACATCCGCGTTATTCTTAAGGAGATTGCGGAACAACAACGAAACAATGAACGGGAGATTGGCCGGGTTACCAAGATTGTCGGCGACATTGGTAACAAGTTCGGTAGCTTTACCGAAGGCATGGCGTTTCCTTCCATGGAAAAAGTACTGCGTAAGCAGTTCGGCATGACAACGATCACCACAAACTACAAAACGGAATACGGCCCCGATACCCTGGAAATCGACGTGCTGGGCCTGGCGAATGGCGACGTAAATACAGTTGTTTTGGTGGAAGTGAAAAGTCATCTTAAAGAGCTTGATATTGATCAGTTGCTGAAAAGTCTGGATCGGTTCCGGCGGTTCCATCCCGAATACGCCCATAAAAAACTGTTCGGCATACTGGCCTGCGTGCAAGGGGCCAGAGAGGTTCGGGATAAGGCAATGGCTGCGGGTTTGTATGTAGCGTCCATCCACGACGAGGTCTTTGAGTTAAAAACACCCGCTTATTTTGTGCCCAGAGATTTCTCGCTGACAATGACGGCCTAAACGCACGACTCCCGCCTAAATTCACGTAACTTTGTGATAATAAATTCCTGTTTCCAGTTAACTAATGGATACTCGTAGCCAATACGGTAAATTTCACGGCGTAGGCGTCGCCATCGTGACGCCCTTCAATGCCGATTATTCAATTGATTTCGACGGCTTTGGCCGCATCGTCCGGCACATCGCTGATGGGGGCGTTCGTTACATCGTCCTGCAGGGCACAACCGGCGAATCGCCGACGGTGACTAAACAGGAAAAAGCTCAGTTGTTGCAATACCTTAAGGAAAACAACCCGAAAAATCTACCCATCGTTTTTGGGGTGGGCGGTAATGTAACGGCCGATGTCGTGTCGGGTATGAAGGACATTGATTTTGAGGGCGTCGATGCCATTCTGTCGGTTTGCCCATACTACAATAAACCTGGTAAACGGGGGGTCATTGAGCATTTTACGCGCGTGGCCGATGCCAGTCCGGTACCGGTTATTCTCTACAATATTCCGTTTCGAACGGGCATCAACATGAGCGCCGAAACGATTTGCGAACTGGCGCAGCACCCGAATATTATCGGGGTTAAAGAGGCTTCGTGCGTGATCGAGCAGTGCATGGAAATAGCCCGCGATAAACCCGATGATTTTCTGCTTATCTCCGGCGACGATGTGCAGGCCGTACCCATCATCAGCATCGGTGGCGTAGGTGTGATGTCGGTGATTGCCAATGCATTTCCTGCCAAATTCACGGGCTTGATCGAGGCCGCGTTGCAGGGCGATTTTGCCTTTGCCCGAAAAGAGCTGGGTCATTTCCTGCGCATCGATCCGCTTCTGTATGAAGAAGGAAACCCGGTGGGTGTAAAAAATATTCTTGAGATCATGGGCCTTATGTCAGCAGAGGTTCGCTTGCCATTGATGAAAGCATCCGACGATTTGAGTGAACGTCAGCGGGCCGTACTTCAGCGCGATAACCTGCTGGAACTGGTGGCCTGAAGATTTTAGGTCGCTATTAAACTTCTGTTAAAATTATGTTCTATAAAACAAAATGGCGATTCCAGACCGGAATCGCCATTTTGCTTTATGAATAAAGGGTTTGTTACGAATTTCGGCCGCCACCACCAAAAAGCTTCGATACAAGCCAGATAACAATGGCAAGAACTACAATTACCCCAATGATACCTGTATAGGCACCGGCTTTGAATATATCGCCAATAGCTGCACAACTGGTCAGAAACAGGGTCATGAAGACCGCTACGAGAGCAGATGGAAAAAAACGCAGAAGAGTTTTCATAAAACGTTGACTGGTTATCGTGTAGTTAATATCCACTCGCCAATCGGCGAATTGTCAATAAAACAGGCACAAACTCAGTTTGTTTAAAACACGAAGCCTCACAGATTCCACCAGTATGTCCACTTCAGCACCAGCGCCCGGTTCTTCACCGAAAAGAAGCCCGGAACATCCTGACCGATCTGGGCTGAGTTGGGTAAATAGTTGTCCGTATAGACCAGGAAAAAGTCGGAAGCAGGCTTGTAACGCCACTGAATCCGAGCATTGACATTCATGTTTTTTTGCTGTTCATTGTACTGAACAAAGGTGGTTAGGTAGAGCGTGTTCGTGAGCGTTACATCGAAGCGGGGCCCAACCAGCCAGAACGTCGTTTGACCCCAGGGCTGGGGCAAACGAATGTCGTTATAACTGGCACTGGCTGCTAAACTTACGTAAGGCTGGAACCGGTAACCCAAATCGGCGGTCAGGTTCAGCCGGGTACCGTTGTCGTAATACCCACCATAACGGGTTGAAAAACCATAGGTGAATACACTCTGCGGTTTCGAGTCGAAGTCCGTTCCCCAGGCAGTCCAGTTGTGCTGCGTGCCCGTTGCCAGCGTTTGCCGACCTGTATTGGTTGGGTCGAAGGGTTGTAATAACCGCACATAGTCAGTAGCAACCCAGCCCGTAAATACACTTTTGCTCCGGAATGTAACGATGTAACTGAGCATCGTTTCGTTGTCGCTTTGCCGGCCAGCCGGATCGAAAAAATAGGTCGATACCACGGTCGGGCCATGACTCAGCACACCGCTGGCCGTTGGCAGAAAGGTATAGCCCAGGGTGCCCATCACCCGTTCATACGCCCGGCGTGGCACATAACCGGCTTCGGCCGTATAATTCTTGCCAACCGATTCGACTTGCCCACCAATAAGCCATTGGCGTGTGTTGTACTGCAGGTTAGCGGCATAAACGGCGTCGCTGCCGGATTGGTCTGTACCACTAACGTCCGGACTGAACGACTTAACATACAGCGCTTTTCCTGACCAGACGTTATTGGCTGAAGCCAGATTGTATTCCAAACCGAAATTTCGGTTGTATCGGGTGTAAGCAGGCTTATCTGTGGTTGGTGTATAACCGAGCGATTCTTTATTGACAAACATCAGGCCAATATTCGACCGGGCGAATATACGCCGTTGCAGGGCGACAACCGCGAAATTCTGAGCTGGAAGCGACTCTACGCCAGACCCTGAATAATCGACGCCCCCCGTCTGCATGTCCATAATGCCAATGCGCCAGTCTTTGTTTAGCTTGCCACTCAGCCGGGCACCGAAGCGAATAGGAACCCCGCCGAGGCCAATCCGGCGACTGAAAAAAGGGCGAATGGTCGCATAACCGAAGTTGGTAAACTGGTCACCGTTTTCGAGGAAGAACTGTCTCTTTTCGGGAAAAAACAGTTCGTAGCGGTCCAGGTTGGTCACCTGCTGATCGACATCAACCTGCGAAAAATCCGGGTTAACGGTCAGGTCAAGATTTAAGGACGACGTAATGGCGACTTTAGCATCCAGACCGGCATCGAACCGATTCTGGGTTGGTACGCCGTTCTGGTAATCGCGGGTCATGCCGCTTAGGGCATACGGAATCAGGGAAATATTGGGGCCAGGCTGTGGTGGTGGCTGATCCCAGACCAGAACACCCGTCAGGGCCAGCGAAGCCGTCGGAAACTGGCGCTGGATGGGCGTCCAGGATGACTTTTCGGTTGTTTTCAGATCCTGTCGGCTGAAGTTGATTCCCCAGCGGGAAATGCCTCGTTTATAGCGGATTGTTTTAAAGGGAATCGCCAGTTCGAGAACATAGCGGTCAGCGTAGTTCTTAACCGAAGAGGTCCATTTATTATCCCAGCTTAAATTTGCTTTGCCGCCTTCATATAACAAACCATCCCACTGGGCGCCAGCCGCATTGGTGCCAAACGTAAACCCGTTTGTCTGGTCATCGAAGGTGTCCATGAAGAAAATGAAGTTGTCATTTTTGGTGAAACTCCAGTCACGACGCAGCGATTCGACAATATACGGGCCTTCCACGTTTCCATGATAACAAACGGCGCTCAGATAAATGTGGTGATCGTCATACGCCATCCGAACGTCGGTACGAACCTTAGCCCGGCTGGTATCCATGGGCAATACCATCCAGAAATCAGACGCTACTTCGGCCGCTTGCCAGGCAGGTTCGTCAACGGTTCCATCGACAACAATGGGCGATGTTGCCCGGCTGATATGAAGCTGATACTGTTCATTTTTCTTCTGAGCCAGCAGTGGAGTGAAACCAGCAGCACACAGAAGAAGTGAAAAAAGAAGTAAACGTCTCACCAAACAAATACGTTATAAGTCAATGATAAAAGGGAAATAAGGGTTGAATTTACCCCACCTGATTGCATAAATAGAGACGCAACGATAAATGAATCGTTGCGTCTCTAAGCGTTACGAAAAAAGTCAACTTAATTGCCAACCATGAACACGGCGTTGCCAAACAGGAGTTTGCCATTGTACCAGAAACCCCGGAACAAGGGGTCGTCGGCCAGGTAAACGACACTACCCCGGCCAAGCTCCTGAACGCCCATAACCAGCGTGTTTTTTAGCTTCTCTTTGGCGTTTCTGCCGGAGAAACCCGCTACGTAGTTCGTCGTTTTGAGGTACCCTACATTCCAGCCATCTTTCAGGAAATCAAAGTTGTAGGCATTCTGCACCAGCGAGTAATAGCCCCCCGACAGGCCGAAGCCGAGTGGGTGAGACGTATCGACGTCGACCCGGTAGATACTACCCGGAATATCATCCGCTATGGCCGTCCGTTCGCGGTCAATGTAAAGCTTGAGGGAGTCGAGTACGCTGCTTTTATCTTTGCTCTTGTCCTTCCCTTTATCGTCCTTCTCTTTCAAATCAAACCCTTCCTTTCCGGCCAGAAACGATGCGGCCCGCTCCAGGGCAATCAGTTTGCCGCCCGCCCGTATCCATTCCCGGATGGAGGCTAAATTTTTCTCGGTCAGGTAGCGACCGTAGTTGTAGTTTGTCGGCAGAATCAGCACATCCAGCTTGTTCCACTGTACGTTGCCGAGCGTGTTGCCGTCAATAAGAGCAAGAGGGTAGTTCAATTCCTGATCGAAGAAATGCCATACTTCACCCGCTGATGGCGGAGGAGTTCCTTCACCAATAACGACGCCAACCCGGGGAGCCTTCAACCCGGTGACGAAATCTGACCCAAAATCCGACCCCTTGCTCACGAAGCCCGTTTGAACCGGCGTCAGGTCAGCTCCTGTTTTCGTTGCTTCCGCCCGAACGAGCGCGTCGAAGCGTTCACCGAAGCGCTCGTTGCCAGCGCGGGTGACGATGAGCGTGCCTGAAGGGTACGTTTTGTTTTCGACATCAAATGGCTTTTCGGCCGCCCGGACCCTGATTTTTTGTTTAAGCAATCCTGCCAGCATCTGTACCGCCGGCAATGACTGCCAGCGCACAAGGTAAGCATACGGCCGGGATGCCGCGGTGGAGCCGGTTGTTGAGGTTGAACTGCTAACGGCGGGTGGTTGAGTGCTCCCCGGATTGATTCGCGCTGTCAGCCCATAGGTTTGCAAACCGAACGCATACGGCAATGACCAGGCCGTAATGTCATACGTCGCGGAGTCTTCCAGCGCGGAGTTTTGTTCAAACAGAATTTTCAGCAGCGTTGATTTAGGCTGGTAGGCGCTGATCACAATGTCGTCGGCAGCAACCGATACGTTCTTATCGTTCTTCTGCGTGATGTAGTTAAATCCACTCGCCACAGTTTGGGCTTTACCCGAGTAGCCATAACTGATTTTGTTGCGTTCCAGGAGCTTCTGCAACGCTTTCAACCGGCCTGCATCGCCATTGGACTTAATGACATAACTTTTATAGACCCCAATCGGTGTATTGCGCGATTTATCGAAAAATTGTCCGAATTCCTTCACAATCTCGGCGGGCCGGTCGGCTACGGATTCGAGCGTGGCTATACTGGATGCCACGTGGTGGTCGATCCGCTGGCGCAGGGTAAGGGTATCACCGTCCGCTTTTTCAATAGCGAGCCCCGCCCGGCCACTGCCGCCCTGCTCAAAGGTCATTCCAATAGCCCCGTTGTAGGTTGGGTATGTGTCGCCATAGCTGGGGTAAAACAGATCAAAACGCTCGCGTGTGTAGTAAAGCCAGCCATTTTTGTCGAAGTAGCGGCTGCAATAGTCGCCAATGGTTTGCTGGAACTTCCGCTGAAAAGGCGTTATGTCTTCATGGTAGGGTTTGGCGGAGGGAGCAAAATAATAAGGGCTCTCAACGCCCATTTCGTGGAAATCGCCGTGAAGATGGGGCATCCACTGCTGGTAGAGCGCCATGCGTTGCTGGGTAATCTCCTGCGTTTGCCAGGCCCAGTCGCGGTTAGGATCGAACAGGTAGTGGGTATAACGACCACCTGGCCAGGGTTCGTTGTGCTCGCGGGCAGAGGGGGTCGGGTCGGGTGTGCGACCCACCATTTGGTTGTACCAGTTCACATACCGATCATGCCCATCGGGGTTCAAGCCCGGATCGAGAATAACCACCGTTGTGTTCATGATTTTCTGCGATACGGCATCCGACGAACTGAGCAACCGATACAGCACATCCATGAACGTTTCAGAACTGACGGCTTCATTGCCGTGAACGTTGTAGCTCAGCCAGGCAATAGGCGGTTGAGCTGCGGCCGTCGGCGTCCCATCCATCAGGCCAATGCGCTTCAAATTATTTGTTCGGATTTCTTCCAACCGGTTCATGTTTTCTTCCGAACCAATCGCAACGACCATCAACTGGCGACCTTCGTAGGTTGTGCCATAGGGGATAAGTTTAATGCGTTTAGGAAGTTGGCGGGCCACTTGTTCAGCATAAGCCAGAACGCGGTAATGTGGCGTGAACCGTTCTCCAATCTGATAGCCAAGGAATTTAGCGGGTGAATCGATCGGAGCGGAAGATGCAACGGCCGATGTAGAGGAAGTTGACTGTGCAGATGCCGACTCGGACTGAATAGTCAGTGATGCGACTGTCAGACCTGCAAGCAGCAAGAAGTGTTTCATGTAGGTGATGAAAAAAATTAATAGCTAATCACCTCAAAAATAGCACTAAAACACTCAGAAACCCTTTTTTTGAAAAAATTTTAGTAGCTCCTATTGCATTTTAAAAACATCGCCTTACCTTTGCACCACGATTCGCCAACACAGCGGCAACAAGCCAAAAGGTTGGGTCTTTTAAACAAGACGGCCGATTCGTCTAGCGGTTAGGACATCGCCCTTTCACGGCGGTAACACGGGTTCGATTCCCGTATCGGTCACTAACATTATTTTCTTCCCACGACAGACCCGCCGAAAGCGGGTTTTGTCATTTTAGGCCCTTCTGCTCCCAGCGATACCCCGTTTCAGGTGTGCATAGGTGCATATTTTTTTGCACACACGAATTTGCACACACCTTGCACACACGTTTTGCCAATTAAAATACTTAATAGTTCCTTAACAATCGCCGTCGTTGCATAGTATATTTCAACTCGAATATACCACACAACTAAAACATACGGTGAGTACGAAACGAATGCCGATCAGTATACGCTTTGCATTGCGCTCTCCCAAAAAGGGGCAGGTCTATGCTAATCCGCACCCCCTGCAAGTCTGGATTACGGTCAATGGTCAGCGGGACCACTTTGGGGCCGTTTATCCGCCTGTGACCGGTAGTAAGCTACTGGTCAACCCCAAGGAATGGCAGGTCGAGGATCAGGCATCATCGCGCCGGGATGATACAGTCAACAAACACCTGCCCAAACTTAAAGCGTATATACTGGAGGTATTCGACCGGCAATGCGCCATTGCCCAGGTGAACCCCGATTTTCCGCCAACCGTCAAATCGGTTTGCTACCAGATCCAGGAAGGAAAATTGCCCGACTGGAATCCAGAAAACGGCTGGCAGCTTGGCAAACAAAAGCCTACGATTCCTCTTTTGTCCGGCGACACATCGCTGGTCGATGTGTACAGTTCCCGAGTGGCTGCACTTGAGCGGCACTACGGCCCGACGCCTACCAAAACCCAAACCATTGATGTAGGCCGGTGGAAGAGAGGACTCGACCTACTCCGCGCCTGGGCCAAAGCGCACAATACGCCCGTACCGGCCTGCCAGAAAATAACCCTGTCCTGGCTGAAGGACTATCATAAGTGGCTTCAGACCCAGAAAAGCAAAAAGCAGTCGAAGCCCATTTCGGCGGCAATGGCCTCCCGCTACATCGGCAAAATTGGGCAGGTGTTGCAGTACATGGTTGACGCGGAGCTGATCGAGCGCAACAACGTAGAGAAACAGTCCTGGCCCCGTTACGACGATAAGGAGATCCTGTTTTTAGAGCCCGAACACGTCGCCAAGCTGTTTACCCTGAATTGGAAGCGAACGAAAGGTACCGCGCTTTGGTGGTTTCTCTTGATGTGCTGCACCGGACTGGATTATCCCGACGCGGTAGCGTATGCCCGGTCACGTCACGGCTTTGAGCGCGTCGGTCCATCGGGGCGTAAAATTCTGGGCAAACGTCTAAAGCCGCCCCATGAAGAATACGACGTGCCGCTACTGGACGAGGTTGAGTGGTTATTCGCGGTTCATCCGGAAGGGCCGGAAGATATATCCGGAGCCGCCGTCAACCGCTATACCGATCAGATCGAGGGTGTGCTGGGTATCACCTGGCGCATTACCAATAAGACTGCCCGTAAAACATTTGGCTGTCTGATGCTTATTAATGGGTACTACATCGGGGAGGTGAGCCGGATGCTGGGGCACAAACGGATAAGTACGACCGAGCGTCATTACGCCCGCATCATTGGTAGCGCCGTCGACCGCGCCCGGAGCCGGGTCAAAAAAAGCTCTCTGATATGACCAGATATAGCCGATGGATATTTACTGCCGTACCAGGTCTGCCGTTTGTTTTTATCAGCATCTACGAGGCTGACGGTCCAACTTATACGCACCACAGAAGGGTAGGGTTGAATTAATTCAGGGGAATGGTAAAGTGCTTACTGTATTGTGGCCCCTGTAATTCGTAGATCGAGCAAATAAGCCAGGGATAACGGTCGTGTTCAAAGTACCAACGGGTGAATAAATTCATAAACAGATTGGATAGCGGACTGTAATATACGACTAGTGACAAACTAACACCATGATTTCTAGTTAATAAGCTTTAGTCTAATTACGAATTCATGAGTGAAAAAGATCTTGCCTTAGCAGTGTTGGCCGTAAATCAATTGCCTTTTGTCGATAATGTCAATGTGCCGTTACAGGCTCCAACAGTTTTTATTAAGTTATCACCCAAACTAGCCGAGGTATTGCCTGAAGCTAGAAGCGTACTCCAAGTAGAGAAAACTGATTTTAGCGTCGCCGAGGTGATTAGAGTCTATAATTTGTATGTAGTCGAGTACCTGGACGAGATCGCCGATCTGTCTCACCAACTGCTGATGGAGGCTATGGATCAGATCATAAAAAAAGCCCGGTCGTAATGGCCGGGCTTTTTTTAGCTGATTCTCTATTTCAAAGTCTATCCTCTTTGGGCATCATTAATTGTATTTCGAACATTTACGTATGATTCACTAAGGGTTCTAATGTCTCCGTTAGTGAATTTCAAAACGGCTCTTCCGTCAGTAGCAGGACTTATAAAGGTAATTAGGTTTGTATTAACAAGAAGGGGTATCTCCTTACCGCCAAATGTGGTTACGAATTCGATAAACATAACTGTGTGGTTTGATGAGAATGCAAGATAATAATTTACCAACCTCTTACAACGGTAACAACGACCCGCGTTTTAACGGCCCGCTTGGCCTGCACAAACTGAACGGCTAAAGCCGCGATTACAAAGAGTATGATTGCTTTTTTCACGTTGTGAGGTGGTTATAAAATTGTCAGATTGTCGATGGCAAATTTGATCAGGTCGCGGCTACTGCCCAAACCCAGTTTAGCCGAAATATTCACTTTGTGATTGACGACAGTACGATAGGAGACATTTAACAGGTCGGCAATGATCTCCATCCGGTAGCCGTCGCCGATGAGCTTTAAAACCCGGAGTTCGGGCGGACTCAGCTTAAGCACATTCTCGTAAACTTTTGGATTGACCGGCTTGATCGCTACTTGATTGCTACGACGACGGTCCTCCTCGTTAATCAGATTGCGAATCGCCCAGATGTTAATATCGGTCAGCGGGCCGATCAGCGAGTCAAGAATACGGCCGAAATAATCGGCGATCATCGGTTCGCTATGCTCAAACCGCTGGTAGCCGTCGAGCGCGGTTTTTAAGGCGAGTAAAGTACCGTTTGTCAGTTGGTTGAGTGGTCTCATTTGGGCATGGAGTGTTGCGCTCACGGCCCGGCTGTCATACCTTTGCACCGTGAGCATTGAAATAAGCGTCTGTGTTCATATTCCCCTGCACGTCAAGTTTCCGAGGCTTCGTGCAGGGGTTTTTCGTTTAAATCAGTGATTTATCTACCACTTAAATACTCATCTCTCAATTCTTTTGCCCTGCCAGTTACAGGTAGTTCCGACAGCGACCAGCCGTTTTTAAACGTACTATTACCCGCTCGTTCAAGCTCCAAATAATGTCGATATAGGTCTGGGTTATGATTTGCCCCGTTCGTCAAATCAGATTTAGAACCTAGTACACATAGGGCGCAGGATAGGCGTGTATTACCAAATACATAGGCTGGATGCGCTAACCACCCTCGCAGAGCGGGATCGTATAAGCCTGCTTTGTACATAGCCTGCCGTTCGCGTAGCTCGGCCAAACTGGTGCCGATGCTATCCCAAATCATCTCTTCATTCCAGTATAGCAGTGGTCGCCAGTTGAATGCCACGCGTTGACCTTTTTGTTGACAGAAAAGAGACTGAGCAGGCGTCATAGCCGACAGGTTACGGATTGGATCAGTACTACTAGCTGTTATTCCCGTACGAACTTCAACCACTGCCTTTTTGGCCCTTGCTGAACTCTCATCACCCCGAACGCCTTCAGCGGAAATAATAACCGGATTTTCAGCCCGTAAAGCAGTGTCAATCGGACCTCGCTTCGAATCAGATGTGCAATACCGATTGGCAGCCGATGGCCAAAAAGGTTTTCGTAACTCTATATCGATAGGGCCTGACTTGTTGTGTGAGGTGCAATACCGGTTCTGAGCATCGGGCCAAAACGGCTTACCAGTTCCACTGGTAGCTTCTAGCCGCTCTTCTAAGCGGGCTACCAAGTCACCTTTGGCACGTTGTACAACAATCAAGGGTACGTCATTCTCTTCGCAAATGCGTTTTACAAAGTCGGGTGTTTGTGGCCATTCGGCGCGGCCTAAATCCGCATGAATGGCAAACAACTGACCATTAAAATGTTGCTGACGAAACCATCGTGAAAGCTCAATTAAAAGAGCATGAGAATCCTTACCACCGCTGATACTGATGGCTAATGTTGCACCATCTGATAAGGCTTTACGAATAACGTCAGGGATGGCTAACGTAGCTGATTGAGGAAAAAGGGCTAGCTGATTCATGCGTCAGCCTCCTCCTTTCGGCTCCAGCTGGAGGGGCGCCAGCCGTCCGGTTTCTGACTCTCTTTGAACGCATCACCCAGCAACCGGGCGTTTTTGCGTCTGGCCATATCGATCATCGCTCGCCGGTCGTGGCTCATATTCATGTTGACCGTGAATACCTCGTACGGACTCCGCTTCTGGACACCGACGAAAATAAAACTGTACTCAAAACCAAAAGCATCTAAGTAAAAGGCCGCTTGTCGGTCGTAGCCATACCTAACAAAACAATCAAAGAATTCCTGTCCGCTACGGGCTGAAGTAGTTTTTAAATCAAAAAGTACGGCGGGCGGGTTAAGCCACTGGGCGTCAATCTTGGCTTTGAGGGACAGGCCCGTCCGTGGACAGGTCCAGTACTTCTCTATTTCGTGACAGCCCGGCGTCTGCCAGTGTTCGACCCAGTTTGGTACGGTCTTCTTGATGCTGGCTTTCATCTTGAGTAAATGCGCCTGGTCTTTGACGTGCAGCTTATCCCATAGGTTAGACGTATTGGGCTCCAGAATCAAGCTGTGAAAGACCGTACCGAACAGGGCGGCTTTGGGGTCGATGGGCTTGATTTGTCCGCCCGTACGCATTGCAAATAGCTCGCTGAGGTCACTATTGGAGTAGGCTGGATAGGTTCTGTATTGATGGTCAGTCATTGGGGAGCAGGGTTAGATAGGGGTATGTGCCGGAGATGATGTCGGCCTCAATTTGTTTTGCATAATCAGCCTCGTTGATTTCATAGGTGCCTAAAAGCAGGTAGTTCCCTTCGACGCCGTGACAGAAAAGAGTTGCGTTACCGGTATAGTGGGTATACATGAGTTTAAGGTGGATGTCTTCCCGAAACTCTTTCTCGTTTGTGCAATGCACGATGGCTGTCAGGCGCGCGCTTTCTTCGTCGTATTCGATTCGTACCGTGTTCAGTAAATCGGTCATTGTCGTATCAGTTTAACGTGTTCACTACTGTAGCACCGGGCCTTATCCTTTTTATCCTCCATGACTTTGATCAGGCCGCTCGATGTCCAGCCAATCACGGTACCGGTAAAATTGCGGACGTGGAACCCGCGTCGGTGGACGGCCACACGGACGCGGGATTGTGGTATGATTTCAGCGTTCATCAGAAAGGCTCGGTTTGTGATGCCTGTAGATCCCAGACGTTAGGCACGACGACGGTATTAAGTCGCTCACTAACAAAGCTCTCCCGCAGGTAGCTGGGCAGTTTATCCATTAACTCCCTGTACATATCAATACCCAGCACCTGAGCGACGTAACACTCATGTACGCTGTTGATGTGGGCAACGATGTCCATTAGGTCAGCGTGAAATTCGCGGACGTTGAACTCGTCGAGGTTTACCATCTTTTCGATGTCGCGGTCGGTCGACGAGATTCGGAGCCGACTCATTAGGTTGAAAAACGTCGTTCGGCCGATTGGTCCATTATGAGGGCTGCACATGTTCTTTTTTAACTCCCGTTGGCGCGTAATACGCATAATGCGAACCAAGCCATGATTGCTCGTCCGGGTCACGGTGATTCGATTTTGACCGTAGGCGTAGAAACTTAGCGAGTGAGGGTAATACTCGGTTGCTATCAGATTACCAACAGCGCGACCTATGTTATTCTCATTTGAGATGTTGTTGCCCATTGCAGCCAGAAACGCTCTCGACGAAAACAGCACAGAGTAATAAGCCTGTGGGAATGTCCAGTGCAGAGACGATTGCAAATACTGCTCGTCGTTAACGACGGGTGTTATACGCAAAGCGTATTCAGCCGACCAGCAATTGAGCAGTAACGCTTTGATGGCTTTGTAATCGAGGGACTCGGGCGTCTGGATAGTACGCGTAATAAGCTGAGTACCTTCGGGCGAGTTGAGCCGGATATACGAAGCCAGGGCGCGAAAATGATCTGAGAAATGCATACAAAAAGAGTTTAGGCCGCTACTGATGAGAAGTAGCGGCCGGGTGAGAGAGATTATTGAGCAGCGGGCAACAGGTCCGGTTCTTCCGCAGGAGGGGTAAACGGATTGAAATAGTTGAAGGTCGATTTGTTGTTGGCGATGTCGGTTAGTGTCTCGATCCGGTAAATCCGGCGATCCTGTGCGTATTCGCCCAATTCCTTGCTCCGCTCGACGTCAGCCAGCTTGTAGGTAAATGAAGCGATGTAATAGACGCCTTTGGGCTGAATGTTGTTATTCTCTTTCTTCTCAGCCACAACCGTAATGACCACGTCGGCGAGCGTCAGGTCATCATAATACAGGGGCTCGATCAACCGAAAGATGTTATCCACGCTGTAGCCGTGGAAGAGTACCGCCGACACACAGTTCTTCTCGTCGATAAAGAATAACTCCGCCCAGTTCTTGGTACCCATGTTGAGGATATTATCCGTAAAAATCCGGCCCGCGATGGGCTGAAAGGTGAGCGTCCGGCCCAGCTTCTCCGTGCCGTTGATGTTAAAAACGCCCTCTTTGGCATCGAATCGGTATTGGCGCGGGTGCCCTTCGAGGTACTTGAACTTATCGACGACTTCGCCCGTCAGTTCGTGGACTTTCTGGTACGACTTGAGATTGCCTTCAGCGACGGCGGTTTGTACTGCTTTAGTGGTAGACATGAGAGAAAAAATAAAAGGGTGAAAAGACGATTACTTGTTAAGGACTTCGATTAGGGCATCGGCAATTTCTACAGCTTGCTTTGCTACTGTCGAGGGCGATTCGTACTTATCTGACAATTTCATAAGTGCTTGAGCCGCGAAGTATTCCCGCTTACTGAGCCCCCATTGTGGCATACCTTCATTGATGTCGAGCGGGAAAGCCGACTGTTCTCCATTGTTGTCCATTGTGAAAGGTTGATTTATGGCCCGGTGTGAGCCGGGCCGGTTAGGATTGATTAAGCAAGGATTAGTCGGTCAGCCCGAAACGAGCGCCAGCCCATTGCCAGCGTATCGTAATAGCGAATAGCCAGCACGGAGCCGGGTTTGCTGTCTGTTGTCGTTACGGCCGGAGCCAAACCGTAGTAGCCGACCGCGAACCGCTCGGAGCCGTCGTCTTTGCGGTAAAAGAAGGAGACGGGCTTGACGAGCATTTCAGCTTTGAGCCGGATAACTGCCCACGCGCGTTTGAGCGCCTGAGAGAGCGAAAAACCCTGTTTGCGGAGGGCATTGGCGAGGATCATTAATTGACGTTTCATGTGAATGCAGTTGTTAAGCGATTGACTGATTTTGTTGATTACTTGAGTCCAGACGGACGCGAATGATAGCCGCCGTTATAGCGCTTGTTAAAAGGGGGTAGAAAATGCTCAATTGCTTCGCGCTCTATCTTGTCCCAGAGAGACTCATCACGGACTTTTAAAATAGTCACGTAGGTAAAATCCATGTCCGCGCGCTTGAGGTGCGTCATAATTCTGCCTTTGATGTGAGCGCTTTGTCCGACGTATTGCAGCTCCCCTGACTCATTAAATAGATAGTACAGGCCGCAGCCAATGTTGGCCATGCCTTTAGCCACGATTCGTCTCGACCATAGCTTATAGAGGTCTAAGTGAATCGGAAGGGGCAACCGAATAGGCTTGATGCCTGTAATTAGTGGGCGAGGCTTATTAGCACGATTCGTCTCCATTTTGATTTGCTTTATTGACTCAACAAAGATATAACAAATGTTATTAAAATCAATAACAAATATTATATAAAAATTTTGTTGTTATCTGACTTAGTTCACTATTGCTTATCATTCAGGTATTTATGGATGAGATTTTAATAACATTTGTTATTTTTGTTTCATACTTATTCCCCCACGTCTATAAATCCATGAAAACAAGCGTACCTGCCCTCTTTGACGAGATCGCTGACGATCAACCCTATTTCTTTGGCGTTCAAGCCAATCCTATCCGGGAATCATTGCCCACGCTGACGTACCGATTTGACAGGGGCACGATTGGCCTATCGAAAGGGCTGTTAAACCTATTGGGCATTCAGGCAAATTGCTTTGTGGGCTTTGTGACCATCAAGCGGGCCATTTACATCTATATCGTACCGGGTCAGGGTCGTTACTGGGTCAATACGTCGACCCGGTTCAAGTCCGGCATCTGTTCGGGTACGATTTGCGCCAAACAGTTTGTCCGCGAAGCCATGCGGAGCGTCGGCAACGGGCCGGGTGAGATTATTAGTTTTCCGGTAGCGCCGTTCAGCACGACGGCGACCGAGCTTGGCTTAGACCCGGACGTCTATACCGTACCGTTTTACCGGATTGTCACGGACCAAAAATCGCTGAGGGCGTAAGACCGGGCTTACCTTATATCTATGGAAGATCAGACAGCGTCTACTGACGGGCAGGAAGAGACAACCGTACCAGCCTGGTACGATGGACTGACGGACAAACAGCGACGTTTTGTCGAGGAGTACTGTATTGATTTCAACGCGACGCGCGCGGCCAAAACAGCCGGCTACTCCGATAAGACTGCACAGGAGCAGGGTAGTCGATTGTTATCAAATGTTATGGTTCGCAAAGCCATCGACGATTACCTGGATTCGCTGTCGATGACCAGCGCCGAGGCTATCTATCGACTTACCTCAATGGGTCGCGGGTCGATTGCTCCCTTTGTCGAGCCGTACGGTCGCGGCTTGAAATTCGACTTCAATACCGAGGAGGCCAAAGCCAACATGCACCTGATTAAAAAGATCACCAATGGCAAGGACGGTATGTCATTCGAGTTACACGACCCCAAAGACGCCATTTTCAAGATTATGCAGCTACGCGGTAAGGTCGTCAGCAAACACGAGCATACTGGAGCCAATGGCGGGCCGATCAAGACCGACAGCAAACAGCAAAGTACGGTGTACATCGTCGACACGACCGAGGGCCACAAAGTACCTGCACCCGATGATGACTATTCAAACCCGGACGCACAATGATAGACGACTCAGAATTAAGTATCGAAAAGATCAGGGCGTTAAAAGCGGAGCTACGCGCTAAAGTAGGCGTATTGCCGTATGATCCACTTGTCGAGGCACGAATGCACCTGCTTAAGCGAATGGGTCAGGAGTTAGACCGAAAGTGCGCCGTTATGGTAATCGCCGGGTTTCGTCCTATTGGTAGAATGCTCGCTCGTCAGTTAGCCGCGATGCCTATAGAAAAGGCAACCGCTTTCCTTGAGGAGATCGGCACTATCAAAGCCGATGACATGGAGCGGATTCGGCAGCAACTCGACCAGGCGATGAGCGTCGGCCGCGTCAAGGCTGAAGACTTAGTACCATTTCGCAACTATCAGCAGCCCGGCTCTCGTCGTGGCCGTAACATCAAACCCGACGAGTCGCGAAAGGCTCGTTATTCTCAATCGAGGAAATGAGACTATTACTCGTCACGCTGACTAGCACACTGGTAGCTGTCGCCCTCAACCTGACGGCTCACGCGCTGTCTACCCGTATTGACATCTGGCCCAACGCGGCCAAGGTGCAACCGCCCAGGCGAACGCATTACATCTCGTTGCTGGATGAAGACTTACCCTTTTGAGTTATTCGCAACTGGGTAGAATTAATCGATGGCATCGTTTACCAAGTAAACTAAAAACTAAATCAGCATGCCGTTTACTATCACGCCTAAACAACTTGTCCAGTTTAAGAAACTTGTCAACTCTCAACCTCTTGAGTTTTATGAGAATGCGAGCTTATACAACTCGCTGGCGGTACCAGCAAAGGAGATTATTCGCTATGTCAACAAAGAATACCCAGGCGAATTTGCGTCGTTGTATAATCGATTAACGAACGCCCAAGACGGAGAGCACCTGTCTATTATTGCCATGAATCAGACTGGAACGCTCAAAAAAGTGCTTAATCTATATGAACAGGCATATCAAGCGGAGTTAATGGAAGAGTTGAGCGAGAAGGAAATTGGCAAAATGAATGGATACGAGTATCAACTAATCATGGTGGACATGATTAGAAAAGTCTCAGAGCTTAAATAATCTACGAATAGCTATTTAACGAATGGTCCGTTTATTCCGAATCTAGTAGGGTAGGCGGGCTAGTCTCTTATTGGCCGTAAATTAAAGAGTGGTCCGCTGCTCTCCGATTTATAAACCGCTCTACTCGCTGCCTCCGGCCGTCCGCTACATCCACCTGTGGGGTGGCCGCTCGCGGGGCGGCTCGTTTGCCGCGACCGACTACGCGCTGTTCTACCTGTCACAGCCCGACTACTTCCGGGGCTACCTGATGCGGTATATACAAGGCGACATCCGCGTCTCGCTGTGGCGGGATATGATGGACCGCATCGACGAGAAAGAGGAGCTGGGTCTGCTGAACCGAAAGGACTATAAGATCAATACGAACGAGATGTCCATCGTTCACCTGCCCACCGGCAACACGCTCCAGAGTCGCGGGTTTAAAAAGTCATCGGGCGCTCAGACCGCTAAGATGAAATCCATCGCGGGTGCGACGCACATCTTTTTAGAGGAGGCCGAGGAGGTGACCCGCGACGACTTTAACCAGCTTGATGACTCACTACGGACCGTTAAAACCGACCTTCGCGTCTTCCTGATTTTTAACCCGCCGAAGAAAAATCACTGGATCATTGAGGACTATTACACCCTTCGCGAGTCACGAATACCCGGTTACTACATCGCTCACGCGAACGTAAAGGACAATTTCCTTTCCATTTTCTCGACGTATCACGACAATATCAAATATGTAGCCAAATCCACCGTCGAGAAATTCGAGGGCTACCGCGTATCTGACCCCGATTGGTACTGGACAGTGGTCCGTGGGCTGATTAGCGAGGGAGCCAAAGGGCGGATTTACCGGGGCTGGAAAGCCATCACCAACGACGAGTTTGCCAGCCTGCCCTACGGCTCGTACTACGCGCTCGATTTCGGCTTTGGTGTCGATCCGCTGGGCTTATCGGAGGTCAAGAGGCACAATAGAAAGCGTTATGCCAGAGAGTTAATCTACGAAACGGGGATCAGCGACGAGGAATTGGTCCGCAGGCTCAGGGCTTTCAAAGTGGGTTCGCGGCCAATCGTCGCCGATTCGGCCGAACCAAAGTCGATTTCGTTTCTCCGCAGCAAGGGGTTCAACGTCATTGCGGCCCGTAAAGGGGCGGACAGTATTCGCTTTGGCATCAAGGCCATGCAGGGGTGTGAGTGGTATTACACGCAGGACAGCAAGAACCTGGCTTACGAGTATCAGGAGTACCGCTGGCAGCTTGACGCCAACAAGGAGACGACAACCGAGCCCATCGGCAAACATGATCACCTGCTCGATGGCCTCCGCTATACCGAACTGACGGACCCCTGGGGCGGTGGCGCTATTGACCATACGTAGCGGCTCCCTATCTTCAATACGCAGTTTGCCTTGCTAGTGTGTGTCAACGGTGGCCCGATTACTGGTTAACGACGGCCAGTCATCGCCCGCCGATTTTCTCACCTGACAAGCCTCAAACTCGCCCAACTGCACACACATAGCTATAAAATCGCTCTCCGCGATTCGGGCCGACTGCTCTCAAGCACGTCACCATATTCTATTTATAGCAATGCCAAATCGTTTGTATGAAGCCTCGAAACAGACTGCCAGTGTGCAGGGTATTCCCAATACCGGCGTCGACCAGGTACCCGGCACAATCATAAAGTTAGTGTTTGTTGAACTAGCCCAGTGGAACGCCTACACGCCCGCCATTACCGAAACGACGGTCATCACCTCCGCGTTCTGGACGGCTTTTCTAGCCACGGTCGATAAAACCCACGTTGTGACAGGCTTCATTGACGCGTTCGACGTCGCTGAAACTGAGGGCATCATGGAAGGCGGCAACGATAACACGACCTACAACGGTGTTCCCCGTCTTCGTTCCATTACCCACGCCGTGGCAACGGGCAAAATATCGGGTATTTCCAACGCTGAAGCGGCTGCTATCCGCTCGCTGACAGCTAAATCGGGTAATTTCCAACAGGGTGCGCGCGTGGGTGTGTTGTTTCTGCACGAAGGTAACGGCCTGACGATTCTGACGGGTGCCAAGCCAATGCCAGTTTTCAACGTTCGGTTGTTCGATCCCAAAATGGGCGGACTGGGTGCGTCGGATGACTACTCGTTCAAATTCGAGATGGAGGGCGGCTGGTCATTTACAAAGAAAACCCTCGAACTTGCTTTCGTCGGCGCGACACTAACCAACCCCGCGCCGTAAGCGAGTATGGATGCCAACGAAGCAGCAAAGACCCTTTTACTACGGGGCAAAGAAGTTGAATTTCCTCAAAAGCAGGCCGAGCGGATGTTAGCTCACCAGAAAGTAACCGGATTTACCGACTACTCGGACCCGGACGATCTGGTAGAAACTGAGCCAGAAGCCGAATCCCAACCCACTACCAATGCCGATCACGGACAGCCAAGCGATTCAATCGATACTAACGCCCCGAAACCAGAAGGCGTTAAAAAGGGCAAGTGACGATAATGATCGGCAACGGTTCCATACCGGCCCGGCGACCTCCGAAGAGGATGCCGGGCCGTATGCGGCTGTTTTAAAGGCCAGGGTTGAAAAGATTCTCAACAACAAGGAGAAGTTCGACAAGTTCTGTGCGCTGCTCAACTACCCACTGCCCTCCTCACGCATCATTGACAAGGGAGCCGACGAGTATCAGAAAGCCTTTGGCGCCGAGGATAAATACGTCGATTTCGAGTTCAGTTCCGACAACCTCAAAGCCGATGCCGCCGAGTTTCTTGACCGCATCAAATTCGACGATTGGCTGACCAAAAACCTGTTTAATCAGTGTTTGCGTGCCTCAGCGGCTATCTGGATTGTCGATCTGCCCGCCGAGGTCAACGCTGAAGGGTTTGCCGAGCCGGTTTTGCTGCTTCGCGAAGTGGGTAAATTACACGACCTGTTTACGGATCGTCGGGGCGACATTACAGCGGTTATCTACCCGATGACGCCCCTAAAGGATGAATCGGGCAAGATAGTCGCCAAACGCTGGGCGGTCATCGACGACGAATCCTACCGGGTAGCCATTACCCGCGACGGAGAGACACAGCCCGCCATTCAGTTCACCAACTACCACGATTTACAGCGGTGCCCGGCTGGCTGGGTGTGGCATGATCGCTTAGACGAAAACCAGCCGATTCGCATTCAGTCGCCCCTGCATGCAATTTTCAGCGAGTTAGACGATCTGGTCGTCGGAACCGTCTTCAAGCAACACGCCGACCTGTACGCATCCTGGCCGATTTTCCGATCCTACAAAACCCGTTGCAATTACGAAGTACCGGGAACCGGCGAGCAGTGTAACAATGGGTACGTAACGATTCGCAGTAAAGAGCCCGACGAGGAGGGCAATTACACGTATAAACTCGGCCGTTGCCCGGTTTGTGAGAAGAAAAAGCCCATCGGACCCGGTTCACACATCGAAACGCCCGCGCCGGTCGACAATATGTCGGCCGATCTGAGCAACCCAGCCAGTTTTATTAACCCCGAACGTGAGCTACTCGATTACAACACGGAGAAGCTGGAAGACATCGAAACCCGCGTTACAGAGTACCTGACCGGTGACATCAACGAGGTTGATAAAGGCACGGAGGCTGTCAATACTGACCAGGTAGCCGCTCGTCAGGAGGTTCGTAAGTCGATTGTCGGTTTCTGGGCGGGTCAGATCCAGCGGACGCACTACGAAAGTCTGTATGTGGTTTTATCCCTTCGGTACGGCCCCTCGTTTCTGTCGCTGGCTGTCGATTACGGGACTGAGTTTCATCTTTTGTCGCCTGGTCAGGCCATTACCGATTACGACGCGGCCCGCAAAGCAAACCTGCCCATGTATCAGATAGCATTGCGCCGGCAGCGGATCGACAAACTGCTCGCTGGCTCTAACGAAGCGATGGCCACGCGGCTCGAACTGCTGTCAATGCTGGAGCCCTATCCGGATCAGCCGCTCATGGTCGTTCCCGCTGGGTCCGATGCCTGGGAGTTAAAAGCAAACTTCAGCCAGTACATTGCCCGCTTTGAGGCCGAGAACATCGGTCTTGAAACATTTGGTAAGGCCCTCAGCCTGCCAGCCCGAATTCAGAGTATCACCGAAGTTTTATACCAATACGTTCAAGATGGAAAATCAAGGAGAGAAGTCCCAGAAGTCCCAAGCCCAGACGGCGGCAAAGGAAATTTCGGCCGATAAAGCCAAAGAGATTGCCGGTCAGAATGCCGACGCCAATGCAGGCACGGAGACGACTAAGTCGCCCGAAGAGGCCGCTAAAGCCGAAGCCACGGCCAATGGTGAGTCGGAAGAAACGCGCATCGCCCGCGCCGTCGCGGCCATCCGGAAGGATAATCCCGACATGTCGATTGACGACGTGATCAAGCTCGTTGCCGGTGTCTTTAAAAAGACCGAGACGGTCGAGGCCAAAGTTGCCAAAGAAGCCTCGACAATCATCGACACGACGCCTAGTCCGTTTAAGGAGAAAATCTATCTCAAAAAGGACAAGGACCGTCAGTTTCCGCTGGAAAAGGAAGCCCTGAACGGCATCGTCGTTCGGCAGACTTACAAAAGGGAAACCGAGGAGGGCGACAAAATTACAGTGCCTGCCCGTAACCTGAATGAGATCGCGATCTACAGTCAGGAGGACTTTGACCGGCTCAATCATGGCGACCCAAAGAAGCCCGGATTTGCCCGCGAAGGTATCTCGGTTGAGGTGTGGCACAAGCCCGGCCAGACCGACTCGGTTGCTGAATAGCAATCGGGTTTGTAGTTTCCGGTAAACTAACGCACTAGACAAGGCAATGGACGAGGACGAAATTTTGGCCGCAATTGAGGCCAACGCCGGATTACAGGCAAAGGTATTCGAGAAATATGAACCCGGCTTTACCAAGCATCTGACCGAGGGCAAAAAAATGATTGTGACGACGCCGGAAGAACAGTTGAAAGAGTACGCCAAACTTTCGGAACCAGCCATCAAATTAGCAACGCGTCAAACGCATGAGGGGTACGAGGCGAAACTTGAGAAAATCTCAGGCGTCAAAAAGTTAGACGGCGAATCGGGTCACGCGTATTTAGACCGATTATCAGCTAAACTCAAGTACCTGGAAAAAACCGACGATACCGAGTCGGCGCTGTACAAGGGTTTACAAAAAGAGTTGGAGGCTCTAAAGACGGAGCGTCAGAATGAAAAGCAGGAACTGGCCAGAGTTAAAATCGACGGCGAGATCAAAGGAGCCGTCAACAAGTTGAAGTTTGCTGTTCCGAGCCACGTTAAGAAGGACAACGAGAAATCAGCTTACCAGAAACGGGAGATTGAGGACGCGACCGACATCTTTAACGCCCGCTACACGACGACGATTGACGACAAAGGCCGGTTCGTGTTTACAAACAAAAAAGGCGAAGCGCAGACCGAAGGGGGCGAGCCAATGACGGCTGAAGCCATTTTCGCCCGCGACTTTGCCGCTAAGTTAGTGCCAGCCGGTCGCTCGGCAGGTGGTGCCGGTTCGGGTAACGACGATGGCGGTCAAGGTGGTGGCGGTGCCGACTACCTTGGCGCAACGACCGAAGAGATCCGCACGAAGCTAGCCGAAAAAGGGCTGGGCGTCGGTACCGCCAGGTGGAAAGAAGCCTACGAAAAGGCGCATATAGCCGCTGGCTACGTAAAAACTGACGACGGGTACGTCAAACAGTAGTAAAAGAATTTGCCCGCTGGTTAAAGACGATCAGCGGGCTATAGTGAAACAGAGAGACGCACAGCAAGGCACATCCTCTCACAATTTTCACTGAATTACCATTATGGCCGCAATAGCCGGAACCGTCCTCGAAAATGCCGTTTTAATGGCAACGGACAGATTTCAACAGTTTGAGAAGCGTCGCCCCGATTTAGGGGTTGTCGGCGCATTTACCAAGTACGGCGAGAATCTGATCGATGCCGCGACGATCAAGAAAAACCGGGCCTCCGCGCGCCGGACGCAAAACATCGCCGTGCTGAACCGTCAGCAGACGACGATCTACGATACCCGCTCGCTGACGCACGCGCCGATGGGCAGCACCTCGGCCAAAGTGGGTCTAAACTGGAAAACGTACCGCTTTGACGTTGGGGTAACGGAGGCTATCAACGCCGATAACTACATCTCGGCCTCGGCCGATCTGGCTAATCAGTTGGAGCAGGGTATTCGCGACGTGTTGCTGGCGATGGATGCTGACTTTACCACCTTTACCGAGCTTGGTAAATACTCGGCCCTGCCTGCCTCCTCCCTGATGGGCATTTCGGGCGGTGCCTACCAGACGACCCAGAAGGATTTGTGGATCAACTTGCCCGCTGTTATGCGGAAATTGATGTTACAGGGGCCTTACCACATGCTGTCGAACGTGGAGGCTCTGGCCAACCTGACGAACGTGTCAACCTACGGTCAGGCTAACCAGCAGAACCTGCAAAAACTCATCAACAACTATGAGTTCGGCTACTCGCCTAACATCAACCCAGGCGGCTCGAAAGAGGCTTACTACGCCATTCCGACCGGCTCGGTGGCGATGGTGGACTGGGTCGAATACGATTGCCGCAAACCAGGCGGTCGCGGCTCGTACGACGGTGGCGAGTTTTACGACACCATGACGCTCGAATTTACGGCGCTCGGCGGTGAGCAGTTCAGCCTGACGTTCGGTTTCCGCTACCTCGGCGGTGGTCAGGACAAATCGGCGATCCTGCCCGGCCTGGAACGCGCTTACACGGATTCGTGGCAGTTGGCTGTTGACGTGGCTCCAGTGAAAGCCTACTCGTCGGAGGCTGGCAAGTCGCCAATCGTTAAGATTCTGGCCGACGCGGTTTAGTCTCATTCTTTCACTCTTTAGGCGTAAGGACCTGCTGATTTACCTCGGCAGGTTCTTACAACTCTCAAACTCTCAAACATTGACCATGAAAGCAGTAAAAGCCTTTGCAATTCTCTTTGTATTTTTCTTTGCGATTTCCTTTGCAGCCACAAGCGACGCGAACGCACAAACGCTGTTGCCCACGGCCAACAAGATCATTTATTCAACCAACGCCATCGAGGTTCAGGACTCGATCAACAAAGTAGCCTACGTGTACAAAAAAGGCACGGTCTTTATCAGCACGAAGGGGTATACCGGAGGCACGGCCGCAATCATCGACGGCCATTCGCAGCGGGCCGTGTGGCGAGGGCCGGTCGCCGGCATCCGAATTGTCGGCGTCGTCAATAGTGATTCGCTCAAGATCCTATCGCTAAAGTCGACGCCGTACTAACCTAGCTACTGTTTTACTGTTTCATACTGTTGCTTTAAAAAGCCTGCCCCGCAGCGGCGTACCGTGCCGACGCTGGCAGGCTTTTTTCTTAACACAAAGCCCCATGCTGACAACCCAATTACTCGAAAAACTCCGGCCGATGATCGGCTTTCGGGCCAATGAATTAGAGCCCGGTGAGGAGGGCAACGACATCGGTGAACCCCTGAAAGCTACCTCGACCGGCATCACCGTCGATCAGTGTCACGAACTCCTGCAGCTACCGACGTTGTTTGCGACGGCGCCCCAACGCCTAGCTAGTTTCGACGACTACCTGACCCAGACCCGCGACGACGCTATCCGGACGCTGCTCACCACGCTCGACACCCGGTTCGCTGAAGTCGGCCTCAACGCCCGCCTGTTGAGCCCTTCGGTCTTGTTTAAGGGTATTGTATCGGCTCCGCCAATGATCGTGCCACTGGGCCGGGTTGTGGGGCTCCTGCTGGAGCCGTTGCGTACGGACGTGACCGTCTCGCTCGACCGGTTGCAGTTTACCGGCTCCTTTGCCCAGGGCTTTAGTCTGTCGCTGACCTGCATCGAGACGGGCGAGGCCAAAACCATCGTAGTAACGACACCTGGTCAGTGGCAGGATCTGGGCTTACAGCTACGGACCGGCTACAGCTATTTGCTGACCTACAGCGAAACGAGTCTGGGCGTGGGTAACTCGGCCAAAAACACGCTGACGAGTTGGCCAAAGCCTAAATCAAACTGTCAGAGTTGTCAAAACGGTTGCCTCAGCAGCTACGTTTCGGTTAGCTCCGTGGTAGTCAGTAATGGCGTGACCACGATCACCAGCGACACCAACTACGGACTAAATCTCGTCGTATCGGCCGAGGGGGATGTATCGGGACGATTGGTCGACAATCCAGCCCGGTTACTGCCTGCCCTTCGTCAGCAGATGGCTATGTCGTTTCTGGAAAAGATCGCCTACACGACAAGAAAGAATCCAGAAACTGAGGATGCTAGGGAAGGGGCCTTATTCGCTATGGTTGACAAAGAGAATGCCAACCGGGTGCCTATCCTGTTAGATCGGGCCATCGCGTCGCTGGTCAAGGGTATGCAGGCCGAAGCCTCGGCCGCGATTGATGTCAACGAATCCGATGACATAACGTGGGGTAGTATTTAATTTTCATACCGTACTAAGAAAAATCAATGGTCGCTGAAATAGTCGAATTCTTCATGGCTCCGTTCTACCGGGTCAACATTGAGCAGGTTGTCGCCGAGACCATCGACGAACACGACGACGACATCGTCGAATTGAACCTGTCGCAGCTCGAAGCAGGCAAGACCTCGGAGGGTAACGACATCAAACCGTTTTATAAGCCCGGCACGGTCAAAGCCCGAAAGAAAGAGGGTTTGCAGACTGACCATGTTGATTTTAAACGAAAAGGCGGCTTCTACGCCGGTACGTTTGCCAAGCGGACGACGGGCGGTACCGAGATTTCGAGTACTGACCCAAAGGCTCCGTTTTTGATTAAGCGTTCGGGTGAGGGTATATTCGGACTAACGGTCGCCAATCGGGGGGAGTTAGAAAACCGCATGCGGCCAACCTTGCAGGACAAGTTTAAACAAGCACTTTTATGATCGCCGACCATGCAACGCAAAAGATAATCGGGCTAAACGATGCCCGGAGAGTCTACGAAGAAACAAAGGAAATAAAGACTGTCGAGGTGCAGGTTCTCAAAGGAGGCAACTCGCAAACCTTTGTCTATCGGTACGATCCAGAAAGCGACTCCCTAATTCCAGAAGACTCACACTTAAAGTAGGTACTTACGTGAACGAACCGCGCACCCTGACTGAAGCCCTCAACCGCGTACGCGATAAGCTGGTTACCCTCACCTGGACCGACATCGTACAGGGCCGGGTCGCCCTGCATGCTGAAAAGCTCGCCGGTCAGGATCGACCACAGCCTAAACCGATGGTCCACGTCGGCAACGGCGAGTATCTGGACTGTCGGCCGAGTGATCTTTACAAATCGGTTATTTTCTTTGCCTCGAAAGACGCCGAGAAAAACGAGTACAATCAGGCGGCTCCCTTCGGCCACTCGCAAAACCACATCAACCGGGCGAGACGTGCTGTCACCCTGTACGGCTGGGTCAATCTGGCTAAACTGCCCGGTTATGACGATAACAGCGGTTTTCCCGAGCCGATCAAGATCGAACTGAAGCGGGTACTCGAAACAGTACGCTGTGTCATAGCAATTGGCGACTACAACGACGGGTCGATCAGCGACGTATTCAAGCCGTTTGTCGTAAGTGATATGGATCGAAAGTACGACCGCTGGCCCTACGCCTGTTTTTCGCTCCAGCTGACAGTAATGACCATCGAAACCAACCCTCTACCATGACCATCGCATTTGTCGAAAACGGGGTACGTCGGCAGATTGCCGTATCGCGGATCGAATATCTGGCCGGCGAGGGTAATTACTCCCGGATTCACTTTGTCGACCGTGGCCCGGTTCTGGTTTCGTATTGTCTGAAGGTAATGGAAGGCCAGTTAACCGACTTTGTTCGAATCCACAAAGCGACGCTCGTCAATCCGAGACACATTACAGGCGTTTCCCTTGGTAAGTATCGCGATGCCAGTATTTTCCTCTCCGGCGGTCGTACTCTGCCCGTTTCCCGGAGACGGGTTACTCTGATTTCTAACCAGCTATGTTAACCTATAATGTAAAACATGGAAGAGCCACCAAACAGAATTCAAGATTTAATCAATGAAATTTCGTCCCGTTTAAATGAGTCTAACATATTTATACGAGAGGAATTTATAAGAAGCGTTATTCTTGAGCTTAGAAGCGCCATCTCTGTGAGAAATAAGTTCAAGCGATTGTATTCCCTTAGCGATCCAGTGGATACTATGAACGGATACCTCACAAAATACAGGGAAGATTATGAATCCCAAAAGATAACTGAGGATGAGTTAGAATGGGTTGTAAACTATTGGTTGGACAACTATCCAATTAAAAGCAAAGACGATAACCAAAACAATGCAGACTCTAACAATTTCGCCCAACCTTGAAGTTACCCTTTACGATTCAATCGAAGAGTTTCCCGTCCACATCGAACTGGAGGCCCGCCAATATGCTACTATGCAGAGCGGGCTAGCGACCAGTCAAGAAGAATTGGAAGAAAAGAAGGAGCGGATTGATCTCTTAGAGCGCTACGACCGAAAAGGCGATCTCTATAAAGAGCAATCCAACTATCGAATTGCTGAACACCTGCTTAGTATTAACTTCATGCCACTTGAATTAGAGTGGTGCTGCTACGTTTACGCCATCAATGGTGGCCGGGTTGTTGGTCATAGGGAGAATGCATTGATTGAGCGACTGGACCATCTTAAAGAAAATGGATTGACGTCCAACCAAATTGCCGAATCGCTTAATCAGTTAAAAGCCGAGATGGAGGCCGAAGTTAAGCGGCTCTACCCTGGTCGGATAGAGAAGGGTAAAAAGTGGAACAACCTGACGCGCTACAAAGCGTATGGCGAGGCAATGGTAGACCATTTTATTGACCCAAATGAGGAAACTAAGCGAAAACTTGACAAAGCTATCATTGATATACTGTCAACGCAGGAGGTACTTGATTTTGGGGGCGAAAACGATGTCTTATCGCAGCTAAAAACGGCTCAGTTTGCCATGTATGCAATATTGACCGAATGCGGAGTAGCCGACCCGAAATCGATAACCTTGTTCGAATACTACGGATGGATTGACGTACTTCAGAAGCGTCACGAAGCACAAAAACCAACCCCAACGCCCCATGCCCCTAAACGACAGTAATTTTCTGATCTGGTACCCAGCCGGAGAAAGCCAGTTTGTGCCGGCTCTGCCTCGTCCGTTTGTGAGGGAGCCGGAAGTTATGTCGCCCGTCGTGTGGCTGGTACCGGGCGAAACGATCTCGTTTTATCTGAATGCAACCGATAACTCGGCTCCGGCCGGAGCGATTGCCCTGCTCGATGAAAAGGGCGGCTCGCACGTCGTCGCGCAAAGTCTCTCAACGATTGTCTTTCCGGGTGGCTCGCATGTGTACGGCTCGTTTACGGTGCCGGCAGTCGTTGAGGGATTTGTCCGGCTCAAGCTCGGCACATTAACGAGTCAGTATTGCTGGTTAACGAGCGTCGATAAAGCCTCGGGCCTGACTGCTGTCGTGAAGTTTCGAAACGGCGACCGGCTCCAGAATCTTCGGTATAAATACCTTCCCGACGATTTTTACCAGCAGTTCCGTATTCGCCTGGCTGTCAAGAATGAGGAGCCCGAAATCAATAAACAGACGTATCGGAGCGCGACGACGGGTAAAACCCGGCATTTGTACAGCGAGCCTCGGCAGATTGTCACGTTTCAGACGCCCGAATATGATCGCAACGGACACCGGGCCATTGTCTCCATGATGGAACATGATACACTGCTGATCAATGGCCAGCCTTACGCTTTTGCCCAGGCGTATAAAGCTAACAGTAACGAGGGTGATGTATTGACGACAGGCGAGTTTGCAGTCTCCGACGAAAATTACGCGACACTACACCGGTCCTAATTTGCTCAATAATACATTTCTAGATATTTGAAATAGCATTCGAGCGCGCGCACGTACATATTATATGCAGCCCTCTGTAAATATTGAAATAATTCAAAAAATCATAAATCTAAAGCCCGCCAAATTAACGGTATAGTCCAAAATATTTAGTTTAGAGAGAACAGTAAACGGTACTTTTATGTTTCTTTGTAGCGTTGTAATGCTATACAGTCAAAATTTTGACTATACAATATTACAACGCGTAGTTAAGGAGTAAGCCAAGCAATTTAAACAACAAGGAGATGAAAACGATCACACCTAAAATGAGCAAGAATATGTCTGCGGGGCAGTTTGTTAAGCTCGCTAGGACAAACCCATCTTCCATAAAAAGTTCAAAAATTATCCCCCCCAAATTAGGCTCTTCTGGTTATGGCTCGATCAAGGTAGAATTTAAGTAGACTTTGATTGAATGGGAAACAACTACAATCAGCCAAATCGCCCTCAGCCTCAGGCAGCACAACCTCCTCAGCAAGTTGACCCAGCGATGGTTCAACAATGGTTGGAGACACGCAAGCTGGAAGTACAAAATGAAGCCAGTCAAACAAGAATTAGAGAAAAGGAGATAGAAGCAAATTCATCCTATGCACACGCTTCCTTAAAGCATCAGGCTGAATACCTTAAAACGAAGCCTGCACAGGATAGAAAAGACCTTCTACTAATTTCTGGAATTGCCGCTTTTTTTGTGATTCTCCTTATGGGGTTTGTATTGTACTGCTTGCATATTGGCGAAAAAGATTTGGTAACAAGTGTCTTAAAAGGCATTGGATGGGTTGGAACAAGCGTACTCAGTTACTATCTGGGTCGGAATAACAATAAAAAGTCAACACAAAGCCGCTCAGACAGTAACGAAGCGGAGATAGTAGATGAATAAAATAAGCCCCACAACAACGGTGGGGCTTATTTTATTTCAACGAATATAAAGAGGCCGAGCATGATGCTCGGCCTCTTTTTGTTGGCTTAGTAAGCCCCTGCGCGTTTAGTAAACAAATATTAAGTAGACATTAGGTTTACTTTTCTTTGGTGGAAAAACTCGCACCATGAACGAAGATCAACTTTCCAAGCTTGAAAGATTATCCAATTTACTTGCACAGGGCGCAATAAGCCAATCAGAGTTTGATGCTCAAAAATATATCATTCTTCATAGTGCAAATCAATCACAGCAGCCTCGTCCTGTAAAGCAAAACGCACCCAAATCGAAAATGAGTGGCTGTCTGTCCTTCATCGCCGTTTTTGCGGCTATCGGTTTTTTAGCTATTGGCTTACAGAGTCTATTTGGTACAAAAACGCCGGATAAGCCGAAAGATCCAAAGGAAGCCCGCAGAGAACACGTAGAGAGTTTGTTTTCGGCGTATGACGGTTCACATCCACAATTAGAAAAAGCGGTAAAGTCGGCAATGAAAAACCCAGACAGCTACGAGCATGTTGAAACGCGATTCCGTGATGATGGGTCTACCATATATGTTATAACAACTTTTCGAGGAACGAACTCGTTTGGCGGTGTCGTGCCACAAAGGGCAGATGCTACAATAAGTGGCGATGACGGTCATATCATCGAATGGCAAATGTTAAAATAGCTCATTAAAATACAGCCCGGCCCTTATAGCCGGGCTTTTTGTATCTTCATACCCGACACCTATGGCACGGCTTGACTGCATCACCACAAATGATGTAGAGTTATGGCAATCCTTTCGGACAGGGATATTTTCGACTTCGACGGCTGGCAGGCACGTGTAGGGGCAACGACAAAGGCAATTGAAGGCGACGTCGCGTCGCTCGCGCAAGGCATGATTTCTTGGCTTGGCCGGGCCGAAGCGTCCATTGAGTCAAACCTAAAAGCGCTAGCCGATTACAAGACGGGTTTAGGAGCCATTACGGTGACGGCCGATAATGCCGACAAGAAACTGACTGAGCATATTAGTCTTATTGCTCAGTCAGGTAAGGAACTGCAAGCCGCTCGTCAAAACCAGCAAAATCTTACTGAGGCCCAGCGCCTGAATGCTCAAATCGTCAATGAGCTAACAGGGAAGCTGGCATCGCTTTATCAAAAACTCGGTAGCCTCGACGACAAGTCGAAGGACTATGCGAAGCAGCAAAAAGCTGTCACAAACGAAATAAAGACAGTAACGCGGGCAATTGACGCACAAAGCAAGTCTCTCCAGGATGCTAAAAAGGTGCTTGATCTGGCCGAAGGCTCCTACAACAAACTCTCCAAAGAAACCATAACCTTACGAGCAACGCTAAAAGCGATGCCAGACGCTTTTGATGCCAATACAAATTCAATCAACAAAAACAATGCTGCAGCCGTCGCCCTGTTAGCCACAATTCAAAAGAACGACAAGGCATTAAAAGCGATGGACGCCGACATGGGTGTACACACCCGAAATGTGGGAAATTATACCGAAGCCTTCCGGAATCTGGCAACGGGCGGCATTGAGGGGGCGGTATCTGGCTTGGGGGTTTGGGGTGTCGTTGCGGCCGCAGCGGGCGGAGCGGCTATAGGGCTAGGCAAAGAGATACTTGACGTAACGGCCAAGTTTGAAAAATACCGCACAATCCTTGATCAATCATTAGGTAGTATGGAAGCGGGAGGAGCGGCCTTTAAGCTGATCCAGGACTTTGCGGCAAAAACCAACTTTTCCGTAGATGAGCTAACTGATGCCTATATCAAATTAGCCAGTCGTGGACTACGGCCAGGCGAAGAATCGCTCAAGCGAATCGCCGATGTAGCCAACGCAACCGGCAAACCGTTTGGTCAGTTGGTTGAGGCTATCAATGACATCAACAGTACAGATCGCTGGAATGAGATCGGCATTAAGGCCCAGACGGCGGGTAATAAGGTGTCACTTACGTTCAATGGCGTCACGAAGGTCGTTGATCGCACCGAAGCCGGTGTGCTGAGCGCCGTCGAAGCCTTTGGGAAATTACCCAACGTCATGGGTATGACCGAGAAAATATCGCAAACGCTGAGCGGTCAGATGTCCAATTTGGGCGACAATCTCGACAAATTGAAAGTGACGGTCGGAACTGGACTTAAGGAAGGGTTTGCTGTCATTATCGCCCTGTTGAGTACGTTCATTGATGTTGCCATTGCGGTATGGAACGGGCTTTTACCTGTTCGTGAAGCCTTTGGGTTAGTGTCCGATGCTGTTGTCGATGCCGTCAAGGAAATATGGGGCTTAGTCAAAAGTGTATACGATTTATACGAAACCGTTGGCCTTATAAAAGCCTTTGGGTTAGTAATCGGTGTTGCATTCAAGGGGGCCGCTTCTGTGGTCATTGGATGTGTAACGGCTATACAACTAACGGTTGGCGGGCTTAATATTTTACTGAACAAAGCCAAAGAGGTTGCTAATTTCTTCGGGGCCAAATTTAAGATTGACGCTAGTGCCACATTCGCCAACCTGGAAAGAGATGTCAAAAGAGCCGCCGACCGACTGCAAACCCTATGGATGGGGCCATCAACCGCGCCCGCATCTAAGCCGGGCAAAATACCGGATGCCGTGCCGGGCAAACCATTACCCAAAAGCGAGTCCGATCTCAAAAAAGAGGAACAGGAGCGCGAAAAGGCCCGCCAACAGGAAATAGCCTATCAAAAGGTGCTCCGTGACGAAAAGTTAGCAGCCCTCAATCAGCAGCACGAAGACGGCCTGGTTTCAGAGCAGGCGTACCTATCTCAAAAGTTAGCCCTGATTAAAGAGGGAATTGACGCTGAGTTGAAGCTAGTCAAGGGTACGGGTAAGGAGGCACTTACCGAACGAATCAAATTAAACCGTCAGCGCATAGATGCTGAACGGGACTACAAGCGGGATCTTCTTAAGCTCAATCTCGAAAGCAGCAAGACCGACGCCGACAAGGCAATCGCCGGGCTGTCGCGCGACAAGGAGGATGGTACAATCTCAGATACTGACTTTAATGAGCGTCGGCGAGGCATTATGATGGCCTCCCTGAATGAGCAAAAGCAAATACTGATTGATGCCGGACAGGCTAATAGTAAACTGGTTAAGGAGATTGATGCCGATTTGCTCAATGTTGACCGGGTCTATTACAAAGAGCGGGCCGATATAGCCGATAAAGCCTGGAAAAAACAGATCAAAGAAACGACCGATGCGCTTAAAGAAATTGATCTGGCGACCGCGAAGGCTCACGAAGATCAGGTAAACGCCATAAATGAGAGCTACGCCAAAAAGTCCGGCTCGGTAGAGGTAGATATGGCTAGCGGTAAGCTATCGCAATACGACGGGCAAAAAAAGCTCCACGACCTCAAGATCGCTCAACTACAGGAAGTTTTACAGGCGACTCAGGACGCATACGCGAAAGATCGTCAGGAAAGCGACGCTTTGATTAATGATAAAATTCAACAACTGGAGGATTATAAGGCACATGCCACACTGACGCCAACCGAAATAGAGGAGGCAAACAACAAGATTCGAGAACTCGAAAAACAGCGCGATAAGGATGCGGCCGACGACAAAAAGAAACTGGATGATGCGGTCGCAAAAAATGCAATTGATAAGTCAAACGAGGAGACGGAGACTAAGAAAAAGAACGGTGCTCTACTCAGGGAGCAACAACAGAAACTAGCTGATCTGGCCATTGAGATTGCAACTACTTCGGTTAATGGCATCTTTTCGATTGAGCAGCAAAAAACCCAGAATCAACTATCCGAACTCGAAAAAAGAAAGGATTATGAACTACAACTCGCTGGCGATAACGCCGACGCTAAAGCCGCCATTGAGAAAAAGTTCGACCGGGAAAGCGCAGAGTTAAAGCGTAAGCAGGATAGGCAAAATCGCGCACAGGCACTTTTCAATATTGGAATATCAACAGCCGTTGCGGTTGTCAAAACTCTCGCCGAAGGTGGACCGCTGGGCATTCCGTTGGCTATAGCGATAGGCGTACTGGGAGCCGTTCAGGCCGGAATTGTCCTTGGAACGCCAATGCCTGCCTACAAAACTGGTAAGCGATCTACTGACGCCTACGAAGGCCGGGCACTTGCCGGGGAGGCTGGAGCCGAGTTGTTTGTCGACAGAGAAGGTAACGCTCAACTCTTCGATAAGCCGACCCTATTCAATACCAAACGGGGCGATACGGTCTATACAGCTTCTGAAACAGCAGCCATCCTTTCGGGCATGGGCAAAGATTCGGCCGTCGCTCAGGTTCTTCACGGCATTAATCAAACTCAGCAGACATCGACCCGTCTGCAACAGGGCCGATTAAACGAACAGGTGATCATTCACCAGCTTGCCGGTAGTTCGGGCTCGTCGCTCTCCAAAAAGGACGTGTACGATGCGTTTGGCAAAGCCCTCGACGAGCGGCCGGTCTACGAGGAGCGGACCGACTGGGAAAGCATCCGACGCGGCATGCGGCAGAAAAACTCCTACACTGAATACCGCGACAAGCAAACCCGCCTGTAAGTTATGACTGAGACAATTTTCGACAACTGGGGCCGCTCGTTTGTGTTGCCCGGGGTGTATTCCGACTTCGCGCCGTTTTGCCGACTCGTCCACATTGCGACCGATGGCACCCGGACGCCGTTTGATCTGGAAGAGGAGCCGGTCGGCTGGTCGTCGGCAAAATTTACCCTCAAGCGGGGCGACATGCACGGGGTCAATCACGAATATACGACCTCCGAAACTGCCCTCGAATTCAACAACTTTTCGGGTCGCGACTTCGTAGAGTCGATTTTTCGCGCAGAGGGCGAGGACGCTGATTTACTGTTTCAGGCGGGTATCGTCGTACCCGACATACCCGGTCCGGCTGGCGTCGGCGTGGACGCCTTCGAGGTAATCGAGTACGAGGGCCGACTTAACCTGTCGACGCGTAAAACCAGCCAGCGACGGGTGACGGGGGCGTTAGAGAGAAACACCCTGCAAAGCCGGGTACTGGCCAGGTGGGAAACGGCCGTTAAGCTCTCGACGAGCCGCACCCTCGACGGGGCGCAAATCACACCGCCCACATTCCAGAGTATTCCGCTGACCGCTCAGTCACTCGACGAGCGGTTTACCTGCAATGTCGTTGGCGGCAAATCCGTCGAGCAGTCGTTTCAGGGCGATACCAACGGCCATCTGTGGGTACAGTTCGACACCAGCCAGCCCCAGGTATCCGAAATCGAGGAGTTTGCGGGCGGTCGTCCGATGGGCCTGTCGGAAACCGAGGGGCCGGTCCCTAACGACGAATGGCTGTTCAAGTTCAAATCGAGCGGAGTAAGGAAAGTATCCGTCGAACTGGGCTACAAACTCAATTTTAGCGTCAAAAAACGCACCGTCAGCATTGGCGCGGCCAAAGTGACGGGCTACCAGCAAACGTCGCGACTAACGCTCGTTCGGGCCGATGGTACTCGTCAGGACTGGGATGTTACGACGCCCCATGCTGAGGGGCTCGGCAAACGTCCACCGCGTAGTGACTATCGCGAAGCGGACGTGCTGATCATTTCAGCAGGCAAACTCGACGTCGAGATCGACACACGGCCCGGCGACAAGCTGTTCCTGTACGGCCTGCTCTCGTTTACCCATAACAAAAACGAGCTTCAGCAGACGGCCGTTCGGCTTCAGGTAACAACGACGCGCATTACCGTTTCGGGCAAATCGACCAACTCGGCCACGTCGGCGAGGTGCTTGCCGGTGGGTGACGCACTGAATCAGGCCCTCACGGTCATTACCGGCAAAACCGATCGGTTTCGCTCGGCTTACTACGGACTGGCGTCGGACCGCTACCCCGTCGACGGATGCGGAGCGCGAAGAGTGCTGCTCAACGGGTTTGCCGTCCGGCAATTCAAGCCACTAGAGCGCCCCTTGACTATTTCCATGCAGGACACGGTCGAAAGCCTGTCGGTCATTGACTGCATGGGCGTCGCGTTTGGTAATGAACTGGACAACGACGGCAACCCGGTCGAGATCGTCCGTATGGAGCCCGTACAGGAGTTTTACCGGCCCGTCGAACTGCTTCGGCTCGACGAGGTGTCGGATTACAAAGAGGAGACGATTACGAGTGAAATCTACAGCACCGTCGAGGTCGGCTACCAGCAATGGGCCGAAGATGGGGCGGGCTCGCTGGAGGAACTGTTTACGACCCACCAGGTAACAACGCCCATCCGGCACGAATCAGCCAAAAAGCCACTCACCAGTAAACTCATTGCCTCGTCGCTGGCCATCGAGCAGACGCGCAGGGAGCAGTTTGCCGACACGCCCAAAGACAGCACGTCGTTCGACGAGAAAGTCTTCATCGTGCAGTGTAAGCCCATACCCGCCTATTCGGGTATCGTTACGTTTTTGCGAGGGGCGTTCAATTCGATTGTGCAGGTACCCACGGTCATTTCGTGGCTGACGGTTGGCCAGAGTATAACGATTAGCGGCTCCGTGCAGAATGCAGGTACCTACCGGGTGACGTTCATTTCGGACGCGTCCAAGCGCCCCTGGTCGTTTTATGTGGCCGAGGACATCGTCGATGAGATTGTTCCCGTCGCCGGGATTGCGCCCGCAGCGGGTAGTCTGTCGCTTCAGCCCGAAACGGGGGCCGACTTCGATACCGTTACGGGTCTGGTATCGCCTGACGATACGCTCAATCTGAGACTGTCACCGGGCCGGATGCTCCTGCAGAACGCGCCGGTTTGGGCCGGGTGTCTGATCAACAAAGACAAGTTTAATGCCATCAACAAAAAGCCCATCACCGAATCGGGATTGATCCGCGTCGGCTTTAGTCAGGTTTTATTTTTTGAGGTTGTCACGACGGGCATTTACCTCGACTGGCTGGCGGCTGGTATGACGGTGGACATCTCCGGCAACACGCCCAACGCGGGCACCTACACCGTTCTGGCCGTATCACCTCCCGATAACCAGCCGTGGAGCTTTTTTGTCAAAGAGGTCATCCCGTCGCCGGGCGTGTCGGATAACGTCAATATCTCGTTTGGCAGTATTTCGACCGACGATCTGTACGCAGCCGTCAACAAAACCAAGATTCCCAATAACAAATCGGTCGTTACGGTTTTGCCGACCGGGGATAGTTGCGGTAAAGCGGGCCGGGTCTCCGAGTCAGCGCCGGTCGCGGTCGATGAGCTGATCGACGACTTACTCTACCTGCCCAGACTCATTAAGTTTTCGGTCAGACTCTCTCACCAGCAAACGCAGCGTCTCCGCCTTGGCCACACCGGGCAGTTGCCGAGCGAGACTGACGACAATGGCGATCCGGTCAATCCCAACTACGGCTATATAAGCCTGTTAAACGAAAGCGGCATTCGGGTGGCGGGGTTTCTCAATAGCGTCGAGTATAGCCGCGATGACGAGAAGGCCATTTTTGAACTCCGCCAAACGGCGTTAGATTTAGGAGACACGACTTCAGGGCTGGATTGCGGACAATTCGCCGGATGGACACTCGAACAGGCACAAGCGGCCGACGAGCGCACCAGGCGACGGATTGAATTATGTCGATTTATCGACGTTGACCCGCTATAGCCAATGGCCCAAAGCCCGCAAAAAATCCCCGATCAAAACATCATCCGGACGGTCAAGGAGGTGGTTAACGCCAACGCCGACCTGCTCATTGTGTCCGGAGCCGCGACCGACACCGGATTCGCGCTCACCACTGAAGGGGGCGACGAGATCCCGGTCGATCTGACCGAAAATTTTGTTACTCGTGAGGAGTTTTTAAACTCCACCGACGTACCCCTGGCCAGTGAGGAACAGTCGGGGCGTATTCAGATTGTGACCAATCCGGAGGCCATCAAAGGCGAAGATGACAGTAAGGCGATGACGGCCCTAAAAACGCTCCAGCTGATTCTGTCGCTGGGTATTCCGCGTTTTAATTTGGAGGATGCCGTTAATGGTCAGTCGCTGATCATCGAGGTTGTCGATAGTGAATTGACCATCAAGCCCGGTAGTGCCAGCGTCACCCTGGCGAGTCTTTTAGCCAATTCGAGTACCGCCGAAAAAGACGCATTTCTGTTTGCTCTCTATAATTCGTCCTCGGCCGCAACCAAAGCCAAGTTTTGCGAAATGGCGCTTAGTTGCGCGATCCAGCCGAGCCTGACGGTCGTTTCGGTCGATGATTTGTATTCGCTCGTTGCCAATACGGTCGATACACTTCCGGTATACCTACTTCGACTCGACGCCAATGTATGCGGAGTAAACGGCTCCTATGGCGAATTGCGAGGCTGGGTCGCCAACCTGACCGACCTATCGACGCCCGCGTCGGTTCGAATTGAGGTGGACGGCCAGATCGTCGGCACCATCACAGCTAACATTGCCCGGACTGACGTTCGGGATTACCTCGTCAGCCAGGGCCATCCGACGACGGCCGCGACGTTTGGCTTTACCTTCCCGAAACCCGCTCAGTTCAACGACGGCAAGCCGCATACCTGGCGGGTATTCGGGGGTACGTCTTCGACAGAAGCGACCAGCGATACGGGCGCGCTAAACACCATCACCTGTGGGGCCGTCGCCAATACGGCACCCAGGGTTGTTAACGCCCAGCCGGATGTATTGATCACCGCGCCGGGCGACCAGACGATTATTCTCGTCGCGGGTGAATTCGCGACCGATAACCCGAATGATACGGTTACGGTCATCCCCAAAAAGTACGATGGGGGAACCAACGCCGAATTACCCTTACCGCTGGGCCTTACCTACGACCCGGCGACGCGCGGACTCAAAATCGGGGGCTCGTTTGCAAATGCGGCCTTTGTCGTGCGAAACAAGGGTGTCAATTCCTTTGGTCTGGCAACGAATGACGATTGGCTACTGACCGTCAATCGCCCAGTCAATCCCTGTACCAACTATTTCGCCTTAACCGAGGATCAGATCAACGCCCTGCCTATTGTCGTCATCTACGAATATTATGACGAAACGGTCGCTATGGGTACGGTTCCCTATACCGTTCGGCCATTTGCCACACGGGCCGAAGCCGTGGCAAACATTGGTATCACTGGCTCCAAATCAAAATTTGATGTGTGCCGGGGTACAACCAACGCCCTGAACATCGGCGACACGCTGTACGGCGACGATAGAGCCGAGCATATCACAGACGGCACCTTTTACCGATGGCCCGCCGAAGGTGGTTTCTGGGGCTTCAATCTGGCCTTACCACAGGACGGCAATAACGGCTCCTACGTACTCGTACAAACCTCCCCTTGTGGCATCGTCACAAGCCGGGAAACCATTCCCCTTATCGCAAACTAAGCATGGCACTAACAGACAACGACTACTGTCAGGTGACCCTCTCAGATGGCACCAAACGCTACTTACCCGTAGCCCTTGGCACGACGTGCGGCCAGCGCCCCACGATTGCCCAGGCGCAAGCGGCCCTCGGTACGATGCTGCAGGAGGGATTCGTTCCGACCGATTTTCACCTCGCATCCAAAGGGTGTGTCTTGAGTCAGATCGTCGTGCAGGGCGATAACTCGAACTATACCGAGGATGGCGAGTCGCTGCCCTCCGGGGATGGCTTCGATACCTCCTACACGTTTGAGCGGGTCGGGAGTGACTTTGCCGGACATAGTTTTGTGAGTACACCCGCGCCGATCCTGACGCCGGTCGCTCAGGCCAAACCTCGCCCAACGGGTAACCATTACGCCTTTGCGGCCCAGACGGCCCTGAATACGGCGCTGGCCAAACGGATACCTCAGTTTGCTCCCCACAGCAGCAAAATTCTGATCTATCCGGGCGGTCTGTATACCCTTGATACGGATAACGCGTTCATCGGTCGCGGCTGGACCCATACCTCCGAGTCGGCCCAGTGGCCCAACGGGCAGGCGTATCCGGCTCAATTTAAACGGGCGCTGGAGTACGCCAACTATGCAGCCGCCAAACGAGCCGCTGATCAGTTGCCCGATGGCCATCCGTCTAAACAAAAACTCTACGACTGGTCAACACTAAATCCCGCCTTTGAGGGCGATCACCTCTTTATTGACGACGAGGACACCTGTAAACTGTATGCCGCTCAATGGTATATCGACTTTCTGCAACCTGACAAACAGGGTGGGGGTGTGGAGTACTTTTCCGTCAACCATGAAATTTGGAAGATTCGGGAGGGTAGCCCGTACGATTATGTCGCCCAGTGGTACCGGCAAGTGGGCTGGATCACCAAAGAGATTATCCGACTGAGCGAGGTTGACGGTAAGCCCATGAAGTCGGGTATGTCGGATTTCGGCAATCTGTGCGCGACGGGACCGTACTTTTTTGACGACAACGACTCGGCGACGGGCTACCCCAAATACCTGTCGTACGGCACAATTAACGAGCCGTACCGGGGCAATTTACAAAATAACCCGCTGGGCGCTCCCTCTGACCTCGGCGCGTTGGTACTCGCCGGAAAAGCCTTTGCGGGCGTCGGTCACTACATGCAGCACACCAGCGATGGACAAAGTCTGTTCGAAAAGGACGGCGATGGGGCGCTGATCGTATCCAATGGTGGGCTCGTGTACCGGACTGACAAACGGGCCGCGACGATCTGTGGTCAGGCAACCGTCATCTACAAGGACGACAACGAATTGGCGATGATCAAACGCTATGGCTACGAAGCCGCCAATTACGCGAACTGGTTTTTTCGCGCCGGTAGTGTGCATTTGCCCATGTCAAACCTTCGGGGCGCTGGCTACGAAAGCGTTCGGTTTATCGAGCAATTCCGGCTCGATACCGAGGCACAATCGGGCTCGACGCTCGACTCGACGGGCCTCAACCAAGCCGAATTCGACATGCTCAATTCGCGGCCCCTCGATCCTGAATGGACGGAAGGTAACGCGATTCGCATGTACCTGAACGCTGACTACATGCGTGGTTGGATGGACAGCCAGCCTAGAACGGACCTCGGCGCGGACAACAACAAACAATCGAAGGCCCGAGCGTCGGTCGAAATCTACGCGAAGGGATTCCAGCGGGCCGCGAACCTCAACTGGATTTTCGACACACCGTATCAGCTCATCGAACCCAAACTGTGGCTCAAAAATCAGGGCCTTGTCTCGGCCCGCAGCGACGACGAGGAGTTTTACCGCAAACCCATTTTGCGGGGTGGTCACTGTGTTAAAGACGGCCGGCGTACGATCTGGATGCGGGGCGAGTGGCCCTGTCAGGACGTCGATCACACGACCGATGTACTGGTCTGGGTCGACAATGGCTCGGCCGTTTCGCCCTCATACCTGATCCGGCTCGATGGTCGCAAAACCTTCCTCGACTACTGGCAACTGCCCGTTGACTTTCCTGCCTTCGAGAGTAAGCACGTCTACTTCCAGTTCCAGACCCTTCGAGCCGAGCTAGTTACCTGGCGGGGCGACTACCGCGAAGCAAAAATTACCTCAAACCCAACTCCGCCCGCACTGACTGATTAATCCCATCTCCATGAAAAAGACAAAAACAGTCCTCCTTTTTCTGCTTTCACTCTGGTCGGTTCTGGCGCTCGGCCAGGGCACACAGGTATTTACCATCGCGCCCGCGACGGGATTTGCCGGTACACCCTACCAGATCAAGTTTACCCGCGACAAAACCAAATATCCGCTCAACGACGCGGGCCTGTCGGCACTAAAAAACGACGTAGCCCTGGGCAAACTAACGCTCACGGTCGTTTCGTCGGGTTGCATCATTCCGGCTGGAACAATTCCGCCCCTTATCGCGCCGACGTGTAGTTTTTCGGTTTCGGCTCCTAGCTGGCTGACGGGGTTACAGTACCGCCACGACGGTACGACACTGACTGTCCAGACGGCGGGCGATGTTTCGCAAATGGCCTTCGATACCTCACCCAAGACAACGTTCGTCACGACCAACCCGGACGGGGTGACCATTGCATCGGGCGACTTCAAAGGGTACGCGACGATCTCGAACGGCATCTACAACCGGCAGTGGCAGATCAACAAAGCGCCGACCTCGTTTAGCATCACCACGAAAAACAGTTCGGGGGCGACGTACTCGAAAGTCTTTTCGGCCACAACAGGCGCGAATTTTATTTCACTCATTGGCACGACGACCGGCCCGCCGAGTAGTACGACGACGTCGCCCGGTTCGGGTACGGGCGTCAGCGATGGCGATTTCGTTGCGGGGGCGTTCAATTTTGCCGACTTACCCTCGGCCTCAATTCCTTCGGACTACCGGGCGTCACTCGAAACGGATAAGATCAAAGTCACGCTCGACTTAAAAGAGGGGCACGAACCCGATAAGGGGCTGGCCGGTGGCATCCGTTTTTTCACGGATAAAACAACGGGTAATAACACCCTGAACGTGCCCATATTTCAGGCCGGTTCGGGGAATGATTACGGACACCCACTCGGCACAGTCAATGACGGGCGCTCAATTAACGAATGTTTGTACCGTTACCCGGCTCCGTGGACTTATAACGGCGTGTCGCTTGGCATTGGTGACAACGTTAATGAAACGGGTGATGTATACGAAACGCCAAGTCGGTTGATCAGCTACGGCAACGATGGTACAACGCTATTTACGGCTATCGAACCCAACCAATGGGACGGCAACGGGCTACGAACCGGCGACGTGTTTAAAAAATGGATTCGCGTCAACGGCAATGAAATGCGGGTCTGGTACGAATCCAAATTCAATCGCGGACCATCGAGCGGACAGAATGAACGACAGGAGAGCCGGTTCCAGGAAGCGCCGTGCGATTATTTAAATGGCAATTATAGCACGATTTACTTCTACGATGGTGATACGCCCTACCAGAATGCAAGCCCTCGGTCTTTCCAATTAGATGACAATTCGGGTATGACGCCCGGCGCAACATTTATGACCGAAAATTGGATGGCAGGCTGTGATCCAGCGACGGGCCGTTGTCAGGGCATCATACTGGAAACACCAGCCGGGCAAATGGGCCAATTTCAAAGCAAGGGTTCTTACAACGCCGAGGGTAGTTTACTGTCAAGTACGTACATCGCGTATTACCCGTTTCAGATGCTGGATGCCAATATCAAGTGGCGACATTCGCTGATTTTCGTTGTGGGTACGCTCGCCGAGATTCGCGCCAAAGCCTACCAGTACACCAGTTGGAAACGCACACTGGAATACAAGTTTAACAAATCGGGCCGTCAGGGGTGGGGCGGTCGCTGGTTTAACGACGGCGGCTACAAGGAAACACGGTCAACTTGGGGGCCTATAGTTTGGACTTCGAACGAGGGTGAGATCGTAACGCCCGCCGTCGCCTTGGATGGCTCTATCAAGAAAACGTACATGCGTTACCGGTACACCTCGTCGACGCGGCTAAACGTAAACATGGTCGCCCGGTGGACGCGGGCACGACAAGCGGCCGGATATACCAACGGGACGCCCCTATGGGATCAGCGATTCCCAGAAGGCGCAGCCGTGGGCGACGATTATGCCAAAACTTTCTCGCTCATCGCTGATGGACAGTGGCACGTCAAAGAGCTTGATTTTTCCGACCGGCCGCAGTGGCGGCAAATCATCACTCAGGTCCGGTTTACGTGTGATGGAGCTTCAGCCGTTGGCGAAAGCCTCGAAGTCGACTGGTTTTCGGGTAGCCCTTCCGGACCGAGTAGCAACTAATCTTACCAACCTACAATGTACAAAATGAGAAAGATTCTGTTTTCCATGCTGGCCGGGCTGTCATGCCTGACCAGCTTCGCCCAGACGACAACTAAAATCGGCACTGTGTACGAGTCAATCCGACCTGTATTCCCAGGCAATCCCGACGAGTTCGCCGTCACGCTCGACCCGTCCGATTCCGCCAAAGCCGTTACGGTTCAAACGTATTACGTAACGGGCGGACAGGCCGCGACGCCCTACCAGCCTACCGTAACTCGTTCGGGTAGAATAATTACAGTTCGGTTTCCCAATGTCAGCTTAATTCCAGCTCAGGCCAGAATAAAACTCAAGATCGACAATGCCTATAAGCAGGTTTGGCGGTATGATGTAAGTGAAAGCAATACGGTTAAGACGGCACCCGACAACATGACAATCGTTAACGCCGTCGTAGCGGGGACCGATTCATTTACGGGTTTGAAAGGTGTTCCGTCTTACCTAAGTGCTGACACAATTTCTAAGAAAGCAAACCGGATTGAATTGGCGTCAAAGTTTAATATCAACGATACTACCGGCAAATGGGTTGGGAAAAACGTTTATAACTTCGACAAATCAACTACCTCCTCGGCCCTCGCCGCCCGCGTGGTTCATGTGGCCGACATCAATGCACTAAACAATACGCCGGGCAACGCCAGTACGTCGGTCGTGGTCCGTGATAAAATTCGGGGCGGAACGTTTGTGTATGCCGCCAGCGGGACGGTTGATAACGGAATTACATTTTCGGAGCCAGGTGGGGGCGTTTGGGTTCGGCTGTTTGACAATAAAATACAGGCAGCTTGGTACGTCCTGAATGGCAACGGGGTAACCTACGATAACATAAGCATTCAGAAGGCAATCGACGCTCAGTCGGCTCGCGGTGGGGGTTCGGTCGAACTTCCGAACGGCACGTTTCTTTTGAATGCGGCTCTACTTCCCCGAAGTAAAGTAGAACTCACCGGACAGGGTGACGGCACTGTTTTACTGCAAAATAGTAATGCGGGGGTAATCAATGCACAGGGTACCGTCTCGCCGACCTCCTACAGTATGGTTATTCAGCCGCTACGTAGCCAGCAGTTCATTCGCACGACAGTAACAAGCCCGTTCGTAGCGGGTGACTGGATACGAGTACGGTCCGAGGATATTTGGTTAAGCAACAGCGACGGCAACAAACAGGCGTTTATCGTCAGAGTAGCGCGGGTTAACGGAGACAGCACGATCTTAATGAATCCGCTCCCCGAAAACTATACGTTAGCTACGGCCAAAGTTGAAAAGGTTATCCCAATCAGCAACTTTACGCTATCCAATCTCAAGCTAAAAAACATTCCCAATACGCGTTTAGTGGCGCTAACGACGTGGAATTTTTGTAGTGAATTACGCATCGTCAACGTGTCCGCAGAGGGCAGCGACGAGGCCGGGTTCGATATACAAAACACCTGGGAATCTGAGATTGACCGGGTTCGATGTACCGACTTTATCGACGACCCGAATAATGGCCGCTACGGTTACGGAATAGGCTTTTCGGGAGCCTGTTATAATGTAATTACAACGAATTGCACGTTTAGAAATGTGCGTCACGCGACGACAACGCTCGGCAGTTCGGGCGTGTACGGAGTTCCCCGAAACATGACGTTTTCCAATTGCCACAGTTCGGAATCTTCACTCACCCACTTCGACAGTCACCAGCTTGGCGAGGAGATATTGTATATAGGGTGTACGGCTACGGGTGGCAAATCAAAGGTTTCGTTTGGCTTTCAGATTCGGAACCGTCAGGCCAGTTTAGTCGGCTGTACGGCCTACAATACGACAGGAGCGGGCTTCTATATCATTAATGGTAGTATAAATAAATATACGACAATGACCGGATGCGTAGCCTCACAGGTTCGCTATGGTCCTGGGTTTATCATCACCAATGGCGCAAACGTCAATATCGTTGGCGGGAGAGCCAGCGAGTGCGATTACCAGGGCATCCTTATCTCGGGTGTCAATTCCCCTTCGTCAGTCCACATTCAGGGCATGGCGATAACCGATAATAACCGCATACTAGGTACAAGTGACGGCATATACATTGATGCCAGTACGGGCGGTGTGACGGTCGACAACTGCATCATTGGCCGTGTTGCGAGCTTTACAACCTGGAATCACCGATATGGTGTCAATGTCAACAATTCGAGCAGTGTTACCATCTCCAACAACAAGTTTAAAGCCAATGGCACAGCCTCCTATTCGATCAGTGGAACAGCGAGTCGGGCTTATAAGAACAAGTTTGACGACGTGACCGATGTCAATTATTTGAAGGAGCTGGAGATCGTTTCCGGAACAGGCGCTCCGGCAATCGTACCCGGCTTTTTTGGGCAACGCTTCATTGACACAGTCAATAAAAAAGTGTACGAGGCCGCTGGAACTAGTTCCTCGGCCGACTGGATACCGCTGAATTAAAAAGTCAAGTTACCACTCAACTCACTCTTTCAATGCTCGAAGCCCTCAATAAACTAAAAGCCGTACCTGGTGAGGCATTTCTAGTGCTTGCTCTGTTTGCCGGAGCGACCATTCACGCGATTCGGCAAAAACAAATACCGGTCGCCGAGGGGCTGACCGGGGCCATCGTCTCGTTTACGTCGGGGTTCTTCGGATTTAAAATACTGGGTGCCCTCTTTCCCGCCTTCTTTGTCCTTGACGACGTGTGGATGTTTGGCTTTCCCATTGCCTACGGAGCCAACTACTGGCTCGGCGGCATGGACACGGTGGGCGAGCAGATCCGCGACAAGCCCGTCCAGACCATTGTGTCGTGGCTGGGCATCATCGCGGACGAAGCCCTCAGCAAGTACGATAAGATTGCTACCTATTTCAAATCAAAACCAAACGCCTAAAATCAAATGGAAAATACCGCAATTCTTCAACTCGGATTACTCGTCGCGACGGGCTCGTTTTTAGCCACTTGTTTTACAACTCACGCCGCGAGCAAGGCGTATAACGGCATTCTGTATGCCCTCACCTTTTCGACGTTTCTAAGCCTAGTTTGCGTCCGCTATGTGCCGTATGTTCAATGGCAGACCAATAGCCTCGGCCTGACGTTTATTCTGCTGTCCATATCGGGCGGCTTTGAGGCTTATGCCGATTTCGTAAAACCCGAAACCAACCGGGTCAAGACCGGCACCCGGCTCGCCTACCTATTCGGCGCGATTCTGCTATTTACACTCATCATCTGGTCGTTTGATAACTACCGGAGCCAAAAGGCCGAAAAGGTCATCGAGAAAGTATCGACTAAGATGGATACCATCGCCGTTGGTCAGAAGCAGAACAAGGCCAAAATCAGCAAGATCGAAACTAAGCTCGATACCCTGGCCAAAAGCGATACGATGCTCGCCAAAACGGTCGAGGCAACCAAATCGGAACTCTGGCAAAAAAGCGACCAGGGGGCGAGCGAGATCCGCGACGGGCTGTCGACGCTGAGTCTCCAGCAACACCGGATGAATACGAACCTGCAAAAACAGAAACAGAAAGCCCCATGAGCAAGCAAGCCAAACTCCTATTATGGATCGTCTCGGGCCTGTTGTTCGTAGCCGGTAGCCTGCTTCATTCGATGGCCAGAGCGCAAACCTATTGCGATACGCTCGCCCACGACAACGTGATTTTAAACCGGCTGGTCAATGAGCAGGATGCCCTGCTCGCGGCCCGTAGCGAGACAATCAAAACGCTGAAAGTACGTGTGTCGCTGGCCGACTCGTCGAGTGAGGCCATCCGCACCCAGGCGAACAAAACGATTGTGTCACTCACCGAGCAGCGCAATACGGCGACGGCGCGGGCCGATAAAGCCGAGGCCAAAGTAGCGGCCGTTGATGGCAAACAGCCTAAAACGTGGGCGGGCAGGCAACTCCGTAAGGCCCGAGATGGTCTGGCCGTCCTTGGAGCCGTTGCAGCCGCCTATATCACCCTAAACATTATCCTCTAATGGCTAATTTTTTGATTGCGTTTGCCTATACGATGGGCAACGAGGGCGGTTTAGCCAATCATCCGTCAGATAAGGGCGGATTGACCTACAAGGGTATTACGAGCCGCGATTGGCCAAATTGGCCCGGATGGATACAGGTTAGAAATGCGATGCGTCAGTCTGGCGATACGGACGTTATAAATCGAATTCTAGCCGCCGACGTAGCCTTGCAGGACAACGTTAAAAAGTTCTACAAACTAAACTACTGGGACGTCAATAAGCTCGACCAGTTCAACGATCAGGCGATTGCAACGGAGCTATTCGATACGGCCGTCAACTGTGGAGAGAATACGGCTGCTATCATGTTACAAAAGAGTCTCAACAAACTAAATAAGGTCGGGCGGCTATATCCAAACATTGCCGTCGATGGGATTGTCGGGCCTCAAACGCTTGCGCTCACCAACGGGCATCCGCAACCCAAAGCGTTACTGAAGACGCTTAACGGGTATCAGTTTAAGCATTACGAAAAAATTGCAGATGAGGACGAGTCCCAGGAGGTATTCTTTTATGCCTGGCTCTCAAGAGTCGTCATGGCGGCATAAGTTGTTTTATTGGGTTTACTGGAAGACGAAAAGTCCGGCCCTTTGATGAGGCCGGACTTTTTATTTTATCCAGCAAAGCAATATGTACCGTTCCCCAATATTTGGCCAAGTAAACCCCAAGTTAATAAGCTAACAATCAGCAAATTATATTTTGCTCTAAAATGATTAGGGGTTTTATTTGATAACATGACATTGCAGAGTCTACAGGAATGGGTATTTTTGACAGTCTTGATATTACTCAGGACATATCGTTCTCTAATTTGATGGAATCAAAACGAAGAAGGCGAAGCTATGTGCTTCGCCCCTCCAGAAGACGATCTTTTGGAACGCCCCCGACAACTAATGCAAATCCCCGCGACCCTGGTAAGTTTAAGGATTATGCGATTAGGTTTTTTTTGATCTTATTCGATTATTGGCTGAATCACAGCGATAAGGAATAAGAAATACGGTGTACTAAGCCCTGTGTTTCTCGTAAATACGGGGCTTTTTTATGGCCTCACCCTATAAACTTTTACAAAAGTACTTCCTTCAATCAAAAATACATCACAATTGTAGCACAATTGTAGCACAATTATGCCACAATTAATGCACATTTATTCCACACGTTGAGAGTCGCACAAGTACCTTTGCCCTATGCATGACTGGTATAACAACTCCAATAGTTTCATTTACCTGAGGGTGGGTAAGACCTTTTTTCGTCGTACAACGGGCGTTGGCTGGGCAATCATAACCGAGCAACAGGCCGACGAGGCTATCAGGCAATGGGATATACTACACGAAAAGCAGCGCGAAACCTATTTACCCCAACTTCAGGCGCAGGGATTAATCAGATAGACTCAATCGGATTGACCCCAACCAGTTCGGCCAGTTGATTGATTTATAGGCTTATTGCAATAGCAAAACGCCCAGCCTTTGATGAGGCTGGGCGTTTCTGTGAAATTTTGAATTATAATCCTGCAGGTCTCGTTTTATAGGTCTAACACAAAACGTAAACACGAATTAGGATGGCAGACTTTACAGAAGTAAATGAAAATTTGAAGAATATATTCCGCAAGCTTGATGAAACTGAAGAGCGTCTCTGGTATAGTCGCAGCTATCTTTCAGAATTAAGAGAATTGACCAGTGAGAATAAAGAGCTACTTGGCTCAATTTTAGAGCAATTGACAAGGCAGACGGAATTGCTTGAAATAATTGCAGGAAATACCAAACGAGGTTAGTTAAGTAAAATGAGCCCAGCCACAATGACTGGGCTCATTTTTATTCGGCCTTGACTTAACCTTCAATCGGATTAATCCCAAACACCTCGACAACCGGCTGTCCGCCGACGACGCGCAAAAAGATTATACCGCCGTTTTTGCGTACCTCCTCGCGACCCTCTCTATTAAGTTGCCAGGCCGACGTAACGGTAAACGTTGACCTACCGTTGATCACTGTCTCAGCTCTGTGCGTGGGTAGATCGTAACAGGCTTCGTGCGTGTAGACAGCATTTTGGCCCTCGAATTCGACTGGATCGGCCCAGAGTATCTCACAAGGCGGCTGACCGCCAACGGCCCGAAAAAAGACGATGCCGGTTTCGTTGAAAAACTCCAGTTCTTTTTCGCTCAACTGCCAGCCCGAAATAACCTCAATCGTGTCTTGCTGGCCGAGCTTGGTTTCACGAATCCAGACGGGGTATTCGACGCCGTGCTGATCAAACAAGGTTGTATTGACTTCCTGAAAATTTGCGTGTTTGGCCATGTTAGTAGCGTTTATCGGTCCAGTGGATTAGGCGAAGGGGTAATCCGTGTTTGCCGTCTTTCTCGGCCTCTTGAACTAAGGGAACAAACCAGTTGTAAAAGTCTTCCACCGTATCAAATCCGTCATTTATGGCAAGCTCTTTTATGTCAGGTGGATATAGATATGTATCGTCGATAGAGATTTCTAGGCGGACTTGACCCATGCTCATAAAAACTCGCTGAGTGCTTTTGCATGTGTCGTTTTTAAACTGGCTATACTGCTTCGTCCGGACACCGGTTGCAAATTCAATGTGTCGACCGGCTCTCCAGCGCTGGTTTTTGTCTTCCCGCAGCGTGTGGATTTTCTGTCCGCTGTTGATCTTCTCAACGAAGCCGGTCGGTCTGCCCTTATGGGTCGTTCTGAATCCAAGTATCATGCGTTGGGCTATTTAAGGTTTCTGAGTTCGTTCTCCCAAAAGGCTACCGTCTGCTTATGCAGGCTCTCTAAAATGCCGACCGCTTCGCGTTCCGATAGCGCGGCCACGTCGTCGCGAAACAGGACGAGCAACTGACCACAAGCGCCGTAAAACGCCTGCTTGAGTTGTCGTTTCTGTTCTTCGTGCATCGTAGCCTCGTCGAGTTTAATGCGCTTCAGGTACAGCGCGTACTGATAATCGAGGTTAAATTTTGGGTTTTTTGGCATATGCGTTGTTGATCCATTCGCTGGACCTGGCGGGTTAGGCTCCTGATCAGGAGCGTTGTTTTTGATTGCGACGAAATACCCAGAAATAGGAATGAAACTTGCGGGCGTGGTTTTGCTTATGCACCTGGCCACGAAAGCGGTTACGGGCAAACAGGATGAACAGATCGACCGCTTTAAAGCCTGCATCCTTGGCCAGAGACAATACCTCGTCGTGGATAAAGTAATTACTCCGGCCGTGTACGAAGTCCTGACATTTGAAGACCACGATTCCGCGTGGTTTAACCACGCGGGCAAACTCGACGAGAGACTTTCTGTAATGCTCCCTCAGCTCGGTAATAGTCCGGTAGCCGCCGTACTTCTGGCTCATTACGTACTCTTCAGACTCCTTGTGATTGGACACCACAAAGGGCGGATCAAACATCAACGATTTGATACTCCGATCACCCAGCGGCAAGGCCCGAGAATCTCCGATCACGGCTTCGGGTTTTTTGGGCGCGATGTCAAAGCAGTAGCGAGGGCGGGCAATGGCCTTATAAAACTCGCCGTAGCCGTAGGTCGCGTCGCAGTCGAATGTGTTGCCGGCAACATATAGCGTCAGAATCGACTGTAGAATCTCGTCCTGATCGAAAGCGATGGACTTGATTTCGGGCGCAATCTGTAGCTGCTGACCGGGCCGGGTAGGTTTGGGTTTTCTCTCGACGAGCGGAGCAATGGGATGGTTAAACAGGTCGGTCATGCTGGTACGGTGTTTACAGGCATTTCATCATAGGTACGTCCATTGAGTAGCCGACCAGCGGCTTTCTTATTCGTACCGCCCCACTGTTTAAAGAAAAAAGCCACGCCGGCCGCTTCGCATTGCTGACGAATATCGTCTACCCACTCCGGCCGGATAGGGCGCGGCTTTAGGCCACTTTCACCACCGACGATGACCCAGTCAATGCCCGCAAGATTGAGGTTTGGCAGTGGCCCTAAAAGCGGCTCCAGTGAGAGAAACTTAATCTTTGCGCCGGTAGTCCGTAAAGCATCAATGCGGTCAAGGTGCTTGTCACTTTCGACCGATACGCCCATCCACACGTTATCCGGCCAAAAAAGTAGTTGGCCATCCGTTTTGAGCCGGTCAGCCCGCTTGGTTAGTACCTGAAACGTATGCCAACGGGCGAACGTCATTACCCGAAACACATCCACGATGTAAGCCAGCGGCAAATCTTCGTGAAACAGATCGCTCATGGAGTTGACAAAATAGGTCGTTGGCGTTTTTCGCTTGAGCGGCAAATCCAGATGGTCGCGGTAGGGGAGTACCGTTTTAAAGTCGGCTTTATACTTCTCAAAGCCGGTAACCTTACCCATCCCCTGTAAACGTTTGTGCATAATTTCGGCATAGCAAAACTTACAGCCCTGTGATATTTTGGTACAGCCTACGGTTGGGTTCCAGGTCTGCTGAGTCCATTCAATAGATGATTCGGCCATTATTTCCGTTTTTTGGATTTATCGGGTTTCGCTTCGATTTCGATTGGTGGTTTGATGCCCAGTAGTTCGCGCACGGCCTCGGTTCTGATGCTCCGTTCATGTTCGGTCATATCCGGATACGGGCTTTTATCGGTCAGTGTGCAGTAGATAATGTGTAGCTGACCGATGCTGTAAAAGCTCGACAGAAAGGCTTTGAGGTTTTCTTTATCGGCGAGCGGTACGCTGTGGTGTGGCTTGGTCATAGCGGGCAGTGGGTAGAGACTGACCAGGCGAAAAACACCTGGTCAGTGCTGAATCAGTGCATTCACATTAGTATCGTTAGGCGTCGACCGGGTCGCCGTTGTGTTTTCGGAAAGTGATCGTGACGCTCTTTTTTGTTCGACGGGCATCAGTTTTGGCGGTCGATCCCTCCTGATTGGCCTTACCGTCCGTATCGAACATTTCGGTCTGATTGTAGTCAGGACTGTGTTTATGGGCAAGTTTGAGCCGTTCCATCCGGTTATGCCAATCGCCTTGCCACAATTCATTGTGCGGATGCCAGACGGCCAGTATCTCGGTTTTTTTGATTTCGTTAACGTGTATTTTTTCAGCGCTTCCGTGATACTTTAATGCCCGTTCGATAGCCTGCTCCGGATCTCTTGCCGGTATCAAATACAAATCCTTATCGTCACCCCACTTGATACCGATTCGGTAAAATGGGTCAGTTAGCCATTCGTCCGTTGTTCCTGAATAGAAAACGACAGCCGAGAAGGGGGCCTTGTTGATTGCGTCGACGTCAGGGTCTTTAATGCGACTTTTCAGGTGTTCGTAACATTGCAATTCAACGTCGCCAAAGTTGACGGCTTCATATAAATAGAGTTCCGAAATCATCTTCCGCTTTTCGTTGGCCTCGATTTCGTATTTGACTTTCGATTGGTACCAGGTAAGCATAATTGACAGGGGTTTACAGTTGAAAATTGGGGTTACAGATTCAGAAAAGCGGCCCGTATCGCGTCGCGAACGTCCTGATTAATCCGGGCACTGACGCCGGTATAGAGTTGGCACATTTGAGCGTCCCATTTATCGACTTTGGGGTGATACAGATTGACGGTATAGCCGTTGGCTCTCAGGACGTGGATAATGGCGAAGCCCGCGCCGAAGTTGGTGCCCACGTCGACACCTCGTTGAAACATATAGCCCTCGCGAGCCGCTGCACTCCATTTCTCGAAGTCTTTGGGCAGGCTTTCTTTTTTGCGCTTGTGCATGCCCTTATTGAGCCAGCCAGCCTCAACGAAGAATTCGCTATCTTCCTTATCTAGCTCAAAGCAGGCTTCCTGTAACGAAGTGAAGTCGAACGCGACGTGCATGACGAACCGGCCGAGTTGGCGGTCATAAACAGCGTAACCCGAATCGTTTTTGTCGGGATCTATGCCGATCACGTAGCGACGCTTTTTGCGGTTTATAGGCATTTGGTAGCTCATTGGTCGGTTTCGTCTTGAGGTTCACTACTTGTTTTGCTGGCGAAATACTGCTCCTTGAAATTGTGGTAGTTATGCCGCTCCCGTCGCTCCTGTTGGTCCTCCAGTCGTTTCTGAGTCTCTCTTTTCTGCTGGAGTGTGGGTTCGCCGTCCGCGAAACGCTGATAGCTTTGCCGAACCGCTTCGACCGAGAGCCGGTTGTCGTTTTCGTTCTGATGCTGCTCCTCGCTCCGTCCACGTTCACAAAGGGCAAGTCGCTCGGTCGTATCGTAAGCCAGTAGCCAGCCTTCCAGAATTTCCAGATCAAGCCGGTTGTACACTTTCCCATAGCGGCCGGAGCGGCCCTGGTCGAACGCATAGGCGATTTCCTCGGGTTTGAAATACCAGAAGGACTTAGTAATGTGCCGGGCGGCATCGAGCATTTGGCCCGCACTCATCCGGGGCACATTCAATGCGTCGTTGGTTAGGCCGATCAGCACGATCAGCGCTTTGAGCAAAACAACCTCTTCCGTTTTGCAAATGACTGAAAGCTGAGTACCATGTTTGAGGACATGAGGTAGTCCGTTGGCTGTAATGCCAGCCAGGCCAATACCAACGGCCATAATGTGACCGGCCCGAACCTGCTGGAGATGGGCAACCTCGTCGGGCTGACGTTGCGCGAGGGCCGTCCCGATCTTATCGTCCGTTGAGACCACCCGCTTTAGCAAGGGCATCAACGAGATTGAAGGCTGTTTCGTAGTCTGCACTTCCGTAGCGGTTGGCGTGGGCTGAACCGGTATAGCCGTTTGGGTTGGTTGCAGGTTGGTTTCCATGTTGAGGTTGATTTTCTAAGGCTTTTTTGATGTCACGTTCATTCCAGGAATTGAGTCGTATTTCGATGTCCCACTGATTTTGGGTTCGCCATTTTTCGACGCCGATCTGAACCGGGTCGCCTTTCTGGTTTTTGCTCGTCCAGTACCGCAGGAAAGGCAGGTAGATGTGCAGCGGGAACTGATCGGGGAACTGGGTGTAGTAGGTGACCACATCGGCCTGCAACACGCCGTCGCCGTAGACTTTCCCGGCTGGTATGGGTATCGGTTTTGGGGAAGGGGGGCGGGCGGAACTGGGGGTTAGGGCCTGCCCTTTTTTTTCTTCTAATTCGACAAAACAGTCATTCGCGGCCACGTCGTTTTCCGCGTTTAAGTTTTCTAAAGTTTTATAAGGTTTTGTATCCTTATATAGACTATCAGGAATTTCCTTATACCCTCCAAGGATTTGACTTATACCCTCTAAGGAATTTCCTTGTAGCTCACCGGGACTATAAGGAAATTCCTTAGAGGGGCTATCAGGAATTTCCTTATAGTCGTCAGCAGGCGCAGATTTGGACCGTTTACTATCCGTTTTTTCCTTATACCTATCCGCCCTTTCCTTATAGGGTGTAAGGAATTTCCTTATAGGGGTAATCTCCCGTTTGTTGCCTTTTTTCTGGTTTGGGTCAGAGGTCAAAAGGCCACTTTTAGCCAGCGCCTTAACCAGATCCGTGACGCTTTGCGGATGAATACAAACCGCGCTGGCGAGTTCAGGATTGGAGTCACGACATACACCATCCGCAGCGATACCGGCCCGGTAACAGATGCGGGCAAATAGCATCTTCTCAACGGGTGTCCGCTTGAGTTCCATGATGTCGGGACTAATCCAAAGAGAATCCATAAATCAAGTAGTAGGCTTCAGTAATCGTTAGAGCATCGCGGCCGCGATGAGCAGTAGAGCGACGCCAGCGACGCAGAACAGGCCGAGCGTGAGTATGACACCCACTTCTGGGCCGGGTTCGTGTTTAGGAATGTGCATAGGGGTAGGGGTTAAAAGGGTGTTTCACGGCTGGGTCCGTCAAAACTCCAGTCGGGCCGTTCTCTGTCCAGATCGAGCCGAGCCGCCAGCGAGGCCATAGCGTCGTGATAGGCGTAGCAGTGCAGTAGCGTCTGATTGTCCGCGTTCGTCGTCCGCAGGAGCGCCAGTTCGAGCCGAAAGCGGTAAAAAGCCCAGTCGCGCCGGTTATGCGTCGACTGCTTGAAATCATCCTGGTAGATCGTTTCGGCGCGTTTGCGGGCTTCGTTGTACAGGGCAAGGCCGGTTAGTTTGCGCTCGAACATCCTGACATCAAATCCGGCCAAGCGTAGTTCTAAGTCGAATTGATTGTGTTCGAGATTGTCGAGCCAGCCTTTGGGTAATTCGTGCCAGAAAAGTTCGATAAACTGGTGAGCCTCGCGTCTGGCCAGGGCGTGGAGCGTCTTCATGCTGGGCTGGTCGCGATAAGGCCGAAGGCAAGCAGCACGAGGACCGTGATGACAAAAAGAATACCGGCAACCTCAGCCCTCCGATTACGGATCGCTTGCCACTCGATACGAATCCAGCGCCGTAAACGGTACACCCAGACCGGCCAGTCGAGCGGACGGGGGAACTGCTCGCGAAAAAAGACGCCCAGTTGATAGCGGTACCGAATGATGTTGAGGAGAATTAAAAGCAGAGAGACAGCAGCCCAAAATTTCAGCATTACCATGACGAAAAGGAGTTAGCCCGGCTCATCGCCGGGCGGTGAGGATTAGGACGCGATGAGGTGATTGATTTCGCCGAGGAGCAGGAATACGATGGAGTCGATTGACATTCTCGACCGAACGCCGACACTAATCGTGTGAGGCTCATACTTGGGGCTCCATCCGTCCTCGTCGTGTTCATGGCCGGCAACGACCTGGACTTTGTACTCCAGCGCCCGGTAGCCGCGCTTGCGGTTATCGTCGATAAACTCGATGCTTTTGCAGCCGTAGGGCCGGGCCGCTTCGAGGGCTTCGTCGAGGGGTGAGAAATCCCGCTCCAGATCCATTTCGAAGAGCGTAGGGGCTTGGGGAGTCGTTAAAACTTGCATAATTTTACGTGGTTGAATTTTGATAGGCCCCGTTCTTGCTTCCCGGCAGCGGGGCCTGTTTTGTTTAACGATTCAAATGTAACAAATGTTATTCAAATACATAACAAATGTTATAAAAAAAGGCAAAAATTTTTAGCATCAATCGACTACTGCTTGAGCAACCAGCGCTGATCGGACCTGTTTCTCGATTTTTCGCGCATTGAGTACCTCGACCACGGCATCCCAGACCGGCTCATAGTAAAATTGTCCCGTTACAACTTGCGATACATAGTTATCAGATTTAACAATTCCACGCCGATTTAACACCGCCTGAACTTCCTTCATATACGTAGAAGCACGAATTTTGCCGCTTAATAGCTTTATATCGCCTTCTGCGTACTTAATTGTTGCGGGCTTTTTCATATTTCCGTTATATTTGTTTAATGTTTGTTTTGCCTATGTTAATAGTATTAATGATGCAAATATAACAAATGTTATCAAAATGCAAGGGAAATGTTATATAAAATCATACGTATATGGAAAAAAAGCCAAATGAAGAAAAAGAGCGGCAACGGCAACGGTTTGTTGAGTTTCTTGGCATAAAACCCGATCTGACCGAAATAGCAGAACGGACGGGCATTCTCCGGCAGACACTGTATTATCTGACCAAGGGAGGGCGAAATTCATCCGTCACCGCTGAGATACATCGCAAAATGTCGGCTGCTTATCCTGACTATGATATGGATTGGGTGATGTCTGGCGTTCGCCGGGCGAAATCGAGGCCAGTGGCCGTTACGGCTGGCGAGGAGCGTGCCCCCGATTACCCAGCTCATACGGAGTCGCCGGTATCGACTAGCGAAACCAAGTTATTAGAGGTTGAGAATGCCGGGCTAAAGAGGGAAAACGAATTGCTCCGTCAGACGGTCGAGATATTGCGAAGCATGGTAGGCGACCAACTCAAAAAGGATATGGAGGGGTCAAAAAGTGAGTCCGTTAACGATCCCACTCGGGGCAAGCAGTTAGCTATTGGATTAAACTGGGGAATCAAAAAAGTCGAAAATTCGATGATAAAAATTCCCTTTACCAGCGTTCGGCCGATGAGCCGCACCTGGCCTTATCCAATGCGACGTCAGCCCTAAGCGTTAACGGTCAGATTAGGCAATTGGCCTGATTCGTGGAAGAAAATAGGGGGTTTTGCACACACTTTCGCGCACACCCCGAATGTTAGTAAAAAGGGGCTTTGATAATCAGGAATTAACGATTGTTTTTTGTTCCCGTATCGGTCACTGTCCAATGACTAAAAAGCCCACCTGAAAAGGTGGGCTTTTTTTATGCCTGAAATTTATTTTTTATAACTCACACGGTACACAATACCGTTATTGTCGTCGGAGAATAGGAGGGACCCATCCGGCATGGTGGTGATGCCCACTGGGCGGCCAAACTGAGCCTGATTATTGTCGACCACAAAACCGGTTACCAGATTGTCGATTCGAACGGGTTTCCCTCCCTCAAAATGTACCCGCACGACGTTATACCCGGAGGGCTGGCTGCGATTCCAGGAGCCGCGCATCGTAGCGAAGGCGTCGTTCTGGTACTCAGCCGGGAAACCGCTGGCAGCACTGGCGCTTGCTGTGTAAAAGACCATACCCAGAGGGGCCGCATGCGCATCGTACTGCAACACAGGGAGCGTAGTTTTTGCCAGGATTTGCGCGTAGGTTGTATCGCCCATCGGTCTGGGATGAGGATTGTAGTTTCCATCGCCATATATGTAAGGCCAGCCATAGAATGCGCCGTCCTTGATAATATTTAGTTCTTCTTTCTGCTGCTCGTCGCCCAGCCAGTCAATGCCGTGATCGAAACCATAGAGCTCTTTCGTTTCTGGGTGCCAACCGAAGCCAATGGTATTGCGTAACCCCTTAGCGAAAATCCGGCGGCCGGTTCCATCTGGATTAGCCCGTAAGATGGTCGCATTTTCTGGATTCGAGTCGGCGCAGGCATTGCAGGTACTTCCTACCGTAATGTACATAAAGCCATCTGGTCCAAAAGCAATTGTGCGATTCGGGTGTTGACCGGCGTCTGGTAAATTGCCAATTAGTTGTTGAGGGGTTCCCAGCGTACCATCGGCATTGATAGTGGCCGAGTACACTTCGTGAATGGCCACCAAGTACATTTTGCCGGAATAAATGGTCAGACCATGCACATCTTTGATGGTTGCCACCACTTGTTTCTGGTCTGCCTGTCCATCGTTATTGGTGTCACGAAGTAAGGTAACGGTCCCCGCTTCGCGGCTTGTTACATACACATTTCCGGTTTCACTGACGGTTAACATTCGGGGTTTGCCAAGCTGGTCGGCAAACTTAGCGATACTGAAACCAGCCGGTAGCTTGAGTTGCGCGATGCGTGCATCAGTGGCCTGCACCAGAGCCGGTTCAAAAACATTACCCTGTACCTGGGCGGTGGTAGGTTGTTGATTCGTTTCCGGAATCTGAGCATCGTACACCTCATCTTTACTGCAGGAAATTAGTAGTGTGGTAGCGACTAGCCCCGACAGAATCAGTGGTTTGACTACGTTTTTCATGTTGACGTTGGTTTTCATTAACGTTGAATTTTGTATTGGTTTTCAAGAAATACGGATGAGCCCGTCTTCATTAAAAAGCAATTAATATCTTCAGAACAGGAAAAGGCTGTTCATGTTCAAGCCTTCATCTGAAAACCAAAGCACTGTCTCAGACGAGATTGAGTTGCGAAAACGGGAATTTGGACTAATACTCTACAAAATCTGTGGAAAAACATATCCACTATTATTCATACAAGATAGCTAACCTCCACACTATCAGCACATGGCATGGTTTTGGTTCACTTGGTGATCGAATTCAACGTTTAAATCTTTAACTAACAGATAACATGGCTTCTTTAGGAACTCAAATCGCCAATTTTTTTAGTGGTAGTGATAATGACACACGGGAAGGTCTGAATGGTCTTTTTATCAATGAACTGCGCGGCATTTATTACGCCGAAAAACAAGCTGTCGACGCGCTTGGTGAGCAAGCTGACGCATCAACTACAGATGAAGTAAGAAATGCGTTTCTTCAGCATCAGGAAGAAACCCGAGGTCAGGTTGCCCGTCTGGAAGATGTGTTCCGGAGTGTCGGTGCTGACGTCGATGACAAGACATGTGCGGCAATAGATGGCCTGGTCGATGACGCGCAAACGGTAGTGGCGAACACTGAGTCGGGTTCACTGACGCGTGATGCAGGTTTGATCATAGCCGGACAGAAAATCGAGCACCACGAAATTGCTGCTTACGGATCGGCCGTAACGCTGGCTAAAGTATTAGGCTATTCGGATGCTGCTCGCCTGTTGCAGCAAACGCTCGAAGAAGAGAAGAATACTGACCGCAAGCTAACGCAGTTGGCTGAGTCGTTTATTAACCAGCGGGCTGCTTCGGAAGATGACAATTCGTCTAACTCCGGCTCAACACAGTACGCTGATCAGTACAACACATCCGTCAATGCTGACGGTACCCGCTATAGTGATAATACGACATCTGCGGGATATGGTTCAACAACATCAGGAACAGGATATACCTCGTCAGACGATAGTCTGCTAGGCGGTTCCCGTTCGCTGTAAGATCGAATAGAACACAGAAAAGCGGCATACCAGAACGTGGTATGCCGCTTTTCTGTGTTCTATTCGATCAAATCATGTTCCTATAACAGCCAAGGTCTGTGAGGACACAGACCTTGGAGTTACTAAATGCTCTTTGTCAAGCGTGAACTAACTATTGATGGCAGGGTCGGTCCATTCAGGATCGGGCTCTGTACCGTCATTGTTGCCTAAGGTATCGCCATTGCCATAATTGGAGCGATCGACTTCCATGTTTGGACTACCTGATGCCGCTCCTGTTCCATCATTTCCCGTGGCGGCTTCCTCCTCATCGGTCGGTGTGGTTGGGGGAGCGTTCACATCCCCCGCCAGATCGGCCGGGTTGTAATCCTGATTGATCAAAATGCTGTCGTCCGGCGTTTGGGCGGTTCCGCCAGTTGTCGACCCAATCGTTGAATCCTGATTCATGTTTTCCATAAGTGTTGACTATCAAAGGGGGGCCTGGTAGCGAATGAGCCATCAGGCACTTCGTTTAACCTTTTGTAAATAATTCCCACAGACGACTGTGTAACTTACCCGCATAGGTTTTTACATCGAGGTGCGATGCATGGATGGTAAAAGGCGTAAACTGGTTGGCCGACGAAGGTAACGGCTCGATGCGGACGGTCCTCCCTGTGGTCCAGGTGCCCGCCAATCGTCGAACAGAGCCCGTCAGTCGTAGACCTGCATCCAGCAAATCCGTCTGGCAGGTCTCAGGGTGCTGCGCCATCGACAAATCCTGTGAAAACCGCTGGAGCTGGTTGGCATCAAACCACGACAATTCCGGCATGTGCAAGTGATCGAAGTGGCGGTCGTTACGGCAAAGGAACCGGAGCGAGAGTATTGATCTGCCAGCCGTTCGGCGGGAGGATACCTGCAAGTCGATTACTTCGAGGGGAGCCGTTTGGGAGGCAGTAGAGAGTTCTATATTCATAGCTGATGAAGGACAAAACAGGTATATGGTTATGACAACGTATTGTATTCACTGAATTTTGCGGATGGTGATAACCGAAGTATGGCCAAACCACATCATCGTAGATAAACCCCGTAGGAGCAGGTATGTTTTAATCTGGTATACTATGTTTCTATACGTAGATCATTTTTCGGGTCATCCCGCCGTCGACCACAAAGTTCTGGCCGGTGATAAAGCTGTTTTCAGGCGCTATCAGGAACAGAATCATTCGGGCTATATCATCGGCCTGACCTACCCGACCAGCCGGGTGCTGTGCATTATCTTCCGGACTGAGTTCATCCATTTTTGCTTTCGCTTTTTTCTTAAGTACCGATACATCGATCCATCCGGGACTGATTGCGTTAACCCGCACATCGGGGCCCAGGCTAATCGCTAATGAATGGGTCAGCGCCACAATGCCACCTTTACTGGCTGAGTAAGCAAACGTATCCGGCTCGGATTGAAACGCTCGGGTAGAACCAATGTTAATAATGCAGCCTTTTTGGGCGGCCAGAAACGGAGCGGTATGTTTCGCGCAGAGAAAGGGTCCGGTTAAATTGGTGCCAATCACGCGGTTCCACTCATCCAGGGTTAGTTTGTCAAGCGACTTTTCAACCATGATGGCGGCATTGTTAATGAGGGTGTCAATCTGACCAAAATGAGCAACCGTCTGTTCCGTAGCTTTCTTTACGTTGATTTCACTAGAGACATCGCAGGAGACAAATAGAATTTGCGCCGACGAGGCTTTGAATGCTTCGCGAAGTTCGGCAAGGGCATCTGTATCAGCCTCCCAGATGGCTACCCGATAGCCGTGCGTCAGTAAATACTGCGCGGTCACACGGCCAATACCCTGACCTCCGCCCGTAATGATCGCTGTTTTCATACAAGTTGGATAAACGCATCGAATGGCCAAACTACGCGGTTTTGGTAACACAACACTACCCCCGCCGGTTAACTTAAGCGTAACTTTATCGAACGGGCCGGGCTATTTTTGCTGCTATGCTTCAGATTGCGTTTTCGCCGGTGTACCGGCTCCGGTTGCCTGAAGGGCACCGGTTTCCCATGCTCAAGTACGAATTGATCCACGAACAACTGCTTTATGAGGGAACCTGCACGCAGGCTAATTTCTTCGGTCCTACGCCCGTCGACGACCGATGGGTGCTGGGTGTTCATACGCCGGATTATGTACAGGCGCTGAAAACGGGCACAGTCGACGCCAAAATGATGCGTCGGATTGGGTTTCCGTTAACGCCCGAATTGATTGAGCGTGAATGGATTATTACCCAGGGGACAATTGACTGTACGCAGCTTGCCCGTCGGGATGGCGTGGCCATGAATATTGCGGGCGGCACGCATCATGCGTTCCCGGATCGGGGCGAGGGATTCTGTATGCTCAACGATGTCGGTGTGGCAGCCCATTACCTGCTTGAAGCCGGACAGTCCCGGCAGATTCTGGTGATCGACCTGGATGTGCATCAGGGAAACGGAACCGCCTGCATGTTTCAGCACGAACCCCGGGTTTTTACATTCAGCATGCAAGGGCAAGACAATTATCCGCTCAAAAAAGAGCAATCCGATCTGGACATTAATCTGCCGACCGGTACAACCGACGACGTCTACCTAAACACGCTATATGACCTTTTGCCCGGCCTGATTCGGCAAGTGCAACCCGATTTTTTGTTTTATGTATCGGGCGTCGATATTCTGGCTTCTGACCGGCTGGGTAAATTGAGCGTAAGTCGGGATGGGTGCAAACAGCGGGATATTTTCGTATTCGAACAGGCAATCAAACATGGCTTGCCGATTGCTGTCTCAATGGGTGGCGGTTACTCGCCCCGCCTGACCGATATTGTCGAAGCCCATTGTAATACGTTCCGCGTAGCTGCCGATCTGTTTTTTTGATGGAAAAGCAGTCTTAATTAACTGAGCCAAGATACTGCTTGACTACCTACCGTTTATTTCGCGTTAATTCGGTTGTATCTTGCTCGCTTAAAAATTCGTCTACTGAAACGTAGTAAAACGGGGCATTGCGTTCGTTTTACATAGGACATGAAGCAAAATATCGTTAAAACCAGACTTAAAAATAATCAGCCCGTTTTGGGTGTGCTGTCTAATAGTAATGATCCGACCGTGGCCGAATTGTGTGGTTATTCGGGACTGGATTTTTACATGATCGATGGAGAACACAGTTCCGTCACTACATCTGAGGTACAGAACATTGTACGAGCCTGCGAATTAAGTGGCATCACGGCACTGGCCCGCGTTCGGAGTAACGACCCCAAACTGATCCTTCAGTTCTTAGATGCGGGCGTAATGGGCATCATGATGCCTGCCATTAGCACGGTTGCCGAAGCCGAAGCGCTGGTGCAGGCTGTCTATTATCCGCCCGTGGGTGCCCGTGGTTTTGCGCCCGTGCGCGCCAATGATTACCTGCTGGGCAGCATGAACCAGGGCGAGTTCGTTGCGTTTGCTAACGAGCAGGTGCTGGTACTGGCTCAAATTGAAGACAAGGAAGCCATTGACAATCTCGACGATTTACTAACCGTGGAAGGAATCGATGGATTTGTCATTGGTCCCCGCGATCTGGCCATGAGCATGGGCTACTATGATGGACCCGGCCATGACGAGGTAAAACGAACTATTGCCGGTGTAGTCGAAAAAATCAGAAAGGCTGGGCGCATTGCCGGTACCACAGCTGCCACTGGCGATCAGGCCAGAGCCTTGATTGATCGGGGTGTCCTGTTCTGCCTGAACTCATTCGCTGGTTTGTTAAAAACAGCCTCGACGGATTTTATGAAAGGGAGAGGGTAAGGGAGTGAGCAGTGAAGAGTTAAGAATGAAAAGTGAGGAATAATTAGTGTTTCCGTGAATTATTCTTCTCTTTTCATTCTTAACTCTTCACTTTTTTTTCTACCTTTGCAGCCTCATTTCCAATTTCATACAAACACATGTACGCAATCGTAGAGATCGCAGGGCAGCAATTCAAGATCCAGAAGGGTCGCCATATCTATACCCACCGGTTAGAAGGTGACGTGGACGCTGCACTTGCCTCCGACAAGGTGAAAATTCTCCTTGTTGACAACGAAGGGAGCATTACCGTTGGTGCTCCAACTGTCGCAGGAGCGACAGTATCGGCTAAAATAGTCGAACACCTTAAGGGCGAGAAGGTTATCATCTTCAAGAAAAAACGCCGGAAAGGATACAAAAAGAAAAACGGCCACCGTCAGTACTTGACGAAGGTCATGATCGAAGACATAACCCTCTAGTTTTTAGAAGTTTGTACTTTGTAAACTAGGTTTCTGTAACCTCAAGCTACAAACCACAAACAACAAACTTTTTCAGAAAATGGCACACAAGAAAGGTGTAGGTAGTTCCAGAAACGGCCGTGATTCGCAAAGCAAGCGGCTGGGTGTTAAGTTGTTCGGTGGCCAGTCGGCTATTCCAGGTAACATCATCGTCCGTCAGCGCGGTACGAAACACCACCCCGGCAAAAATGTCGGTTTAGGTAAAGACTATACGCTATTCGCGCTGGTAGCGGGTACGGTGAAATTCCGTCCGGGCCGCGATAGCCGCTCGTACGTGGATATCATCCCAGCAGAAACCGCTGCGGTTGAAGTAGCTGCTTAAAAAAGCTATAAGCCGATCCATTACGGCTTTTTGAAAACCGCTCAATGAATGTTGAGCGGTTTTTTTGTGCGTAAAAACTAAAAAAACGCAGCCACTGTTACGTCTGTGCGAATACCGCTTGACGTATCCGTAAACAGAAAACATTTTTGCCGATGAATCCTACGCTAAGCCGTCCCGTATCCATTTTTACGGAAGGAAGCCCCAATCCGAACTCCATGAAGTTCGTCGTTAATTTTGAACTGGTTCCCGAGGGACTGTCGTTCGATTATGCTACCCCAGGTGATGCCTTGCTTGATGGAAAAGCCTCTCCATTAACGGTTGCTCTGTTCGGGTTTGACTTTGTGCGCCGGGTGTTCATATCGGGCAACTTTGTAACCGTCACAAAGGACGACGAAACCGATTGGGATGATGTGTTGCTGGAAGTCAAACTCTTTCTTAAAGACTACTTTGGCGAGCAGAAACCTATCTTCTCGCAACGAACCGTAGAGACCAACACGACCAAGTTGGACATGGATTCTGAAACAGTCCAGAAGATAAAAGCGGTGCTGGATCAATACATCAAACCGGCCGTCGAGTCGGATGGAGGGGCCATCAGCTTTTATTCATTCGATGAGCCGAGTGGAACCGTAAAGGTATTGTTACAAGGTTCCTGCAGCGGTTGCCCATCATCCACCCTGACCCTTAAATCAGGTATCGAAAACCTGTTGACCCGTCTGGTACCCGAGGTTAAACTGGTAGAAGCAGAGGGCGTTTAAAGCCAATCCTTCGCCGGATGACCGGCGCATGTGTACTGAGCTGTGGTTTCGATGATCTATTTAAGGTCATCGAAACCACAGCTATTGTTTTAAGCATGTTCCAGTAGTTCAAGCCTTGGGTTGATGTACGTTTTCTGCTATGATGAAAAATAACCAAAGTAGGTAAGTTATTGAAAATTAGACTACTTATTGCTTCAGTCCGAACCGATAAATCAAAATAATTCTATTTTTAGTAACTCAGGCTTGCCGATTGCCGTTTACTTTGCAGTTCACTTGCCATTCAAATCGTAACTGCATGAGGTATTCGTTTGCTTTACTGTCAACTCTACTCATATCCATAACTAGTTTTTCGCAAAACTTACTCGGTATCTCTACCAGTCGGTATGGAGGAACTAATCGACTTTATATAAACCCGGCCCTGGCAGCCGATTCCCCGTCAAAATTTTACCTGAATGTTTTTACGGGCAATGGTCACGTAGACAATAACTACGTTCGGTATCAGGCTCCTTTTTCATTACTGCGTTTGATTACGGGCACTGTACCCCCCCAATATAAAAGTGCTGACGGGTCCATCAAGTTTTCGTCTGATTACACACGGGAAATGTTGAACGGGCGGGCTAAAAACGGCACAATCTGGGGCGAAGTGCGGGGCCCCGCTTTCCTGATAAAGACGGGCCAGAGCAGTGCGTTTGCGGTCACAACACGCTTCCGGGCTGTGGGGCAGGTCGTTGGTGCCTCCGAATCGTTACTGTCAGCGCTTCGGGCGAGTTTGAGCGATGGGGCTTTTTACAGCGTTCCCAGCAACGATAACAAATTCAGCGCCAACACGAACACGTATGCCGAGTTGGGGCTAACCTATGCCGGGGCGATCCTGGAAGGTGACGGCCGGAAACTTCTGCTTGGTGCAACCGCTAAATTTCTGCTCGGTTATAATGCGCAGCAGCTTATTAACAGAGGGTTGAATTACCGCATTGTCACAGATCCGAACAATTCCAGCAGTGCCCTATTGGAAGTGAATAAACTGGATGCGACCCTGGCTTATACAACTTTTCTGGAAAACCGCAGCCTGAATCCGCAGACGCTGTTCAATACGGCGGCACCTGGCAAGGGGCTGGGACTGGATGTTGGGCTAACTTATGTCGACCAATACGACGAAGATAGTCCTGCGTTGCAAATCGGGGTCGCCGTGACGGATATTGGTGGACTTACCTACACCGGACCTAAGTACAACTATAACGATTTGGGAGCCAGTCCAGCACAGTTCAGAGGAAGTGATTTCAATCAGATCAGTGGTCCACAGGGTATTGCCCAGGTTATCCAGAATAGATTGAATACAGGTCGTACTCCAGACAGTCAACGGTTCAATGCTGGCTTACCGACTTCGTTAAACCTCTCGGCTGATTATCAACTGCCGGGTGGATTGGGTATCAACGTGACATATCTGCAAGACCTACGGTCGATGCAGGCAACGGCTATTCACCAGCCGTCGCTGTTTGCTGTTACGCCCCGCTATGATGCGCGCTGGTTAAGCTTAGCCGCTCCGATTGCTTATCTCAATGGTGGCCTGACAGCCGGCGCTTCGGTGCGGGTGGGGCCGGGCTGGCTTGGAAGCGATAACCTGCTGGGATTACTGGGAAGCAGCTCCAATAGCATCAAGCCACGCGGTCTGGATCTCTACCTTGGGATAGCTTTTGGCATTGGCCGAGCCAATGACGAACGATACGATCGTTGATAATTTAATGCTCTTTTTGCGTAAATTTGATCAGGGGCTGCTTTTTCGTTGTTGGCAGCCCTCGACAAGGTAGTACGTTAACCGGGGATAAGGCCCTTTGGCATATTCTATTTTCAGCGGCTGACTAACTACTTTTATACCGTACAAAATTGCATAGAAAGGTCTGTTATGACCGAACGAGCTACTTTTTTCGACACACCGCTACTTTACCTGAAGGGGTTGGGGCCACAGCGCACGGAACTGCTCAACAAAGAGCTGAACCTGTTTACCTATGGCGACCTGATTCAATACTACCCTTTTCGCTACGACGACCGAACGCGCTACTACACCATCAGCGAATTGATGGATTCCATGCCATCGGCCCAGATTCGCGGCCGGCTCCGGGACTGGTATCTGGAAGGTGAAGGCCCTAAGAAGCGTCTTGTCGCTACCTTTACCGATGGTACGGGCTCGATGAGCCTGGTTTGGTTTCAGAGCATAACCTATCTGGAGAAATCGCTCCGGCGCGATGGTGAATACATCGTATATGGCAAGCCGCAGTCATTTAACGGCCAGTTCAGTATTGTTCATCCAGAGCTGGAAAATGCGAATACGCCCTCTGAAAATGAGCCCGGTTTCTTTCCTGTTTACAACCTCACCGAAAAGCTTCGCAAGCGCCACCTCGACAGCAAAGTTCTGGGTAAGGTCATGCGCCTGTTGCTGGAGCAATCCTGGACGCACATTCGCGAAACGCTGCCGGACTCTCTTATTCAGCAATATCGGCTGATTGGCAAGCGGGAAGCCATGTGGAACATCCACTTGCCGCAAAACCAGGCTTGGCTGAAACAGGCGCAGCGTCGACTAAAATTTGAGGAGTTATTCTACAACCAGCTACGGCTAATTAAAAATAAGCTGATTCAGAAGGAAGAGTTTCCGGGGCAGATTTTCCGGGACACGTCGCTGATGAAGCACTTCTACAAAGAACTTCTACCGTTTGAATTGACGGGGGCCCAGCAGCGGGTAATTAAAGAAATTTACGCCGATTTTCTGACGGGTAAGCAGATGAACCGGCTCCTGCAGGGCGATGTGGGCAGTGGCAAAACCATTGTCGCCTTCATTGCGTGTCTGATGGCCATTGGCAACGGTGCGCAGGCCTGCCTCATGGCACCAACCGAAATCCTGGCCGATCAGCACTACAATGGACTAAAGCCCTTTGCCGAGGCTATGGGCCTCAATTTGGGTATTCTGACGGGATCGACTAATAAAAAACGCCGGGTTGTGCTGCACGACGAACTTCAGTCGGGTAAGATGCACATTCTGGTAGGTACGCATGCGCTTCTGGAAGATGCCGTTCAGTACAAAAACCTGGGCTTGTGCATCATCGACGAACAGCACCGGTTTGGAGTAGCCCAGCGGGCCAAACTGTGGCGTAAAAACGAAACGGTACCGCCCCATATTCTGGTTATGACCGCTACGCCCATTCCGCGTACGCTGGCCATGACCCTGTATGGCAACCTCGATGTATCGACTATTGATGAACTACCCAAAGGCAGAAAGCCCATTAAAACGGTGCATAAGTACGATAAGCACCGGTCTGAAGTGTTTGGGTTTATGCGGCAGCAAATTGAACTTGGTCGGCAGGTGTATGTCGTATATCCGCTGATCGAAGAATCGGAGAAGCTGGATTACAAAGATCTGATGGATGGGTTCGAAAGCATGCAGCGGGCCTTCCCCCGGCCAAAATACGAGATTGGCATGCTGCACGGGAAGATGCTGGCCTACGAAAAAGATGATGAGATGAAGCGGTTTCTGAAACACGAAACCCATATTCTGGTCGCTACGACAGTCATAGAAGTAGGGGTTAACGTGCCCAATGCCAGCGTAATGGTTATTGAAAGCGCCGAGCGATTTGGTCTATCGCAACTGCATCAGTTGCGCGGGCGGGTAGGGCGGGGCTCTGACCAGTCTTATTGCATCATGATGACCGGCTACAAACTCAGCAGCGATACCCGCACCCGGCTCGAAACGATGGTGCGTACCAATAACGGTTTCGAAATTGCCGATGTGGATCTGCAACTGCGGGGGCCCGGCGATTTAACGGGTACCCAGCAGAGTGGCGTGATGGATTTAATGATTGCCGATCTGGCCAAAGATGGTGCGATTCTGACAGCTGCCCGCGAGTCGGCACAAGCCATTCTGGCCGAAGACCCTGAACTCCTCCTTCCTCAACACGCGCCCATCCGCAATCACGTTGACGGACTCAAGCAAACCGAAAATAATTGGGGACGAATTTCATAAGCTAATGAGATCATAACTGACTGGCTAGGTTGATTTTATCTTAATAATTGTGAAATACCGCTAAAAAATGTTAAAAAAAGATATGGATAGGATAAGAAACAGTGAGTAAAAACCCTCACTAACCTGACTTTAACCTGTTAATAATCTCTATTAAAAACAGGTTGTCCATGCAAAAAATATTTACCCAGAGAAAGGTCTTCGTTCAACACGAAGGAGCCTTTCTATCAAACGCGATCTGGCTACGGCAAGTAGTGTTCTGCTCGTTGTTCCTGCTCGGTCTGCTCGGCTCGGTGGGGGCTTTCGCCCAAACCAAGGTGTCCGGTAAAGTCGTTGATGCCCAGGGCCTGGCCCTGCCTGGTGTCAGCATTGTGGTTAAAGGAACCACAACAGGTACGGTGTCAGCTGCTCAGGGAGATTACTCGCTAAATCTGGCTCGGGGCAATGAGACACTGGTCTTTTCCTACATTGGCTTCCTGAGCCAGGAAATACCCGTTAACAATCGCAGCACCATCAACATTACGCTCGCTTCGGACGATAAGATGTTGAACGAAGTCGTTGTTGTCGGATACGGTGAGCAGAAGAAAGAAACCGTAACGGGTGCCGTTGCTACTGTAAAAGGCACCGATCTGGTTAAGTCGCCAGCGATGAACCTGAGTAACTCCATTGCTGGCCGGATGCCAGGCGTTATTGCCACCAATAATAGTGGTGAGCCGGGCTATGATGGCGCTGCCATTCGTATCCGGGGCTCTAATACGCTGGGGAACAACGATGCGCTGATCGTTATCGATGGTGTGCCCGCGCGGGCTGGGGGTATCGACCGCCTGAACCCGGCGGATATTGAAAGCATGTCAGTCCTGAAAGATGCCTCGGCAGCTATCTACGGCTCACGGGCTGCCAACGGGGTAATTCTGGTAACGACCAAACGGGGTAAGAGTGGTAAGCCGGAGTTGTCATACAGCTTCAACCAAGGCTTTGGCCAACCGACTGTTGTTCCTAAAATGGCCACGGCGGCTGAATATGCTCAGTTGAACAACGAAATCAACCTGTACAATAACCTGCCTGCTGGGTATTGGAAAGATGCCAATGCGGCTTTCAACGCCACTGGAAGCTACACTCGTCCTGACAATGGACTAGTCGTTAAAGCGGCCTACTCGCCCGACGATATCAAGAAGTTTCAGGATGGTTCTGATCCCTGGGGACACCCGAATACCGATTGGTTCGGCGCAGCGCTGAAAACCTGGTCTCCACAGTCGCGCCATACGTTGCAGCTGGTGGGTGGTTCGGAAAACATCAAGTACCTGACCTCCGTCAACTACCAAAACCAGGATGCTTATTACAAAAACTCGGCTACGGGGTACAAACAGTATGACTTTCGTCTGAATCTAGATGCCAAAATCAGTAAGTATATCAACTTAGTGACAGGCGTCGTGGGTCGTCAGGAAAATCGTTTCTTCCCAACCGTTGGTGCTGGTGACATTTTCCGGATGCTGGCACGGGGCTATCCAAACAAACCAGCTTTCTGGCCCAATGGCTTACCCGCTCCTGATATTGAGAACGGGCAGCAGCCCGTACTGGTTTCGACCAGCGCGACAGGGTACGATAGAGATACCCGGTATTATCTGCAAAGCAATGCCAGCTTAAACATTACCAATCCATGGGTACCGGGCTTGAAACTGACCGCCAGCGTTGCGTTGGACAAATACATTCAGCAAGGCAAAAAGTGGCAGACGCCCTGGTTCGTGTATAGCTGGGATTATACCTCCTACGATCCGACAACGAAAGAACCGCTTCTTCAGCGCGTACAAAAAGGACCCGCTCAATCGACCCTTAATCAGTACACGAACGATCAGTTCAACTCACTGCTGTCTGGTATTTTATCCTACGACCATACGTTTGGCGCAAGCCATGCCGTCACCTTGCTGGCAGGTATTACGAAAGAACAGTCCAATTCGAACGGTTTCCGGGGTTTCCGCCAGTACTTTAACTCGACGGCCATCGATCAGTTGTTTGCCGGCGGAAGCTCCCAGCAGGTGGCTACCAATGATCCTACCCAAACGCCAATCTGGCAGCGGGCTCGTATGAGCTACTTTGGCCGGGCTGCCTATAATTATAAAGAGCGCTATCTGGTTGAGTTCCTGGGTCGGTATGATGGTTCGTATATGTTTCCTCGTTCGAGCCGTTGGGGTTTCTTCCCCGGCGTGACGGCGGGCTGGCGCATTTCGGAAGAGAACTTCTTTAAGAAAGCTGCGCCAATAGTTAGCTCTCTGAAACTACGGGCATCCTGGGGTCAGCTGGGTAATGATCAGGTGTATTTCAACGGGGCTTTACGAGAGTACGATTACCTGCCAACGTATGCCTACGGCGACCGTGCCAACTCAAACTGGGGCTATGTGATAAACAATCAGGTATCGCAGACGCTCTATGAGAATGGCGTTCCAAATACGTCACTGACCTGGGAAGTAGCCAACAATGCAGACATCGGTCTGGAAGGCTCTTTGCTCAATGGGAAAGTATTCTTCGAGTTCGACGTGTTCCAGAACAAGCGGTCGAACATCCTATGGCGCAAGAGTGCATCCATCCCGCAAACAACGGGAGCTACCTTGCCCGCTACCAACATCGGTAAGGTTACTAACAAAGGGTATGAATTCCGGGTGGGTTACAACGGACAGGCTGGCGACTTCAAGTATAGCGTTAGTGTAAACGGTGGCTATGCGAAGAACACCATTACGTTCTGGGACGAAACACCGGGAGCGCCTGAGTGGCAGCGGTCAACGGGTAAGCCAATCCCAACCGACGTGAACAACCCGAACAATGCCAACGGTACTTTGATGTATCAGTATGATGGTATTTTCGCTACACAGGCCGATATTGACGCCAACAAGCTGGATTACAGTGGTGTAGGCGCTAGCTTGCTGCGTCCTGGCGATATGAAGCTGAAAGACATCGATGGCAATGGCAAGATTGATGCAAACGACCGTGTACGAGCCGACCGCAACAACCAGCCCCGTTTCCAGGGTGGTCTGAATGCCAGTGTCCGCTACAAAAACTTCGACCTGAGCATCCTGTTCCAGGGCTCGACTGGTGGACAAATCTTCCTGCAAACGGAGTCGGGTACTATTGGTAACTTCCTGCAATACAGCTACGATCACCGCTGGACAGTGGATAACCCAAGCACCGTTGACCCACGCATTGTGGACCGTAGCAACCAGTACTTCTCCAACGGTACTACCTACTGGATTCGCAGCACGAACTATGTTCGTCTGAAAAACCTGGAGCTGGGCTATACTCTGCCAAGTGCTCTTGGCAACAAGATTGGCCTGAACAACTTACGGGTGTACGTAAACGGTTTGAATCTGGCCACATACGCACCAGCCATGAAAGGCATATTTGATCCAGAATCGACGAATAGTGGGGGACAGTATTACCCACAGGCACGGGTGATCAATGCGGGTTTAACACTTAGTTTCTAAAAGATTAATCAGATTAGTATGAATTATATAGCAAAGTGTCTATCGTTCAGCCTGCTGTTGGGCACAACGATGATCGCCTGTAACACCGACTTCCTGGACACCAAACCGCTCGATAAGGTATCGGGCGATGCAGTCTGGGCCGACCGTTCCCTCTCCGAAGCCTTTGTAACGGATGTGTACAACGGTATTCGGGATGGTCTGCTGGATCAGATGAGTTTAGACTGCCAGACCGATAACGCCCTCTATAGCTTTGGCAAACAGGACGTAAACGAAGCCAACGTTAGTCCATCGAACACGGGTACAGTTAAAAGTACGATGGAGTGGCAGGAAATGTACGCCCGGATTCGGTCCGCTAACATTGCCCTGTCGAAACTAGCCAAGCCTACATTTGACAATACGGGTAACCTGGCTGGACGGATGCGCGGAGAGATGTACTTTATGCGTGCTTATTTCTACAACCAGCTGTTGCGTTATTATGGGGCTGTCCCCATCATCAAAACGCCGTATACGCTGGATGAGGGAGATTTTACGGTCGCTCGTAATACGTATGAAGAGTGCGTCAATGCTATCGTTACCGATCTGGACTCCGCTTCTGCGTTGTTAAAAGGACGTAGTATGGAATCTGGCCGGGCCACTATGGGAGCCGCTATGGCCCTTAAAGCACGGGTTCTTTTGTATGCTGCCAGTGATTTGCACGACATCCCGACAGCCAAAGCTAAGTCGAGTGTCATCGCCAGCTTTGCTAACCCTGAGCTATTGGGTTACGTGAGTGGTGACCGGACGGCCCGTTGGAAAAAAGCCCAGGACGCAGCGAAAGCCGTTATGGACCTGAATCAGTACGGGTACAAATTGAATCTGGCTGCGCCTGTTACACCTGCCGAAGGGCAACAGAATTACATCAACCTGTCGCTGTCGCAAAACGGGGGTGAAACCGATGGTATTTTCCTGAAATACTACATCCGGGCATCTAATGATGACTGGGGCTCCTGGTTCCCACGTAACAACCAGCCTAACGGATACCACGGCTGGACGTCCAGCGAACCGACCCAGCAGATGGTAGATAACTACGAGATGATGGATGGAACCAAGTTCGATTGGAAAAACCCAGCCCATGCCGCAGCTCCTTACGAAAACCGCGATCCCCGTTTCTATGCCTCAATTCTGTATGACGGTGCGCAGTGGAAACCCCGTACGCCCGATGGCGCTGGTATTGACCCCGCCGGACAGATTCAGATGGGCGAATACGAAGTGGGCTCATCAGCTGCTCCAACCAAGTTTTCGGGTCTGGACACGCGCAATAGCACCATCGAAAACTGGAATGGTACCTGGACGGGCTATGCCATCCGTAAGTTTTTCAATACGGATGTTTCGATTGTCGATCAGAACATTCGTCAGGAAATCCCATCCATTCAGATTCGTTACACGGAAGTCGTGCTGAACTACGCTGAAGCCTGTTTGATGCTGGGTCAGGAAGCGGAAGCTAAAAAGTGGATCAACGCCGTTCGCTTCCGGGTGGGTATGCCTGCCGTTACCGAAACTGGGGCCGCTCTGATTGCGCGTTACCAGAATGAGCGAAACGTTGAAATGTTCCTGGAAGATCAGCGTTTTTACGACGTTCGCCGGTGGATGATCGCGCCAACCGTACTTGGCCAACAGGCCCGCATTATTGCGATTACGGGCAAACTCAAACCAGGTAAGACCGTCACGACCTACAAGTATAGCAAAGACAACTATACATATACTTACCAGGTACAGGACTTGGGAACGGGTAAAGAAAACCGGAAATGGGCCGACAAGATTTACTTCCTGCCCATTAGCCGCGACGAAATCAACCGGAACAATAAACTGATACAAAATCCCGGTTATTAAGCGTAGCGACTGCGTTATTTTATTTCTTAAAAATGCCAGTACTCACGGGTACTGGCATTTTTGATTTATTTTTAGAGAATTTATTTATAAAAGCCTGCCGTCTGTGAAACCGTTTATTCCCTTCGTTCTGCTAATTACTGCTACTTACCTGATTGGATGTAAAGAGTCCACCTCGACTGAGAAAACGGCTCAGGTGGATGGCCCCCCCTTGTTTACGTCCCTGACACCCGACCAAACCGGTATCACATTCGCTAACAATCTTACAGAGGGGCTGAATACGAACGTGTTGATGTACGAATATTTCTACAATGGTGGCGGAGTCGCTATCGGCGACCTGAATGGCGACGGCTTCGATGACATTTACTTCAGTGGGAATATGGTACCCAATCAGTTGTATCTTAACAAAGGAAAGGCTGCCCCCATGCAGTTTACTGACATAACCGCAGCCGCTGGCGTAGCCGGGCGGGAAGGACCCTGGCGAACCGGTGTTTCGATGGCCGATGTTAATGCCGATGGGCGGCTTGATCTATTTGTCTGTTATTCAGGAAGTCTGCCCCCTCAGAAACGGATTCCCCAGTTATTTATCAACGAAGGAACGGATGCTCAGGGAGTGCCTCACTTTTCAGACCAAACAGCCCAGTATGGACTGGACCGGCCGGAGCAAAGCACGCAGGGCGTCTTTTTTGATTATGATCTGGATGGTGACCTTGACCTGTTTCTGCTCAATCACAATCCGCGGCTGTTGCCCATTCTTGACCCGCAGGCAACTGCCGCTATCATGAAACAACCTAATCCGGAAATTGGCGTTCGGTTACTGAAAAATAGCGGGAAACGGTTTGAGGATGTTACCGAGCAGAGCGGCTTGAGTAGTTCCGCCCTGAGTTATGGCCTGGGAATCGGGGTGTCGGACCTGAATAGCGATGGATGGCCTGACCTGTATATCTCCAATGATTATGGAGTTCCTGATTATCTCTACATCAATGACCAAAAGGGTAAGTTTACGAATCAACTGAAAAGCAGTATCGGGCACACGTCCAATTTCTCAATGGGTAATGCCATTGCCGATGTCAACAACGATACACGCCCCGACATTCTGACACTGGACATGCTGCCCGAAGATAACAGACGCCAAAAACTGTTGATGGCGCCGGATAATTACGACAAGTATGCGCTTAGTGTAGCCTCGGGGTTTCATCATCAGAACATGCGGAACATGCTGCAGCTTAATCAGGGCACGGAGCTGGTTTCTGCCAAAAAAAATGCCGCATCATCCACGCCTTACTTTAGTGAAATAGGCCAGCTAGCGGGCATCTCAAACACCGACTGGAGCTGGTCGCCCTTGCTGGCCGATTATGATAACGATGGATGGAAAGACTTGTACGTAACCAATGGTTACGTACGGGACTATACCAATCAGGATTTCCTGAAATATATGACTGACTACATGAAAAATCGCCCGGCGAATTTTCGACGCGAAGATGTTCTGGAACTGGTTCACCGCATACCTTCGTCAAATGTAGTGAACTACATGTTTCAGAATCGCGGTAGTCAGACGGATGAGGTAACTTTTTCCAATGTCGGGGTGGCCTGGGGGTTAACGCAGCATTCGAACAGTACCGGCGCAGCCTATGCCGATCTGGACAACGACGGTGATCTGGACCTCGTCGTCAACAATACAAACCAGCCCGCCTTTGTTTTTCAGAACGAAGCCAACAAGGAGCGCAAGCACCATTATCTGGCCATACAACTCGTTGGGAGTGGAGCCAACACACAGGGCGTAGGTGCCAAACTAATGCTCTACCGAAAAGGACGTCAGCAATATGTGGAGCAGATGCCAACGCAGGGCTATCAATCGAGTGTGTCACCCCGGTTGCATTTTGGCCTGGGCGCTGATCCCGTTATTGACTCGCTGCGCATTGTATGGCCAACGGGGAAGCAGCAGGTACTAACAAACGTACATTCGGATCAGCTACTGAAACTGGACGAAAAAGAGGCTCGGTCAACGTATAAAACTCCTCGACCGGTACCGGCGCTTTTTAAAGAGGTAAGTTCTCCGGTTGCATTTGCCGACCCCGTCAAGCAGATCAACGATTTTAAGCGACAACCCCTGCTCGTCAATGCGCAATCGTTCAATGGCCCGTGTCTGGTCAAGGCCGATGTCAATGGCGATGGTCGGGAGGATCTGTATGCCGGAGGAGGCAACGGGCAGGCGGGGGCACTGTTTATTCAACAGGCGTCGGGGCAGTTTAGTCGGCTGGCGCAACCCGCTTTTGACGCCGATAAACAGAGCAACGATGCCGATGCTGTTTTCTTCGACGCCAATGCCGATGGGTTTCCTGATCTCTATGTTTGCAGTGGCGGCTATGATAATTTTCAGCCCGATGATCCGAACTTACAGGATCGGCTCTACCTCAATGATGGCAAAGGTAAGTTTACTAAAAGCCCCGGCGCATTGCCTGTTATGCGCAGCAGTAAAAGCTGTGTCCGGGTAGCCGACGTAAATGGCGACGGTCGGCCGGACCTGTTCGTGGGTGGGCGCGTTGTTCCCGGCCGCTACCCCGAAACGCCCCCCAGCTACCTATTGATCAACGCGACGAAAACGCGAGGTGGCCAGCCCAGTTTTGCTAATCAAACGGCGACATTGGCCCCTATACTTTCGAGCCTGGGTATGGTGACGGATGCCGCCTGGATTGACCTGAACAACGACCGCAAACCTGAGTTAGCAATTGTTGGCGAGTGGATGCCAATTACGGTACTTGGACTAACAAACGGTACTGGTCAGCTAACCGATCAAACAAAAACATATTTTGAGAAGGAATATCGGGGATGGTGGAACAAACTGCTGGTCGATGATTTCAATGGCGACGGTCGCCCCGATCTGGTTGTTGGGAATCAGGGGCTTAACACCCAAGGCCGAGCCAGTGACAAAGAACCCGCCGAGTTGATCTACAAAGACTTCGATAACAACGGCAAAGTAGATCCGATTCTGTGCCTGTATGTACAGGGCAAATCGTACCCGCATGCCACCCGCGACGAACTGTTGGATCAGCTCGGCATGTTGCGTCACCGATTCACCAACTACGATAGCTATTCGAACGCCACACTGGCTGATGTCTTTACCGATGCCGAGCTGAGCGGAACGAACAAGCTGACGGCGAATCAACTGACAACAACCTATTTTGCCAGTACACCCACCGGTAAGCTGGTCGAGAAACCGTTGCCCTTGTCTGTTCAGGAGTCGCCCGTCTTTACCCTGACGACGCTGGACTTCGATCAGGATGGCCACAAAGACCTGTTACTTTGCGGCAATACCGCCCAGACTCGCCTGCGCTTTGGCCGGGCCGATGCAAACGCTGGGCTATTGCTGCGGGGGGATGGCCGGGGAGGTTTCTCTGCTGTGCCGCAACAGCAGGCTGGTTTCCGGCTGTCGGGCGATGTACGAAGCGTATTACCAATAGGTAAAACACTACTATTTGGCCTCAATCAACAGGGCATCCGGGCTTACCAACCTACCGAGAGTAAGTAACTGATACGCATACATAAAGCTCCATATTAAAAAATATGGCTACAATTCTTTCGGTTACCGAAAACAGCCTGATTGGAACTTTAAATTCCGTGACGGAGCCGATGTTGGGCAGCGTAGGCGTGCCTGAAACGGCGTTTAACGCCCTTCGCCAATTCGTGTTTGAAAACGAAAACGCCGATGGGCTATTCACCTTTACGGTGCTGAAAGGAGCGGAGTTTATTCGGGTCCGTCATTACGTCGGGCTACTTCTCCTACCCGATGGAAACATGCTTGAGATTTTACCAAAAATCGAGCAGCAATCCCAGTCCCGGCCGCTGTTGCTTAACATGCTTCGATACCTGCGCCACAGCCCGTTTCGGACGTTGCGCAGGGGGCAGTCGAAGGCTGTTCACTTGCCTTTATGGGAAATATTCATCACGGCCTTTCTTGATACGGTAGAACCGTTGGCGCAGCAGGGTATCCAGCAAGCTTACGTTTCCGTCGAAAGCAATGAGCGTTTCTGGAAGGGCCGTTTTCAGGCTACCCGGCAGCTACGCGAAAACAGCTACCATGCTGAACGGCTGGCGGTTGTGTACGACGAGCTAACCGCTAACGTACCGCCAAACCGTATCCTGAAATCGACCCTGCTTTACCTGGCAAACCGAACGAGGTATGGGGCCAATCAGCGCCGTATTCAACAACTGCTATGGGTACTGGACGATGTGCCCGTTTCGGATTCCGTTCCGGACGATCTGACTGCCATCCAGCGAAGCAGCCGCCTGTTCGCTCGTTACGAAGCAGCTTTGCTTTGGGCGAAAACCCTGTTGCTGAGACAGGGCCTGGGTGTGAAAACGGGTAAAACGCCGAGCCTGTCTCTGCTCTTTCCAATGGAACAGGTATTTGAAGATTACGTCGCCCACGGCATTCGGACCCACTGGCCCGGCGCCGATAAGGTTAGGGTGCAGGAGTCGTCTGTGCATTTAGTGGATGAGCATGTCGGGTCGCCTAAATTCAAACTACGTCCAGACATTATTATTCACCATAGCGACCGGACATTTGTGCTGGATACGAAGTGGAAGCGGGTGAATGGGCAGGTGCCGGGCGGCCAAATGAGCGCGGGAAATTATGGCATTGAGCAGGCGGATATGTATCAATTGTACGCCTATGGTAAAAAGTATGCTGCCGACGACCTATTTTTGATCTATCCGGTCAATGAAACCTTCGCTAAGCCGCTTCCTGTATTTGAGTACGATGCCGATACGCGTTTGCACGTAGTACCTTTTGATCTGACCAATTCGCTGGCCAATGAAGTAGATAAATTGGCTCAATACGCTTTGTCTTTCAACGAAAAGTAAACCCACCGCAACCTATGCCCCTTATTTTAACCTTGGTCGGTATTATAACCCTTGTCTTTTTAGTTGCCTTTGTCCGTTTAGATACCTTCATTTCGTTTGTTATCGTCTCGCTGGGAATCGGTCTGGCATCCGGCATGGATGTAGTGGCCGTCGGGAAATCCATCCAGACGGGTATTGGCGGTACACTGGGCGAACTGGTACTGATTATTGGCTTCGGGGCTATGCTGGGGCGATTAGTGGCTGAGAGTGGGGCTGCCCGCCGAATCACCGATGTGCTGATTGGCTGGTTTGGGATCAGGAACATTCGCTGGGGACTCGCGTTGGCGGGCTTTGTGATCGGTATTCCGCTGTTTTATAATGCCGGGTTTATTATTGTTGTCCCCTTGATTTTCACCATTGCGGCTTCATCACGTCTGCCGCTGATGTCGGTGGCGGTTCCTATGCTGTCGGCGCTTTCCGTAGCGCATGGCTATTTGCCACCGCATCCATCGCCATCGGCCGTGGCGGGCCAGTTGAACGCTAATATTGGGCAGACACTGCTTTACGGGATCATCGTTGCCATTCCGGCCATCATCATTGCCGGTCCGTTGTTTGGAAAAACACTCGTCAATATTAAAGCGACACCCAACCGGGAGTTGTTCAACAATCGCGACATTCCTGACCATCAGTTACCGGGTGCAGCCATCAGTTTTTTCGTCGCTCTGCTACCCGTGTTGCTACTCACTACTTTTGGTCCGCTGAAAAACGCAATGCCCGGCGAGTCGCCCCTCAAAACCGTGGTAACACTGCTGGCCGAGCCTTATATCGGGATGCTCATATCGGTGCTAACGGCTATGTATGCGCTGGGTATCCGGCAGGGCCAGAGCGTGAAGGCCATTACCAAAGACATGGAAGAAGCCGTTAAAGCCATTGCTCCGATTCTGCTGGTCATTGCGGGGGCAGGGGCGTTAAAGCAGGTTTTTGGGGATAGTGGCACCAGCAAATACATCGGGAGCTTGCTGGCTGATGCGGCCATTCCGCCGTTATTACTGGGTTGGGGCATTGCTGCGTTCATTCGTGTATGCGTCGGTTCAGCCACGGTGGCGGGCCTCACAACGGTGGGCATTGTGTTACCATTGCTGCAATCGCAGGCCATAAAACCGGAGTTGATGGTGCTGGCCATTGGCTCGGGAAGCCTGATGTTTTCGCACATCAACGATGGAGGATTCTGGTTATTCAAGGAGTATTTCAACCTGACGATCGGGCAGACGATCCGAACATGGTCGCTGATGGAAACGATTGTGTCCATTGTTGGCTTACTGGGTGTGCTGGCCCTGAATCTGGTAGTATAAGCAAGACTTGTAAACAATGGTGTCCATGAGTAACGAGAAGCTACAGGAGGTAATCAATAAATTGTTTGACAGTATATCGGCTCAAATACCCGCCTATAGAAGCAGTGACGTCGACTGGCGCATTTCAGATGGCAACGTGGCGGTTTGTCTGATCGACGACGCCGGGAGGATTTACGGAAAGATCTGGGGTGACGATAAAGTAAGAGGACGAAGCTTTTATGACGTGGCCTACCGCAAGGCATCACAGGTCTGGATAACCGGCTACAAAACCGGGGAGTATGAACGGTTGGTGTTTTCGGACCAGCTCAATTATAAAGATTTCGGCATCGAACTTCCCGATTTGATGGGCTGGGAGGGTGGTCAGCCGATACAATTGGATGCCGAAACCCGGATCTCATGTGGCTTCAGTGGCTTTAAGGGCGTGAATGACCTGGCCATTGTGAAAAAAGCGGCAGAAGAAGCCATGGCTTCGTAAAATCCAGCTCTCGGTAGCGTCCAAATAAAGGAGTTTATAGCTGGTTTTTACCAACCAGAGCATTACCTAAGTCAGCGTCTTTGCCGTGGGGTCTGATTAAGAAACCGCACCGGGCAGGCTTGAGAACCTGTACTCACTAAATTAACAAATTTGAAGGTTTATTAGTTAATAACTAGTTGATAATCAATATAAAGGTCGGTTGTTCGGTTGAATGAATAGCTACAAAAAGTGAGTAAAATGATAACAAATATTTAATATAGACCTTTCGTTTCTGACTTTTTATTCGTATTTCTTTGTAAATTTTTTTCCTGGGTCTCAGGGCCCACAAAACGTACATATGAAATCATCTACTAAAGCGCTCGCCCATCAATTGGCAACCGCTGTTGAAGCAAAGTTAAGCGAGTCAACTGAGCAGTCGAAAAAGTTCAAGAAAACGATTGAGAAATCGACGAAGAAACTGGCTAAGCGACTGGTGAAACAGATAAAAAAAGAAAAGAAACACCATGCTGCGCCAACCGTAGACCTGAACGTTGTTAAAGCAGAAGAGAAAGAAAGCTAGGCTGATAACCTTACTTTTAGGCAGCCCGAATAGTTTTGATTAACAATAGAGGCATGGCCTTCGCTGATTAGCGAAGGCCATGCCTCTATTGTTAATTTTCAGTGAGTACAGGAATCGCTTATTTGAGCGGTGTAGGTAAGGTGACAAAGTAAATGCGATTACGGTCCACCTGACCGGTAGCCGGTAAAATCTTTGTAGTAAACCCATTCTGCCCATTATCGACAACGCCGAAATCGTCATCATTCGAAATGGCCAGTCGATTCGAGCCAATCAGCGAAATTCCTTCGGCCTTATCGTGCGGATAAACGGGCGAAATATTAGTTAATAAATCAAAGACCAGCGTTTTGGTAACGGGGATAATCCCGGCGTTCTGAAGGCCTGCCTTGTCTTTGAGTTGCTCAACGGTTAAGCCATTGTACAATTTACCACTGTCGCTATTGGTTGGGTCCGATATATCGGTTGCGCCCGCCAGATCGAATTTATACACCCGCTTAAACGTCGATGGCTTCACCGGATTTCCGCCATAATCGCCATCCCGCTCAATGGCCAGGAACGTCGTGGCCGTAATTGCCGCAATTTCGCTGCAACCCGTCAGGCTGGCATTCTCCATCAGGTACACATACTGCTTCGTGGCTCCGCTGGCGATGTCAAAAGTAACAACTCGGATGACTGTTGAGCCCGAAACGGCCGCCGATGATGGATTGTACATGGGCGACTGCATCAGGCCGACCAGCGTTTTGCCGTCGGGTGTAATCGTCAGCCCTTCCATGCCCCGATTGGGTCGACGACGGGCCAGAACTTTAGGGAGCGTACGGCCACCCGTACCCGATCCGAAGGGATTAATCCGCTCGATGGTATTGCCACTGGCGTCGAAGTGTACAATGTGAGGCCCATATTCATCGCTCACCCAAAACGTTCCATCCGACGACAGCGCCAGTCCTTCGGAGTCGATTCCATCAGCATTGGGTGCAATGGTTTTGCCATTCAGGTCGAGGGCGATTTCGCCCGTATTTCCCTGCCCAACAGGATTTGGCAGGCCTGTGAGTAATTGACCGGCTGCGTTTTTGAGTAAAATGGTTTGCTCAAGCACTAACTGGTTGCCCACGACCCGGAATTTCCCAACCTGGGGCGTGAAATCGGCTTTCCCAAAAATGATCGAGTTGGCGACTGACCCGGCAGCGTTCGGCCCGCGATCAGTTAATAAGTAAAAAACGGCTGGATCGAGCGGGTCGCCCGCGATAGCTGAGCCAAAGCCGCCGTTATAAATGACCGTGCCGTTGGGGGAGGTCGCTAATACCTTTGGATCGGAGGCTTCGGCAAAGGCGGGGTAAGAAATAATGGCAGGCAGACGGTGGTCTTCACAAGCCGTAACAGCAATCCCGGCAGCGATGACGAACGAAAGAGGTAAATGTGAAAATCTCATAGTCGGCTATATGGTCTAATAGTACCAGCAAAGCTAAAGGACCTTACATTATCCATATGTAACCGATGACAGTGGTTCGTTATGCGAATATTAAATTTTAGAATGAAGAGGCTATTTCGCAACTCAAGAAGGAGAGAGGTTACCGTATAAACGACTTCTTGTACAGGTAAAAAGGAATTTGCCCGATCATTATCCTACCGTTAGCGAATTGGAAATCAGACCCCCCGTTTCATAACGAATCCGTAACACCCTCTGCCCGGGAACCCGTTACTTTTGTGGCTCAACGTAATTAACTACCTATGCGCTTTATCGCCGTTTATAATCAGCTTCAAACTGCAACCGGCGTCGGATTCGACAGTTTGATTGATGCGCTCGATTTTCTATTCTGGGGCTATGAAGATGATGACCTGACTCCGCAGGGAATTTACGATGCGCTAACCGATGAATCCATCCCCTATGACCATGCTGGTAAACCCGTAACCGGCAGCAGTCTGGATTCCATTCGGTCAATTGCCAAAGCTTATTTGAAAACTTCTTACCGGTTCAGTGGGTTGATTCCGCCGGGTAATGTTGACTAAAATCAGGAATGCAACGTTGTATTTATTGAATAAGTGTTAGGACATCTATCCATAACCACTAAACAGATCAGGGAATGGCCCATCAATTAAAAGTAACAGCAAGCAACATTATTGGCCTTTGGTTCGGGGCCGATACACCCCTTCGTCAATATAAAATACAATCGAACCCTGTTTTATGGGACGCCTGTTTGCGGGCTCACATTGGGTTTGTGCCGCCATCAGGCGCTACCTCTCTGGACCAGTACAGAAAGTCGGATAAAAATGCCTTCGCCCTTGCCGTTGAGCGCGAGTTGGCCCAGTCGGCTCCTAATGCCCTTCATCGTCAGGTATAAGGTAGCAGGTAATCTTATGGTGAGGGGTCGGTTTTCAAAAACCGACCCCTCACGTTTTTCTGGAAATCGTACGGATAAAAACGAGCAGACAGATCCGTCAGTGACTTGCTGGATTCGGGCGCAGGTAAGTGCCATCGGCAAACTGGACGGTATAGTCGGATGGAAAGAACTTACTCCTGGCGTAATAATCGGTGGTTATGATCTGCGCCCCTGAACGGCAGGCGGCCTCAAAAGCACGTTTGTCATTCAGCCGGGCCTGTTTCGTATCCGAATCGGCACGGGTCCGAACAAGATAGCCTTTCTTCACCAGGGCCTGAATCTGGCTCTGGTCCTCAATTGAGTTATTCAAAATAACAAAAGCTGCTTCGGGGGTAGCGGGTTCGGAGTTCGTGAAGAGAACCCGATTTTTCAGCGACGGGTGGCCGGCAATGTAAGCCGCCCGTTTTGAGCCCGTTTCATCAAGAACAAACAGGAACTTGCCTTTTGCCGATTGCATGGTCGGCCAGTTTCCGGCCAGCACTGCAGCCTCCAGAGTTGGCATCGTTCCCCGCACATTATCGGGCGTAATTAATTTCGAACGGCCCAAACCCGCCAGTATAACGCTATCCAGTTGGTTATAAACGGGCGCTGTGAATGGCTCGGGGATGGCGAATCCGGGTTTTTTGATGGTGTCGTCTTTCGCGTTCATCGTAATAAAAACCGGATAATGATTCGGGTGAGCATCCGACCAGCGTTTCAACTCGGCCAGACATCCTTTGAAGGTTGGGCAGTTGCTTCTAAAATCAATGTCCTGAATGTGAAATACTTTAAACCCTGGTTCAGTCATGACCCCGTCTACATCGTACGGCTGCTGACCTTTGGCGAGCACAAGACCTAGGGGGTGCGCGTATTTGCCCCCTTTTGCGTCGGCGTACACATCAATTTCAAGATTTTGTAAGCCAAGGTTCAATTGGTCGGTCAGGCCAATGTGGCTGTACTCGATGGCCTTGAACCGCAGGGAGTCGGTTCGTTTCAGCAGGCTGAACAAGGCTGGGTCAATGGCTTGTTTGTAGCTGTTATGCGAGCCAATACACTGAATCTGATTGAGTTTTAAGCTGTCAAAATTCGCTGGTATCAGCGCCGTAAAGAGCCAGAAACCAACCAGAGCAAGGGAAACTTTCATGGGTAAAGAGTAAGCGTTGATTCACGTACTAAGATACGGCCAGGCGTGTTAAGGGAGCATTAAATCACTACGTGTGCCGTTAAAAGAAGATGAACGCTACTGATACCAAAAGGAAAATCAGCCTCTGATCTCCCCATCATCGGCTTCTGACTGATAATTCACCGGACCTTACGCTTACAAACCCTGACCACGTAGTTCCGGATGATTGTAATTTTTATGGCTAAGTCAGAACGGTGCGCGGTTGGGACTAGGCCCAGACAATCCTCGATAACTACAGGCTGGTGCAGGCAAACAACTGCCGCCAATCGATCATTTTTCATTGGCTTATTTCCTGGGTATGAATGATCGGTTAACACACCCAATCACTCGCTCGTTAAGAAACATAACAATTTGTTGACGTATCCAATGGGCCAAACCCGTTGCAGGCAGTTGTACTGATAGTATTCTCGTGAATGACCTCTGATTATCTATGGAACCCAAGAATCGATATATAGACCGGGATATAAGCTGGCTGGCGTTTAATGGCCGGGTGTTGATGGAAGCGGCTGATGAGCAGGTGCCCTTGGCAGATCGGGTCAAATTTCTCGCTATTTACTCAGCTAATCTCGATGAGTTTTTCCGCGTTCGGGTGAGCGCTCTTCGTAGTTTGATCCGATTTCGGGAGAAAAAGATAACCCGGCGGTTGCTCACCGATCCCCAGCAAACACTCACGCAGGTGCTCGGCATGGTGGCCCAGCAGCAGGAACAATACCGAGCGGTTTTCCATGATGAGCTGCTACCCCGGCTGCAGGAGCATGGGCTTGTTTTGTACCAGCAGGAAGCACTGCCCGAAGTACACCGACACGAGCAGGAACGCTTTTTTCGGAGTACGGTGCTGTCGTATCTGCAACCGGTATTTATTGGCTCCCTTCGGAAGGCCAAGCGCAAGAACCGGCTTCCTTTTCTGGATAGTCAGCAGCTCTATTTTGCCCTGACCTTACGGCCTAAAACCGGTAACCAACGGGACGCCAGCCAACCTGACCAGGCCGAACCGATGCCTAATGACACGTTGTACGCGTACCTCAATATCCCGGCCGATAAGTTACCCCGTTTTGTTCCGCTCAGTTCCATTGCCGACAAGCAGTATTTCGCTTTTCTGGACGATGTGATCCGGGCTAACCTGGCGATTGTCTTTCCAGGCTATGAGGTAACGGGTTGCTTTAGTTTTAAGCTCAATCGCTCCGAAGACATTGATATCAAAGATGAGTATCACGGCAATCTGGTGCGGAAGATCAAGCGACAGCTTAAAAAACGAAAGACCGCACCGCCGGTTCGTTTTCTCTACGACGGCAACGCACCCGCTGATTTGATTGCCTTGTTTATCAGCCTGTTCGATCTCAAACCCGAAGAATTACAGGCGGGTGGCCGCTACCATAGTCTGAGTGCGCTACTCAAGCTGCCCATGCCTAAAGGGCCGAATATAGCCTCGCCCGTGCTGCTACCGCTGTTAAAGCCCGAACTGGATGCGCATGACTCCATCTTTGCCGCCATCGACGAACGGGATCGTATTCTGCACTTCCCGTACCAGTCGTATGAGTACGTCCTGCGCTTTTTCAACGAGGCCGCCATCGATCCGCTGGTCTACCAGATCGACGTGGCCCTCTACCGCATCGCTTCCGACTCGCTGATCGCCAATGCGCTGATGAGTGCCGCGCATAACGGCAAGCAGGTGAGTGTATTCGTTGAGGTAAAAGCCCGGTTCGATGAGGCAAACAACCTGCGTTGGGCCGAAGCGATGGAGGCCGCTGGTGTCCGCATTATTTATAGTTTGCCGGGCGTGAAGGTGCACGCTAAAATTGCCCTGATCAAACGCCGAAAGCCATCAGCCAAAGCCAAACGGATACAGTATGCGTATCTGGCTACGGGTAATTTCAACGAAACAACTGCCGAAATTTACGGCGATCATGGCCTAATGACGAGGTATAAACCCATCGTACGTGAACTGGGGCAGGTATTTGACTTTCTGGCCAAGCAAAAAGACGTTGGGAAGTTGCACCATCTGCTGGTATCGCCCTTTACCCTTCAGAAACGGTATCTGGATATGATCGAGCGGGAAATTCACCATGCGCATAAGGGCAGACGGGCCCACATGACGCTCAAACTAAATGGGCTCGAAGATCAAACCATGATCGACAAGCTGTATGAAGCCAGCCGCGCCGGGGTAACCATAAATCTATTGATTCGGGGAATTTGCTGCCTGGTGCCGGGCGTGGTCGGTATGAGCGAAACGATTCGAGTGATCCGGTTGGTCGACGGGTACCTCGAACATGCCCGGGTCGCCATTTTTTACAACAACGGTGAAGAAGAAATGTATCTGGCCTCCGCCGACTGGATGCAGCGAAACCTGTATCACCGGGTAGAAGTGGGTTTTCCCGTCTATGACCCACAGGTACAAAACGAGCTTCGGCAAGTTATTGCGTATCAACTGGCCGACAACACTAAAGCCTGCCTGATTGATGAGCAGGGTCATAACCAGCCCATTCGTGATCCCGAGGCACCGCAGGTACGCGCTCAACGCGCCATTTATGATTGGTTGAAGGAACAGGCGCTAGACGCAACAGCCGTCGAGTGACCTGATTTTATAGGCGTATTGGGGCCTCGTTTCAACACGCCTATTGTGGATGATAGCTCAATTTAATGGGATAGTTTCTTAATGCCATTTTTTGTCATTCCGACGAAGGAGGGATCTTAATGTGTCTCTACTTCAGAATTGGGAGAGGCTAAGATTCCTCCTTCGTCAGGATGACAAAATACTTAACAATGATCTGGTAATAAACTACTTAGCTTAAGCAGTTACCCTTAAGGGTTCGTTGCTTCTTTACCCTGCCATTGGGCGTGGAAAACGCCTTCCTTACCGATGAGCTCGAACGTGTGTGCACCAAAATAATCGCGCTGGGCCTGAATCAGGTTCGAGGGCATGTTGGCCGACCGGAACGCATCGAAATAACTGACCGACGTCGCATAGGTTGGTACCGCAATACCAGCCGCCACTGCCGTACCGACAACCGTACGAATGCCAGGAACTGTTTCCTGAATAATGGCCTGTACGGCAGGTGCCAGCAGCAGGTGTTTGAGCGACGAATCGGCCTGGTAGGCGCTCAGCATCGTTTCCAGGAACGCAGCCCGGATGATGCAGCCGCCACGCCATATTTTCGTGATCTCGGCCAGGTTCAGATCGTAGGAATATTGCTCCGATGCCGACGCCAGCAGGTGCATACCCTGCGCGTAGGTCGTGATCATCGAGAAGAAGAAGGCTTGCTCCAGACTGGCCAGAAACGCGTCTTTATCGACAGCCAGCGGGGCAATTTCGTCGCCGTACATACCGGCGGCCTGCACGCGCCACGCCTTGTATTTCGATAAGTCACGCATGGATACCGCACTATCGATGGCTGGAATTGGCGTTACCAGATCCATCGCCACCTGCGACGTCCATTTGCCGGTTCCCTTCGCGCGGGCCTCGTCTTTGATGCTGTCGAGGAGCAATTGCGTTTCGCCGGGTTCGTGGTACTTGAAAATATCGCTGGTCACTTCGAGCAGAAACGATTGCAGACGGCCCGCGTTCCAATCGGTGAATACCTGCCCAATGGCCGCATTGTCCATTTTTAGTCCCTTGCGCAATACCTCATAGGTTTCGGCAATGAGTTGCATAACGGCGTACTCGATGCCATTGTGAACCATTTTAACGAAGTGGCCGGCTGCACCGGGGCCAATGTAAGTCACGCAGGGATCGCCGTTCACCTTGGCCGCTACGGCATTTAAGACCGGCTTAACGAACTCATAAGCCGTTTTGTCACCACCGGGCATCATGCTTGGTCCACGACGCGCCCCTTCTTCTCCCCCCGAAATCCCCATCCCGAAAAAGTGGTATCCCTCAGCTTCGAGTGCCTTATCGCGACGCATTGTATCGGTAAAGTGCGAGTTCCCACCGTCGATGATAATATCGCCCTTATCGAGCAAAGGCAGCAATTCAGCAACGACGCTGTCGACAATCGGACCGGCCGGAACCAGCATCATAATGGCACGGGGACTTTTGAGACTACCCACAAAGGCGCTGATGTCCGTAAATCCTTTTACTACTGTCTTGGATTCGCCGGCATCATTGGCCCAGGCCTTTTCGAGCAGTTCCGACTGAGCCGGATTTTTGTCATAACCTGCCACAGAAAATCCGTGGTCGGCCATGTTCAGCAATAAATTGCGGCCCATCGTACCGAGGCCAATCATGCCAAACGTTAATTGATCACTGGTTGAATTGGTATTCATAATCAGAAAGGGGTGAATGGGAGAGAGCTTCGAGAATTTGTCTGGTTTCATCAAATGATTGGTGGTGATAAGCCCGGATCCCCAGCTTACGAGCCGCCCGTGCCAGCATCAGCCGGTCGTCGAAATAGACACATTGCTCTGGCTGGGCCTGGGCAATCCCCATGGCCAGCCGCCAGATATTTGGGTCTGGTTTAACCATACCGACTTCACTCGATGAAATAAACGCGTCGAAGACCTGATGTAAATTGAACGTGTTGATCCGGTACTGGTTTAGCTCGCGACCTTCGTTGTTCACGGCAAAAATACGAAATCCGCAGTGGTTTTGTTTCCAGGCCGTAAGCCAGGCCAGCATATTGGGCAACTCAACCGATTGAGCAAACATGAAATCCTTGAATTCTTCCCGACTAAAATCGCGCGCATGGTTGAACACGACCGTGTCCAGATATTCATCCAGGGTAATTTTTCCTGTCTCGTAGGTCGAGAAAATGAAGTTATGCAGCACGTTCATCTCCTCGTAGTCGAGTGTAAACAAATCGGCGGCTTTCCGGCGCGACTCATGCCCCCAGGCATTGTTGAGCAGAACACCGCCGATGTCGAAGAGCAAAATTTTCAATTCAGGCGTTTTCATGAACAACGGAGCTACGCCAGGGCTTTGGTGCGTTGGGTTTCGATGGCATCCAGCAGTTTCTGGTAAGGCGCATTAAATTTCTCGATACCCTCATCCTCCAGCTGTTGGGTGAGTGCCGCAAGGTCGATCCCCGCGTCGGCCAGCCGTTGCAGCGTTTGGGTTGCTTTGTCGAGGTCATCTTCCAGTCGATTGGCCGCTACGCCATGATCACGGAACGCCACCAGCGCATCCATCGGAACCGTGTTGACGGTTTTGGGGCCAATGAGTGCCTCCAGGTATTTGACATCGGAGAACGATGGATCTTTGCTGCCCGTGCTGGCCCATAACAACCGTTGGGGTGTAGCACCTTTGGCCGCTAATTTGAGGAAACGGTCGCTGTTGAACACCCGTTTGTAGATCTCATAAGCTTTCTTGGCCGAGGCAATGGCCACTTCTCCTTTCAGATCGGCCAGCCCTTTTTCGGGGAGCATCGGATCGATCAGCGTATCGATCCGGCTCAGGAAAAAGCTGGCAACCGATGCGATTTTATTGATAGGCAATCCCGCCTGATCCCGCATTTCCAGGCCTGTAATGTAGGCGTTGGTCACGGCTTCGTAGCGCTCCAGGCTGAACAGCAGCGTAACGTTGATATTCAGACCTTCCGAGATACAGTGTTGAATGGCGGGCAAGCCTTCGGCCGTTCCTGGAATTTTAATCATTACGTTGTCGCGCTCCACCGTTTTCCAGAGCTTAAGCGCCTGGGCAATGGTTCCTTCGGTATCCCGGGCCAGAAAAGGCGACACTTCCAGGCTCACGTAACCGTCAGCGCCTACCACTTCCTCATCGTACGTAGGCCGGAAAATATCGGCTGCCCGTTTGATATCGCTCACCGCCAGGGTGTAAAACAGGTCTTCATTGCTCAGATTGCCCTGCGCGAGCTGAGCAATGTCGGCATCGTAGTCACTGCTGCTGCTGATCGCTTTTTCGAAAATGGCCGGGTTGGAGGTGATGCCCCGAACGCCGTCTTCGTCGATGAGTTTTTGCAGTTCGCCGGTGTTCATGATCTTCCGGTCAATGAAATCGAGCCAGATGCTTTGGTCGAAGTCGTGGATTTGCTTTACGTTGTTCGTTTCCATAAGAAATAGACTTCAGTTGATTTCTAATTGTTTAACATTCGCTAATCTGCTGGCAACATTTAATCGGTCATTAACGTGCCGGGTAAGTTGCAGAAGTGGTTGTACAGGAGCTGAGAATAGGCTAATATATAAACGTATCGCGCAACTTGAGTTAAAGGTAGTAAATGCTGGCGTTGGCAACGTACAAGATGAGCGTGCGGCAACCGGTTGATCCGGTTCGTTAATAAGCAGGTTGCCCTGTATCTTTGTGCATCAACGTTCTCCGTAATGATCACACGAATGCTAGTCAGACAAGGCCTGCTGTTTGTTTGTTTTCTACTTATTTATACCGGTCGTAGCTTCAGTCAGGGGGTTCCCAATCCCACCGATACCAGCTATGTGATGACGCTGCTGAAAAAGGCAGAAGCCATCGAAATGCAACAACCCGAAACAGCCCTCCGCAATTATCGAAAAGCTTTGTCATTCTCCAGCAAAATCGGGTATACAAAAGGCTACTTCGAGAGTATTCGGTTGATCACGTATCTGCTCGATATACTGGGTCACCATGATGAATCGTACAAGCTGGCTACGGAAGGATTACAGAAAGCCATGCGGGATACGTCGGAACAGTACCGGAGTCTTTGCCACTTTGCCATCGCGCAGTCGGTTAAATGGCAGGGCAAAAACAAAGAGGCCATTCTGCATTTCAAGCAGGCGGCCCCGTTTATGCTGGGGCATAAGAATCGCCGAAAAGCCGCGGTTCTTTACCAGAACCTGGGCCTGATGTATGAATCGGAGAAGCTTTATCCGCAGGCGCTGCTTTATTTTGATCGGGCACTCACCAATGATCGGCTGGCCAAAAGTTCCGATCAGGATATCTCGCTGGATTATCAGAGTATGGCCGCCATTTACGTCAAACAGAACCAGTTGAAACGAGGGCTGGCCTATTACCAGAAAGCAAAAGCCCTGCTCGACCCAGGCCGGGACCGGCACATAGTGGCTAGCCTGTATGGAAATCTGGCGAACCTGCACAAAGAACTGGTGCACTTCGATTCATCGCTCTATTATTACCAGGAGGCCCTGCGGATGAACCGGCAGTTGAACAATCCGCTTCAGGAACTGCATTTGCTGGCCGGACTGGCCGAAACCTATAACGAACTGAAGCAATATAAACAGGCCAAATCGTTGCTCGACAAAGCCTATGCCCTGGCAAAACAGCACAAAGTAGGGTTGTCCGAGTTTCGGAATATTTACCGCGAATATGCCAATGCGAACCTCGGACTGGGCCGGTATAAAGATGCGATTCCGTGGTATGATCAGTACATGCAGACGAAAGATTCACTCTCGACGCTAGAAGCAAAAACGCTCCTGGAAGACTACGAACTGAAGCTCCGGCAGGCCGAGGCAGGCCAGAAACTGGCCGAGAAACAGCGTCAGATCAGCCGATTGGAGCAGGCGCGTCAGCGGCAGAACTTATGGCTGTTGATTGCGTCTTTAGTTGGAGTCGTGATCGTGAGCGGGCTGGTGTTCGCTTATTTGTATACACGTCAGCGCCAGCGAACGGCCGATAATGCGTTGCTGGCTGCCGAACACGAACATGCGCTGGCGGTGGTGCAATCGGAACTACAGGGGCAGCAGAAAGAACGACTGCGCATTGCTAAAGAAATGCACGATGATCTGGGGGCTTCCCTGACCGCCATTGGTTTGTTGAGCGAAGTGGCGAAAACACGTATGGGAACGGCCATCATCCCCGAAGTGGAGAAGATTTCGACGATTTCGGCCGACATGGTGGCCAGCATGAATGAGATCATCTGGTCGTTGAATTCAAAAAATGATAGCCTCAACGGGCTGATTGCCTACACCAGAGCTTACGCCAGCGAGTTTATCGACAACACAAGCTTATCCTTAAAGACGGAGGTAAACGAGTCGCCTAAAGAGATCACCATACGGGGCGCCGACCGCCGGAATGTGTTTCTGACCGTAAAGGAAGCACTTAATAATGTGGTCAAACACGCCCAGGCCACCCAGGTAGCGCTCCGGATCCGGCCCGAAACGGACCGCCTGCTGATTGAAGTGAGTGACAACGGGCGCGGCTTTACGCCAACGGAACAAACCCGGTTGCGAAATGGGCTGGCTAATATGCAGAACCGGATGGCCGAAGCGGGCGGAACCTTTACCATTCTTCCCTCATCGACTGGCACGCAGGTGAAAATTATGTATCCGTACCCACTCGTTTCTGACCCTAAAATACTACAAACGTAGTATAGCATCGACGGGGAAAAAAAGTCAATATTGCCGGATGAAAACCTCCATTACGGTCGCTATCGTTGAAGATAAAGAGCCTATCCGGCAATCGCTGGCCATTCTGGTCGATGGGGCCGAGGGCTTTAGTTGTCAGGCCACGTTTGAGAATGCCGAGTCGGCGCTCGCGTATTTACCCAGCCATTGCGTCGATGTTGTCCTCATGGATATTGATTTGCCCGGTATGAACGGCATCGACTGCGTTCGGCAGTTAAAACCCCTTTGTCCTGATATGCAATTCATGATGTGTACCATGTACGACGAAGATGAAACCGTTTTTGATGCGCTCAAGGCCGGTGCTAACGCGTATATCCTCAAACGAAGCCCGCCCCACAAACTCCTGGAGGCCATTACCGAACTGCATGAAGGGGGCGCGCCCATGAGCAGTACCATTGCCCGAAAAATTGCCAGCTCGTTTTACACGAGCCCATCGGCGTCTAACGAATTGGATGTGTTGACCTCCCGCGAGCGCGAAATTCTGGACCGGCTGGCAAAAGGGCATAGCCATAAAGAAGTAGCCAGCGAACTGTTTATTAGCCCGACGACCGTGCGCAAACACATCTTCAATATCTATGAGAAGTTGCAGGTCCATTCGAAAATCGAGGCCGTAAATAAGTATTTGGGTCGAAAGTAAAGCAACAGGAGACTGCGTCAACTAGCCGGCAACAGGGCTTACAGGTCCATTCGATAGGTCATGCACTCACCCGTTCGTTCGCCAAAATCATGCAAATGCGGTATTGTCCACCCTGGACCCAGCCGGTAGTTTTGCCTCGGTGATTGACGGTAATCACCATCCAAACTGCCACCTGGTACCTACGTTATGCAAACGCTGACTCCCCGTTCGATTGCTGTTTTCTTCGTTGCTCTACTGACGTTTGTTGGCACAATGTCCTGCCAACGGGCTTCCACCGCTTACCTGGCACCTACCTACCACCCGGCTGCCCAACGGCTGGCGGTCAATCCGCCTGCCCCAAAGCCATTGGCTGACTCGTTGCTGACGGCCTCCCTACAAGATGAGGTGCCTCTGTCAACGAAACCCGCTTGGGCAGCATCGACAGAGCCCGTTCTCGCGTCCACTGTTGAATCGGCCATTAGCCAGCCTGCGGTTCGGCATGCCTCGAAGCGGGCGCGTTTGGCAAAACCCGTTCCGCCCCAATGCGATCAGATCGTGCTTCGTAATGGCGATGTCATTGAGGCCAAAATAAAGGAAGTGGGCGTCAATGAGATCAAGTATAAAAAATGTGAGCGGCCCGACGGTCCAGACTACACCATTTCCAAGCGGGATGTACTCAGTATCAAATATTCGACTGGCGATGTAGAGCGCTTTACTTCGGCGGCCAATCCATCGACCAGCCGTTCATCGGGTGGCGGAACATCGTATAACAGCCCGACCAATTCGCAGGATGACGGCCCGCGCACGGATCCCTTCGCCATCGTTTCCATTGCTACCGGCGGACTCGCTATACTGACCGGCTATGGGGCTTTCTTGTTGGGGGCTGCTGCCATTGTATTTGGCGCGTTGAGCCTGACCCGCATTCGCAAAGAACCAGGGCGCTTTAAGGGCAAAGGACTCGCCCTGGGTGGTATGATCGCCGGGCTGGTTTCGGCCGCCGTCATTCTGCTGTACGTATTGTTTTAATCCCTGGTTGATGCACCACTAGCCCCGTCGACGTATGAAAAATATAGGAATTGCTATTCTTTTATTGCTGGCCGTGACGTCGTGTTTGCCCAGCAAAGTAGACAAGAAAGACCCTGAGCCCGAATTAGCGGGCACCTATCAAATGACTAGTTTTATTTATAACGGTGCTACGGTAATTCCCAAGCAGGGCGTTACTGGCAGCGTGAACGTCGTAAAAGATAGTGATACGCAGATTTCGATATCACTTTCAACGACCACCAATGGACAAACCTCGAGTGGTGATCTCGGATCGGTAAGTATCAGCAAGTCCAGTGGGTCAGGTTATGACATTGTGGAGAGTGGTGTTCGTTTCGGGTCAATTGACGGCACTACTTTTACGTTAGCGTATTCGGATAATACGGGCAGTTTTTCCATATCGGCCAGAAAATAGTTGGCTGGGCGCTCGATGAGTGGCTTCTCATGGCGCAGATAAAGCAACGATAACCCCAGATGCGGGACTGTCACAAAAGTGCCAGTGATTGACTCAATTGTGATAGCCGCTCCCCGCCCGGTAGCCGACCTTTGACCTATCCAAAACGGATAACCAATCAAACATCGACTACCATGAAAGCCCTCATCAAACCCCTGCTCGTTGCCTTTTCCTTAACGCTGGTTAGTCTTTCCTCTTCGTTTGCGAACGCTGCCGTTAGCCCATCGAAAGCTGATTCAACGGTAGCTGCGGCTTATAAAAGCGGGATGTACACCACCACCGAAGGTAAACTCAACATCGCTATCGAAAAACAGACCAGCGGAACTGTCGAGATTCGTATGACCAACAGCGCCGGAAAAGAACTCTTTGCCCAACGGGTGGGAAAACGCCAGAAAATTGCCCGCCTGCGGCTGGATGTAAGTGCGTTGCCCGATGGCGTCTATCAGGTGTCCATCAGCAATGGCGTCGATACGACCGTTAACAATATTACACTCGCCACCCAGCAGCCTAGCCTGGCAGCCCGACAAATCGCCCTGAACTAGGCAAGGTTAGCGTTTCCTGCCGTATTTTCGTTGATCGCTGTTCGGAAATGGTTTACCAAAGGAGGCCGTCCATAAATCGATCCGGATGGCTTTCCTTTCGTACCTTAGCGACTCGTATACGACCAACGCATGAAGACCAAAATACTCCTGGTAGATGACGAAGTCGATCTGGAAGTTCTCTTTCGACAACGTTTCCGCCAATCCATTCAGAACGGCACCTACGAGTTTGTTTTTGCGCAGGATGGCCGGCAGGCGCTGCGTTTGCTGGAAGAGCAACCCGATATTGATCTTTTATTGAGCGATATCAATATGCCCGGCATGGATGGCCTTACCTTGCTGGACCGGCTGCAGCACATCAATCCGATGGTGCGTACCGTGATGATTACGGCCTATGGCGATATGACGACCATTCGGACCGCCATGAACCGTGGCGCGTTCGACTTCATTACCAAGCCCATTAATTTCGAAGACCTCGAAGCCACTATCCAGAAGACCAGCCGCTACGTTCACCAACTGCGTGAAACGCAGGAACTGAAGGCTGTCGATGCGATGAAGACGCGTTTTTTTACCAACATCACGCACGAACTACGGTCGCCGTTGTCGCTTATCATTTCCCCGGTCGACAAGCTTCTGGAAGCTCCCGATTTATCGGTTCCCCTGCAGCAGCAGTTGCTTACGGTTCGGCGCAATGCCCGGCAAATACTGCGTCTGCTCAACCAGTTGCTGGCCATTAACCAACTTGAAGCCCGGCAGGTGGAGCTCGTCGAGCAAGTGGGCGACTTGCCCGGTTTTGTCGGGCAGGTGGTCGACTTGTTTAAGCCTTCAGCCGATATCAAGCAACTGGCGCTGGTCTACCAAACGGATATGCCTACAGGATACTACCGGTTCGATGCGGGCAAGTGGGAAACAATTCTCGCTAATTTGCTCACGAATGCGATCCAGTTTACGCCCACCGGTACCATTACTGTTTCGCTTTACCAGACGTCTGCCGGGGCCCGCTTATCTGTGCGCGATACAGGTATTGGGATTACGGCCCATAAACTTCCCCATGTCTTTGACCGCTATTACGAGGGGGATAACCAACGTATTCGGGCCAACGATAGCACGGGCATTAGCCTCTCGCTGGTGCGTGAACTTACCTTACGGCTGGGTGGCCAGATAACCGTCCAGAGTCAGGTCGATGGCCCACCAGGTACGTCTGGGACGGAGTTTGTGCTGGAACTGCCCCTCCAGCGGACGAATGAGAATGAGACGGCTCCGGCGGTTGCATCGCCCTCGTTGCTCGTCGATTTGCCGACGCTCCCCGCAACACCCGCGTCTGCCAACCCATCGGGCACGGCCGAGGCACCACCGTTGGTTTTGGTGATCGAAGACAACCCCGAACTGCGGGAATTTATGGTGGCGGAGCTGGCCACTACCTACCGGGTTCGATCAGCGGCCAACGGCTACGACGGCTGGGTACTGGCCAAAGAGGAACTGCCTTCGATCATCATTACGGATCTAATGATGCCTCGTCTGGACGGCTACGCCCTGATTGAGCGCCTGAAGGCCGACCCCGTAACCGACCACATTCCGCTAGTGCTCTTATCGGCCAGCGCGGGCGACTCCCACCGGCTAAAGGGTCTGGCGCTGGGCGCCGACGATTATTTAACAAAACCCTTTCATCTGGACGAGCTCCGGTTGCGGTTACGAAACTTGTTGAGTCGGCAGCAGCGGCTACAGGAACATTACCGCCAGCAACTGGCCCAACCCGATAGCACTACGCCGTTGCAGACGGTGAGCGATCAGTTTCTGCGTAAGTTGTATACACTCATCGACGAGCATCTGGACGACTCGACCTTGAGCGTCGAATGGCTGGCCGACGAGCTGGCCATGAGCCGCAAAGCATTGTACCTGAAAGTACACAACCTGACCCATCTGTCGCCCGTTGAGTTGATCCGTCAGTATCGATTACGCAAAGCCATCGATCTGTTGCGGTTGGGGCATAGTGCGGCCGAAACGGCTTATCTGGTGGGCTTTGAAACGCCATCCTACTTCACCAAGGTCTTTCGGGAGTTTTACAAACAGACCCCGACGGCTTACGTCAAGGGGTGAGAACCAAGCCTACCTATATTGATTTTAAGGCATAAAAAAAGCTCCGCTGGAATTACCCACGGAGCTTTTGAAAAGCATAACGAATAGTAAACGCAGCCGGAACAACTTTATTGTGTACGTTGAAACAGCATCAGCGTTATTTATCACTTTTTCTTTGACGAGCCAACTCAAGCTGCCGGATACGGCTCCAGTCGAGTGCTTATTGCAATCCGGTTCCAGGCGTTTATCGTCACAATGGCCATAATGAGTTGGGCGAGGTAGGTCTCATCAAAGGTCTCCAGGGCCCGTTGGTAAGTAGTATCAGCTACGCCATGATTCTGAATGAGCGTAATCTCTTCCGTTAGGGCCAGAACTACTTTCTCTTCTTCCGTAAACAGGCGAGTTTCTTTCCAGGCGCTCAGCAGAAAAATGCGCTCAGCGGTCTCCCCGGCTTTCAGGGCATCTTTGGTATGCATAGCCAGACAGAATGCGCAACCGTTTATCTGCGACGCCCTGATCTTGATGAGTTCCTTATGCGTCTTTGTTAATTGGCTGGTCTGCAAATAACCTTCTAAAGCATACATAGCTTTATAGGCCTGTGGCTGAATCGTTTGAATTTGAATCCGCGTTTCCATTTTGTCCATCGTTGACTGTGAAAAACTAGGTTGTCTGGTATCAAAAATTGATAGGACAAAGGTCGAACGCGCAGACGTAGAAAAACTTAAACCAGTTTAAGAACGCTTTTTTCTGATCTCACTTAAATATTCGGGGGTGAAGCCCAGAAACGAGGCCAGCAGGTATTGAGGAACGCGCTGCGTAAACTCGGGGAAGTTTTTCACAAAGTGGAGATAGAGATCCTCCCGCGAGAAATCGTACAAATACTTTGTTCGTAGTTGAGAAGCCGCGTACGCTCGCTGATAGAGTAGTCGAAAATAGCGTTCCATTTGGGGAAACTGGGCCAGCAGTTGCTCCTGCCGCTGGAAATCAATGGCTAAGACATCGGTTTGTTCGACTGCCTGAATTGTGAAGTCTGTGCGTTGCTGGTTTTGAAAAGCCATGTAGTCTGTTAACCACCAGTTTTCGATGGCAAATTGGGTAGTTTGTTCGGTTCCTTTTTCGTTCAGGAAGAACAGCCGTAAGCAGCCTTTCAGAACAAAATAATGGGCTGTACACGGCTGGCCGGCTTCCAGTAAATTTTGCTTCTTGCCGACATGCAGCGGTCGGAAATAGCTTAGAATAGCGGGTTCATCACCTACCTGGATGTTTACATTTTTTCTGATATGCTGAATCAGCTGGTCTGACATGGTTGCTGGTGTATGCCTTGCGCCAATGGATTGTCTGGGCCAAGCCAGAACGGTGCGCCGTTGCGACTTGGCCCAGACAAAATTTAGTTCAATAATCAACTTAGAAGCGTGCTACGGGCTTTCATAGGTGAGCAATTCTTCATAGGGATCCATCTGAAAACCAAGTAATTTGCCAAAGGCAGGTTCCGTTTTATAGCCCTGCCGTTTAAGGTCAATGATCTGTTGCCGGAAAATCTCTCCCCGCTCCGTTAACAACTTATGTTCGATGAGCATATGGCGGTAAGCCATCTGTTGTCGGGTAGGAATAGGTTGCCCAAAAATTTCGATTTCAACGGTATCAATCCTGAAGGTAGCCACCACACAATCAGTGCCGTATAGGGCATAGTCGCGAATGCGGAATCCGGTCTGGTGCTGAAATGAATCGAGGATGGCCGTGTAAAACGTTTGTTTGTCAGTCCAGTAACAGATGATGTCGAGGTCACTGGTCTCAATAGCAATATTGATAGGAATAGTACCGACCAGAATAGGAGTAAACCGGTTCAGTTTTTCCATAACTTTATGGTTCGTCAGTACTGAATACGCTTGTTTTTGCCGGTCGTTTCCCGCTTTCAGATAGTCTAATGTGTCAAAATCTATGCTCATACTAAAAATGAAGGCTACAGACAGGAGTGCACCGTTGGAAAAATGACCGAAGTACGTCCATATCTGTTATATTTTTGTATTAAATGGCCATCTGCGGCTATTTATTCGCTTTCGGGTTGCCGATGCCATGCTGCTTTACGATATGCGCTCACTTGATGTTTAACTTTATACTACAGACTTAGCCAATGAAAACGATTCAAGTAACCATAGCTGCCCTGGGCCTGACGCTTGTCTCGCTGGTCACTTCAGCGCAGACAACGGCCCCGGCCCTCACGGCTTATTATCAGGTTAAAGATGCCTTAGTGGCAACGGATGCAGCTAAAGCCAAACTAGGCGCAACGGCTTTAGTCGCGGCTCTGGGTAAAGTGGATGCGGCCAAATTTACAGCGGCTGATAAAAAGGCACTGGCAACGGCTAAAACCAAAGCGGCCTCTATCAGCAAAAGTACCAGTGTGGACGCGCAGCGTGAACAGTTTAATGGGCTTTCTTCCAGCATGATTGCGCTGGCAAAAGCCACCAAACCTGCCAAAACCTACGTGCAGTTCTGTCCGATGGCGGCCGATGGCAAAGGCGCGTCGTGGCTCAGCGACAAGCGTGAAGTCCGGAATCCCTACTACGGCAACAAAATGCTGACGTGCGGATCGGTGAAAGAGGAAATCTAAAACCCACATTCATACTTCAATCATAAATTTTGGGGATTGGTTGACGCTGACGTAACCGTTTTCGGCAGACTGAGTCAACATAGTATGAAATGGCCCAAGTTTACCCAATCCTCACCGAATGAATACTATAACTTCTCCTATAAAGCGGGCGATGTGCGGCTGGTACGCGCATTAATCGGCGTTGGTTTATTGTTCGTTTTGGCGTTCCTATGGGTGTTTTTTCAGCCGCAGAACCGGGGCTATCCCTGGTTGTTCGGGCTGTTAACGGTGTCCGTGGTGTTTCGCATTCTGCGGCTCCTGCACGAGTGGTACCATTACTGGAATGTGGTGCCACCTGTTCCGCCGGTTATGACCCGAAGCTGGTCGGTGGATGTGCTGACGACTTATTGCGCTGGCGAGCCGCACGAGATGGTGATCAACACGCTGGAAGCCATCGGACGGATTACCTACCCGCATACGACGTACCTCTGTGATGAGGCCAATGACCCTTACCTCAGGCAGGTTTGCCGCCAACTGGGCGTCATTCATGTTACCCGTACCGATAAGACCGATGCGAAAGCGGGGAACATCAACAATGCTTTACAGCAGGCAACCGGCGAGATATGCCTGATCATTGACCCCGACCACGTGCCGGTGCCGGATTTTTTAGACCACGTGTTGCCTTACTTTGACAATCCAGATCTGGGATTTGTTCAGTGCGTACAGGGTTATTACAACCAGAAAACAAGCGTTGTTGCGTTTGGCGCTGCCGAACAGACCTACAGTTTCTACGGCCCGATGATGACCTGCATGGGCAGCTTCGGAACGGCGCAGGCGATTGGCGCAAACTGCACGTTTCGGCGGCAAGCACTGGACTCTATTGGCGGCCACGCCAACGGGCTGTCCGAAGATATGCACACGGCCATGAAGCTGCACGCAAAAGGCTGGCAGTCGGTATATGTGCCGCTGACGCTGTCCTATGGGTTAGTCCCCGCCACGCTGTCGGCCTATTATAAACAACAACTCAAATGGTCGCGAGGTACATTCGAACTCCTGGTGACGACTTTGCCCAGGGTGTTTAAGCGCTTGACCTGGCGGCAGAAGCTACACTACACGACCTTGCCTTTGTACTACCTGCTGGGCATGGTGCAGCTTTTCGACCTGCTCATTCCGATTCTGTCGCTGCTGACCATGCTGCTGCCGTTGCAACTGGACCTGCTCCGATTTGCTACGGTTTACGTACCCCTGCTGTTAACGGGCTTTCTGATCCGACAATATGCGCAGCGGTGGCTCATTGAGCGTCACGAAGCCGGGTTTCACCTTGTTGGCGGCATGCTTGCCAGTGGTACATGGTGGGTGTATTTGCTGGGTCTTGTCTACACGCTCTTCCGGGTAAAGGTGCCGTACATCCCCACGCCAAAAGACGACCGGCCCCGCAATAATTTTTGGCTCATTCTGCCCAATCTTCTTTTTGTGCTGGCAACACTCGGTGCCATCGGCTATAGCATCTACTGGTACGGCCGCTTTGCGCTCTACAACATCTACTTTCAGATGATGCTGGGATTCGGGCTGCTGAACATGCTGATTCTGATGCTGAACATTGTGGCGGGCCAGGAGAAAATGCTGTTTCAACTGGCCAGTTGGCTCACTCGGCCGTCGGGTCATTCGGAGCAGATCGGGCGGTTGCGCCGAGTGGCCTGGATAGTTCGGTACGGACTATACGACTGGCTTCAGCGCCGGGCGATTCCCTTGTTTGCCGGGATGGTGCTGCTGGCACTGAGCCTGTTGTTCTTTACCTATCGTATTAAAACCAACGAATTGCCTGTTGATCTGCGTTTTGCCAACACGCAGCCGTTTTATGTGGGACTCACTAAGCCGTCGGCCGGCCAACTTACTCTTCCCGCGTCCATCACACCCATTACACCCCATTCCGTGGACTGGCCGATGGCTCCTAACTCGTCTATCTATTTTTCGCCCAAAGCCGTAGCGGGTCAGTTGCCGCTGCTCTACATCAAAGCGAGCGGACAGACGGATACGACAGAGGGTCAGGTGCAGGCGTTTTTGAGAAGCATCGTGCGCGGGGAGCGCGACGCAGCGCTGCGGACATGGGCTCAAAACGTCCGGCAGATGCAGCGTCCGGTGCTAATCAGTTTCCTGCCAGAGTTTGATGATTCCGCTCAAGTCTACGGGTTGCAGCAGGAGGCCAGCCTGCTATTGTACCGACAGGCGTGGCAATACATCGTCCGGTTGTGTCGGCAGCAGCAGGCGAAAAACATTACCTGGGTCTGGTGTCCCACACAGCCGTCCACCGTGGTGACCTACTATCCGGGCACGGCGTATGTCGATTGGCTGGGTTTTGCCGTCGTGAATAATCCGGCTATGGCCGCGGATCATAAAGAGCATTCATTTGCTGCTCTGTTTCAGCTTCCCCACACCACGGTACGGTCGCACATGGCCTATAGTATTCGGCAGAAACCGATCCTGATTACTCGTCTGGAATCAGTGACGGACAACACACCAGACCGGCAATGGACAACCGACGCACTGGAACTGATGAAGGAGCGCTACCCAACCATTCGGGGAGTCGTTTTCTCGAATCCCAGCGATTTACAGGTAGTTCCGGCTACCTGGCTGGCTGTACACCAGCCAACCAGCCCTTAGTCGTCGGTTGGGAGCGGAGTGGTTTGTGAGAGCCCCGCTACTTCAAACGAAAAGGTAGCGGTGGCTACATGCCGATGGGTATCGTACACATTCACAAACAACCGATAGGCACCCGGCTTCTCGGGTAGGTGAAAGCGTACCGTTCGCGTATTGGTGCGTTCCAGCAGCCCCTGTAAAGCAGGCCGGGGAACGCCCACGAAATCAGCGCCGGGTTGCGCGTGCGGCTTGATCTCCCAGGAAAACGTGAGCGGATCCCCTTCCGGATCATGCACCCGGATTTCGGCTTGGTGCAGTGCTGATGCTGTGTAGGAACGATTGCGCATCGGTTGCCCGTCGATGAACAGGCCTTCAACAACGGGAGCCAGATTGGCTGGTTTTTTGCCCGACCAAAGCTCCTGCATCAACCCCACAAGCGGTGTCTGGCGTCCCTGCTCATCGAACAGGCTGAACCAGGTGTGTGTTTCCTCCTGTTTTTGACCCCAGTAGAAAATATAAGCGCCGAAGCAGTTAGGCGGCTGGGAGCCAATGTACTTTTGATAAAAAGGCCGTACAAACGCTGCTTTCTGGCGGCTGTCGGGTTCGTCGGGGGCGCCCCAGGCGGATACGGTTGTTTCCCAGTAGGCCTGTGCGCCATATTCTGAGATCAGATAAGGTTTAGTCCAGCCGCCTTTCTGAAAGAACTCACCCAGTTTTTCCGTCAGGGCGTAGGAATTCACGCCCAGGATGTCTACATCGGTACACCGCTTGCTAACCAGCCAGATAGCCCGCTTACTATCGGGCGAGATGACCGTGCAAACCGGATGGTTCGGATCGAGCTGGTGGACAAGTTTTGATAGACGGTTGACCTCGTCATAAACTTTAAAGTTTTTGGCTTCCTGCGCCCATTCATTGCCCACACACCACAGCAATAAGGCCGGGTGGTTACGGTATTTCAGAATGGTTTTGCGGATGCGCTCGTACTGTCGTTCCACGGCGTCGTGGTCATCGTAATCAAAGCCCTCGATCTCCCGCTCAACCCACAGCCCGAACATAACCGTTAGGCCCAATGCCTGGGCCTCGTCCAGGATACGCCCTGCATCAATATCGTCCCAAACCCGGATCGAGTTACCTCCGCACGCTTTGAGTTCGTCAAAATGACTCACTCCGCCCGCTCCTTTAATGAAGTAAGGCTTGCCATGTCGAAGCAACTGGTACGAGGAACCATCAAAGCGGATCGCCGTTGGTGCCGCCAGATTGGTCGATGAAATCTGTTTCTGCTGTGTGTTCTGGCAACTGCACAGGCTCCAGAGCCCTACGGTCAGAAACCACCTTATCAGGAATAGTGGTCGATACGAATATGCCGTCATCATATAATGATGACCCGCGAATAGACGCGGGTCACTTTTCTTTAGCGAAAATTATGAGTGGATAGGCGTCGAAAGGCCATAATAACTATAGGTTGAGGTTGTAGAAGTGGTCTGATAGTCAGGAGGTTTACTTTTGATCAAGGGCCGTTCGTTGTTGATGTTTGGTCGTTAAGGTTTCAAATCCATGTAGCTGGAGATGGTCGAATCCAGAGTAACCAACCGGCGGTCTACTTGCTATGATTTATGGTAAAAGCCCAGGCGATGATAGGGTCAGGTATACTAATGGATGTTCATCCGTTGAATTCTGCCTACCGACTGTTTGAAACTGCTTGGTTTTTTAGGTCTATGGGGATAATTATGCAGGAATCCTCCAACGAAAGCACCTCGTGCACAGCGTCATATACGCTAAAACTAACTCAATACTCTATGATTTTATCTTTACGCGTATTCCTGTGTGCCTTAGTTGTATCCCTTCTGTGCGGTAGCGCCACACTCGCACAAACCGTCAGCATTACTTCCGTTGCCCCCAACCCCGTCTGTGCCGGTGGTTCCATCACGGTTAGCTACGCCTACGGACAGCCTGAGCCAGGCACTGTCTACCTCTACCTGAATGGACCTAATACGACCAATGTCCTCATTGGTGTAGCAACAACCAATGGCGGAAATGGAGTGGTAACGGGAACCATCCCCGCTGATCGCATCGGCGGCTCCTACACCGTGTTCATTCGCCGGGTATCATCCATTTTTGGTCCAGTCGATAGTCCCAACAGCAGTGCCTTCACCGTTAATGCAAAGCCTGCCCCTCCCGGCGTAACGAATCTGGCTTACTGCCTGGGATCAACGGGCGTTCCGCCTTTAACAGCCAGCGGGCAGAATCTGCAATGGTACACCGTTAATACAGGAGGGACCGGCAGCAGTACGGCCCCCACACCCCCCACCTCCACGGCGGGCACGACCAATTATTACGTGAGCCAGACGGTCAATGGCTGTGAAAGTAGTCGGGCTACGCTGGCCGTGACCACCAATCCCTTACCGGCCAAGCCCACGGTTGTTTCCTCGCTGTCCTACTGCCAGAACACATCGGCCCCTTCGTTAGCCGGGGCGGTCACGTCCGGTAGTAATCCGAAATGGTATACCTCTGCGACTGGCGGTAGCGGCACGAGCATCGCGCCCACGCCCCAAACCACGGTTGTCGGTACGACGACTTACTACGTGAGTCAGACCGATGGCAATGGTTGTGAAAGCGCCCGGGCTGACATCACCGTCACCATCAAAGCCAACCCGACGGCTCCCACCGTCACCACGCCGGTGACCTATTGCCAAGGGCAGCCGGCAACTCCGCTGTCAGCGACGCCCGTCAACGGAGCTACTTTGAACTGGTTTGGTCCCTCGGGCAACGCCCTGGGCAGCACGGCCCCCACGCCCCCAACGAGCTCTCCCGGTACGACTTTTTATTCGGTGAGCCAGACGTTTGGTGGCTGTAGCAGTCCGGTTTCGACCATTACAGTAGTGGTCAATGCCAAACCGGCGGCACCCACCACGAATCCAGTGGGTGTCTGTCAAAACACGACGCCAATCTCGCTGGCCACGAGTGTCACCTCAGGAACGAACCTGCGCTGGTACACCACGGCTAGTGGGGGAGTGGCCTCAACGGTTGCCCCGACCCCTCCAACCACTACTGTCGGCTCCACGACCTACTACGTGAGTCAGGTTGATAACAACGGCTGTGAGAGTGACCGGGCGGTGGTTACCTATACAGTGAATACCTATCCGGCGGCTCCAACGGTGAGTGCCAGTCCACTGACGTATTGCCAGAATTCGGCAGCGGTGCCCTTGACGGCCACCCCCGTGGCCAGCGCCACGCTGACTTATTATACCGTTGCCAGTGGCGGAACGGCATATGCGTCGCTGACTCCCTCGACCACAGCCAGCAACTATTATTATGTTAGTCAGACACTTAATGGCTGCGAAGGGCCACGAGCTGCTATTGGCGTCGTCATTAATGCCCTGCCAGCCCAACCTTCTGTTACCACGCCTTTGACTTATTGTCAGTTTGCGGTGGCTGCTCCCTTAAGCGCCACGGCATCGACGAACTATTCACTCAGTTGGTACGGCACCAATGCCACGGGCGGAACAGCCTCGACCGTCGCGCCAACACCCTCAACGACGACGGACGGAGCCTTTACCTACTATGTGAGCCAGAAAGATCCCCTGGGTTGTGAGAGTGGGCGGGCACCCATCAGCGTGACGATCTATCCGAAACCCGCAGCGCCCAGCATCGCCCCCGCCAGCGCCTGTCTGAATAGCGTACCTGCTCCACTGACCCAATTCGTCACGGCTAGCGGTACCCTGAAATGGTATACAACCTCGACTGGAGGCACCGCTTCGACGGTGGCCCCGACACTCTCGACGACGGCTGTGGGTGCCACTACCTACTACGTCAGCCAGACGAACGCTAACGGCTGCGAAAGCGACCGGGCAGCGATTACCTTCACGGTGAACCCGCTGCCGACGACTCCTGTGCCGACGCCCACGGCTCTCATCTATTGTCAGAATGCAACGGCCCAGCCCCTAACGGCGACGGGCCAGAATCTGAAATGGTACTCGGCGGCCAGTGGAGGTACGCTGCTGGGCAGTTCCGTTACGCCGTCCACATCACTAGCGAGTTCGATCACCTACTACGTGAGCCAGACCGATGCCAACGGCTGCGAAAGCGCCCGGGCCAGCGTTACGGTGACGACCGTGTCGAGACCCGCTGCGCCAACGGTGAGTACCTTGCCCATAACGTATTGCCAGTTTGCGACGACTGCTCCGTTATCGGCGACGCCCATTACGGGCAACACGCTCAACTGGTATGGCCCCGCTGCTACGGGTGGTACGGCGTCGGCCACGGCGACGGTGCCAGCGACGGACCCCGCGGGCACTAAGCCCTATTACGTCAGCCAGACGGATGGGAATGGGTGCGAAAGCAGCAGCCGGGCATCGATTACCGTCATTGTGAACCCCAAACCGACCGCACCAACGGTGAACTCGGTTACCCTGTGTCAGAATGCACCCACGGTTGCTCTAGCGACGGCGGTGACCTCGGGCACTAATTTGAAGTGGTACACTGTTCAAAACGGCGGCACCGGCTCGGCCGTAGCGCCGACCCTGTCGACGGCGGCCGTAGGGTCAACCACGTATTATGTAAGCCAGACGAGTGCCGACGGTTGCGAGAGTGACCGCAGTGCGATTGTGGTAATGGTGAAACCACTGCCTGTGGCGCCGACATTAAGTCTGAATACCCAGAATCTCTGTCAGAGTTCGGTGCCCACCCCGCTGACGGCCACCGCGACGGGAACGTTAAAATGGTACGATGTTAACGGCCAGAGTTATGCATCGATCACGCCCTCGACGAATGTGATTGGCCCAACCACATATTTCGTTAGTCAGATCGTTGACGGTTGTGAAGGACCGAAAGCTACGCTGGATGTCGTTGTGATTCCCAAGCCCGGCGTGCCAATGGTTACTACGGCTGTTACCTATGACCAATTCAGCGCTGCTGCTCCCTTAAGTGCTACCGCGTCGGCGAACTATTCACTTAGCTGGTACGGTACCAATGCTACAGGAGGTACGGCCTCGACCGTCGCGCCAACGCCCCCAACAACGATGGATGGGACTTTTACCTACTACGTGAGCCAGAAAGACCCTAACGGCTGTGAGAGCGAGCGGGCGTCTATCCGTGTGACGATCTCTGCGAAACCTGTAGCCCTCGCCACCGTTACCACCGACACACCCTCGGGCATTTCCGCCACCACGGTCAACCTGGGTGGTAACGTCACCACCGACGGCGGAGCCAGCGTCACGGAACGGGGTATCGTTTATTTGAGCGGAAACGGTGTGCCCACCACGGCCAATACCAAACTCAGCATCGGCTCCGGTATCAGTTCTTTCTCAACTACCCTGACCTCCCTGACCCCCGCTACCACTTACTCGGTAAGAGCCTATGCCATCAACAGCGTCGGCACTAGTTACGGAAATGTACAGCTCTTTACTACCCTGAGTATCACTGCTACGCCGGTCCTGGCCACACCCTCCAACGGAACAACGACTGCCTCGGCCCAACCGACCTATACCGGCACCGCCCCGGCTGGCAGTACTGTTACTGTTTATGTGGATAATACATCCATCGGCACTACCATTGCCAATGGGGGCAACTTCAGCTTGGTTCAGCCGACTGCCCTCAGTCAGGGTAGCCACACCGTCTATGCCACCGCTCAACTTAGTGGACAGGCCAGCAGTGCCAACTCGACCACTAATACCTTTACCTACCAACCCGAGATTATTGGTGGCGCCGACCTGAGCCCCACCCTGAGCTTGCCTCAGGCTAACTTCACGAGCTCGGGGCCTTCATCAACCCGTAATCTGATCATGATTATTTCCGAGCAGGCAGGTAAGGCCACTAGTGGGGTGATCGTGTTGACGCTGACTGCTCCGCTGGGCTACAGCCCCAGCTTTGATCCGGCTCTAACCAGCATCAATGTGACGGGAGGCACCTCCAATCCAGTTTCTGTCGACAATGCCAACTGGGAAGTGCAGTCAAGCAATCTCCGGCAACTGACGCTGGTCAGCAAAGCCGGTCTGCGAATCAGCGCCAATGGGGTATCTGTGATTGGGGTGGCTTTAAGTCGGACGGGGGCCAGTATGGGTTCGGCCAACCTGACGGTCAATGTCAACGACGATGCCACGAATGGATATGACAGTAATCCATCCAATAATATCTACGTTCGTGTCCTCAATGCGTTATAAAGTAGCGGCTATAACTGGAGCGGGGTACCAACAGCTGTTGGTACCCCGCTCCAGTTATAGCCGCTAATTCCCCTCAAGCAAAGAGCAGGATACCCAATAAGCGGAGATCGCGCATCGTTAGCATCAGTGTGCCAGTTATGATGCCTGAGTCTTTGGTTTACGGCCACACGTGACCCTTGATGAATCGTTAACTGAAGGAGCTTCGTTGCTCTTGTGGACACCGGTTAGCCGTAAGTAAGCCTGCATGAATAAGCATATAAAAGTTGGTACGTGCGGCTTTAATGGCGCAAAAAACGATTACGCCCAGCAATTCGCCTGCGTTGAGGTCCAGCAGACCTTTTATCAGCCCCCACTTCTGGCAACTTTGGCGCGATGGCGTGCCCAGGTGCCGACCCAGTTTGAATTTACCCTTAAAGCCTGGCAACTAATTACGCACCAGGCCAAAAGTCCTACCTATAAGCGCTTGCGAATCAGCTTGTCTGAGCAGGAGCGGGCGGAGGCTGGCTTTTTCAAACCCACGGCTATTGTCAACCAGGCCTGGCAGCTTACTCTCGAAAGTGCGAAAGCCTTAAAGGCCACAACCATCCTGTTTCAATGCCCCGCCAGCTTTACCCAGACACCCGAGCACATAAACCATCTGGTTGACTTCTTTACGAATATAGAGCGAACCGGTTTACGGCTATGTTGGGAACCTCGTGGCCAATGGGACCAGGAGGTAGTCGGAGACCTTTGCCAGGAACTTGACTTATGGCATGTGGTTGATCCCTTTGCCAGGGCGACCATGACGCCTGAGCAGTGTTATTTTCGCTTGCATGGGCGGCAAGGCTGGCGATATAAATACGAGCAGCAGGAGTTAGCTGATCTGATCGAACTGTTGCCAACGGATCAACCTTCGTATGTTTTCTTCAACAACGTTCACATGCGGCAAGATGCTTTGGTGTTCAAAAGCTTACTTGAGGCCAATGCCGTCTGATGAATTCTGAATGACCGTGTCAGTATACCTGTTAAATGACATGGAAAACCATTCTTATTGATCCGTTTACATGTTATTGGTAGCTAAAAGAATTTCAGGCACAAATGCGAACCCGAGACAGGCGGATGTCTGACCTGTTCAGCTGGCGTTGCATTTCCGTAAATACCCAGTCAATCGCTTCGTCTGGATCAGCAGCAGCAACGGATAAATCTTCATCAAGACGAATATTATGCTTCATTTCATCCAATACGTCAAATACGACCCGGATTAATTGTTTTCTTCTGGTGGCCATAGCAAATAAATAGGATAGGCAAATGTTCATTTAGTCTGTTGACACTGCTCAGCAGTTGTTTACGGCCTAAAAATACTACCTGACTGTTGTAGTTGTATTATATGTAGCAAAATAAAAATATAAAATTCGTTTAGCTATACGAATTAAAGCATTTGGTATAGATAAACGATGCGAATTACTGAATTCTGCCAGGATTTCAGGTATAAGCTCAGTGTTGATTCAATCAGTGGCAACGAGGGCTGATGTCGATTGGCTTCGGCGGATGGAGGTAATCGGGTATATAGTTTATACCCGAAGCCGTTGCGTAGGATCGTTCCCAATACCAAAGACAAAGGCATTAGCCCAGTTTAGTTTTGGTCTTTGTAAATTCGTCGATGGATAAACTAAATAACTAATACACCCAGGCTGAGGTAGATGTGATGGCCGGGAAGTAATTGGTTGATTTGTTAAAGGTCGGTTTAACCAACGTGGTTATATAGAAACAGAGAAGCCCGCAAAACGGCGTTTACGGGCTTCCCTGTTTCTATTTTGCCCGTTTACCGGAACCGCTGAATGCTGAAGTCGCGCGCATTGCCAACTTCTCCAATGCGGGCGTTGAGGGTATAAATCTGGTTGTTCACAGCTACACTTGTAGTAGCACCCGTATACCCATTGGCATCGTATTTTATAATAGAAGCTGTTTGCCAATTATCCGAACTTCGCACCTGAGCTACCCGGTTTCCTCCCGTCACCACATACAGATCATTATTCAGAAATGTCAATCCATCACCGGGTAGAGCCCCCGTACCACCTATTTCAGAGACGGCATTGCCGTTCTGTAAATCTACCTTGTAGAGCTTTCCCTGTCCGGTATTAGCGACGATGAGGTAGCCGTTCGGGTGGTAAGCAATGCCATTCAGGCCAAAGGTTGGGCTAGCGAACCGGACATCGTCCCGCACCAGAACGCTGGCTACACCGGCTGCCGTGACTTTATAGATCACAGGCGAAAAGGAGTCCGTTACGTAGGCTGTTCCGTCTGGCGCAATCGTTACGTCGTTTGCAAAGTTCGGATCGGCCGCCGGAATCAGAGCCGCCAAATTGGTTCGTCGCTCCAACTGGCGTGTGGTTAGATTAAAGACCAGAAGTTCAGCCGTTTGACGCGTTGTAGCGGATGTACTCCTGTCCGACCGGCCCTGATCACTATTGCAGACAAACACGCGCCCATCGGCGACTTTCATGCCAATGCCGGCAATAAATCCGGGATCCGTCAATAAGTCTTCATAACGGCCATCGGTATCAACCGTGCCAATTTTACCCTGCGGAATCGAGGTAACCAAAAACTTCCCCAATTGCGACGAGTAAGCAATCCCTTCCGGATATTGGCGTTCGGCAGCAAAATTAATGCGCTCTGGAAACGGGGCGTTGGGACTGGCACGGTGATCTTCGCAGGCGGTTATTAGCCAGGTAGCGGATAGAACAGCGAGTGAACAGGGAATAAAGGATAGTTTCATAACGAACGGGGTTATTGTTGATACAACAATTTTAATATTATTTTAATAAGTGCTGTTTATCAAATTTGTTTACCCGTTCGACTTAAGTAGCCTTTTAAAAAACAATACCTACCTGCAGACCAACGGTTAGCGACGTGGGGCGGTCGTTGCCGAAGCGCAGGGGGAGGGGTACGGCTACGAAGTAACTATTGGTAGCGCCCTTCCTGACTATTTTATTAAAAACAGGCGTCAGTCCATAACGGCCTGACGTTTCAAAGGCCATTCGTCCGGCAAATGTGTAATTATGCCCCAGATTGACCAGCACGCCGGGATGAAACAGTACGTTTGCTACGCGGCTGGTCCCGTTTTCGGCCCGAATGCTGGGCACAATTTCCAGGGAAAAGCCGAGTTGCTGGGTTTTCCATACGTTCAGCCCGATGGGAAATCCTACGGCATAATATTTATTAAAATTGCCTTCGGTACCATTGGCATCCACCGTGATGAGCGGATGGAGTAGCCCCAGATAACCAACCATACGCGGATAGGTAGGAGGGGGGGCAGTAGGCGTGGTGGTGGCAGGGGTGGGGAGTGTCGTGGTTTGGGCTGATGCTGGTAAGGATGTGCCTCCTGCTAAAAGCATAAAAAGGCCCAAGGTGGCGACTGAACCCCTTTTATACATCCGGTAGAAATAGGTTTGCATTGATGCTGTATTGGTTAAAGGCCAAGATTACAGCGTGTCACATCCGCAAACTAGAACGTATTTAACCTTTTGGATCAGCTTTACCTTTTCGTCTGCTTTTTCAATGGTTGTATCGGGAAAACCTATAGACCCAGAGAATCGACGCGGAGAGAAAATAGGAAGGCAACAATAGAAACGAAGTAGGCGAGGTAGATTGATTTGAGCAAATCAATCTACCTCGCCTACTTCACGCCCTTATTTTTGTTGGGAGAGAAACGTAATCAGCGACGCAAACTCGTCGTATGACAAGGCGTTGGCCAAACCTGTCGGCATCATGGAGGTTTCCATTTCTTTGCGGCTGATAATGGCCGACTTTTTAATGGTGTATACCTGTCCGGTAATATCCCGCATCACAACCTGAGCGGAAGATTCTTCGGTTATAAACCCGGTATAGCTCTTATTTCCTTTGGCCGTAATCGACACTGTAGAAAAGCCCTGCGATATGGATGCATTGGGCTTCAGGATCGACTCGGCAATTTGTTCCCGATTCATAATCGAGCCAATCTGGCCCATGAAAGGCCCCTTCATCGGATCGTTCTTGCTCAGGCTATGACAGGCCACGCAGCCCTGTTGAGTAAACAGGGTTTTGCCCAAAGCTGCTTCGCCCGGTATCTTCGCAATGGCCAGCATGACATCTTCAATCGATGTAGCGCCAACCTGTCCTTTCTTACTTCTGATTTTTTCCAGATCAACCTTGTTGTCTTCCTGAACGACTACCGGCGTTTCTACGCCGAATTCCGAAATTTCCAGCCGAAGCCTGCTGTTCAAATCGGTATAAAATAGCTTATCCTGGGCCTGCTGCCATTCGCTGACCAGTAGCTTTCTGATGGCTGGCGATGACTCCCAGTCAATCGCTTTATAATAAGGGCCGTGCGTGTCGGGGCGGGTGCTCCACCACCAGGACGCATCGTAAGGAGCTTCTTTTTTATAGAGCCGTGCCAGCGTAATCAGGATTTGTTTTTTTAGCGTTTCGTCTTTCGCCTGCTGGTAGGCTTTGGTCAACCCATCGACCGCTTCGGGGGTATGCATATAGCGCAATGCCCAGAGGGCCAGCGTGGTATTGGGGGTATTTATCGCCTGTAGGCAGGCGTCTACGGCATTGAGCTTCACCAGCGAGCGAACGGCCAGGTGAGCGGGCACGATGTCGGCATTCGGAGTGGCGTGGGGCCCTTCAACATCCTTGGCCGGGGCAACAAACGAAGTAGGTACGGCCACCTGCAATAAAGTCGGGACTGCTTCTTTTTTCTCCAGACGACCCAGGCCAATCAGAGCCGCTACCTGTACCCGATCCGAAGGGTCTTTGACCCCGTCCAGGAAGGGAGCCAGTGGGACTTTATCCCCAATAGGTTTGCGGTCAGCCAATGCCCGGAGCGCAAATTCCCGCACCGATGCATCCTGCGTGAGCTTGGCCAGATCCTCGATTCCCGCTGCCTGAGTAGCCTGCGAATACGTGTAGATTGCTGCGACCCGGCTTGCCAGCGGCAGGCTTTGATCAGTCGCTAATTTCCAGGTGCTTTTGGCGGTCTGTTTGGCTGGTCGGCTCAGCAACTCCTGCGAAGCGTGTAAGCGTAGAACCGCACTTTTGGACGTAAGCATGGCGGCTAGTTTCTTTACGGAAGCTTTCTTAAGATTGGGAAAGGCGGTATACGTCCAATTTTGTGGAACCACCCGCTCCACGTAGCCTTTGCTGTTACTGCCCACGTAACTGGCTCCGTTCCAGGCCGCCAGATACATTCGGCCCGAGCCATCTACGTCTACATCCGTGATCTGGGGTAGCTTGATGAATTCCTCTTCTTTTTGGGTGAACGAGCCCTTAACCGGCGTGACCCGGTGAATATAAAGTTGGTTTCTACCCCAGTCGGCCATCATGGGAACCTGGTTATAGGCCTGGGGCCAGGTCGGCTCATCCATATACAGAGAACCAGTCCCTGAGCCACCCCCGACATCCACCAGGGCCGGAATAATCTCGTCGGTGAAGTGCTTGAACAGCACCGGGTAGCCATATTCGGCGGATTGAAGCTGATGACTGAATCGGATGTTCCAGCCACCGCCATCGTTGGTATTGTCTCGGGTGAAGATGTTCATGTACGGGTCAATGGCTACATCGTAAATGTTGCGCATGCCGTGCGAATAAATCTCCATTTCGGTGCCGTCGGGCCTGACGCGCACAATGCCGCCACCCAGCATGGTTAGTTTTTTGCCCGAGCGGTCTACTGCATTATGGAAGCCAAAATCACCGACCGCAATGTAAATCCAGCCATCAATGCCCATCCGGATTCCGTTTGTGGCATGATCGACGCCCCGCTGCTGAATGAACATGGTGTTGCTGATATTCTCGATCAGTGGTTTGGATGGGCCATCCGCCACGCCATCCCCGTTTTTGTCGGCAAATACCACCAGATTCATTCCGGTCGCTTGGCCGGTTTCGGGCGAGAAGGCGGCATGTAGGACGAATAATTGATCGCCCAGCGCGAAGATGCCCCGTGGATTATCTACCTGGGCATAGGTCGTATGCTGGTCCACCTTGCCATCGTTGTCGGCATCGACCAGCCGGACAATGCTGCCCATATTCGGCTTTTTGCCCAGCGATCCCTGCTTGTCGACACCAACGAATACTTCGCCCGTTGGTGCTACCGCCAAACAGGCCGGACTGGGTGTTAACTCTGGTCCGGAGAAGTTGGTGACTTTTAATTCAGGAGGGTAATCGGGCGCTTTAACCCGAGTCGACACCTCAGGTTTTTTTTTAAGTAACGACCCGGTGTTGTTGGTCCCGTAGGTTAACAGAAGGAGAGAAAGAAAGCTGATGGAAATTTTAAACATGTTCAATTGGGTGTCGTACCAGCTAAATCATTTAGCCTTGTGGTAAAAGCTTACCGGATGGCTGGTTTTAATGTGTTCCGGCCGTTTTTATTTACATCATCTACCAAACAAGCTACGCTGAATTCCTGCTAATAGTGATTTGGCTCAATGACTGACGAAGTCATTGGCTAATTTTCGGTAAAAAACACACAGGAGCCTTTCTTCATAAGGGCCGGATCGCACCGCTTGGGCGATCTGGCCATGGTAAGCTGGTGACCATCTTCCGGCAGGATGCTGCCGCTGGCTCAATAATTCGTTCCAGCTACAGCTAAGCGAATTACCTTCAGTCTGTTACGATTCATGGCCAGCCGAAAGCCGACCGTTTGCAAGCCTTTATTATATGTTCACTAACTAAGACATGTTGACTTATGAATCCAAATCAAGCCCTGTGGGAAAAGGGAGACTTCACAAAAATCGCTCAGGTTATGCGGAAAAGCGGTGAGATGCTGGTTGCGAAACTAAGTATCACGCCGGACATGCATGTACTTGACCTTGGGTCGGGAGATGGCACCACGGCCATACCGGAAGCTAAACTTGGAGCTACGGTTTTAGGGGTCGACATCGCCCGGAACCTGGTTGACGCTGGTAACCGCCGGGCCAAAGAAGAAGGCCTTGCCAATTGCACCTTCCAGCAGGGAGATGCCACCGATTTACAGGCATTAAACGACCAAAGTTTTGATCTGGTCGTTAGTATATTTGGGGCCATGTTTGCCCCGAAGCCATTCGATGTGGCCAGAGAAATGGTTCGGGTTACCCGGCCCGGCGGCCGAATCGTGATGGGTAACTGGATTCCCGGCGATCCGACGCTGGTTGCGCAAATCCTGAAGATCAGTGCCGCCTACACCCCACCTCCGCCCGAGGGTTTCATCAGTCCCATGTTATGGGGGATTGAGAGCCATGTTGTCGACCGGTTTGAAAAAGCCGGTGTGCCCAGAGAAAACATCAGCTGCGTACCCGATACGTTTGCCTTCATCACTGATTTGCCCCCTTCCGAACTGGTCGACCTGTTTAAACACTATTACGGTCCTACGATGAATGCCTTTGATGCTGCCGAAAAGGAGGGGAAAGCGATGGCGCTACAACAAGAGCTAGTTGAGTTATTTGAACAACAAAATAACAGTAGCGACCCAAACCGCACATCAATAGCGGCCACTTTCTTGCGCGTGACGGTTACCTGCTAACCGTGTGTATCACGTAAGCTGGCTACCGGGCAGGCGCAGAATTCTACTCAATTTGTACATATTACACCTGTTTTGTTCAATCTATGGTAACAGACAGATCACAGACAGGCAATATTGGCTGAGGATATTTGCGGGATTTTTTAACCCCTCAAATAATGGTCAACTTCTCAAAGCTTTTTGTTTTATTTCTTCTTTTTATCGTCCATGTTTCCAATGCCCAAACCAATTTGGCGGGCATTTCGGGCAGAGTAACGGATCAGGCGGGCAAACCGCTCGAAATGGCCACGATCCAGGTCAAAAATGAATCCACCGGTTTTAAAGCCAGCACCGTATCTAACGAGAAAGGCGAATTTCGGTTAAAAGAATTACCCCTTGGTTCCCCGTATTCCATTACAGTCCAGTTTATCGGGATGGCGACGCAGGCACAAACCGGCTTTGCGCTTAACCAGGGCGACCTGTTGCAGGTCGCCTTCAAGCTGGTCGAATCAACGCAGAATCTGGAGGCCGTTGTAGTAACCTCCACGTCGCTGAGCAACAAGATTGAAAACATCGGAACCTCAACGGCCATTACGGCGAAGGATATTAACCGCCTGCCCGTGAATGGCCGTAATTTCACGACCCTGGCCGATCTCTCACCATTAAGCACAGGTACCAGCCTGGGCGGACAACTGGGGTCAGCCACTAATTTTACCATCGACGGTATGGCCGCCAGGGGCACCATCTCCGGCGGCCAGCCGAGTGGCGCCTACTCAATTACGATGGAAGCCGTTCGGGAGTTTCAGGTGGTTACCAACCAATACGACGTCACCTACGGGAATGCCGGTGGTGGTACGATCAGTACCGTAACCAAATCTGGAACCAATAAACTGAGCGGCAGTGCCTTCACGTTCCTGAGAACCAACTGGCTGTCGAGTCCCTACGGACTGAATGAACAAAAGAGAGACCTGCCCTTCAATACGGCTCAGTATGGTTTCTCCCTGGGCGGACCCATCATTAAGGACAAGCTGCATTTTTTTGTCGCCTGGGATCGTCAGGCCAGCACGCAACCGTTGCTGATTGCGCCCATTCAATCGACGGCCGATGTGTTGCGGTATAACGTTACGCAGGCCACCGAAGACAAGTTTCTGAGTATTGCCCGCAGCAAATACGGCGTTGGAAACGCTCCTCAGTTTGGCCAGTTCACCCGGTTCAAAAATACGCAGGCCCTGTTCGCTCGTATTGACTGGCAAATCAACGCCAAAAACCTGTTGACGATCCGTGACAATTATATCTACGATTTGGATAACCAGTCGGACGGCGATAATACGACGATCAATATGTATGAAGTGTACAGCACCCGTAAAAGTGCTAATAACAGTTTGTTGGCCTCGTTGCGGACAACAATTAGCCCAAAGGTGACAAATGAATTAAAGCTGCAACACTTCTGGGAGTACAATACACTATACGCCAATCCGCAACTGCCGGCCGCCAACATTCCAAGGGCAACTGTGGCCAACGTGCCCTCAGTTAGTCCGCTGGATTCAACCAAGACGTTGTACACGAGTATTCAGCTGGGCGGACAGCGCTACGGTGGCGATTATTTCAATAATAACCTGGTTCAGTTGGTTGATAACCTGTATGTTAATACCAATAAATTCAATTTTACGTTTGGCGCTGGTTTGACCTTCACCAATCAGAATTCCATTTATGGTAGTGAAACGAATGGCCGTTTCTGGTATACGGGCTTAACTGCTTTCGAGAATCTGGCTCCCTATCGTTTCACGCGGGATGTTTATCTGAGTAATAACCCCAATATTAAATTCAATATTCTTGTGCCAAACCTGTATGCACAGGCACAGACGACCGTCGCTCCGGGCCTGAACGTCACGGGTGGTATCCGGGTTGACTATACCGATTACCTAAGTACCGCCAATTTTAACCAGACGGTATACAACACGCTTGGGCTACGGACCGACAATAAACTGGCGACCCTGCAGGTGCAGCCTCGTGCGCAGGCGACCTGGGATATTCGCCAGGATGGGAAAGACATCGTTCGGATAGGCGGTGGTATTTTGGGCTCTGCCCTGAATCCGTACTCGATGATTAACAACATGTTGTTCGATGGCAGCCATATTGCTAGTATCGATGTGACTGGTAATCTGGTGCCTACCCCGAATTTCCCTGCTTATCGTAACAACCCAGCTTCTGCTCCCGGCGTAGATCTGGTGAACAACCCCAACGTTCCCAAACTCTACACCATCAACATGAATGGCAAGGATGCAAAAGTACCTACAGTGTATAAAATCAATGGGTCGTATAGCCACTTCTTTACGAGCAATTTCAGAATGAGTATCGCGGGTTATATGTCTTTTGCCCGCAACAACTATACGTACATCGACAAGAACATGGTCGATCAGCCCTACTTCACGCTGTCGAAGGAAGCAAACAGACCCGTCTACGTTCCGGCTTCGACCATCAATGTGAGCAATGGCTCGCAGGACTGGACCTTGGGACGTAAGACGAATCAGGTAGGCCGGGTACTGGAACTGGAAAGTCTGGGTAAAGTCAATCAGGCTGCCGTCGTGATCGATGGCGATTATAGGTATTTTAAGGATGGCGAGATCGCCTTTTCGTATACCTGGAACCAGACGAAGGATAACACCTCTTACAACGGAAACGTAGCCAATACCGCAACACTGGTACAGTATACCGCCGGTGATCCTCGTATCCTGAACCAGATGGGCTATTCCGACAACCATTTTCGGAGTAAGATCGTCGTTTACGGGAATACCCCCAGTTTTCACGGTTTTAACTTAGGTTTCCGCTTTTCAGGTTTGAGCGGCACGCGCTATTCCATGATTGTAAATGGCAACATCAATGGTGATTTTGTGGAAACAAACGATCTGGCCTTTGTATACGACCCCAACAGTGCCGAAACACCACAATATTTAAGAGATGGCATCAACGCGATCCTGAATAACCCGAACGTGGAAAAGAGCGCGAAAGATTACATACGGAGTAGCTTCGGGAAGGTTGCAGAACGGAATGGTGGTGTTAATCCCTTTTATGGCACGCTTGATTTACGGTTGACCTACAAAGTTAAAACGCTCCATAAACAGTACATCGAACTGTCGGGCGATCTGTTCAACACGGCCAACCTGATCAACAAATCATGGGGTGTTAACCATGCGCTGGGGGCAACATCCCTGCTGTCGAGATCGGGCTTCGATACCACCACAAACAACTACAAGTACGTAGTCAATACCAACGCGGGTGTGTCTGGCTTAAGCGGCAGTCCTTACCAATTCCAGGTCGGTGCCCGCTACGGATTCTAGTATCCAAAAAGGGGTTTCTGCTCCTAGCTGAGTACTAAAAAGGAGGCCTCCCAAATTGGGTGGCCTCCTTTTTAGTTTGATTTTGGGCGTTCACGGCAAACTCAATTGAGTCGTTTCAACTTCGTCGATCAGTCGCTGAATAAAACGTTGCTGATCCATGGGCAGGGCGTCAACGGCTGCGCTCAGGGAGTCTTTCAGGTGTTGCCATTGGCATGGATTGAGGATAAACAGCTCGGTCGTGAAGTCAACCATTAATGAAGTTGCCGGGTTTGCGGATGATGTCCCCTGGTCAACGCGATCAATGGAAAGAGTAGGGGTCAGCGCCTTCATGAGCTGAAAGGCTAAATCACTGCGCACGTACTGATCCAGTGTGTGTTGCGGTATTCGTCCGTCGGCATCCGCTTTTTTTAGGGTAGTTATCGCTTTATAATTCATTGTGCTGGTGTTGCCTGGATGGCGAAGAAAACAGGTCTTCTGCTCAGTTTTGAGCAGAAGACCTGCAACAACTCAGACCGATTCCATCACGGCCTCACGGACGGTTTGGGCGGCCTGTACCATGTTTTTCAGCGCTTCAGTCGTCTCCGGCCAGCGACGCGTTTTCAACCCGCAATCCGGATTGACCCACAAGTTTCGGGCCGGTAGCACCGTCGTTGCCTTCTGCAGAAGGTCGACCATTTCGGCCACCGAGGGCACACGCGGGCTGTGAATGTCATACACGCCTGGCCCGATTTCGTTCGGATAGGCAAACCGGGCGAACGCATCCAGAAGCTCCATTTGCGAGCGGGAGGTTTCGATGGTTATGACATCGGCATCCAGATCGGCAATCGCACCAATGATGTCGTTAAACTCCGCATAACACATATGGGTATGAATCTGAGTCTGATCCTGCACGCCAGATGCGGCTACCCGGAACGCCATCACCGCCCAATCGAGGTAAGCATCCCAGTTCTCCCGGCGCAACGGTAATCCTTCCCGAAGGGCAGGCTCGTCAATCTGAATAATGCCGATACCAGCCGCTTCCAGGTCCACGACTTCATCACGAATGGCCAGCGCAAGTTGCAGACAGGTGTCTCGCCGTGGCTGATCATCCCGGACGAACGACCATTGCAGAATGGTGACCGGACCGGTGAGCATTCCTTTCACGGGTTTACTCGTCAGTGACTGGGCAAATTGTGCCCAACGAACGGTCATGGCAGCGGGCCGGTAAACATCTCCAAAGATGATGGGTGGTTTGACGCACCTCGACCCGTAACTCTGAACCCAGCCATTTTCGCTGAAGGCAATCCCATCGAGCAACTCTCCGAAATACTCCACCATGTCGTTCCGCTCAAACTCGCCGTGTACCAGTACATCGAGGCCTACTTCTTCCTGCCAACGGATAGCCTGCTCGGTTTCCGACGCAATGAAGGCTTCGTATTCGGTCAGCGTTTTTACGCCTTTTTTAAACTTTGCCCGATTGGCCCGCACCGCATCGGTTTGAGGAAATGAGCCAATCGTCGTCGTGGGGAAGAGCGGCAACTTGTGCCGGTCATGCTGTACGGTCTGACGCTGAGCAAATTCACGCCCTCGCCGGGCTTGCTGTTCCGTCAATTGCCGTAAGCGTTGCTGAACCGCCGGTCGGTTGATATGGCTCGATTCCCGGCGGGCCTGTAGTGCTGCCTGATTAGCCGCCAACCGAGCAGCGGCCTGCGGATGGCCGGGTTCCTGGCTAAGGATTGTCAGAGTAGCGACCTCGTCCAGCTTCTGCCGGGCAAACGCCAGCCATTGATTGAGTTGGGTCGTCAACCCGGCGGTTTCGGTCGACAAGTCGCAGGGGACGTGCAGTAGCGAACAGGATGGCGCGACCATAACCCGCTCGGGGCCAATCGCTTTTGTAGCTTGCCGCAGGGTTGCGAGTGATTTCTCCAGGTCATTGATCCAGATGTTTCGGCCATCTACTAACCCCAGTGACAGGCAGGTTTTCTGGTGAACAAAATCAGTACTCAGGATATCAGTCAGCTGATTGGGGCAACGCACCAGGTCCAGGTGGATTGCTTCGACAGGCAACTGGAGAACCAGCGTCAAATTGTCTCCGTAACACTCAAAGTAGGAGGCCAGCAACAGCTTGAGGGTTGGAAATCGATCATGCAACCGCCGGTAAACCGAGGCCAGCATGTCTCGCTGGTTAATAGTCAAATCTAGGGCCAGACAGGGTTCATCGAATTGAATCCAGTCGGCACCCTGCTCCTGTAAGCGGCTGAGTACCTGTTCATACACCGGCAACAGTCGGTCCAGCAACGTCAGACGGTCAAAGCCCGTATCTTTTGTTTTTCCGAGCAGCAGGTAGGACACGGGGCCAAGCAGAACGGGTTTGGGTAATGTATCCAGCGTTTGTTTCGCTTCCTCAAATTCGGTAAAAACCTTTTCGGAAAGCAACGAAAAAGTCTGATCCGCCGAAAATTCAGGAACGATGTAGTGGTAGTTCGTATCGAACCACTTGGTCATCTCCATCGCTTTCAGGTCCAGGTCACCTTGCTGTTGGCCGCGGGCCATCGCAAAATACAGGCCCAGCAGGTCTGGCTCCGGCGTGTCGAGCAGGGGCTGGAACCGCTTCGGAATTGCCCCTACCGTCAGGGACATATCCAGTACCTGATCATAGAGAGAGAAATCATTGCAGGGAACCAGCGTAATACCCGCCTGCTGCTGGGTCAGCCAGTTGGCCTGTCGAATCTGACGGGCTACATCCTGTAGCTGTTGTGGGGTGATTTTTTTTGCCCAGAATTGATCAAGGGCACGCTTGAGTTCGCGGTGGCTACCGATTCGTGGATAGCCGAGGTTGTGTGCGATCATGTTGTTAATGGATAAATGGTTGATCGCGTTCGATGCCGAACTCCATACGCCTACCACATGATCCAGATTATACACAATACGACAGACAACCCCCAGCCTCTTGGAGAAGCAGGAACGAAGCAGTCAATCGTGATGAAACCCAATCGCGTGTGGGCGTAATCAGCAAAGCTAAAGGCAAGTCTCCTGGCTTGTGACGGTATTTGCCGTCCTTCTCATCCCGCTGGCGGGACAATGGACATCGAGGGCAAACCCTTTTTATTGGTCACTGACAGTAGCAACGTCTGCTCGTGATTCTCACACGATTCCTTTTTCATTTCCTGAACCTCTCAGGAAAACCATTAGCTTGTTTGACGGAAAACAAAGAACGTTGGCACAAAGAAACCCCATTCAACCGGCAAAACCAAGGAAGTATTCGTGATTGAGTCGATTTACATTATTCGCAGGAAAACCCAAAAACGATTGGCCTGCTACGAGATTGAGTTGATGCCGACAGGTAGTTCATACCGCAGGAAAGCGCTGACGGCCAATTAATTTACCGTTGACACGGCCTGTATGAACTTGATTGGCATAAAATGAGCGCTATCAGGCTTACAGCCCTAAGACAAGCTACTTTTTGTCGTGTGTTCTTTTTATTTTTAGCCCATATTGCATAACGAACAAACTCGTCGTGCAACGATCAATAACGTTTAGTCTAATGCCTTCTTTAGCCATCGCAAAACGATCTTCAAGTTTTCTTTATGGGCTTATCATTGTCCTGGTGCTGAGTGCTTTTAGTTATGCCGGCACGTTGGACAGTATCCATTTTCAGCGGTATTATATGTTGATTCAAGTGCTGGCGCTGGGGCTGGGTTGTGTACACCTGTTTCTGAGCCGGCAGGTTGCGCCGGCACTCTTCACACCGTTTGGCCGGGGGGGATTGGCTACGGCCGGCATCCTCCTGCTGGCCATGGTACTGGCGCTGGTAATCTACTGGCAAATGGGGCATCTGGCCGACCGCTGGCCATTCGTAACGAGCCTGATCCCGTTTGTGATCCCCTTTTTTGTTGGGCAGGCCTACCAGTTTTACCTGAACATACCACCGGCCGAATACCGGAAATGGTATTACCCAATCAACGGGACTATGCCTGACCTGGATTTGCTTGATCTGTCGAAAATCTTTGTCATCCAGTTTGAGTTTCTCAAAACAACCGCCGATACAAATTTGACAAATTTCAAGGCGAAAGCACCCGTAACAATGACGCTGGGTGATCTGTTTTTAATCTTTATCAACGATTACAATGAGCGCACCCCCGCGAGTCCCATTCAGTTTACGGATGAAGCCGGGCGACCGTCGGGTTGGGTATTTACAAAGAAAAGGGCCTGGTGGCAGCGCCCAGTTTACCTGGACCCGGACCTTGATTTTAGCCAGAACAAACTGAGCGATAACGCAACGATTATCGCCCGGCGGGTGAGCTAACCTGCCCTATTAATTCAGCGTAATTACACCACCTTTCACCTCTACCATAGCATCGCCTTTGAGCGAGGTTTGGGTACCTTCGAGCGAGAGCTGCGCATTGGCCTTGATGCTGGCGGTGGCGTCCGCTTCGGCTTTGACCTCGGCGGCTTTGATCTCCACGCTGGCCGTACCTTCGATCTTCACGGCGTTGGTCGCTTTGAGTTCGATATTGTTTTGCGCTTCCAGCGTTAAATCATTCGACGCTTTCACCTGAATATCTTTTCCTGAAATCACGATGCCTCCCTGTGTCTCAATCGTAATTTTTCCATCGTCGGCAAAGGATAGCAGCACGCGGGTATCGGTTTTGTTGATGTTGGTCAACTCAATTTTCTGTTCGCTGTCTTTATCGTACAGGCTGATCTGGTTGCCTCCTTTGGTCTGGATGGTCTTTTGCACGTTGTCGCGCTGGGTGTAGGTCACCCCGCTTTTTTTCGGATACAGGCTAGTCAGCACAAATGGATATTCGGCCAGGTTTGACTCATAGGCAATCATAACCTGTGCATCGATCTCGGGAACAAACAGCATGCCTTCGCCACTGGCGGTATAGGCCGTAGCCACCCGCAGCCAATCTGACTCTTTACTGGTGCCGGGCCACATAAATTCTACTTTTACGCGACCCAGCTTGTCAGGGTCTTCATTATCAATCACTTTGGCCAGTTCTGGCTGCCCAATCGGTAGTCGGAACGACGGGTTGGGGGGTGGATAGGTGACCGAATCGGGCACGGCCCGGAAGGTGTTAGCATAGTTTCCGCTGCCATCCAGTACGTGCGACACATGCGTCACCCGGTAGCTACCGAAGTTTTCCTCCGACGAGCCCCGTTCGGTCAGGCGTGTACCTTTGACGGAAATCACCGTTCCGACCGAAATGTCCGGATTTTCGCCGAAACCCTGAAATTCCACCAACCGGCTCGCTTCCATGGCTTTCTGCGTTTTGGCTACTTCATTCAACTCACGCTGGCCATACACGAGTTTGGGCAGGGGAAGCTGCGATTCCTGGCTGAAGGTTTTCTCGGATTCGTTCAGGGTGAAATCACCCCATTGGCCTAACCCACTGACCGACTGATCGCTGGAATGACTCTGGTACGTCTCATCGGCTACATAATCGTATCGTGTATAGAGAAACTTGGCGGGCAGCAGCCGCAGACTCATGGCGAAGGTCTGCATGCCATCGACCTTAAAGTCAACTTTTTGGTTATCAGGCTTACCAAATACCAGTTGCTGGCCGTCGTAAAAACACCACTCGCCATATTCGGCTGCCAGACGGGCCAGAAACTCGAAGTTGGTTTCGTCATACTGAACGACATAGCGCAGGGTTTCCGACAATTTAGGGTTTACCGATCGCTTCAGCAGATTGCTGGGATATGGAGTCAGCACCTGGTTGACAATATCGCTCAGGCTGCACTGGAGAAACGTCCGGCGTAATCGGCTGTCTTCCAGCAAAACGGTCAGGCTAGTGCCTTTCAGTACGAAAATGTTCGACGTGTCGCTGGTATTTTTCAGGGCCAGTTCGGTAACAAGGCCTTTGAACTTAAACTTGAACGAGCCTTTTTCGAGTAGGGGGTCGAACGAAAACTGAATGGTCTTCCCAACCACGTTTCGGTGCGACTCGTGAAAAAATAACTCGTTGGCATCTTCGAGGTCTTCGAAAGGCACCGAGAGCTCGAACTGGTGATGACCGAACAGGTCCTGCTCGATGGTGAGCGACGAAACGTTTTTTAGTTCTTTACCGCCTTCAAGCTCAATATGGGGAACGACCTGCTTGGCCATTGGTTAGGTATTTTGTTGCGCTATCCCGTCGAGTTTAATTTTTGCTGCTGATAACCGCAACAGAATACAGTTGCTGGTATGGGTACGCTCGACAAAACGCACGATGGCTTTTGTATTGTTGATCACTCTGGCGTCGAAATCACTTTCGTTCGTCAGGTCCAGATTCAGGGTGTCGGGAATGGCTTCAAAGACCGCATCCGCATCGATAGTACCTGATGACATAAATTCGAAATACAGTGTGGCATAGGCTTCCTGAAATTCGAGTTTTTGGAGTGTCGACTGCTGGTCGATGCGGTCAAATGTGATTTCGCCGTCTTTCTTAACCGTTGGGCTGGTTGCCCAATCACCCAGTAGGTCTTCGTCGCTACCACCCAGAATCAGGGCAATTACCCCACCGCGTACTCCCGTCGTGGTTTTCCCCCGGTCGTATTTCTGCGACAACGTATGGCTGCACTGCAACACCTCGAACGATTTACCATCTATGGTTAGGGTGGCCTGGAATGACATGTGGCTATACGGTTAAGGTGGCCTTATTGAAGGTGACCTCCCCACCGATGATGTTAATCACCGTGGTGAGGTAGTCGACATCCGCATAAAATTTATCCTGATACCACACACAGAATGCCTTTTTGAATTCTATTTCTTTAAACGTAGCCGCTTCGTCGATCCGGCTCAGTGTAATCTTGCCATCTTTCTGCATGTGCGGATCAATCATCCAGTGTTTAATTGTACTGTCGTCCGAGGTGGGTAAGCTAATGATCACACCCCAGTCGGGACGTGAAGCCGGTTTGCCGCGCTGGTCTTCATTTCGCATTACCCGCAGGAGCATCCAGTTGATAAGGTAATCCGTCCCATCGACAGTTAGGGTTGCGTTAAACGCCATGGCAGAGTGGATAAACGTTTGATTGAAAAGAGTTTATGACTGGGGTGTGCGTTAAGCGGGCCGCCGGAGTAGCTGGATTGACTGGCAAATCGATCAACCCAGCTACCGGCCAAATGGCCTACCAGGTACTCTCGTGCGTTGTGCCGCCTACCGTAATTTTTCGGGCGGATATATTCAGGCTCACCGTCATGGCGCTGCTGTTGGTCGAGTTAAAACTTTCCGAATAACCCACGCAGTACGCATCTTCAAACTGGATTTCTTTGAAGGTCGAATCCTGATCAATACGCTTGAAAGTGATGCTGCCGTTGGTTTTTTTGTAGGGGTCCACCATCCAGCCCATTAGGTCATCCTGATCGTGGGCGGCAATTTGAACAAAGATATTACCTCCCTGAACATCCGAGGCCGGCCGGCCTTTATCGTCGGTAGATTGTCCGAAGGAGTAGTTGCAACTCATGATATCGTACTCCTGATCATCAACTTGAAATTTTGCACTGAAGGAAGACATAGTCGTAGTTTGTGTTTAAAGAGTGATAGTAAACTTGATAGGTAACCAGCGCTCCGGTTGATAACCGAGCGTATTCGGGAAGGCTACTGCTTACCGATGTAGCAGGTGACATTGACTACCGGTACTGATAGCCCGGCTCGTTACTCCTGATCATAGTCGGCTTTCCAGTCTACCGAATCGGGATCATCGCCTTTCTGGCCATCGAGCTTTATGAGGAACGTCTTGGCCGGGAAGTAAGGCACCATGTGGATGTCGAGAAAGATCCGGTCTTTCTGTTTGGGATCCTGGCCAAAACGAATCAGCTTGAATTTCTCAATGAGTTTACCGGGTCCGGTGATGTTATCCAGAAATTTCACAATCTGTTTCTGAATATCCATGCGCGTATTCGTATTGAAGTTCTCAAACGCCCGCCGGTTCAGAAAGTCGATGAGTACCTTGGTGATGTAATCGAATACGCGTACCACGGAGTAGGTCTGCAAGCCGATATTGTCGCCGTTGAACAGTGTTTTGGCCGAAAAGGGCATTACCTTGCCATACTCATTAACCATAGGAATAAGGCCCATCTTCTCAAGCGTGGATATTTCACTTTTCTTCAGCGGAAACCGCACGCCGTCGGCCTCATTGAGTGCCCCATGTTTGCGCCCGGCGGTCACCTGCGACATCACGGTGGCATAAACTTTGCCCGCCAGCGCAGCGGAGCCGGGTACATAGAGATCGTCTTCTTCGCCCACATCCTGGTGCCGGCCACGGCCCGTAAGCCAGTTGCAGGTCATCATTACGTTGGAGAGATAGGCATCGCCCCCCGTCAGATCGGCTGATTCAAACAGGTCGACGACATCGTTGGGCGCGTCCAGGTGCCGGAAATCAGTTACCATCATCACCTTATTCTTATAGGCGATCTGTGCCCATTTATCAATGACCTTTTTCGAGCCCAGATAACCCGGCAGTACCAGCAACGAGTAGCTGTCGCGCAGGTCGAGCCGGTCAAACGTGCGGGAGAATTCTTCGGCCACGGCATCGATGAACGTTGTATTGTCGAGATCCGTAATCTGGTCTGGCTCGGCGTTCATGATGTTGACGTTTTTTACCTTATCCTGATCGGTGTTGGCGTAGAAGCTGGCCACCGACCGATAAGCCTGTTCCAGGCTTCGATTGGCGTCAAACGCCCGCAGTAGGTTGGTACTCAGGAGCGTCTGAGCGGCTTCGGCCTTGGCCTGAGCCGTTTCGATTAAGCTGGCCACGCTGTCGGCACCGTTCAGCAGGTCGAGCATCAGGTGCAGGCGCTTGCTTAGTTCGGCGCGTTCGGCGGCTTTAGCCTCTTCGGTCAGAAAGATCTTTTTACGGGCTTTCTTCTCCGGGTTCAGGTTCTGAACGCCCTCCAGGGTAGTTTCCAGAATACCAAAGCCGCCGTATTTGGCCAGTTTGGTACAGCTTTCTTCGAGTGAAGGCGCTGACGTAACCGCAGTTTGTTCAGCCGTTTTCAGGGGTTTGTTTTGATTTTGTGCTTCCATCATGTTTTGAGCAGGTTTGGGGGTTATTGAGCCTCTTCCAGTTCACGGATCATGGCCTGGATGGCCGCGATATAAGCTGCTTTGCCATCCGGGTTGTCGAGCATGGTTTTCAGGATTTTGTTCGACTTTAGCTGCTTTACATACCGCTGGAAGTCCTCGAATGTCATATTTAACTCCTGGAGGTAGTTGCTCTGGGCAATGATGCCCTTCCGGCTAAAATCGGCCAGTGAGCTAAATCGTAGGGTTTCGCTGACAGTGCTGCCTTCTTCCGTGTCAAATTCTACCTCCTGCTCAGGCTTGAAATGAGCGAAGACTTCGCCCACGGTTTTCAGCCCTTCAACCACCTCCGGGCGGAGGGGAGGATCGGCCGTTAGTTTCTCAATTAAAAGGGTTTTGTTCTGGGCAATGTCAACGATACTTTCGCTGACGTTGAGCTTCCGCTCCTGGCCGCCAATTCCGTAGTCAAACATAGTTTACGTAAATAGTTAAGTGGTTAAAATCAATGTAGTGCCTTCTTTAGCCGCCGACCAGCACGGTAGGGCAACCGACCACAATACTGCCGCCGTGAGCGGTCATATCGCCCATTCGGGCTACCGGCTTACCGCCGGCCAGCACCGTAGCTGACCCCTGAACGATGATGTCGGGCGGGCCAACGCAGGTACACGTGTCGCCTACTGTAGCGGCTGGCTGCCCACCAATCAGTACCGTAGGATTACCCGGCCCGACAATGGGGCCGCCCACGTGCGGAATGGGCACAATGGCGGGTGTTTGCATGGGGCAAACGTGCATATCGAGGAGTCGGGCGGCTGGTTGTGGCATGGTCTTATGGGTTTGTTTATTCGTTAAGTCCGGTCAGTCGGCTGGTGGTATGTTAGCCATGTGTTCCCAGATTACGCCCGCCGGCCCATGAATAGTGCTACTGGAATGATGGGCTCCCGACGCTCCTTTTGCAGGCTTGGTGGATTTAGCTTTTGGGGGCGGATCTTTCATGTCGAAGTCATTGTCCCAGTAGGCAATGATCTGCGGGCTGCTCAGGTGGCCGGCAAACTTGACCGTGCGATCGTATTTGTTTTCAGGAATAAGGTGTCGTCGAATCGTAGCTTCCCAAGGTCTGGCCTGCTTATCGGAGAAATGAATGCCTAAGCCCATCAGATTGGCCCGTTGTTCGAGCGTGATGCCATAGGCCCAGCGCTCGGCGGAAGACCCATTGACATGCTCGAATCCCAGGACGTGCCCAAATTCGTGGAGAACGGTTATCTGCCCGTATTCGATTTGATGCTGTTGCTTGCCTATTTTTGTGGGTAACACCCGCCATTCAAACTTCAGATCATCATGGGTAATAATGCCCGTCCGTAATTCAGGGGACATAAAGGATCGAAACCCTTTATCTGGATGAATACATCGAATGGTAAAATGGGGATGTTGCGACGCAGAGTCTACTAACTGGATTTTCAGGCTGCACTGGACGGGAGCACTTACTTTATCACTTCCTGCCGGGGGCGGAATATACCAGGCTTTGTTGGGAATAAGCATAAACTTATCGCTCCAGTTGTGCTCAATAACACGGCAAAACTCCTGCCGGTAGTTCGTCCATTCAAGGTCATTCCAGGTATTTAGCTTATGCGTGAAGGGGTGATAGGGGCTGTGCATAACCCCGTTTCCACTTGCCCACGTGTCGCCCTCGTAAAATTGAGTGGTTGGCTCAATGCGAACCAGACGGATCCGAAATTGCAGGGTCAACTCAAATCGGTTGCCTCCAATGGGCGAGAGAACCGAATCCCACCGGGAATTGGTTTGTGAAAAATGAATGTTCATGACCAGCTTTTGTTATTGAGTATCATGGAAAAGTCGGGTTATTCTCTGAGCGGCTATCGGTTTGGCAGGTTGGTCATGTGTTTCCAGGTCACACCTGCCAGCCCCTGAACCGCATCATCAATGGGGACGCTCGCCGGTGCTGGATCGGACGCCGATACCCAGTTATCATCCCAATAGGCTGTAATTTGTGGGCCATCGACATGACCCGTGAACTTCACAGACTGGTCGTACCGGTTTTCACGAACCAGATGCCTGTTCATGGCCCGTTCCCAGGGCTCGGCCTGTTTATCCGCAAATGAATAGCCCATGCCCATCACGTTATTCTGCTGGTCGATCGTTACGCCGTAGGCACTTTCATCATTTCCATCGCCATTGATATGATCAAATCCCAGAATGTGCCCAAACTCATGAATGACGGGTATCTGCCCGAATATGATGCCATTCGGATTCACCGTTCGTTGCGGGCCCCAGACGATCTTCACATCTTCGTGCGTGATCAACCCCAGCCCATAATAGGTACTGGCATAAGACCGAAAATGGTCGGGGTAGCTAGCCGGATGAAAATGAATACAGCGGAACATGAAATGAGGTTGCTGATCGACAAAATCAACCACCTGGATCGCCAGGCTACATTTAATAATAGGGTTGACCGGTGCACTGCCAGGCCGGGGGGTATACCAGGCTTTGTTGGCCGTAAGCACAAATCGCTCTCCCCAATTTCGCTCAAGCACGTTTTTGAATTCACGCTTGTACATCTCCCATTCCAGGTCATTCCAGGGTTCCAGCTTAATGGTACGATGACCATCCGCGTACTGTAAATTGCCATCGCCCTTCGCATAGGTGTTCGTATCGTTATACTGAGTGGTTGGCTCGATACGGACCAGCCGGATTCGGAACTGCAGCGTCAGTTCGAACCGATTGTCCTCAATCGGGAACAGTAGGGAGTCCCACCGGTTGCCACGCTGCGAAAAATGGATCGTCATACTTTCTGGGCTTTAGAACGTGTTATGTACAAGCTGTTTGTGCTTATTGGCCTCATTCAGATCAGTGGATAGCTGCTCAATACCAGTCGATAACGTATCCAAAGCATCCGCTTATGCCGATGGTCGGAATGCCCGCCTGCCCGCCAATCAACGCGCAATACCCTTTGTCCCAAAACATTCCCGGACCAAAAATCAACACGCTGGACGATACACCGGGGCCGTAGTTTACTTCTATGGTCACGATTCTGAAGAGCCCTAAAAAGTCGGATGGTTTCACGAGTTTATCCGTCCATTGTAGGATACGTGTGCCAGTGCCGGGCATACTTTCATGGCTAAAGTCCAGACCAACGGGCATTGGACTGACCCCCAGCCCACCCACGATGTATGGGAACCGGTAAATTGTTCCTTTTTGATCGTCAGGTTCCATGAGAAATTCGCCACCGCCCAACGTTCCTAATAAAATACTGCCCGTGACGGCATTAGCGGTGGAAAGGCTCCATTTTGATTTTTGAATGGGTAGGTTCATCGTTCGTTTATTATTTGTCTTTAATCTGTCCAGTGCATTCCTAAGGGCCACTGTTATGACACTGACTTATGTCAGCGCTGTTACAATGGCCTTATGTGCCCAGCTTCTTACCCGTTCGCGAAGGGCCGGATCTTTGGCGACATGGTTTAGCCAGGTATTACACCCCCAAAACGATGTTTAACCAGGCGCTTTCGTTTACTTACCAACTGCTATAGGTTTGGGCAAGACGCTCCTTCACTATGTCGGCAAAGCCTGTTCTGTAGGCTTCCGGGGGCCAGGGAATACTGGTTTTGCCGGTCTGCTCGTACAAGCTGTAATTCAGCCAGTCGATATGAATATGAGTCATATGCAGGTTGCTTTCCGTATATGGGCTTCGATTGCCGTTGCGGTCATACTGGAAATTCATATAGATGAGACTATACCATTGCATCTCCGGACGGCACTCCAGAAAAGCTTCGATTAACTCATTGGCCAGTTGTTGCTCGCTTGCCCGGTCGGCAAACAGAATCAGGTCCAGAGCCAGACCCGCATCATGCCGGTTCAGCGTACCATCTTTTTTCCACTGTAGCCGTGGCAGTGGTCTGCCGTTCACCTCCACGTATGTTTCGGTTAGCAACGGCACGTTGTCCAGCAGCACCTGCGCCAGTGTTCTGACGGCCGGACAGGGCTTATTCCCTTCGAATGTTTGCAACCCTTTGCAAACCCCTAACCCACTACAAGCTCCCATATTGGTTACTGAGTTATTTGTCTATTCGTAAGTAGCTTGTATTACTACGCCGGTTGTGGCTGTAATTCCTTCTGAGGCTCACAACGCCAGGCCATCGTCTGATTGTCGGCTAGGTCAACCCTGATCAGCGACCCCTTGGCGGCTTCACCGGCTACGATCATCCGCGATATGGGACGCCGGAGCTGGTTCCGAATCACACCCTTGAGTTGCCGGGCACCGTATTGGGGCGTAAAGCCAGATAACGCCATGTGCTTACGGGCTTCCGGACTGAGCGTAAGGGTAATGCCTTGCTTCACTAGCTGATCGGTCAGACCACGCAGGTGCAGGTCGAAAATGCGCACGGCGTTCTCCTCCGAAATAGGCGCAAAAGGCACAATCTCTGTCAGCCGGGCCAGAAATTCCGGCCGGAAGTGGCGGCTCATGGAGTCCATTAGCTCAGCCGTTGCCGGAATCTGTCCGGCCTCGAATCGGTCGATGACCAGCTGGCTGCCGATGTTGGAGGTGAAGAGGACCACGGCATCTGAGAAATCGCCCTCTTTACCCAGCCGGTCATGCAGCCGCCCCTCATCGAGAATTTGCAGGAAGATATCGAATACCGACGGGTGCGCTTTTTCAATCTCATCGAACAGCACGACGGAATACGGTTTCTCGCGGATTTTATTCACCAGCAGGCCGCCTTCCTCATATCCTACATAGCCGGGAGGTGCCCCATAGAGCAAAGCCGCCGAGTGTTCTTCCTTGAATTCCGACATGTCGAACCGGATCAAAAACGACTCGTCATTGAACAGGAAATCGGCTAATGACTTGGCCAGCTCAGTTTTGCCGGTTCCCGTTGGTCCAAGCAGAAAGAAGGAACCAATGGGCTGACCCGCTTTCGTCAGGCCGGATCGGGCCTCCAGGATGGCGTCGGCGACGGCCTTTACGGCATGATCCTGACCAATCACCCGCTTTTTGAGTACTTCATCCATCGCCAGCAACTTATCGCGCTCCTGACTCTGGATTTTCCCTAGTGGAATTCCCGTTTTATGCGAAATCACCGCAGCCACATCATGCCGATCCACATTTGTTCTGGCTACAGCCGTCATATTCGTCAGCCGGCTCAGCGTTTGCCGGATATGATCGGCCAGCGTCGGAGCCGAGGCAAAAGGATCAGCTTCCGGCTCTTCGCCGGCAGGGGTATCGCTCATCAGATTCGCCAGCAGAATGGGGCTGATCTTATTTTCCAGCTCCTGATACAGATGCCGTAACTCGTTCAGCGTATCACTCCTGTGGGTGTTCACGGTCAACTGATCGAGCTGTTCGGACAGCTGGATGACTTCGGCAGGGGTTCGTTCGCTGATCATCCGCACGGCTGACAGCGTCCGGTCGAGCAAATCGACGGCCGAGTCGGGTAGCCGACGATTTCGGCTGTAGCGTTTGGCCAGTTCAACGGCTTCGGATACGGCATCGGTGCCAACGCTGAGCTTGTGATGGTTTTCGTAAAAAGGAACCAGACGCTGAATCATCCGAATGGCAGTATCTACCGTCGGCTCGTCTACGCGCAGCACATCGAACCGCCGACTGAATGCCTCATCCGTTTCGATGTATTTGCGGTATTCGTCCAGCGTCGTGGCCCCAATGACTACCAGGTTCCCCTTTGCCAGTTCGGGTTTGAGCAGATTGGCAACGCCCGTACCGAGTGGCCCGCGGCTGTCCAGCAACTGATGAATTTCATCGATGAACAGGATGATTTTCTCGTCTTTCTTTACCTCATTCAAAATGCTCTTCAGGCGATCTTCAACCTCGCCTTTGTACGATGCTCCGGCAACCAGCGCCCCCAGGTCCAGTTCGAGCAGTCGGGCATTTTGCAGGTAATCGGGCACCTGACCCGCCACGATGTTCAGGGCAAAACCATCCGCCAGCGCCGTTTTGCCAACACCCGGCTCACCCACCAGAATAACGTTGGGTTTGGTTCGTCGGCCCAGTGTTTCGGTCATCATGCGCACCTCGCGGTCGCGGCCCATAATGGGGTCTAACCGGCCCTCAGCGGCCATGGCTGTTTTATCGACACAGAAGCGAAGCAGGGCCTGCCCCAAGGTGCCCGGTGCGCTGGCAGGCTTCGATTCGTTCGTCTTTGTATCTGCGGTCACCGCCCTTTCAACATCGGTATCGGCCAGAGCCGCCTGCATCAGGTCGGCCTGGGTTAAGGGCAAACTCCGGAGTTGCTCGGCACTGAACGCCACGCCGGATTTGAGCAACGCGATCAGTACACAAACCGGATCGGTCTGGGCCTTGCCCAACTGCATGGCCACCAGGTCGGCCAGCTCCATCGCAGTTTTCACCTGCTCATCGCCCGGCGGGTTGGGCGACAGGCGGCTTGCTTTGGGGCTCGCTTCCATACGGACTTCGGCCCACTCGCGCAGGTACGGTACGTCCTGGCCAATCACGGCCAGCCAGGAGGCCATGCCAACCTCGTTGTGGAGCAGGCCCATCAGTAAATGCGCCGGGGTGAACAGCTCGTTCTGATACTCTTTGGAGAGCGACTGAGCAATCTGGATAGCCCGCTTAACGTCTTCGGTGTATGCCATCAGAATCAGGAGTTTATAAAATCAGTCGGAACCTAACCGGCGCAGTTTATCATTGATCGTAGTGATGCGTTGCCGGGCATCGGGGCGGGTGTTTCGTTCGAGCGTTTCCATGGCGAATTCATACAGAGGCCGTCGCCAGAGCGGAGGTTTATTAGTGGCGTCGGCTTTTTTCTCGCACCGATCAACGATTTCCATTTCAACGTCGGCCCGGGAAACGCCAGCCGTGGTGGGGGGCGCAGCCACCGGAGCGCTACCGGCTGCTTTTAGTTGGTCCTGAAGCTGATTGATGCGGGTTTGGGCTGCGCTAAGCTTGTTCGAACACTCCTGAAACTGGGGCAGGTAATTAGGGCCGCCCCCACCAGCCGCCGGAGCCGCAACCGGAGCCGGGGCTCCCGATTTGGCCGCCAGGATTTTTAGCATTTCATTTTCCTGCCGGGCCTGGGTGAGCGCTGCTGTTAACTTATCGACCTGACTGGCATCGATGCCTTCTTTTTCCAGTAGCTCACGCAGGTAACTGATGCTGTTGCGGTAGGTTAACACGGCATCGTAGGCCCCAATAATGTCGTGTGACAGTTGTTTGTTAAGGGGTTGCAGGGTTGCTGTATCCGCTTTTAGATTATTGACCTGATGTTGCAGACCATTTTCCAGACCAGAGAGCTGCGCTTTCAGACTCCCCTTCTCAATGTCGGTCGCCTTCAGATAGGCCTGATCGGTGGTTTGAAGCGTTCGGAGGTCGGTCGTTACCCCACTCATTGGTTTTCGGAGTTTCTGGGTTTGCTCGGTCAAGGTTTCGTTGAGCCGGGCATTTTCCTGCTTGAGCACGTAGTTGGGAGCACTGAACAGCAGATAGACCGCCAGCAGGGGCAGGCTCAGTGACAGGCAATAAACCCCCATAAATCGGCCCAATGCCTGTTGCCGTTCGGGTTTGTTAAGCGGTTCCATCAGTATGTTTTCTTGAGTTAGAAAGGGGGTCTTAAGTAGAGTTGGCTATTTTGTTTAGGTCGGTACCCACCGGATGGCCGGGCCATGTTACCCCAGCGGACTCCAGCGCGATCGGGGTTTTTCGGGTGGCGTGTCTTTTACTTCATGCTCGATGATGAACACGTTTTGCCCTTTCCGCTTGCCAATGAAGTCCAGCTGTGCCAGTTTGTAGAACACGTTCGACAGGGTCTGGTAAAACGTATCGACTTCCGTCAGCAGGGTTGCTACTTCGGTATGCTGGTAGGGTAGTTGCAGCGTGGCATTCAACTGGGCCTCGAAGGCGCCGGGTGTCAGGTCGGCCCACTCGCTGATGTAGCCAATGAATTCTTCCCGTTCGCGGCCACTCAGCATGGTCATCACCACCCGCACGGCCTGAATGGGTCGTAGCAGAATTTCGGCCATCTGAATGGGTGGCTCGTAGGGAATGATCCAGCTAAACCGGGTACTGATGTCTCCCAGAACAAAGGCCATCCGTTCGGCCATCAGTAGCGTGCTGCTTTGCAGGGCATTCTTGGTGTCCCGTTCTTTCGTGCGCTGGGTAATCTTATACGCATTGGTTTCCAGGGACTCTAGGTGCCTGCCGAATTGCTGATGCCATTGCTGAAGCCGGGGCAGGCTATAGGTCGAGGTACAGGCAGGCACGTAACTGGTATCGGCCTGCACTTCGCCATTGCCATAGCGAACGCGCCCAACGATTAGCTGATAGCTGAGTTCGGCGGGACGTATCTGCACCGACGGCACTATGTCGAGCCGATATTCGGGACGGGTGTGCGGATGGCGGGGTGGGGTTTCGGTCAGGATGGGTTCGCCCGTCGGAATGCGGGTAAACGGGTCGATCGTCAGCACCACATCGAACGTTTGAGGCTTGCCGGTTTGCAGTCCGTAGGCTTCGGCCAGGGCCGAAAACGAGGTTGTACAGGTCAGCGAATCCGTGGCGTTAAAATAGTCGATTCGGGCACCATGCGGGCTGATGGCCCGGCAACTCCGCAACTGCACCCGAATCTGCTGGTTAAAATCGCACTGAATCTGCAGGTCGAGGGCATCGTCGGCGGGCAAAATACCATAACGAAAGCGGGAAAGGCCCAGCGCATTGCTATCGCGGAGCTGATCATGCATAAAGTTTTCCCACTCGGTAAAGTGTCGGCGGGCTATCTTCATGCCGTCAATCCAGTTGACGGGCGGATAGTTGAGTTGTGGTACGGTCATAGCAGTAGGCGTGTCGATCATAGAGTCGTCGCAAAATCCAGTCGTCCGAAGGCGTCCTCCTCCGTGAATAAAAAAGTATCGGTAAGGGCCGAGGTATCCAGCTCTACGCTGATGCCAACATCCAGTGGCACCAGGTAACCCGCAAGCCAGTCGATCAGCCGCTGTCCGTTGCCGTCCGGCAGGTAGTGGGTCAGTCGTTCCGGGCGGTCGATGGACACGGTGATCCGCAGCAAAGGTTCTCCGTCATATAGCCAGCCATCGAACACCGAGTCGGCACCTAACTGCCACTGGCCCAGTGTCGACAGGTCGTGGTGAACAAACGCCTTCCCCGGCGCATCCAGCTGTACCGATACGCGCTCTTCGATCAGTTGGCCAAAGCACGTTTCCATCGCCACCAGGTCACCCGCCATCTGGTGGATGACGGGCAGCAGATACAACAGGCGTCTTCGTTGCGTGGGTGTCAGGAAATCCGGCAACGCCCAAAACCAGCCCAGCACGTCGTCGGGTAGAAGGGTATCGGTGCCCAGCAGAAACGCCCGTTGCTCCTGTTCGATCCGAATGCGCTGCCGGAAAAACTCCTGCTCGATGGGTAGGAAAAACCGCCGGGCGGCCTTCTCGCGCTCCTGCTGAATGGTCATTTCGCGGAGGGTAGCTTCCGTCGATGCCGACGCGTCCGGGCTCGTTGGCTGGTGAAAGACGCCCTCGGGTAAGAGGTCATACAGGCCGCTGCGATTCAGATCGATCTGCAACCACCGTTGCGTGGTCTGCTGCGATTCTACCCAGTGAACCTGGTCGATGTCGCGCGCAAAGGCCCGTTTGAACAAGCCCACCGGATTGATGATCAAGTCGTCGGGTGAGATACCCTCTTCGAGCATATCGGCCAGCACCACTTCGGCCCGCAGGTCGACGGGGAGGTGATTCAGGCGTTCGGCATAAGCTTCTATTGGTTCCATGCGGTCTTCGGGGTCAACTGGGTACAACAATAACCTCATAAGGGAGCGCGGCCACCGATTGCTGTTCGAGACTTATTTGCAGCAACCGCGCCTGTTGCTGCCAGTCGGTGGGTGAATAGGGACTCATGGCCGACGGTTTCAGGCTTACTCGAATGCACCGCTGAAATCCGTTGCCCGGCTGGGTGTCAACCCGAAAGGTCCGCTCCACCCGTGACGACTGGAGGTGCACGCCCAGTTCGGCCTGGCAAACGGCGCGGGCGTCCTCGAGCGTAACGATTCGGTTTCGGGTCAGCAAAGCCCGTTTGTACTGGATAATTTTCTCCGACTCATTGGGCCGTTCACGACCACCGGTGGTTGTCGTCATCAGAAAACCGCCGTCTTTACGAAGCGAATTATCGGCGTAGGGACTAAGCCGGCTCCCAATGGGCAGTCGATTGGCCGCATCGCCCTCGCTCGTCCAGTACTCGATAAAAACGGTATCGCCGGGCTGTTTTGGCTTAATGATCAGGTAGGGAATGGTGTCCCGTTTACGGGTTTTCTGATCTACTTTGGCCTCGAGCCGGGCCAGCGCCTGGTTGAGTTCCCGAATAACTGACGTCAGAAAATCTTCGCCCAGGGCAGCAAATGAGGCACTTTCGTCGTGCAGTAAATCCTGAAGGTTAATCAGGGTCTGGCGGGCGTCGCGTTCATCGAAGCGGCTGACACCGTATTGAACGGTATAGGAATCGGGGGCCATATCCGACAGGTTTCCGAGTGGAATGGCCGTTAGCTGGCGGTTTTGGCTGGTCCGAACGTCCCGCATGGCTAAAAAACATCGGTCTGTTTCGAGGGGGATGATGTTGAGGTTTTGCTGAAGCCGGTAGGTGATTCGATGAAGCCGCCGATTCATCACCGGGAAACAGTTCATCCCGACGCTCATGCCTGTCAGCACCTGTGGACTAACCGTGTGGGGCAATTGAATTTCGATCCACCAGAGCGGCTCTTTAAGCACACGCAAATCCCGGTCGGCGAACCATTGACCCACGGAAGCCGGATAAAGCTGTCGCTGCAGACCGGACGATTTAAACGTAGGCGCACCGGTGATTGTAACAAAATGACGATCATAGGCCAGAACGGCCTGTTTCTCCACATTGCCCATGCCATCGAACACATTGGCTAACAACGAACCGGCAGGTGCAGCCGTAGCCGTGTGGAACAAACCCGGTTGAACCAATAACTCCTGCCCGGCTAGCCGCCATGAACTTTGTGCCGGCAGTGCCCAATAATCGACCTGGCTCTCATCCGCAGGCCAGTCGAAAAAGAACGATAGGCCTTCCAGCGAGGGCAGGTTATCGGCTAGTTCCAATCCCAACCAAAGGAATTGGTAAGGCAGCACAACCGGAACTCCCTGCCGCTGAGCGACGGGCGTTTTCTGGGTCGCTTCGTCGATTCGATACAGGGCTTCGGTGGTGGCGATATACCGGATCGCCCCATCGACAATCGGGTAGGTGCCCACGGGCGAAAGGTAGGTTTCGGTGGTGCTGGCCGGGTCGGTGCGGGTTGTTGGGGTCCGTTTGTAGCCCAGTTGCGTTGTGGGCGACACTGTTGCCTGCGGCTCAACCGACCGCACCTGGGCGACGCCAAAAGCAGGCCGTGCTACATCAGGCTCAGGGTGCAGTACCTTGGCCAGCCGGTCGAGTAGCCGGGTCTGCGTATTCCCTACGTCCACCGCCATCCGTTCGAATTCCATCGCACAGGCTTCGATCAGCAGAGCCACGAGCGGGTCGAAGCTGTCCAGGTCGGCCTCGGCGTAGCCCCACAGGTCGGCGGCCCGGCGAAGCATACGGGTTTTCACCCGCTCGCGAGCGAATCCTTCCGAAACCAGATCAATAGGAGCCATCGTTTATTCGGTTGAAAGCGGAGCCAGAAACAGGCTCCGGTGAAAAGAAAATGATTCGTTTGTCCGGGTCAGCAGCCCATCGATCCAGACCGTCAATCGCCGTTTTATCCGCCGATTGGTTCGATTGAATTGTATTTCCTGGTCGGTCATATCCACACGCACGTGCACCTGTGTGAGTCGTTTTTCGTGTTCCGCCACGGACAATTCGATGGACTGCCGGATAGCCTCTTTCCAGCGGCTGTTGGCCTGATTCGAAAAGTCTTCGTCCCACAGACTACACCCAAACGTTTCGTCGAACCGAGACTCGGCGAAGTGCGTCGTCAGCATCAGGTACAGATTCTGGGCGATCGACTGCGGCAGCGAGCAGGTCGGGTGCGGCCGGCGTTGTATCACTTCATCTAGGCGCAAGGGTAAGGCGTAGTAGGGTTGTGGCATAGCTGGTCGCGATTAAAACCGGAATGCGAGCCCGGCACCTACACTGATACTATTCATGGGAACCGTAAAGCTTGCCAACTGACCCGTTTGCGGTTTGCGGGTTGTCGGATTCGTGGTCGGTATCTCGACGCCCTGATCTTTGTATTCGGTAACTGTAACCTGTGTGCTGGTCGGAGTTTTGCTCGTAAATTCGAGTCGTTCCGGCTTAAATGTCTGATTATAAGCAACGAGCTCGACAAACCCCCGAATGGCCTGGCTTAGCCGAAACTGAATTCCCAGGGCCGCCTGATACCCTAGCGCCAATGAGTTTTTTGTATAATTACTGGTAGACCCATACGTAGTACTGACCCCGACCGTAGGGGCCTCAAGGGAGTTGCTAACCGTCTTATAGTCCAGCACGACTCCGCCCACCAATCCCAGCCGGTTGTAGATGTAGTAGGCCGGGCGCGACAAGGCTTTAAACGTAATGTTTGGTATCACCGACACAACTTTTAGCGTAGAGGTCTCCGTATTACCATAGGTAGCTTTACCGTCAGTGTAGCTATTGACAATCTTTAGGTCTGATCCGAAGAGGATGTCGGCATCAATGCCCAGGTTGATGAAGTCACTGACGATAACGCCAAGCCCGATACCGGCCCGTGGACCAGCCCCTAATCCTTTAGTGGCCGTCTTAAACGTAAATACTGACCCATCGGAACTTTGTAACTCACTGTGGCTAATCTGTACACCCGGTGTAATCAGGCCATAAAGCCCGTAAACCTTTACATAAAAAGGCGCTTCGGTGGCCTTTGCTTTGTGAGGAACTGCCACTGTCGTAGCTGATTGACCTGAAGGGTTTACTGTGTTTATGGCAAGAGTAGACTGGGCTTGCCCTATCGTAACCCGCACAAGCAGGCCAAGGAGTAGGACGAAGAATCGATTCATGGCTATCTGATTTAAGATGAATAGAAACATAGGACTACGGTCAAGTTGTGGACTGCCTCAGCCTGACTGATCCGGTCGTGCTTAAAATCGGACTACCAGACCTGCTCCGGCACCGACACTGTTGATCGCAACGTTGAAATTGGGTTGCTCAGATGGGTCCGACTTATTGAAGTCGCCCTGGCTTTTATATTCCGTGGTAGAACTTTGGGTCGTACTGATTCCACTTTTGGTGCTGACCGTGGTACTCTGAATTTCTTTTGGCTTAAAGGACTGATTGTAAGCCACCACCTCAACAAACCCCCGAATGGCCTGGCTTAGCCGGAACTGAATCCCCAAGGCCGCCTGATACCCGATTGCCAGTGAGTTTTTTGTGTAGTTGGCAGTGCCTATCGATGTCGTGCTTGCGCCTTTAGTAGGGGTTTCCAGCCTATTGTCTATTGTCTTGTACTCCAGCACGATACCCCCAACCAGACCAAGCCGGTTGTAGATATAATAGCTCGGCCGCGAAAGGGCTTTAAATGTGACGCTAGGAATAACCGACAGTACCTTCAGGGTCGTCGTGTTCGAAATAACATACCGACTTAAATTACTGTCGCTGCCTACGAAAACATCATAGTTGGTTGTCAACGCGGTGCCAAAAAGGAGGTCGGCATCAATGCCAACGTTGATAAAGTCACTGGCGATCAGGCCAAGGCCAATACCTGCGCGTGGACCTTGCCCCAGCCGTGTTTTGACTGGCTGGTAAGAGTTCGGTAAACTTGACTGGCTTTGCGAGTAATTGTAGTTGATCTGCGTCCCAGGCGTTAACAGGCTATAGAATCCATACGCTTTTATGTACACCGAAGACTCCGTGGCTTTTGCTTGGCGCGGAGCGGTTTCTGTAATAGCCGATTCGTCCGTACGGTTTACGCTAGTTGCGTTCACCGCCGGTTGGGCCTGAGTTGCCGAAACGCGGACGAGCAGACCAATGAGTACAAGTAGCTGTAGCGGTTGATTTTTCATGTTACCTAAAGGGATTGAGTCCTGATTGGTTGCCTCAAAGGTCTTCAATCGTGAAAGCCTTGTCCATAACCCTTTACACCCACTGAGCGAACGGTAAAAAAATGTTTCCTTATGAATAAGTTCTTGACCGTGAGTGAGTTGGTTCAGGGGTTTCGGGCTGGTTCTCATTGTTGTTCGGGGAATTACAGGCAACAGGGCTCCTGTACCCTGATATAGTCAGGGTCTGGAGGGAATCCAGACACGTTGGTTTTAAAGAATCAGGCAGGCGATACGCCGGTGATGGTCTTTATTTGCAGACCTGATTATTAGCCAGAAAGGGCGAAAGGATCGATGTTTTCTGGATACCGGCGGCATGGGTAAGCGCTACCTCCTTTCCCCAGCCTTTTAAGGTAGCAAACTTGCTGTCGGTCGTCATATCCATGATGACACAAAGGGGGTTACCTCCGCCATCGTTTCCGGGTCCCCATTCCCATACCAACCAGCCAATGTCAAGTCGCTGGGTTTCTGTTAGTACTGTTTTGTAATCGACCCGACCTTCGGGTCCGCAGCTGTCTCCTTTTCCTTTTTCAACATAGGCTCCGTACGCGGAGAATTCGCCTACGATGAACGGCAAACCAACGTTCACGGCGGCCTGAAACTGGTTTTTGATAAATTCAGGGGTAGCCCCCTGGGCCATCGGCCAGTAGATATGCACTGAAAAGAGTAGGTTCTTATCGGGGTCGGCCTGAATCAGGCCCGGTCCCAGACGAACCAACTGTTCCAGATTTTTGCCGAAATCTGTTCCATCGATGAGTAAGGGTGTGTGAATGCCCGCCTGCCGAAGCTGCTGAACCGCACTGGTATACCCCTGGGTAAATTGAGTGTCGGTAACCTGGTCGTCGCCACACTCATTGGCAATGTTGACCAGCAGGTATTTCTGGTGTTTCTGAACGACGGCCAGAATATCGGCGCGCTTCCAGAAATTGACCATTTGCCCCAGCATACTCCAGTCGCCGGTGGCATCGTGAACTTCCACGATTGGAATCATCTTCTGGGCTACGCAGGCTGTAATCAGCTTATCGAGGTCGGTGGCCTTAGTCGGTTGACCGTTATCTTCCTGTGTTTTCCAGACGATACGTGCGCAGTTAGCGCCCGTTTTGGCAATTTCAGGAAAGGATTCCCCCGACCGGTCCGTCCAGAAGTTCATCTTGTTTATACCGCGCAGCGTGATTTTATTCCCGCAGGGATCGTATAAGAACCGATCGTTTACATAAAATCCTGAATGGCCAGTTGTTGTAGAGGTTGGCATCGTAGTAGTCGAATCATCTGTGGCACTGGTGCAGTGCTGTAGTAAAAGGCCCGTTAGAAAAAACAACGTACTCATGCTTGTTTTCATGGCTGTTCGCGCTAACGTGAATGTCTACAAAAGTCATTCGACCACCCCGAATATGCAATAACCCTTTACACCCATTGATTTAACGGGCATTGTGCTTGTTTTCACTATTGAGTTTGTAACTTGCTAGGCAATAAGACTCGTCGGCTTCGTACGCATTAACCTCTTTTTATGGTCAGGGCATTTCCCTAAAGCTTCCTAACCAGGCCTTTACTATGCTCAGAAAACTATTGGTCACAGCATTACTTCAACTACTGCTGAGTGGCCGATCGTTAACTCTACTTCATGCCCAGCCGCCGAACGTCGTGTTTAACCGCCTGCTGGATAAAGGCGAGTTTCCCAGCCAGACTGTGTATAGCATAGCCCGAGACAGGCAGGGATTTATCTGGTTCGGTACACGCCGTTGCCCGGTTCGGTACGATGGGCAGTCAGTCCGGAGTTTCCTCTTTCCCGAAACCTATTTGATAACAGGCATGGCTGCCGATTCGGCCAATCGGATGTGGGTTGCCAGCGACAGGCGCGGGATCTGCCGCATCGATCCGCATACGCTCCGTCTGACCCCCATCCTGAAGGCCCCCAAGACGACCGGTTATTTCTACGAAAGTTCAACCGGAGAAGGCTGGTTCAGTACGGTCAACGGCGTTGGGCGCCTGAATCTCCGCACCCACCATGTTGACTATTACTCGTTTCGGCAAACAACATACCAGGGCCTGAAGGCAAAAGGATTTCTGGAAGACAAACAACACCGGTTGTGGGTAATTGGCAGTGATAATGGCGTCTTTCGCTTCGACCGCCGGGCCAATCGCTTTATCTGCGTACTGGGCATCGATTGTCCGGACCCAAAACGCAGTCAACAACTGTACCTCAGCCGGGGCTGCGTCGATGCCAGCGGGATTCTCTGGATTGGCGCCTACGGGCATGGCCTCCTGCGCCTTGATCCCGACACAGAGCAGTTTTCGTTTTTCAAATTGCCCAATGAACCCAACCGGATTACCTGCGTTGAAGAAGGGCAGGATGAGAATAAGAAGCGGGTCCTTTGGGTTGGCGATGAAAACGGGCTGTTGGTATTCCGGCCGGAGCAACGTCAGTTTTTTCGGCTGACGAACATGCAGGCGGCTCCGTTTCAAACCAATGTCTTGTATCGGGATTCGAGTAATGGGGTTTTATGGGTGGGTACCTCGACGGGCGTTTTCAGCTACAATCCTCAGGACAACCTTATCCGAACCATTACCCTGCCGACTTCTTTAGTTCGCCAGCCCGTGGTCGTCAAAGTAATAGCCGCCGATCCGCAGGATACAACGGGACAGACTTTTTGGCTGGGCTTATCACATACCGGTATTCTTCGTTGGCATCGTCCAACGAACCGGTTTAGCCTTATTCCGTTTCCGCGTGGCGAGTCGGAAGCCATGTGGTTTCAACAGACGGCTACTCAATTATGGATAGGGCTCCGTAATTGGGGGTATAAAGGCGATGGAGTGATCGTTTACGACACGCGGCTACATCGGTTTGTGGACACACCAGCAGGGAAACGGGCCGGAACGCTGTTTTCGGTGCCTTTCGTCGATCATGGACTCATCGACAGGCAGCAACGACTGTGGGTGGGTAACAACGACGAAGGCCTTCAGGTACTCGATATGCGTACCGGTAAGCCCTTGCCGTATTGGTCTGACTCCATTCGCGCAGCCCTGCACCGAAACAATAATTTCCTGACGGGGCTGGCCATCGACGCCACCGACCGCATTTGGTTGTCGACGTACCGGGGCCTGTATTATGTAGCCGAGCCCGGTCATCGCTTTGTGTGGGCCGACGGCGCTCAGCCCACCACTAAATTGCCCGATGACCTCGCCACAAATGCCGTTCTGGCTGCCAGAAACGGCCATGTGTGGGCGGCCCGTTGGGGAAGTGTGACAGAAAGCCTGCCAAATGGGCGATTAGTCACTATGTTGACGGCCCGAGACGGATTGTATGACCGCGAAAACCGGCGATTGGCCGAAGATCAGGAAGGCACGATCTGGATTGGTAACTTCGACGGGCTCCACAGTTATAATCCAATCAACAAGCGATTTCTGCGCTTAACGGCCAATGATGGCTTGAGCCAGAATACCGTGACGGCTGCGCTCTATATGCATCAGGGTACCGAGTTATTCATTGGTCAGCAAAACGGGATCGATCATGTCGATGTAACCCAACTGCATCGTCGGACCAGCCTACCGCCGGTTGTCGTGACGTCTTTTCACGTCCACGAGCAGGAGCGACCCATCGAGCCCACACGCCCAATCCAGCTGTCCCGAACGGATAATGCGTTTAGTGTTGATTTTACAACCTTGCGGTATAGCCGGTTAGCCAACACGCAGTACGCCTATTTTCTGGAAGGGCTGGATGAACGATGGAATTACAGTGGGGCGTCGCACCGGGCTTATTATACAAACCTGGATCCTGGCCAGTATACATTGCATTTGAAAGCCGCCGACTCGTTTGGCAACTGGAGCCAGAAACCGCTTCTATTGTCGATTGAGATTCTGCCCGCCTATTACGAAACCTGGTGGTTCAGGGGGTTGATCGTGCTGCTGGTGGCTGGGTTTTTATATGGCCTGTATCGATACCGTATCAATCAACTGATGCGTGTTCTGCACATTCGTAACCGAATTTCAGCCGACTTGCACGACGAGATTGGGTCATCCCTGAGTGGCATTGGTATCTTAGGAACCATGATCAAGCAAAACCTCCCGGCCGAGCACCCATCGGGGTCGATGGTTGAGCGGATCGTTTCGGAAGCCCGGCATGTGAGTAATTCCCTGGATGATATTGTCTGGAGCATCAACCCCAATAATGATGAGCTCAGCAATTTGATTGCTCGTATCAACCGCTATGCCGCGGAGTTATTCGAAGCATCGGGGATTATCTATCAGATCAGCGTGCCGGATACGATTCAGCACCTGACCTTGCCCATGGAAAAGCGCCAGGATCTCTATTTGATCTCGAAAGAAGCCGTCAATAACCTGGTTAAACACGCCCAGGCGACCCAGGCGTCTCTGAAAATCAGTCTGGAACACCAGCGCCTTTATCTGGAGGTACGTGACAACGGGATCGGCTTCGATCCGAACGCAGAAACGGAACGGAATGGCGTTCGAAATATGCAGATGCGGGCTAAAAACCTGCACGGCGAGTTGGCCATCACCTCTGTGCCGGGGCAGGGTACATCGCTGCAACTCAGTTTTCCGGTGTTGTTCTAACCCATTGTTACACAGGAGTCTCGGGTGGTTGTTTATTTAGCCCCCCCTGAATTTGTTTTGGCTTCCGATTTTGGTCGGCCTGGTCGATCAGTTCAAGGATTCGATTTTGTCGGGTTTCTGGCCGTTTGGCCAGCACGAGCCACTGTAGAAGGTTTCGTTTGTCTGACCGGCTTAGCGTTTGGAAATAACGTCCTGCGTTCGGCCTTTTTTGAAAAGCCTCTTCCAGATCTGGAGGGATAACCAGCGCTTCGGCATCGTCCAGAATTGTCCAGGAGCCATTCTGTTTGGCTATATCAATAGCCCTCATCCCGACCTCGGTCATTAATCCGCTGTCAATGAGTCGCTGAACTTTTTCTTTATTGATTTTCGACCAGACGCTTTTCGGTTTTCTCCGGCTGAAAAACTGTCTGTAGGTGTAGTCGTCCACCGGTTTTGCCACGCTATCGATCCACCCAAAGCAAAGGGCTTCATCGACTGCGTCGCTATACGCTAGTCGGTCACTGGTCGACTTCTTTTTATGGTACACCAGCCAAATAGATTGTTTTTTATCGTGGTGCTCCTGCAGCCATTCCCGCCAGTGTTGCCGGTCTGTCGGGCAAAATGTGTCGATTTCTTTTTCGGGCATCTTCATTCGCCAGCTTGTTTGATCGTTGAAGTTATTCAGGACTGATTTTATCCCTAGATCCCCTGAAGGGGGTGAATTCGTGGTCAATCATGAGGGTAGTCTGCTACGGCGGGTGCCTAATTCAGGTAGTGAGCGAGTAGCGACAAGTAGGGTAGTCAAGGCCTGTTCTCCAATCGATACACCGGATACCGGTTAAACGTCTTTTCGAAATAGGGCGTCTGCTTATAGATGAAGTTTAACTGGGCATCGGCATTTTCGGCGAACGCTTTGTCGGCGGCCCGCTTGTCGGCTAGTTGCTGGCGCAGGGCCGGGTCTTTGCGAAGCAGGTCAGCCGCCGTGTCCTCAAAAATGTAATCGGCGAAATATTCCTTCTGATCCAGCACACTGTCGAAGAAATTCCAGGCAAAAAATGAGTCGGCTGCTTGTGGTTCCAGCGTTTCCATCAGGTAGCGGTTTGTGGGGTGATTGGTTGGAATAACATAATCGCCCTTGTAAAACTGTATGCGTTGGGTCTCCGTCCTGACCTTCACGCCCGTGTGAACATAATGGCCCTCATACGGACGAGATCCTGTTTTATAGTCCTCCAGATAATACGCCGATACAGTGATCAGGCTGTCTTTGGCGAGCGCCTGCAAGGCAACACCATTTCGTTTCAGCAGGGCAATGGCTTCCCGCCATCCCTGCGGAATCAGGTATGCATTGGGTTTGGTCAGTTGAAGGTCGGCCACAAACGTGTTCTGATACGGAATGCGTTTCGTAAAGGGTTTGCTCCGGTCGTAATAAAGTCGCTTCAGACCCGATACCTCACTGGGTTTGTAAACCGCTTCGTAGCCCAGGAATGTAACCGAATCTGTCCGGGTGCGGTCGAGCCGGTAGTTGAGCGCAAAAGTCGTTTGCTGGCTGACGGCCGCATCGGCGCGTTGCTTGTTGGCCAGAATTGTGCGGGCATCGCGCTCGCACAAGCGCAACACGGCTTCATCGAAGGCATAACTGCCCTTTACCCTCGCCGGATAATCTTTCCACATGTGTGTTTCGAGTGTAAAGCCAAAGCAGTTGAACATAGCGGCATAGCCTGTCGAATAGCGGGGAGAATCGTTGTAACCCAGCAGGCCGCTTTCGGGCGTATCTTTTGGATGGTTCACATAGGGTGCTGGAGGAAATCCTTTATCGGTAAGCCGCTTATCCAGTTCCGGTTGAAAGGTTTGTGTCATGTAGCCCGACACGGCCGGGTGAAGTTTGTCTTTCTGGGTGGCAAAATACGTAACGACGTGTTGGTAATCGGCCCCGTCGCTGGTGTGGTTGTCGATGAAGACCTGCGGCTTCAGCTGCTGAAAGATTGTCTGAAACGAACGCGTATTCTCTGCCTCCGCTTTAATAAAATCACGGTTGAGGTTCAGGTTACGGGCATTACCCCGGAAACCATACGTTGTCGGTCCGTTCTGGTTCACCCGGGATACACCCCGGTTCAGTGAGCCGCCCACGTTGAATACGGGTATGATCGCCAGCAGTACATTTTTCGGCAACTTGTTCGCCAGCAGCAGATCGCGGGCCATCATCATACAGGCATCGATACCCTCCGGCTCACCGGGGTGGATGCCGTTATTGATCAGCAGAGTGACCCGGTCGGGTCGGGCCGTAAACACTTTATCTGCCGAAAGAAGCAGTAGGTGCAGCGGTTTACCCACGTCTGTTTTTCCCACGTCGATCAGTTTCGCCTGATCAAATTGCTTATCCAGCCGTTGGTAATAGTCAATGATTTCGGCGTAGGTAGCCGTTTCTTTCCCCTGGCTACGCTCGTAGGGTGTCATGAAGGAGGGTTTGGGCTGAGCGAAGACCGATGTGGCAAGCAGGCAAAGTAGCAGATGAAGCGGTTTTTTCATGAGTAGGGTGTATTCCGGCCCTAAATTACCCCGAAACCTATAAAATCACCAGTTAGGTTATGTCGTACGCTACTCCGTATAATAGACAGTCCTGTTTAGTATATATAAGAAGCCGAGCCATTCAACGGATGAAAATCATATAGAACTCATTGATTATTATATTATTAGTTAAATTATAGAACTTAATAGTAATAATATATTCTCTTTTTTATAAAAACGGTATCATAATTGCTCGAATGTTAGCTATATCGGGTAATATGTTAACATGTTAAAAGAAGGGAAGCCAATGAGCGTAACGTATAGGACGATTTTAATTTGTTGGGCGGTACTAGGTTGCCTGGTAACACCCGAAACGGTATTGGCACAGCTGAAAGTCACTTTTCCGGTGAATCGAATGGTTCTCCAGCGAGATGCCAACAACCGGGCCAGGGTCCAGATCGCCGGTAGCTATAGTCGGCAGTTGGATATGGTCGAAGCCCGGGCAGTGGTACGGACCACTGGGCAAGGCACGACGACAGCCTGGTCTACCTTACAAGTCAATCCAACGAATGGTCAGTTCAGCGGTAATCTGGACGTAACGGGAGGCTGGTATAAAATTCAGGTAAGGGGATCAAAAGGTGGCAATCTGGTGGCAGTCGATTCGGTGGAGCGGTTTGGCGTGGGGGAGGTCTTTGCGATCATCGGTCACTCCAATGCCCAGGGATCAAGTTGTATCGTGGACGGAGTAAACCGTTGTCCTTCTATAAACGGGGCCAGTGATGACCGGGTGACGGTAATAGCCGTAGACCCCAATACCAGTACGTTTCAACAATACCTAAATACCGCCGATACACAATATATACCCGGCCTGAACTTCGATCAGTTGATGACCCATAACGGTAGCTCGCCTTTCGGGGAGTACGCCTGGTTATGGGGGCATATGGGCGATGAATTGGTCAGACGCCTGAATGTGCCCGTCTTGCTGTACAATGCCGGATTTGGAGGAACCACCATGCAGTTTAATTACTGGGCCGCTTACGACATTCCCTTTCAGCATTCGTTTGTGCGGTATGATCTGCGTATGCCGTATGCTAACCTGCGTAATCTGATGAATCTCTACGTGCCCACAACCGGCATTCGGGCCGTCCTGATTCAACATGGTGAAAATGACCGGGGAAATCCGACCGATTCGACCTATAAATACTACAGCAAAGTGATCGACAAAATGAGGACAGAGTTTAACAAGCCAGATTTAGGCTGCATTGTGGCTTTGTCTTCGTTTGTGGGCGGTCGTTTTGATAACGTGCGATCGGCCCAAACGCAGATCATAAACCGAACCAATTACAAAGCCTTCCAGGGGCCTGATCTTGACCAGATCAGCTCCATCGACGACCGGCCTGATGGCATTCATTTCTCACCAACCGGCCAGGTAAAAGCCGGTGATTTGTGGGCGGCAGCAATCAGCACGGTTTGGGCGTCTGCTGCGCCGTACACGGCAGAGGCACAACCAATGACAAGCCTGAGTTGCGCTGACTCCAATCGAGTGGTTATCGCCCAGCCCGCCGGATACGCCTATCGGTGGAGTACGGGCAGTTTGCTCCAGCGATTAACGGTGGGCGCAGGTACCTATTCGGCCCGGATCATGAATAGTCAGAAAAAGACCTATTTCCCACCCGCTACAGTGGTGCCAGCCGTTGTGCAGCCTGCTTCCCCCGTTTTAACCACAGACAATGGCACATTGAGTATTTGTCGCCGTACCGGGCTGCGGCTCAACTCCTCTTATTCGGGGCCGAACCTATGGAGTACGAGCGCTACCTCCTCATCGATTGTTGTTACTACACCAGGCGTGTATAGCGTTCAGGCCGTAGAACCCGTATACGGTTGTTTGTCAGCGGCCGTTAGCCGGACCGTTACAGTAGCCCCTGTTGACTTAAGCATTACCCTGCAGACGTCGCGACTGGCTGTGGCCCTCAACGATACCGTTGGCTTTCGGTTGCTGGTTAATAACAAAAGTGGTTGCGATGCGGGCAGTGTATCCATCCAAAGTCGCTTACCACCCAATTTGACGTTCGTTTCAGCCGCCAACCCGCTCAGGCTTTCGAACAACATAGTTAGTGGTACGATTTCGGGTTTATCTGCTGGCACAACAGTCAGTCAGCAATATATCGCCCGGGTAACCACCGCAGGGACTTACCGCACCACCGCTGAAATTACGTCGACGGTTAACCCCGACATAAATTCGACACAGAACAATGGTACGGCTAATGGAGAAGACGACGAAGCGCAAACGTATGTACGGACATTTACGTATTCCCCCAATCGGTATGAGTCGGCCAACCCTGGCCAGGTCCTTCTTCCAATCGTTCGGGGGAATCAACCCCTGGCCGATTCGACCAAAGCCGACTTAAGTTTACGGATGCAAGTCAGTCGGCCAGCGGCCTTGACGGGCCAACTGGTGGATATTAGCCTGATTGTAACCAATCAGGGAGGCTTAACAGCGACAAACGTGGTCGTGAACAATGTGCTGCCCTCGGGTGTCGTTTTTATTTCCTCTGCCTCAGGCCTGACGCTGAGTGGGTCAGTGCTCAGCGGTTCCATTCGCTCCATTCCCGCCGGACAGTCGGTGAGTCTAGTATTTACGGTCCGGTTAGCCAGCAGTGGTTTCTATACAAATCAAGCGCAGATCATGAGTGTTACTCAATCGGACCCGGACTCGAGGCCTGGAAATGGGTATACGAATGGGGAAGACGACCAGTGTAGCGTTACGCTACGCACATCCAGTTAATCAATTAGTTAGGTTTTCTCGTATGAATGTAGGTAAACAGGTTTTAGGTAGTTAACTTTCGTTGTAGAGTAAACATATTTCTTAAATAACGTGTCAAATCGGATAGATAGTAAAACATGTCTATGCAAAAACGAATATAAGTTATGATAAAGCTCTTGTTTAGTTTAGTTATTGGTCTGGTGCTGGTCTCCTGTGGTCGGGCTCAACCCATCGAACCGCCCCACGTTCCGACGGGTTATTTATATAAAGTTGAACCGGGTATTCCGGGTAAGCAGGTGTATGTGTGTAATCAACGGCCCTTCACAGTAACGGGTGAATTAGTGGGACCAGGAAATTTAAGGGCACAGGCCCAGCAGGTCTTTGAAAACCTGAAAACCTCGCTCCAGAGTGTCGATATGACGCTTCGTAATGTAACCCAGGTGACCTACTCCATCAGAGGTACTTCAGTTACTGTCGATACGACCAATGCTCGGGTGCTCAGCAATCTGGGTACGGCTTATTTTACGCAGGTGCCCAATATTGTCGAGATGAAAAATGTATCCCAGCTTGCTCGTGAAGATGTGTTGATTGAGGTTGAGGTTATTGCCGTGAAGTAGCTGGTCGTGTATGGTACAGCCACTCCGCTACATCTTTCTCCCATCGTTGACGTCATTGAAACATGAGTCATTCCGAATTTCAGAAATTTGGGATGACTCATGTTTACGCGAGGCCTTCCGAAAACGCCAGAGCTAACGCCAACCCATTCGGATTGTCAAGACCGCTGATGGGCTGCGCGAGTTTTTTATTCAGATTAGGCAAGCAGTGAGTTGCCAGGTAACGGATTGGAGAAAACACCTCATTTCAGGTGGCTCTTCTGCCACTTCTTCAGTTCCCGTTTGCTCATTTCCTGTTCAATAATCGATGCAGGATGGTCGGACAGGTACAGCGTTCGGGGCACTAACCGGCCGGCTTGCTGCTCGTCCTTGAGCCAGAATCGAACCGGTACATAGGCCCAATAGTGCTTCTCATCGGTTGGCTGGCCGTTTTTGATGACAGGCGCTTCGTAATTATAATGCACGGCAAACCGAACGTGTGGCCCAAAATCGTAGTTTTCACCTCCAACGATACCGAGTGGGGTTCCCGCTTCGACAAACTGACCCGGCTCGACGAAAATACTTTTGGGCCGGAAAACGGTGTAGGTGGCAAAGCTACAGTCGGGATGATTGATCTCGACCATGTTGTCGTCGCGGTTAAATCCCAGATGAGTCCCGATGAGCGCGGCATCACTGCGCACCGCCGATACCGTTCCCCGGCGGGCCGCAAACACGGTGTCTCCGCTGTTCATTTTAATGGCCAGCGAATACCAGTCTTTGGGGTCTGCCTGGCCGGCATAGAGTTTGCCAATATACGCTAATTCGGTGGCACTAACTCGTTTGCCCGGACTCGCTGGCAGCAGATACACCACTGCCGTATCGACTTTAGGTTGTTTACAGCCTTTTATGAAACTGACTTTATACCGAAACGAATTGGATTGATTGGGTTGAGGCTGTAGCTTAAAAAGCGAATACTGCCCCGGCCTGACATCTGCCTGATAGGGTAGCGTCACCGAGGCCCGAAGCCCGGTCAATTCGGTGAATGTAACGGTAACCGTGTAGGGGCAGAAGCCCATATTACGACAGAAAAAGGCATACGCCCCCGTGTTGTCTTTTTCATAAAAAACCTCAATGGGCGACTGGGCGTTGGTCCTGGTGAAAAGCAAAAGGGTTAAGCTGATGAGTGTGAACAGGCGAATCATGGCAAGAGTGGAATGAACTGTTTTCAACGGAGTAGAGCGGGTGAAAATAAGTTTTTTTCGTCATCGGTACGCTATTCAGGCCTAACTATTGTCCTGCCAACAAGGACGACGGCTGGTACATGCCAGCGGGCCAAACGCGAAGCTAAATGAAAGAATAAACTAATTCATTTGAGGAAACATCATATAATCGGGCTGATACAGACGATATACTTAGTAGAGTAGTTTGGTTCAAGGGTTAAAAATCCTGTCCTTTGTGGTTCACACGAATTAATAATATGTTCAACTACCTAAAGGAATCATTTGCTCGAAAGAAGGCAAGACGTGTCACCAGTAAATACCCGCATGAGGTCAATTCGTTTCAATTGGCTACGGAAGGAGTCGTCGAGTTTGCTAACTGGAAAAACCCACTTATACCAGCCAAATCGATTACTCAGGGAGAAATTAATTTCTTCCGTCAGTTGGCTCCTTTGGGTAGCTTTTGCATTGATGTAGGCGCTAATATTGGGGATACAACTGTACCGATGGCACTGGCGGTTGGTAAAGAAGGATTGACATTGGGTTTTGAGCCTAATCCAATGACCTATGAAGTCCTGGAAGCTAATTCACGGCTTAATAAGGCCAAGACAAACATCGTACCCTTACGCTATGCGGTTACGGAAGAAGAAGGTGAATTTATCTATTCGTCTTCCGAAGCCTCGTTTGGTAATGGGGGTGTTTCAAGTACGCAGCAAGAAGCTGATCAACATGGTAAGTTTAAACTTCAGGAGAAGGTACAGGGTATCAATCTATTGACGTACTTAAATCAATATTACAACCAGTATCTACCGAAATTATCGTTTATCAAAGTTGACGTTGAAGGTCACGATATTGATGTTATACGCTCAATATCGACTTTAATTGATCAATACAAACCTGCCTTAGTCGCTGAGTGCTTTTCAGAAGCTACTCTTGATGAGCGGGTAGAACTCTATCGGATTGTAGCTGATCACAACTACAGTCTTTATTATTTCGCTGATTTTGAAGAGAATACAGAAGTTGTCAAGCTTTCCGAGCAGGATATGAATCGCTGGAAAAATTTTAATTTCTACGCTATTTCCAATGAAAAGCTGTAGCTTTTAGAAAGGTAACGCTGGCATATGGCCAGGCCGGAATACTACACTTGGTTTAATGAATTCTTTCCTGAATCTTTTGAGATACTAATCGTAAAACGTCTGGGAAGTGGCTGAAGGAGTTGCTAACTTAGTTATTTAGTGTTTTTTACAAGACGTTCAGCGGTAAGATATCTGGTACAATTGCTCAAGGAGTCAGCATGACAAAAAGTACAGTAATGCCCTTTAATTGAGATACTTATTTTCTTACTTTTTGCTAAAATCCAGATCGTATTTCACGTTCAGCCGGAAGCCATGGTTAATTTCGAAGACGGGTTTCTGGCTAATGGGTTCCAGTTCCGGGTGCTGCGAGATCTGGTTGAGGTAATTCAGTTCAATCGCAAAGGTTTCTCGAAACTGGTACCCCAAGCCCGCTGAAATTCGATTCTGGTTAAAGATATTTTGCTCGACATTTCGGCCAAAGCCAATAAACAATTCATCGAAGAAATTAGCATACCATTCGCCATCCTCGATCGTAGCTCCCTGAAGCGGAATCGTGCCCGAAATCTGGTAGCGGGCCCGATTCTGGTACTCCCAACTTTCGATATGCCGCGGATTATCCTCGGCCCCAATTCCAAGCCACCGTTGTTCGAGCCGGAAGCGATGGCGGAGGCTGACAATGCCCATTTTCGCGCTGAGTTGAATGTCTTCGTGCGTTCGGTTTTCGATGGTTGGAACGCCCGCATCCGCAACAGGGTAATCGCCATACGGGTAGGTAGTGAAAAAGGTGAAGCCGCCCGCCAGCTTTACCTGATCGGTTAGCTTGTAGCCCAAGCCAAGCCGTGCCAGCGACTGCTGCCATGACTGAATCAACGCCACCCGTCGCCATTGGTATTCAGTATGTAATTCCCAGCGTTTACTCAGTTTATGATCGCCGTTATAGACATACCAGCCAATGGCGTTGCGGTCAATGACTCGGTACTGCTGGCCAAAACTGGTAGCTGAAAGAAGCAGAAAGAAAAGAACGTAACGAAGGGCCATCGGGTCAACGAGCGTACATGATAGGTGTACAAGCGCTTTTTGCCCCCGTAGGTTTGAAATTAATATCGTCCGGTAGCTGGATGGAAGGTTTGCCAGCTATGCCAGAACTCCTGATGGGCAGGCAGCCGGACGAGTCCAGGACCAGCACCCAGCGAACGGCCACTCAAGGCATAGGATTGCGTGCCGCTGCTCAGGGTATCATGGCGCAGCACGAAGCGGGTGGGCGAGGCAGGACGTTCATAGGCGAAAAAAGAGCGATTATCGTTCGCCAGTACAAGGAGCACCGGGCGATTGGCGAGTGTGTCCTGAATCAGGCGTTCCCGTTTCAGGCGGTTCCAGTCGTAGGCTTTGCTGCGCTTGCCAACACTCAGGCCCACTACCCACGATTTATCATGCCATGACAGACTATCCATGCGGGTAAGGTCGCTACTGCCTTTGCCGCGCTCGTAGGTATCCATTTTTGCGTATCGCTCCGAAAAGGTGGTATCAGGCTGCATAACGAGGCTATGAGGATGCAGGGCCATCCATTGTTTCAGGGTCATCTGTTCGCTGAATACTTCGGGTAGCGTATCGCCTTTAAGCGAACCGGCAATGGATTCGCCATTGGCCTGGCGCCACCAGCTTCCCGTACCAGCATCTTCGAACATCGCATTGAAATGGTCCATACCAACGAGCCGGAAGGTCGCTGGTTTTCCGTTTATGACCGGACGAAACACGCGTCCGGTACGGCAAACGGTGCAGTAGGTAACCATAATGGGCTGACCGCCAATCGTATCCAGCACCTGGTGGTGATAACCGATAAATTGAATGGGATACGCTTTTGCCTGCCCGTTCACCTTGATGCCCAAAATCTCCCGATCGGGTTTAACGGCATTGCGACTGGCTGGCTGGAGTTGTACCGAGCTGGGTTGATAAAACATATGGTCGGCCGCCATTCGGAAGTTGAACGCGTAGCCAACACCAGCCACAAGTACCAACGCAACCAAAGCCACCCATCTCGACTGCCTGATTGCCGATGCAGCACCGGCCAGGATCAGCAAACCGAAAACAGCCCTGAATGCCCACCGCCATGAGTACAGGAAGTAAGCCAAATCAAGGCTGTTCATTCGCTGGCTACCCGGCATGGGCATGATAAAATAGACGTTGGCTATTTCGAACAGGAGCAACCCAACGATACCGATGTAAAAAAGATTTTTCATTCTACTAAAGTGGCGCGTTCAACGAGACCGCTGTTTCAAGTTTTCTTAACTAATGTGAATGATGGATAGCCTTTTTTTGTCCTCCCGACGGTGGAAGGATCTTAACGTGTCCTTACTTGATTGCCAGGAAGCTTTAAGATACCTCCTCCGTCGGGAGAAAAATCCTCATAACTAACTTAAGCGATTAGTTAATCATTCTGCACGTTACCTAAAAATCAGGTATCGATGTAAGGCTACCTGATCAATGCACTAACGTGTTTATGGTAGCGCAAAAGCCACGTATTTATTTCCTTTCTTTTGGCCCAACTTGCCTCCGCCACAGGCAATGACAACATACTGTTTATTGCCCGCCTGATACGTGGCTGGCGTGGCAAACCCGGCGGCTGGCAAAGTCGTCTCCCAAAGCAGCTTGCCGGTTTGTTTATCAAACGCCCGGAACTTCCCGTCTTTGGTGGCCCCAATAAACAGCAAACCACTAGCTGTTATAACCGGGCCACCGTAGTTTTCAACGCCTGTGTTATGGATGCCTTTTGCCGCCAGTTCGGGCTCTTCGCCCAACGGAATTTTCCAGCGATATTCGCCGGTATTCAGGTCGATGGCGTTGAGCGTGCCCCAGGGGGGCGCAATACCAGATAATCCTTTACTATCCAGAAACTTCGTGTAGCCCGAAATTTTGTAAGGAACATAAGGCGTCTTGCTGCCCTTGGTCACCTTACCCACCGCTTCAATCTTTTCATCATCGAAGAGAAAGCCAACCAGGGCCTGCTTTTCCGCAGCTGATAATTGCGTAAAACCAGGCATCATGCCTTTACCATGCCCGATAATCTGCGTTACATACGCCCGATCCCGCCGTTGCCCGATGTTAACTAACGATGGGTAGCCGCTCGTGGCATTGCCCTTGCGTTCTGCGCCGTGGCAACTGGAGCAGGTCGTGGTATACAGCCGATTGCCCAGCGTAAGATGAGCCAGTTCATCCTGTTTAGGGGCCAGGTTCAGCGCGATCAGCCAGGCGGCTTCGTTGGCGTTGACATACATAATGCCGTCGGGATCGGTGGCGGCACCACCCCATTCGGCCCCACCATCGAGACCGGGGTAAATAAAGGAACCCTGCCGGCTGAGTGGTTGAAAAGTTCCCCGGCGACTGCGTCGAAACTGGGCCAGGAGTGAGTCGCGTTCGGTCGAGTAGGGGTTTAGGTCCGCTTCGCCAAAATTCTGACGGGCAAACGGAGCCGGCCGGGTTGGTATGGGTTGAGTTGGCCAGGTTTCCTCACCTGGTACATCAGATTTGGGCATGGGCGTTTCCTTGATGGGAAAGAGCGGCTTGCCCGTAACCCGATCAAATACCAGAACAAAGCCCGATTTAGTGACCTGGGCGACTGCATCGACCCGCCTGGGCCGTCCGTCGGGGCCGTTGCTGGTAACGGTCAGGAGATTGGGCGGTGCCGGGAAATCACGGTCCCAAATGTCGTGGTGGACGGCCTGAAAGTGCCAGAGCCGTTTGCCGGTGCGGGCATCCAGCGCGAGTAAACAGTTGGCAAACAGGTTTTGCCCTTTACGATTGCCACCGTAGAAGTCAAAAGCCGCCGAGCCAGTCGGTACGTAAAGAATACCCCTTGGCCGGTCAACGGCCATACCCGACCAGTTATTAGCGCCACCAACGTCCGTATTCTTGTAGGTTTCCTTCGGCCAGGTATCGTACCCATATTCACCGGGTTGCGGAATGGTATGGAACGTCCAGACCAGCTTGCCCGTACGGACATTAAAGGCCCGTACATGCCCCGGTGCCGCATCGGCTCCTTCTGACAGGCGGACGGGCATAATAATAAGATCTTCGAAGATGGTGCCGGGCGTATTGGAAATAACGAATTTATCCTTCGCCTGCTCGCCCAGCCCCTCGTGCAGATCGATGTGGCCGTTCTGTCCAAAGCTCGGTATGGGTTTTCCGGTTTTGGCATCCAGTGCGTAGAGGAAAGAGCCAACGGTGTACAGAATTCGGGCTTCTGGTTCGTCCTTACCCGCTTGTTTGGCTGACTGCCAGTAGGTAACTCCCCGGCTGGTGCTGAGCGATTGCTTGTCTGGTGTTCCGAATTTCCAGATTTCTTTGCCCGTAGCCGCATTCAGGGCAAAGGCTTGTACGGTGGGCGTTACCCCGTACAGAACACCATCAATGATAATTGGATTGGCCTGAATCTGCCCGCTGTCAGGGGCCGCATACGTCCAGGCTACAGTCAGATTCTTGACGTTTTCGGGGGTAATCTGCGTCAGGGCAGAGTAGTGGCTTCGGTCTGGGCCGCCCAGGTATTCGCCCCAGTTGGTATAATCGTTGGGTTTTGTATCGGTGGTATTTTGGCTAACCCTCGACCAGCTAACGGCCAGTATGGCGAAAACAAAAAGGGCAAAAAATAAGCGCGTCATGGAGCTTAGGGAGTAGTCTGACAAATCTACACCAAAAGCAAAAAGGATGGGTGTTGTTACTTTATTAATGTGGTGTCAGATGCTTACATCCAACACAGTGAGGACGGTTCGCCCGCCCCGGCATACCGGTTGCGATTCTCAAAACCAAGCCAACACGAATACACAAGGTTTTAAGAAACCTCGCAGCGTCATGTTTAAGAACATGACGCCACAAAAAAATGGCTAATGAACAAGGATAAGCCTTGTTCATTAGCCATTTCAAAATCGTTTACTCAATCGCCCTAATAATTCTTATCGGAACTTGAATTACTGAACCGGCTGTTGCCAGTGCCCCGACTTTGGGTCTGTGGGCGACTGTTGCTGCGGGCTGGGCGGTTGCTTTCTCTTTCACGCGGGGCCGACGAGCTGCTACCCTGGCTTTCAGAGCGGGGGCGCGGACTTTGGTTACGGGACTGCCCGCCACCGTTGTTCGATGATCCGGCTGAGCGTTCGTTATGGCTGCCTGGCCGGCCACCGCCCCGGCGATTGTCGTTGCGACCACCTTGGCCCTGGCGGGCAGGAGCCGGTGAAACAGTTGACTCGGATATATTCAGTACGTACGGGTGATTGTCGATAACCGGAACACGTTTGCCAATCAGTTTATGAATGTCGCGCAGGTATGCGGTTTCTTCGGCATCGCAGAACGACAGGGCAATGCCATCATGACCCGCCCGGCCTGTCCGTCCAATGCGGTGAACGTAGGTTTCGGGAATGTTTGGTAACTCGTAATTGATCACGTGCGACAATTCATCGACGTCGATACCACGAGCGGCAATATCCGTGGCCACCAGTACGCGCGTTTCCCGACTTTTGAAGTTAGAAAGTGCACGCTGACGGGCATTCTGCGACTTGTTGCCGTGAATGGCTTCGGCACCAATGCCCGCTTTCAACAGGTCTTTCACAACTTTATCCGCGCCATGTTTGGTGCGGGCGAAAACAAGGGCCGATTTAATTGCTTTGTCGTCAAGGATATGGACGAGCAGTTTACGCTTGTCATCTTTGCCGACAAAATACATGGCTTGTTCAATCGTGTCGGCGGTCGAAGAAACGGGTGTCACTTCAACTTTAGCCGGATTATGTAAAATGGTATCGGCCAGTTTAGCTACGTCGACCGGCATGGTTGCTGAGAAAAACAGCGATTGCCGGCGCTCGGGCAGTTTTGTAATGACCTTTTTGACGTCATGAATAAAACCCATGTCGAGCATCCGGTCGGCTTCATCCAGGACAAAAAACTGCACATCGCGGAGCGAGATAAATCCCTGATTCATCAGGTCGAGCAAACGGCCGGGCGTAGCGATAAGCACATCCACGCCCGCTTTCAAGGTATTTACCTGCGCGTGTTGCGAAACACCCCCGAAAATAACCGTACTCCGCAGGTTTAGATAACGACCATAGGCTGTAAAACTTTCGGCAATCTGAATGGCTAATTCGCGGGTTGGCGTCAGGATGAGCGTCTTTATGCGTCGTGGGCCACCCGTGCTTTTGCTGCGTTCTTCGCTTAGCAATTGCAGAATTGGGATGGCAAAGGCGGCTGTTTTGCCCGTTCCGGTTTGCGCGCAGCCCAGTAAATCCCGGCGGCTTAACAAAATCGGTATGGCTTTTTCCTGAATGGGTGTAGGGTTGGTATATCCTTCTTCAGCAAGGGCCTTCAGGATGGGATCAATTAATGATAAATCGGAAAATTGCATGTGTTGGTTGGACGTCGGTAGGCAATGGAATAGGGTACTAAATGGGGTCCAGCATCCAACGTCTTTGTAAAGTTATATGTGTACAACGGCCATAGTACAAATAAAGTGCCATTTATTGGCGGAATACAATTTGCCGGCAAAAGAAAGACGGCCCCAACGCATTTGCAAGGCCGTCCCGCTGACTGTTTGCTAGCCAGATAAATTAGTCGTAAATACTACCAGCCGTTTGTTCGACCAATCCTTTCGGTAGTAGCCAGGCCATTAATTTTCCGGCTTTGTTAAGCAGTCCCGTTACCAGTTCCGTCTTACCGGCCAGCGTGGCTTCCACCGCTTGTCGGGCTACTTCAGTAGGGGTCATATTTACTTTTTCGGCCGCTTTTCGACCTTTATCTCCGATTTGTGCCCGGTCAACAAAGTCGGTATCGGTTGAGCCAGGGCACACGCAGGTAACAGAAACCGTTGAGCGTCTTAACTCCTGGTGCAACCCACGACTGAATTGAAGGACAAACGATTTGGAGGCTGCGTATAGGCTTAGCCCTGGCACCGCCTGATAAGCCGCCGAACTGCCTATGTTCAGAACGTATGCCTTGGTCTGCTGCCGAAGCTGGGGCAGGAAGAGGTACGTCAACTCAACCAGGGCCGTCATATTTACGGCCATCATGTTGGTATGCTCACTCAGTGAGTGTTTCTCGAATGGACCGCTCAAGCCATATCCCGCATTATTGACCAGCATCCGAATGGAATATTGCTTCTGGCTGCACCAGTCGACAACTTGTTGAGCAGCACCCGTCTGGGCCAGATCAACCGCCAGGAAGTCCGTTTTAATGCCGTGTTCGTTGGCTAATTCACGGGCCACCTGCGCCAGCAATGATTCTGAACGGGCAACCAGTATTAAATCGAACTTTCGACGGGACAGCTCTTTGGCAATGGCCAGGCCAATGCCCTTGCTGGCTCCGGTGATTAAGGCGTAGGCCATACTAAGTCAGTCGTAAAGGTGGTAAATGATTAAGTCGTAAGGAGAAAGTGGCTGATGCGCGAGGTTTGTTTCTGCGTCAGCCACTTTCTCCTTACGACTTGTTCACGTACGACGGGTTTAAATATTTACTTTCGAGATAAACCGGTGGTAGAATGGGGTCTTGCTGTTGGCATTTTTCGGCATGTATTTACCCGTTACAACGGGTACATACATAACCCGTCGACGGCTGGCTTCGCCCACGAAGGGAGATTGCTGCGCCCGGTGCCAAAGCCGTCCATCGTGTACCGATAAATCACCGGCATTCATATCGAAGCCAATTTCGTGTTTGTCAGGATCATTATCCACGAAGTATTTCTTGCGGAATAACATCTTGAAAATGCCCTGCTTGTGGGTACCTGGAATAACACGCAGACCGCCGTTCTCGTAAGGAGTTGGGTTAAGGTGAATGCCCACGTTGAGCATCGGCATGATGCGTTGCCCGAGGAAAATATCGCGCGGGCTATCCGTATGCCAGCCCATTTGCGAAAACTTGCTATTTGGGGTACGAATGTAGTGGTTGAGAATAAGTCCGTCTTTTTCGATTTCGGCAATACGTCCTTCGTAAGGCTGAAGCAGGTCAACGACAGCCTGAAGGCGTGGATCCTGCAAAAATTCGTGAAGTGCCGTGCTGTACTGTGACAGGAAACACATCCGCTGAATCATGGGGTTCCCAGCTTCATCCTGACCAAATTTCAACGGTACGCCGTTGACTTTGTCACGACCTTCGGCCAGCCACTCCTTTTCAATGCGTTCAACTTCACTGATGAATAATTTGACTGTTTCCGGATGGATAAAATTGCGAAATACGATAACGCCATTTTTGTTGAAAAACTGGCGTTGTTCAGGGGTAATGGTTTCGCCCAGCGTAAAGGGCGGCAAGTTTAATTTGCTCATATCGGTGGTTTACAATTCGGAGGTTCCGTCGTTGATGCCTACCGGCGACCGCACGCTAACCGACGGGCGCAAGTTTCACTGTTTATTAAAGGCTCAAATCTACGAAATTTACAATTTTAGGATTACTTTGGCGCAATTTAATTAATGTGACTTTAATTAACGGTCATTCCGGTTGTTGTGCATAATTTACGTGATAAAAGGTCGTTTTTGCTGTTAATCAGCTTATTAATGGGTGTTTTTACTACTCTGCTCGCTCAGTCGGATAGTATTCCGGTGCCTCAGGAACCTATACCCAATCAGCTGTTAAAAACCAGAAATACCCTAATTCTACCCTTAGTGGCCCGCTCTATCGAAACAGACTGGTCGTTGGGGCTGGCGGGTTCGTTTACATTCCGGTTTAACCGACATGACTCCCTCACGCGCACATCGAATACACAGGCCCTGGCGTTATACTCGTTGCGAAAACAGTTCATTGCCGCTATCAATGGCACTACGTATTTCCCTGGCGAACGCATTATCCTGAATTATCAATTATCGTATAGCAACTTTCCGGATAAATTCTGGGGCCTCGGCAAATATGCCCCCAATAGCCAGGAAGAAGCTTACGCGTTCCGGCAATACTACGTTTACCTGCATTTTCAGCGAAAGCTTCGGGACCGTGTTTTTCTGGGTGTAGTCTACGAATATCAGCGATTGCTGGCGGTCGACTACCAGCCCGGCGGTTTGTTCGACCAGTTACAGGTAACCGGTCGCGATCCGTATCATATTTCGGGAGCAGGGTTAAGCCTAACATACGATTCACGAAACAATGCGTTTGCCCCCGATAAGGGTGGCTTTTTGCAGGTATTTTTTAACCACTTTTCGCCCGTCTTTGGTTCCAACTTCCGATATACCAATTACGTTATCGACTTCCGGCGTTTTCTCCGAATTTACCAGCAACAGGTCCTGGCTATCCAGGCATATGGTTTTTTTAACTCGGGCGAGGTGCCCTTACGCAGTCTGGCCAGCTTTGGTGGTTCCAACAGTATGCGGGGTTTTTATGATGGACGTTACCGCAGTAAAAATCAGGTGGTGGTCCAGGCAGAATACCGCATTCCATTATTCTGGCGAATTGGGGCGGTTGGGTTTGTGGGGGTCGGCAACGTAGGCAATCGGCTTCGCAACCTTAATTTCGAAGAGCTTAAGTATTCGTATGGCGGGGGCGTGCGGCTTGCCCTCAACCGTAAGGAACGATTGAACCTGCGAATCGACTACGGCTGGGGTGTAGGGCAGGGGCTGTCGAATGGCCTGTATTTTCAGTTAGGCGAAGCGTTTTAATTCTCCTGTTTCTCCACATTATCCCAGCCCGAAAGCGCAAACTGCTTGCCCAGCCAGTAAAGTGGATACGTAAACGCAAACGCACCCAGTACGTCGATGGTGTAATGAACATGCTGGACTAGCAATAAACAGCCGACGACTATAGAGCCAATGAGCGCAAAAAGTCGGTCCCACCACCGGCGCAGACACAAAAACATCAGAAAAATAGAGGATGTGTGCCCCGAATAAAATAAATCTTTGGTGATGTAGGTCTTCCCGTAAAAGGCATTACTGATCGGGTCGATAAGCGGAATCAGGCCAACGGGCGGATCGAGCGGGACGAGGTTGATGCTGAGCATCCGCGACAGGCTGACGATGATATACCCATAAATAAACATCATGAACACCGCCGGGCTGAACCGGGCCCGAATAATCAGCAGCAGGGCCGTTGCCCAGATGGTCAGAAAAATACCCAGCGATACGTCGGTGGGTGGAAGCTGGTTAAGCACCCAGTCGTTCAAAACGGGTCCTGAATGACTCTCAATGGTTTGAAAGAAGCCCGGAAATGTAAAAAGTAAGGCGGTGGTGGCAAGAACCCCCAGGCTAAATTTCCAGCGAAACGTGTTTGATTGCCAGGCTGCTTGCCAAATCAGGTCGCTGGTCGGATTGGGTGTGAGAATGGACATGTAAAATTGTAAAAGGCCGCAAAGGTACAACGTGGCTTTTAAATGAGGCAAGCCTGTTTATCGCTTAAACCATTAACAACCGCCAAATTCCCGATAGTAATACTAAAATCAAGCCGACCGGGGTCAGTACTTTCCAGCACAGAAACATCATTTGATCGACCCGAACGCGGGGAAACGTCCAGCGAACCCACATTTGTAATAAAACGGCGAAAAATACTTTCGACAAAAGCCAGAAGCCACCCGTCAGGTTTCCCCAAATCGTACCGGGGGCGCCACTCGTCCAATCGGCCAGCCGAAGGGGGCCAAGATTAGGGAAGGGTGTGTTCCAGCTACCCAGAAACAACACCGCACCCAGAAAGGAAACCAGTAGCATCATGGCGTACTCAGACAAATAGAGCAGGGCAAACCGCATCCCTGAATACTCGGTATGAAAACCCGCCACTATCTCCGACTCGCCTTCCGGTAAGTCGAAGGGAGCCCGATTGCTTTCGGCCAGGGTACAAATGAAGAAGATGATGTAGGCAACGAGCAGGAAAGGATTTCGGACGATGTTCCAGGAGAAAAAGCCGCCCCAGTGCGTCACGTCGATGCCCAGTCCTTTCAACCCGAGCAGGTAATTCGTCCCTGAAGCAAAAATGCCCTGCTGGAAACTGATTTCCTGTAAATCGAGCGTTTGGCAAATCATAACGACACACAGGATCGTCAGCCCTAGCGGAATCTCATAGGAAATGATTTGTGCCACCGATCGCATGGCTCCAAACAGCGAGTATTTGTTGTTGGAACCCCAGCCTGCCATTAAAATACCGACGACATCGAACGAGACGATGGCCATCAGGTAAAACACACCAACGGCTGCTCCCGACCCCTGTAAATCGGGCGTGAGGGGCAGTACGGCAAAGCCCGCAAACACCGACGCGAAAATGATGGCCGGTGCCAGCAGAAACAGCCGTCGGTCGGCTGCGGTGGGGACAATGTCTTCTTTCTGAAGAAGTTTGAGCAGGTCAGCAAAAAGCTGAAGCAGGCCCCATTTGCCCGTCTCCATCGGTCCAAGCCGGTCCTGCATGAAGGCAGAAACCTTGCGTTCCGTATACACACCAACGACGACAAAGCCGGATGCCAGAGCAAGAAAAATGGGGAGTGCCAGCATAATTCGGTTTACGGTTTGTGGTATTCGGTATGTGGTATTCGGTTTACGGTTTGTGGTTTACGATTTGTTGACCGCTGGCGGACCGGCGAACGCAATTCATGCCAACCACAAACCGAATACCGAATACCAGTTTTAAAATTCGGCAGTTTTGGGGGCGCGGGGGAACGGAATGACATCGCGGATGTTGCCCATACCCGTGACGAACAGCACCAGTCGCTCAAAGCCGAGGCCGAAACCAGCGTGGGGTGCCGAGCCAAACCGACGCGTATCCAGATACCACCACAGCGCTTCGGGTTCAATGCCGACCTCGTGCATCCGGGCGGTGAGTTTGTCCAGGTCATCTTCCCGCTGCGAACCACCAATAATTTCGCCGATGCCGGGAAACAACACGTCCATGGCGCGAACGGTTGGGCCAAATACTTCGCCACGGGCGCCAACCGCCGACTCGGTGTCCTGCTTCATGTAGAACGCCTTGATTTCGCGGGGGTAGTTGGTCAGAATCACCGGTTTTTTGAAGTGCTTCTCCACCAGGTACCGCTCGTGTTCCGATTGTAAATCGACGCCCCAGCCAACTTCGTACTGGAACTGCCCTTTTTTTGCGGGTTTTGAGTTGATTAGAATGTCGATGGCTTCTGTATACGTGAGCCGGACAAAATCATTGCTGATCACAAACTGGAGTTTTTCCAGCAGACCCAGCTCGCTCTGTTCTTCTTTCTTTTTGGTCTTTTCTTCCTCTTTCAGGCGATTATCCAGAAAGGCCAGATCGTCGGCGCAGTGTTGCAGTGCATACCGAATAATGGTTTTCAGGAAGTCTTCGGCCAGGTTCATGTTGTCCTCCAGTTCGAAGAAAGCCATTTCGGGCTCAATCATCCAGAACTCAGCGAGGTGGCGAGTCGTATTGGAATTCTCGGCCCGGAACGTTGGTCCGAAAGTATAAATTTTGCCCAGTGCCATAGCGCCCAGCTCACCTTCCAACTGACCCGATACGGTGAGGTTGGTTTCGCGACCGAAGAAATCCTGGCTATAATCAACCTTGCCGTCTTCGGTTAAGGGTGGTTTGGTCGCATTTAGGGTTGTAACGCGAAACATTTCGCCTGCTCCTTCGGCATCAGACGCCGTGATGATGGGCGTGTTGAGGTAATAGAATCCGTTGTCGTTAAAATACTGATGAACAGCAAACGCCAGCGCGTGCCGGATGCGCAGAATGGCGCTAAAGGTATTGGTTCGGGGACGCAGGTGAGCGATCTCGCGCAGAAACTCCAGCGAATGCCGTTTCGGTTGCAGCGGGTATTTTTCCGGGTCGGCAGTACCGTAAATGGTAACAGATGAAATTTTTACTTCAACGGCTTGCCCGGCCCCCTGCGATTCAACCAACTGGCCCGTAATCGCCAGACAGGATCCGGTGGTAATGAGCTTTAATGTCTCTTCGGGAAGTTGGCCTGCTTCGGATACCACCTGAATGTTATTGATGGTCGATCCATCATTAAGGGCAATGAAAACGGCGTTTTTGCTCTCGCGCTTGGTGCGGACCCACCCCTTTACGGTTACAGTAGTTCCGATGGGGGCAGTTTTTAATAATTGCTGAATAGGTAAATAACTCATACGAAAACGGCGACCAGTATAATGGTTGTGGGCGTAAAAGTACGGATTGTCGTCCGAAACGCCCATAAGTGAAAGAAACACATTTGTGGCAAGGCCGAGTTTTACCATTGATTTAATAAGGTAGGTGCCAATTACCCGCTTAATTTTGCGTCTAATTCTTTCCAGACATGCCCATTACACTTTATATCGTTCGTCACGCCAAAGCTGAAGACCGGGCTAGTTTCATGCCGGATCACGACCGCCAGCTAACATCTGATGGTATTATTGCCGCTGCCCGAATGGGTCGTTATTTACACGACAAGACGATTCTGCCCGATGTGATCATCAGCAGTACGGCCCCTCGGGCCAAAGACACGGCTATGGTCATGGCTGAACAAATCGGGTATGATCCGGCACAAATTCGATTGGACGGGGCTTTGTTCGATGGCGGACCAAAAGCGTATCTTGCCGCCCTGAACGCCTTACCCGATACGGTTCAGTCGGCTATGATTGTGGGGCATAACCCGGATGTGTCGTACCTGGCCGAATACCTGACGCACCAACTCATCGGGTCGATGAGCAAGGGGGCTGTAGTCGCCGTCCGGTTCGACGATGTGAGCTGGGCCGAAATGTCGGGGCGTACGGGGCATGTTTCGTTTGAAATTGGACCAAAGCAACTACCTGCCGAGTAATTGATGTTATCTGTAAAACCAGCATCGCCGGTTAAATCAAGACCACGCTTATGAACCGAAACCGTCGAATCTTCATCATTGTCTTTATCGTTTTTACATCCCTCGTAATTCTAATCGCCGTCGACATGGGCCGCCGGACAACGGCTCCCTGGAACAAACGCCGGGAGGTTGAACGAGCGTTACCGATGTCAAAAGATGGTGTGGCTATCGATACGATGGCAACCGACACACTGCTTGCTCCCTAAAAACATATGCTTAATCTATCTGCTGTTCACCACATTGCCCTCATCTGCTCGGACTACGAAACCTCAAAGCGGTTTTATACAGAGATACTGGGACTGTCCATTCTGGGGGAGTATTTTCGGGCCGAACGGAATTCGTATAAACTGGATCTGGCGCTCAACGGCCAGTACATCATCGAACTCTTTTCGTTTCCGGATCCTCCCAAACGACCATCCCGCCCCGAAGCGCTGGGTCTTCGTCATCTGGCCTTTGCCGTCCCCGACCTGGACGCAGCCATCGCGCACCTGACTGAACATGGCGTACCAACGGAGCCCGTTCGGGTCGATCAGCACACGGGTCGGCGCTTTACCTTCTTCGCCGACCCCGACGACCTGCCGCTGGAATTTTACGAGCAAGCGTAGAGCCGCAACCCTTTGCGGCTCACAGGCATCAGCAATAGGGTTGCGCCTACGAAATTTAAAAAGCCGTTCGGTACCTGAGCCGCAGGTATGCGGGCTCTACATGATTACCTGCGTTAACACGCGGACCAGTGCTGCGGCATCTTCGGGCGTGTTGTATAGGTGAGGGGCAATGCGTAACGCCTGCGCTCGGGCAGAGACCGACACTTTTTCGGCTTGTAGGGCTTGCTGAATCGCCATCGGATCTGCGTGGTCGGGTAGCCATACCCCAACCAGGTGATGGGCTCGCCCCTGATGTTCATCTACCGGTTCAATTCGACAGCCTAGTGCCTCTAACGCGGGCCAGACATCACGCATGAGTGCTTCCGCGTAGGCCTGAATTCGTTCGGGTTGCCACTCATTCAGTTGGGACAGCGCGGCTTCAAGCATAGGCATTTGCAGGAAATGCGAATGTTCACCCACGTTATACCGATAGGCCTTTGGGCGGTAAATGGGCTGGTAATCCATCAGGCGGTGGAATTGGTTGCTGTCGAGCCGATTCATCCAGCCTTCTTCCAGCGGTGTGCCTTCATCGAAAGCCGGTCCGTAATAAGCCAGGCCAATCGAATAAGGTCCCATCAACCATTTATAGCCTGCACAAATGACGGCGTCGGGTTGGATGGCTGCCAGGTCGAACGGCAGGGCACCAATGGCCTGCGTACCATCGACGGCCAGCCATGCCCCCACGTCACGGGCTCGTTTGCCTACCGCTTCCAGGTCGAAGCGGGTGCCGTACATCCAGTGAACCGGCGGAGCCACAACCAGGGCCGTATCGGGACCAATGGCATCGAGCAGACGCTCATTCCAGATCGCACCTTTGGGAAATTCATCAGGGATACCCACTGTGGTCACCGTCAGACCCAGTTCGGTGCGGACACGATCCCAGGCATATACATCGCTGGGAAATTCACTGCCAACCAGTACAATGCGCTGTCCGGCCCGAATTCCCGGCTTGTTGTGCAGATTTCGTGCCACCACAGCCATGCCGTATGATACCGACGGAACAATGGCAATTCGCTCAGCATCGGGGTTGTTGACGAGCTGGGAAAACAACGCCCGGACACGCATGGCCCCACTAAAAAAATCGTCGGGGTGAAGGCCAAACGGATTGGTGTCGCGACGAATGGCGTCCAGACCGGCCTGTTCAACACGCTGGCTTAAGGGTGATCGGGTGGCGCAGTTGAGGTAGTGAATGTCTGCGGGAAGGGTAAACGTATCTTTTTGGGTGAGAAGTGTCGGAAGTGGACTCGGCATACGATGAAAAAGCGAAAAGGTTAATTTATTCTGGCACGACGTTTGTTTATGGTATTATGAATTCTTTAACATGAGTGGTTTATGAATACCCTGTTGGGCATTGGTTCCCGCATACGACACGATGAGTTTGGTAACGGTGTCGTTATCAACTTAAAAGCAACTGGCTATATCGTAACGTTTCATGATCATGGCGTGAAGATACTCAAATTCGACGCGCCCCTGACGATCATTGAAGCCATTGAGCCCGACAGCGATATGGTCAGTTTGTTTGATGTCGAGCAGTCCATTACGCGGGTGCTGCAACGCTGGGTCGATCAGACGGAAGTGGTTCCGCTGGGCGATAAGTGGAAGGGTGGTAAGTTAATTCTAAAACCCGGTCGGGCCGACCTGTCGCAAAAAGAAATGCCGATCGATGCCTTCTTTCATAAAATCGTGATGGTGCGGGATCGCCTTCGGGTACTTGAGCAGCGCGTGAATGCCAGCTCGATTGATGATGAGGAAAAAGTCAATATTCAACAATATATCACCCGGATTTACGGTAGTCTGACTTCGTTCAATCTATTGTTCAAACACCAGAACCAGCAGTTTGTCGGTGAAAAAGTCAATGCAGACGCATAGTCTGAAAAGCAAAGGGAGTGAAGTTTTTATTAAGTTTTGGGTTAGTTAGATTGGGGTTCCCCGCCATCGGCTTTGATGGCGGGGACTTTTTTTGACCGGGATTTCTTTGGTTTATTGATTTGCTGGCGCTCGCCATGATCGAAGCTAAACGTCTCGTTTAAAGGCTGCTTTTAGGAACCCATAAATTAGTTCGAGTCTGGTCGGGTGGTGGGGCGGTTCCGGCTTCGTGGGTGATATTCGCGCAGGGTCTGCTGTAAATAATCCCGATCCAGGTGGGTATAAATTTCGGTGGTCGTAATGGATTCGTGACCAAGCATTTGCTGCACCGCCCGCAGGTCAGCGCCCCCTTCGATCAGGTGCGTGGCGAACGAATGCCGGAATGTGTGCGGACTGATCGTTTTGTCGATGCCTGCCTCGGTGGCCAGCTTCTTAATGGTTGTGAATACCGAAATGCGGGATAACTGTTTCCCCCGAAGATTCAGAAAAATAGTGTCTTCGTCGCCTTTCTGAACATCCAGTTTCCGACGGACATGCTCAACATAAACCAGTGTATAATGAATCGCATCCTGACCAATCGGCACTAGCCTGACCTTATCGCCTTTGCCCAGCACCCGCACGAAGCCGTCCTGAAAATAGCAGTTAGTTAGGCGCAGGTTGAGTAATTCGGACACCCGCAAGCCTGAGCTGTACAGGACTTCGAGCATAGCGCGGTCCCGCGTGCCGCCGGGTGTGGAGAGGTCAATAGCCGCCAGCATCGCTTCGATTTCGGGAAAGCTGAGTGTGTCGGGCAGTTTACGGCCAAGTTTTGGGGCTTCCAGTAACTGAGTCGGGTCGTGCTGAAGTAGATTTTCGAGTATCAGGTACTTAAAAAACGACTTTATCCCCGACAACATTCGGGCCTGGCTGTGCGCCGATAAACCCAATTCACCCAGATACATCAGAAAATTGACCAATTCCTTTTCCGTTACCTGCATGGGCGTTCGGCTGGGGTCCGTCAGGAGTATGTATTCATAAAGTTTCTCTGCGTCGTGCAGATAAGCTTCCACCGAATTTTCGGCCAGCGACCGTTCCAGTTTTAGATAGTTCTTAAAGGCGTTTATATAACTTTGCCACACAGTTGGTTTACGGTTTGTGGTTTGTGGTTTACGGTTTGTAGTCTCGTTGGGCTCCTTCGCGTCAGCCAACCGTGAACTACAAACCACAAAGCACAAACCACAATGAAGTCAATCTTAATTATTAACGGCCCAAATCTGAATCTGCTAGGCAAGCGGGAGCCAACAATCTATGGCAACCGCTCGTTCGTCGATTATCTGAAAACTATCGAAGCGATGTTTCCCGAGGTGCAACTTCGGTATTTTCAGTCGAATCACGAAGGTGAATTGATCGATAAAATTCATGAGCTTGGCTTTGAGGTCGATGGCATCGTTATTAATGCCGGTGCTTACACGCACACCTCCATCGCTATTGCCGACGCCCTATCGGCGGTTACGGCCCCGGCTGTGGAGGTACACATATCCAACGTGCACGCCCGTGAGTCGTTTCGGCACCATAGCTATCTGTCAGCAAAATGTAAAGGTGTCGTTGTTGGCTTAGGATTGATGGGCTATGAGATGGCGGTACGGTATTTAATGATGTATGAGAAATGATGAATGAAGTCAGTTAGTCTGTAGTCCGTGGTCCGTGTCCTCTCGGACCGCTCATCCGGATGGTTTTGCTGACGCCTTTGTGGTCCGTGAAGACACGGACCACGGAGGACACGGACCACGGACACGGTAAACCACAAACCGAATACCACATGATCACCTTCTACCCCGGCCCGTCGAAAGTATACCCGCAAGTGGCTGATTACGCGGCCGAAGCGGTGCAGCAGGGAATCGTGAGCCTGAATCACCGAAGTGCGGGTTTTATGGATGTTGTCAAGGAAACCGTTCGGCTGCTGCATGAAAAACTGGCTATTCCGGCCAATTATCATATTGCGCTGGTATCATCAGCCACGGAATGCTGGGAAATTGTGGCGCAGTCACTGACCAAAACATCCAGCCTGCATCCCTACAGCGGGGCGTTTGGGAAGAAATGGGCCGAGTATGCCTACAAAATAAAGCCACCCGTTAGCCTCAACGAAGCGGATGTGCTGTGCCTCGTTCAGAACGAAACATCCAATGGAACACAGGTCAGCATGGAAACGCTGGCTCAGTTCCGGCAGGATTTCTCGGCCTTAATTGCCGTGGATGCTGTATCGTCGATGGCGGGCATTCAGTTTGACTGGTCGCTGGCCGATGTCTGGTTTGCGTCAGTGCAGAAATGTTTCGGCCTTCCGGCGGGTTTGGCCGTGCTCATCTATTCGCCTGATGCACTCAAACGGGCTGAGGAAATTGGCGAGAATGCCCATTACAATAGTCTGCTGTTTATTCACGAGAATTTCGCGAAGTTCCAGACCCCTTACACCCCGAACGGTCTGGGTATTTATATGCTGATGCGGGTACTGCAACAGGTGCCACCCATTGCCATAGTTGAAAAAATCACAAAAAAACGGGCCAGCGACTGGTATTCTTTTTTCGCTGGATCTGGGTCAGATTTGGGCCTGCGCACTGGTTTATCGGACAGGGCAGAGGCTGCGGTCAATCTCCTGATTAACGATCCAGCTCTTCGGTCCGACACGGTGATCGCCGTAGAAGGTTCTGAAAAGACTATAAAAGACATCAAACAGGCTGCTTATCAGGCCGGTATCATTCTTGGCAATGGCTATGGCGATTGGAAGAACACAACCTTCCGAATCGCTAACTTTCCCGCCATTACGGATGAGGAGATTGGAACCTTAATGGCATTTCTTCGGTCATATTAATCTCGTGTGCAGCTTAAATAGCCACGTACGAGATTAATTATCAACTTATTAGTCTTCCCTGGACGTGGCCGTCCCGGTTATGCCACCATCATGTTTAGTTTCAAAGAAACGGTTTCCGTTACACTCATCCTTTTTTCCGTGATCGACGTTGTCGGCTCACTTCCCGTTATTATTGATCTGCGCAAGAAAGCCGGTAAAATCGAATCTGAACGGGCAACGTTTGCTTCCGGGGTTTTAATGATCTCCTTTCTGTTCGTTGGCGAGCGGATTCTAAAATTATTTGGCGTCGATGTTGCTTCGTTTGCGGTAGCGGGCGCCCTGATTATTTTTCTGATCGGGCTGGAGATGATCTTGGGCCGAACAATTTTTAAATCGGAGGTATCGACTGGCGGGGCGTCGCACATTGTGCCGATTGCGTTTCCGCTGATTGCTGGGGCCGGTACATTAACAACTATTATTTCGCTTCGTGCTGAATACCAGACGCTCAATATTGTCATTGGCATTATTCTCAACCTGGTTTTGATTTATGTCGTCCTGAAATCATCCGGCTGGCTGGAAAAGCAGCTAGGAGCCGGTGGGTTGGAAGTGCTGCGCAAGATATTTGGTATTATTCTGCTGGCTATTGCCATTAAACTGTTTAAAACCAATTTGATTGCCGATTTCTAATCATCGGTTGGGTTCTTTATGGAACCACCAGAGCAGGACGTATTTCCCGAAATATTCGTATTTTTTTGGCCTGGCCCCTTTATTTCTGAGCGTTAATCGGAAATAAAGGGGCTTTTCTTGATAGACCCGTTAAGATTATAAACTGATAAAAAATGTGGCTAAATGTTGTAATTTACTGTACCAAACGAATTAAAATTATAATATTTCCGTAAAATCAATAAGAAATACGGTTAAATGCCCCGGAAGCATTTATTTTTTATTGCAAAGCCGTACTATATTTGCTGAAAGTATTGTGACAAAACCCCAATTCAATTAATCCACTTGTACATCATGGCAAAGGCGAAGTTAGAATACATTTGGCTCGATGGTTATAAGCCCACCCAAAGCTTACGTTCTAAAACTAAAATTGAAGCTGATTTCTCGGGTAAGCTCGAAGATTGCCCACTCTGGTCATTCGACGGCTCTTCTACAGAACAGGCTGAAGGTGGTTCATCGGACTGTTTGCTGAAACCAGTTTTTATCTGCCCTGATCCACAGCGTAAGAATGGTTACCTGGTTATGTGTGAAGTCCTCAACGCTGATGGTACTCCGCACGTAACGAACGGCCGTGCCACGATTGAGGATGATGATAACGATTTCTGGTTTGGCTTCGAGCAGGAGTATTTCCTGTGGGATACGTCAATTGACAAACCACTGGGCTTCCCCGAAGAAGGCTTCCCAACGCGTCCACAAGGACCGTATTACTGTTCGGTAGGTGCGCAGAACGCCTTCGGCCGTAACATCGTTGAAGAACATCTGGACGTTTGCCTGGACGCTGGTCTGAACGTAGAAGGGATTAATGCAGAAGTAGCCACGGGCCAGTGGGAATTCCAGATTTTTGCCAAAGGTGCCAAAGACGCTGGTGACCAGATCTGGGTAGCTCGTTATCTGTTGGAGCGGATCGGTGAAACATACGATGTGGCTATCAACTGGCATTGTAAGCCACTGGGTGCTACCGACTGGAACGGTTCGGGTATGCACGCCAACTTCTCGAACACGGCCCTGCGTACATCGGGAAGCAAAGAAGTATATGACAAAATTTGTCAGTCGTTTTCACCTGCCGATGTGATCAAAGCACACATCGCCGTATATGGTGCGGACAACGAAATGCGCTTGACCGGTAAACACGAAACCCAATCGATCGATCAGTTCTCGTACGGTATTTCCGACCGGGGTGCTTCGATCCGTATCCCCATCGCTACGGTAGAGCGCGGCTGGAAAGGCTGGCTCGAAGATCGTCGTCCCAACTCGGCAGCCGATCCTTACAAAGTAGCGGCTGTGATCATCAAAACCGTTAAATCGGCTTCCGACGTGCTGCAAACAGCCTAGGTTATCAGAATAAATAGCTTATCAAAGCCCGACTGCGCGAGTAGTCGGGCTTTTGGTTTACATACTTTAGTTAGTGATAGTTAACCTCTTCAGTTTGGGTTTTAGAACTAGAAGTCCATGTATATGAGTTTGAACAAATAAGTTTATAAGTAATATATTTTAGATTTTCTAAAGAATACTTATGTTGCAGACGAGCACATATAAGTAAATAAGCATCATGAGGATTAATCAACTTTTAAATCTGGTCGCTATGGGTGTGCTATGGCTACATGTAGGAGCAGGATGCCAACAAGATCCGACATTAACTGACTGTAAGAATGGAGACTGCTGCTGGCCAAAGGAGACTAACCGATTTGTCAGGCGTTTAGAAGGAAGCCGAGCTGGGGTATTAGGGTCAGGTTTTATCTTTCAAGATCAGTTGAGTTCCAGTCAATATGGTCCTGTCCAGAGTTGTTTGATGTGTCCAGTTCAAGCCGATCAGATTAATGCTATGAAGCTAGACGATAATATGAAAGATAATGTGGAGTATGATGGTGACGGCAATTTTCATCTGGTTGATTCCACTCGTGCCTATCCGTATCAAGTCTGGGGTACGCTCTATGAACTCACTGACATTCCTAAGCTGACCAGTGCTCCCGTTTATGTTTTTCGGCTTGATAAGGCTGAAAAAGTTCATTAAGCAAAGCTGAACAGGAGTTCAGGGCTATGGCTCACTACCAGCATTAATATGTTTCAGTCGAATACACGTAAATCAATCAACATCATGAAAATTAAATAACTTCCTGGTCTGGTCGCTGTGGGCGTACTATGGCTATGTGTAAGTGCGGGGTGCCGAAAAGATACTCTTGACTCTTATAGAAAGTCTCCAATTCGTCGACGGATAAGTACTATCCACGGGGCGATAATTTCTGGGGTAATTTTAGTCTTGATCCCGGTGCGGCTGGTTTGCAGAGTTGCCTGAATGCAGGTACTACCGCCTGGTATGGCCTGACCAATCCGGGTGGGCTCACCCCGCCTTCGGGCTACTACCAGGGAGCCGAATCGGACGGGGCTGTTTTCTTCGCCCAAAATGGTACGAATCCACCTAATCCCTGCGATGCCAGCCCTCGCCATGTCGGTACCTGGAATGGGCTTAACGTCGAGATCCGGACGTTTGCCAATGGCAAGCACGCCTTAGTAACAGCCGTTGCTGGCTCCTCCAATGATAAATACTACGTACGGGGCGACAACTTCTGGGACAATTTTACCAAAGATGGCGGTGTAGATCAATACCGGGCCTGTCTAAACGCCGGGGATACTGACTGGTGGGGTATGGCGTTTCCCGGTGGAATTGCGCCACCATCGGGTTATCAGCAGGGGACATCTCCTGATGGAGCGGTCTACTTCTCGACCAATGGCTTACGAATAGCGGCCCTGGAACCAATACAGGAAGAGGTAACTCTAGTACAGGTTCGGCCTAATCCGGTGCAGGAAGAAGTAACCGTAACCTTTATCCTCAAAGAAGCGGGTCCTGTTCAGATGCGTATCCTGGATTTGCAGGGTCGTGTTCAACAACAGCATAATGAAAAGGGTGTGGCTGGAAAAAACGAGCGGACCTTGGCAGTTGGCGCATTGTCAACAGGCTTGTATGCGCTGGAGGTTACCTTCGAGGGCCAGCGGGTCATTCATAAGCTGGTAAAGCAGTAACATGCAAACGGCATAAGCTAAAACAGACAATTTTTTGCTAGTGTAGCCATTGTATTCGCTGATTTAGCGCGAAATTGGCGAACAGGGTAAAAAATCTGTGAAACGCTTGTACTTGACTGCATACACAAAAAAGCCCGACTACGCAAGTGGTCGGGCTTTTTTGTGCTGCCCATTGTAATCTGTGCGGAAGGCATGTATGTTTGGTTAAAATTTGAACCTAAACCGTTAGCTACATCAATGTCTAATTTCCGTTTTAAAGCCCTTGAAATCGCCCAAAGTCGTCAGGCGTTGGCTGTCGCTGCGCCGACTGAGCGCGTGGGTGATTTTTTTGGGAGCAATACCTTTAATAGTGAAGTGATGCGGACGCTTCTGTCGCCCGAAGCATATCTGAAAGTAACCGAGGCCATTAGCACCAACGGCCAGATCGATCGAACCATTGCCGACGAAGTGGCGGGTGCCATGAAGTCGTGGGCAACCTCCAAGGGTGCTACCCACTATACCCACTGGTTTCAGCCGCTGACGGGCGAAACGGCCGAAAAACACGATGCCTTTTTCGACATTACAATGGAGGGAAAAGCGGTGGAAAAGTTTAAGGGTAGTGCGCTGGTTCAGCAGGAACCCGATGCCTCGTCGTTTCCAAATGGGGGACTGCGAAATACATTTGAGGCCCGTGGCTATACCGGCTGGGACCCGTCTTCCCCGGCTTTTCTGATGGACAACGGGGCGGGCGGCAAAACGCTCTGCATCCCGTCGGTGTTCATCTCGTATACAGGCGAGGCTTTGGATTACAAAACGCCCCTGCTAAAGGCACTCAATGCGCTGGATAAAGCCGCCACGGCTGTTTGCCAGTATTTCGACCGGAACATTACCAAAGTAACGCCAACCCTGGGCCCGGAGCAGGAGTACTTCGTAGTCGACCGGGCGTTGTTTTATGCCCGTCCGGATCTGGTGCTGGCAGGCCGCACCGTGTTTGGGCATTCGCCCGCGCGCGGGCAACAGCTGGAAGACCACTATTTCGGCTCCATTCCGCCCCGGATCAATGCCTTTATGGTCGATTTTGAATTCGAGTCCATGAAATTGGGAATGCCCGTTCGAACCCGCCATAACGAAGTGGCACCTGGTCAGTTTGAGGTAGCGCCGACATTCGAAGAAGTAAACCTGGCCGTCGATCACAATGCGCTATTGATGGACCTGATGGAAAAAGTTTCGGAGAAGCATAACCTGAAAGTGCTTTTCCACGAAAAACCATTTGCCGGGGTCAATGGGAGCGGAAAGCACAATAACTGGTCGATGGGCACCAATACCGGCGTTAATTTGCTGGCACCCAGCACGAAGCCCAAGGAAAGTTTGCGGTTTCTGACGTTTCTGGTCAATGTGGTCAAGGCCGTTCATGACAATGCCGATCTGCTCCGGGCCACCATTGCCTCAGCGGGCAATGAGCACCGGCTTGGCGCCAACGAGGCCCCGCCCGCTATCGTGTCGGTGTTCCTGGGTGAGTCATTGACCCAGGCGCTGAATGACCTGGAAACGAAATCGGAAGTGACGGTCAACAAAGGCGATAACGTGTATTATAAGCTCGGATTGAACCGGATACCAAGCCTGATGCGCGACAATACCGACCGCAACCGGACATCACCGTTTGCCTTTACCGGAAACAAATTCGAGTTTCGGGCGGTGGGTAGTGCTGCCAATTCGGCTTCCACCATGACCGTGTTGAACGCCATTGTGGCCGATCAGTTAAACGCTTTCAAAAGCGATCTCGATGCGCGACTGGCAAAGGGCGAAAAGAAAGAACTGGCCATTGTCGATATCCTGAAAGAGTACTATGCCAACACAAAGCGAATTCTGTTCGAAGGCAACGGCTATTCCGACGAGTGGGTGGAGGAAGCGGCTCGACGTGGTTTATCAAACATTAAATCGTCGCCCGAGGCACTGGGCGTATTTGTCCAACCCGAATCGCTGGCACTGTTTGAGCGGACGGGTGTTATGAACCATGCCGAAGTGGAGTCGCGCTATGAGATTGAGCTGGAGAAATACATCAAAAATGTGCAGATCGAGTCGCGCGTGATGGGCGATCTAGCCATGAACCATGTTGTCTCGACAGCGTTGAAATACCAGAACAAACTGGCTGAAACAGCGCGCAATTTGGTCGATCTGGGTATGAACGCTGAAGCCGGGCCCATTAAGGATATTCTTCGCGAAATATCGACCCGCGTCATTGCCATCAAAAGAAGTGTCGAGTCGATGGTCGATGCCCGCAAGAAAGCGAATAATGTAACCGACACCACCGAACGGGCCAAACTCTACTCAACGGAAGTGAAAGACCATTTCGATATCATTCGTTATGAAGTCGATAAGCTCGAAGAAGTCGTGGACGATGAAGACTGGCCGCTGGTGAAATACCGGGAATTGCTGTTTGTGAAATAAACAGTTAACGTGAACTACGGATAAGTGGCTGACACATTGGTCGTTCCATCGTGTCAGCCACTTATTCCTTCATTAGAACATAATATCTTCGATTGGGTCAAGCTTCGTGGGAATGTGCTCATCGCCTAGAAACTCGCGGACTTCGATTTCAATGTTGCGGCAAATGGTTGAGATGGGAATGTCGTTCACTGAGTTATCGAACGGATTCTCACTGAACTCACCAATCTGCTCCATCGTAAAAAATACCCAACTGATCAGCATCGAAAACGGGATGGTTAGCCAAACGCCGTAAACTCCTACTTTATCCATCTCCCGGAGCAGCCCAAAGGGCAGGAGAACAATAAACAGAATCACAAATATTCGGCTGAATATGCTGTATTGGCGGAACAGGGGCGTGGTTTTAATTCGTTCGCAGCCGCCCTGGCTATTGAAAAGGTCCCCAATTTGTTTAACAAGATCAGAATGCTCGTACTCGTCAATGACACCTTGCTTTTTTAGTCTGCCGAATTCATGAATTTGCTTTTTCAGGATATGGATTGCCGCGTTGCTTCGGCCGGCCATAGCTTCATAATATTCCATGCGGTTCATGTCCATGAAAAGCTTTTTCAAGCCTTCATCGAATTTTTCCAGCTCATTGTTTTCTGATAAATAATCCTGGTGAAGACTCTCTTTGCTGGTGGCCCAGGGAATGGTTTTCCGCAACTGGAGACGCAGGATGTTTAGCCAGGCGATGTGGCGATACATAAATTCGCGCTGGATGCTTTTGTCCGGTATTGTGGCAATGACCATAGCGGCTACTGTGCGGCTGGTATTGGTAATGTTGCCCCAAAGGCGACGGGCTTCCCACAGTCGGTCGTAGGCCTGATTATTTTTAAAGCCCACATAAAAGGCAACGGCTGTACCAATCGTAGCAATTGGCAGAAAGGAAATGGCGACAAAATCCCAACCCAAAATTTTATATAAGACACAAGCCGTCAGGCTGACCAGCATTGTCCGAAACAAGTTCTTACGGGCAAAATGCCAGAGTAAGTTAAATTTAAAGTCTTTGCCTATGTACATAAATAGCAAATGAACGTAAGGTAGTGATGGGCCTAAGGGCGCTGGTCAGCCTAAGCAGACGTATATGGGTTTGTCCCTAGTAAATTCATATACGTCTGCTTAGCCCTATTTAATAAAAAAACTGTTCCTCTATGATTTTGCCATTCTGCACGGTATAGACCGCCAGCTCATTTATTGTCTGGCGAGTGCCATCGGTGAACGTAGCGTCGAGGCTTATGGTAATGGCAATGGTATTGCCCGCTATTAACGGCCCGCCCACATGCCCGCCATGTATTTCCTGAATCATACGCTGAAACTGGTTTCCCTTGGCAATAATGGCATCCAGCCCCTGTACGCTGGGCATTCCCTGAGCAGATGTGGGTTCAATGCTTTTAGCATCATTGCTGTAGAGTTCGCGCTGCGCCTGCTCGTAGTTGCCCTCCCGGCAAAGTGTTACTAGTCGATCAGCTAGTTCATCAATGGTCATGTGCGTAAATGGTTTTAGGTAAAATGTAGTGTAGGCCCCGCAAGGAACCTGGTTGAGACGATTGACAAGCAGGGATGTTACAGACTGTGTGTTAAAAATTACTCGCCGAGTGCGTCAATGATAGCTTTGGCCGTTTCGGCACCAGAAAAGTTCTGCTGACCCGTAATCAGATTGCCATCGCGAATAGCAAAACCCCGCCACAGGCCGGCCTGGATGAAATTAGCTCCCAATGCCTTTAGCTCATCTTCGATTCGCCAGGGCATCACGTGCTTATCGCGGGAGAGCAGCCCGTACGCCCAGACGGCGTTGTCCGCAAAATCTTCTTCTACATTGGCAAAACCCGTTACGGTTTTGCCTTTTACCAAATACTCGCCATTGCTACGTTTGGCATACCGCAATACTGCCGTACCATGACAGAGAGCCGCCGTTACTTTCCCGCTTTCATAAAACTCGATGAACTTGGCGTGCAAATCCGTGGCATTCTCGAAAGAGAACATGGGAGCCTGACCACCTGCCACCACGATGGCATCGAAATCGGCAACGTTTAGTTCGGCAATGGGTTTGGTGTTGTCAACCAGCGCCCGCAGGGATTCAGTATGGATGAAGCCCTGGGTAATCAGGTCTGTCGATGAATACCCGCTCGCATCATTTGGATCGCTCATGGCATCGGCTTCACACAGCCCACCGCTTAGGCTGAAAATATCGACGGTATACCCTCTCTCTGTAAAGGCATAGTAGGGGTGGGTCAATTCACTCCACCAGAAACCTACTGGCCAGCCGGTAGTGGTTGACACAGCCGGATTTGACAAAATGATGGCAATGCGTTTGGATTGGCTGGGATTCACCACATTTGGGTCTTTTAAGCTCATGATCGGTTGTGCTTTGTTGATTTGTAAAAAGCATACGACAAAGGTGACCCCTGATAGTAGTTCTGCCAATAAATACACTTTTTAGTGTGATACTAGTAATTTAGAGAGTATTTGATAATCAAATGGTTATACGTCATGCCAGACTTTAACGATCAGGGTAGGGTGTTTTATAACCCGGTAGAATATGCCATGTACCAGATTGGCGGCACCTGGAAGATGCCCATTCTATGGCGTCTTAATAAGCAGGTTATGCGCTATGGTGAGCTGAAGAAATACCTGCCGCACATTTCGCACAAGATGCTTTCGACCCAACTGCGCGAACTCGAAGCCCATGGGTTCGTGACGCGAACGGTGTATGCGGTCGTGCCGCCCAAAGTCGAATATACGCTTACTGAAAAAGGGAAACGAGCCATTCCGGTTATTGAGCGCATCCGACACTATGGGATGGATCTCATGCGCGAAGCTGGCATTGATCCCGCCGTCGTCTTTAAAAAGCCCGAGCCGTGAGCAGAGTAGGGTCTATCGCTAAGTCGTTGAATCAGAGATAGCTAACACAGTCAGGCTGTAAAGTAAATTTGTTACATCGTGAATATATCGGTCCAGACAATTCTTGACGAACTCGCTTCTTTGCCTCATCGCGGGGCAGCCACTACCCATGGAGCCAAAGCTGCCGGACTGTTGAAAAACTACCTTGGTGCACTGGGAGCGAGGGTGCAGATGGAATCATTTGAAACGCCCAGAACATACGCGACCATTGTCTACTGGCTGATTGGTGGATTGCTGACGGGCTTGGCCCTAGTGCCCGTCAGTGGCGTAGCTGTTGGCCTGGTCTGGTATTTTATCTGGATGGCCATGTTGTATTTCAACTGGCGTTATTCGTTCATTATCAGGTTTCCGGTTCAGCATACGGATCAAAATGTGATTGGTCGGTGGCCAGCTCGCCGAACGGGGGAACAACCCTTGCGAAAAATTATCCTAATGGCTCATTATGATACCGCGCCCATTTCGCTCCTCTATAGTCCTAAACGGCAGGCTTCATTTAGGGGCTCACTTCTGGTTTCCCTCTTCCTGATGCTGCTGGCCGGTGTGGCGGCTACCTACGAAGTGTTCCGGGTTGGCTTGCCGTATCTAACTTATTTACGCTATGGCCTGATGGTCTACTTTCTGTTGCAGGCGGTTGTCGGTACCGCGGGTTACTGGTTCAAGGGGTATAGCAATGGAGCCAGCGATAATGCAACAGGAGTGGCCGCTGCCCTAACGACGGCAAGTCGGCTCCACGAAGCCAGTTTGCCGGATGTAGAAATCGAGGTCGTCCTGACCAGCGCCGAAGAGGTTGGTATGGTCGGTGCCTATTATTACGTGAAGGCGCACCGGAAGGAATGGAAGCCAGCGCAAACCCTGGCCATTAATTTCGACACTCTTGGCGCGGGCAAGCTCACCATCGTGGAGAAAACGGGAACGGCTGAGCAGATTCGGTATGACAATGAGCCTACCCGTCTGGCGCGTCAACTGGCTACAACCGAGGCATTTCAAAACAGGGTACAGGTTGGGAGCTGGCACACCGCCGACTTTGATAGCGTCTGGTTTGTGCGCAACAAAATTCCGGTGCTGGCTTTGTGTGCATTGGATGCCAATGGGCAAATGCCACGTATCCACCAAAGAACCGACACCCTCAATCAACTGGATATAACGCCCCTTGATACCGCTATTGACCTGGCCGAAGCAGTCGTCTACGCCTGGTTAACCCCTAATAAAGAATCAGTCAGTTAGGTTAATTTGCGGTGCCGTGCGTTACGTACTATGTGTGGAGTCGGTTACTAATAACCGACTTGTGAGGTTTCTCAAAACCTCGCATTGTTAGGTTTTGAGAAACCTCACAAGTCAGATTTAAGAATCTGACTTCACTTTTACATTTTACAAACTTTTCTTGCCAGGTCAGTTGTTCACAACTCTATGGGTTTTTTACTTCATACTGCCGCCCATACAGGTACCGTAGAGAAAGGCCGAAGCCCCATCCTGTACCATCAGCTGTAACGGTAGCCTGTGTTTTCGACCCATTATTGACCGTATAGACCAGATCAGACTGCAGCGCGTTACTTAGCCCCCAGTATTTGCGGACATAAAAGTCCATCTCAACACGCGATGCCAGTCGGGTCGTATAGTCAACTCCTAATTCGGCAATACCCGTAACCTGTTTGAGTATAGTTGTCGAGTTATTCAGCCTGATCGTATCGACTCGGTTCCGACCGGAGCGATTGTAGCCAATCAACTGGAAATCACCCGTTTGTCCACTGCCATTTGGAATCAGCCAGGCACCGCCGGTAACCCAGAAGCCGGTTCCGTTCGCGGCCCGTTTGCCGGACCCAACACGCCGTTTTATGCGCAATGGAATGCCGTAACCACTGTTCAGGTAGTTGAAAACGAGGGGATTGCTTCCGTTGGCAATGCTGATGTTCAGGTGAATAGGTGCACGGATGTAGCCAGCTTCAATTGTCCAGGCATTACGGTAGGTGTACCCCAGCAAGGCACTCCAGGACGCTTTTGTGGGTGCCGGATTACTGACCAGTCGGTCGAAGGAATTGCTTAGTACGCTGCCGTCACTTCGGAGGCCGGTTTCGGCGCTCACATACCATGTGTGTACTTCGTTGAGTTTTTCAAGCAACTTCCGTTTCCGGCTGGCCTGCCCACTACCGTTTGATTGATGATTCGGGTTGTTGTCCGGATCTTCCGTTAGCACCCGTCGGCGGACCACGGGGGGCGGAGCGTAATAATTGGTATCAATGATGACCTCCTGAGCCTGCCCCGACAGGGATACGCCAATCAGAAAAGTAAGAAGGAAGATGTGTTTCATGCTGTGCGTTTAATCAACTAAAGACGGAGTAGTAAACAGATTACGCAAAGAATGTAAAATGTGTTGCGGTTGGCCTGAATTCCTGAAACGATGTACTACAGGCTCAGAAAGTGTCCGACTGTTTTGGGTCGGATATGGTTTCTGACTAAGAAATACTAGCTTTGCCACATGGCAAATTACAAGAATGATGGGTATGACCCAGAAGAGATCAGCGCACTGAAAGACGAGTGTAGCCAGGAAGGTAAATCGTTCATTTACGTCGAAGACGAAGACTTGGACGTATTGGAAGAAGGCGAATGTCGGCATATTCAGTTTCCGGGACAGTATCAGGGGCAGGAAGTTATTTTCGACACACTGGTGTATACGCTACGGTTGCACCACAGCAGCCTGGTGTATGAAATGGCCGTAGAAGAGGTTCAAAAGACGTTTCCCACCTACGTGCCGCCCGAAGAGCGCAAGCCAAATTACAAAATCGCACCCGATTTAGAAGAGGAGGCCGAAACAGCCCTGACCGAAATTATTGAAGAAATTGAAGAAACCGAAACGGTTAAGGTGCAGGAACACGTTGAAGTCGATCTGGAATCCGATTATGGCATTGCCCTGGATGTTTGTCTGAACGTCGACGAAATCACCGATGAAGTGATCGAAGATTTTATTGCGCATTTCAAAGCAAACACCCTCTCACTAGACACAACGCTCTATTCCTTCAGCAGTGACGAGGAGGAAGACTAACTTAATTCAGTTAAGAATGAATAGTTATGCGTGAAGAATACGTGTCAATGCCTGAATGTTTCACTCATAGCTATTCATTCTTCATTCACAAACTATGCAACAACCGGACTCGCTGAACCAGGTCGCGGAATTTCACCGCACCTTTCATGCCCCTATTTTAGAAACCCCCCAGATTCCATCCGAAGCCCGTGGGCAGCTTCGGGTATCGCTACTGGCCGAAGAACTGGACGAACTGCGCGAGGCCATTGCCGAGGGTGATATTGTGGCCGTGGCCGATGCACTCTGCGATTTACAGTATGTGCTGTCGGGGGCGGTGCTTGAGTTTGGCCTGGGTGATAAATTCAAAGAATTATTTGATGAAGTGCAGCGCTCCAACATGAGCAAAGCCTGCCTGACGGTGGCCGAAGCTGAAGCCACTGTGGCCCAGTATCAGGCCAAAGGCGTTCCCTGCCATTTTATCGAATCAGATGGAAAATTCCTCGTTTATCGCGACGCCGACCACAAAACCCTAAAGAGTGTGAACTATTCACCGGCTGATCTGGAGGGCATTCTGGTTCCAGCCTTGTAATGCAGGAGGTTGATAAATAGGTAGATACAAAACGAATAACGCACCAGCGTGCCGGAGATTTAGTGAGAAATTTGATGGAGAACTATCCGTATACAGCCATTGACCGTTTCCTGCGCTACGTGCAGATCGATACGCAGTCGGACCCGCAATCGACGACAAATCCAAGTACCGAAAAGCAAAAAGACCTGAGTCGGTTGCTGGTGCATGAGTTGCTGGAGATGGGCATTTCCGATGCCGAAATAGATGAATGGGGATATGTGTACGCCACCATTCCGGCCAATACGGACAAGCCGAACGTGCCAACGATTTGCTTCTGTTCGCACGTAGATACCTCACCCGATGTGACCGGTGCCGGGGTGAAGCCGATCATTCACGAAAATTGGAACGGGACCGATATTATCTTGCCGGATGATCCGTCCCAGCAAATTCGGGTAGCCGATCACCCCGATCTACAGAATCAGATCGGCAATGATATTATTACGGCCAGTGGCACTACCTTGCTAGGCGCTGATAATAAGGCCGGACTGGCCGAAATTATGGATGCCACGCACTACTTATTAACTCATCCCGACGTAAAACACGGCCGGATTCGGTTGCTCTTTACGCCCGATGAAGAAGTAGGGCGCGGAACCGAAAAAGTTGATATCCAGAAACTAGGGGCCGATTTTGGCTATACTATTGATGGCGAAGCGTTGGGTACGCTCGAAGACGAGACGTTCTCGGCCGATGCCGTCAAAATTACGATTCAGGGCGTAAGCACGCATCCCGGCTTTGCTAAGGGAAAACTGGAAAACGCCCTGAAAATTGCCGCCGATTTACTGGCAGCCTTACCTAAAAATGCACTTTCGCCCGAAACGACCGAAGCCAAAGAAGGTTTTGTGCACCCAACCCGCATGGAGGGCAATCAGGACAAGGCCGTGCTGGAATTCATTATCCGCGACTTTACCGAAACAGGCTTGCAGGAAAAGGAAACCTACCTGCAAAATCAACTAAATGACATCATGACGGAATACCGCGGCTCAACGGCGCAACTCGTGGTGAAGGAACAGTACCGCAACATGAAAGACGTCCTGGATCAGCACCCGGCCGTCGTCGACAACGCGCTTGAGGCCATCCGTCGAGCCGGCCTATCCGCCCGGCGACGCAGCATTCGGGGTGGGACCGATGGCTCACGGTTGTCGTTTATGGGACTGCCTTGCCCGAATATATTTGCCGGTGAACATGCTTTTCATTCCCGGCAGGAGTGGGTGTCGGTGCAGGACATGCAAAAGGCCGTTGCCGTCATTGTCAACGTGGCACAGGTGTGGGAGGAGCGAAGTTAGACCCGTGGTCCGTTCGTGTAGATCACCAAACAATCTATTGCGTCTATGGGTTGAAAGGCTAACTAAGCTCAACGCCTATGGAAACGCAAGTCGATGTTGAATCGTCAATTGAAACTGACACAAAAACCCCTTATGACGTAACCGCCGATGTAGCGGGTATCAAGACGTTATTTGTCAATGTATTCTATATTGGAACACCCGGCCCCGGGAATCATTGGGTACTGGTCGATGCCGGTTTGATGGGCTATGCCAGTCAGATAAAAAAGCGCGCTGAACAATTATTCGGCCCCGGTACCAAACCCGACGCGATTATTCTCACGCATGGTCATGCCGACCATACGGGATCGCTGGATAAACTGCTGAGCGAGTGGGACGTGCCGGTTTATGCGCACAAACTGGAACTGCCTTATTTACAGGGCAAATCAAGCTACCCGCCACCCGATCCGGCCATTGGTGGAGGAGGCATGTCGTATATGTCGTGGGTATTTCCCATTGGGCCATCTGACTTTGGCGACCGCATAAAGCCCATTGCCGACAATGGAAAAATTCCCGAACTACCTGATTGGCGGGCTATTCATACACCAGGCCATGCGCCGGGCCATATTTCGCTGTTTCGCGATAAAGACCGTACGTTGATTGCGGGCGATGCCTTTGTGACAACTAACCAGAACGCCATTACGGCGGTGGCTACCCAGCGTGAAGAATTTCATGGCCCGCCAGCTTACTTTACCTGCGACTGGCAAGCCGCCAAAAAGTCGGTTTTGGCCTTAAATAACCTTAATCCGTTGGCGGCCGGAACGGGGCATGGTGTGTCTGTCCACGGCCTTGATCTTCAACTGGGGTTAAATAAACTGGCGCACGAATTTGAATCCCGCTCCATTCCGTCGGAAGGGCGATACGTAAAACAACCGGCTGTTACCGATGAAAACGGGATTGTTGATATGCCTACACCCACATCGTTTCATGTGGCTCGAGTGCTGGCGCTGAGTACACTGGCCGGGCTGACGATGTACATGCTCTGGTCCGCATTGAAAAGTGATAAATAGACATTGACTACATAAACAGAAAAGCCCTGTATCAGCAGGGCTTTTCTGTTTATGTAGGACAATTGCGGTCCTACACGTCGAACAAACCTGGATGTGTCCTTACTTTTGCAAAAAGGAACGTCTTCTATATGGCGCAGAAAAAGCCCAAATTTTACGTTGTCTGGCACGGTAGAAAGCCTGGCGTTTATGATAGTTGGGATGAAGCTAAAGCCCAAACCGATGGTTTTGCCAAGCCGCTATTCAAGGCCTTCGATAGTAAACCGGCTGCTATTCAGGCCTTCAAAGATAAACCGCACGCACACATTGGCCAGGCGATCAAGCCAGCAGGTAAACAGGGTAAATTAACCGAATTGGTCGGTTTGCCTATTCAGGATAGTCTGGTTGTCGATGCTGCCTGGAACACCGCTTCCGGCGATATGGAATACCAGGGCATTTACCTGGCCACGAAACAAAAGCTGTTTTTAAAAGGGCCCTATCAGGACGGCACCAATAATATTGGCGAGTTTCTGGCTATTGTTCACGCTTTGGCGTTGCTGCATCAGAAAAACAGCAATATCCCGGTTTATTCCGATTCTAGAACGGCTATCGGCTGGGTTAAGAAGAAAAAAGCGAATACCAAACTGGAAGAAACCGCCCGCAATGCTGAGCTATTCGAACTCCTTGACCGGGCCGAAACCTGGCTTCAGACACACCGATTCGCGAATCCTGTTCTGAAATGGGAAACGACCGTTTGGGGTGAAAATCCGGCTGATTTTGGCCGCAAATAATCTGAACCGGAATTTTTATGATTTATGGAAAGACTATGAATGCCAGTACGTGACATGATTATTTATTCATGTAATCAGGTCAATCATAAAAATCCCGGTTCAAATGTTTCGTTTCAAGCAATTTATTATCCAGCAGGACCGTACCGCCATGAAGGTGTGTACAGATGCCTGTGTATTGGGGGCGTATGCGGATGTAACGGGCTCTCAACCGGCGGGGCAAGTGAAGCGAATCCTCGATATTGGAACCGGTACCGGCCTGCTAGCCTTAATGGCCGCCCAGCGGAACCAAACCGCGCAGATCGATGCGGTCGAGGTAGACGAGGCTGCGGTTGGGCAGGCTCAGGAAAACGTAGTCGCCAGCCCGTTCGCTGAGCGCGTGCACATGTGGCATGGGCGTATCCAGGATTTTAGACCGACGAATCGATATGATCGGATTCTGACCAATCCTCCTTTTTATACCAACCACCTGCGTTCGCCTGATTCGGCGGTCAACCGGGCGCTGCATACGGACGAGCTGTCCTTTCCGGAATTGATCGAGGCTGTGGTGCGACTAATGGAACCCGACGGACAGTGGTGGGTTTTACTCCCTCCTTTCGAAGCTGAAAAATTGGCTCTGCTGGCTAATCAGGCGGGCCTGCATGCTTTTAAACAACTCCTGGTCCGGCACAATGGGCAAAAGCCGGTATTTCGGGTCATAACCGGCTTTTCATTCGAGGAACGTGATCTTCACGAAGCGTCTTTAATGCTATACGAGCCTGGAAAACCGGACGGTTTTTCCGAAAATCGATCTGTCGAGACCTATACGTCAGAATTTCGGACATTACTCCGTGAATTTTACCTAATATTCTGAAAACTCTGCGAACTTTGTGATAATATCTGTGCCTGCGTTAGGGTGGGGCCGTTCAAGCGGTTTTGTTCTGCGTTTTAAAAGTATATGCCCGAATTGCTTCAACTTACCGTTTTAATTCCGCTTTATAACGAAGATGAGTCGCTGCCCGAGTTGCACGACTGGATTGTGCGGGTTGTGACGGAACATCATTTTTCTTACGAAATCCTGTTCGTTGACGACGGCAGTACGGATGATTCATGGTCGGTTATTGAGCAATTGGCAAACCGAAACCCCAATGTGCGAGGCATTCGGTTTAACCGGAACTACGGCAAAACAGCCGCGCTGCAAACGGGTTTCCAGGCTGTCCGCGGGCAGGTTGTCATTACGATGGATGCCGATTTGCAGGATAGCCCCGACGAGATTCCAGAGCTGTACCGCATGATTGTACAGGATAAGTATGACCTGGTGTCGGGCTGGAAGCAGAAACGCTATGACCCCATCACCAAAACACTCCCAACGAAGCTTTTCAATTCTGTTTCGCGCTGGATTTCGGGTGTCCAACTGCACGATTTCAACTGTGGTCTGAAAGCCTATAAGCAGAAGGTTGTTAAAACGATTGCTCCCTCGCTATACGGCGATATGCACCGAAATCTGCCCATCGTGGCAAACTGGGACGGATTTAGTCGGATTGGAGAGAAAGTCGTGCAGCACCGCGCCCGTAAGTACGGAACCACTAAGTTTGGCCTGGAGCGTTTTGTGAACGGCTTTTTGGATGTGCTCGTGATTGCGTTTGTGCACCGGTTCAGTAAGCGGCCCATGCACTTTTTCGGTACCTTCGGGACACTGTCTTTTTTTGTGGGGTCGGTGCTGGCCATCTGGCTCATTGTTGAGAAACTTATTAACATTGCCCAAGGGGTCAAGTTTCGGAATGTGACGGATAATCCCCTGTTTTTCTTCGGCTTAGTTGCCATCATTTTAGGCGTGCAATTGTTTCTGGCGGGCTTTTTGGGCGAAATGCTCGTTCGCCAAACTCTCAACCGTTCGGCCGAGCAATTGGTGGCCGAAAAAATAGGATTTAACGAACGGAACGTATCTATTTAGCTCCCTTATTTTTATTAATAGATTGTCAATTTTTAGTAATACAACCAACCAATGAAGAGTAATTTTAAAGCCCATCCATGGCATGGCATCCCCATCGGCGAACAAGCTCCCCAGCAAGTAACTTGCTTCATCGAGATCGTTCCAACCGATACCGTTAAATATGAAATCGATAAGGCAACCGGTTACCTCAAAATTGACCGGCCCCAGCAGTACTCCAATGTATTACCGGCCCTTTACGGCTTTATTCCCCAAACCTATTGCGGTGATCAGATCGCGCGGCTAGCCAGCGAAAAATCGGGCAAAACGGTAGAGATGGGCGACGGTGACCCGCTCGATATTTGTGTATTGACCGAACGCGAAATCACACACGGTGACCTGATCTTACAGGCTATTCCCATCGGTGGCTTCCGCCTGATCGACAAAGGAGAGGCCGATGATAAAATCATCGCTGTGCTCAAAGGTGATGCCATGTACGGGCAGTATACCGAGCTTGGCCAACTACCTGAAGCCGTGGTGAAACGCCTGCGTCACTATTTCCTGACCTACAAAAATCTGCCCGAAGAGCCTGCCGTCATGGAACTGGCTAACATCTACGGGCAGGAGGAAGCCTGGGAGGTCATTCAAACGTCGGTCAACGATTATAAGCTGATGTAAGGATTACGCCTTTCGTCCATTCTTTTCGTTCACTTAACACTTTTATAGCCCGGAAACTTTCTTCCGGGCTATATTTGTATACAGCCTGTTAAACAAGGCCATTTAATTCATGCTACAGTTTCTCAAATATGTACTAGCCACAATTGTTGGTCTACTATTGTTTTCGTTTATCGGTTTTCTGCTCTTAGTTGGGCTGGGAGCAGCGTTGTCTTCCGCATCGGATTCGAAGCCAGCTGTGAAAGAAAATACGGTTTTGAAGTTGGATTTAGATAAACCCATCGAAGAGCGGAGCGTCGACAATCCCTTTAACGGGTTTGGCCCCATAAGTAGCTCGGGTGATGCCATTGGCCTGATCGAGTTGAAGCGCGCCCTGAAAGAGGCCAAAGACGACGCGAATATCGAAGGAATTTACCTGCAAACCGAAAGCCCGTCAGCTGGCTGGGCCTCGCTGGAAGAAGTTCGCAATGCGTTGATCGACTTTAAACAATCGAAAAAATTTGTCTATGCCTACGCCGAGACGATGACCGAAAAAGGGTACTACATCGCGTCGGTAGCCGATAAAATTTACCTCAACCCGGCGGGTGATCTGGAATGGAATGGGCTGAATGCCGAACTTTCGTTCTTTAAAGGGACGCTCGATAAACTGAATATTAAACCCGAGATTTTCAAGGTGGGTGATTTTAAGAGCGCCGTAGAACCGTTTATTCGGGAGAATATGAGCGACCCCAACCGCCTGCAGGTGAATTCCTTCCTGAACTCGGTAAACGACCACATGCTGGTGCGGGTGGCGCAAAGCCGGAATCTCCGGGTTGACTCTCTGAAAAGCTACGCCAACAACCTGACGATCCAGAAACCCGAAGATGCCCTTCGTACCAAACTCGTTACGAATATTGGCTATCAGGATGAACTGGAAAGCCTGATGAAGAAGCAACTGGGCGTGGAGGAAAAAAAGAAAATCAATTATGTTTCGCTGAGTCGATACAAAGAGTCCGAAAAGACCAGCAACGATACAGATGGGAGCAGTAAAAACCGTATCGCTGTTATTATCGCTTCTGGCGATATTCAGTCGGGCAAGAGTGGCGACAACAGCATCGGTTCAGAAACGATTGTTGAGGAGATTCGCAAAGCGCGGATGGACGATAAAGTAAAAGCCATTGTGTTGCGTGTCAACTCAGGTGGCGGCAGTGCCCTGGCGTCGGATGTGATGTACCGGGAAGTTCAGTTAGCGCGCAAGGTTAAGCCCGTTATCGGTTCTATGTCCGACTATGCAGCTTCGGGCGGCTATTATATGCTGATGGGATGCGACAAGATAGTGGCCCAGCCCAACACCATTACGGGTTCGATCGGCGTCTTCTCGTTGATGTTCAATACCGAAAACTTCTTCAAAGACAAACTCGGCGTCACCTACGACCGGGTGAAGACCAACACCAATGCCGATTTTCCGACGGCTACGCACGAAATGACCCCATTTCAGAAGCAGACCCTGCAGCGGGCTACCGAACGGATCTATGCTGAATTTACGGGTAAAGCCGCTTCGGGCCGTAAACTGCCTATCGATAGCCTGCGGGCTATTGCGGGTGGACGTGTCTGGACAGGAACACAGGGTAAAGCCATTGGACTGGTTGACCAACTCGGCGGCCTGGACGACGCCATTAAACTGGCGGCCCAATCGGCCAAGCTGAAAGAAAATGATTACCAGCTCCGGTATCAGCCTCGTAAGAAAGAATTCCTGGAGCAGCTCATGTTGTCGTTTGGTAACGATGAAGAAGCTAAAATTCAGGCACAACTGGGCGAATTGGCTCCGTATGTAAAGTATATGAAGAAGCTCAAATTGATGGAAGGTACGCAGATGCGTATGCCGTTCGAGATGGACATTCGTTAATTAATCTGGTTTACTCGGTGAAGACCTATGTGATTTTTAAGATCGCATAGGTCTTTTTTTTACCTTGCATTAAGCAACGCTCATCAAATGCAGACTCCCCCTCTCCAACTTGACCTGTTCGCCCTGATCATTTTTCTGGGCGTAGCGCAGGGACTATTTTTGGGCATTTTTTTTCTGACCGGCGAGCGTAGGGGGAGCGTGGCGAATCGGTGTCTGGGCTATCTCATGCTGTCCCTGTCGGCGGTTATTGGCGAGATGTTTCTCTGCTATAGCAACTACATGTTTCGGCTGCTGGCCTTCGTAGATTTCTCGGAACCGCTCAACTTTGCGATGGGGCCGCTGTTTTTTCTCTTCGTGTTTGCCCGGATTCGAGGACGATTACCCAAACGCTGGCTATGGCATTTCGTACCGGCTGCGCTGTGGGCCATTAATGCGGTTTCGTGGCTTTACCAGCCGGTAGAGGTCAAATACAACAACTACCTGAACGCCTATCATCCCGAGCTCCCATTTGCTGCCGAACCAGCCTATTACATACCGGAAGATTTCTTTAACCTTCGGGACTATATCGACGAAATGACGCTGCTGAGCTGTCTAATCTATAATATACTGGCTCTTATACTCATTCACCAGGCTTATCGACAGGCTGATAAACCCTTCTGGCAGAACTCACCCATTCGGTTGGCGCAATTACGAAACCAATGCATGCTGTTTCTGATTCTGCCTGCTCTGATCGTCATTATCAAACCGCAGTTTTATGAAGACCTGGGCGATTATCTGCTGGCGTGCTACCTTACGTTGATTATCTACAGTACGAGTATACGGGTTATGGCTGGCTCGAACTACTTTATTGATGAACCTGAGGTAAGTCCACCCATGCTGGAATTGCCGACGGAAACAAAAAAGAAATACGAGAAGTCGGCTTTATCAGAAGAAGTAGAAGATGCTGTTCTGGGCAAACTCAACCGATTACTGGAAGCCGAGAAACCGTACCTGGACAGTGACATGTCGCTGCCCAAACTAGCGGCTCGGCTCGACACTAGCCCGCATAATTTGTCACAGTTGTTAAATGACCGGCTGGGGCAAACCTTCTTCGATTGGCTGGCTACCTACCGGATTGCCGAAGCACAACGGTTGCTGAATGAAGCCGCTACAGCAAACCTGAAAATTGATGAGATTGCCGAGCGGGTAGGGTATAACTCACCTTCCGCCTTTCATACGGCCTTCAAGCGGCTAACTAACCAAACCCCGGCCCAATACCGGCAACTGGTGACGAGGTCAGTCCAGACCGGGCCACCTTCCAGACAGCCATTTCCGACTTCGTCCCGGTCGGCATGAACTTCGTAAAGGCCGGGACATAGGCCAATGAGCGCGGCTGAGGCCCATTTTTGGGTCATCAAACAAAATCTTACGCAACTCATGGCACCCGCCCAACAACAAACGCCCCCGGTTTCAAAAGTAGGTCAAGATTCTCCGGTATCCATTACTTCGCGCCGGTATGATCTCGACTGGCTTCGCATCATTGCCATTGTTACGTTGCTTTTTTACCATACCGGTATGATCTACGTATCCTGGGGCTGGCATATCAAAAGTGAAGAACATAGTCGGCCGATGGAACTGGTGATGCGGTGGCTTCACCAATGGCGGATGCCTCTGCTGTTCTTAATTTCCGGAGCCGGAACATTTTTTGCCTTACAGAAACGGTCACTTGGTGTATACGCTGGCGAGCGTGTTCGGCGACTTTTCATCCCGCTTGTTTTTGGGATGTTCGTTATTGTGCCGCCCCAGATTTACATCGAGTGGTTGTTTCGTGGCCGGTTTTCGGGGAGTTACAGCGAGTTTTACCCGGAGGTGTTCAACTTCCAGCCCTACCGAGATGGGGGAACGGGCGGGGCCTTTAGCTGGCATCATCTCTGGTTCGTTACGTATTTGTTTCTCTTCTCGTTGCTGAGTATTCCTGTATTCGCCTGGTTGAAAACGGCCAGCGGGCAGCGGTTCACGACGGGTTTCGGCCGCCTGATCGCTCTGCCTGGTGGTGCATTGGGCATCATCATTGTCAGTATCCTGGCCAGCCAATATGCGCTCCGTCCGTATTTCCCGGACGAAACCCATGCTTTGGTTAATGACTGGGCTTATTTTGCCGAAAACCTGTTGCTGTTCTGGTTTGGGTATTTGCTGGTGAGCCGGCAGGCGTTCTGGTCAATCCTTACGGATCAACGGCGTATCTTCCTGCTTGCAACACTTGTTTTTACCGTCGTTATGTATGGGATGAATTACTGGTTTACGTTCGATGAGATCGATACGGTTTTCTGGCTCGACTTCACGTATTTCACGAACCGGCAATGCCTGATGGTGGCTTCGGTGCTGGCGACAGTAGCGTATGGGTATCGGTATCTAAACGTCAGTAAACCAATCTTACCCCGTCTGAACGAAGCTGTTTATCCGTTTTATATTCTGCACCAGACGGTAATTGTTCTCATTGGCTATGCCGTTTTAAAAAGAACGAATCTGGGCGTTTACGACGGATTTCTGGTGGTAAGCCTGTCAACATTAGTCGTTTGCGTCGCTACCTACCTGCTGCTCATTAAACCGTTCAAAGTAACACGGTTACTCTTCGGGCTGAAATAAACGGGCGTGCTATTGATTTACGCGTGCTGGTTTACGATTTTTGATGATCTGAACGCATCATTCGGAAAATAGAGCGGGCCATGTCTGGCCTGTCTCGTCAATTAAAAATCGTACTGCTATGCTTCGCACTGATTGGACTCGTGCTGAAATTGCCGAAATCTATAATTCGCCCGTTCTGGACCTGATGTACCGGGCAGCCACTGTTCATCGTCAGCACCACGACCCGCAGGAAGTGCAGGTCTGTACGCTGTTATCGGTCAAGACCGGCGGCTGTCCCGAAGACTGCGCTTACTGCCCGCAGGCGGCCCGCTACCATACTGCCGTAAAAGTGCACAAGCTCATGGAGGTGGACGAGGTATTGACCGCTGCCCAGCGCGCGAAAGATACGGGCAGTACGCGTTTTTGTATGGGCGCGGCCTGGCGCGAAGTGCGTGATAACAGCGATTTCGACAAAGTCCTCGATATGGTACAAGGCGTTAACGAAATGGGGCTGGAAGTTTGCTGCACCCTCGGTATGCTGACCGAAAATCAGGCGCAGAAGCTCAAGGATGCTGGCTTGTATGCCTACAACCACAACCTCGACACGAGCGAAGAATTCTATGGCGACATCATCAGCACACGAACATACGATGACCGACTGGATACACTGGGGCACGCCCGGAAAGCGGGTATTTCGGTCTGTTCAGGTGGAATTATCGGGATGGGCGAATCCGATCAGGATCGAATTGGTATGTTGCACACGCTGGCTACCTTACCGCAGCACCCCGAATCCGTGCCGGTCAATGCGCTGGTTCCCGTAGAAGGAACTCCGCTGGAAGATCAGCCGCGCGTGTCGGTATGGGAAATGATTCGGATGATTGCGACGGCTCGTATCATCATGCCGAAAGCAATGGTCCGTTTATCGGCCGGACGGGTGCGGATGAATACCGAAGAGCAGGCGTTGTGTTTTCTGGCGGGGGCCAACTCTATTTTTGCCGGAGACAAACTACTGACCACGCCAAACCCGAACGAAGATGCTGATTTACAGTTATTTCAGACGCTTAATATTCGTCCGCGCAAAGCGTTTAAAGACGCGGCTCAACCTGCCGTTGTGTTTGAACAGATTCCACTTTGAGCCAAACGGGTAGAGTATTGTAATAAAATCAATAAACAAAAGAGCTGGCTAATGTAGAAAACATTAGCCAGCTCTTTTGTTTATTCATCCCATTACAGACACATCTTACTTACAAATAGGTAAAGGCGTTGCCCGACGGAATGTAGGCGATGTTGAGGCCGGGCAGCTGAGGCTTCAGCCAAGATACCGTCCATTCCATACCAGCCGCTTCACTCATAATGTGGCCGAGAATAACCAGAGATAGTTTTTTGCCCTGCTGGCGGGCATCCCGCACATACTCGGGCGTTTCCCACTCGCTGGCTTCGCCACAAAAGATGACATCAGGTTTCTCCTTCTCGATGGCGCTTATCTGGCTGCGTCCGCCCGATGCGCCGGGCATGAGCAGGATTCGCTGACACGATTGGGCAGGATCACCAACGACCCGCACCATCTTGATGCCCAGTTTGCTTTTCGCGTGGGTTACGAGTTGGCTAAGCGGAGTAGCCGGCAGCGTAAGCACATGCGCATTATCGGCGCTGGCATAGTTTGTCCACCCCAAAGCCGCTAGCACCCCCGCCTGTACCCCATCGGGGCGGTGCGAATGGATGTAATCATGAAAACGCCAGAGCGCAATGTTATGCTTCGTCAGCAAGTCCTGCTTATAACGAAAAACGTCGTCGCTCTTGAGCCAGTCCGTCTCGTCCAGGTGATTGTAAAAGGTTGGTTCGTGAGCAATGATGAAGTTCGCGCCCGATGCAATCGTTTTTTCAATGACATCAACCGTAGCAAACATGGTGGAAACAATGCCGGTTACTTTCTGAGACGCGTTGCCCGATTTCAGGGTGTCAACTGTCTTGGGGAAAGGGGCGTTGGGTATTGTTTTTAGAATCATGTCCATGATTTGCCCAACCGTGTACGATTGCTGGCTGGCCTGTACGTTTTGAATGCCTCCAAGGGCAGGCATCAATAACGAAGCCCCAACGGCTTTGGTGATGGTACCAACAAATTCTCTTCTTCCAGATAGTTCCTCCATGTTTATACACCGGGTTTTCCTGACTAAGATAGGAAGCGTAGCGTAGAACAAAAATACTGTATAGGCCCTCTAAACAGGAGTCAATAACCGATTCGTGAAGGCAGGTTCTCAAACCTGCCGCGTGAGGTTTCCTAAAACCGAACCATATGAACCGTTCGGTTTTAAGAAACCTCACGCGGTCAGATTTAAGAATCTGACCCCACGGAAACAGGAGTGAGTCAATGGTTTATCAATTAAATGACTGCCTGAATTCCAGCGGAGAAAGCATGGTTTTTGTCTTGAACAGCTTGCTGAACGACTGCGGATGTTCAAACCCCAAAGCGTAGGCAATTTCGCTGACGGACAGGTCTGTCGTGGATAACTGTTCTTTTGCCTTGTCGATCAATTTGTCGTGTATGTGTTGCTGGGTGCTGCGGCCTGTCAGCACTTTCAGCAAGCCGCTTAAATACGTAGGCGATACGTTCAAGGCGTCAGCAATTTCCTGCACGCTGGGCAACCCTCTCTCCGCCAACGCATCGCCATTGAAAAAACGGGCCAAAATAGCTTCCAGCCGATCCAGCGTTTGATGATTGGTTATTTTACGCGTAATGAACTGGCGCTGGTAAAACCGGTCAGCATAGGTCAGCACCAGGTCAAGCTGGGCAATCATAATGTCCTGGCTGAATTTGTCCATGTTCGCATGATACTCGTGTGCCATGTACTGCATAATGCCTGTTACCATGACTTCCTCTTTCTCGGAAAGGTGCAGGGCTTCGTGCACGGAGTAGCTGAAATACTCATACTGCTTTATTTTTTTGGCTAACGGCGTATTCCAGAGAAAATCGGGATGAACGAGTACCATCCATCCCGAGAGTTGGTAATCTCTATCGGCCATCACTGAAAAAACCTGCCCGGGCGCTATAAAGAACATGACACCTTCATCAAAATCATAGGCCTGCTGACCATACTTGTATTTCACGATGGCATTGAAATTCCGTTTCAGGGCAATCGAATAGAAATCAAACACCAGACTGGCCGGCTTTTCGCTTGGCCACTGTTTAATCTCATCTAAATTGATCACGGAGATTAGCGGGTGCTCCGGTTTGGGGAGCCCATTAACCTGATGATAATCGCTGATTGTTTTAATCCGGAAAGGTTGCATACCTGCCATACAGTAAATCAATTACGCTTGTTTAAATACATCGGCAAATTCGATGGCAAAATCTTCCATCTTCACACCGCCCATTGTTTTTGGCTTATGCAGGTCATAATCTACGTTTAATAAGCCCGAGTGACAGGCACCAAACATTTCAACCAGTTGAGCCGCAACCGGGGCCGGTACGCCATTTGCTTCCATACCGCTTTGCATCTGTTCGTCGGTAATAGTGACCCATTTCAAGTCAGGTTTACCAATAGCCGCCCCCAAAATCTGCGCTATTTCGTTGCAGGTTCGCTCGTCACTCGCCACATACCGCACTGTCCGGCCGGTACTTTGGGCTTCTATTTCTTCAACGGCTGCTGCCGCAATATCTTTTGGGGACACCAGCACCACCCGATCATCGTCGCCATAGTTTGCTCCGATAAAGCCCATTGTTTTTATCATGTTCAGGTAAGCAAACAGATTGTAGTAAATATAGGTAGCGCGGAGGTGCGTAAGCGCTTCTAAAGGTAAAGCGTCCAACGCATTTTCGGTATGGTGATGCCCAACGATCAGCCCGGTACCTTTTTCTAACTGTGCCCCGTAACTGCTTACATATAATACACGCTTTACCCCCGATTGGCCTATAGCTCGTACCAGACAGTCGCCAAGTTTTATGTTCCGGGCCATTGGGTCGGGTACAGAATTGTTCGGCGGTATCATGGCATGCACGACATCAGCACCGGTAAACGTAGCGACTAAAAAATCAACGTCCTCTACCGAGCCTATAGCAGCCATGGCGCCTAATGCTTCAATGGCTGATTGTTTTTCGGGATCACTGCTGATCACCGTGACTGAATGGCCCTTTTGCACCAATGTTTCGGTCAGCGGCTTGCCAATGTGTCCTAACGAACCTGTGACTACAACTTTCATTTTTTCTGGTTTTTGTTTCGGCAAAGTTCAGTAGCACGTCAAAGACAGACGTAGTCGAATCTACGGTTGTTGTAGTCTAAATTAGATCAGTTCAAGACCCTGCACGAGCGGAATAGTCTAAGTTTAACTACAGAGGCACCAAGGGCACAGAGGTTTATTAGGGTACTTTTCTTCCCAATAAACCTCTGTGCCCTTGGTGCCTCTGTAGTTGAACTTTTTTTATCGACTAGCTAATTGACGTAAATAGGGTCGGGAACAGCCTAAACGTTGGTTAATTTAACCCATTATTCCCGTTAAATAAGGGTATTCTCCTAATTAAAAAGGCGTGACACTGTTGAGCACAGTGTCACGCCTTTTTGGTATGAACAAGGTATGTTTCTTACAGCGCGGTGGTGTACTCGTTCGCTGATATTTTTTCTATTAGAACTTCGGCCAGGCTTTGCGCATGTTCTTTCTTTAACTCGGGCTTTTCTTTGGTTTCAACCGTTACGCTAATGATGTGGTTGTTGTAGAGAACGTGCATGGCCCCGGTTGAGGCATCCCAAACCGCTTTATCACCCACATTTTTCACCGCTTCGAAGTTGCCGCTGCTAACTGCGTGTTTTGTAAGAGCAGGCGTAGCTGCCGTTATGCCGCCGTGTTGAGGCTGATTATCGTCGGTCGTATGATGCGCTACTTTTTCGTTTTCGGCAGTAGCAGGCGTTTCGGCATTGGTTCCTTCTGGCTGAGGACCACTTTCGGTTGAGTCATTGGCAACCTCAACCGATTTCGTCATCGCGAGGGCTGGTTTGCCCTGGTACATTTTGTCGAATGTATATTCGGCAACGTACATAGATTCGAAAGGCCGGGTGCCTGCGAACGTAACCAGGACCTTGTTGCCTGCCCATTCGAATTCACAACCGTTGTGCTCGTGAACTTCTTCCAGCTTCGTACCTTCTCCTAAATTGAAGGTGGAGCGGACATACTCTTCACCCAAAATGTTGCAGGGCTCATCATAATTCCGATCAACGGAGAGTGCATTCACACCAACAACCTGTTTCGCCACAATGGGGCTGGCGTCAACATTGCTGGCAGGATCGGTGGTGGAGCTTGGGCTGCTGCAGGCTAAACACAAAACAGGAAAAGCCAGTATCAGTGATTTGATTTTCATGAGATGATTTGAGAAAAGCCAAAATTAGCGTTTTCTTACATACCATATCAGTTATTGAGCTGTTTTTGTGGCCTATCCTGACCCGACAAACGCAATACGCCGGTTGTTTATCTGACTTTTAGCCCGTGTACGGTCGAAGTCAAAGCTCGATACTAACTGCGTGAGTACAGACTGAGTAGAATGAAGGAATACGTGAATGAATCTGCTTGCGTACCTTTACGGCAGAATTACCGTATGCATGTCTGATCTCGAAACAATTCCACTTGCCCCCGGCCGTAACGTTTATTTCGCTTCTGACTTTCACCTTGGCACGCCTTCCATCGAGCAGAGCCACCAACGGGAGAAAATCATTGTTGCCTGGCTAGATGCCATCCGGCCTCATGCCGAGGTTATCTTTCTGGTGGGCGATGTATTTGACTTCTGGTTCGAATACAAGCACAGCATTCCCAAAGGATTTATTCGCTTACAGGGCAAACTGGCCGAACTTACTGATGCCGGTATTCGCATTATTCTCTTTACGGGCAACCACGACATGTGGATGAACGACTACTTCACGAAGGAGCTGGGGATTCCGGTCTATCGTAACCCGCGCCGGTATAAAATCGGAAATAAGCACTTCCTGATTGGACATGGCGATGGACTTGGGCCCGGCGATTTTGTCTATAAACGACTCAAGACAGTCTTCGAAAGTGGCCTTGCCCGAGGGCTATTCCGTTGGGTACACCCCGATTTAGGCATTGGGCTGGCCCAGGCCTGGTCACGCAGGAGCCGCGCCAGCAACCAGGAAAAAGGAGAGGAGCACTTCCTGGGCGAAGACCGCGAGTGGCTGATGCAATATTGCCGGGAGGTTGAAACCCGTATGCACCACGATTATTACATCTTTGGTCATCGCCACCTGCCGCTCGATCTGGCCGTCTCATCCACCAGCCGCTACATAAATCTCGGCGAATGGGTATCCGCCAAAACCTACGCCGTATTCGATGGCACTGACTTGACACTGACAAACTGGAAGAAATGATGTAGGATGTATGATATAGGATGTATTTTTTTTCATACACCATACGTCCTATATCATACATCCTACGTCATTTCATCACGTCTTCCCAGCGGTAGTAGTGGAACGTTTTATCGTCGGACATGACAACGAACAGACCGTGGGGAAACTGCTTGCCCAATGCTACGTTGGTCACGTCGGAGCCGTCGCTTACCTGGGCCGCCACTTTTACAATTTTGACCAGTTTGTACTCATTCGGATTATTCGCTTCGCCTTCCCGTTTGAAGATGTGAAACTGATTCGCCCCCTGATCGGATACCAGGATATAGCCTGTTTTCGGACCCGTTTTGTAAATGGAAATGCCTTCGTGATCTTCTGCAAACCCAGTTTTGGCAAATAACGCTAACTCCTGGCTGCCTTTTTCGGGGTCGGCATAGTACTTCCGAACACCAACCCCTTCATCGGAATAATACACATAGCCAAGTTCATTGTCGACGGCAATGGATTCAATTTCTTTCTTGCCGCTATATGACCCGAACTTCCGGACCAGGGTGGCCCGAACCTGGCCTTTGCCATCATCTTCGAGTCGGTACTGGCCAATGTAGGAGCCATCTGTTGGCCCTGATTTGCGGCCAACCATGGCGTACAGAACGCCTGCTGGATTTTTATAGAGGGCAATGCCCATCAAATCCCGAAACCCATTGCTTGTATCGCCAACGAACATCTCTAGCCCACCGTTATCAACGGGCTTCATATCGGGCAACGAGAAAATACGGAGCTTATGGGTAAACCGTTCGGTGGTCACGGCAATATCAGTTGGTTTACCCGCGAGCGTCAGGCCATACGCTACGTCTACGTTGTCGGGGCGTTTGAGATTGTGCACTTCACGAACAATTTTTCCCTTCAAATCAAAGACATACAAGCCGCCGTCCTGATCTTTATCGGTGCCAATAACCAGACTTTGCGCCGGGTCTTTGGGATTGATCCAGATGGCCGGATCGTCGGTATCATGCCGTACTGTATCGGTTATGATAACCGGCTTGACAACGTTTTGCGCCGACGATTGGCAGGCTATTGTGAGGAAGGTTAGTAGAAGCGGCAGGTGATTTTTCATGAACATAGGCTGGTACACCCAGATTTGCCAGGAGTAGCAGATGGCTGAATTGGCCAGCATCTCTTCGTGTACCAGCTTTAAGGCTACGTATTAATTAGTTCCGAACGCACCAATGGTTGTCGAAGGGGCGGGCGATTTGTAGTTCGTGCCATTCGACAACGAAAGGCCATCGGCATATAAACGCGTGAAGCTGGTTGTGCCTTTACCAATGGCAGGCGAGCCGCTTTGCAGCCGGAAATCCCAGGCTGTATTGAATGCGGCATTTTTCTGATCCGTGTTGAGCGGGTAATTCACAAACTTCGGATCATTGTCACCCGCCGTTTTACTGATCACGTCGTTCGTCCCTGTCAGGATTTCGGCCGTCGGCTGGAAGTTCGTAACACCTTCGGCCGTGTAGTTATAGTACAGGTTGTTGCTCACTTTTGACCGTGCATCTTCGGGGTTTTTAGGATCGCGCTTGATACCGAACCGGTCGTTGGCCAGCAGGTTATTGTACAACTCAGCACGAACCGCAACTTCTACCCAAATTGATCCGCCTTTAATGGTTGGCCGACGCCAGCCTGCGTTCACAATCGTGTTGTTATACGCAATAACATACGCCTGTGGCGTCCGGTCGCCGGTATTCGAAAGTTTTAAGGCGTTTGTGTTTGGGCTATACACAAGATTGAAAGCCACGTCGGCCTGCACACCCGACTTGATGTTGATGGCGTCGCCCCCCGATACGCCCAGCGTGTAGATTTTGTTGTTGGCAATAATTACTTTGCCCCCTTCGATGTAAAAACCATCTTCGTTCTGGTTGTTCAACCGGCTGTTGACAATGACCAGCTTCCCATTCACGTTCGAGTAGTTTACGGCGGGCACGTGGTTTCCGGCAGCTGCCTTATACAAACCGGCTTTCACGGAGGGAGAGCTCTCGGTTGTTACGGCACCACCATATTCGAGAATCGCGTTGTCGATCAGGAGTTCGGCGCAGGTAGGCGCGGCAATGATACCACCCCACAGGCTACCCCACTGGTTCGCCGTTGTTTTCCAGGCGTCGGGCACCGTCAGTTTCACCGGGTTGGCTGATGTGCCCATGATGTACAGATTGCCTTTGACGATAAACTCCGGTTTCACGGTCGAATCGCTGAAAACGACCGTGACGCCTTCCTGAATCACCAGCGACTGGCTGGCGGGCACCTGCAAATGCCCCGTAATCTTGTAGGTGCTGCCTTTTTCCCAAACACCCGATACATCGCCCGAAACGGCTTCTTTAACAACGGGAGCTGGTGCAGGCGTAACGGTCGAGCCCGTATCATTGGTTTTTGAACAACCCACTAACACCGCAGCGGAGAGCGCGGCCAGAATAAATGCTTGTTTCATGGTAATTGATTGGTTAGTAATGACTATTAAAGTTTGTAGCGTATGCCCAGCACGTAGGAGCGCTGGAAGTAATCGCGCCGGATGAGCGTTTTGCCGGACACATCCTGATTCGGCACATCCGAATTTTTCGGACTGGTATTCTTGATGAAAATCTCGGTGGGCGTATTCAGCAGGTTATTCGCCTTGGCAAATAGCAGGAAGCCACCTTTTATGCGTTTTTCGAGGGACGCGTCCATTTGCACGAATCCTTTCTGATACAGGTCGTTATCCACAAACTGCGATACCGTATTGATGCGTCCGCCGGTATAGCTGGCGGCCAGTTGGCCATCCCAGCCATGTTCGCTGCTTTTGTAGAGCAGAGAGAGATTTGCGACGTGAGCCGACTGGCCGTACAAGGCACGGGTCTGGTTGACGGTGATCGTTTGCAGGTCGCCTTGGGCGTTGCGGATACGCTTGGATTTGGGGGTCGTGATGCTGGAGTTGGTGTAAGTATAGTTGGCTTTGAGACCCCACTGCCGAAAGTATTTGATGGCGTCGAGTTCCAAACCAAAGTTGGTTGCGTTGCCGAAGTTGCCGGGTCCGTAGTACAAATCCTGTCCCCGGATGGCATCTTTCTGAAGCGTGTATTCGATGGGGTCCTTGAGGTGTTTGTAGAACAGGCCGATCATAAACTGCTCCAGGGGGCGGGGGAAAAACTCGTACCGCAGATCAACGTTATCCGCAATGACCCGTTTCAGGTTCGGGTTGCCGCGTTCCTGGTATTCTTCGTTTACGATCCGATACGGAACGATCTCGAAAAAGCCCGGCCGGTTGAGCGACCGGAAATAGGAGAGCCGCCAGTTCGTTGTCTCGGTAGGGCGGTAGCGAAAATGCAGGCTCGGCAACACGTCCGTATAAATCTGGCTCCCCACGGGCTGGTCTTCGCCAATCGGGAACTTCATCGCATAGCCTTGATCGGTGTGCTCGACGCGAACGCCACCCGTTACTTCCAGCGGCTGGTCGGTGGTGCGAAATTGCAGGTAACCCGAAGTCGTCGTCTCGCTGGCATCATAGCTGAGGGCCGACGCTACTGAACCAAGCGGGTTCTGTATGTTATACGAAATTTGATTGTAGTCGGTAAAATCAACGCCGTACTGGGCAAATGGATTGGTTGGCCGTAGGGTGTAATTGTTGTAAAAATTGGTCCGTTGCTTGTCGCGGTAGAGGCCACCTGCCATCCACTCGACAGCCATGCCCGCCAGATTGGTTTTGAGGGTGAGGTTCAGGTAGCCCGCCAGGTCATTGTCCGTGTTGTGTTCCCAGCGCCGGGTGCCATCCTGCACGGTTGTGCGGCTGTCAACGAAGTTTTTGCGAATGCCCAGCAGTGAAACATAGGTTTGGTCGGGCACGTCGTTGGCCGCCAGTGAGTAAACCGCCGACCAGGTCAAACCGAGCGCAGACGTCAGCTGATGAGTGCCTTGCAGGGTACTATTGTAGATCTTCTGTTTGGTCAGTCGGGAACGCGTTTCATAGCCAAGCGTAGCGTTACCGAGTACCGGATCGAATCCGCCAATGCCCAATTCTGTCGATTTCGTTTCGCGGATCTGTTCATTCCTGAGGCTGATGAGGGCGTTGAACCATTGGATTTTGTTGTTCTCGTTGACGCGAAAGTCCATCTTGGCATGAAGACCGGAACGGGTCTGGTGTTCGGAATACTGCCGTTCGCTTTGTTTGGTCAGGGTTATGCCCCGTAGCGTATCAACGACATCGCCATTGAAAAACAGGCTGTTGCTACCTCGGAAGGTGTTTTGCAAACTTCCGGCCAGCATGATTCCGAATCGTTGGTTGAGAAAGCGATTGCCAATGGCAAAACTGCCAATCAGGTTTGGGGACGGATTATGGCTGGTGTAGGTGGTCGATGCCTTGTTGAAATCAGCAAACTTGGCACTATACTGATTGCCGTATTGCTCGTATGGCGATTGGCTATTGACATTCTTCGCGTCGAAACTCACGAAGGGGCGATTCAGAAATAATTCGCTGTACCCCGTCGCCAAATTTGCCAGTACGGTTAGCCGTTCCGGAGCGTCTTTCATCACCATGTTGATGGCTCCCCCCACAGCGTCACCTTCCATGCTGGGTGTCAGGGCTTTGTATACCTCCAGGCGATCCAGTAGTTCCGACGGAAAAATGTCGAGGGGTACGTAGCGATACCGGTTATCGGGGCTGGGAATCTTGACGCCGTTAACGAGGGTGTAATTGTAGCGTTTGTCCATGCCCCGCAAAATGGCATATTGACCATCGCCGTTGCTGTTGCGCTCAATAGAAATACCCGACACCCGCTGAATGACATTGGCTACGGTCAGGTCAGGCGATAGTTCAATGGTTCGCCCGGATACGATGTTGGTAACCTGCAAGGCATTGCGCTCGAGGTCGCGGGCCGTTCGGTCGCTCGATCCGTCCCGCTTTCCTTTGACCGTCACCTCCGCTATTTCCCGGTCCGATTCGGTTTCAAGGGGTAAATCCAGCGTCAGCGTATGGTCGTCGCTAGTAATAACGACATCGCGGGTCATGGTTCGGTAGGATACGTAACTAATGCGAATCTTATACGAGCCGCTGGGGACGTTCTTAATACTAAACGAACCATCCAAACCCGATACATTAAAGAATTTAGTATTTTCAATGATCAACGTTGCGCCAATGATAGGCTGACCCGTTGTGGCATCCACTGCTCTGCCCCGGATCGTACCCGCCAAAACATCAAGTACGGAAAGCAGGCAGATACTAGTCAGTAGTAGTCGATTCATCCAGTGTAGCAAGATTGATATTCTTCGTTATGTGCTCACCCAGCGTCGTGTGGGATTGATGACGCAAAGGTGTGAGGAAGAAGGGGAGCGGGACAAATCTGACCCGTTAACAGGAAGGCAACAAGGACGTTTAAGGCGTTAACAGGCAGGCAACATATATGTATAAGTCATTGATTGATAGAGATTTGTTGGTCAGACTGATCTCCATTATGTTATTGTTAACAAGCTGTTTCCTAATTGTTAAGGGCTATTTGGAGTAATGAAGGCAGACGAATGGAGATATTTTTTCGGTGGTCTAGGAGGACACGGACCACGAACATGAAGATGTTTATACTTTTCCATGGGGCGCGCTGTTTCCACAGTCCATGGATAGATACAAGCTTGAGCCGACTTTATGTTATCTGTTTAGTCAGCATTATGCTCAATTAAACAGGGCTATTTTCGGGAGCGGGGAGCCGCTGAACCGAAACGCTGTGAATGTAGGCTGAGAGTGATTCGCCCTCGGCTAATCCAATTTTTTTACGCAAGCGATAGCGGGACACCCGCAGGCTATCGGAAGATATGCCGAGCAACGTAGCCACGTCGGCCGAATTGATATTCATTTTGAGGAGCGCAATCAGGCGCAGGTCGGTAGGCGTCAAATCGGGAAATTGATGGGCCAGCTGCTCAAAGAAATGCGGGTGAATCTGGTCAAAAATGCGACGGAAATCATCCCAGTATTTATCCCGGTCGAAGCTCTGCCCAATCTTCTCGAGCAATTGACGAAGCTGCTTTTTCTGATCCCGTTTGTCGTCTTTCAGAATAACGGCCAGGTCATCTTTTATCGCTTCGAGCACCTGATTTTTCTGAATAATTTGCAGCGTATGTGAGGTTAGCTCTTTACTTTTCAGCTCCAGCTGGCCTTTTAAGTTTTCCTCCTCCAGTTGTTTATTCTTCAGCTCGGCCCGCATCAACTCGTTTTGCGTGCTGAAAATCTGCTGGTTCTGCTGATTAAGGGCTTGTTCATTCCGAATCTTTAACCGCTGGCGGCTTATAATAACGAAAGCCAGAACCCCGATTAGTAACAACACAACGCAGGTGGCCGTAATAATAATCAGGTCGACTTGTTTTTGGGCATTCAATTGGGCTATTTCACTGTCTTTGCGTTCGACATCGAACAAGGTTTGAAGCAACGTAATCTGGCGATTGTTTTCGATTGCGTAGATTTCATCGGTTAAGTCCCGACTCAGTTCAATGTATTTGTAGGCACTATCGGGCTGGTTTAAAAGTCGAAATGTTTTGGCAATATCGCGGAGTGCCGCACTCAGTTGATACCGTTCGTTTTTTTGCTGTGAGAGTTGCAGCGCCTGTTGCGATAACGCCATGCCCTGTTTGTAGCGCCCCGTTTTTCGGAACACATCCCCCAGGTTGTTGATGATTTCAATCTGGCCGATTCCATCATGGGTTTTTTGGGTTAATACGAGTGCCTGCTGGTAGTAACTATGAGCTGAGTCATATCGGGCTTCATCCTCAAAAATACTCCCCAGGTTCTCGTAGATTTTCGTCAGGCTACCCGTATCGTTGGCTATTCGGCTATGAACAAGCGCCTGTTTCTGATACTGATAGGCTTTTTTAGCGTCCCGCCGTTTCTCGTAGATATGGCCAATGTTGGCGTAGGTCTGGGCCAGCCCTTTTGCATTCCGACTTCGCTGGTAATAAGCCAGTGCATCTGTAAATTGTGTCAGTGCCCGATCAGGCTGTTCGTTGTAGTAGTAAACCGTACCCAGTTCGTTGTGATTGTTGGCCAGCCGATGCTCATCATTCGCATTGCGAAATATTTTCTGGGCTTGAAGCAGGTAATCGATGGCCTGAACGTAGCTGCCCTGATGGTATAGGAGGGAACCGATCTGTTGCAGGTAGTCGCCCTGCGCTAACTCGTTGTGCTGACTAACGGCTTTATCTAATTTAAGCTTGATGAGTCGAAAGGCCGAATCTGGATATTGGTGATTTACCTGCTCTGCAATAATCAGCGACTGGGCACGACCTGTAATCAGGTGGCAGACAATGAAAAACAGAAGTAGAAAAAGCCGTTGTAGCCAGGATTCAGACAGCAGTCTTACCGGGTGTTTGGGCTGATGGAGAGATACGTGACACATCCTTTATGGATTAGATCAATCCATAAAGATAGGCGTATTCAGATAGGGGTTCTGTGAAATTTGTGTTACTAATGGATAGATACTCAGTTTCCGTCCTGTAAAATATCCTTTCGGGTTAGGTTTTCCCGAGGTGCTTTATTGAGTTCGCTACGCCACTCCTTCGTTTTCAGATCCCCTCGTTTGACAGACCGGATGAAGTTAGCCCAGGCAAAGGGGTTTGTAAAGGCAAACGTTGGCGTGGCACTGCGGCCAATGAGCGATTCGCGCCCAAAGAACTGCTGATTCACAAAGTTCTGGTGGTTGGCAAGTGCGCCCATGGGCATGGTAGCCGCCTGTCGCATAATGGCTTCCGGGCTGGTGTTCCGGGCCAGGTTTTCGCGTTCTTTTTCGTCGGGAAGTTTTAGGTTAACGAAGGCTTCTTTAAACAGTTCTTCCGTTGCGTAGGGGTAAACCTTTACTTCAGCCAGTGTTTTAACGTCTTCCTGCAACGCTACAACCGCCGAATACGTAAGGTCGGTTATCCGGCGTGGGATAATGTGGTATTGAGTCCTGAAACCTACATAGCTGAAAATGATACTGTCACCCGGAAAAACGGGCAAGGCAAAATAGCCATTCGGGGCCGAAAGAACACCTTTTCCTGCCTTCGGGATATAAATGTAAGCGCCAGGTAAGGCATCATTTGATTTACCACCGGTGATGAAGCCCGTGAACGTAATCTGCCGTTCCTGCCCTTGTGCCCGCGCAGTCGTAAAGAGTCCCGCAAGCGCAGACAACACCAGAATAAAGACAAACAACGTTAGCGACTTTTTCATAGACAAAGTTACCATACTACAAAGTAAACGAGTAAAAGGCAAGGAATGATTTGTATTACCCGAATTTTAAGAAAGTTTACTTTACACCTCTATACAAATCTACGGATTCCGCACCAAACCGCCCGTGTATCAGTTTTATTTAACAAGATTTAAGCTGATTTCGGTATGACATTTAGTTGGTTTATAGTGTTAAGTTGTCTTATGTCGTCGGTATACAAATAGGAATACGATGAAACCATTTCGTATTCTATGAAGATTTTTTTAACCACAGAGGCACAAAGCGCACAGAGGTTCGAAAGGGTAATCTGTAGCCTTTTCGAACCTCTGTGCGCTTTGTGCCTCTGTGGTTAAAAATCCTTCAGTTGAACTGGTTATATAAATGTGTACACCATAAAAATCTAATACCTTAGCCACAGTAAAATCTACCCATCACGCGAACAGTTTCAAAAAGGTAATAATAAACGGAGCGGCCAGCAACAAACCATCGAAACGGTCCAGAAAACCGCCATGACCCGGAATGCTGCTGCCAGAGTCTTTAATGGCAATGCTTCGCTTAAATAACGATTCGACCAGATCGCCGTATGTGCCGGTCACGACAATAATGCCGCCTACGCAATACCATTGCCAGGGGCGCAGTTCGGGAGCCCAGAACGTAAGGCCCAGCGCCACGATAGCCGCAGCGGCTGCGCCCCCAATACTCCCTTCCCACGATTTTTTGGGCGAAACCCGTTCGAAAAGTTTTCGGCGACCAAATTTGGTGCCGGCGAAGTAAGCCCCGATGTCACTCGCCCAAAGCAACAACAGGCATCCTGTAATAATCATGGGGTGAAACCTGCCCCCCTGAAGCGCCAGAATAATCAGCAGCGCAAACGGCATGGCTACGTAGATGATACCCAGAAACGTGAAACTGATGTTGGTAAAAGGTTTCATGTCCCGTTTCTTGTACAGCTTGATCAGGAAAATCATGGACGAGGCCGGGCAAATAAGGAAGTAGTTGCCGGTGCCAATCTGATCGGTCTCAACAAAGTAGGCTAGTACGCAAATCATGGTGCCAACCACCGTTCCATAAGCCGTCAGGGGCTCAAACCCATCGAGACCAAGCAGCCGGTAAAACTCGCGCTGGGTGAGGGCGCTGACAAGGCAGAACAACAGCGCAAATGTCCAGGCGTCATACCAGATCATGAACAGAATAAACGGAACCCCGGCCACGGCGGCAATGACCCGCTGCTGGAGGTTCGAAAGTTTAGCTAAACGTTGCTTCATTCTCGAGAATTACTTTAGCTAAGATAGCGTCCTGGGCCAGTACATGAACCTCGCTTTTTCCCCAGCCAATGGTTGGATAACTGCTGCTTTGTTTATTGATAACCACGGCCGATATATCATGTTCAAGCAATAACGCTTTGGCTAGTTCGGCTCGGTGAGGCAGCGGTGTTGAGTAAATTACTTCCCAGGTTTCTGTCATGGTGTTTTATAGGAATAAGCCATTGAGTATGAAGAGTGTGAAGGCAACCGGGTAAAGCCAGTTATTCAACTACTTATCGTTCGCCACTCGACAAGGCTCGTTCCTGATTACGTTTCTGAAAATAGATTAACAAACCCAGTGTGATGGCTCCCGAAACCAACACGCCCACCAGGGGAATCGACTCGGTGCTTTCAATGTCCACGGAAACCAGTTTCTTCTGGTGCATATAAACCATAAATACCGTAAACCCATTGTTGACAAAGTGGGCCAGTATGGGTACCCATAAATTACCTGACCACAGGTACAGATAGCCAAATAAGGCTCCGAGCAACATGCGGGGAAAAAAGCCCAGAAACTGAACGTGAATCGCGCTGAACAAAGCTGCTGCCAGCCAGATACCGACATGCGGGTTTTTGGTCCAGACAGTCAGGTTCCGCTGCAAAATGCCCCGGAAGAGTGTTTCTTCGCCAATGGCCGGAATGACGGCAATAACGAGGATCGCCACCAGCAACTGGCTAGTTGTATCGAACGTTGTCAGGTATTTAGTAATGCCTTCGAGTCCCTTTTCTTTATCCCGAATCCATTGCTCAACAGGGGCCAGGGTTTCGGGCAGATGCAGGTTCCGGTTCCAGTCGATAATAAAACTGTCGAAGGGCATGAAGGCGATAACAATCAGGCCAATCAGACCAAAGCCTGCTACCGCCGAAATGGGACGGACGTTGAACTGGTCCCAGGTTCTGCGTTCGATAAAGTACCAGTAAACAAGAGCAGGCAGGAAAAACGTGCCGAGGTGATTGACCGCCTGAAGAATCATCAGCTCGTACCAGCTACCGGGCGCTGCCGACGGATTAGCGGCTAGCCGGGTGAGGTAATTCTGCGCTTCGGTAAAGCCCATGCCTTTGCTGACGGCCATGATTCCGAAAAGCAGCAGCGTACTAACAACACCGCCGACCAGCACGAAACCGACCAGCATGGTCAGTCCGCCAATGGTGGGTGGTCGTGAAGAAGCGCTTTGGGGCGTATAACTTGGTTGCATAATTTCCTGTAAATTTACAGACTAGTTCGCAGAATTCGTGCAAGGGAACCAATTCGCCCTTTGGATTGTGCTAAAACAGACACAAAAGCCTGAGGAATAAGACTGACTCAGGGCTGTGTTCCTAAGAAGATAAACATCTGGTACGTCATTAATTTCGGGTTTGAGGCCCCGATACTACTGAATGGTCAATATTGGTACTATACAGCTCCCGGATTTTCCGTTATTGCTCGCTCCCATGGAGGATGTGAGTGACCCGCCTTTTCGGGCGGTTTGCAAAGCAAACGGAGCCGACTTAATGTACACTGAATTCGTTTCGTCTGAAGGGCTCATTCGCGACGCGGCCAAGAGTGTTCAAAAGCTGGACATCTTCGAATACGAGCGCCCTATCGGCATTCAGCTTTTCGGTTCGGATGTTGAAACAATGGGTGAGTGTTCGCGCATTGCTACGCGGGCCAATCCTGATTTGATTGACATTAACTACGGCTGCCCGGTGAAACAGGTTGCCTGCCGGGGAGCCGGAGCGGCTTTGCTGCAGGATATTCCCAAAATGGTTCGTATGACCGAAGCTGTCGTTAAAGCGACGCATTTGCCTGTAACCGTAAAAACACGGCTTGGCTGGGATGAGAGCACAAAAAACGTGGGCGAAGTGGCCGAACGCTTACAGGATATTGGCATTAAAGCGCTGACCATTCATGGTCGCACGCGTGTGCAGATGTATAAAGGCGAGGCTGACTGGACGCTTATCGGGCGCATAAAAGACAATCCCCGTATCCAGATCCCAATTTTTGGAAACGGCGATATTGACTCGCCAGAAAAAGCGCTGGAATATAAGAACCGCTACGGCGTCGATGGGGTCATGATTGGCCGGGCCAGCATTGGCCATCCCTGGATATTTAACGAAATCAAGCACTTTGTCAAAACGGGTCAGCATTTGTCCCCACCAACCGTAGCCGATCGGGTGGCCGTTTGTCGGCAGCATCTCGATTTTTCCATTCGCTGGAAAGGAGAAGTCGTTGGGCTGTTTGAAATGCGTCGGCACTATGCCAATTATTTCAAAGGATTGCCTGATTTTAAACCCTACCGGATGCGTTTGGTCACCATGGATTCGTACAGTGGCGTAAGCGCTATTCTTGACGAGATACAGGAAACCTACCTGGTTGAGCTTGTTTAATCGGTACGTTTGACGGGTCTCGTTGCCATCAATTCCAGCCCATGACTGTTGAAGAACCTGTTGTTTTGCCTCAAAAACGCCCGGTGCTGGCGTGGGTATTGCTGTGCGCGCTGGCATTAGTCTGGGGGAGTTCATTTATTCTCATCAAGCGCAGCCTGGGCGTATTTCCGCCGGAGCAGGTAGGGGCGGGGCGCCTGGTATTTGCACTCTTGTTTTTTATGCCTTTCCTGGCCCGACAAAGCCAGCAGGCTGACATTCGGCTAGCCGTTCGGCACCGATGGGTGGCTCTGTTGGCTTCGGCAATCATTGGGTTTGTTATTCCGGCTTTCCTGTTTGCCCAAGCCGGTGCCCACCTGAACAGCTCGCTGGCTGGTGCGCTCAATTCCCTTAGTCCCTTGTTTACCCTTATTCTGGGCGCGGTATTTTTTGGGCAGTCGCTAAAAATCAGGCAGGTAGCCGGAATTCTGCTCGGGCTGGGCGGGTCATTACTACTGGTATTTTTTAGTGCAACGGGGTCCTTTCAGATAAACGGATACGCCATTCTGGTTGTGATCGCAACGGTTTGTTATGGTCTGAATACGAATCTGATTGGTCGGTATTTGAGCCACTTACCTGCGTTGGTTTCTACGGCCTGGCTCTTTGCCTTTGCCGGCCCTATAGCGCTGCTCACCCTGGCACCAACAGATTTCTTCGCCCGTGTCGTTGACGCCCACGCGAACTGGTCGCTGTGGGCACTCGTTACCCTGGGTGTATTCGGATCGGGCCTGATGTCCATTTTCTTCAATCGGGTCATGCAACTCGCTTCTCCTTTGTTTGCGGCATCTGTAACCTACCTCATCCCAATTGTCGCGCTGATGTGGGGGGTGCTGGACGGAGAAACAATTTATGCGGTACAATTTGCGGGTATGGGTGTATGTTTGCTGGGCATCTGGCTCGTGAATAAATCGTAGGTTTTTATAACATTGCCCTGCGCCGGGTTTTAACCAGGCGAAACATTATTCTAATAACTATGTACCAGACAACCCTGAACGACCAGCCTCTCTCCGTTGACTTTACGGCCGACGGTCCACTTCTCAATAACGAACCGTTCGCCTGGGATCTGGTAAAAATCAGCGACCGCTCGTTTCATATACTCCACCAGAATCGGTCGTTTACGGCTGAAGTTATGGAGATAAATGCGGCTGAAAAACGGGTGAGCTTGAAAATAAACGGCCACATTCACCACGTTCAACTTAAGGACCGCTTTGACTTGTTGCTCGAAAAAATGGGTATGAGCAGTGCATCCGGTACGAAAGTCAATGAGTTGAAGGCACCCATGCCGGGCCTGATTGTGGGCATTAGTGTGCAGCCGGGCGATGTGATCCGCAAAGGCGATAGCCTGCTGATTCTGGAAGCCATGAAAATGGAAAATAACCTGAAAGCGCCCGGCGACGGAACCGTAAAAACAATTCGAATTGCCAAGGGTGATCGCGTTGAAAAAGGGCAGGTACTGGTAGAATTTGTGTAAGATGTCTTTTAAGGGTATGGATCAACTTTACCCCCGACGTCATTTTCTGAAACAGACGGCCCTGGCGGCTGGCGTTCTGCCACTGCTAGCCACGAACTCCCCGGCATGGACCAGCGCCGGTGGATCACCGCTGACCGACATCCATATTTTTTCCAAGCATTTACAGTTCCTGAATTACGCCGATATGGCTGATGCTGCGGCTGAGATGGGGTTCAAGGGCGTCGATTTAACCGTTCGTCCTGATGGGCATGTCCGTCCGGAACGCGTTGAGGATGAGTTGCCCAAAGCCGTCGAATCGATTAGAAAGGCTGGGTTGACGCCCAAATTGATGACCACCACCGTTGGTGATGCAACCAATGCAATCGATATGCGGGTGCTTAAGGCTGCGTCGAAAGCCGGGTTTCAATTATACCGGATGAAGTGGTACCAGTATGACCAGAAAAAATCGATTCCTGACTCTATTCTGACGTATCAGCAACAACTGCGGGCGTTGGGCGAGGCAAATAAGACCCTTAATCTGATTGGTTGTTATCAGAATCATGCGGGCTTGCTCGTCGGTTCATCGGTCTGGGAGCTCTGGGAAATATTGAAACTGGCCGATCCTGTTCATACCGGTATTCAATATGATATTCGTCACGCGACAGTAGAAGGGGGGCAATCGTGGCCCAATGGACTTCGGTTGCTTCAACCACAGATAAAATCCGTCGCGCTTAAAGATTTTCGGTGGTCGACCAAAAATGGCGTAGCGACCGTTGAAGACGTGCCGTTGGGCGAGGGTATGGTCGACTTTAAAACCTATTTCAAGTTGTTGAAACAGTATGGTATTCAGGTACCTATATCGCTTCATATTGAACATCCAACGGGTGGTGCAGAGCACGGCGCAACGAAACTGACCATTCCACAAAAGGAAGTATTTGCCGCCATGAAACGGGATCTAAACCGACTTCAGGAACTTTGGACGTCGGCCTGATCCTATTTTCGCGCGTCTCTTTGCTCGTTTTTCTTATCTTTGCCCGCAAATTTTCCCTCATGACATCGCAAACAAAGTATAAACGCATCCTGCTCAAGCTGAGTGGGGAGGCTCTTGCTGGGCCGAACGGTTACAATATTGACCCGGCTGTACTGGAACAATACAGTCAGGAAATTAAACAAGTAGTGGACCTGGGTGTAGAGGTGGCTATTGTCATTGGCGGGGGCAACATCTTCCGGGGTGTCTCTGGCGAGCGTTCCGGCATCGATCGTGTACAGGGCGATTACATGGGCATGCTGGCAACGGTCATCAATGCAATGGCACTCCAAAGTTCATTTGAGAAACATGGCATGTATACCCGTGTAATGTCGGCCATCAAAATGGAGCAGGTTTGCGAACCCTACGTTCGTCGGCGGGCAGTGCGGCACCTCGAAAAAGGTCGTGTCGTTATTTTTGCTGCCGGTACCGGAAGCCCTTACTTCACCACCGACACAACGGCCAGTTTACGGGCTATCGAAATTGAAGCCGATGTGGTCCTGAAGGGTACCAAAGTCGATGGCGTTTACACGGCCGATCCGATGAAAGACAAAAGCGCCACCCGGTATACCACCATCACCTTCGATGACGTTTACGAAAAGAAACTGAGCGTTATGGACTTGACCGCCTTTACGCTCTGCCAGGAAAACAACCTGCCCATCATTGTTTTTAACATGAACACGAAGGGTAGTCTGCTCCGTTTGATGCAGGGAGATGATGACCAGGGAACGCTCATCACCATGAAATTGCCAGAATAAAACCAGTTGATGTGCGATTTACGATTGGCGACAGATGCGTTGCTTGAATCGGATTTTGTACATCGTAAATCGTACATTATACTCATGGAAGAAATCGAGTTATTTCTCGACGATGCAAAAGATACGATGGAAAAGGCGCTCAAGCACCTGGCCATCGAGTTGACTAAAATCCGGGCTGGTAAGGCAAATGTCGGTATGCTGGATGGTATTCAGATCGAATACTACGGGATGATGTCTCCCCTGCATACGGTTGCCTCCGTGAATACGCCCGACGCCCGGACCCTCGTTATTAAGCCCTTTGAAAAAAAACTCATTGGTGAAGTAGAGAAGGCTATCCGTAATTCTAACCTCGGTCTTAACCCGAATAACGACGGCGAGCAAATCCGACTAAGCATTCCACCCCTGACCGAAGAACGTCGGCGTGACCTCGTAAAAAAGGTAAAGCAGGAGGTAGAAACCGCCAAAGTCAATGTGCGAAATATCCGGAAAGATACGAACGACGATATTCGAAAGCTGACCAAAGAGGGTGTGTCGGAGGATGCCGTTAAAGTAGGGGAAGAGCGCGTTCAGAAATTAACCGATGCGTTTATCGCCCGAATCGATGAAACCTTTGTCGCCAAGGAAAAAGATATTATGGTGGTGTAAGGGGTTTATTTACAGCTTATTACAAACGGGAAAGCCTCCTGAACATACGTTCGGGAGGCTTTCCCGTTTGTAAATACCATGATCAGTTCATATGCCGAATAGCCGATTTGATGTAATGCTGAGCGGTACGGCTAATGATCTCATTATCAATGTTTACGATACGCTCTCCCCGGTGTTCGTAAGGCCACACGTCCCCCGTAAGTAGGTCGAACGTACCGTAGGGGAGCAGTTCATACTCCTCGTACCCCCAAAATAAGAAATCGATGGCATCGGCGAGGTTATCGAACCCCACAGCGTATCCAATTTCCTGTTGAGCAAAAACAACGATGTAGCGCATACTACTCTATACGTAGGAATGATGCGTTCGGTTGCGTCGCTTTTGTGACCGGATATAAAATTAGTGGTCAAAAATAGAAAGAAAATACCCGACAGCACTCAGGGTTTATTATGATCATCGTCTATTTTACCTACCTGATTTTACTAGGAATTGTTGCCCTTAATGTACTTTACTGGCTTGTATTCTCTATCGCTGGCCGACTTGGTCGTGCTGACGATACGAATGCTGATCCGGCAACGTCAGTTTATAGGAAAATAGGGGTGTTGATTCCAGCGTATAAAGAAGACGCTGTGATTGTCGAATCCGTTACCCAAAACCTGAGACAGACATATCCCGCTGATCGCTATGAGCTGATTGTCATTGCTGACTCGTTTCAGCCCCAGACGCTGGCAAAACTGGCTGCATTACCCATTCACGTACTGGAGGTTTCGTTTGAGGTCTCAACGGTAGCGAAAGCTATCAATTCGGCCCTATCCCGGTTACCACTGGAGCAATATGATATCCTGGTGGTGTCGGATGCGGACAACCACATGGCACCCGATTTTCTGAGTCGCATCAATCAGGCATTTGCTCAGGGGTGGAGAGCTGTTCAGGGCCACCGCGTAGCTAAAAATATCAATACGAGCGTCGCCATTCTGGACGCCATTAGTGAGGAGATTAACAACCATATCTTCCGGAAAGCAAGCCGCGTATTAGGCCTTTCGTCGGCAACCATCGGCTCGGGTATGGCCTTTGAACCGGGCCTGATGAAAGCTGCCATGGCTACACAACACACGATGGGCGGTTACGATAAAGAACTAGAAACGAACATCGTGTTGAGCGGCCATAAGATAGGTTACCTCGAAGACGCCTTCATTTATGACGAAAAAGTAGCCAATCGGGCGGTGTTTGAAAATCAACGTACCCGCTGGATTGCTGCTCAGTGGCAGTTTATTACCGTTTATTTCTCACGGGGCATCGCTGAAATTATCCACGGCCGGTTTGCCAGTGGCTTTAAGGTACTTCAAGCTGTCTTCCTGCCCAAGATTCTCCTGCTGGGGGTATTATTCGGCTGTATTGTTGCAGGCTTCCTGAGTGGTAATCCAAGTCTGTGGGAAGCACCTCTTATTCTATTGCTTACGCTATGCGGTAGTTTAATTATATCCGTACCGACTCATTTATGGAAGCGAATAACATTCCGTGAGTTACTGCTTGTTCCGCTGCTGTTACTGAGTTTTGTGCGGGCGGTTCTCAACATGCGTAAAGCGTTCAAACGATTCATGCATACACCACATACAAGCACAACGGGCACTCCCGTGTCTTAGTTGTTTTCATTTTGTGACAATCCGAATATAAAACAGTCAGAATAGTTAAGAAACTTGGGTAAATAGGTTAGTAAAATAGGGGATCGATCAGGTCTATTTAACGCACCATTTAATAAACAATTGCCTATTTACCGTCTAGTCTCCCTACTTTGTATAACCGCCATCAACGTGAGATGTATAGACACGTGGCACTGTAAATTATGTTCAGGATAAACTTTAGTTTTTTTACCGTAACCAGTAAGGCCAGCCTTTTTTTACTTGTTGGTCTGTTCACATTTTCATTTTGTTCCGGCCAGAGCCGGGGAGGTCGTGGGTTGGTATCGTTTGGTCCGTCATCGGGTTTAGCTGATGACACCCTGTATCTGGATATTAATCAGGATATTGCTGTTCAACTGATGCCATTCGATGACATCATGAAAGTGGCCGTGTCGCATTCACCCCTCATCAAATATCAGAATGAGGTGTCTAACTCACTGAGTTCATCGTACGAGGTAGCCAAACGCCAGATCTTGCAGAATGTCGCTGGATTTGTCAATTACTCAACGGGTGACCAGTCGATTGTATCCTCTGGGTCGGCCTCCATTCCGGGCCGGGATGCCCTTGGGCAGATTTCGAACGGATACCGGGTGGGCGTTGATGTCAGACTACCCCTCTATGACCTGTTTGGCCGAAAGCACCAGGTAAAGCAGGCATATTCAAACTACAAAGCATCGGTTATTCAGCGAGATGTTGTCGAACTGCAATTAAAGCAAAGCCTGATCGGCATTTATCAGGACATGATCACGACCCAGCAACTGTTAAAAATCAATCTGATCGATGAGCAGGCTTCGTTAACGGCGTTGCGGGTGGCCGAAGTTGAAATTCAGAAAGGGCGCACAACCGCCGATGCACTGGCCCTAATTACGAGCCGCTATGTGCAGGCGAAAACAGCGTCAGAACAGGTTAAGGGTAACTTTCTGAAAAATGTCCATTATTTTGAAGCGTTGGTAGGCATGCCTATTCAACGGTTGAAACGTAATTAAACGAATAGTATGTCGATCGACGTCTTTTTGCGCTTATTGAAACAGCACATTATCTGGTTTATTCTCATCCCCTGTATAACGGCGGGTGTAGCGTTCTTTGTCACGCGGGATGAACCCAAAGTGTATAAGTCGCAGGCAACCCTATACACGGGTCTGGTGTCGCGTTATTCGCTGCTGTCGGATAAGCAAAACGCCTTCACGGACCGGTCAGCCAGTGCGTTTGACAATATTCTGACGACGCTTAATTCGCGCGAAACCCTGCTCCAGATCGGGATCGGCTTACTGAGTGATCACCTGCGCCTTCGTCAGCCGGATACGCTTGTGCTGGGCAATGCAGGTTTTCAAAAACTGCATCAGGCCTTGACCCCCGATTGGCAGAATCTGTATTTCATCGCGGGTGATTCTGTTTTACTGCATCACACCATCGATAGCCTGGCTAAGTCAACGACCGACAACCCGATCAAAACTCTGTTGCTGAAGTCCGATTCCTATTATTCCATCAATCGGTTGGGCGAAAATATTAAAGCAACGGCCCGGAAGAGTACCAACGACGTGATGTTGATGGAATATGAGTCTGATGATCCGGCCGTGTCCCAGCGCACCCTCACCCATGCCATTACGATTCTGAATAACCGATACTCGACGCTCAAAACCTCCGAAACGAATTCTGTGGTTGGGTATTACGAAGACAAGTTGCAAAAAGCCAAGGAGAAGCTTTCTCAGGCTGAAGCCAATCTTCGTGCGTTCAGTGCGAAACACCAGGTGCTGGATTATGATGAAGAAGCCCGCAACGTGGCGTCGTCCCGCGAGGCACTGAAAAACGAGTACAACCAGGAATTAATGCGGAAGAATGCCGCTAAAGCGTCTTTGGATGCGCTTAACCGGCGTATGGGACAACAGGGCAACATTCGTTCGGCCAATAATGACCTGTCCGATAAGCAAAAGAAGCTGACCGAGGTCGAGAATAAACTAGCCAACGCACGCGCCTACGGACAGCCCAAAAATGTAATTAATCAGTTGCAGGCAAGCCTGGCACAGGCGCAGGAGGAACTGAAAATCAGTGCCCAGAAATACGATGCTGCCGCTAATTCGTCCGATGCGATTCCAACCCAGACGATGGCAAATGATCGGCTGGCCAAATCGCTGGAGTATGAAGAATCATCCGCTCGTCTGGAATTGTACCAAAAGCGGATGTCTGAATTTCAGGCCAAAACCAATGAGTATGGCCCATTAGGTTCGCAACTGCGTGAGTTGAACCGGGACTTAGCCGTTTCTGAAAAAGCCTACCTGGACCTGTTGCAAAACGTCGATCAGTCTAAAACAAAACGGCAGGACGTATCCATCGGTGGAACGCTGGAAATCATCGATGCACCGGATTTCCCGCTTCAGCCATTGGCTTCTAAACGGTCGCAACTGATCATGATTGGGTTGGGTGTGGGTATTTTCATCGCTCTTTTATTAACGGCACTGCGCTTCTGGCTGGATAAACGGATTCAGTCGCCCGAGCAAGCCGAAGCGCTGGTGGGTATGCCCGTTACAGCCCTGTTCCCAACGGTCAAAAAGCCATTGGTTTATTCCAGAACGACCCGCGCGTCGCGAAGTATGTTTGAGCAGCTTTTCAACGCCATTAATATTGAGGTATCTCAAAATACGGCCAAATCTTATCCGCCCATTATTACTCTGTTTAGCATCCGCTCAAAGCAGGGAAAAAGCTGGGTAGCCAATGGGTTGACTCAGCTCTATGATGTGGCCGATCAGAAAGTAGCGTATTGCTACCCACGGGCTAACGCCAGAGAGCAACGCGAACAACAGAAAAACATTACGTTTTTCCCCTACACCGTTCGCCCTGATTTTATGAACGTGACGGGCATCGAATACCTGATTGATTACACGCAGGGTTTCGACATCACCCAGTACGATCGCATTATTCTTGAAGTCCCCGCTTTAATCAACAACCAGATTCCGTCTTATCTCTTGAAAGACAGTGCGTTGTCGCTTCTGGTCATTGATGCCAACAGCCCCTGGGCGAGAGCCGAAAAACAACTGCTGAGTATGTATGTACGTGTGACCAATCAGCCCATTTTAACGATCTTGAACCGGGTGGAAGGGAACTACGTCGATGTGCCACGCCAGGCCGATGCGATGCAACTGCCAATGGGCAAAGAGTATACCGCTCAAACCCAGCGTACGTTTTTATAAGTGGATTAATACCAGCCAGGTTACGGTTAGTGAATAGAGCCTCCTACTCATTTGCCAATCGGTAGATGAGTAGGATGATTGAATAGTACTCATTCTTAATTAGTCAACGGTATGCGTGTCTTTGTTGATAAAGGCGTAAGCCGGGAAAGTTTCCACCCGCAGTTTGTTCATCAGCTTGTCGATCAGGTTGCGCTTGACCATCCAGATCACCTTGCCGTGGTTTTTGGGGATCAGGCGCTAACGTATGCGCAACTGAATAGTCGGGCTACCGATCTCTGCCAGGCGATTCTACAAGCGGATGCGGGGGCTAAGTTGATTGGAGTAAGTACAGCACGCAATCTGGAGATGGTAATTGGGGTGCTGGCTATTTTGAAGGCTGGTAAAGCGTATTTGCCCCTTGATCCGGCTTACCCTGAGCAACGTTTACAGAAAATTGTTGCCGACTCGGGCCTGCGTACAAGTGTGACGACCGCTGAGAATAAAGACTTGTTTGCCCAACTGGGCCTGACGACCGTTGCGTCCGATATCGAGTACGTTAATTCTTCTCAACCTATTCCTCACCAGGGCAGCACAGCCTATGTGCTTTATACATCCGGCTCGACCGGAAACCCGAAGGGGGTATGCATGGGGCATGGTCCCCTCATAAACCTCTTGCAGTGGCAGCAGAAAAACTCCGCTGCTGGCCTCGGCACGCGAACGTTGCAATTGGCCCCGCTTAGCTTTGACGTTTCGTTTCAGGAAATTTTTGCAACACTTACGACCGGCGGAACCCTGGTGCTCGTGAATGAAGCATTGCGGCTCGATCTGAATGCGCTTCTGCAATTCATTGATAAACAGGCTATCAATAGATTATTTCTGCCGTTCGTTGCGTTGCAGTACCTAGCCGAAGCTGGGGTGAACCTTCGTCAGTTTCCGAAAAACCTCCAGGAGGTCATGACGGCTGGTGAGCAGTTGAAAGTTACTCCGCAGATCGTCCATTTTTTTTCGGAATTACCCGCCTGCGTACTTTACAACCAGTACGGTCCTACGGAGTGCCACGTCGTTACGCAGCTTAAACTGGATGGAAATCCTGCGAACTGGCCCCACCTCCCGACAATTGGCCGTGTCATTGACAACGTAAACCTATTCGTCGTCGACGAACAACTGGCTCGTCTGCCCGATGGCGACGTTGGCGAGTTGTGTTTTAGCGGGGCCTGTCTGGCCGAAGGGTACTTAAATCAACCGGGCCTAACGGATGAGAAATTCATTTCGTTGCCCGCAACAACACCGCCAGTGCGGGTTTATCGCACCGGTGATCTAGGCCGTTTCCTGCCCGATGGGAGCATTGAGTTCCTGGGCCGTCGGGATGATCAGGTCAAAATTCGCGGGCACCGCGTCGAACTGGGCGAGATTGAAGTCATTCTGAACCATACCACGGGCATTAAACAGGCCGTGGTGATGGCACGGGAGATGGCCGATGCTCAGAAACAACTGGTTGCCTATCTGATCGCCAGTCCAGGACAGACGGACACGGCCACCATTCGCCGGGCGCTTGAGCAGCGATTGCCCGAGTACATGATGCCATCGGCTTTTGTCTGGATGGACGAATTTCCTAAAACCAGCAGCGGGAAAGTTGATAAAAAGCAACTCCCGGAGCCGAGTCGGAACCGGCCTGAACAAACAGCGGCCTATCGGAAACCCAAAACAAAACTGGAGCAGCTCCTTGCCAGCATATGGAGCAACCTGCTACGGGTTGATAAAATTGGTCTGGACGATAATTTCTTCGAGTTAGGTGGAAATTCGCTCCTGGCGCAGAAAACCGTGGCTGCCCTGAATCAGGAGCAGTATGCGCTGCCCGTCACTAAACTGTACCAATACCCGACCATAGCGGGTATAGCGCTCTATTTACAACCCAAGTCAGCAGAGCAGACAAAGCGGCAATCTGAAGCCATTTCCTCGCCAGAATTTAGTGAGAAAAATCAATCGGCAGATATTGCGGTAATTGGCATGGCCGGTCGCTTCCCCGGCGCAAACACCCTTGATGAACTCTGGGATGTGTTGACACTGGGTAAAGAAACAACCCGTTTCTTTACGGATGCCGAACTCGATTCGTCGGTGCCCAACGCGCTACGAAATGATCCGTTGTACGTTAAAGCACGCGGAACGATTGACGGAGCCGAGCAATTTGATGCCCAGTTTTTCGGCTTAACGCCCATCACGGCCCAACTGATGGACCCGCAGCAGCGGGTTTTCCTGGAAATCGCCTGGGAAGCGCTCGAACAAACCGGCTATTTGCCTCAGCAATACGGTGGTCGGGTTGGCGTGTTTGCCGGAAGCGGGAATAATACCTATTACCTGAACAATATTCTGGGTCATAAAGAACTGATCGATCAGGCGGGGGCCTTTCAGGTAATGACCCTCAACGAAAAAGATTACATAGCCTCGCGCACGGCCTATCAGCTTAATTTGAAAGGACCCGCCGTGAGTGTTTACTCCGCCTGTTCGACGTCGCTTCTAGCCATCACGCAGGCCGTTCAAAGCATTCGGAATGGCCAGTGCGATGTCGCGCTGGCAGGGGGAGCCAGCATCACGACTCCGATCAACAGTGGTCATTTGTATCAGGAAGGGGTGATGTTGAGCCGGGATGGGCACTGCCGATCGTTTGACGCCGACGCTCAGGGAACCGTTTTCAGCGATGGGGCCGGGGTTGTTCTCTTGAAAAGTCTGGAGGCTGCCCGTCGGGATGGCGACACGATTTATTCGGTTATCAAGGGCATAGGGGTAAACAACGATGGTGGAGGCAAGGGGAGCTTTTCGGCTCCCAACGCCGATGGCCAGGCCGGGGCCATCGCCATGGCGATCACCGATGCGGCTATTGATCCGGCCACCATTACATATGTCGAAGCCCACGGAACAGCAACGCCGTTAGGCGATCCCATTGAAATAGAAGGCCTTACGCAGGCCTTTGGCGAACAGGCCCGGAAGCAGTATTGCGCTATTGGCTCCATCAAGAGCAACATGGGGCACCTGACCCAGGCGGCTGGTGTCGCTGGCTTTATTAAAACGACGCTGGCCTTATACCATCGGCAGATACCCCCGTCGCTAAATTTTTCGACTCCCAACCCGGTTATTGATTTTGCCAACAGCCCGTTTTTTGTCAACACAACCCTCCGCGAGTGGGCGTTGACGGATGATGAATCGTCGGAAGGTAATTCGTATCCACGACGGTCGTATCCACGACGGGCTGGTGTAAGTTCGTTTGGCGTGGGTGGTACGAATGTGCATGTTGTGCTGGAAGAATTCGAGCCGGAAATTCGCGTTTCCAGTGATGAGCAACCCGAGAATGCAGTTGGCCAAACAGCGCATCCACGCGGGGCGACTCCACGTGCGGCACAGCTGATTACGTGGTCGGCGAAGACAGCGGAAAGCCAGAAAGCGTATGCCCGTCAACTGGCCGAAAAGCTGCAGCGGGATGAGTCGATCGAACTGGCGGATGTTGCCTTTACGCTTCAGACAACCCGTCCTGCTTTCAGCCACCGCTCCTTTGTCGTGGCTACGTCGAAAGAGGAGCTAATCGAGAAGTTACTGGCTGACCCTACGACACAAAAAGCCGACGGAAGCCCCGAAGAGGTCGTTTTCCTGTTTCCGGGCCAGGGGTCGCAGTACCTCAACATGGGCCGGATGCTATACGAGCAGGAAGTCGTTTATAGAGAGGCTGTCGATCAATGCGCTGACCTGTTGGCAGATCAGCTGGACCTGGACATTCGGGAAGTGATGTACCCCGAAACGCTCAGTTTGGAGGCCGAACAGCGGCTGAAAAATACTCGATACACCCAGCCAGCGCTGTTCGTCACTGAATATGCACTCGCAAAGTTGTGGATGAGTTGGGGTATCGAGCCGTCCGTCTTTTGTGGACACAGTGTGGGTGAATTTGTGGGGGCTCACCTGGCGGGTGTTTTCTCCCTGCCGGATGCATTGACCCTAATTGCCGCCCGTGGAAAAATGGTGAGCCAGTTGCCACGGGGAGGTATGCTTTCGGTTCGGAAGGAAGCGGACCAGGTGCACGCCATGCTGCCCGATACGCTGTCCATGGCGGCCATCAACAGCTATACCCTTTGCGTTGTAGCCGGACCTGACGAGCACATCGCTGATTTCTCCCGACTGCTGGACGACCGCGAAATACCGAATCAGCCGCTGGCAACGAGTCATGCGTTTCATTCCATGATGATGGACCCCATTGTCGATGCGTTTGCGCAAGTGGTGGCGGGTGTTCGGTTGCATCGTCCTAAAATGCCCATCGTCTCTACATGCACAGGAAACTGGCTGACCGATGCTGAGGCTACCGACCCGCAATACTGGGCAAAGCACCTGCGCTCGACAGTACGTTTTTCCGAAGCCCTCGATACGATTTTTACGGTTGAGAAACCACTCTTGCTGGAAGTTGGTCCCGGGCATGTGACGGCAACGCTCGCCCGGCAGCAGGCCGGTAAAAAGCCAATGACCATTCTGGCTGGATTACCCAATCAGCCTGACTGGACAAAAGCCAGCCAGTCGATTGTGACCACAATCGGCCAATTCTTTCTAAATGGTATGGAGCCCAACTGGAAGGCTTTTTATGCCGGACAGAAACGAACGAAATTAAGGTTGCCAACGTATGCTTTTTCTAAAAAACGGTGCTGGCTCGACTCTGTACGGGTTGAGCCAGCACCGGTTGTGGCGTCTGATCAACCCGTACCATTTATTGATCGGACGGTTGTTGCCGACGTGAATCCATTGCCATACCCTGCGATTGACTATAAACACACCATTATGAGAAAAGACGCCTTACTTTTGAAAGTAAATCAACTGTTAGAAGATGCTTCCGGTATCGACATGGTCGGGGTGGCCCCTACGACCAGTTTTCTGGAAATCGGTTTCGACTCGCTGTTGTTAACGCAAGTAGCGCTGAACCTGAAGAAGGAATTTAGCCTGCCAATCACCTTCCGGCAACTAACATCGACCTATACGACACCGGCACAATTGGCTGATTATCTGGATCAACTGATGCCCGCCGAGGTGCAACAACCGACTCCACAACCCGCGCCGGTGCCTGTGTCAGCTCCAATAGCTGCGCCAGCACCAGCGCCGGTTACGTTTAGCGACATGAGTAGCCAGCCAGCCATAGCCTTCGCGCAAAATGACACGGCCTTAGGATTGATTGCCCAGCAATTGCAGCTCATGGCGAAGCAAGTAGCGCTGCTGCAGGGCGGTGCTCCACAGCCAATGCCCGTTCATCAGGTACCCGCGCCGGTGCAGGCCCCGGTACCAGCGGTGAACGTAACGAAAGACCCCGTTGCTGCGGATAGTACCTTAACGCCGGAAGAAAAAGTTGAGTTGAAAAAACCGTTCGGGGCTACGGCCCGCATCGAACGCCAGGCGTCTGCCTTAACGCAGAAACAACAGGATTTTTTAGCCCAGCTTACGCAACGATACAATCAGAAAACGAAGGCCAGCAAAGCGTATGCGCAAGAGCATCGCAGCCACATGGCCGACCCACGGGTCGTATCGGGGTTTCGTCCGCTCACCAAAGAAGTCGTTTATCCGCTGGTGGTGAACAAATCTAAAGGTAGCCATTTATGGGATATTGACGGAAACGAATACATCGACGCGCTGAACGGGTTTGGCTCCAATCTGTTTGGCTACCAGCCCGATTTCATCAAGGACGTCTTACACGAACAAATTGAAAGCGGCTACGAAGTGGGTCCCCAGCATACCCTGGCGGGCGAAGTCAGCCAGCTTATTTCCGAATTAACTGGCATGGACCGTGTGGCCCTTTGCAACACGGGCTCCGAAGCCGTTCTGGGTGCCATGCGTATTGCGCGTACAGTAACCGGCCGCTCCCTGATTGTGGCCTTCTCGGGTTCATACCACGGCATTGTCGATGAGGTGCTTGTCAGAGGAACCAAAAAATTAAAGTCCTTCCCGGCGGCCCCTGGCATCATGCCCGAGTCGGTGCAGAACATGCTGATTCTGGATTATGGCACCGAGGAGAGTCTTAAACTCATCCGCGAACGCGCCCATGAACTAGCGGCTGTGTTGGTCGAACCCGTACAGAGCCGTCGTCCGGAATTCGTACCGATTGAGTTTCTGAAAGAAGTACGAGCCATTACGGCTCAGTCAGGAACGGTTCTGATTTTCGACGAAGTCATTACGGGCTTTCGCACCCATCCGGGCGGTACGCAGGCGTTGTTCGGCATTAAGGCAGACCTGGCGTCGTACGGAAAAGTAGTAAGTGCGGGCCTCCCTATTGGCGTCATTGCGGGCAAGCGGGAGTATATGGATGCCCTGGATGGCGGTTTCTGGCAATACGGAGATGCGTCCGTTCCTGAAGTTGGCGTTACCTATTTTGCCGGTACGTTCGTTCGCCATCCGCTGGCGCTGGCTGCGGCAAAAGCGGCTCTCGTTTACATGAAAAAAGCGGGCCCGCAGCTACAGGCAGGTCTAACCAGAAAAACTGACCGGCTGGCCAGGGCGATGAACGACGTAATTGCCCAGTGGCAGCTGCCACTCGTTGTGGCCAGTTTCGGTTCGTTATGGAAGATAAAGTTTAAAGAGGAATTGGCGTATTCCGAACTGCTGTTTACGCTCATGCGGGAAAAAGGCATTCATATCTGGGATGGCTTTCCCTGTTTTTTAACCGAAGCCCATACCGATGCTGAAATAGATACCCTGATCCACCACTTCACCGAAAGCGTGCGAAGCCTGCTGGCGGCCGGGTTTTGGGGCGGCAGTAAAGCGGCTGTAGAGCCGAATGGCTCAACTTTTGCGGGCAACACGCCACCTGCGCTTGGGGCTCGGCTAGGTCGGGACCGAGACGGCAATCCAGCCTGGTTTGTGCCCAATCCAGAGCAACCCGGTAAATACTTGCAGGTTGAACTAAATTGAGTAGGGATGACCGAGAGCACTATAACCACACAACTACTTGACGTTGACTTTGATCCGTTCGATGGGCCCAGCATTGGGTGGCTTGCACCCGCCACAGCGCCCCAGATGGAAATATGGGCTGCCTGTCAGTTCGGTGGCGACGACGCAAGTCGGGGGTTCAACGAGTCGGTATCACTGCTGTTCACGGGTATAGTCGATACACCTGCCTTTGAAAAAGCCTGGCAGCGTCTGATCGCCCGCCACGACTCACTGCATGCTGCGTTCAGCGCTGACGGAAAGCAGATGTGCGTGTTCGATGATTATTCAGTTGAACTGGCTTACCAGGATTATTCGAACAGGACGGCGGCCGACCAGAAGCGGGCTATCGATGCCTATGCCGAGCAGGATGCGTTGTATGTATTCGATCTGATCAACGGCCCGTTAATTAAAGCCGGCTTACTTAAGTTATCCAACACGGCCTATCATTTCACCCTAACCGCGCATCACATCATTTGTGATGGCTGGTCGCTGGGTATCTTATTGCAGGAGTTAGGAGCGCTCTATTCAGCTTATGCGCAACATAAATCGCCTGCACTGGCCGAAGCTCCTCAATACAGTCAATACGCGTCCGAACAGCTCCAGTTTGTGGCAAGTGCGGAACACCGGGCCATCGAGTCCTTCTGGCTCGATCAATACAAAGGCACCGTACCGGTGGTCGACTTGCCAACGGATTTCCCCCGGCCAGCCCTCCGCCAATACGAAAGCGCCCGGCGCGATTACCCACTGAAATCTTCCCTGGCACTCGCCGTTAAACAGTTAGGCCAGAAGGAGGGAGCCAGTTTCGTAACGACGCTGATAACAGCCTTTGAAGTTTTCCTGCATCGACTGACGGGGCAGGATGATCTGGTTGTGGGGTTGCCCACCGCCGGGCAATCAGTAACGGGGCAAGTTGGCCTTATCGGGCATTGCGTGAACTTGTTGCCCTTACGGAGTTTCCCACAGACGAATCAGCGCTTCCGGGAGTTTTTACACATCCGAAAAGAGCAAATCCTCGATGCCTACGAGCACCAGCAACTGACCTTTAGTAGCCTGCTCAAAAAATTGCCGATCCCCCGCGATCCATCCCGGGTGCCGATGGTTCCCATTATTTTCAACGTCGACATGGGGTTGGATGATGGTGTTAATTTCTACGGTCTTGATTATCAGTTAATCAGCAATCCGCGGAAATATGCCGCGGTGGATTTGTTTTTAAACATCAGTGGCTCTTCTTCCGCACAGGATGCTTCGTTAATCTTTGAATGGGCTTACAACACCCACCTGTTCAAAGAAGAAAGCATCGATCGGATGATGGCTGAGTTTGAGCGCCTGTTGGAAGAGGTCGTTGCCAATCCATTGGTTCGGTTGGGCGATATCCAGTTAACGAGTGTTCAGGAGCCGAATAAACAGCTTGCGCAGTGGAATGACACAAAGGCGGCATACCCCAGGCAGGCGTCGTTGCACCAGTTACTGGCGCAAACAGCCGCTCAATATCCTGATAAAATTGCCCTGATTTCGAATGGACGTTCCCTGACGTTTCGGGAACTGGATGAAACGGCCAATCAGGTAGCGCATGCCATACAGCAAGCTGGTGTGGGTTTGAAGGACGTTATTGGCGTCGTGATGGACCGGTCACCGGAGCTGATCATTACGTTGCTGGCGATTCTGAAAGCTGGAGCCGCTTATGTTCCCATTGATCCAGACTATCCGCATGACCGGATTGCCTTCATGCTGACCGATTCGTCGGCTAACCTGCTCCTTACGTCGAAGAAGTACCTGGGTGCCGGATCAACGTATCAACTGGATGGGCAATCGACTGTTCAGACGAAAGTGCTGGCTATTGAAACCGTGCTGGGTGAACTGGATCGTTATGCCAAAGAAGCGCCTACAACCGTCGTAACGGGCGATGATCTGGCCTACATTCTGTATACGTCCGGCTCAACCGGGCAACCCAAAGGGGTGTTGATTGAACACCATAACCTGGTCAATCTGCTGTATAGCATGATTACCATGCCTGGCATTACCAAAGACGATGCGTTGCTGGCTGTAACCACCATTTCCTTCGATATTGCTGGTCTCGAATTGTTTCTACCGCAGTTGGTTGGAGCCACGCTGGTACTGGCCGACACCGAAACTACAAAAGATGGCTGGGCTTTATTAAAAGCCATTCCGCAGCATAACATAACGATCATTCAGGCAACTCCGGCAACGTATAAACTGATGTTGCTGGCCGGATGGGAACAGCGGTTTACCCTCAAAATTCTCTGCTGTGGTGAGCCAATGTCAAAAGATCTCGCCCAAAAGCTAACGGCTCGTTGCGCTTCCCTCTGGAATATGTACGGTCCGACCGAAACGACTATTTATTCCACGGGGAAACAGATTTTAGCCAGCGATGAGATTATCACCATTGGCCGTCCGATTCAGAATACCCAGGTTTATATTCTGGATGAACAACGGAAGCCGTTGCCGGTGGGTGCTATCGGGGAAATTTACCTGGCTGGCGATGGTGTAGCCCGTGGGTATCTGAACCGACCCGAACTGACCAAGGAGAAATTCGTACCCGACCCGTTTGCGTCATCTCCCAATCGGATGATGTACCGCACCGGCGACCTCGGTAAGTTTATGCCCGATGGCGAAATCCATTGTCTGGGTCGTATTGATCATCAGGTAAAAATCAGAGGATACCGGATTGAACTTGGTGAAATCGAACACGCTCTGGTCAGCCACAGCGCCATCAAAGATGCCGTGGTGATGGCTCGGGAAGATCGCCCGGGCGATCAGCGATTAGTTGCCTACGTCGTCACGAACAGGGCGTTGGTGAACGGCGCATTTCTGGAACAGATTCCCGCCTGGCGAACCATGCTCCGGGATGTGTTGCCCGATTATATGATTCCTGCCGACTTTGTTGGCCTGCAGCAGTTGCCGATTACGCCCAACGGGAAAATTGACCGGAAAGCATTGCCGCGGCCAGAAGCGGTGCCGGTCGCCCATGAAACGGGTGGCGAGCCCGCTTCGGCGATGGAGAAGCTCATCTACACGATCTGGACGGATGTGCTGGGCGTAGAGAAAATCAGCGTCGATCATGATTTTTTCGAATTAGGCGGGCATTCCATGATCGCCGTTCAGATGATGACCCGGCTTGAAAAGGAAACCGGCCGGCGACTTCCCCTGTCCACTCTACTCGTTTATCCGACAGTCCGGAAATTGGCCAGATTACTCCAGACGGAAGAGCGGCCGATGACCTGGAAGTCGTTGGTGCCCATTAAGCCAGAAGGGAGTAAAACACCTATTTATATTATTCACGGTATCGGTCTCAACCTGCTGAATTTCAGCGGGCTGGTGAGTTATATGGATGCTGAGCAACCTATTTATGGCCTGCAGGCATTGGGTCTGGACGGCGTCGATGAGCCGCTGGACAATATGGAAGCAATTGCTGCTCATTATCTGACCGAAGTAATCGATCAAAATCCGACGGGGCCTTATGCCATTGCCGGTTATTCCTTTGGTGGTTATGTAGCGCTGGAAATGGCCCGTCAGCTTAAGGCGATGGGCAAAGAGGTGAAGTTAGTGGCCATGTTCGATACCAATGCGCAGGAGCGGGACTCATCCCAAACGGGGCTTCCCCGATTAGTTCGTAAATTATACCGGCAGCTTCCCAAGTTAGTCTGGTTCACGAACTCGTTGATCCGGCATCCCGTTATGGCGCTTCAGTACCAGCAGCAGCACGTAAAGCGCAACGTTAATCGGTTCCTGCAAGCGGCTGGTTTTCAAAAGCCTGCTCCTGTGCAAACCGAGACGCAACTCGACCATTTGGCGCTGATCATGGAGAAACATGAGATCGCATTTCATTCATATACCATGAAACCGTATGATGGGGTGATCGATCTGTTTAAAGCGAAATTCCGGATCTATTTTGTCGATGACAACAAGTATTTAGGCTGGAAGAAATACGCGCTGAAAGGCGTTCGGGTACACAATGTGCCAGGCGATCACGAAAAAATGCTGTTGCCTCCCAACGACATGGTGTTTGCCCAGACCTTACAGCGTGCCCTGGATAATAGTTGAGGTTAACAGAAAACGTGATCTTCTGTATTGATTGACTTATACATTCGGGTGTTTGTGTGCTGTCAGTTTCTTAAAACTGATAAGAGAGGTTTTGAGAAACCTCCTTTAGTTAACAGCTATCCAATAGGTTTTAAGAAACTGACAGCACGATGGCGCCTAATGGGCTGACTGTCAATAAGCTCTGGCCATTTAGCACGTTAAATGGCAAAAAGCCCTTAGCTGCATACACACAGCTAAGGGCTTTTCTGTTGACAACTGAGTAGTTAAAAATGTACGCTAAAGCAGCGCCTGTCGGTAGGCTTTAATTTCCGTAAACGAAAGCTTGTAAGCCAAGGTCAATAAGCCATAGGTAGCTCCGCCAAGTCCGACTTCTACTAGTGTGTTTACCAGACCAGTTTCGCCTACGAATAGCTTGTAGGTATAAATGACACCGATCATAATGAGGCAGAAGATAATGGGTTTAGCCACATCACGCATAAAATCGCCCACGAAATCGCCGATAATAGAGTGAGCTATGGCGAAATTGGCAATCATATTCATCGCCGTCGTCAGTAAAAAAGCCAGCGCTATACCCGTTACGCCCCAGTAATTTCCCATGACGTAAACCAGGGGAATCTTAACGATAAGTGTACCCAGGTTGAGGTAGAACAGAAGATTTGGCTTCCCTTTGGTAAATACCAGCGTGTAGAGGGGATGGCTGAGGCAAGTGAAAATGCCCACAAAAACGAAAATATGAATTAGGTCGATGGTCTTCTCCCAGCCTGGCCCATAAATCAGGGGAACAACACTATCGGCCGTGATGAACAACCCGGCCAGGAGCGGTAAGTTGCAATAACTAATAAAGTCCAGGATTTTTAGGTACGACTTCTTCAAATCCGCCATATTGTCCTTCATCTTGGCCAGAATGGGATAAGCGACCTGCAAAATAATCGGGTTGAGTTTGGCAATTGGGAAAATTGCCAGTTGGTAGGCAATGGTGTAATAACCAAGCATCTTGACGCCCAGCATACCCCCAATGAAGATGTTGTCGGAGTTAAACTGAATAAAGCCCAGAAACCCATCGCCCATGTTGTACAGGCCAAAGCGAAGGTGGTCTTTAACCTCCTTGATATTAAAGGACCAGGTAGGCCGGAAGAGTGAGCGGCCAAAGATGATTTGCAAGGCAGACTTAACGGTCTGCGTCACCAACGACCCAATAATGAGAGATAGCTCGCGGTATCCGCTGTAGGCCAGCGTTACCGTCACTGCCGAGCCAATAACCGTTCCGGCAATGTCGAGCATGGCTACTGATTTGAACCGGAGCTCTTTCTCCAGCAAAAACATGTAGAGCTGCCCGAAATAGGCAATCATGAAGTAATAAGAGGAAAGATTTAACACCCTATCCAGCTTCGGCTCATGGTAGAATGAGATAATGAACGGAGAGCTAATATGAATGACGACAAAGATGAAAAAGCCAACCAGCAGATTCAGAAAATACAGTGTCGATAATACGTTGCGGTCGCTTTCCTGTTTGTAGATGATGGAATTGGAAAAACCCAGATTCGAGAAAATCTGAAAGAAGGCAATGATTAGATTGCTAACGCTGACCAGTCCAAAATCAGCAGGGTCGAGCAGACGGGCTAGAACAGCTACCTGCAGGAATTGAAACAGCGTGGAAATGGCCGTGGAAACGGTAATCCATTTCCCTCCGTTCATTGCCTTTTGTGTGTTACTCATTTAGGTATGCGATGGGCTAGTATGGGTGTTTGGGGGCGCATAAGCTTCGTCCCTTACTGATTTATGATGATTTTTTTAATCAATTTGGCCGGTCCCTGGCGCACTTCCAATAGATACAATCCGTGGGCCAGCGTACTTAAATCAAGTTGCTCATTGAGCACTCGCCCTGATTTGAGAAGACTTAGTTGCTTACATTTTCGACCCGCATTGTCGTAGATGGTCACGTCAAGTGGCCGAACATCCCCGTTTTCAAGCGTTAACTTAACGTAGTCGGCGGCTGGATTTGGGTAAATCTGTAAGCTGCTCAGGCTATTTTTGGCGTCTGGCGTGGCGGCCCGTGTTGGCATCACAAAGACCGGGGTTTCACTCACGTTTATTGCAATTGTACCCGTCTGGCTAACTTGCACCGTTCGATTCATGTCGTCCCGACCAATGGCGGGTGTGCAAATCTGCACCGTGTCTCCCTGGGTTATTGGTAGGTTGTAGGTTCCCGTTCTTCCTTTTTCATCGGGAATGAGCAGGACATAGGCCGACTGGCCATCCAGTTCGTACCGGTCTACCAGAGGGTCCTTGCTGATGGTTTCTTTGTAGTGATAGTCGCCCAGTAGGTTTTTGGCCTGGTAAAGAAAATCAGCGGCTGGTTTACGGGTTTTGCCAATTTCATTCAACAGGCCCATCGAGGCAAACTGGGTCGGGTTTTGAATGTCAAAATCATAGGCCTGAAAATAAAAGACCCGGTCAATGCCTACCCGGCTATACAGTAAAGACGTTCGCAGAATCCAGTCGGCCTGCGTTTCCAGGACAGTTTTCCGACCGATGGGAATGGCCCGAAATGGACTATCCTGGTTTATGTCGTATCCGGCTTCCGTTATCCAGACCGGCATTCCCTGCGCATATTGGCGGGAGAGTTTCACAAAGGCGGCTGCCTGTTCACCAACACCTGCCAGCTCGGGTGCGACACCCCGGGTAGCCCCACCATTTTGCGCCGACATGACATCATTGGCGTATAAATGCTGATTGATAACATCCCAGCAGAGGTTGACGGACCCATCGGGGCGGTATCCCCGGAATTCTTTACACCAGTCGATCATCGCCCGTAAATAATCGGTGGTGGGTGTCGACATGCCGCCCATCACGACCACAACGGATGGGTCGGCATTCTTGACGCCAACGCCCGGCCCCATGGTATTTTTGTGCCCGTCGTAAAACGCTGATAAGTTCGCTGCGTATTCGCGGGCTGACTGGTAGCCATTCCGGCCTTTCCAGGTTTTATCGGGCTCGTTATTACACTCGATATAGCGAATCAGGCCCAGCCCAATTTTAACGGTGTTGACACCCGCCCAGGTGACTTCGGGGCTGACACTAACCAGAGCCGGATTGATGTTTTTGTTAAAGCCATACCGCGCCATGTACTGAAATGCTACCCGCGCGTGCTCGATGTACGACGTTGGCTGGGAGCGGTCACTGCCGTAGCGAGCGGGCGAGTTACTATAATCACGGCCATCTTCCGGGTAGGTGTTTTCCATCCACTTCGGCAGGGTTTGCAGGCAGGCCAGCATCTCGACCCCTTCGGCCCCCAATCGTTCATACATGCCATCGTAGGTCCAGCTTCCGCTAAACGTTGGATTGAACGTGTAACTGCCTTGCTGGGATTCCAGCTTATCCCAGTCGATGTAGTGTCGCATCGACGAAAAACTTTTCAGGGCATTGATCCGGGTCGTTTCAACCTCCCGTAGGGCTGCACCGGTCGTAGGATCTTCGGCGTCCCACTCGAATCCATTGATGCCTAACGTATGCCGGAACGGATACGACGCCAGGGGCAAAAGCGCGGGTTCCTTACCTAGCTGGTAGGTTCCATACAGTTCCATCTCGGTCGGGTAGAATCCTGACGAATTCAGGACCAGGTACCGGGCATTGGCCGTCGCTGTTTTCAGGGCCAGATCAGCAGGATGCTCCGGATCAGGACCCACCCAGGCCTGGTACTTGTCGCCTGTAAAACGGGCAATCGGAATGCGCTCCCACTTGTCCGTAATAATCGACAGGGTCATTGGCGTGTCGGTATTTGTACCGGCTCCGTCGTACATCCGAATGCTGTCAATTGATATGTGTTCGCCCGGCAGGAGAGGATAGTACGCGTCGAAATTGGTCAGTATTTTACCCCAGCCGGTATTAACTGTTTCGCCGATATCGCCGTCAAACAAGGCGTCAAGGCCATTTGACGTGTTGTTTACCTGATACCAGCGTTTGTTATCCAGTACTATTTTCGTGGCCGCCTGGCTGGTCAGACCGGTTGCCTTCAACGCTCGGGCCTGTTGGGGCTGATCCGCAACGGCGAGCGTTACCGAAGCAATGGTTAAAATGAGTAGGGCTTTGAGCATTGGACGAGTAGTATCAGAGTCTGTCAAGCGGGTGGGTACGTGTTGCGTGAATAAAGAACCTTAGCGAACCAGTAAAACGTGGCCTGTTTGCACATGCTCGTTTTGTTCCTGGGTTGCGGCTGCCGTTCGGTAGGCAATTACCCAGGTGTAATCGCCTGAAGCGCAGGGGCTACCGGCATAGGTGCCATCCCACCGCTGGCTTACACTGGTGCTGGCAAAAATGACGCTTCCCCAGCGGTCGTATACTTTCAGGTCGTAGGAGGAGACTTTAGGTAAAAAAAATGCCAGGTTGTCGTTCAGGCCATCGTTGTTCGGGGTGAATACATCCGGCACATAAACCTGATCCGATACGCACTCCTCACACTGCCTCACCTGAATATCGTCGATCACCATATCGTTGCCACAGCCATAGTCGCCCTTCGTGTTCACCAATTTCAGAATGACCGCTTCGGTTGTTTTAGGAGCCTCGAACAACGCTGTATGCTGCCGCCAGACAGGCTGGTCGGCCAGATCAATAGAGCCCAGTGGCACGGACGTAAGTATGTTACCACTTTTTGTTTCGAGGGTAAGCATCAGATTTGGCACGAGTGGGGTGGGGCATATACCCGTTTTTAGCAGATTAAGCGCCCATAAGGAAAATTCATACGTTGTGCCGGGGCATAGCCCAGACACGGTTTGTTCATAAAAAGCACCGGCTGTGTTGGCCCCATTGATAATCAGCATATTCCCGTCTACATCGTCAGGCGTATGATCCGCAGGGACAGCGTACCAGGTATAATTAAAACAGCCTCCGTCAATCGTCTCTGTAACGGTATATTGTCCATCGGCAGGGCAGGTTGGCGGTACATACTGGTAAGGCGTCAGTCCGGCCATGGATGTGGGCTGACTAGCCGTACCAAACGACTGATTAATGACCAACTGACCTGACGGATTCGCGCAGAATTGAGCAAAAACGGGTTGGCAACAGGCGTATATGAAAAAGGTGATCAAGCCAATTTTGCCAGGTAACACCTTGAGCCATAGACGGCTAATTCTAGTTGGTTTATGGGAATCAAGAAGCATGGTTAGTAATTTAGACCTCACCCCCTTAATTTGGTCACCATTTGTGCAAACGAATTGCCTTATTGTCAATTGATTACAGACAATGGATAAAGGCAACCCCTTGATCAATATTGGGAAGTTAACGCTGTGGCTTTATGGCTTTCTACCACGTTTCATGCGCCGATTTTTACTTGTTGATATTCGGCCCGGCCGAGCAGGCGTATGGCCGGGTTGGCGCGGATTGTCGGCGGTGTTTTTATCAGGCATAGACCCGGAAACAGGCTTTGGTAAAGGCATAAATGATTACTTTTCCAGGTTCCCGCCCTGGATGAACTTCAGGAGGCAGAGCGCCGGATTATTGGTGGTACTGGGGACTGACAGGTGACGGGTTTCGCGATCTCAGCCGTTTATCTGAGGGCCATTTCGCACCGGGCCACTTTAGAAACACCTAAATTTTACGCCCTTAGAAGTGGCTTATTCGTTGATTCAGAGTCATAACCTAAGACGGGTTAGCGGATTTGTTTACCGGATTGCCCCGTATCCATCCAATCAATGCTTGTGCCTCTATGCAGCGATTAATGCTGAAGTTTTTATACGTAGTAGCCACGCTGAAATACGCTGGAATCCGACCGGATCTGCGGTACTTTATTCGCGATAACTACTTTGCCCGGTTAAATCAGCTTCGGTTTATTGCCAACGATTACATGGCGAAGAAGACCTATAAAGTCGTTGATTTTCACGGCGAATTCGATCAGGAGTTGCGCTATGTGTTGCCTTTTGCGTACTGGCACCATCTGAACGGGACCCTGCAGCAAACCATTTCCAGCAGCAATACCAAACCGTTCTATTTCTTTAGTGAAAATCATACGGAGAAGTACGAAAAAAGGGTGTGGCAGGCTGGTTATGGCTACTACGAAGTGCCCAATATGACCCATAGCCCGTCGTTTAGCTTCACCAAATGGGCGCGGGTTCCGCTGAAAAATCACTACAAAAATGACCAGTTCGTATTTGACAAACCGCTTCTGGTGATCGCTAACAAATACAACATTGAATGGGATAAACCACCCATCAATTTTCTGGATATACCTGCTTTGGATCGGATTGTATCCACATACAAGGCGCATTACCAGATTATTTATAATCGCCCGCTTTCATCCCAGATCGTAGTCGATAACAGCGAAATTATGGACTTGAACGAGCACGCCTGGCTTCGGGAAAACCACCCGGAGGTTCTGTTGATGAACGACCTGCACGAACGGCACCGCGATCAGGTGGCTAATTTCAATCACCTTCAGTTGCTCGTCTATGCCAACTGCGACCGGTTCATTTCGATGCACGGTGGTACGGCTGCACTGGCCAGTTATTTTGAGGGTATCAACATCATTTTGTCGCACCCTGGCGGGGGCATGGAGCATCACTTCAACGAATACGATACCATTTTTCCGGCATTGTCGGGTGCTAAAATTCTGCACGCGAAAAATACGGACGAAGTGTTTCAGTATTTAGACCAATACTATGTCGTTTAAGAGCTATATCGATGAGCGGCCAGCGCTCAAGCAGTTTGTCCACTGGCTGCTCATTCCCCACAATCAGGCCCGGCCACGTCGGTGGGTAAGCTGGTTTGTCAATCCATTCGTCCACAAGCAGCATCGTTCGTCCATTATTCGGTCCAGCGTTCGGATGGATGTCTTACCCTTCAATGCTTTCTCGTTGGGGGCACACAGCATCATCGACGATTTCGGTGTAATAAACAATGGTGTTGGCCCGGTCCAGATAGGTGAGAATACTCTGATTGGTATTGGAGCCGTCGTGATTGGTCCGGTCAAAATTGGCTCTAAAGTCATTATGGCTCAGCACGTTGTGCTTTCGGGGCTGAATCATTCGTACGAGAATGTTCAATTGCCGATTCGGGACCAGCGGGTGACGATGCGGCCTATTGTGATTGAAGACGAATGCTGGATTGGAGCGAATGTAACCATCACGGCTGGTGTCACCGTTGGGCGGCATTCCGTTGTGGCGGGTGGTAGTGTTGTCACGCGCGATGTACCGGCGTATACGGTTGTGGGCGGTAATCCGGCCCGGGTTCTGAAGCACTACGACAAGGAAACCGATCAGTGGCTAAAAGGAGCCGGAACGGCTCCCACCCTGGTTCCAGCGGCTTAAAGCTGCTCAATAACGGCCTCAAATTCTTCGGCCCGTCTCTTCCATGAGTTGGCTCTGGCCATTCCCACCCGTTCGTTAATACGAGGGGCACTATCGTCGGCCAGGGCCCGCCGGAGGGCCTGTTCAAAGGCTACGGGGCTTCCGGCCATTTCAACAACCCCGTCAAAATCGTCGAGAATCGAAAAGGGAGTCGACACGACAGGTAAGCCAGCCGCCAGGTATTCATTAATTTTTAGCGGATAGATTGTGTATGTGTGTTCATTGCACACAAACGGAATCATCGCGGCCTGCATGTTGGCCAGCAAAGCGGGTAATTCCGCCGGTTGGTGAGGAGGAATAAACTCGACGTTCGTATACGAAGAGAGCCGTTGCCTAATGCTGGGTTCGTTTACTTCGCCCACAAACTGGAACAGGACATCCGGCATGGTTCGAACACAGTGTTCGACCAACGTAAGATCAATTCGGTTGTCGGCCGTGCCCAGGTAGCCGACTACTGGTTTCTGGGGCGGGCGCTCTTCTGCTAATTGACGGGCCTGATTGAATAAATCGAAGTTAACCCCGTTTTTGACGCAGTAGGCGTTGGATTGCTGCACGGACTTGGATCGGCGCAGGGCTTCCGATGTCGTAATGATCGCGTCGACCTGCTCCAGGTACCTGGATTCGTACCGATTCCCGTGGCGGCTTATCCAGGTGGCTGCCGTTATTTCATCAAAGCAATAGTAAATCGTGGCCCATTCGTCCAACTGGTGCAGCATAGGTAGGCCAAAAACAGGATTGAATGCATTGATAACCAGTGGCCTCTTCATGTTTAGCTGGCCCATGACACGCCGGAGCCCTTTAACCATTCGACCAACGTTCTGCTTGATCAGCACATCATACGGTTTGTCCGATAACCAGTTGATAGGAAGCATCAATGGGGGAGTCCAGATGTAAACCTCACTGCCATTGTCAACGGTTTTTTTGATCAGCGGGTTTTTCAGCCGCATCAGTTCCCGAATCGGAACATCCTGACGACCAATAACGCCCATGGCAAAATCTTTCACCGTGTACTGGTAATCGACGTAAAGAATTCGATGCCGTACCGATAGCTCAGTCATCAATTGAACGACTGCTTTCTGAAAATCACCTTTCCAGGGAGTCTGTCCAACACAAATGATGCTGTCGAAATTTTCCATTTACTGATAAAAATTGGTAAGGAGCAAACTAACAAAATAATTTAACAAACGACGGGTATAGAGTGAATATTTATTGTCTCTTCATATACACCAAGTAACTTATTTGCCGCAGACTGCCATGAAAATAAGGCGGCTCTCTCTAGGCCTTTCTTCCGTAAAGTAGCGCGGAGGGCAGGCTGTTGAATGAGACAACCAAGCTGCAGGGCCATTTCCTCGATTGAAGTAGGGTTAACCAATAAAGCGGCATCACCGGCCACTTCAGGCATGGACGACGTGGACGATGTCAAAACGGGAGTGCCACAAGCCATGGCTTCCAGAATGGGTAAGCCAAAACTTTCCCGAAGCGATGGACAAAGGAAAATTGTAGCGGCATTATATACCAAAGGCAAAACGGCATTAGGTATATAGCCACACAAGCGTATGTTCTCGGTGAGAATTTGCCCGTCAATATCTGTCAGGATAACGTTTAACGAAGCCGCTGTAAGATTCGATATAACAACGGGCAGCGTAAGCTTACCCTGTTTTTTTAAGAGGAGTAACGATTTCAATACACCCCGTACGTTCTTCTTTGGGTCTGTGTTACCCAGGAAAAATATGAACTCGTTCGGCAGATTGAACTGGGTTCGAATAGTTGCCAGTTGATTGGGATCATTGATCAGCTGAAACTTGTCACTAACGCCATTCCAGACGGTGATAACCTGATCGGGGTCCAGCTTCAAATGATCAATGATTCGTTGCCGTTCAAAATCAGACACGGTGACAATCCGGTCACATTTATTGACAATCTGGGGTACATTCCATCGGCGGTATTGATTCCCAAATCGCTGGTACCAGCTTCCTCGTAGCAACGGCTGGTTTTCCAGGAAAATAATATCGTGAAGCGTGAGTACCAAAGGCACTGGCGAGTGCAGGGGGGCCGTATTGGCTGTACAGTGCAGCAAATCAATGCCATACTGCTTAACCGCTTTCGGTAAGGCATACTGCTCCCAAATGGGATACGGTCCGCCGTCTAATTCAACCAACTCGACATTGGGCGAATCAGGAAGCCCTACGCGGTCGCTGTCGGGCTTTACAAAAATGACAAACTCATGTTCGTGGGCGGCTGATAGAGCCCGGATTGTCTCCAGAGCCACGATGTCCATACCGTGCTTGTGGGGCCTTAGGAGCCGTTGCGCTTCAATTCCGATTCGCATAATGTGAGGTCTTTGGGGTATCCCAACGGGTACAGGTGGTGAATAGGACTGAGTTAATAAATATGATTGTACTAGTTGGGAACTGGCCCAGAATGGGGTTGGTGTAGCTCACGACAGCTATCCCGATAAATTCGGCCAGCAGGGCAATCATCAGGGTGCTAAGCGTACGATCGTTCAACTGCCAGATTTTATAAATACCGAGTAGGATGATGCCTGTCAGCATCATCAGATAAAGCGTAAGGCCAACAACACCCGTTTCGATCCAAAGCTGAACATACCAGCTATCGGTTGGAATCTGGGCCGCAAAATGGTTAGGAGAAAAACGGTTACCCGCACCCGAAGAAGTACCAATGCCCGCTCCAAATGGTCTGTCTTTTAAGAAATTCTTAAGTTTCTGCTGGTTTTCCAGCCGAACCAGAAAAGAGGCATCTTCAGTGGGGCGAAGCGCTGTGCGTATACGATAGACCTGGTAATTTGAATCACCAATTGATGTGAACATCAGGATACCCAGTATGGGTGCCGCAACCAGAAATCCCCGGATAATATTCAGTGGATTCCGGCTCAGGAAAAGATAAGCTGGAAAGCCGGCCAGTAAAACAAACAGGGCACCCCGGGTACCTGAAACGGCAAATCCCCAGAACAGGATAAAGGCTAAGACCAGGTAGGTGATGCGAAGAATCCAGGATTTGCCTTCGAAGAAGAGGATCAGGCAGATCAGGGTTACGCCAGCCATCTCAGAGCCAAATTGACCAGCGTCAGAATAAAAGGAGAAACTTCGTAATTGACCCCACAGAATATGGGTTCGGGCTCCACCTTCGGCCAGCCACCGGATTTCGGCGCCTGCCAGGCCGATGTACTGCTGTTTAAAGCCCCACAAAGCGGCAAAGACGGACCAGGCCAACCAGGCTATAAGGAATAGGCGAATGTCTTTCCGGCTAATGGGATTCACCATCACGACGATCGCAATGAAAAACCAGCTAAGGGAAAACGAACGAACGTTGTAAAACCAGGCCGGACGGTAGGGGGCTTCCGGATTGAAATACTCTAGTATGGTGTAGGAGAGCCAAACAATAAGCAGCCAAAAAAAAGGCTGTTTCAATTGTTTCCAATCCATTCGTTTTCCATTTAAAAATGTGCCTAACAGGCTGAGAACCAGAATGCCATCCAGGGCAGTGCCGAGCGGAATAGCGGGTGGAAGAAAACGAGTAAAACCGATTAAGAAGCTGACATGTACATACAGGAACAGACCAATTTTGGGCTCAATCAGAACACCCAGCAGTAAGGCTATAGCGACTGGTAACCCCACCAGCATGGCGCCACCGAGCATGCCGTAGGTGCCTACCAGCCAACCGGCCAGCAAAGCAGCCAGTATGCCAAGCACGTAGATAAGCCAGGGGCTTTCGCGCCATTGCTCAGTTATCAGAAGAGGCCGATCGGTGAGATCCATCAGTTACAAATGTCTGTCTTTACAAAAAATTAGATAGCTCGCCTTGATTTTTCCCAGACACCGGACAGGTTACCATTGCAAAAGCGGGCAAATCCGGCCAGTACACACCAGTTCATGAACACAAAATAGAAAGGCACAAACGTCAGCTTGAAACGAGTCTGGCGATTTTCCAGCGCGTACCCAACCGTTGCAATCAGGTAAAAGGCCACTTGGCAACTAAATAGAATTAACCAGAATGATCTGCTGAACAGACCGTTATCCGGTCCTTCAGGCTGTGTGAGCAAAAGCCCGTTAAGCAGCAAAAGCAGGGGCAGGCAAAACGGCGTAACGGCCCAGCGCAGCACCCGATGCGATACATACTGAAAACTTAGCCAGCCATAGGTAAAGATATTAAGCAGAGCCGCCAGCCGCCTGATGGCCTGAAAACCGCCCGTTGCAATTCTGACTTTCCGTTTCATTTCTTCGGCGACCGAATGCGATGGCCGTTCGAGGGCGTAGGCGTCTGGCACATAATCGACCCGGTAACCCCGGCTGGCAATCCGCAGCGAAATGATAAAATCATCCAGCAGCGTATCGGCTTCGACGGGCTCGTAAAGTCCTGTACGAATGGCAAACAACTCACCGGCCGCCCCCACGATGGTATGCAACTGGGCATCGAGCTTTTTCAGGAATGACTCATACCGCCAGTAAAGACCTTCGCCACTCCCGGCAGCCGCTTCCTCGCCCTGCAAACGGATGCGTTTTTCGCCGGTTACGGCGCCTACCGTTTCATCGTCGAAGCGTTTGGTCAACCGGCTCACCGCTTCCGGATTCAGTTCGGTATTGGCATCGGTGAAAATAGTGATGGGCGTGTTTACCAGGCGCATTGCCTTGTTCATGGCGGCAATCTTACCCAGCCGCTGGGCGCCCGAGAGGATGGTCAGGTTGGGCACGTTCAGCTTTCGCTTTTCCAGATACTCGACCGATCCGTCTGTAGATCCTTCCACGACAAACAGAAAGTGCAGATGCTGAACCGGATAGTCCTGGCGTAAGCAGTTCTGTAGTTTATCCGGCAGGTAAGCTAACTCATTATAGGCCGGAACAACCATCGTCACATCTGGCCACTGATTGGATACGACAACTCCCTGGGCTTGCTTCGACTGGCCTGCCCGTAGGTTAACCAATACCCAGGCCACCAGGCCGTAGCCCAGGTAGGTATAAAAAACCAGGAAGGTGAGCAGGCAGAACGTCCAGCCAAGTATATAATAAACGAGTGTCATACAACTATTATGAACTAGACCGGCGATACGCTGGCCGACCTTAAATTCCAGAACGTACCCCTCATAAACGCTTTGGCATGTGTCAACTGGCCGGTAAGCAGGTAGGAAGCCATGTGCTTTGGTAAAATGCAAAATGTAAAAAACGAGTAAAAAACCATACGCTGAAAAACAGAGCAATGACGTCGCATGAACAAAATCCGGTTGCGTGTCAGGTAATAGGTTTTTAGCGGACTGTGCTGCCCAACCGACATGGACTCTTTATGCAGAATAGATGCAGCGGGTTGATAATAAATCAGATAGCCTGCGTTTCGTATCCGTTGCGACCAGTCCAGCTCTTCGTAGTACAGGAAGAAGCGCTCCGCAAATCGCCCAACCTGTTCCACAACCGTTCGGCGAATCATCATGGCGCAGCCATGCGCAAAGTTGGTGGCATGAGGCTCGTCGAACTGACCATTGTCTGTTTGGTTGCTACCGATAGCCGTTGCCGTGCCAGTATACATATTGATGGGGCTGTACCCCGCATATTGCAGCAATTGAGGAGACTCGTAGAACTTGATCTTTGGGCAAACGACACCAATGTCAGGGCGTCCGGCAAAGGGTTTGAGCAGGTCTTCCAGAATGGTCGGCGATAGCTCAGTATCGTTGTTGACGATGAAAAAGTAATTGCCCTGCGCTTCCTGCATACCCAGGTTGTTACCACCCGTAAAACCTAAATTGACCTCAGATCGGATGTATCGCAGATGAGGATACTGGTTCACATCCACCGTATTCGCAAACGGTTCTACGGAGCCATTATCAACCACAATAATTTCGTAGGCTGGGTAGGTTAGGTTTTTTGCCGATTCCAGGAACTGGCGGGTCACTTCAGCCTGGTTGTAGTTGATGGTGATAATCGAGACGAGCGTCGACTCGTCGGTGCCGCCTACACGTTCTCTTTTTGCCATAAACTGAATATTGTCTGCCAGATGATCAATGCATCTGTTTTAAACGAAAATGTAGTAGAGTATTCAATGTCCAGTAACGTCCGTTCCTTATCGGACATAGGTCCCTGGCCTTTACCCCGTTTCTTTACCTGCCACAGGCCGGTCAAGCCAGCTGGCCCGGCAAATCGTTTGGCAAATTCATCGGAGGTAAGTTTCTCGGCCTCATAAAGGGGCAGGGGGCGGTTCCCGACTAATGACATATCACCCACCAGAATATTGACCAGTTGGGGGAGTTCATCAATGCTACTGTTGCGTAGGAACGTGCCAATTCGGGTGATGCGGGGATCGTTGCGGAACTTCATAAATTTCGCTTTGCCCTGCGTTTCCTGTAAATAATGTTTTTCGCAAATGTGGCGATCATGATCAAACAGCAACTTCTGGCAGGGTACACCATTGGCTTCGCAAGCACTACACGTTATTGAGCCATTAATTGACACATCGCTTTTATGGTCTGTTTTGTCGTAGATATTGTTCGAGGCCAGTTGCCCCAGTAGTTGATCCGCTTCTACTTTCATGGTTCGGAACTTATACATGTTGAACACATGAAAATTGGCGCCAGCCCGTTTTGACCGATAAATGACCGGCCCTTTCGAGTCGAGAACGATAACGATCGCAACGACCAGCAGCATAGGTGACAACAACAGCAGAATGGTGAACGAAACACTAATGTCGAGAAAGCGTTTCCACCAGGGTAATCTGAACTGAGTTGGGGTAGTTATTGGGCGTGCGTTATCGAATGTCCGAATCTGATCGCTTAGGGAAAGATAGTAACTGATTTTGGTCTGAATTCGGTAGTTATCTTCGTTGATGGCCAGTAGGTCAGTAACTCCAGTAGCCAGGGTAGCTTGTTCTAAAGGACTTTCGCCCAAACGCGACACGATGAGAAAAGGGACCAATCGGTAATCTCGTTTGTTTCGAACCAAGCTTACCATCACATCCCCGTTCGTTCTATCCGTAATGATCAGATCGACCTGTTGGTTATCTGTCAGCCATCGTTCCGATTCGTTTATCTCCTTAAAGCGTACTATCGAATGACCTGAACCAACCAGACTGGCAATCCGGTTAGCGATCAGATCGTCTTCTATTACCAATAAGACATAGATTATAGGCATTTTTTTGTCTTTATAAGCAGGAATTTATGCCTGCAAAGGGATTGACCAGATACGCTGGCATGAAGGGTAACGAATGATAGAAATAAGGAATAATGAATTGAGTAGAGGAGTGGTGTAGTGAAAAACTGCCCTGCTTATCCTGAATCCGGAGCGGTTTCCGAATGCTTAATGGCATCACGTTTGTCGATTCAACGTATTTGACGGTTGGAAGCAGTCATTGCGGTATCGTGTATCGTGAACTTACGATACCGCCAGATCACCCAGAAGCATGGAGACGATGCGTGAGCGGTGGGGCCATGAGGTTTTGTTCTCAGACTTGAGCTGAGGGGAATGGTTATCCTGAGTCTCCTGATTTGATAAATCAGCACGCCGGAGAAGGGCATGGAGTTTAGCTTTTACCTCTAATGGGTTGAATGGTTTGGATAAGAACGCATCGACACCTTGTTCCAGACATTCTATTCGGGTCGTACTGTCCGACACATTGGAGAGAATGATTACCGGCGTTTGCGATGTCAAGTGGCTCATGCGAATCAGCTTTGTTAACTCCAGGCCATTAAAGAAAGGTAATTCCAACTCGGTCAGCACGGTGTCGAAACGGTTTCCCTGGATTAATAGCCGAGCTGCTTCCTGTCCTGTATTCGCCACTGTAATCTTAAAATCTTTTGACAGCGTTTGGACCAGTATATCAACAACGTACTGATTTTCGTCTGCGATGAGGATATGGCGTTTCGTCTTCATTAAAGTATTGATAGTAGTAGAATCTATGGGTTAGATTTGAAATTTTAGACTACGGTAGCATGAAGACGGTTACTTTAGGCACTACAAAAAAAAAGCACCCCAAGGGGTACTGTCTGCCAGATGAATACGAGCAGGCTACTGTTTTATTTTTGCCTAATTTGGGTATATAGAGTCTATTGGACTGATAGTGAGATATATACTCATCTGTTCGGGTTGCTGGAGGCCGTGATTAGTTGCTTATTAGAATGTTGAAATTTAGTATACTACTATGCTCAAAAATTGATTAAACGGTATGTATATTTTATGCCGAAAATAGGCTTTAACGAGATTTCAAGGTCCATTTTATAGTTTAACGTTCCTGGGCTTCTTGTTTATTTTATATATCAAACAAAATTAAATTAAATTAAAAAGGCCAAAAATGCTCGAATTGGTAACATGAGAGGATATGGGTGTGTCAGGGCAAAATAGATGCTTTTTAAAAAAATACTAACACAGCGACTTATTATTACTCTGCTATCAATAATAATGCCATAGTCTGCAACAGTGCTGTTCCAACAATCAGCCCTGCTATTTATCCGTTTTGCTACAAAGCCGTATCTTTGGGCTACGTATCCGTTGATTTTATGAACCAACCACCCTTTTCTCAACCGCATCGGCGGACCAGCCTGCTCCCACATCTGATCGCCGTGCTGGGTCTACTTGTGCTGGCTATCATTTATTTTTCGCCCGTCATGTCGGGCAAAACCCTATCGATGCATGATGTGCAGGAGGCCTCAGCATCTGCCCGGGAAATCCGTGAAATTGCCAAGGAAACCGGCATAAAGCCGCTCTGGACCGATGCCGTCTTTAGTGGCATGCCCGGCTACATGATTGACTTCAATTACCCCTATATTCTGGTGTATAAGGGCGTCATGGCCGTTGTCAATGTATTACCCAACACGGCCAGTATTGTCTTTATGGTCATGTTGAGCATGTATATTCTGCTCATCGTGCTGGGCTGTAACGCCTGGCTTTCTGCGCTGGGAGCAGCGGCCTACGGGCTCGGGACCTTCGGTATTGTGAGCCTCGAAGCAGGCCACGTTTCCAAGTTATTTGCCATGGCGTATGGTGCTGGTATGTATGCCGGAATCATACTCGCGCTGCGGGGGCGTTACTGGGTTGGAGCGGCCCTGATGGGCTTCTTTATGTGTATGGAATTGGGCGCTAATCATATTCAGATTACTTATTACCTGTTTATGGCGGCTGCTTTGTACGTGGTAATCGAAGGTATTGCGCTTATCCGCTCAGGCAAAACGCGGCAGTTACTACTTGGCTTGGCTACCCTGGCCGTTGTGAGTGCCGTGGCTGCCGGTAGTTTCGGAAAGCGGTTACTCGTGCTTAACCAATACACTAAAGAAACGATTCGGGGTAAATCGGAGCTAACCGCTAAAACAACTAACCCCGATGGAAAATCGCCCAGCAGTGAGTCTAAAGGAGGATTGGATAAGGATTATGCCTTTACCTACAGTTACGGGAAAGCGGAGACGCTCACCCTGCTTATTCCCAATGCTTTCGGGGGCGCTTCGGGTGGAGGACTAACCACCGGATCCGAGTTTTATAAAGCCATGACAAACCGGGGGGTCGATCCGGCAGCCGCTAAGCAAATGGCTGAACTTGGGGCACCTACCTACTGGGGCGATCAGCCGATGGTGGGTGGACCGGCCTACGCAGGCGCTGCTTTATTGTTTCTGTTTGTGCTGGGTATGTTTGTAATCCGGGGGTCCATTAAGTGGTGGCTGTTGAGCGCAACGGCCCTGATGATCATGTTGGCCTGGGGAAAAAACTTACTCTTCTTCAATGAGTTTCTGTTCGATAACCTGCCATATCTGAACAAGTTCAGGGCCATGACGATGGCCTTTTGCCTGGCGCAGTTATTCATAGCGGCAGGGGCAGCGTTAGGCATTCAGCGAATTGTGAGCCAGAAACTAACGCTGGCCGAGTTAAAGCAACCACTACTGATCAGTTTAGGGCTAACCGCTGGTTTAGCAGCTGTACTGGCCCTGGTAGGTGGCTCGTTTTTTAGCTTCCAGGCACCAAACGATATCCCAATCTTATCCCGCTATTTTGGTGAAGCTGCCCGGGAGTTCCAGACCGCCCTCATTAGCGATAGACAGAGTTTGTTTCGGGCCGATGCCATTCGGTCTGTTATCCTGATTTTACTGACGGCAGCAGCAGTCTGGCTGTTTTTGACCAATAAAGTTAAAGCGACCCTGTTCTATCCGCTGATACTGGCCATCGTCGTATTCGATTTGTTCGCTGTCGACAAGCGTTTCCTGAATAATGAAGATTTTGTGTCGAAAACGCAGGCCAGCGTTTTGTTTGAACCCACCTCGGCCGATCAGCAGATCTTGCAGGACAAATCGCTGGGATATCGGGTTTTCGACCAGACGGGTTCCTTCATGGAAACCAACCGGACGTCCTATTTTCACCGATCTATTGGAGGCTACAACACAACCCGATTACGGCGGTATAACGAACTGATCAATTTCGCTTTTCAGAACAACACACTCCATATTCTGAATATGCTGAATGCGAAATACGTCATTCAAAATGGGCAACCCAATCCAAATGATCCGCAGCAAACTCCGGCTGGACCCATTGCGCTGCCAAATCCTGAAGTGATGGGCGCTGCCTGGTTTGTGGGCACGGTGCAACAGGTTAATAATGCCGACGAAGAGATGGCGGCTATGAAAACCCTGAATCCACGCGATTCGGCGGTTGTCGATAAACGGTTTGCGGCACAATTAGGGAATTTGCCCGCTACGCTGGATCATACGGGTAGTACGATTCAACTGACGAGTTATCGCCCGGATAAGTTGTTGTACGAAGTCAATGCGGCTCGTGATGGACTGGCCGTTTTCTCGGAGATCTATTACCGGGGTGAGTCCGACTGGCAGGCCTTTATCGACGGCAAGCCAGCGCCCCATCTTCGGGCAAACTATGTCTTGCGAGCCTTGCGTATTCCGGCTGGTAAGCACACGGTTGAGTTTCGGTTTGATCCTCCGCTAGCGCATACAGGGGATACAATCGACCTGATTTGCAACGTGTTACTGATTGCGCTTATCGGTTTCGTAATCTTTCATGAGGGGCGCAGCAGAAACCGCCAACCAGTGAATGAGCCAGAACCTGTACTGCCGCCCGTTGCGCCTATTGAACCAACGCCAGTCGGCAAGCCAACGAAAGCGAAAACGCGATGACCGGCGCATGACTAAGTGGAAAACGGACTGCTGTAGCTCTTTAACTGCCTGAACAAGAGCTAAGAGAGGCAGCCTAAACAAGAACCTCCTTTCTTTGCTTTGTGCATCCATCAAAGCTAGAAAGGAGGTATTTTTGTATAGATGTACCTTGTTTTTATGAAGTTCTATTGGCTAAAATTTACCTGGTTCCTGATCGTCATGATGGCTGTCGGAAGCGGTTATGGATGCAGTTGTAATATGGCTCGAACAATTAAAGAGAGTGTAGACGGGGCACCGGCTATTTTTATGGGGACTGTATTGGCCGAAGCTAGTGCTGACCTGGAAATGGGCGAAATGAGAGCTTATACGATTAAGGTCAAAAAAATCTATAAGGGAACTGTGCGAGCCGATACAGTAGTTGTTTTTACCAACTTCAGCGAAGCCAGATGTGGTATTCAGTTTAAAGTCAATAGTAAAATAATAGCCTTCGCTACTACTATTTTAAGGGACAAAAAACTGATAAACGAAAATCGCTTTTTTGAAACCAGTCTTTGTACATGGAGTGGACCCTATAAAGTAGCTATCGATAAACAGTTAACATCGGTAATTGGTAAACGGTAAAAAAGCTAATAGCAGAATCCATTTCGTTTCTGAGAAATCCCATTAATCACAGCGGGGACGGATGGGTCAAAGACACCCGTTTGAAAGAGAGGCCTCATAAGTATAGATTGTCTTTTACAATAGCCATATCATTATATACCTGTTTAGACCCCTTATCAGCCATGTTGGAACAATGCTACGCGACTCTTAAAGAACAGCTATTATCAATTGGGGGTATGACCAGCCAACCGTATCACACCAAAGCCGGAAGCGGGCCCAAAGGCGGTATTGAACAGGTTATGCTAAAAGGAAAAAATTTTGTTGGGCTACGGCTTACGGATACTTACCTCATGGTCTATTTAGGGCCAGTTCGTGATACAACGGCTTGGTATAGTCAACAGTCAATGCCTATTCTAAAGGGCAAAGGATGCCTAAAGGTTACTAAACCGAAAAAGATGGGCCTTGCTCCCGTACTGGCATTGGTTACAGAAGGCGCAGCTACCTGGAAGTAGAACCAACCTAATCGGCTGCCGGTGCCCATTGCCAAATCCGCTACCAGATTTCCCTGGTTCTGTTGTCGGTAAATTCGTTGCCCTCGATTCGCCGGAAAACAGTTAATCTAGCTACAACAAGCATGAATCAGGCTACGTCTAGGTAGTAAGTCTGACGGACCTTTGTTGGGACCAAAACAAAACAACGTTATGATCTTAGTAACCGGGGCTACAGGCCACTTGGGTAACGCAGTCATTCACCAGTTACTGCAAAAATTGCCAGCCAGCCAGATTGTCGCCTTCGTACGGGACAAGAACAAAGGTATTAATCTCCTTGAACAGGGGGTGACCGTACGCGTGGGTACCTACGACGATACCGACGCTCTCGACAACGCCATGCAGGGGGTCGAAACTGTCTTGCTGATTGCCGGTACGGATGAAGAGAATCGGGTTCGCCAACACCAGAATGTGGTCGATGCGGCTAAAAAAGCACATGTTCAACGAATGGCTTATACGAGCCGGGCATTGAAAGACCGTGCCACATTGGTCAACCAGTTGATGGATGGGCATTTTCAAACCGAAGATTATATTAAAGAAAGTGGACTGCCCTATACGCTGTTTCAGAACAGTTTGTACCTGGACGCTATCCCGCAGTTTGTGGGCGGAGACGCTGTGTTTGCACGCGGAATCTACGTACCAGCCGAGCAGGGAAGAGTCGCGCTTGCGCTGCGCAGCGAGATGGGCGAAGCGATAGCGAATGCTCTGACCAACGAGCACGAAGGTAACCTGATATACCGGCTCACGGGCAGTGAGTCGTACTCCTTTTATGACGTAGCCGCTGCCCTAACCGATCTATCGGGCAAGTCAGTGACCTATACACCGGCCGACCCCGTCACTTTCGAAACCCAGCTAATCGGACGCGGATTATCGGATGTGGTGGCTCGGAGAATAGTCGGATTTATAACCGACATTGCCAACGGACAGGAAGACGCAATCAGCCCTGACCTGGAAAAGCTACTTGGCCGAAAGCCGACTGCACTCAAAGATGGTTTTTCCGTATTGTATAATGTCTAACACGCGTTGCCTGGTTTTACCTAAACTGGAACCAGGTAATCAACCCGTTGAATTATGCCGACCGAATCACTGCACCAACTTGATACAATAGCCGCTTATCATCAGTTGGCGGGCCTGCCCAAACCAGCCCACCCGCTGATTAGTGTAGTCCGGTTTGAGGACGTCAAACCACAACGGACTGACAAGCCGAAAAGCATCGTCAACAACTTTTATTCGATTGCTCTGAAATGGAATTTCAATGGCCGGATGAAGTATGGCCAGCAGGCATACGATTTTGACGAGGGTGTCATGGTCTTTCTGGCCCCCGGTCAGGTACTTACCGTCGCTGCCAATGAGTCGCACGAGCATACGGGCTGGCTCCTAATGATACATCCTGATTTTCTGTGGCATACACCCCTGGCTACACTGATCCGACAGTATGACTACTTTGATTACTCCATTCACGAAGCGCTATTTCTGTCGGAGAAAGAGGAAGCCATGATCGTCGGTATCATCCAGCAAATTCAGCAGGAATACCAGACACCCATCGACAAGTTCAGTCAAAATATCATCATCGCTCAGCTCGACATGTTGCTCAATTATGCCGACCGGTTCTACCAGCGTCAGTTCATTACACGGAAGATTACCAACCATAAAGTTCTTGACCGGTTTGAAGCTGTACTGGAGGCTTATTTTGTTGGCGATACGCTGCAAAAAAACGGTTTGCCAACGGTCGGATACATGGCCGATCAACTCAATCTGTCACCTACCTACCTGAGTAGTTTGCTGAAGATGCTGACTGGGCAAAATGCCCAACAACATATTCACAATAAAGTCGTCGATAAGGCCAAAGAAAAATTATCGACGACCGATTCGTCGGTCAGTGAAATTGCTTACATGCTGGGTTTCGAACACCCCCAGTCGTTTAGTAAGTTATTCAAGAGCAAAACCAAATTTACCCCCCTGGCATTTCGTCACTCGTTCAACTAGCGCCTACTTCACTGATTCAGTAAGGTAGGCGCTAGTTAAGCCGTAGCCAGTAGTCCAGCCATGTTTATCCAGTACTATCTGAAAATAGCCATGAAACCGTTTTAGAACACCTTTCTAAACGAAGATCTTCAGAAAAAATACCGGGCCGAAGCCCGCACGGCATGGATTGTCCGGACGTGTACGATCATTTCCATGCTGATTTCCTATTTAGGCTTGTTTGGGCTGGCCTCGTTTGCGGCTCAACAACGGATCAAGGAAATCGGCGTCCGCAAAGTACTCGGTGCGTCGGTAGGGAGTATCGTTTTGCTGCTATCGAAAGATTTTCTGAAGCTGGTTCTGATTGCCATCGTCATTGCCTCATCCCTGGCCTGGTTTGCCATGAACCGCTGGTTACAGGATTTTCAGTATAAAATTGATATTCCGTGGTGGGTATTTGTCGTGGCTGGGCTTTTGCCGGTCTTAATAGCCTTTGTCACCATCCCGTTTCAGAAAGTTAAAACGGGGCTCATGAATTCAGTGAAATTCTTACGGGCTGAATAAGCTTTCATTCGTAGACTGAAATTACTAATCCGTCTATGAGTTGACCTGATTGGTCGATTAATCGATTAAGCACGCTGTACGCGGTCTATATTTGGCCATTATAAGATTAGGTTGGTTAAAGAAGCTTGACTTTGTTGGGCTTCTTTTTTGTGGACTCAGCCGCCACCTTGAAGGTGGCGGTTCTTTAGAACCCATAGAGTTTCCGAAAGGAGGCTGGTGTATGAGCCGTCATTTTTTTGAAATACTTCACAAAATGTGACGGGTCGGCAAACCCGAGCTGTTCTGCCAGTTCAGAAATGCTTTGATCCGTATGTAAAAGATAACGTTTGGCATCCAGTACAATGTGTTCGTTAATCAGGTCACTGGCAGATTTGCCATGCACCCGGCGACAAATGGTATTTAAATGCTGGGGAGAGACGCCCAGGACCTCCGCATAATAAAAAACCCGGTGTTCTACGGGTCCGGGCTGCCGCAATAGCTCAGTAAACCGACGAAACGTAAGGTCTCCTGTTTTAGGAGCTTCCGTCTCCTGCTGATCCATATTTAGTAGTCGGGCCAGCAGAATCTGTGTGAGTGCCCGTAAAATGACAAAATGGTGTGCCGACGGAGACGTGTACTCGTTTTCGATGGTAATCAGCAAGTCGACTATGGGAGTAGGATCGAGTAAGGTAATCTCCCGTTTTTGTTCGAGTTGTTGCACCAGCGGGTACAGATCGGCACTGTGTTTGGGATCGATAAAATCGGCTCGAAACATGACTACGAACCCTTTGGGTATGGCCGTGAGCTGCCAGCAATGCAGTTGCCCTGGAGAAAGGAAAAAGGTCATGGGCGGTGCAATCGGCATAAGCTTCGTATCCACCCAATGAAACCCAGCTCCTTCCAGTAAGACGATCAATTCAAAATAACCATCATGCTTGTGCGGTTGTGTTCGTTTAATAACCTCCTTAAAACGAGATAATTTAAATAACCGCTCATTTTCCAGCTTGTTCTTTGTCTGAAAGGCAATGGGCTCTGGTTTGGTCATGGAGTCGTAAAAAATTCACGTTTGTGCCAATGTTGTTTCAAAAATACCAAAATCAGCTAAGAGTTGACCATTCAGGTCTGATAGCGCTCAAATACCTTTGTGGCAGATGAAGGTTTACCGGAGTAACGACATGAAAAATAGCGGGAAGAACACGAAGAGGAACAAGCCCTATCATCCGTATTCGACTGGTGCATAGGAATGAAACGACGATTGCTGCTCCTGTTCGTTCTTGCCTGCTACAGCCAATTCGTTGTTGGACAGGCTGAACTCCGGGGACTCCTGGTGGATGGATCAACCACCAAACCTATCCCTTTTGCAAGTGTCGCGCTTTATCGACCGGCGGATTCCGTGGCCGTAACGGGCGCTCTTTCGGACTCGGTGGGCGTCTTTCACATCACGCAGGTTACCCCCGGACAATACCGGCTTAAAACGTTTTTTATTGGCTATAAACCCCAGACGACCTTCGTTACCCTTAGACGTGGAGACGTGCTCAATGTGGGGACGTTGCTGCTCGAACCGTCAAAGAACCAGTTAAACGAAGTCGTGGTAACGGGACAGCGGGCTGATTTGACCGTAAAAGCCGACCGGCAAACCTACCGGGCCGCGCAGTTTGGCTCAGCAGTGGGCGGAACAGCAACGGATCTATTACGAAACTTGCCGGGGATTAGTATCAACGCAGAAGGGGAAGTCACGCAGCGGGGAGCCAACGGTTTTCTGGTGCTGTTGAATGGAAAGCCCGTACAGGCCAATCTGGGCACTTTGCTCAACCAACTGCCCGCTAATACAATGGAAACCATTGAGGTCATTACCACACCCTCGGCCCGTTATGACCCGGATGGCAAGGCGGGTATAATTGCCATTACCACCAAGTCCGGGGCTGATTTGGGGTTGTCTGTACTGGTCAATCTTCAGGGCGGACTGCCAAGTCTGAATGCCTTTGATAATGCCCGAAATCCAGTTCGGTATAGCTCAGATGCATCGATCAGTTATCGAACAGCCCGCTGGGACTGGACCCTTAGTACGGCCTATCTGCGGAATGACCTGGCCGGTCGGCGGGAGGGCGACGTTTACACAATCCTGAGCAACCGCTTCACGCGTTTTCCGAGTATAGGTGAACGGAGTTTTGATCGTTATACATTTACGAACCGGCTGGCCGTAAGCTTTACACCCAACAAAACCAATGTGTGGTCGGCGGGTTTGTATTATGGGCATCGGACAGAAGACCGTATTGCGGATCTGGTCTACAACAACCGGACAACGGACCGGCAGACGGGCTTACTCATTAGTCAGATCAACTATTTTAACGCCAACCTGGTCCGGAAGCGGGGGCAGTTTTTTACCGCCAACCTCGACTACACGCATACCTTCGCCAACAAAGCCACGTTGAGTACGGGTGTGCTCTACGAATACGACTATCTGGACGGGTTTACGCGCAACCTGAATGTTCGGCGAACCGACAGCCGTGATACGCTACAATACACGTATACAACCACCGCCCGGCCGATTGGTAATCTTCGGGCCAATGTCGATGTGACCTGGCCACTGGCCGGTGGGCGGCTCGAAGCGGGCTACCAGTACCGGCTTCAGAACGACAACGGCGATTATCGGTACCTAAACCAGGATGGTCGGGGTGCACCGCTGCTGGTCATCAATGCTTTTACCGGAAAAGCCGACATTACTAATCAGATCCATAGTCTGTACAGCCAGTACTATCACAAAACGAAGGGTTGGGAGTATACGGCGGGACTGCGTTTCGAGTCGGCTCAGCGGGAGGTAGACATCCGTCCACAGGGGCAAACTTACCCACTGACCCTGAACAATCTGTTTCCCTCCCTCAATCTGGTCTATCGGCCCAAAGACGATTGGTTGGTACGATTGGGCTACAGTCGTCGGGTGCAGCGTACGAGCAATCTGGCCCTTAACCCGCTGCCCGAACGCGAACACTCCGAAACCCTCGAACAGGGTGATCCGGCATTGCAGCCCGAATTTGTTGACCTTAGCGAACTGAGCGTAACCCGAACCCTTGGCCGGAGTACATGGCAGGCTACGCTCTATCATCAAAATGTGCAGAACATCGTCAACCGGGTCAACAGTGTTTATGCGGATACAATCCTGAACCGGCTCTATACCAATGCCGGACGGGCCCAACGGCTCGGTATAGAATTAACCTCGGACCTGACCCTCACCAAACGCTGGAAATTATATGTAGGCGGTACGGTCTACCGGTCGCTGCTTTCGGGTCAGCTGTTTCAAAACGCAGTGGTATTCAGCAATCAGGCGTGGGCTTACTCGCTAAATGCCAATACTACCCTACAACCCGCCACGAGTTGGGTACTACAGGCCAATCTGAACTACCTCTCCCAACGAATCACCGCGCAGGGAGAAGATTCCCGCTTCTTTGTGCCAAATTTATCCATTAAGAAAAGTTTTGTTCAGAACCGGCTCTCGGTCATGTTTCAATGGCAAAACATAGGGCTGGGCTGGCTGGCCAGCAACGAGCAGCGGATTACGACGCGGGGTGTCGATTTTTACACCACTACCAATTATATTCAGGAGCGGGATATTTTGCTGCTGAACATCAGCTACTCGTTCCGTCAGCGGAGTAAGCCCGTCAAACTACCCACCAATGAGTTTGGTGAGAAAGAGTTTTAATATTGAACGAGTCTGTAACTGTTTTTTCGTGACAGTAGTGGCCTGATACGCCCAATACCAGGGTTTACCATAAGGGTAGGTTCGCAGAGCGCTCATGTGTGCGCCGTATATTTACCGGCGAGGTTTACATACCATCTTCTAGCGCAGCTGTTTAGTCTAATGGAAAATGCCAAAAAGGTCCTCCTGATTTTTATTTTAGTAAGTCCATTTTCCTACGCGCAACCGATTCCTAGGAAGTTACCCTTACTCGATAGCCTGACGCACAAAATTGAGCAGAATAGCTATCCGAATATGCATGCGGTGCTCATTAGTCAAAATGGTGTCACCGTTTACCAGCATTACACCAACGGCTACACCTCGGATAGTTTACACGATTCCCGATCATCGTTCAAATCGATTGCCAGCCTGTTAACGGGTATTGCCATTGATAAAGGGTTTATCAGGAACACCGCTCAGCGGGTCTATAGCTTTTTTCCTGAATACACGAGCTATCAGCACTGGGACAGCCGAAAAGACCAAATGACACTCGACGATTTGCTGACCATGAAAACAGGCTTCGATTGTGAGGAATTCAACGGTACCAGGGATTGTGAAGAAGCTATGTCGCAGAGCAAAGACTGGGTTAAGTTTTCGTTGGATCTACCGCTGGCGAATCGGCCGGGAACGCATTGGGCTTATACGTCCGCTGCGCCCATGATTTTGAGTGGTGTCATTGCCAATGCCTCAAAGATGACGATTGTAGCCTTTGCTGAAAAATACCTGTTCAAGCCATTAGGCATTAGTAGGTATCGATGGACAATGGATTCGGCTCAACATGGTATGACGGCCGGTTCATTTTTCATTCGTCCCGCTGATATGCTGAAAATAGGTCAACTGGTCGCGAATCAGGGGAATTGGCAGGGCAAACAGATCGTGTCAAAAGCGTGGATCGATAAATCGACAAGAGCCGTTACCGCCATCTCTAACTTTTCGTTTGTTGGCTCTTCCCGAACCAAACGAGCTCAGCCTCAACCAACGTACTATGGCTATTACTGGTACCGGGAACAACTGGTCACGAATTCCTTCAAACACGATGTCCTGTTTGCTTCGGGGAACGGCGGTCAGTATATAATGCTGATCGACGATTTAAAATTGGTCGTAGTCTTTACGGGTGGAAACTATAATTCATGGAAAGCAAAGCTTCCCTTTGAAGCGTTGGCAGCATATATTATTCCTAGCGTTGCCCGCTGAATGCAGCCCTCAATGGACGATTTGCGCTTATAAAACATTCCCTTTAACAGGCAGAATGCCGTGCGTTTAGTTGTTGGTAAAGGTATATAAGCGATTTTCTTACAGCGAGTTATGTGTAAGTTTTGGCAATGAGTAGTGTAAAATGAACCAAAAACTAAACTTTTAACGTAGTAGCGTGGTTAATAAATTGTGCACAATATAATTTTGGGCGATGAATAAGCTTTTGTTGGACAGCCAGCTTTGTTTTCCGTTGTACGCGCTTTCGCGACAGGTGACGGCGCAGTATCGGCCTTTACTCGAAAAGCTTGATTTAACGTATCCTCAATATTTAGTACTACTCTTACTATGGGAGTCAGACAATCGAACCGTTGGTGAAATTGGCGAACGGTTGTTACTGGACTCCGGAACACTGACGCCGTTGCTCAAGCGGATGGAGCAGAAGGGGCTACTAACCCGACAGCGCAACCCAGCCGACGAACGTCAGGTGACCATTCAACTCACTGAAAGCGGGCGGGGCATGCAGGCACAAGCGATGGACATTCCAACCCAATTGCAGGAGAGCCTGAAGCTGGACAATCAGCAGATTGTCAATCTGCGAGACCAACTACAAACCATTTTACAACAACTTACCAAAACAGTATAATTAATCAACACAACCATGTTTCAAGCCTTATATACAGCTCATGCTACGGCAACCGGCGGCCGCGATGGCCACGTAACATCATCCGACCAGGTTCTGGACCTCGACGTTCGCACACCCCGTGAGCTGGGTGGGTCGGGTGGTGCCTACTCCAATCCTGAGCAGCTATTTGCCGCTGGCTATGCGGCTTGTTTTGATAGCGCCCTCAATCTGGTAGCCCGCATGGGAAAAGTAAAAACGGGCACAACAACGGTAACGGCCGATGTTAGCATTGGGAAGCTGGATACGGGTGGTTTTGGGCTGTCTGTCACGCTGGATGTTAACGTACCGGGCGTCGATCAGGCCGTCGCAGAAGAGCTGGTCGCTAAAGCCCACCAGGTGTGTCCGTACTCAAATGCTACACGGGGCAACATTCCTGTAACGCTTACGGTGACGAACAACGAACCAGCAGACTAAGCATGCGTGATCGACAGGTTCGTAAGCAGACAAAAAGCGCCGTTATCAACTAAGATAACGGCGCTTTTTGTCTGCTTACTCCTGTGGCTTGTCAACAGGCTTGGGAATGGCTGATTTCTTTGCTTTTCCAAGGCGAGATTTGCCATAGGAACCCTGTGATATTTTTCCTCTTTTCGACTTCTTATCACCTCTTCCCATAATTGACATCAGTTTTGTTCAAGTCTGATGACAAGGAAGCAACCTATATTGTTTAGCGAAGTGGTCAATTGGCTGGTTTAATTAGGCTATTGGAAATCACTTCAGTGAACGGGCTTCTACACCATCGACAGTAATTTTAACCGGTTTGATGGCGCCGTCAGCGTCGAAATACATGTGATCGATACAGGTTTCCCGATGGTTGCCGTCGGTTTCGGTTAAGGGGCGTCGGTGATAAACAATGTACCAGTCATCGGTGCCGGGCACCTGAATAACCGAGTGATGCCCCGCTCCCCTAGCCACGTTGGGGTCCTGTTGCAAAATCTTGCCCACTCGCTCAAACGGACCGAAAGGGGACTTGGCTACAGCATAAGCAACGGAGTAGTTAGGACCTGTCCAGCCGCCCTCCGACCACATGAAGTAATATTTACCCTGTCGAATGAACATGGTCGGCCCTTCAACATATCCTTTGGGCGTTATCTCTCGAAAAGTGGTGCCGTCAGGAAATGGAAGAAAACCTGTAAAGTCGTCTTTCAGTCGGGCAATATTGCAGTGGCCCCAGCCGCCGTATACCAAATAATACTGACCGTCCTGATCCTTAAAAACGTATTGATCAATGGGTTGCGCCCCATTATGGATTTCGCCCACCAATGGCTTGCCCAGATAGTCGCGGAATGGGCCAGCCGGGTTATTGGCAACGGCTACCCCAATGCCGCCAACTTCTTTTTTCGAATCATGAATGTCATTGGCTCCAAAAAACAGAAAATATTGTCCACCTTTTTCAACGATAGACGGTGCCCACATGGCCTTCTTCGCCCATTTGACGGCTGTCGAGTCAACAATTCGGCTGTGCTTTGTCCAGGTAACCAGATCAGGTGAAGAAAACGCATCCAGAAATACCTGCTGTTCATAAGGAGCCGAGTAGGTCGGATAAACCCAATATTGATTCCCGAACAGAACGCCTTCTGGATCAGCGTACCAGCCGGGAAAAATGGGATTACCGCTCTTGGCTGGCCCAGTATTGGTTTGGGCAAAACTGCATAGGGCAAAGAAACTAAGAGAAAAACTAAGGATAGATCGTCTGAAATTGGGCATAGGATTACGTAGTGAATAAGAGTTGAGTTGGTTTTAAAAGGCCAAAAGTAGGCATTATTCCGCTTTTGCGTCAACGGCCCCTCAGCCGTGAGGCCACGGCCCATTTGACCACATAGATTAGCTGACGCGCGAGTGGGCTGTGTCCTCATGGCCCGTGGAGGAACGAGATCAGCCTTGTCAAACATAAACGACGGCGTATTTCTTGCCTGGTAAGGAGCGGATAAATCCTTGAAATTCGAGTGTGAGGAGCAAAGAGGCCAGTCGTCCCATCGGAATTTGACTTTTCCAGCTCAACTCATCAACATGCAGATCGGCCGATTGGCGAAGTAGGGCCAGGATTTGGCTTTCTTCTTCCGTTATATCGACGGGTAACGCGGACGGTATATTCTTCGGTGAAACCGGCTCATGGGCTCTGTCCCAGTTGAGGGCTTCAATAATATCTTTTGGGCTCGTATAAATCTGTGCTTTGTTCTCCCGAATCAGTTTGTTGCAGCCCGCCGAAAAGGCCTGATTCAACTGTCCCGGAACGGCAAACACCTCCCGATGGTAGTTGTTGGCGTATTCGGCCGTAATGAGCGCACCGCCCTTGGCTGCAGCCTCGACCACAACGACCACGTCACTCAAACCGGCAATGATCCGGTTGCGCGCTGGAAACAGGTGCGCGTCGGGTTTGGTACCGGGTTTGCTTTCAGTGAGTAAGCCGCCTTGCATAAGCATATCCGTGGCTGTTTTCTGATGCACGTTGGGGTAAATAATATCCAGACCACTGGCCATTACCCCAAGGGTTGGTAACCCATTGGCCAAACTGGAACGGTGCGCTGCAATATCAATACCATACGCCAGTCCACTGATGACACTGACTCCATAAGGCGTGATCGCTTCAATGATTTCATGGGTAATTCGCCGACCATATTCGGTCGCTTGCCGGGTACCCACCAGGCCAATTGTCCGTGGCGCGTTGAGGTTACCTGTTCCCTGGAAATAGAGGAGGGCGGGGGCGTCATAGAGACTTTTAAGTCGGCCTGGATACGCTTTGTCGGTGTAAAACAGTGCCGAAGCCCCCAGTTTCTCCAGACGGAGCATGACCTGTTCGGCATCCGACAGGACGCCGGGTTTCAAAACGGCACGGGCTGTCACTTCGCCAATACCGGGTACTTTCAGTAAGCGAGCCAACGGTGACCGGAAAACTTCCGTCGCTGAACCGCAATAACTGATCAGTTGTCGGATAAGAATACTCCCCACGCCCGGAACGAGTGTAAGGGCAATTTGATGCTGGGTATCAGTAGGCACGAAACGAACAGATGGAATTTGTAAGCAATCGGATGAATTATGTCGACTCCCGCAAGCTTACAGATTTCTGTCGGGAAAAACCAGTTTTCATTGAATTCCGGCAGTGGGCAAGGAATAGGCAGGTGATAAAATGAAAGCGTTATTAATCCAATTTAATATTTTTAATCTGTTAATACTGCCTTCATATTGAGGTAAAGCACACGCGGTTTCTTTGCAAAAGTAAAAGTTGCCTATAACCGTCTACTTATGTTTCCCCACAAACGTTTACTCTCCTCCACTGCTTTACTCAGCTTAGTTGCGTTGGCTGGCTGCAACGATCACCGCCTTACGGACAGCCCCGCCATTGCGGTTCAAAACCGATCTGTAACGCCGGTATTGGCTAAATTACTACCGGGTGCTTCGGGCGGACGAGTTAGCGCTGAGACGGTTAAACTGTATTCGCTGCTCAGCAGTGACGATCAATTGGAGCAGTCGCCCAACTATATTTTTGGTGGCTCGGCCGATGGCGCCGGAATTTTTCAAAATCCAGACGGGAACTATACGATCCTGGTAAACAATGAAGATAACTTCGCCGTATCGCGCATTACGCTCGATAAATCGTTCAAGCCGGTCAAAGGCGAATACGTATTAAACTCCGACGGTGGAACCTGGCGGTTATGTTCAGCCACCCTTGCTACTCCATTAGAGCATGGTTTTGGCCCCGTCTTTCTCACCTGCGGGGAGAGCGGTCAGGAGTCGCGCACACACGCGCTTCGGGTTGATGCCGATGCGCAGCAGGCGGGTATCTCCCGTGAAGTGGCCGGGCTTGGCCGCTGGAGTGCCGAGAACGCACTGCCATTACCCAAGACGGCTTATCCGGGCAAAACGATCATTGTGATTGGCGACGACGATTCGGATGTGAACGGCGGGCAACTGGCTATGTATATGTCCAACACAGTTGGCGATCTGGAGAATGGATCATTGTATATGTTGCGTCGGCCCGACGGCAATCAGCGGGAAATGGATATGAATCCGGGAACCGTCTACGACGTCGAATTTACCAAAATTGAAAATCAGAAAACCCTGACCGGGGCGCAGATCAATGCCAAAGTAAACGAGTTGAAAGGCATTAAATTTGGCCGCGTTGAAGATGTGGACTATCGGAAAGGGGGCGGAGCCAACGGGCGTGAAGTGTTCTTCGCCGTTACTGGTCAGAACAATACGGGCGTCAATGCCGATTATTCGCGCTCCAAGTATGGTCGTATTTATCGACTGACTATGGATGCCAATGACCCTACCAAGGGTAAACTGGAGGTAATCCTGAATGGCGATGATCGGAATGGCATTGCAAAGACATTCCAGGACCCTGATAACGTTTGTGTGACGTCCAACTACATCTACATCATGGAAGATCCGAACGAATATGGTGATGAGAAACACGATGCCTATGTGTATCAATATAACTTGAACACCAAACAGTTGACACCGATCATTGAACTGGATCATCGCCGGACCGAGGCCGATGCCGCCAAATACAACGTGGGTGGCACGTCGAAATTTGGTTCCTGGGAAAGTAGCGGCATGATCGATGTCTCGGATGTGACAGGACGCCCGAATACATTTATGCTGGGTATTCAGGGGCATACTTGGCGGGCTGATAAATATAAAGGTGTTGATGGTGGGTCGAAACGTAAAGATGAAAACCAGGCCAGCCAACTCATTCTGATTGAAGGATTGCCCCGATAAACATTCCACCGTACACTTGCCTGACCGGAATTCTGTTTCGGTCAGGCGTTTTTGTTATATGTTGTTTTTCTGGTAAAAGCGTGATGCGTTTAGAACGATCTTTTCCTGTGGCCACTCCAGAAGCTACACGATTCAATCTTTGGTGGCTCATTGTGCTGATTGCGGGCCTGCTGTTTTTATGCGCCATGTACGGGTTCCTGATTGGGCCAAAACCCATGCCCGCTCAGGCCATAAAGCAGGTGTTTATGGAGGATGTCAATGACCTCGACAGCGCGGTGAGCCAGTTGCAGCAAGTGATTAGTGCCAACCGATCAGACCAGGTTATTCAAACGGCCTTCCGGCGGGCGCGACTGGCGTATAAACGAACTGAATTCCTGACGGCCTATTACAATCCGGAGACAACCCGTTCCCTGAACGGGCCGAATATTCCGGATGTCGATGACGACCTGCGCATCAATGCACCTGAGGGATTTCAGGTATTGGAGGAGCTTTTATTCCCGGCGCTCGATTCCACGAACCAGACCGAAGCGGTTCAGCAGGCGGCCGTCGTTCGCTCGAATGTCAATCGGCTGCGCAAAATTTCCGAGAATAATGAACTGACAGATAGCCACATATTCGATGCCATGCGGCTTGAGGTGTTCCGGATTGTCTCGCTCGGAATTACCGGCTTCGACTCGCCCATTGCGTTCTACTCGCTCCCCGAAGCCGCCAGCGCGCTCGAACGGATGCACCAGCAAGTAGGGTATTACAAGCTGGTCAAGACGGACGCCAATCTCTCCGCCCGACTCGATCAGGCGTTTGGTAGCGCCATAAATACTTTACGGTCAGCTCATGACTTCGATACATTTGATCGGCTTGGCTTCATCCGTCAGCAGGCTAATGTATTGAGTAGTTTGTTGCTGGATGCCCAGAAAGCCCTTGCTATTCCTGTCTTTACGGAAAACAGACTATTGTCCACATCAGCCCGAACCCTGACCGACTCGGGAGTATTTAACCCAACCTACTTTGTCAACCTCGATGAGCAACGCCCAACCCCAGCTCGCGTGGCACTGGGTGAAAAGTTGTTCGTTAACCCAATTCTGTCGGGAAATGGGAACCGAAGCTGTGCCAGTTGCCATCAACCCGACAAGGCGTTTACGGATGGAGAACCAAAAAGCCTTGCCATCGGCGTGAATGGTCGTCAACAGACAGCGCATCGCACCCAACGCAATGCCCCCACGCTGCTGAATGTGGCTTTCCAGGCGGTTCAATTTGCCGATTCGCGGGTGGTTTTTCTGGAAGATCAGGCAAGTGATGTAATTCAGAACGAGCAGGAAATGCATGGGTCACTGCCTGAAACGGTTAAGTCGCTGCGCCAAAATGCGGAGTACCGGACTCTGTTTGCCAAATCATATAAAGAAGGCATAACGGAACAAACGCTCAAAAATGCGATCGCCAGCTATATTCGTTCGCTTACCAGTCTGGACTCCCGCTTAGACCGGTATTTTCGGGGGCAGACAACCGCGTTAACCGCCGAAGAGAAGTACGGCTTTAATTTGTTTATGGGTAAAGCCAAATGCGCAACCTGCCATTTCTTTCCTTTGTTCAACGGCACCGTTCCTCCGGCCTTTCAGGAAACGGAAAGCGAAGTACTGGGAACACCTGCCACTATTGCTGGTAAACAAGTTGATGCGGACGTCGGTAAGTTTATACTAACAAACCGGGACCCGCATCGGTACGCCTTCAAAACACCCACCGTTCGCCATGTGGACCGTACGGCGCCTTACATGCACAATGGTGTGTTCCGTACCCTCGATGAGGTCGTCGATTTTTACAATCAAGGGGGAGGCAACGGACTGGGCTTCAATCTCCCCAACCAAACGTTACCATTTGATAAGCTGAATTTGGCGCAACCGGAGAAAAAGGCACTGGTTGCGTTTATGAAGGTACTGTAGGCGAGGAGAGAAGCGCCAGTGAAGATTAAGCCGTTTGAACTCTTTTTACAGCGCTGAATTTGTCATTCCGACGAAGGAGGAATCTTAAAACATCCAAACGGATTAATCAGGATGCTTTAAGATTCCTCCTTCGTCGGAATGACAAAAAACAAACGTGAATTATGACGAACTAACTCTTTAGAGTTTCAATAACTCGGGTGTTCATTAAACAAGGGCGTTGTCTGACTCGTCTTCGGGTTCCGGTTCTGTGGCTGGCTCAACTTCGGGTGTAACTGGCTTATCCAGAGCCGCCCGCATTTTCTCCAGACCGGCCTTTATTCTCTTCAACTTGTTGATATAAACGGCGTGTTCGCGCCGGTTGGCGTCGCGGGTTTTAAGGTATTCGCGGGCCCCTGGTAGCGTATACCCTTTATCGTTGGTCAACACCAGAATCTCTTTCAGGTGGTCGATGTCGGCCTGGGTATAAACGCGGTCGCCGGAGCGGTTTTTCTTGGGCTGGAGGGTCGGAAATTCTTTTTCATAATACCGTAGTTTGGAGGCATTGATCGCAAACATCTCCGCTACTTCTTTGATACCGTAGTACAGCTTCCCCCCGTTTTCCATACTGCAAACTTGGAAAGCTGACTGAATAAACGCAAGTTTTGGCGTAAATTTGCCCCCAATTACGATTTTACTATGACCTCCCACGAAATACGCCGGCATTTTCTCGACTTCTTCCAGTCCAAACAACACCTGATTGTGGCTTCAGCACCACTTGTCGCGAAAAACGACCCGACGCTGATGTTCAACAACTCAGGAATGGCGCAGTTCAAAGACTTTTTCCTGGGCAACGGCACGCCCCCGTCCAAGCGGGTGGCCGATACACAAAAATGCCTGCGTGTGTCGGGGAAACACAATGACCTGGAAGATGTTGGCTTCGACACCTATCACCACACCATGTTCGAGATGCTCGGCAACTGGTCGTTTGGCGATTACTTCAAGAAAGAAGCCATTACCTGGGCGTGGGAACTGCTGACGGAGGTGTATAAATTGCCCAAAGATCGGCTCTATGTATCGGTCTTTGAAGGTGACCAGAAAGACAATGTCCCCTTTGATCAGGAAGCGTTCGACCTTTGGAAACCCATTGTGGGCGAAGACCGGATTATTTACGGCAACAAAAAAGACAACTTCTGGGAAATGGGCGATACCGGTCCCTGTGGTCCCTGTTCCGAAATTCACGTCGATTTGCGGTCGCCCGAAGAAATTGCGCAGAAGTCGGGGAAGGAACTTGTCAATGCCGACCACCCGCAGGTTGTCGAAATATGGAACCTTGTGTTCATGCAGTTCAATCGCAAGGCTGATGGTTCGCTGGAGCCGCTGCCTGCCCGCCACGTGGATACAGGAATGGGCTTCGAACGGTTGTGCATGGCCATTCAGGGAAAACGATCCAATTATGATACCGATGTCTTTTCGGGTACGATCAACGTTATCGAGGAGTTGTCGGGTAAACCGTACGGCGGCACAATGGAAAAATCGGATGTGGCGATGCGCGTTATTGCCGACCACATCCGGGCGGTTTCGTTTGCCATTGCCGATGGGTTGGTACCGTCCAACGCCAAGGCGGGCTACGTCATCCGGCGGATTTTGCGTCGGGCCATTCGGTACGGTTATTCGTACCTGAACCTGACTGAGCCGTTTATGACCAAACTCGTGCCCACGCTGGCCGAGCAGTTTGCCGATGTCTTTCCCGAACTAAATGCCCAGCGGGATTTCGTAGCTACGGTTATTCGGGAGGAGGAGATTTCATTTTTGCGGACGCTGGGAACGGGCCTGGGCCGACTGGATCAGATCATCGGTGATCTTAATGGGAAAGGAACGAAAGAAATTCCCGGCGAAACCGTATTCGAGCTAAACGATACGTTCGGTTTCCCGGCTGACTTAACGGCGCTAATTGCCCGCGAAAAGGGTCTGTCGATAGACGAAGCCGGTTTTCAGAAAGCCCTTCTGGAGCAGAAAACCCGCTCCCGGAAAGATGCGACCTCATCGGCCGGGGATTGGATCGACGTCAACGAAACGGATCGTGTTGAATTTGTCGGCTACGACCAGCCAGAAGCATACGCCCACATTGTGAAGTATCGCAAGATTCAGAACAAGCAGGGGACGCAGGTTCAGGTTGTACTCGACAAAACACCTTTTTACGCGGAATCTGGCGGTCAAATCGGGGATACCGGTGTTCTTGAGCTATTTGCCGGTTCGGATCAGATTGGGACGCTCACCGTACTGGACACGAAGAAGGAAAATGACTTAAGCATACTTATCGTGCAGGACGTGGCTGGTCTTGATGAGCTATTGACCGAAGCGGATTCAGTCTATGCTATTATTAACACCACCCGCCGTGGCCTGACCAGCAGCAACCACAGTGCCACCCATCTGCTCCACGCAGCCCTGCGCGATGTGTTGGGTACGCACGTTGCCCAAAAGGGTTCGTATGTAGGTCCCGATGCCCTGCGCTTCGACTTCTCGCACTTTAGCAAAGTGACGGACGAACAACTGGCGGAAGTGGAGCGGATTGTGAATGAGAAAATTCGCGAGGACATTAAGCTCGATGAGAAGCGGAATGTGCCCATCGCGCAAGCCAAAGAATTAGGCGCAACGGCTTTGTTTGGCGAGAAATACGGCGATTTTGTTCGGGTCATCACCTTTGATCCCAACTACTCGGTTGAACTTTGTGGCGGTACCCACGTTCCGGCAACGGGCCATATCGGGCTATTTAAGTTCACGGGCGAAGGTTCGGTATCGACCGGAATCCGGCGGGTCGAAGCTAAAACCTCGGCTGGTGCCGAAGCGTTGGTAAATGAGCAGATGGCGGTAATATCTGAGTTGAAGGAATTGCTGAAAGCACCGAAAGACGTGGTGAAAGCCGTTCAGACCTTACTGGAGGAGCGGAGTGCATTGCAAAAACAAGTCGAAGCGTTGCAGAACGAGAAAGTTCAGCAATTGAAAAATCAACTTTTGGAGAAAGTCGAAGCTGTCAACGGCCATTCCCGACTGGTAGAGCGTGTGGAGGTTCCCAATGCCGATGCCCTCAAGCAACTGGCGTATGATCTGAAAGCCAAAGTGGACAATCTGGCCGTTGTGCTGGGTGCCGATATCAATGGCAAACCACAACTGGCGGTCATGCTGCCTGATTCGCTCATTCAGGAGAAGAAATTGAATGCCGGTCAAGTGGTGAAAGAGTTGGCTAAAAACATCAAAGGCGGTGGTGGTGGCCAGCCATTTTTTGCCACCGCGGGTGGCACCGATTTATCGGGTCTGGACGCGGCTCTGGCACAAGGGAAAGAATTACTGGGTTAAAACAATTGGAGAGCTATGGCAACCATTCAATTGACGCTACCCGATCAACAATTATCTGCTTTAAAGGCCAAAGCTGAATCGGTAAATCTTTCAGTCGATGAGTTATTAAAGCAAACTATTGAATCGCTGGTAGAGCCATCCTCTGCCCAAGAGCAGGCAATGGCTTACGTTCTGAATAAAAACAAAGAATTATATGAACGGCTAGCTTAATGACAAGCCTATCGCTAGCCGACGTGTTCCTTTTGCATGAACGAATAATTCAGCAATCGGGTGGTAGTTTGGGGTTAGAAGCCGGGAAGCAGTTAATTCCGCGTTGGTACAGCCATTCGCGACCTTTGATGGAGATGAACTTTATCCATCGTTGATTGAAAAGGCGGCCCTGGCAGGGTATCTGTTGATTTGCAACCATCCATTTGTGGATGGGAATAAGCGAATAGGCCATGCTGTGATGGAAGCACATCTAGTTCTGAATGGATTTGAAATTGACGCTTCTATTGAGGAGCAGGAACAAGTTATTTTGCAGGTTGCTGATGGCATGTTAAGTCGTGAACAGTTTACTGACTGGCTTGGCAAGCATGTTAAACCGATTTGATAAAAAGCATACATTGTTGCACACAGAGAATAGAGAGAGACGTCTCTCTCTATTCTCTGTGCGTTTCTGTTTTCTGTGTATAAGGTTTTATTGACTCTCTGAAATGCCCACACCCTCTCAACCGATTGGCGTATTTGACTCTGGCTACGGTGGCCTGACTATTTTGCGGGATATTGTTCAGACACTGCCCCAATACGACTACATATACCTCGGCGACAACGCCCGAACACCCTACGGTACCCGTTCTTTCGAGACGGTCTACCACTATACCCTCGAATGCGTTCAGCACCTGTTCGACCGGGGGTGTCGGCTGGTGGTTCTGGCGTGTAACACCGCGTCGGCCAAAGCGTTACGGAACATTCAGCAGCTTGATTTGCCTACGCTGGCTACCGGTCTGGATGGACCCGGTCTGGATGGACCCGGTCTGGATGGACCCGGTCTGGATGGACCCGGTCTGGATGGACCCGGTCGGCGGGTGTTGGGCGTAATACGACCCACGACAGAAGTCATTGGTAACTATTCCAAAACCGGCAACGTGGGCATACTGGCTACCCGCGGAACCGTCACATCAGAGTCGTACCGGGTCGAAATCGAGAAGTTCTTTCCCAACGTGAACGTCTTTCAGGAGGCTTGTCCCATGTGGGTGCCGTTGGTCGAAAATGGCGAGTACGCCAGCCCCGGAGCCGATTACTTTGTTCAGCAACACATTGATCGACTACTCCAGCAGTCGCCCGATATTGATACCATCCTGCTGGCCTGTACGCATTACCCCTTGTTGCTTGCTAAAATTCAGCAGTTCGCTCCGCCAGAAACCACCATTTTGAGTCAGGGAGGAATTGTTTCCAAAAGCCTGGTCGACTACCTGATTCGACACCCGGAAATAGAAGCACAGTGCAGCAAGCACGGCCTGCGCACCTTCCTGACCACCGACTCAACCGAGGATTTTGACCGGCAGGCAACCGTCTTCTACGGCGAGCCGGTGCAATCGGAACATCTGGCGTTATAACCACTCAAAACATTACCTTTTTCTTCCAGCTGATGCGAATATCGGGCCGGAAGTAATCCGGTAGCTGTTCGGTGAACGATTGGCTGTCTGCATACACGGTCGGGACTACACAAAAATAATGTCAACACCCGTAGGGGTAGACCGTCTGCTAACTGTCACAGAGCAGACCAACTGTGTGTTCCGCGAAAAATGATAGCTTTGCAGCCTCCTATCATCCACAAACAGGTAGCTGTGCCCCCGAACGAGCAGGATATACTTTCGGCCATCCGTGACGGCAATGAGCGTGCGTTCGAGTCTGTTTTTCGACAGTACTACGCACCCTTGTGCCGCTACGCCCGGCAGTTGGTAGCTGACCCCGATGAGGCCGAAGAGGAAGTACAGGCCATGTTCCTGACCGTTTGGGAAAAAAGAGAAAATTTAGCCATTACGGTGTCGCTGAAGGCCTATTTGTACCGGGCGGTTCATAACCGGTGTCTGAATCGAATCAAACACGTTTCTGTTCGGAATGAACACCAGGAACATACGCGCTACCTGGGCGAAACACTCGTTGAATCACCGATGCAAACGCTTCTGGGCGACGAGTTGTCGGACCGGCTGCACCGTGCCGTCCAGAAACTTCCTGAACAATGCCGGCTGGCGTTTACGCTGAGTAGGTTTGAGGAGTTGACTTATGGAGAAATTGCCGGTCAACTGGGGATTTCCATCAAAACCGTTGAGAATCAGATCGGTAAAGCCCTGCGCATTTTACGTGTCGAACTGAGTGAGTATTTACCCGCTTTAATCCTGTGGCTGTTAAGTCACCCTGAGCAATGGCCGATCAACAACCCATAGATGACGCCCTGCTGGGAAAGTTTCTGGCGGGTGAAACCGATCCAGCCGAATCGGCGCGGGTGCGGCAGTGGCTTTCTTCCCGAGAGCCCGGCACGGCGGGACCCAGCCCGGACGATTTCGACCGGTTTGAGCACATCTGGAATGCCGCAAAGCCAGATTCGACCGAGGTCGATACCGATGCTGCCTGGCGTTCTGTTCAGAAAAAGATGCGCGTATCAGACCGTACGGCCATTAAACGACAGGAACCCGTTATCAAACCGTTGCTCGTTCTACGGCCGGAACGGCGCGTGCCTGGTACGGCACCCCTGTGGCGGATTGCCGCCATGCTGACGCTGGTGGCGGGTATGGGCTGGCTCACCTATACCCTCAAGTTCTTCGGGCATCACCATCCGGCGGCAGAAATGGTTGTGTTGACGGCCAATGAGCAGCAAATCAGTAAAACACTGCCCGACGGCACCCGTATTGTACTGAACCGTCACTCGACCCTGCGTTACCCGACGGCTTTTGCGGAGGAACGCCGGGACGTTGCCCTGACCGGTGAGGCTTTCTTCGATGTGACGCCCGATGCGACGCGCCCATTTCACATTGACGCTCGAAACAGTGTCGTGCAGGTTCTGGGTACGTCCTTTACCATTCGGGCGTACGATGCCAATGTCAGCGTAGCTGTTCGGACGGGAAAAGTGCGGTTCTCGAGGGGCAGAAAAGCGGTATTACTGACCAAAAACCAACAGGCTACGTTCGACGCGTCGGGCGATACGATTCGGAGGTTACGGGCTTCGCCGAACGCTTTTGCCTATAAAACCGGCGTGTTGGTATTCGAGAAAGAGCCGCTGCGGGAGGTTGTGCAGGCCATCAATCAATACTACAATACCGATGTTCAACTGGCCAACGCCCGGCTGGGTAATTGCCTGCTGACCACTCGTTTCGACAAAACACCGCTGGAGACGGTGCTGAGCGTAACCGCCGAAACCCTTGGTTTACAGGTACGTCACGTAGGCAAACAGGTCATTCTGGACGGGAACGGATGCCAGTGAATAGGGGTAAGCAGGCGTATAGCTGTCATGAGGTGAAAAATAACCTTCTGATGAATTCTCTTCGATTTTGCCTCCTTTTGCTTTGTCTTCTTGTTCAAATGCAGGTATTTGCTCAGGACGTACCGCCACTCGAACGCCTGATTACCGTCGATATTCGTAACGCAACCACGGAAAGTGCCCTTCGTGAGATAAGTCGGCTAGGCCACTTTGAGTTTTCTTACAATCCCGCCCGAATCGACGGAAAGGCCGTAGTAACCGTTCGACTTATGAACACGCCCGTTCGGGAGGTGCTGAACCGTGTTTTTCAGAACCAGGTTACGGTCAAATCACGCGGGAATCACGTCATTCTAGTCCGGCGCGAGTTTCCTGAACCAGGCCCTAAAAACTTTCTGCTGGATGGCTATATCCTGGACGAGCAAACCGGTGAGCGAATTGCCCAGGCCAGTATTTTTGAGAAAACGACCCTGGCCTCAACCGTCAGCAATCCCTTTGGCTATTACCGGCTTCGACTACCGACCGATCTCCCCGCGGTTCGTCTGGACGTTCGCAAGCAGGCTTACGTGGGCGAAACGGTGCTTATTCGTTCCCGCCTTTCGCACTCGGTAAGTATCCGAATGACGCCCGTCCCTCCTCGTTTGTCGCTGGAAACGTTACCCATCCGGATCACGGAAGACACGACCCGGTTGATGAGTACGCTGGCAACGCTGCCGGTTGACGTGACCAGCCCGGTAGTGGATACCACGACGCAGCAACGGCCCAAATCTGTCTTGGAGCAGAGCCGCGAGCGCATCACCCGGCTTTTCGTATCCGCCCAGCAATCCATCCACGATGTAAACCTGAGCCGGGATACCCTCTACCGCGATTGGCAGGTGTCGTTTCTGCCCTTTATCGGCACGAACCATCGGTTGAGCGGACGCATCAGTAACCGCATCTCGGTCAACGCCCTGATTGGCTATTCCTTTGGCGTGCGAGCGTTTGAAGTTGGGGGCTTGTTTAACCTTGTTCGAGCCGATGTGACTGGCTTCCAGGCTGCTGGGCTTGGCAATCTCGTTGGTGGCCATGTTCGTGGCGTTCAATTGGCCGGGTTATATAACCTCAACGGCGGTGCGCTGCAGGGCGTGCAGGCCGGTGGTTTATTCAACATCAACCGGAAGCAGGCGCAGGGTGTTCAGTTGGCTGGCCTGTTCAATACATCTATTGGGGAACTGACAAAGATCGTTCAGGTAGGTGGATTGGTTAATGTGGCGGGTAAATCGGTCGGGGGTGTTCAACTGGCTGGATTGGCCAACGTGGCGATGGGCGATGTACGGGGCTGGCAGATAAGTGGCCTCGTAAACCGGGCCAGAACGGTTAGTAGCGGGCATCAGATTGGGCTTATCAACCTGGCGGATTCGTCGGGCAATGTGCCGTTCGGCTTGTTCAGTCATGTCCAAAAGGGCGGATTCCGGCGTGTTGAAGTGGCGGCTAATGAGGTCAACCTGCTCAATCTGACCTACCGAACGGGTGTCAGGCGATTTTACAATATCATTTCAGCTGGTTATAGTTTTGCGCGGGCGGGAAGCCCCGACCTGAGTGCGGGATATGGACTGGGTACGGGCTTTGTGCTGTCGGGATCGACCCTGCTCACCCTGGAGGGAACCCACCATCACCTCTTTTATTTTGACCAGAGCAGTAACGGCGGCTGGAATAATCAGATTCGCCTGAGTACGCTGTTTGAGACAAAGCTCAGTAACCACCTATCGCTGGCGTACGGGCCCTCGCTGAACTGGTATTTCGGTAATGACAATACGACTCGACCAACGCTTCAGCCATCTATTCCCCTTTTCTCCGAGCGAACCGATGCCTTCAGCAATGCCCGGCACTGGGGTTGGGTGGGCTTCCAGGTTGGGCTTCGGTTCGGTAACTCCTGAAGATTGGCTAGTTAATTGCGAAAAAATCAGCCTGGTCGTAGGGGTATATGCTGGCACGACTGTCATGCAGGTGAAAATGGTGCAGTATGACGGAGTTCGCAAATCCGCAACTGCTCTTATCTACCACCAACCAATACAACCAGTTGCCATGAATACTATATGCCGTCAATTGCTCAACCTTTGTTTACTTGCCTTATTATTCAACTTAACGAGCTGTTCATTAATCAGAGAAGATGCTGGCCCCTACCAGGGCGACACCCGAACATACCCCTTCACCGGCTTTGACCAGGTTGACATGGGAAGTGCCTTTCACATTACTGTTCAACAGGGATCGACCTTTGGTGTAACGGTAGAGGGCGACCGCCGAAATCTGAATGATCTGGACGTGTTTACGCGTAACGGTACACTACATGCGCAATACCGCATCGCACGTCGCCGGGAGTACCCATCGTCGTTTACGATCACCATGCCAACCGTAAGGCGTGTTAATTTCTCAGGAGCAAGTCAGTCGACGCTATCCGGTTTTACGAATCTGAATGATCTTGACGTCACCCTCTCCGGAGCGTCCGAGAGTCAGATCACGACCCAGTCAAGTCGGGTGAATCTAGTTCTTTCCGGTGCTTCCGTACTGCGGCTAAATGGGCAGGGGAACGCTCTGACGAGTGATTTGTCGGGAGCCTCATTACTCCAGGCTTTTGGGTATCCTGTTGATAATGCGGGTGTAGAGGCATCCGGAGCGAGTAAGGCAAATATCAATGTACGGGCTTCACTGGTCGTGAATGCGAGTGGTGCCAGTACCATTCGTTATCAGGGTACACCTACCATAAAGCAGCAGGTAAGTGGGGCCAGTTCGGTACAGAAAGAGTAGTTGCCATTTACAGGTCAGGCGCATCAAACATGAGTCGTCCCGAATTTTTCAGCTAAATGGTCTAGAGCCCGTGGTACCAAACAAAACGAAGCATGGGATACGTGTTGGCCATAGGCAAAGACTATGCCGAGCATCACCAGTCATTTAGGTAGCTAACCCCATCGGTAGGTCCGATTGAAAATTCGGGATGACAAAATATAATCAGCCACTCTTCACATAGTCTTTCCCACTCGGCTAGGGCTGAACGACAGCAGTGCTGTCTGCTTTTTTCTTTGCGGCTTCCTTCGCCTGTTTTTTGAAAAAACCACGAAGCAGAAAATTGCTTTGAGCAGCTTTCAAATCCTGATTGAGCAACACGGTTCCCTGGCTCAGGTTACGAAGTGTAGTCCGAAGGTTGGTCGCCGTTTCCTGATCGGTGAGCAATACGCCCAGGGGACTGTTGGTATTATTCAGTTTTTCGGAAGCCCGGTTGAGGTTCGTCGAGGTCTGGCTGAGCGTACCCACCGTTTGATTGGCTGACCCAGCGGCTTTCTCAAGCTGTGCTGCCGACCGGCTCAATCGGCGAAACACGGTCGTGTCCGTCACTAACTCATTGGCAAGGGTGCCTTTCGTGTTTAGTTTAGCCGCAAATTGCGAAACAGAGCCTGTTACTTTCACCGTGTTGTCAGAAGCCCGTTCCAGATTGCGCATGGCTTTCTTGAAATTTTCGGCGACAAGCGAATCAGTCAATACCGCGCCTACGGTGCCTTTGCCGCGTCTCAGATTCCCGACCAATTCTTTAAAGTCATTGGTAACTTTGAGCAGGTTGTTGTTATTTTCCTGCAAGGTCGCCATGATTTGATCGGAGCTGAGCGCTGCCGACGTTTTGATCCGGTCCCCATCTTCCACTTCGGGATGTTTGGTTGTTCCGCCCGTGATCACAACGATTTTGTTGCCAATGAGCCCGTCGGAACTAATGGTGGCATCGGCATCCTTGCGAATATACTGCTGGGAACTTTGTTCGATGCTCATGTCAACTTCGACCTGGGCGTTTCCATAAAAACTGATCCGCTTGACCGTTCCGATTTTGACACCCGAAAACCAAACATTGTTACCGACTTTCAGACCGCCTACGTCTTTGAAAACGGCCATAAGTTTTATGCTTTTTGTAAAGCGTTTCTGTTGTCCGCCCAGTACAAACACCCCGGCAACGAATATGGCAATGCCCACCAGGACAAAAATGCCGACAACAATGGAGCGTTTGTTCGATTCAGTACTCATAGTAATGGTTTATAATTCTTGGTTTTCGGTAGCTAACTTCGGTTACGTTTACGGCAAGTGTAGGCTTATTGTATCAGGTAGATCGCAAACCATATACTGAAAACTGTAAACGAGTTATTCTGTTTAATCCACAAATTTGTAGTTATAAAACTGCTTGATTCGCTCATCGGGATCGGCAAAGACTTCCTCAAAAGATCCAACCCGTTCAAATTTGCCGTCCAGCAGCATCGCCACCCGGTCGCCGGTCGTTTTCGCACAGGTCAGGTCGTGGGTGATGATAATGGAGGTCGCCTTAAACCGCTCCCGCACTTCATTGATCAGGTTGTTAATTTCGATACTCGTTATCGGGTCGAGCCCTGAGGTCGGTTCATCGTATAACATAATCTCCGGCTGGAGTATCAAGGTGCGGGCAATGCCAATGCGTTTCCGCTGACCGCCAGAGAGTTCGGATGGCATCTGGTTGATCGTTTGGGACAAGCCTACATCGTCGAGTGCTTTTTCTACTGCTTTGTCAATGTCGGCCCGGCTCAGGTTGCGAACGTTACGGACGAGTGGAAATTCCAGATTTTCCCGGATGCTCATGCTGTCGTACAGGGCGCTGCTCTGAAACGAAAACCCCACTTTTTGCCGAAACTCATCTAACGCCCGGCCCCGTAGTGTTTCCACATCCTGCCCCAGCACAATTACGCTCCCGGCATCGGGTTTAAGCATCCCGATAATCAGTTTGATCAACACGGATTTGCCCGTACCGGACCGGCCGAGTACGGCGACATTTTCGCCCTGGTTCACTTCCAGATCGACTCCCCTCAAGACGTGCAAATCACCAAAGGATTTGCGTAGTCCTTTGATCTGAATAACTGGTTTTGTAGCTGGTGTCATAGTGTAAAAAGCGAAAGAGCGAATGGTAAACGAGCGCCAGGTGTCCCCAGATCCGCTTGTTTACGTAGTCACTCTTCATGTCAACTTCCCCGCAGAGCGCCTATAATCTGTAGAGACAGGAGTTCTTCGATGAATACTAAAAACATGGACGTAACAACGGCGGAGTTGGCCGCTTTGCCAACGCCCTCGGTGCCTTTTGATGAATGATAGCCTTTATAACAGCCCACCATTCCGATCGTGAACCCAAAAGCAATCGATTTCGTGATGGAGGCAAAAATGTCGAGGTAGGTAATGGCACCAAACACTTCCTGCATGAACGACGTAAAACTGGTTTGTTCGTTCTGATTGACGTTTATGTAGGCGCCCAGTAGCCCGACGAGAATGGTGTACATCGTCAGGAGGGGAATCGTGAACGAAGTAGCCAGCACCCGGCTGACAACCAGGAATTTAAATGGGTCGGTGCCCGATACCTCCATGGCGTCGATCTGTTCCGTTACGTTCATCGAGCCTAGTTCGGCGCCAATACTTGAGCCGACTTTACCAGCCGCAATCAGAGCCGTTACGAGCGGTCCTAACGCCCGGACAATGGCAATGGCAATGAGGGAGGGCAGCCAGGAGGTAGCCCCAAATTCGGATAGAGAGGGGCGCGATTGGTTCGTGAAAACGATACCCGTAATAAAGCCCGTTGTTGAGATCAGCAGCAACGAGCGAAACCCGACCTCATAGCATTGCCGGATAATCTCTTTGAATTCGTAGGGTGGCATGGCCGCTTCCCGAAAGAAACGACCTACAAACGAGGCCACGTCTGCCAGATTCAGAAAAAAGCTATCGAGCCGCCGGGTGACAACGGGCCGATCAGTAGACTTAGTAGTATCAGACTGCATTCAAACACTGGAGGAAAGGCCGACCGGACATGCCCTGTCGGCTATACGTTAATAACTGATTTTGGCGATTAGGGTTTATTTTGAGCGAGAGATTATGAATTTAGGCTCATTTTTTTGAGACCGAAGATCGGCTAAAAGTAAAAAAAATAGCTGAACCGCAACCATACGCGAAAAAACAGAATAAGTCCCGCAGAATCTGTCGGTCAAAATGAACGCAAGGTCAGTATAAAAAAACGACCTTTGTGCCGTAACAACCCGCCTGAATAATCCTGGCCCGGGTACGCTACCAGATTATGATCGACATTGGACGAATAAATACCCTGACTGCCCTGCGCCAAACCAGCGTCGGCTTCTTTTTGGGCGACCTGACGGACCGGAAATCGCAGGATTTTAGTAACGATATATTGCTGCCAAATAAATACGTACCTGACACACTCGCCGTTGACGATGACATCGACGTGTTCGTGTACACTGATTCGGAAGACCGTCCCATTGCCACGACCTTAACGCCTGCCATTCAGCGCAATGAGTTTGCCGCCTTGCAGGTAGTGTCGGTTACTTCAGCCGGGGCTTTCCTGGATTGGGGACTGGAGAAAGATCTGCTGGTTCCACACCGCGAACAGGCCTGGCCCATGGAAGTAGGTACGTGGTACGTCGTATTTATGTACCTCGACGAAACAACAAATCGGCTGGTGGCATCGAGCAAAGTAAACCGCTTTCTGGACCCTGACGTGAGTGATTTGTTTGTGGGAGAAGAGGTGCAACTACTGGCCTATGAGCTTACGGATCTGGGCGTCAATGTTATTATCAATAACCGATACCGGGGGTTAGTGTACGCGAATGAAATTTTCCGAACGGTCCGTCCTGGTGATCCCCTGATTGGCTACATAAAAAACATTCGCGACGATGGTCGGGTGGATGTAAGCTTGCAGCGGGCTGGTTTCGAAAACGTGGAGCCCAATGCCCGTCGGATTCTGGCTATGCTTAAGGCAGAGAATGGATTTCTGCCCTTAACGGACAATACATCCCCCGAGGCAATTTATGCCGCGCTGGAAATGAGCAAAAAGACGTTTAAAAAGGCGATCGGTACACTGTATCGGGAACGAAAAATTCTCATTGAAGACAAAGGAATCCGACTGGTGTAACAGGTCAACAAAAAAAGGATTAACCACAGCGGCACAAAGGCCGCGGAGATAAAAATTCCTCCGTGGCCTTTGTGCCGCTGTGGTTAATCCTTTCAAAGACTTATTTAGCTATTGGACTTGTCCACAGTCCGTGGACAACGCATAAACCGGGAAAGTACGAAAAATAGAACTAACCTATAGATGCACCCGAGCGTCCAAAAGGCCGATAGGCCGTTTGAAGAACTGGCGATAGAAAGGACGAATAATCGTCGGGACGCGACATTACCTCTTTGTAGAGCAACACCCGGTACAAATAGTAGCGAGTTTCGCGGGGAAGTTTCATGCGGTAATAATCGCGCTGGTCATCCCGCTTAAGCTGGTTTTTCATGTAGCCCGGCCCGGCGTTATAGGCAGCCGCTACCAACGACCAGGAACCCAGTTGCGTGTAGAGCGTGCGAAGGTACTTGCAGGCCGCTTCGGTCGCTTTCAACACATTGAATCGTTCATCAATCCGGCCTCCCACTTTGAGCCCCAGCGCACGGGCTGTGCCGGGCATTAATTGCCAGTATCCAGCCGCTCCGGCCCGCGAAACGGCTTTTGGCTGCAACGCACTTTCGGCCAGTGGAACATAGCGGAAATCATCGGGAATGTCGTATTTCTCCAGAATCGGATCAATGATCGGGAAGAATGTCTCGGCCCGTTGCCGAAGGTTACCCAAGTCGCTGGCGTGGGTACGGAAAAGCGTAAAAACGTGTTTCCAGCGGTCAACAACATCGGTTTGGTCGAGCGGCAGACACTCACCACAAAAATCAACATCAAGCAGCGGTAGTTCGGGCGCAGTCGCCAAAATAGGTTGAATAATGGCCGATACATCCGATCGGCGGTCTAACAAAGCAGTCGCATCAGACTGGGTTACTGCACCGGTTCTTGAGGGGTGGAGATTCGGAATCGCCGATGAGCCAAGGCTCGGGGCAATTAATTTGGCAGCAACCGTGACGGCCGGGCGAATAAAGGCCATCAAAAATGGAAATCCAACTCGTTTCAACAAAACTCAATTCAGGATGGTACTTGGTTTATAACGACAGGATAGCTGGTTCAGTGCCTTGATAATCAATAAATTATATAGCTTTTTGTCATATATCGGCTTGCGCTTTTTGCGTTCCTGCCTAAACCAAACTGAGTTTCAGTGCATTAGCCAGCAAGGAAGCGTATACGTCTTCTGGCGGGCTTTACTGATTAAAATTCGCCCGTTAAAAATAGATTTATCTGCTGACCTCGTTCGTTTTTAACAGTAAAAAAAGAGTAGTCGCACACTTTACCACCTATAGTTAACAGTCCATTCAAATGCCTTTACGCTCCCGAGATTGGTTTGGCCGCACCGGAAAAGACGGCTTTATTTATCGTGCCTGGATGAAAAATCAGGGCTTTCCGCATCATGAATTTGAAGGAAAGCCTGTGATTGGTATTTGTAATACATGGTCGGAGCTCACTCCCTGCAACGCCCACTTTCGAGAACTGGCCGAAGCCATTAAACGCGGTGTGTGGGAAGCAGGCGGTTTCCCACTGGAATTTCCGGTTATGTCGCTGGGCGAGTGCCAGATTAAGCCGACCGCCATGCTCTTTCGCAACCTGGCCAGCATGGATGTTGAAGAAAGCATTCGGGGCAACTCCATCGATGGGGTCATTCTCATGTGCGGCTGCGACAAAACAACCCCTTCGCTGGTGATGGGGGCGTGCAGTGTGGATATTCCAACGATGGTCGTGTCGGGCGGACCGATGCTGGCCGGTCGCTTTCAGGGCCGTAAAATTGGCACCAGCGACCTCTGGCGCTTTGCTGAATCGTTCAAAATGGGCGAGATGAGCCAGGCCGAATTCATAGCGGCTGAAGCCAGTATGGCCCGTAGTCAGGGGCACTGTGCCGTGATGGGCACAGCCAGCACCATGGCGGCTATGGTGGAGTCATTAGGATTGTCTCTGCCCGATAATGCGACGATTCCGGCCGCCGATTCGCGCCGGAAAGTACTGGCGCACATGACAGGCGTTCGAATGGTGGAGTTGGTGAAGGAGGGGGTCAAGCCGTCGCAAATCCTGACCCGGCAGGCGTTCGAAAACGCAATCATGGTCAATGCGGCTCTGGGTGGGTCCACCAATTTTATATTGCACCTGACGGCCATTGCCGGGCGAGTGGGTGTCGATTTATCGCTGGATGATTTCGATACGCTGTCGGCTAAAATCCCTTTGCTGGCTAACCTGCAACCGTCCGGTGAGCATTTTGTGGAAGATTTATTTTATGCTGGTGGCCTTCCCGCTGTTATCCGCGAACTGCGGGATGTGCTGAACAACGACGCAATAACCGTAAATGGCCACTCGATAGGCGAGAATTGTGCCGATGCTCAGTGCTATGATCCCGCTGTCATTGCGTCTGTCGGCCAACCGTTTAAGCCGGAGTCGGGCGTTGCGGTCCTGCGGGGAAATCTCTGTCCGAATGGAGCCGTCTTGAAGCCGTCGGCGGCATCGCCCCACCTGATGCAGCATACCGGCAGGGCGGTCGTATTTGAAAACATCGATGATTACAAAGCCCGAATCGACGATCCTGATCTGGATGTTGATCCAACCTGCGTGCTGGTGCTGAAAAACGTGGGACCCAAGGGATATCCCGGTATGCCCGAAGTGGGAAACATGCAACTACCGGCCAAAATTCTGGAGCAGGGTGTGCACGACATGGTCCGTATTTCGGATGGTCGTATGAGCGGTACGGGCTTCGGAACGGTTGTGCTGCATGTGTCGCCTGAATCGGCCGTGGGGGGCAACCTGGCACTGGTGCAAAACGGCGACCTGATTACGCTCGACGTTGAGAATCGGAGCCTGCATTTACACGTATCGGATCAGGAACTGGCCGGTCGGCTCGTTCATTTCAAACCGCTCGATCTAGGCTATAGTCGGGGCTACGTAAATCTTTACATTCGGCACGTAACCCAGGCGCATGAAGGAGCCGATTTTGATTTTCTGCGGGGCGGTTCCGGCAGCGAAGTAAAGCGGGATAGCCACTGACGATGCCAACGACATTTGAAAACCAGACCGTACTCATTACGGGTGCCGGAGTCGGTATTGGCTTTGCTATTGCCAGAGCGTTAGCCCTACAGGGTGCCAATGTGTTGCTTAATGACTATGATGAAGGACTGGCGCAAAAAGCCGCCGACGACATTCGGCAGGCGGGTGGTGTCTGTCACGCTCTTCCCGGCGACGCATCGGACGTGTCGTTCATTCAGACAATGGTTGATACGGCCGTTCGTCTGTTCGGCTCATTGGACATTGCCATTGCAAATGCAGGAATCACCATTTTTGGCGATATTTTCACGACCACGCCCGACTCGTTTGAGAAAATCGTAAACCTGAATTTACGGGGCAGCTTTTTTCTGGCTCAGGCGGCTTCGCTTCAGATGCGCAGACAGGGGAAGGGGGGGAGCATGTTGTTTATGTCGTCGGTGGTGGGGCATCAGGCGCATCCCGGATTGCCGGTCTACAGCATGACCAAAGCCGGGCTGGAGATGCTGGCTAAGCAGTTGGTGATCGATTTTTCACCTCTTGGCATCACCGTAAACGCGATTGCGCCGGGTGCTACCCTAACCGAACGGACACTGGATGATCCGACCTATATACCCATCTGGTCGCGTATTACCCCAATGGGACGCCCAGCGACCGTTGACGACATTGCTAATGCGGCTTTATTCCTGGTTTCGCCCGCATCCCGACACATCACCGGCCAGAGCCTGGTTGTCGATGGTGGCTGGACGAGTGTAAGCCCCCCGCCAGTTTAGATAATTTTGAATGAGCGAATGATAGAATGACTGAATGAAAACTGTGCTCTCTCGCCCTCTATCCAGTCATTCTATCATTCAAAATTATTCATTTCCGCCCTAATGTAATGAGCACGACGCCAACCAGCGCAACAACAGCGCCAACAAAAGACTGGCTTGAAAAAACTTCTCCGGCAAAGGTTGTTCCTAACAGCATAGCCACAACTGGATTGACGAAAGCGTAGGTAGACAAGAGTTGCGGAGTGGCATTGCGGGCTAGCCAGGAGTAGGATGAAAAACCAATGATGCTGCCAAAAATAACCAGGTAAATCATGGAGCCAATGGCCTTGCCAGGGGCATCGAAAATGCTGAACAGGCTAACAGGTTCTAGGGCTAAACTAATTGGCATAAGAACCAATCCCCCGATAATCATCTGAATACCACTCGAAATTGTGCCCGATGGGAGGGAAAGGCGGGGAGTCAGCAGCGTACCAATGGCCCAGGCGAAGTTACCAGCCGCCACCAGTCCGACGCCAATCAACTTGGCATCGACTCCACCCGTACCCTGAAGTTTGTCGGGTTTTACCAGCAGATAAATACCAAGTAGGCCGATGGCTAGCCCCGCGAGTGCCAGGTTACTGGGCCGTTTTTTGCCAAATGAAATCCAGTTGAGCGAAAGAAGGTAAACTGGCAACAAACCTCCCATCAACGCAGCCATGCCACTGGGAATGTATTGAATGCCCAAGGACAGGCACCCATTGGCAACGGCCAGCAACAAGATCCCGATAATGCCCGACGATTTCCATTCGGCCAGGGTTGGGTTAGGCGTACCGCTGACGCGGGCATAGCTGTAGAGAATGACGCCTGCAATCAAATACCGAACAGAAACCATGTATAAAGGAGGCATCTGTTCGGTCATAAAATGAATGAACAGGTAGGTCGATCCCCAAAGTATATAGACGGAAATCAGGTTTGCCCAGAGTGTAACACGGTTTGGTTTGGTCGAAACAGGAGAGGTAATGGCTTGCATACAACAGACTGAAGGATGCTGAAGTAACACCAAAATATTGTATTTTTCTCCGTTTATGAACCGTTTTTTCGGACTTTTTGAAATTGATTATAAAAATTCTCTCTAGGGTTTTACTAGGATTAGTACAAAACCTGAGTGTTATTGGCTTCCAGCGCTTTAATCTGGGGTGCGTATGGGCTGTCCATAGCCTCCCGACCAAAGAGGGGATTGCTGCTTAAATAAACTTTCTTCAAGCTTTTTAAGCTTGTGAGCATACTCGGAAACTCGCGTAATTCATTGTTATTTAATGCCAGTTCTTCCAGCGTAGAAAACGATTTCAAGACGGGAGGAGCTACCGAAATCGAGTTATAGCCTAGGTCGAGAACGTGTAGCGTACGCAATCGCTGTAGTTTGTCGGGAAGCTGGCTAATTCGGTTATGATGGGCGAACAAGACGGTCAACCGGCGTAGTTTTCCCAGGGAAGCAGGTAAGTCGCGCACTTTATTGTGGGCAATGGCCAATTGCTCCAGCCGCTTCATCCGACCGATCTGGCCAGGTAGTGTGGTCAGGTTGTTGTAGTACAGATCCAGCACTTTGACATGCTTGAGTCGTCCGATGGTTTTGGGCAGTTGCGTCAATCCCACATTATAAAGGTTCAAGTCGTTGAGCCGACGCAATCGGCTTATGGCTCTGATGTTAAGTTCTTTTAGGTCATTGTTGCCCAGCCAAAGGCTTTCGAGACGACGATTTTCCTGGATAGACGCTGGGATTTGGGTTAGATTGTTCTTCTGCAAATTAATCGCCTTCACGACTGTATTGCGTGTAAAGAAAACGCTATCCTCACGTAGACGGTTTGACATCAGGTCAAGCCTGGTCAATCTGGGAAGCGCCGTTAGTTGGGCGGGCAACGAAGTCAGGTAGTTGGAGCCCAGACTAATTTCTTCTACATTGACGAAACGGTAAATGATTGGCGGAACCTGTTCGAGTTCCAGGTTAGCGAAAAGAATCTTTTTCACTGTATCGGGGCGTGTGGTTTGAGCTGCGGAGGCAAGGTCGCCGATAACGCCGGGTCCTTTCGGTGTTTTCCGGGCAGAAGGGCCCATAATGCTCAATTGGCTACCGATGCGGAACGTTGTCCAGACGAGCGAGGATGTAACGGGTAATGGATGCTTCGTCAGGTAGGTTGATAGCAGGGCTAGTAGGGTTTGCTCTGTCTTAAGCGATGGCCGGACGTTGGCGATCGTATATTGGTAATGTAGCCGATCCGCGAATCCGTCGGCCCGGACATACAGTTCTGTGCTTAAAAGGAACGAGCTATCCGGGCGGAAGTTATTCTTTTTAAGAAAACGTCTGAAGTCGAGCCAGTAATCACTAATTAGTTTCTGGAAGGTTAAGTCGCGCACTGTGGCTCGTTCGCTCTCACTAACGGCCATGGGATAACTCCGGTTTAATGCTTTGACATCCACCACACTATTCATTGGTGCAATAACAACCTGCGGCCACGCGTGTAGCGCCAGCAACCCAAAAAATGCGAGCAGGATTACCTTTTTCATATCGGAACGTGTTTTTTAGGTAAATAACGATAAATATAGTTAAATGGCGCAAAAAAGAACCGGGATTTATTTTATTGATTGATCTGATTTTGGCTTTCAGAAAAAGCATATTCTAAAATCAGATCAGTCAATAAAGTTTTATAGCTGTTACTAGTCAGCTTCTGACACCCCGAAGCGATATTTCTTTTGTAACTTTTAGATACGTCTCTGAACCACGGGCATCGACACGTTGGGTAAGCGGGGGAGTACCAGTCGGGCAAAATACTCGGATTCCTCCAGAAGCGGGTAGCCGGAGAAAATAAAGGCCCGCATGCCCATGTCCATGTAGCGGTTTATTTTTTCAACGATCTGATCAGCACTGCCCACTAAGGCACCACCCGCTCCAGAACGAGCTTTCCCGATATCGGTCCACAACAGGGGTTCGACAAACCCGTCGGAGTCCGCTCCTTCGCGCAGTTCGTTTTGACGCTTTACGCCCAGTGACCAGGAGCTTTGGGACGCATTTTTCAGCGCAGCCCCGCGCACCGGATCGAACTTCGACATGATGTGCTTCGACCAGGCGCGGGCTTCGGCCTCTGTTTCGCGCACGATGACGTGTATCCGTAACCCAAAGTCAATGGTGCGGCCATATTGGGCGGCTCGTTCGGCTACGTCCTGCATGTTGGCGTAGAGCATTTCTTCGTTCTCCGGCCACATCAAGAACACGTCACAATAGCGGGCGCAGACGTCTCTGGCACCGGGCGATGTCCCACCGAAATACAGCAATGGGCCGCCATTTTGCTGGTAGGGCTTAATTGGACTCGTATCCAGGCTGATTTTTCCATAAACGGGGCCATCGTGTTCAATCCGGTCCTGGGTCCAGGCCTGGCGCAGAATTTGAATCGTTTCGGCGCAACGCTGGTAGCGAAAGTCGGCATCTTCCCGGTAGCCGGGCAGGTCAGAATTGATGATGTTGATTGTCAGCCGTCCCTGTAGCATGTGATCGAGGGAGGCCAGCGTGCGGGCCAGCATGGGCGGGTGCATTTCACCACAACGGATGGCCGTAAGCAAGCTGATTTGCTGTAGATCAGGAGCCACGCCCCCCGCAAAGGGAACTACCTCCTGACCCGGCATATACGATGTCGGGAGGAGTAAGTTGCTGAATCCCAGTTGATCGGCTTTCAAGGCGATGTTACGGCAATGGGCAAAGGTGCTGCGGGCCGGATCGCGAAGGCTCAAAAACTCAGTATCTTCCCCACAAAGGTCGGAAAACCAGGATAGCTCACACACGCGCTGGGGAGTTCGAATAGATACCGGCTGAATAGGTTGCTGAAGCATGAAAGGAACAAAACAGCTTTTCTCAAAAAGATAACTTAATTATCGCGTCTTTGGCGACGGTTCATCAGGCCAAAAATAACCAAACCTGCGGCCATGGCTATCGCTACATCCCGCGCTTCCCGTCCCGAACTATTGCTTAGCAGCCATAAACAAAGTACCACGGCCAGTGCGGAAATCAGCCAGCCCCCTGCTACCCGGAATTGCGCTGGCGGCACATTGGCACGCCGACGAAATACAGGCAAGGCGGCACAGGTCAAGGCGAAATACGCAATCCGGATAAGAGTGCTGAGAGTGAGCGCGTAGAGAAACGTGCCCGTTACGGCGAGCAGCAGTTGCAGGATGGCTGTAATTAAAATGGCACTATATGGCGTTCGGAAGCGGGGATGCGTCGCGGCCAGCCAGTTGGGTAACTGACCCTGTTCGGCCATAGCGAACAGCAATCGTGGCCCCGTTAACATGAGCGCATGCAGGGTTCCAAGAGCTGTCAGGAGGGCTACAATAGTAATGAACCACCCACCCGCCGGGCCAATAAATTGCCGGGCCGCATCGGCCAGCGGACGCTCGGAACTGCCCAGGTTGGGTAGCGTACCAATGCAAACAATCTGAACGGCCATGAACAACACGGCCACTGTGCCAATCGCTACCAGCAACGAAAGCGGAACCGTTCGTTGCGGTTGCTGAACCTCGCCCGAGGGTATCGTTGCGACGTCAAAACCGGAAAAGGTGAAAATAAGCAGCAAAACGGTTTGCGAGAAAGATGCATAGCTCGGAAACGGTGGCCATGCGAAGGCAGTTGACTTGACGAAAAACAGCCCCACAGCGGCAAATAGCGCTACGGCCAGTAGTTTGGTAATGGTAAACAGTGTATTTACCCGAGCCGACCGTTGTACACCAATGTAATTCAGTATGGCCAGGCTGGTAACAAGTGCCGCCATGAGGCCGGTACGTTCCCAGCCAGTGGCAAGCTGGGGGCGAAAAAGAGCTGCGTAACTGACAAACAAATTACAGATGGAGGCAAAGGCTGCGATGCGCGATAGCCAGAACAACCAGCCAACTTCAAAGCCCACCAGTGGCCCGAAAGCGATACGCGTGTATAGATACGGGCCACCAGTTCCGCTAAAACGGCTGCTCACTTCGGCAAAACAAAGAATAATCAGCGTGACAATACCCGCGCTCACTCCATAAGCCAGCAAGCTCCAGGTTCCTGCCAGGGCGTACAATTTGGTCGGTAGCCCCAGAATGCCCGCGCCAATGGTGATGTTAATAATGAGCGCAATGAAATCATACCGGCCAATGCCGCGTAGTAGAACAGGCGATGAACTCGTTGTGTCAGCCAACTCCTTATTTGAGTTTGGTCGCCGTTGACGCACTGAACTTGGTGCCAAAAAAGTCATTCTGATTCCAGACGGGTCGGTCGGTGTTCTGAGCCGTGAGGTAGCCAATCAGGAATTGCAATTGCACATGCCGGGCAGCCGCTGTCCAATCGAACGGTTGATTCATATCGTCCTTGGGGGTGTGGTATACCGTGGCCCGCCAGTCGAGGTTGAGTTTGGTGCCGTCGCGGTCGTCGCCGGTGGTTGAGCCACTTTTAATGTAAATCGCGGGGATTCCCTGCCGGACAAAACTAAAGTGGTCGGAGCGCATAAAGACGGCCTGCTCGGGAATCGGGTCTTTGGCAATCGTTACACCCACAAACTGTGCGGCTGCATCGACGGCCCCTTTCATACTCGAATGCTCGGACCCATAGGGGACGATGTCGAGAAGGGGATGAAAGAAAAAGGGCATATCCAGGCACAGGTTGGCCACAATTTTGTCTTTGGGTACGGTCGGGTTACTGGCAAAATAGTCGGAGCCAAGCAGGCCCATTTCTTCACCCGTGACGGCTACGAACAGAATAGACCGGCGTGGGGCTTTGGGCAGGCTGGAAAACAGCCGGGCCGTTTCCAAATTGATCGCTACACCCGATGCATTGTCGTGGGCGCCATTATTGATAGAGTCGCCGGGCGCGTCCACGCCCGGCGTGGACGCGCCCTTCACAGGCTTGGTAATGCCCAGGTGATCGAGGTGAGAGACATAGACAACGTATTCGTCTTTCAGCTTGGGGTCGGAGCCGGGTAACAGACCCACCAGATTTTCGCCCACTAGCCCGTCGCTCAGATCAGTGTGGGTATGCGCACGAACGGAGATGGTCAATGGAAATGCCTGCGGTTGGCTTTGGTTGGCCGCTTTTCGGGCTTCCTCAAACGCTTTACTAGCTCCGGTAAAGATAGATCGGGCGGTGGAGTCGCCCAGAGACGCAATTACCTTTAGTTGCGGAAACGTACGCTGTGCCTGTCCCTTGGTATCCGTCCAGCGATAAATTGGTTGCCGGTTTCGGGGGGAATTCGACTCAATTCGGGCCCGCACATCGGTAGGCAGGCTGAACGTGATCAGGCCAACGGCGCCACGCGAAGCCGCGACTTCAGCCTTAGTTGACCCGGTATAAGCCCGCTGATTAGATGGAAAAGTGGCGGGGGCACCGTTGAAACAAGCGACAATTTTCCCGCTCACATCAATGCCCTTGTAGTCATCATAGCCCAGTTCGGGCGCTGATACCCCGAAGCCAACAAATACGACCGGTGCCGACACGTCACTAATGGCTTGCCCAAAATTAGGGGTAAGAATAAAGTTTTTGCCGTAGGTTAAGGGCTGCTCTTTGCCATCCTGAATGAACACCATGGAACTGGCTTCTTCGCGCACCTGCGCCCGGCGGAGCGGTACAGCCTGACGGTAGGTGCCTTTTTGACCTGCCGGGAGAAAGCCTAATTGTTTAAATTGCTTTTCAACATATTGGGCGGCCAGTTCAAACCCTTTTGTGCCGGGTTTTCGCCCTTCGAGTTTGTCGTCGGCGAGGTAGCGCATGTGGGCTTCAATGGCCTCAGGGCGCACGCTGCGGGCGACTTTCTGGGCTTCGGCCGGGATGGCGGGTAAACCGGTTGTCGACTGGGCCGATGCTGTAATGACTGTCAGGACAGTTACCGGTAAAAGCATAAATCGATTCATCGTACGCAAAATCAGTGTTCGTTGATGGCAGCGTCAGCCAACCCAACGCTCAACTGCGAAATTAACCGAATCTGCCATCTTTTGACTAGACAAACCCGTTTAATCCATTTATCCGGCAGTCTGTTGGCCATTGGTAAGCACTAAAGTGAGTTAGGCAGCCGGCGTGTGCAGTTTACTCCGTTTTTTGCCGTAAGCAAAATAAATGACCAGGCCAATGGCCAGCCAGACTACCAGCCGGATCCAGGTGTCGGCCGGGAGTGACAGCATCATGAGGGCGCAGGTCAGAATGCCCAGAATCGGTACTACCGGTACCCAGGGCGTTCGGAAGGCGCGGGGCGCATCGGGCTGCTGTTTGCGCAGAATCAGCACACCCAGACAAACCATGATGAACGCCAGTAACGTGCCAATGCTCGTCATTTCGCCGACCACCCGTATGGGCACAAGGCCCGCAAAAAGGCTGATGAAAACGCAGAGCAGGATATTGGATCGCCAGGGCGTTTGAAAGCGGGGGTGAATATCAGAGAAGGCGCGGGGTAGCAGTCCATCTCGGCTCATGGAAAAAAACACCCTCGACTGCCCAAGCAAATCCACTAAAATAACAGACGTATAACCGATCAAAATGGCCAATATAATGGCCTGACTAAGCCAGCCATAAGGTGTTTTTTCAATGGCGATGGCCACCGGAGCCGCACTGTCCTTGAACTCGGTATAATTCGCCAGACCCGTCATGACATACGCGAACAGAACGAACAGGATAGTGCAGACAATCAGCGAACCCAGAATGCCAATGGGCATGTTGCGTTGTGGATTCTTGGTTTCCTGCGCCATTGTGGCCACAATATCGAAGCCAATGAATACAAAGAAAACGACCCCGGCACCCCGCAAAACGCCACTAATGCCAAACTCGCCAAACACACCCGTATTGGGCGGAATATAGGGTGAATAATTGGCCGGGTCGATGTACTGCCAACCCAGTGCGATGAACACCAGAACAACCAGCACTTTCAGACTCACAACAATGGCGTTGAACACGGCCGAGCCCTGCGTACCCCGGATAATAATCACCGAAACGGCCACCACAACCAGAACCGCCGGCAGGTTAATGAACCCGCTGACGACAGAACCATCGGGCATCGTCAGCGTTTCGAACGGCGACTGCACCAACTGTGGCGGCAAGTGGATGTCGTATTTGGCCAGAAAGCGCGTCAGGTATTGAGACCAGCTAATGGCGACTGTAGCCGCTCCCACAGAATATTCGAGCACCAGGTCCCAGCCGATGATCCAGGCAAACAACTCACCCAAAGTAGCGTAGGCATAGGTGTAGGCACTCCCGGCCACGGGAACCATAGCCGCAAACTCAGCATAACACAAGGCACTGAACGCGCAGCCAATGGCTGCTACGACAAACGAAAGAGTAACCGCCGGGCCAGCATGATTGGCGGCTGCAATGCCCGTGAGTGAAAACAAACCTGCTCCAATAATAACCCCGATACCCAGGGCCACCAGATTAAACGCACCGAGCGAACGCTTCAGGGTTGACTTACCGCTTTCGTCGGCTTCCTGCCGTAGCAGGTCAAGAGATTTTATACGCATTAGAAATTGATGAAGAATACGCGACCAGCAAAGCAGTCAGATCAATGGCTGCTCACCAGCATAAGGCCCTACATATAGGCCGGCAGTAGTTAATGTTGTGTGTAATGTACACCAACAGCGATCAGTGATGCAATTAACCAAAGTAGAAAGAATGCTCTCGAATAAGGATTGAGCGGCATATCGTCGGTTTCATCACTTAAAAATCGGGAATTCGTAGTCGACCGTTCTAATGCTTTGCCCAGGTACCAGTAAGTCGGCTTGACTACGGCTAAAGGATGCGTATTTATTGAAAAGGAACGAACCTTGACGCGTCTGTTGCTGATGATCACTGTCATTGGATGGCTTGTTTTAGAAACAAAAACAATATTATAAAGTCTATAGGCTTTATAGTTTGATTTAGAACAAGTAATCCGCCCCCTGGTGGGAGGGCGGATTGGGAGCAAAGCTAGTTACCCTTGCCTATATTTCAAATAATTATGTGTTTTTCGGTTTAGCACCCCCGCAACTAGCGTTACTTACGGAGCTGTTTTACCATTTACGTAAACTTTTTGTCATTCTAACGCAGGAAGAATCTTAAACTATCTCCGCTTACACCAGGAAACCTTAAGATTCTTCCTGCATCAGAATGACAAAAAAACACGATCTGAATTCGGTTCTAGAAGGTTAAAATATGATTTATAACAACGCAGCCCCGAAAACGCCTGCACTGTCCCCCAGTTTGGGTTTTAGGAATTTGGTGTTGATCTCCCGGCTGTTGAAGACATATTTCTTGGCCCGTTCAACGCCTTCCGTATACAGCAAATCCACATTACCGACCCCGCCACCCAGAACAATAGCATCCGGATCCAGAATATTGATAATAACGGAAACGGCCCGCCCAAAGTACTCGAGCATTCGGTTTACGGTTTGGCTCGCCATCAGGTCGTTTCCCTCCTGATACCGGTCCATGATCTCCTGCATGGTTCGTTCCTCTCCGCTCAGTTGTTTATAATAACGTTGGAGCGCCGGGCCTGAAATGACCTGCTCATTGCAACCGGCTTTGCCACAATAACAGGGGTAGCCGTTTTCTTCCAGAATATTATGACCCCATTCGCCACCGATGCCCTGCAAGCCATTCAGCACGAACGGCACCCCATCGCGTCCCCGTATAACGACCCCTCCGCCAACGCCGGTCCCCATGATAACGCCGAAGACGGTCTGGAAATCGGGGACAACATCAGGCACGATTCCCATGGTGGACTCGGCCAGGGCAAAGCAATTGGCATCGTTGGCAACGGAAACAGGTACGCCCAGAAGCCGGGCCAAATCCTGCTTCATCGGTTTACCATTCAGCACCGTTGTGTTGCAGTTTTTCATGGCCTGACGCGCTGGATCGAAGGAGCCCGGTGTACCAAACCCGATTCGGTCGGGTTGAAGGCTGGTTTCGGCTTTCAGCATGTCGATAAGCCGACTAATCTGACTCATGATATGGTCATAGCCTTTATGCGCTTCGGTGTCGATGCGTTTACGAATAATGACAGCGTCGGGCGAGGGAGCGGATAAAATAACCCCCTCGATTTTGGTGCCGCCCAGGTCAATACCCCAATAGTTTTGCATTTACTAAAAAAATAGGTGAAGTTAATTTAGGATGGTAACTGCACTTGATTTATAGCCTCAAGGTTGTTGTTTATACTCGTTTATTGAGAATCGACCAACGGGTTAATGAGACAAAGATGATGGCTCTTGGTGCTTGCAGTGTTCATATATAACCTGATTTATGACAAATTGGCTAGTTTTACCATCGCTTTTCCTGAATTTTGTCGTCAACATAAACTCCAATTTCAGGAAACTGGAAAGATTCTGTTTCAAATCAACATGCATTAAGTTAAAATCAAAAATAAGTATGCTTACACCTGGCCAAAAAGCTCCCGAGTTTTCGCTCTATAGCGCTGATAAAAAGGAAGTTACCCTGTCAACGTTTAAAGGAAAGAATGTCATTATTCTTTTCTTCCCAATGGCTTTTACGAGCGTCTGTACAGCTGAGCTTTGCGAAATGCGGGATAATATCAGCATCTACTCAGCTCTGAACGCCGAGGTATTGGGTATTTCAGTCGATTCGCCGTTTACACTGGCTAAGTTTAAGGAAGAACAAAACCTGCCGTTCGATTTATTGTCTGACTTCAATAAAGAGGTTTCGCAGGCGTATGATACCTATTATGAAACCTTTGTCATGAATCTGAAAGGTGTCAGTAAACGTTCGGCCTTTGTGGTTGATCAGGAGGGTATTATCCAATACGCCGAAGTGCTCGAAAGTGCTGGTGACGTACCTAATTTTCAAGCCGTTCAGCAAACGTTAAACTCTCTCAACTAATATTAATCAAGCGAAAATAGTCAACCACAGAGGCATAAAGTGCACAGAGTTGTAAAATGGAAATTACGAACCAATTACGGCTCTGTGTTCTTTGTGCCTCTGTGGTTAGTGATTTTTATTAGGAAGTCCTGTCATTACGTATCATTTCTTGTAGGGCTTTAGCTCCAAGTCAAAGTCCTAATCCGTTATAAAATGGCCTGGTATCATACTTTTTTTCATGGATTGCCGCAGGCTGCGTGGAAGGCTGCCCAAACCGAAGAGCAAACGCACCTTGACCTGGAATTGCTCGTGGAAACACTCGATTTTGGCCCCGATGACCGATTGCTGGATGTTTTCTGCGGTTATGGTCGGCATGCGCTGCCGCTGGCCCGCATGGGCGCTCGTGTGACGGGAGTCGATATTTCGGAAGAATACATTGCCGAACTGGAAGCCGCCGTCAATGCCGAAAAGCTGCCTTTGGTTCCCATAGCTGCTGATTTCCTGGCGATGCCGGAAGCCGACCTCGGGGCGCCAGGCTCTTTTGACGGGGCTTACTGCCTGGGGAATAGTTTCAGTTTTTTTCCCAGACCCGACATGCGCGCTTTTCTGACACGCATTGCCCAACTGTTGAAGCCAGGGGGGCGTTTTCTGGCGCATACTGAAATGCTCGCCGAATCGGTTCTGCCCGATTACCAGACCCGCAATTGGCAACCTGTTGGTGAGGATGGCGAGGAGCCAATTCTATTTCTGGTGGAGAATGAATACATTCCGATGGAAAGCCGAATTGATGCACACCTGACCTACGTGCGGGCTGGCCAGACACAGACCCGTATGGCACAGCATTTCGTGTATACCCTGGCCGAACTTCGCGGCTTGTTTGTTGACGCAGGCCTTACAATTCTCGATTGTTACGGTACAATTGATGGTGAACCATTTGCGTTTGGCGATGAAGCGGTTTGGATCTTAGCCAAGCGATAATAAGTACCAATTGATAGTTGGTATATAATTATGTTACCTAAAGGCAATTAATAATTATTAGATTAATCTTTTGATTATCAATATGTTATATATTTTATTTAATTCTGTTTTTAACTTTTTTGAGGGTTGTTGTATTATTTCGGTATAAATCCGTAGTTTTCAGTCGATATAACACCGTTAACTGAAGATCGATCGCCTGAAATTGTATGGAAACTATCGAACGCAAGCCACGTAGTCGAGAGCAAGCCCGTTCCGGTATCTTGAAAACGGCTAAGACAATTGCCCGTCGGGAAGGCTGGCAAGCCGTTTCGATTCGAAAAATAGCCGACGCCATTGAGTATAGCGCGCCTATTGTCTACGAATATTTTGATAGCAAGGATGTTCTGTTAGATGAGATACGGAATGAAGGATTCCGGCATTTAGCCCAGGAATATGAGCGCATCTTAAAACTTTACCGCGATCCTGAAAAGCGACTTTACGAAATCTCCCTCGTGCAGTGGGAGTTTGCCCGTCATCAACCTGAGATCTATCAGGTGATGTACAATCTGGATGGCGCATATTGTACACTCCCCGTGTATCAATCGGAAGCCATGCAGGCTGTGAGCCGGATTGTCCGTGAAATTATTTTCTCCTTTATTCCCAAAGCGGAAGAAAGTATCAAACGACTTTATTTTCAGTGGTGGTCGGTATCACACGGGACAATTATGCTGGCCATGCTCCTGAAGAACGAACAATCCCTCGATCAGTCTGAACAAATTTATCGGGAAACCATGCGTCGTTTTGTCCGTGATTTGCGGTAGCCAGCGCGAAGAAAATTCGCTGACCCTTTTGTAAAGAGCAAGCTTTCTCCTGCACTACCCACCCCCATATCTCATGCAAATTGCCGTGATCGGCGCAACGGGAATGCTTGGTCAACCCGTTACGCGCGAACTGATCTGGGCTGGTTTTTCGGTGCGGATCATCGCCCGTGATGTCGAGAAGGCACGACGGTTTTTTTCTGATACAACCGTTATGGCCGGTGATCTGAACAACGTTGAGAGTCTGGTCAACGCATTGAGTGGGGTAGAGGTAGTTTATCTGAACGCATCTATCCGACAGAACGAAAAGAAGGACCATTTTCATACCGAAGACCAGGGCTTGCTCAATCTAATTCAGGCAAGCCGGTTGGCGGGTGTTCGCCGGATTGGCTACCTGTCATCAATCATCATTCGGTATCAGGGCATGAATGGGTTCGACTGGTGGGTATTTGAGGTAAAGCAGAAAGCGGTGCAACTCATTAAGGAGTCAGGAATTCCATACAGTATTTTTTATCCGTCCTGCTTTCTGGATTCGTTGAATGGTACCCAACGGCTGGGCCGTTTTGTACTGATGGTTGGTCGGCCGGCCGTTAAACCCTGGTATATATCGGCCCGAGATTATGGAAAACAGGTGGCAAAGGCGTTCCGGCTGGCGCAAGGTGAGCAGAATCAGGAATACACCATTCAGGGGCCGGAAGCTCTTACCCAGCATGAAGCTGCCAAACGGTTTGTGGCGGCTTATAAAAAGGAGAAGCTGGTTGTGCTGACAACCTCTCCTTTCCTCCTGCAACTGGGGCGCTTGATGTCTCAGCAAGCCGACTATGGCCTGCATATTACAGAGGCACTCAATAACTACCCGGAAGTTTTCGAGGCCGCCCGGACCTGGGCCGATCTGGGCAAACCCCTAACGACGGTGGAACAATTTGCTGCTCAGGTCTGAGGACTGAATGGCCTAAGCACCACCTGCCCGGCGTTGTGGGAGAGAAATCCATCATAACTAAACCAGCACGTAAATCAGGCCGTAGCTATATGGAGTTGATCAGTGCATGGGCAAACTTTTGACTTTGCCACCCGACACATCATCGACGCTGTGCTGGATGATGAACGCTTTTGGATCGACTTCGGTTACCATGCCCCGTAATCGGCTGATTTCAAGACGGGTAACAACGGTATAGAGCACGCTGTCAAGATCCTGATGGCTCCCATGTTTCCCGTAGCCACCCTCGCCTTTCAGGATCGTTATACCCCAGCCTTGTTCAATGATGTGTTCCCGGATCAGGGCATTTTGCTTCGAGATGATCAGAACGGCCGTATATTCTTCGATACCGTGAATGACAAAGTCCACTGTTTTGGAGGCTGCGAAGTACGTAATCATGGAGTAGAGCGCTGGGTTTATTCCCAGAAAGAAAGCAGCCGCACCGAAAATAAGTACGTTCAGAATCAGGATTACATCACTCACTTTCAGAATTGGGCTGCTCCGGCTAATAAGCAACGCTGCGATTTCCGTTCCATCCAGAACAGCTCCCCCGCGCATGGCCAGCCCAATGCCGGCCCCAATGAAGAAACCCCCAAAAACGGCCGTTAGCAGTAAATCAGGTGTAACATCCGGATACGGAATAACCGCCAGACTGATGGACAGCCCGGTAATCGCGAGCGTACTTTTCAGCGCAAACTGCCTGCCAAACTGCCGATAGCCAAGGCCTATGAAGGGTAAATTGATGACCAGAAGCCAGATCGGTAAGGGTACGTTAACAAGCGACGCGAGCAGCATCGAAACACCGGTGACGCCACCATCAATAAAATGACTGGACAGCAGAAAGCCCTTGATGCCCATGCCGGCACTGAGTACGCCAGCCACAATGAAAACAGTATCTTTAATGAGTCGATAAGTAGGTGAGTTTCTAAACATAAGGTCGAGTAGTTAGAAAATAGAAAATCAGTAGAGCGAATAAAGAGTGTGTTTACTCGCTCTACTGATTAAGGATAACCAGGCGTACTGGTTTAATACAGCCCGTCTATGGAGAGGTAGCGTTCGCCGGTGTCGTAGCAGAAGGTTAGAATCCGGCTTCCGGGGGCCAGGTCGGGCAATTTCTTGGCAATAGCGGCCAGCGAAGCACCCGACGAAACACCAACAAACGTTCCTTCTTCCCGCGCCGACCGGCGCGCCATTTCATAAGCTTCGTCTTTGCTTACCTGAATCACACCGTCCAGGACGTCGGTATGTAAGTTTTGAGGAATGAAACCTGCACCGATGCCCTGGATAGGATGGGGGCCAGGTGAGCCACCGCTTATGACGGGTGAGAGTTCGGGCTCTACGGCATAAACTTTCAAATTCGGAAATTTCTGCTTGAGCACCTGCCCGACAGCGGTTATGTGTCCGCCCGTGCCAACTCCCGTAATCAGCACATCGAACCCATCGGGGAAGTCAGCCAGGATTTCCTGAGCCGTCGTATTGATATGAATGTCGATATTTGCCTGGTTTTCAAACTGTTGGGGCATCCATGAGCCGGGTGTTTGGGCCACCAGCTCATGCGCTCGCTCAATGGCTCCTTTCATACCTTTCTCACGGGGCGTCAAATCAAACTTTGCCCCGTAAGCCGCCATGATTTTACGCCGTTCGATGCTCATAGACTCGGGCATAACCAGAATGATTTTGTAGCCTTTCACGGCGGCCACCAGCGCCAGCCCAATGCCGGTATTCCCCGATGTTGGCTCAATGATCGTGCTATCCGAAGTCAGTAATCCTTTTGCCTCGGCGTCATTGATCATGGCTAGCGCAATCCGATCTTTTATACTCGCACCGGGGTTTGTCCGTTCCAGCTTGGACCAGACTTCAAAGCCGGGAAACAAACGATTTATGCGAACGTGAGGGGTATTGCCAATCGTATCGAGAATGGAGACAGCTTTCATGGAAAAAAGAGTTGTGCCTTGATAACCGGCTGGCTATCAGGATAAATTAAATAACAAAATTGATGGGTTCCGACGCTTCGAGCGATTTCACCCGAACATCGGTTTGGTGCTGATGGAATACCAGCGAGTGGGCTTCCACGCTGTTTGTAAGCCAAACGTTACCACCAATGACGGAGTCGTGCCCGACTACAGTATACCCACCCAGAATGGTCGCGTTGGCGTAGATCACCACGTTGTTTTCGATGGTCGGATGTCGCTTTTTCTGAGCCATCGATTTAGCCACATGCGTGGCACCCAGCGTTACACCCTGATAAATCTTGACGTTATCCCCGATGATCGTTGTTTCGCCAATAACCACGCCTGTCCCATGATCAATGAAAAATGATTTGCCGATCTGGGCACCGGGGTGAATGTCAATTCCCGTCTGGCCGTGGGCATATTCCGTAAGCATGCGGGGTAGGAGAGGCACATTAAGTTTCAGCAACTCATGGGCAATCCGGTAGACCGCAATGGTGTAAAACCCCGGATAAACGGCGACAACTTCTTCAATACCAACGGCCGCCGGATCATTGTCGGCAATGGCGTGCGCGTCGAATAGCAGGTTATCGTAAATGCCGGGTAACTGCTCGAAAAAACGCTCGGTAATGACGACTGAACTTTCAGCCAGATTCTTTTCCAGCGGGTGTAACAGACAAACAAGCTGCTCATTCAGATTCTGGTAAGTCTCCTCAACATGCTGTGAAATGGATTTGCATTCCTGCGTAACGGGGAAAAGCAAGCGCATCAACTGGTCGATAAAACGCCCTGCATCGGGTCGGGAGGGAAGCTTGTAGCGATAACGCGCTCGTTGAGTCTGTAAATGATCGAGAAAGGAACTGGTTTCGGTAGTCATATTAATCATTATCTGGATCGGAATCGTAAGAATGAGCCATTAGTACTATAGCGTTGAACCACCGGGCCGCCGATGCGTCGGCGGTCCGATGCGGTAGAATTTTTACCCCGTTTTGTGGAATCACTACACTGATTAGCTATGTGTTAAACGTACGGTAGACCGTTTTAAGACAACAGTTTCATTGATTTTTAAACAAAAAGCGGGCCGCAAAGTTCGGCGGCCATTCCTGGAACCTGATTTGCAAGTGTAAAATAGGTAAACTAATGAATCAACTTATTATGCTCAGTAAAACTATCATTGCGTTTTTGATTTCACTGACGGCTACGTCGGGTGTCGCCTGGATTGTGGCGGCCGCCTGCCAGTCATCGAGTCAATTGAACTCAATGACGCCGGACTCCACAGGTAGCAATACAAACGCCGGTACTTTAGCCGCCAAGGTTGTTAATGCGTATCCAAAATTGACGTTCTCGTCGCCCGTTGAATATACACATGCCGACGACGGCACAAACCGGGTCTTTGTCATTGAACAGGAAGGTAAAATTCGGGTATTTGATAACGATCCCAATACAGCCACAGCCGGTACGTATCTGGACATTCGCAATAAGGTCGCATCGGGTGGCGAAATGGGGCTATTAGGTCTTGCCTTCCACCCCGACTTCAAAAAGAATGGCTTTTTCTACGTCAACTACACCAAGGACAACCCACGCGAAACAATTGTAAGCCGTTTCAAGGCGTCGTCGGCCAATGCGTCGCAGGTTGACCCGGCTTCCGAGGTGATTCTGTTTCGATTTGCACAACCCTACGCGAATCATAATGGTGGCAAGACCCTGTTTGGGCCCGATGGGTACTTATATGTGTCTACTGGCGACGGCGGCAGCGGGGGCGACCCACAGAACAACGGACAGAACAAAAGCAGCTGGCTCGGCAAGATTCTGCGTGTCGATGTGAACAGCACCGAAAAAGGGAATTATGGTATTCCGGCTGACAATCCCTTCAAAGGAAACAGCAAAGGCTATCGGGAAGAGATATTCGCTTATGGCCTTCGCAATCCATGGCGGGTTAGCTTCGATGATGAAGGCCACTTATGGGCGGGCGATGTTGGTCAGGACAAGATTGAAGAGGTGGATATCATCACGAAAGGCGGCAACTACGGCTGGCGAGTCAAAGAGGCCAATGCCGATTTCAACGCAAAGGATAATGTCGTGAATGAGGCCGAGTTAATTCCTCCTGTCTATCAGTATAGCCACAGTAAAGGCGACGTCTCCATTACGGGTGGCGTTGTCTATAGAGGGTCGGCCAACCCGTCGCTTCGCGGGAAGTATATTTTTGCCGATTATGCCAGCGGGCGCGTATGGGCGCTAACCCCAAACGGGAATAAAACGGCTACTGCGCAGGAACTTATGTCACGAGCTGGGGCTATTTCGGCCTTTGGTGAAGACCAGAAAAAAGAGATTTACCTTTGTGATTTAGGCACCGGAAAGATCCTGAAACTGGTTGGGAATTGATTTGCTGTTGGATAATTGAACCTACAGCAAGTGAAAAGGCATCCATAGTCCAGGCTGTGGGCGCCTTTTTCTGTATATTGATACGCTGTTTCAAGTAGAATGTTCCCGTTTGCTAAATGACCACCGTTTTTGAATCACCACTGGGTTTAGTTCGTGTTACGGGCGATGAAGAGGGTGTTTCGGTTATCTCCTGCACGGAGGTCCCGGCCGACAAAACCACGCTGGATATTCCGTTGCCGACACCCGTCGAACAGGCTGTTAATCAGCTAAAAGCTTATTTCGCCGGGGAGCGACACACGTTTGACTTTCTGATGAAGCCGGTTGGTACGGCTTTTCAGCAGTCAGTTTGGCAGGCCTTGCTGGAGGTCCCGTTTGGGACCACACTTTCCTATCTGACTCTGAGTCGGCGCATCGGCGACGAGAAAGCGATTCGGGCCGTAGCAGCAGCTAATGGCCGCAATCCACTCTGGATCGTGGTACCCTGCCATCGCATAATTGGTTCCGATGGGTCGCTGACGGGCTACGCTGGTGGACTATGGCGTAAGAAATGGTTGCTGGAGCATGAAGGCGCCTTTGCCCGGTCTGGTCAATTATCGCTGTTTTGATCTATTCGACGTAAATTATGATTCAGTACCTGATGCCTACAACCTTATCATTCCTGGCACTGTCGAGCTTGCTCTTCACCATATCGGCCTGTGCACCCCGGTATAAAGGTCCGATCACGGATCATTTTAACGGCAAGAAATTTTTCAATCCGGGTATGCCCGAACGCACATCGGGTGGTGTGTTGAAGTGGTTGCTACACCGCGATAAAGGACCCTGGCCGGAGCAGCCTGATGCCTTTGTGGGGGCTCGGCCTGCCACGCGTGTCGAGGGGAATAGTCTGGTACTGACGTTTGTCAATCACTCCACGTTCCTCATTCAAACGGCGGGGTTAAACATTCTCACGGACCCTGTCTGGTCAAAACGGGTAGGGCCAACATCGTGGTTGGGCATTAAACGGAAACGACCGCCGGGGCTTCGACTGGAGGAGTTGCCTCCCATTGACGTGGTCTTACTGAGCCATAATCACTACGACCACCTTGACCTACCGACGATCAAAAAACTGGTCAAGGCACACAATCCGCTGTTCGTGACCCCGCTCGGCGTGTCCTATTTGCCCCGCTCGGTCGACGGACGTATTGCGCAGGAGCTTGACTGGAACGATACCTTACGAGTGAATGATAACCTTTTGATCAGTTGCACACAGGCTCAGCACTTCAGCAATCGGGGTATTGGCGATCGGGAGGAAACGCTCTGGTGTGGCTACCTGCTTCATACAAGTTTCGGGACCACTTACTTTTGCGGGGATAGTGGCTACGGTCCTCATTTTAAAAAGATCGCTGAGCAGGCCCAAAGGTCAACGACCGGCCCCATCAAACTGGCCCTGCTGCCCATTGGGTCCTACCGACCCGAGTGGTTCATGGCTCCCGTTCACGTTTCGCCAGCGGGCGCTGTGCAGGCTTTTGTTGATTTGAGGGCACCACAAGCCGTAGGTATTCACTTTGGCACTTTTCAGCAGGGAGATGATGGCCTGGCCGAACCTGCGGATGATTTACGGAAAGCATTACTGGCGGCAAAAATTCCAGAAAACCAGTTTCTGGTGCCGAAAGAAGGGCATCCGATGGTGTTTAAGTAGCCTGACGTATCCAACAAAACAGGAACGGCAACGTTAATTAACGTGAACAGGTAGTCAGTACTATTGATGAACAGACGCAAATGCTTTATGAAGTTATTTCGGTTAGGATGCTATCTGACATTGGTGATTGGTAGCTTCGGTTTCCCTCTGAAAGCGGTTCGGGCGCAGGCGCAGGAAAGCTGGCGTTTGGCAAAAGATAAAGATCAGATACAGGTTTATACGCGCAATATACCCGGTAGCCGGTCGACCGAGTTGAAGGTCGAATGTACTATGGCTGGTACACAGAGTCAGTTAGTAGCGCTGCTATCCGACATTGCCAATTACAAGAACGTTATCTATAAAACGAAATCCGCGCGCTTGATTCGGCGGGTAAGCGAAACCGAGCTATTGTATTATGTTGTCACCTCCGTACCCTGGCCTGTGAGTGATCGCGACATGAGTGTCCAGTTGACATTTGCGCAGGACCCAGCCTCCAAAGTGCTGGAAGTGAAAGGGGTTGGTGTGCCTAACCTGGTGGCTGCTCAACCCAATACGGTACGCATCGCCGACTGGCTGGCCATCTGGAATGTTCGGCCTATAAATAAACAACGAATGCAGGTAACCTACACCTGCCGACTTGATCCGGGGGGCGATATTCCTGCCTGGCTCGATAACGTAGCTGCGGCTTCGAGCGCCTACCAATCGTTTGTCCTGATTCGAAACAGCTTGTCTTTACCGCGCTATCAGGGAAAAACCTTCGCCTTCTTGAGTAATTAAGATGAAACGGCCTACACACAACGGCCCGGAAAATGCAATAAAGGATATTGATCCCCATGTTGCATGCTCCGGGCCGTTGTGGGCAGGCCGTTTCTTTATAGCTTCTTTTCGTACGCCAGAAAACGTAGTCCTGGCCGGAAACTAAGGGCGATTTCGCCTGCATATCGATAGCCAAGCTTGGGGAAAAGCTTTTGTGTAATCTGGTTCTCCGAGTTCGTATCTATTCGCAGATAGGCGATGCCGCGTTCCAGTGCCACCTGTTCAGCCTGGTCCAATAGGGCGGCTGCTACACCCCGCCCCCGGAAAGCCGGGTCGACCGCCAGCCGATGAGTGACAATCGCGCGCTGGTTCAGGTCAAAGCCCACCTGTGCGTATTCGGGTTCCTGGTCCTCTGTAATGGCCGCTACGCCCGCCAGTAATCCATCGATAATGGCTACCCAAAGTTGATTCCTGGCAATGTCCGCTTCGAATACGGCATGATTAGGGTAGTGGTCATCCCATTGGAAATTACCGGATTGACGCATCAGGGGAACAACGTGGCGGATGAGGTGCATCAGCGCGGGTAAATCAGCAGCCGCGGCCAGGCGAACAGTCATTGGAAGTGAATTGTTAATTTAGCGCAAATACGGTATTTTGCCGATAGTTAACTAAACAGAAACCGTTATGGAACTGGAATTTCCGGTAGTGCTTAAGAAGCTGGAGGTGATGACGGACGATGAATTCTTTGCATTCTGCCAGGCAAATGATTCGCTCGAATTAGAACGTGATAAAAATGGAAATATAGTAATCGTGTCACCAACAGGCTCAAAAACAGGCTTGCGTAATGTTACGCTCGTGGGCGAATTATACGCCTGGAACAAATACCATGAATTCGGGTACGTTTTCGATTCATCTACAGGCTTTAAATTGCCTAATGGAGCAACCCGTTCCCCGGATGTGGCCTGGATACAGAAAGACCGCTGGGAGGCAATTCCGGAAGAACAACAGGAAAAATTTGCCCCCCTTTGTCCTGATTTTGTAATCGAACTTCGTTCGGCCAGCGATGACCTGACCTATCTCCAGAATAAGATGGAAGAATACCGGGAAAACGGCTGCCAGTTGGGCTGGTTGATTGATCGGAAAGGCCAGCAAGTGTTTGTGTACCGCCCTGACCAGCCAGTTGAAACAATCGCTACGTTCACGCAAACTCTAACGGCTGAACCTGTACTTCCTGGCTTCACATTTGACTTGACGCTGTTAACTCGTTGAGTTATTTCCCTTCTTTCAGCATCTCCACCACCATACTCAGCTCATTGACCGTTGTTTCGGGGTTGCCGGAATAACCGATCGTTCGGTAGCGAACACGGCCATCGGGTCCAATGACAACTTTAGTTGGTATGCCCTGTACTTTGTACGCGTTCGATACTTTTTGCTGCGTATCGAGCGGCACGACGAAATTGTAGGTATTCTTGTTCATGAAGTTGTGCACGCGCTGCACCGGCCCGCCTTCGCGCGTGTTGACAAACAAAAACCGAACATTCGGGTCGCTCTGAAACCGCGTTTGGGCCTGTTGCATGGCCGGAAAGGAAGCTATGCAGGGAACACACCACGTCGCCCAGAAGTCCAGCACAATGACCTTGCCCTTGAAGGCCGACGACGAGATGGTTCGGCCCTGCAAATCGGTTAGCGAAAAGGCTGGGGCCGGTTCGTTGATGAGCAGTTGCTGAAGTTCGTCCCGTAGGTCGGCTCGCAGATCGGCTTCCAGATTGGTCAGATAGGCATCCGCTTTGGCAACGGTGTTGCCGGGCTGTTTGGCGTACCAGTCGCGGAGAGCCGTTTTAAGACTAGGCGTCGCTTTCCCGATTTGAACCGCAGCCTCGGCCATCGGCTGGGCTTCGGCCACATGGTTTGTCCGCAGGGCGCAAAGAAAATAACGTTCTGTAACCCGTGGGTCGCTATTCTCGATATCATCGGGGTTGATAAACGCCTGATAAAGTGGGTAAGCTTCCGTGTACTTACCCTGTTGTTCCAGCGTTCGGGCGTAGGTGTTCAACAATTGCCGTTGCCGGGTTTGCTTTTCCGTTTCCCAGTTTCCCACCGCCGTTTTGGGCTTAGGCTGTGTTTTCAGCACATCCATTGCCCGCTTGATCAACACTTCAGCTTCGGGTAAGGAGCGTCTTTCGTCGGCCAGTTGAAAAGCCATCGTATTCAGCATCAGCGCGTCAATATGCGATGCAGGCTGTTGATCCACAAACGTGATCAAGCCTTTAATATCGTTGTTTTTAAAGTAACCATCGGTCATCAGCACCGTCAGGGCGGGCAGGTACGACGAGGTAGGGAATTCCGTCAGAAAAGCTTGATAGGCTATTTTCTTACGGGTCCAGTCCGACTCATTGCGGATGGCCATGGACCGGTCTTTCTGCACCAGTGAGCCCGTTGGCTCGATCAGTTTCTGGCGTTCGCGCAGGGCGTTCGCTTTCGGGAAGTCGCCCATGCTTTCATACAACTGGGCTGCTGTGGTCAGTTCGGCACTGGTTGGCGTTGGGCGGGAGGCCAGGTAAGATTCGATGCCTGCTTTTACTTTCGGACCGTAGCCGGGCTTTCGTTGCTTCACCTGAGCGGCCAGGAGGTCTGACCAGTATTGCGGGCGAAGGTCTGGGTTTTGCAGAATTTCGTGTTCGTAGAGCGTCACCACCCAGTTCGGGTCATATTTGGCACCTGCTTCATAAATAAAATGACTCCGGGTAAATACAGAAGCTTGCCCGCCGGTTGCGTGCGGAACCGGCCGACCTGTGGCATCGCAAACTGGAATGACGTACAACTGCCCTTTGTTCAGGTCTGCGCGTTTGGGTTGTTTGCTGTTCCTGAAAAGAAGCATCAGGCCTGCCACCTCCCGTTTGGGCAGCACCAACTGACCAACATACTCATTGCCAACGCGTGTCAGCGCTACACTTGTCGGTTGACTCAACTGCATGGCATTAGGGGCACCGTAACGCACATAGCGCCCTTCAATCGTGCTGTCGGCAGCCAGTGGAGTCGTTTGGGGCGAGTACGTAAACGATACCACTTGCCCAAGCTGCGGCTGTTCGGGCGAGAAGCAGAATTGCGCTCTGACAACGGGTATGGCCAGCATAACCAGAAGGAATGTAACGAAAGAGTTGGTCTTCATAAAAAAGTTGAGTTCACCGCTGATCGGTTGTAAACGAAGATACGGGGGAAGAAAGTAAGCGCGAAAATCTTTGTTGTATTTGTTACTTCTCCGATGGCGCTGAGGGCTTATCTGCGTAAGAAATAGTTTACACGGCTATAGCCTCTGCTTCTTTGATAACTGGTTTGGAGACGGCCCACAGCCCAATAAAGGTAAATAAGCCGTTCAGCAACAGCCGCTCGAACCCAAACTGGTAGCCACCAAACCAGGCCGCCGAATGCTCGTTGACATAATAGGTTAACAGGGGCGAGGCCACGCAAATCCAGGGCACAAACCGATCCATAACCGGGCGTTTACTGAATATGCCAAAGGCATACAATCCCAGGAGTGGGCCATACGTGTAGCCCGCGATGTCAAAAACAGCCGTAATGACTTCTTTACTGTTGACTTGCCGGAAAATAATAATGACGACATAGAACAGGATAGAAAAGCCAATGTGAACGATGTGCTTGATACGGGAGCGCTCGGCTTCCGGTCTGTTTTCGACATTCATAAAGTCTACACAAAACGAGGTCGTCAGGGCCGTCAGGGCAGAATCGGCACTGGCGTAGGTGGCGGCTGTAATTCCCAATAAAAACGTAATGCCGACCAGCAGGCCGAGGTGATTTAAGGCGAGCGTTGGATACAGGTCATCCGTGCGAGTAGGAATCGCGATGCCTTCCCGTTGGGCATATACGTACAAAAGCACGCCGAGCGACAGAAACATGAAGTTGACGAAGACAAGGGTAACCGTAAACCAGAACATATTTTTCTGCGCTTCGCCAATGTTTTTGCAGGTCAGGTTTTTTTGCATTAAATCCTGATCCAGACCCGTCATGACAATGGCAATGAACGCCCCGGAAATAAATTGCTTAAAGAAGTTTTTGGGGTCGTTGGCATCCCAGTAAAATACCTGCGACATCGAATTGTCCTTCACCGTTCGGACCAGATCGCCGAATGAGAATCCTAATTCTTTCGAAATTAAGACAATGGTTAGTACGACGGCCGTAACTAGAAACACGGTCTGTAGTGTGTCGGTCACAATAATTGTCTTAACCCCCCCTTTGAAGGTGTAAATCCAGATTAAGCCGATAGTGATGAGGACAGAAACCTCAAATGGAACGCCCAGGGGCGTAAACAGGGCAATCTGAAGGACGCCAGCGGCAACATAGAGCCGCACCGCCGAGCCCACCGTGCGGGCCAGCAAAAAAAAGCCCGCTCCGGCTTTATACGACCAGAATCCGAAGCGTTTTTCGAGATACCCGTAAATAGAAATCAGGTTCAGCCGGTAGTAGAGCGGCATCAATACAGAACCAATGACAAAGTAACCGACAATGTAGCCCAGCACCACCTGAAAATACGAGAAACCGATTTTGCCCACGGCACCCGGTACGGATATAAACGTGACGCCCGACAACGACGTACCAATCATGCCAAAAGCAACTAACCACCAGGGCGACTGCCGGTTGGCCGTAAAAAAAGCATTGGTATCAGCTCCTCGGGCGGTGTAGAACGAAACGGCAATCAGCATCCCGAAATAAGCAATCAGAATGACTAAAGCGAGGGTGGTATTCATAGAGAATCAGGCAACTTTTTAAGCCAAAATCGGGTTCTTTTAAAGCACGGCACTGGTTTTTAAAAGTGCCCATTTTGCCGTAAATTTGCTAAATAAATACCATATTATCTCCTATGCAACCTTTTGAAGAAACCGGTGTGGACGTACTCGACGAAGTTGTTGAAACCGATGTCCATAACCTCGTAGTCTTCAACGACGAAGTCAACACGTTTGAGCATGTCATTGAAACGCTGATTGACGTTTGCGGACATACGGCCGAACAGGCTGAGCAGTGTACGCTGCTTATTCACTATAAAGGCAAATGCTCCGTCAAGAACGGCTCATGGGAAGAACTTGTGCCAATGCGCAACGAAATCTGCCGACGCGGCATCAGCGCGGAGGTGTTGAATTAAAGAGTGAAAGAGCAAATGAGTGAAAGAGCGCGGGCCGCCGGTGCGAAGCTCATTATTCACTCCTGGGCTCTTTCACTCATTCGCTCTTTCACTCTTTATTAATGGAGTATCCATCTAAGCTTATAGAAGACGCAGTGAACGAGGTGTCGAAGCTGCCAGGAATCGGGAAGAAAACCGCTCTCCGGTTGGTGCTGCACCTGCTCAAACGGGATGAAGAACAGACCGAAACGCTGGCCCAGAGTCTGACGGCCATGCGTACCAAGGTTAAGTATTGCCGCAAATGCCATAACCTATCCGACCATGAGTTATGCATGATTTGCGCCAGTAACAAGCGTGATCAATCCATTATTTGTGTTGTCGAGGACACCCGCGACGTGCTGGCTATCGAGAATACGGCACAGTATAAAGGCCTTTATCATGTGCTGGGTGGCATTATCTCGCCCGTAGAAGGTATTGGTCCAAGTGATCTGCAAATTGATTCACTCATTGCCCGGTTGCGTGGTGAGGAAGGCGAACAGGTCCGCGAAATCATTCTGGCCATCAGTCCCACGATGGAAGGAGACACGACGGCGTTTTACCTTCAGAAAAAACTCAAACCATTCAATCTCAAAATCTCGACCATTGCTCGCGGCATCCCGATTGGGGGCGACCTCGAATATGCGGATGAAGTCACCCTCGGACGCAGCATCGTAAGCCGTATTGCTTACGATTAATGGTTGATGAAATGAAGTAGATGGTCCGGCGTTTTGACCGGGTTGCTGGATTAATTTTAGGCCGCGACCAGCCCGAAACGCCGGACCGTTCGATTTCGGATACAAAAATCTCCTTTCTTTGCGTCTCTGACCTTTGGTTTATTGAACATTCGCCTATCTGGGCTGTTCAGTTTAAGGACCAGTATGGTCTCAGACGCTTTTTTGTTTTCCCAAAAACCAACATTCGCATGAATCGCTCCGAGTTTTTGAAACTAGCCTTCGGTGCCTCCGCCGGTTTAGTTGCCTTCCGCTCATTAGGATTTGCACCAGCTCAGGCCGAAGGGCCGTTCAAACTGGCTCCGTTGCCTTATGACGCAGGTGCGCTTGAACCACACATCGACAAGATGACCATGGAAATTCACCACGATAAACACCACAAAGCGTATGTTGACAACCTCAACAAAGCCGTTGCGGGAACGGATATGGCGAAGATGGATATTGACGCGTTGGTGAAAAGCGTGAGCAGCACGACGCCACCGGCCGTTCGAAATAATGCGGGTGGGCATTGGAACCACACCTTCTTCTGGAACATCATGGGTCCGAACGCGGGTGGGGCGCCAAAGGGTGCTCTGGCCGAGGCCATTAACAAAAAATACACGTCGTTCGATAATTTCAAAACCGAATGGGGCAAAGCAGCAACCGGCCGCTTCGGCTCTGGTTGGGTGTGGTTGATCAAGAATGGCAATGACGTTGAAATCGTTTCGACGCCAAACCAGGACAACCCACTGATGGCACTGGCCGAGAAGAAAGGAACCCCTGTACTAGGCCTCGATGTCTGGGAACACGCCTATTACCTGAAATACCAGAACCGGCGCCCGGAATACGTTACTGCCTTTTGGAATGTAGTCGATTGGAATAAAGTCGGCAAGCATTTCGGGGCGTAATTTAGTGACCTATGCAGAGACGCAACCCTTTGCGTCTCCTGTGCCGGATGGTTTTGCTGACGCACAGGAGACGCAAAGGGTTGCGTCTCTGCATAGGTACGCACCGGCAGATTTAACAATCTTTCGTACTTTTGTGAAAATTGTTGATGCCATGGCAGGAGAAGAATTATATAACGAAATACCATCGCTGGATTTGGCGGATTTTACATCCGGTGATCCCGACCGGAAAGCGAAATTTGTGCAGGATTTAGGCCGGGCGTTTAATCAAATTGGCTTTGTTGCTATCCGAAACCATGGGTTGACCACTGAGTTGACAAAGCGGCTTTATGAGTCGGCACAAGCCTTTTTCTCATCGCCTGATTCGCTCAAACAGAAATACGAACACCCGGAATTGAACGGACAGCGGGGCTATATCGGGAAGGGGAAAGAAACGGCAAAAGGATTTAAAGTAGCTGATCTGAAAGAGTTTTACCATATCGGTCAGCCGGAGCCGGAAGGCGATATGCCTGCCAACGTGCTTCCTGAGGAGTTTCCTGAGTTCGGCGAAGCGACCGTGGTTGCCTATCGTACACTCGAAAACGCAGGCAAGCAACTCCTGCGGGCGATTGCCCTTTATCTGGAACTCCCCGAGACGTATTTCGATGATAAAGTAAGAAATGGCGATAGTATTCTGCGGGCCTTACACTACTTTCCACTTGACCCTGACTCAACGCCTGACGGCGCCGTACGGGCCGCTCCTCATGGCGATATTAATCTGATAACGTTATTGATGGGCGCATCGGCCGATGGGCTGGAGGTACTCCGGCGCGACGGAAAGTGGATCGGTATTACGGCCCTGCCCGACCAAGTTGTTGTGAATGTTGGTGATATGCTCGACCGGCTCACCAACCATAAGTTAAAATCGACGATTCACCAGGTAGTGAACCCGCCCCGGGAGAAAATGAATCAGTCGCGGTATTCGATTCCGTTTTTTATGCATCCGCGCGCTGAGATGGACCTAACCAGCCTGGACAGTTGCATTGATGCCCAACATCCGAAGATATACGTGGATATGACGGCTGGCGAATTTTTGAATGAACGGTTAATTGAGCTTGGTCTCAAAAAGTAGCTATCTTCATGGTGAGGATTGATGGGCCTGCTCATCCACAAGATTGTGTACGACCAATCAATCCTCGCAGATAATCGCCACCTATGCTGCCTTACCTGTCTACTGTTCAGCCCGTTCGCCGAATCCGCATTTTCATCTTTCTGAAAGATGTGCTGATTTTGGCGCTAACGACGTTTGGCGGACCACAGGTTCACCTGGCCATGTTCTATGAGCGGCTCGTGCTCAAGCGACGCTACCTGACCGAAGAGGAGCTACTGGAGCTGAATGCGCTGGGGCAAGTATTGCCGGGGCCAACCTCTACCCAGACAATTACGGCTATCGGGTTCAAAATTGGTGGACCCAACCTTGCCTATCTGACACTACTGATTTGGGTCTTGCCCGCCGTAAGCATCATGACGGCCGCCGGAATGGGTATCTATTATCTGGAACAGCAAAAATTGTCCCTCCAGTTTGTCCGCTTCATTCAACCAATGGCTGTTGGGTTTATGGTGGTCGCTGGCTACCGAATCGGGCAAAAAGTTATCAAGAACAAAATTAGCCTGGCATTAGCCCTTGTCGCTGCGGTGGTGGCTTACGTATTCCGGTCGCCGGTTATGACACCGATTGTGCTCCTGGTTGGTGGGCTGACAACCGCCCTGACGTATCAGCAACAGGAGCGAATGACGAAAAAGCCCCTGCATGTGCAGTGGGCTAATTTTTTTCTGTGGTTTGGGGTGTTCATTGGCGCTGCCACATTGGGGGCCTATACGCAGTTGCTACCCGTTCGGTTGTTCGAGAACTTCTACCGGAACGGTAGTTTCGTTTTTGGCGGGGGGCAGGTGCTGACGCCCATGCTCTATAATGAGTTTGTTGCTTTCAAACACTACCTGACTCGGGAGGAGTTTTTGTCGGGACTTGGGTTGGTGCAGGCAGTGCCAGGACCCGTTTTCGCCTTTGCTTCTTACATTGGTGCCTTGTCCATGCGTGACGCTGGTCTGAGCGGCCAGTTTTGGGGAAGCTTCATTTCTACCGCTGGCATTTTCCTGCCCGGCACATTTCTTATCTTCTTTGTTTACCGCTTTTGGGAGCAGTTAAAGCGCTACCGCGTCGTGCGGGCGTCGCTGGAGGGCATCAATGCGGCCAGCACCGGCCTTACGGCAGCGGCTGCCATCGCTCTTTTCGAACCCATGGCTCCCTACTGGCCATCAGTGGTGGTGGTGGTCCTAACGATTGGGGTTCTCTTATACACCAAAATTCCGCCTTATGTACTGATCTTTATTGGCTTGGTTGCCGGGGTTATACTATAGAAAAGCTACACATGCCTGTTGCGCGGGCAGCTAAACACAGTTTATGAAGAAATTCACATTTGCCCTGTTTTTCTGGGCGCTCGTTGCTGGCGGTTGTCAACAAGCCGACCAGCCCTGCACGGAGACAGTCGTATCAACGAAAGCACCGCAGGAGGAGACCGCTTCGCTGAAACAATATATCGAAACCAATCACATACCTGCCAAAGCCGATGACCGTGGGTTTTATTATACCATCGAGTCACCCGGTTCGGGAAATAAACCAACGGCCTGCTCCAACGTGACCGTTAACTACAGTGGTAAACTCACAAACGGAAAAACCTTCGACAGTGCTTCGGGCATCAGCTTTAACTTAAGCCAGCTCATCATTGGCTGGCAGGAAGGCATTCCTTTACTTGCCCCTGGTGGTAGCATTACACTTTACCTTCCGCCAAGTCTGGCCTACGGTTCGCAGGAGCAGGGGGAAATTCCGGCAAATTCAATCCTGGTTTTCAAGATTGACCTCGTTAAGGTCAACTAAAGTGTTACATCCATTCCCAGGCACTCTGATAGGCATGGAGGTGTTCAGCATAGGTGATGAAATCTGCATAGAACGGAAGCCCCGACAAGGTGGCACTGTCGCCAATGACCACCAGTTTCTTGCGGGCGCGGGTCATGGCTACGTTCATCCGGCGAATATCCGAGAGAAAGCCAATCTCGCCCTGGTCGTTGCTTCTGGTCATGGAGATATAGACAATATCCCGCTCCTGTCCCTGAAAACTGTCGATGGTATTGACGGCTATTTTAGGGCGATATGGCTCCAGCTCAGGAGCATGCAGGAGTTGTTCATTCAGCAGATTCAGCTGTTGCTTGTAGGGCGAAATAATTGCAATGCTCGGGAAAGTTTCCGGAGTATAATAAGGTTCCAGTTCACTTACCACATGCGTAAGGTGTTTCATCAGAAAAGCAGCCTCATCCGGATTGGTTGAACTTGTACCTTCCAGCTTTTCCTCAAATCCACAACCTGCCGTATCGATGAACACTAAAGCACCATCGCCCGGGAATAATGAATGGGTTGCCACGGATGCATGCGCCCGCAACTGACTGCCGTAAAACACCTGCGATGAATACCCCATGATGTGCTCGTGCATGCGGTATTGCTCTTCCAGCAACGTGACGGCTTCGGGGTGTAAGGCCACGCACTTTTCCAGCAACGTCGTGCTTAACCCTTTACGGGCAGCTTCGCTCGATTTAATGGTGGGTGACAGTTGACAATGATCACCGGCCAGTACCAGTTTCTGCGCTTTCAGAATGGGTATCCAGCAAGCCGGTTCCAGCGCCTGGCCAGCTTCGTCAATGACAACCGTATGAAACTTGAGATTACGAATCATGTACTGATTTGAACCGACCAGCGTCGCCGTAATAACCTGCGCTTTGGCAATCAGATCATCGACAATATACTGCTCGGTATTACCAACGTCTTTCATAATCCGGTGAGCCTCATCAAATAAGGCTTTCCGCTGGTCGCGCTCGGCTTTGCCAAAACTGCGCTTGTATTTATGCGCCATGTTCTTGAACTCATTGGCCTGCTTTTTGAGCTTTTTAGCCTCTTTCATCAGGCTATGTTCCGCCATTTTATGATCCAGTGTGAGCGCCATCAACCGATCCGATATGCGGGCCGGATTTCCCACCCGAAGTACGTTCAAGCCTTCTTCGTGTAACTTTTCACTCAACAGATCGACCGCCGTGTTGCTGGGGGCCACGACCAGGATTTTTTGATGATCCTGTTTATTCAGGGCTTTGATGGCCTGAACCAGGGTGGTCGTTTTACCCGTACCGGGAGGACCGTGAACAATCGCCAACTCATTAGCCGACAGTATTTTTTCAACCGCCCTCAACTGGCTGTTATTGAGTTTTGGGATGGATGGTTTTGGAACGTCGGGATGGAACGTAGGGGAGGACTGGCCAATTAGAATAGACACCAGGCGATTTTTGGCGTCCTGACTCAGCGTGTTGGCTGTTTTAAGAGCCTCCTCCATCTCGTCGTAACTCTTATCGTCGAAGAGCATTTCGACGCCCAGCTTACCATCGCGCGACCAGTCAGGTAATTCGTCAGTCAGTATGGTGATCTTAAGTCGATTGCCGCTTTGGTACGCGATGGTTCCCTCCACCCGATCTGTTTTGGGATCGTGGTTACTGAAAAAGAGGGCGGGCATACCCGTTCGTAACTGATGCGACAAATCCTGATGCGTCGTACGTTCTACTTCGACTGTTACATAATCGCCCCGGCTCATTTCTGAACTTCTAATGGCGATGGGATACCAGGTTAGGCCATTGGCTCTGCGTTCGGCTATAGAGGTGGTTTCGGTAAGTCTACGGTACTGATTACGGTCTTCATCTCGTTCTGCTTTTAGTAAGTCGAGCAGGTGTTTAAAATAATCCATGCACAAAGGTAGCCAATTAGTCAGGCGTCCTGAAGCGAAAAATAGACAACAAATCCACCCTATTGGGCTTGTTTACCCTGAGGCTCAGGTGGCTATCAAAATTAAAGAAGCATTAAATAAGTACATATACTCATGTATTTACTGGCGGGATAAGTAATTTTAGAGAACAACCTAAATCTCTCACCTAATGCTTATCCTATTAGAAATCATTGATGTCAATAATCAGAAAAGATGTTTTTCCTGGTGGTTTGCCAGATTGGAACTTGCTTTCGACGTTATGAATGCCATTCAATCGACGGGTGCCAGACTTATCAGCGCTGAACTGATCGATGACGATCAGCGAATTCAATTGCCCATTCAGGCTTTTGATGGCGATGACATACCTTATTCAACGAAAATTCAGCAGTTGGAGCGCGAATGGCAGCAGCTTTTGAGTCTGTCCATCAACGAATAAACAGGTATTTGGTGTTAGCAATTAGGCGGGATTGTCATGCAATCAGTTAATCGATACACTTTATTTCATAGAGTAGGCCCGTATACCAATCGGATACATTAGCCTATTTCATGACAAGTAGCTAACTAGTCAGCCTGCCTAACTGGCATAAATACGAGCAATCTGGTCTTTGTAGTTTTCCCGAATTACTTTTCGTTTCAGCTTAAGCGTTGGGGTTAGCTCGCCTTTCTCGATCGTCCATTCTGCAGGCAAGAGCGTAAACTTTTTTACCTGTTCTACATGATTGAAAAAGTGGTTATAGCCCTCAACTTCCTCCGTTAATAGCGCCAGAACCGCTTTATCCGTTACGGCAGCCTCATCGCCCGGATACGTTTTTCCCTGCTGAGCATACCATTCTTTCACAGCTTTGAAGGACGGGACAAGCAGAGCACCAACAAACTTTTCCCCCTCGCCCACAACCATAATCTGCTCGATCCAGCGGCTCTCCACCAGTTTGTTCTCAATGGGTTGCGGAGCTACGTATTTGCCGCCACTGGTTTTAAAAAGTTCTTTCTTTCGGTCGGTGATCTTCAAAAATTTACCGTCAACCAGCGTACCGATATCGCCGGTATGGAGCCAGCCATCAATGACGGTTTCGGCGGTCAGGTCGGGGCGTTTGTAATAACCCATCATGATGTTGGGGCCTTTGCAGCGGATTTCGCCATCGTCGGCAAAGGCGATTTCAACATCCCTGAGCGGTGGGCCAACAGTGCCGAACATCCGGTTGGCATCGCTGTGGCGGTTTCCGCTGATGATCGGCGACGCTTCCGTGAGGCCATACCCTTCCATAATCACGATTTGGGCAGCTCCGAAGATGTTAAGCAATCGTACCTGGCAGGCGGCTGCTCCGGTAATGATGGCGCGGATTTGCCCACCCAGCGCTTCGCGCCATTTGCTGAAGACAAGCCGGTTCGCCACTGCCAATTGGAGCCGGTAACCAGGCGATTGGGGCACATTGTGTTCAAATCGCTCAGCCAGTTTCAAGGCCCAGTTGAACAGGCTACGTTTGATGCCGGTCTGTTCAGCGCCTTTGGCCAGAATGCCTTCATAGACTTTTTCGAGCAGGCGGGGGACGGTAGTAAAGAGCGTAGGCCGAACATCCCGCAGATTTTCACCAATCGTATCCATGCTTTCGGCGTAGTAGATAGCGGCTCCCCCGTAAATATAGCAGTAGGTGGCCATTCGCTCGAAGGCATGATTGAGGGGTAAAAAGCTAAGTGCTTTTTTGCCCTGAATGCCTACCTCGTTTAGCAGTATGGAACTGCTGAACACATTGCTCAGGATGTTGTGGTGCGAGAGCATAACCCCTTTGGGGGTACCCGTTGTACCAGACGTGTATAAAATTGTGACCAGATCGGCCGGGGTTATTGCCTGTCGTTGCTTGGCCAGTTGTGTGTTGAGTTCCGGCGTTAAGTCCACGACTAACTCCCGCCAATGCCGTATATTGGGAACCTGATCGAAGGTAAAGATGGCTTGTACGTTGGGCAGGTTGGGCTGGATACTGGCCACTTTTCGGGCTAGTGTCTCATCCCCGATGAACACCAGTTTGACGGCCGCATCCTGTAAAATGAATTGAAGTTCAACGGGGTTGATCGTTGGATAAATAGGTACGGAAACGGCTCCCGTCTGTTGAATAGCCAGGTCGACCAGCATCCATTCGGGTCGGTTTGTACTCAGGATGGCAATTTTGTCCCGGCCTTCGGCTGTGCCATCGCCGTCGGTTATGCCCTGCGTAAGCAAGCCTGCGCTAAGCTGATTGACCAGCTTGATCACTTCCTGCGTACTATAGCGACGCCACTGACCCGCTTCCCTGGCGCACAGCATGTCGTTGAGCGGGAAGTGTTGTTGTTGATACGTCAGGCATTCAAACAGCAGATTTGGTTCGTTCATCGAAACCTAGATTAGAGCATTCGTTTAGGTAATAACGATTTATTGGTAAGTAAAGGTTTTATCTGATCAATCCGCCGTACAATGGAGAAAGGCACCGTAGAGATTTAGGCATCAAATCTTGGCCGTACACCACGGGAATGACGCTAATTGTGGTTTCAAACGCTTGGTTTGTCGGCGGGAAATGGCCAGCTGCCTATCTTTCGAGAGCTGAACATAAGGCGTTACCGTAAACCGGGTTTTGTAGGCCACGATGTGATCGGGGTTAACCAGCGTTCCCTTATGGATGCGGAGAAAGCCGGGCAACCGTTCGGAGAAGCGCTTTAAGGTGATGGCTACGATCATTGGCTTGTTGCCAATCAGGTGAACCGTCGTGTAATTTCCCATGGCTTCCAGGTACTCGATAGAAGCCACCGGCACAGATCGCTTGGTGGTGAAATGAGGTAGTAATAATGTGTCCATCAGTTGTTTGAGGTGATGACGGGAAAGTAAAGCTACTGTCGTCTACCGGTCACAAAACTAGTCAGTACCTGATGTGGGCCATCGGCTTTCCGTATGAACTGTAGGAAAGAGGCCTTGAGCCGTTATGAATCAAGGATCAACGGAACGAACGTCTCTTATCAATCATAGCCATTTGGCGTAAAAAGCCATAATGTCCGCTCGCATAGGGGCTGTTTCCTGGTGGCCTACCTCGTAAATCCGCAGCTGCCAGGCAGACGGAGCGCCGTCTTTTTGGTAAGCCAATTTCAGCTCCTGATCAATTTTCATTAGTCCCGGTAAAGGGGTAAGTGGGTCGAATCGACCCGCTAGACTGAAGTGCGGACGAGGAGATATAAGCTCATTGATTTGCGCTGTTGTGAAATGGTTTAGTAAGTCGGGCACGTAATAATAAATGCCATGCAAGCCCAGCCCATTGGCCTTGATAAGTTCCTGATAATCGGTCAGGCAGCACAGATCGACACATACCTTAATGCGCTCGTCCAGGGCCGCCAGCCACCAGGCCATGGTACTCCCCATCGACATGCCCATCGTGCCTATGCGCCGGGTATCAATATCGGGTCTGGTTTCCAGGTAATCCAGTGCACGCAGGTTGTCGTAAACCATCATACCCCAAAGAACCTGACCCTGCCAGATCATTTCTTTAAAGGTGTCGGTTTCCTTTCGAGCCTGTCGCTCGCCGAAGCACCAACTGTCTATACACAGCCCGGCATAACCCGCCCGGGCTAAGGCCAGGGCATAAGGCGGTTTCTGCATTTCGGGTCTGCCACGAACGAACTCTTCTTTACCGACTTCATATTGCCCAAAATGCGAATGGTTGAACAGGACGACGGGAAGCTTGCCGGGTTTGTTTTTAGGCTTCGTAAAATAGGCTGGTACACGCTCAAGGCCATTGATGTCCAGAAGAAGCTTTTCAATGATGAGTTCATCCGTTTCCTGCGTAGAAACAACCTCAACGCTGATTGGTCTGTGTCGGTCGGGAAGTTTGCCAAGCAGTTGATACAACGTTTGGCGTTGTTTCTTCTTACTGGCTCCGGCCGACTCAGAAAGGCGCTGTCTGATCATTGGGGAATGGGTTGGCCTTGCAGGTAAGGCCAGTTTTAGCGGGGGCCAACTGTATAGTAATGTGATTAAAAAAGAGGTAATCGGTATCCATAACTTAGTAACCATATCGCCTGAGTTGATCAACGCAAGTTTGCCTTTTTTTGAGACTTTCCTAACACTCCTCCGCCTATGGAGTTCTTTACAAAGAATGGCGGCCTGATGGCTACCAGACCATAAACCTACACGTCCGAATGACAATCGAATTGTATGCAAGCCCCAAAACGCCGGGCGAATTGACACATCCCGAATCGCCCGTCTCGAATCTAAAAGGAGAACTTCCCGAAGCGGAACCCACCCTCGACTTTGGCGATCTGATCGACACGTTTGACTCGCGCGAAGAAGCCATTTCGTTTATTGAGAAACAGGTAGCCGGGCGAAATCAAGTGCTCACCGAAACAGAAAGCGGCCCTTTTGATGCCTATACCCATGTCGAATGGCTGACCGTCAGGATTCTGACCGAAGATAAACAAACGGAAAGCGAAAATTATTATCTGGTTACCGATGAAGGGTACTAGAGCCCCCGCTTAATCTACACGTACCAGATACCCTCCGAAATAAGTTTATTCCGGCCACCGACATTGAGCTGGTAATGCCCGTTTTCCAGCGATCCATCGAGGTATATATACGACTTTCGGCCTAATTGAAATCCCTGTTCGACTGTGGCGTGAATCCTGTTGTGCTGGTGCGTCAACAGATAAGCCAGAAAACAACCATTTGCGCTGCCCGTAGCTGCATCTTCGGAGAGTCTGTTATTTTCCGTCAGCAGCATTCTCGTATTGTACGAATTTCCCGGCTCATAAACCTCTTTCGTGAAGAAGAATAGCGATGTCGAGTGGCCCGTTTGGCTATTCGTTTTGTACTTGTTCCGAGCCAGCAAAAACGCTTTTAACGACGCGAAGGTAAGCGTTAATCTATCAATGGCTTCCCGGCTTTTCAACGGAATAATTATGTAAGGCAGCCCCGTACTGACTTCCTGAATTGGTAGTGATAAATCGATATCTTCGGGCTTGATATTCAGTTCGGCCGATACCTCGTTTCGGGTAAACGTATGGCCAAACTCAGGCTGCGCCTGGCGCATGGAGAAAATGCTTTCATCCAGCTTTTCAGGCTCCCGAATAGAAATCTCTATGTCCGAGTGAGCCAGTTCCAGCGTCAGTCGGGTTGGGGCTTGCGGCAGAATAAATTTGGTAATGATGTAACTCGTTCCCAGTGAGGGGTGGCCCGCAAAAGGAACCTCTTGTTCGGGGGTAAATATGCGAACAACAAACCGAAGGCCGTCTTTAATTGCTTTGATAAATGTCGTTTCGGCGAAGTTTATTTCGAGGGCCATCCGCTGCATGTGTTCATCAGAAAGCTGGTTGTCCAGATCCAGAAAAACGGCGAGCTGATTCCCTTCATATTTATTGGTAGCGAATACATCGACAATATAAAATTTGATTCCCTGCATATAGCGTCTGGTTTTTAAATCGAAGTGAGAGACCGAACTGTTAAATAGAAAAAAACGCTCCTCAGTATGCAAAACTGAAAGAGCGTTTTGAGTGGGGGAGGTTTGAGAACCTGCCCCCACGGTAGTCCAGAAAACGGATTAGTTACAACTCGTCCGAGAGAAATTTTCGAATTGTCTGATGGGGGCGCAGACCCGGCGCTTTTCCGTTCGCACCGTTGGCGGCTGGCGTACCCGTAGGCCGGGCCTCGTTTGGGCGGTTGCGGTTACCATTTTGAAGAGCCAGCATTTCTTTGCGAAGCTGACGCTGCTCTTCATCGCTCAACACAGTGCGGGTTGCTTCACCCTGACCGTAGCCGTCATTGAAGTTGCTGATGCGGCTGTCCGTTTGCGCTAGCTTCAACTCGGCTAGTAACTCGTTAAGTTCGGCGGTTACAGTTTGGCGTTGCTCTTTCAACTCAGTCAGGTCGGGTAGCAAATCGAGGTTGTGCTGCAACACGTTTTGCTGAGTGCGCTGTTCGGCCAATTCAGCGTCGAGTGGCGCAATTTCTTTGTCCAGCCGTTTCAGCCGACGGCGTAATTTCCAGAGCTTGATGTCAGCCTGTAGCCATCGAAACCAGAACGCCGACAGCACCGGCAAGGCAATGCCTAGGCATACGGCACCGGCCAGTGCGAACAGAATACCACTCAGGACAAACGAAAGCAAGGCCCATGGGCTGTTTACCAGCGCCAGATTCAACTCGCTCGATTCGCTTAACTGCTTTTCGATTTTGTTTATCGTCGACGGGCTCAGAACCTGGGTAGTGGCCGATGGATCGGTGTTTAGCTGAAGCTGCCGAACCGACTTGTTAATGGCCGATTTAAGCTGGTCTGTGCGATAGGCTTCGTACCGAAACCAGCCCAGCACGGCCAGCGTAATGACCGCGAACACCGCCAGGGCAATCTTGAACTGCCCGTATTTGCGTCCGTTTTTCTCCGGGTCTTCTTGGTACGGCTTCTCGATAAGCCGGTCGTAAGCGGGTTTCAGCAGGATAGACACCATAGCCAGACCAACGGCAAAGGCCCAGGCTTCGTTGGTGTTACGGATGTTAAGTGCGTAGGCAACAATTTCGTGCGAAATGATCAAATCACCCGCCAGGAAAGAAACGCCTGCTACCAAAAATAATAGCCCGGCAAAGAGCGAGTAATCTGGAGCGGCTTTGGTCCGTCGTTCACGTAAAGTATCCCGGTCCACCAACACCGCTTGGCGGTCCGCTTCACGCTGGCCTACTTGTTTGGCCAGCCGCTCCACCTGGAGGGTGTGCGTTTGTAAGTTGGCAAAAGCGGCCCGGTTTGCTTCAGTAGCCTCCGACAGTTGCTGATTAATGGTATCAACTTCTGTCCGTTTTTCCTCGATTCGTTCCGTTAGCCAGTCTGTGTTGATCTGGCTCGACAGATATCCTTCGTATGTTTCCCGATTAACACCTTCTACACCACTTGTATAGCCGTGCTGGAAGTCTGGGTTGTTTGTTGGCTCCATAAAGAATGATTAATGATAAACGATAAAAACAGAACCGATTAGCCAACAACAGGCCATTTCGGTTCAGCGACAACTCATGAAAGGAGACGTTCATTCATCAGGGCTACATCATCTATCATTCATAATTTAACATTGAATTCCGCTGTTGCTCAGAGAGTCGGTCGCGGAGGCTGCGGGCAAGTTCAAACTCGCTCACAAATAAGTTAACAAGTTCATCACGCCGGGTGTTCAATTGCGTGATTTGCGCCTGCGTATGATTCAGGGCTGTAACCAGTGGCCACTTCTGAATGCGAAGCGTATCGACTTCCTGATTTAAGCGGTCAATTTCGGCTTGCCAGCCAGGTAAACGTTGTGCTTTTGTTTGAATCGACTGGCGATTCGCGTCTATATTGGCAAGGGCGGTTTGTAAGGCAACGAGATTGCTTAAAAACAGGTTTCCAGCCAGAAGGAACAGGAAAAAAACAAACGAGAATAAGGCAATTGCCTGTCCTGTCGACTGCGATTGAAGCGCCTGCACCAGCACAAATACCGATGCCGCTAAGGGTAAGCCTGTTTCTGCTAAAATCCGCCGAACCGACAACTGGGGTCCATCCTCGTATAAGAACGACGTTCGGCTAAACAAATTGAACATACCGGCCAAAAATACGCCCACAGCGATCAGCCGATTGGGGAACAGCGGGCGTAGTGTTTCGTCGATCAGATAGAAATTGCAGACACAAACGCCCAGCGAGAGGACTAAACTCACCACCGTTCGAATTAGGTTGTTGGGGCGGGGCTCACGAGCCAGCAACTCGTTGATTTGGTCACGAAGGGTGGTAATCCGGTTCTCACGCTGTTCGATAAAGAGATTGAGCTCACCAATTCGCTCGGTGCTTTCATCTACCATTTCGTCGAACGGCGCCGTTTGCCGGGCAAAAAACGCCCGTATCTGCGCAACTTTCCCGTCTGGCCGAGCCTCCGACAAGCCAAACAGGACTCCTTCATCCCGCAACGAATCCTCATCGGCAAGCCAGGCTGGCAAAGGCTCCGGGGTGTAGGCTGACCGGGTGGTTCCTGGTTGTGTACTCAAAACAGGCGGTTGCGAAACTGATACTATAGCTAATGGAGCCGGTGTGACTACTGGCGCAGGAGGTGCAGGGGCAGCTGAAAGGGAACGGCGGAGTCGTTGGAAAAACGTCATTAGAAAACGCTGACGAAAGATAATGGATGTACTGGATTCATAATAGTGAACGGCCTGAGCAGCCTAAACGTGCGTTGGTCAAAGCCGGAATACGCGCTGTAGAGCGCTCCAGAGCCGTTTTTTTAAATTCTGATCGGCTTCAATCGTCGGTAGTGAGTCAGCCATTAGAAACGTAATGCCCTCGAACCGAACCGGCGAATAACGGTCCATCATAATGTCGAGGTTAATTCGCTCAAAGGGCACGCCAAATGTGATGAAATGATTGATGTATTTCCCGCGCAGCAACTCCGCAAAGTCCATGCCCTGGACGCCGTGTAGATTCAATAAGTCAACACCATCGACATTCAGGTTAACAGCTTTGAGGATTTTTTCGAGAAACAGCAGATTGCTCGGGTCCAATTCTTCATCGGCCAACAGCAGTACTTTGTGGTTTAGCTGGGGCATTCGCGGCTGTTTTTGAATTGGGGGTAAGATAGACGGTGTCGTGGGGCGTGGGGCGGGTTGCGGCAACGGTTCGGGGGGGGCCTTTGCCGGAGCCGGTTCCAACGTTGGCAGCACAGCAACAATAGGTGGCGTATCGATAACAATCTCTACCGCATCCGCCGGAACAACCGATGCGCTAACCAGTAACTCATCCAGCTCAGACAGCAAATCCGGTGTATGATCAATAACCAACGCGCTGTCTATAGCTGGTGATTCGACCATAGTTGCCTCCGTTGGCAACGCCCATGATTCCCCATCCACTCTAAAGATAGTGTCGGTCTGGTAGACAGTTTGATAAAAATTCTTTACGGACATACCCCTCATTCGTTTCGTCAAAAATAGGCAAAAAAGCCGCCCCTGCTTGTATTGCGGGGGCGGCTGTCAGACAATTCGTGCTAATACAGGTAGCCTAAGCAATTACGGCCTGCCGGTGAATGATGGCTTCACGGTCGGGGCTGGTCGAGATAAAGTTGATGGGGAGCCCTAAGGTATCTTCCAGGAAGTAGACATACGTGGCCAGCTCAGCAGGTACATCGACAAACGAACGGATGTCGGTCAGGTCGGTTTTCCAGCCTTTGAATGTTTTATACACCGGCGTCACGTCTGTATCGCACAGGTCGTATGGCATCTGTTCGGAAAGCGTACCATCGGCGAGTTTATAGTGTGTGCAGACTTTGATTTCGTCGAAGATATTCAGGACGTCGACTTTCATCATCACTAACTGTGTTACACCGTTAATCATGATGGCGTATTTCAGAGCGGGTAAATCCAGCCAGCCACACCGGCGCGGACGGCCCGTGGTCGCGCCAAACTCACGGCCTTCCTTACGGATCATTTCGCCCGTTTCGTTGTTCAGTTCGGTTGGGAAAGGACCGCTACCTACGCGGGTACAATAGGCTTTAAAAATCCCAAATACTTCACCAATCTTGCTTGGAGCTATTCCTAAACCGGTGCAGGCACCGGCCGCCATTGTGCTGGAGGACGTTACGAATGGGTAAGAACCAAAGTCAATATCAAGCAGGGAGCCTTGTGCCCCTTCGGCCAGCACTTTTTTGCCACTCGTTATTGCTTCGTTTATGCTGTATTCGCTGTCTGTCAGTTCAAATTGCTTCATAAACTCAACCGCGCCGAAGAATTCAGCTTCTGCCTGAGGCAGTGCCGACGCATAATCGAAGTTGTTCTGCTCCAGAATGACTTTGTGAACGGCCACCAGTTTCTCGTACTTATCTGAGAAGTTGGGCGACTCAATATCACCAACCCGCAGCCCTAATCGGGCCACTTTGTCCTGATAAGTAGGCCCGATTCCCCGCAGCGTAGACCCAATTTTCGATTCACCCTTGGCTTGTTCATAGGCCGCATCCAGCAGTCGGTGCGTTGGCAAAATGATGGAAGCCTTACGGGAAATTTGCAGCCGGGCCGCCGGGCGGTTCTCCGTCAGAGCCAAGTTATATTTGGCTAGTCCGTCGATTTCTTTTTTAAACACGATTGGGTCAAGCACAACGCCATTGCCGATGATGTTGAGGATGTCATTGCGAAAAATGCCGGACGGAATTTGATGCAACACGTGCTTGAACCCGTTGAATTCGAGGGTGTGACCCGCGTTGGGACCACCCTGGAAGCGGGCTACAACCTGATACTGCGGAGCCAGTACGTCCACAATCTTCCCTTTTCCTTCGTCGCCCCACTGGAGGCCTAATAAAACATCGATCATTCTTGAAATAATTAAAAAATGCCCCGATCAAGCAGCCATACTTTGTTATTAAATCGGAAAATAGCAACAGTCACTTTTCCTGGAAACAGGTATATCATTGGTGAGCATACTGCTTTAGCTAATTGCATTGTATGGCCCATATGCATAAAATCATCGATGCCCTGTTTTTTCTGAGTGTCAGAATAAAATCAACCAGTGTCAGATATGGATTCATCTTATTTGGCGATTGGTCGTAGAGACTCTCCTTACATAAAATTGGTTTCGACCGGTTCGGGCCAGACATCCCGAAACGTAAAGGCAAATGGTCCCGGTCCGTTCGTATTTAGCTGGTTAAGCCGCTCTTTTGCTTCATCAACAGTTGGCACGTGACCAGTCGGAATCCACCATAAAACGGTCATTATTTGCTCTGGTTTTTCAAACCACTTCCGTCGATCTTTCATTACGGCGGTATGGTTACTCTTGAACACAAATGCCTGTAACTGCTCGACGGATGCCCAAACGGACATGTTAACAATAATACGCTCATCATCGAACGGACGCAGACTGGTGGCATCGTTCCCATCGCCGGTGAGCCGCCAGATAAACCCATCACTTTGCTCAGCCAGTTGGTTAATTGTATCGAGCTGGGCAACAAAATCGGCCATAATCGGATGGTTTATATCCGGCGCGAGCATCCGTGAAATATTCAGTTGAGCCAGCGGCATAAATAATGTATGGTGTAAGATATAGGATGCATGTTTATTCTTTAACAGTACATCCTATATCTTACATAATAACCTATCCTTCAACAGGTACCTGCATCACCTGCGTATCTTTCTCGGCATCTTGTCGGTTCTCACACCGGTCACGGGCGCAGGAGCCGTAGAATATGAGGGAGTGGTGCATGACGTTGAACTTTAACAAATCACCCACCATGTTCTGAATATTCTGGACGCGTGGGTCACAGAACTCCATCACCTTATGGCAGTCTGTACAGATCAGGTGGTCGTGTTGCCGGAACCCATATGATTTTTCGTACTGGGCCAGGTTTCGCCCGAACTGATGCTTGGTGACCAGGTCACAGTCAACCAGTACGTCCAGCGTATTATAGACCGTGGCTCGGCTAACCCGGTACTTTTTGTTTTTCATGGAGATATACAACTCATCCACATCGAAGTGGTCTTGCCGGTTGTAAATCTCTTCCAGTATGGCAAACCGCTCGGGCGTTTTTCGAAGGCCCTTCCGTTCCAGGTAGGCCCGAAAAATCATTTGAGCAGCATCTAAATTTGTTTGAGTCGGAGCAGGCATAAGACAAAAGTAGTGATGAATCATGAATGATGCGTATCGAAACGAAAGCCGGTCATCATTCATGATCCATATCCATCATTAAGAATCAAAACGTACGACCTCGAACACCCCCTGAACGCGCTCGAGTTTCTGCATCAGGGTTTCGAGGTGACCCGTATCGTGAACGTAGAGCCGGATATTTCCCTCAAAGATACCGTCTTTCGAATCAATCGCCACAGAACGCATATTAATGTGCAGTTCATTGCTGATTACCCGCGTCACATCATTGATCAAACCAACGCGGTCGGTGCCCGTAATTCGGAGCCCGGCCAGAAAAGCCAGCTCTTTCTGGGACGTCCATTTGGCCTTAATAATCCGGTTGCCGTGATTGGACATCAGCTCAACGGCGTTCGGACAGGTGACCCGGTGAATTTTTATGCCATCATTAATGGTCACAAAGCCAAAAACGTCGTCGCCCGAAATTGGGTTGCAGCATTTGGAGAGCGTGTAGTCAATCTTATCCATATCCTCCCCAATGAGGAGCATGTCGGCATCGGCCCGTTCGCCATGAATTTTCTTTAACTCCTTGACAAACGCCTTGGCGTCGGGCAGGGCGTCGGTATTGAGTTTGTTGGCGCGGTTTTCTTTCGCTTCTTTATCCGATTTGAACTTTTTGAGTTCGGCAACGTCGATGTGTCCTTTGCCAATACGGTAAAAAAAGTCGTCGGTGGTTTTCGAGCCAAAGTAAGCCCGTAACTGGTTGATAACCTCGTTGGTCATCTCCATGCGCAGCACCCGCAGTTTTTTGTTGACCAGCTCGCGACCATCCGTCACGAACCGCTTATTTTCCTCCTTAATTAAGTCCTTAATCTTGGTTCTGGCCTTCGACGTAACCACAAACCGCAGCCAGTCTTCGCTGGGTTTCTGGCGGTTGGAAGTAATAACTTCGACCTGGTCCCCATTTTGCAGCACATAGCTCAGCGGTACCAGCGTGTTATTGACCTTTGCTGCCATGCATCGTGCCCCAATCTGGGTGTGAATATCGAACGCAAAGTCGAGGGCTGTTGCGCCACGCTGCAGTACCTGAAGATCGCCTTTGGGCGTAAATACAAAGACTTCTTCGCTGTACAAATTGCTTCGGAAATCATCGACAAACTCAATGGCCGCTTTTTTATCGCCTTTGCCGGCCGACTCGATCATGTCGCGAACCTGGCTGATCCAGGCTTCAATGCCAGCCCCGGTCTGGGTGTCGTTGCCCTTGTATTTCCAGTGGGCAGCGTAGCCTTTTTCGGCAATTTCGTTCATCCGTTCGGTCCGGATCTGAACCTCAACCCATTGGCCCAGGCGGCTCATCACGGTTGTGTGGAGCGACTCGTACCCGTTGGTTCGTGGCGTACTGATCCAGTCTTTCAACCGATCGGGGTTTGGTTTATAATGATCCGTTACGATGGAATAGGCCCGCCAGCAGGCGGCTTTTTCCTCGTCCTGTGGTACGTCCAGAATAATGCGGACGGCAAACAAATCGTAAATTTCCTCGAAGGGCTTTTTCGATTTGTTCAGTTTTGTCCAGATCGAATAAATGGATTTGGGCCGTCCTTTAATAACGTATTTAATACCCGTTTCGGCCAGATCCTTTTCGATTGGCTCAATAAACCGGCCAATAAACCGATCACGCGCCAGTCGGGTTTCGCGTAGTTTCTTGGCAATGTCTTTATAGGCTTCCGGCTCTACATGTTTCAGATACAAGTCTTCCAGCTCCGACTTAATGCTGTACAAGCCCAGCCGGTGAGCCAGCGGGGCGTAGATATAGATTGTCTCGGAGGCAATTTTCAACTGCTTGTCGCGGGGCATCGAGTCCAGCGTTCGCATGTTGTGAAGCCGGTCGGCGAGCTTGATCAGAATCACCCGGACATCGTCTGACAAAGTCAGCAGCATCTTCCGGAAATTTTCGGCCTGTTGTGAGGTTCCGTATTCAAAATAGCCTGAGATCTTGGTCAGGCCATCAATGATTTTGGCCACTTTAGGGCCGAATGCCCGGTCAATGTCGTCAATTGTAGTGTCCGTATCTTCCACAACATCGTGCAGAAGAGCGGCTACGATACTGGTCGTTCCCAGGCCGATTTCCTCGACAGCAATCTGAGCGACGGCCAATGGATGGTAAATATAGGGTTCCCCCGACCGGCGACGCATATTTTTATGCGCTTCGGCCGATGTATTGAACGCTTTCTTGATCAGCTTGGCGTCATCGCCTTTTAACATTGGTTTGGCTGCCCGCAGTAAGCGTCGGTAGCGTTTCAGGATTTCCTGCCGCTCCAGTTCTAAATCAATAACAGGTTCGGCTGAGACATTCATCATATTGGCTTCGTTGCGGTAATTGCCTGTAGGTTGTACTCTTACTACAAGTTAACAAATTAATAATCGAAAAAGGATAGCTTACTCGTTAAAAATAAAACCTTCTGAAAAAATGCTTGGTACATTCAATTCTTTTTGTACTTTTGCACCCTGAAATGTCTGAAATGACTACTGGTCAGTCGGCTTTCAGCGAACAGAATCTACCGGTTCGGGCCATTAATTTGCGGGCGTGGCGAAATTGGTAGACGTGCCAGACTTAGGATCTGGTGCCGCAAGGCATGGGGGTTCGAGTCCCTCCGCCCGTACAAAACAACGAAAAGAGTGAAAGAACGAATGAGTGAAAGAGTGCAAGGTTTTCGGACATTCGCGCTTTCACTCTTTCGTTCTCTCGCTCTTTAGTCATTTTAAAACGATACAAACGTGGATATTACTCTAGAAAAAGCCAGCGACACGAATGCCTCGCTGAAGATTACGCTGACCCCGGCCGACTATAAGCCAGAAGTTGATAAAAAGCTGAAAGATTACGGTCGCAAGGTTCAATTGAAGGGGTTCCGCCCAGGTCACGTTCCCGCGTCGCTCGTTCAGAAAATGTATGGCAAGAGTATTCTGGTCGACGAGATCAATGCCATGTTGAGCAAAACGGTTAGTCAGTATATCCGCGAAAACAAACTTCAGGTTGTCGGTGATCCCGTTCCTGACCGGGAGCAGGCCGAAGCCATCGATTGGGATAACCAATCGGATTTTGCCTTCAGCTACACGCTGGGTCTGGCTTCAGAATTCGATATCGACTTCAGCGATCTGCCAAGCGTTACCCAATACGAAATTCAGGCTGGTGAAGCTGAGATCGATTCGACCATTGCTGATCTGCAACAACGGTTTCATACCCACGCTCATGGCGAAGATGTGAACGATGGCGACACGATCTACGGAGAATTAAAGCAGGTCGACGGTCCGTTCACCGCCAAGACGGCCTTCCCAACCAACCAGATGGCCGAAGAGGCCAAAGGTCAGTTTGTGGGTAAGAAAAAAGGGGATGTTATCACGTTTGTTCTGGAGCAGGCTTTCCCGGATGAAAAAGCACGTGCCAATGCCACCGGCGCTCCGAAAGAAGAAGTAGCGAACCTAACCGGCGAATTTACGTTCGAAGTGGATGATGTAACCCGTCATGAACCCGCCGAATTGAATCAGGAGTTTTTCGATAAAGTACTGGGGGTAGGCGCTGTCTCCGATGAAGAGCAGTTCCGTGCGAAAGTGGCCGAAATCATTAAAGGAAACTATGGCCGTGAGTCAGCCCAGTTGCTGCGGTTGGATATCGAAAAAACATTGATCGACAACACGCCCATCCTGCTGCCTGATGAGTTTCTGAAAAATTGGTTGCTGGAAGTAAACGAAGGCAAATTCACACCCGAGCAAATTGAGGAGCAATATGACGATTTCACAAAGTCGGTGAAACTGCAGCTCATCAAAAACAAGATCGCCGAAAAAGCGGACATCAATGTTGAGTTCGACGAAGTTCTGGCTGTAACCCGACTGATGGTTCAGGAGCAGTTTGGCTTCATGGGTAGCGAAGACGAAGAAATGAATAAAACCATTGACCGTATCGCCCGTAACTACCTGATGGACGAAAAGAACAATGGACAGAATTACACCAACACGTTTAACCGGGTGTATGACGATAAAGTAATTGAGTACGCTAAAACCCAACTGACAATTGTAACCCAGGAAGTGACCGTCGATGAGTTTAAGGCATTGGTTGAGAATCGGTAGACAATCGATTTTCGTTTGGCAAAAAGGCTCGGTCGTTGACTGGGCCTTTTTGCGTTTATAGAGCTATACTACCGTTTCTGTAAAACAGCGCCTTGCATTCAACGCAGGCCTGTATCTTTCCTTCCGTCAATCATTTGGTTGTATTGATACCAGGCTTTAAACGTATCACAGGCCATGTTTAGAAAAAAAATGCAAGCGGCTAGCAAGCCAGTTAAACCCAAAAAATCGCCCATAAGAGAATGGCTTGATTCACTTTTATTTGCGGTGATTGCGGCCACACTGATCCGATTTCTAACCTTTGAGGCTTTTGCCATTCCGACGCCTTCGATGGAAAACAGCCTCATGGTAGGCGATTTTCTATTTGTCAGTAAGCTGCATTATGGCATTCGTACGCCAAAAACGCCTTTACAAATACCGCTGACGCACCAGAAAATATGGGGAACCAATATTCCGTCCTATAGTACGGCGATCCAACTGCCCTCATACCGCTTACCTGGTTTTACAACGGTAAAAAATGGAGATGTCGTCGTTTTTAATTACCCGCCACCCAAACCCAATGAACCAGCGTATCCGGCTGATCTGAAAACGAATTTTATCAAACGATGCATTGGCATTCCGGGCGATGTGATTGAAATTCGCCAACAACAGGTTTCTGTCAATGGCAAAGAAATGGCCGTGCCAGTTCGATCAGAAACCACCTATTTTATTAAAACAACCGAGGTGCTTGATGAGCGATTTTTCCGGAAATACGACATCGTCAATGATTTTAAATCGGAGGAGGGGCCGTTTATCAACTGGCAACCGCTTGAGCAATACAACGAGGCTACGAAAACATCGACGCTCGTTGGTTATCAAATCAATACAACCCAGACCGTGATCGATAAATTCCGGCAGTTTGACTGGATAAAAGGCATTGAACCACTCCGCGAACAGGCCGGACAACGGGATTCCCGTATTTATGGCGCATCGGCTTATGCCTGGAATCAGGATAATTTTGGCCCACTCAACGTACCGAAAGAGGGCGTTACCATTCCCATCAACAAGCAGACGATTGCCTTGTATGGCCCGATTATCGAGCGGTACGAAGCGAATAAAAACGTAGTCTTGACGCCGTCCAGTATTCAAATCGATGGCAAGCTGATCAGCAGCTATACCTTTAAACAGGACTATTACTTCATGATGGGCGACAACCGCCATAACTCCGAAGATTCCCGTTACTGGGGCTTTGTGCCCGAAGACCACATTGTTGGTAAAGCCGTTTTTGTCTGGTTGTCTGTGGACCCAGTGCCGGCTGATATCTTCCACAAGATTCGCTGGAGCCGGGTGGGGCGCTTGATTAACTAAGGGAATAGGCAAACAGATTGTTTAAAACACAAATGGAGACTCGGGGAGTCTCCATTTGTGTTTTGGTATTAAATTAACCTATTGATACTGAATGTACATTGGCTTTGGGTCCAGCGCCAGCACTTCGGCCGGTGTCATGATGCGGGAACCCGGTTTACGAAAGTCATTCTCATAAAACAGTTTGAAGCCGGTGTATTGGACGGGCTCTTTCTGAATATAGTCGTGGTACGAATCTTTTTTGAGTACCGGAGGGCCCCATCCGTCCATGTCCATCACAATCTGGACATTGGGATCCAGCTTAATGTTCTTGTAATTTTTAATCATGCCCTGTGTAAACCGGTGAACCACCAGCACTTTAGGCGGCAGGTTATTTTCTTTCACGATGCGGCTCAGAAACTGCACCGCCTGGTTCACATCAGCGGCATCGTAGCTACCGATCTTTGTGCCGGGTTTAGCCCCCGTTACCATCGAAAATTCTGGGTCAATGCCGAGATGGACAAACGGAAGTTTGAGGTATTTTTCCATGTAGGCCATCTCCGGGCCAAGGGGGGCATGCCCGCGCTGAATGTCCAGGAAGACGATAGCTTTATGCTCATTACCCCATTTCAGCACTTTCTTGATCGTTTTGTCGGACATGCGCATCCGATAGCCACCGTCTTTACCCGCCAAACCCTGCGCCGAAGTGGCAACCAAGTGTAGCGCTGGCTGAATGGGGGTAGCCGGATCGGCTTTTTGCCAGTTTTTGATTTCCTCATCCAGTCGACGCAACATTTCTTCTTTAGGGTATTTGCCCAGGGCACCCATCTTCTTGGAGTGTGGGTTGCCGTAATAGGCAAAAATGCGGTATTTTGGCAGCAACGCGCCCGTTGGGGCATAGGTGAGCGAATCGAGGCTGGGATCTCCGGTCGATGCAGTCCCTGAGCGCGTAGTAGGCGCTGCGGCAGCCGTTGGCGTTTCCGATGAATCGGCTGTTGTGCGAGCGGCTTCCGGACTTTTGGCGGCTGCTTCGACCGCAATTTTCCCCGTTTTAGACGAATCGTCCTGTTTTGATTGTGTTGAACAGCCGGTTAGTTGGCTGAGAGCCAACACAGATAGCGCGGCCAAAGAAAAGCGCATACGTAGGTAAGATGAAATTTGGATAATTCACAAAAAAAGGGTTGCCATCCGGTTCAAAGGAATGTCAACCCTAGCGTGCAAGTATAGAGCCAAAACCTAACTTTTCAAAGAATTAATTCACCCAGCCCCTGACGAACGACCGAAAAGTCATCGTCGGTTGCGTCAACGATTGTTGACGGTACATTGCCGCCGTACCCACCATCGACCACAATATCAACCTGATTCTGAAACTTCTCGAAAATTAGTTCGGGGTCCGTCGAATACTCAATAATTTCATCTTCGTCCCGAATCGAGGTGGTAATAATCGGATTACCTAACTGATGCACAAGTTGGCGTGGAATGTCGTTATCCGGAACCCGGATACCAACCGTTTTCTTGTTCGTATTCAGGAGTTTAGGGACGTTGCCGGTAGCCTGAAGAATGAACGTGAACGGACCGGGGAGCAGGCTCTTCATGAGCTTAAACGCCTGGTTGCTGACCCGGGCATAATCGGCGATGTGGCTCAAATCGTAGCAGATAAAGGAAAAATCGTTCTTCGTTGGTTTGATTCCTTTGATGCGCGCCACTCGTTCGACGGCGCGGGCATTGTGAATGTCGCAGCCCATTCCGTAAATCGTATCGGTTGGGTAAATAACGACGGCTCCATCGCGAAGAGCACGCACGATGTGGTCAATACGACGGGGGTCAGGATTTTTGGGATAAAGTTTTATGAATTCGGCCGACATGGTAAACGTTTTGGGTTTATGAATAGCAACTGACATCGACTCGATGCGTTCGCTAAGCATACTCAATAAACGGTAAACGGGCTAAACCAGTTTCGCCGATTGACCTACCGGATAGAACTTCAGATACTGTTGATAAATTTTATTAACCGGCAAATGAAATCGACTCAGCCCCAGAATCAGGGTACTGTTGAAACCCGGCCGCTCGATGTGGCGGAGAAGGTCCCCGAATTTCAGCGCCAGGTCAAATTGTTCTGCATAAAATGCCTTCCGAATGAACGTGCGAATGCGCTTGGCCAGTGCGCCGTATTCATCGGGGGTGGTACATCGGTCGTAGGCCTTATAGCAAACGGCCAATGTCGATTGAAGCAGCGTATTATCGGGAAGAACCACCTGAGCTGACAAAGAGCCAGGGCATTGGCGCTTGAGGGTTAAGACTTCGTCCAGATAAGCATACTGATAAAGGCGTGCCGAACGTACCCAAAAGTCAAAATCTTCGTACGCCAATGTTTCGTCGTAGCCGCCAAGTTCATTCAGTACATCCCGACGCATCATCATGGTGGGTGTACAAATGAAGTAGGATTCCAGAATCGGGCGAAAAACATTACCGGATGGAATCGCCGACAGCGCGTTTCCATTGGCATCAACAGCATAATGAGTGCCTAAATCCCGGCCCGTCGGATCAATATAAGTGGCATTGGAGAACACAACGGCATATGGACCGGCCAGTTCTTCAAAAAAATTCACTTGTTTTCGGATGCGGCTGGGAAGCAGCACATCGTCGGCCGAGAGGTCAATGACATAACGTCCTCCGGCCAGCGCTAACCCCTGATTAAAGGCCCGGTTCAACCCTACATTCACTGGGTTCCGAATAAACTGAATGGAGGGATGGTGCTGCATGAAGGCTGCAATGCGGTCGGCCGAGCCATCCGTACTGCCGTTGTCGATTACAATCAATTCAACATTCGGATAATCCTGCTCAATAACGGATTGCAATGCCTGCTCGACGTAAGCCTGTTGATTAAAGCTGGTACAAATGACACTCACCCAGGGCTTGATCCGATTGAGATAAAGGCCCATCGGCAATGAGTTGACTTGTCCGGTAACGGAAACCATAAAAATTTTAGAGATGGTCTTTACGAAGCGAAACCAGACGGAAATAGCCGGGTTAAATAAACCTTCAAAATAAAACCTATTTGTTACCAGATTTGCTTATGTATTTATCAAACGGAAGAAATTAGATAAAATAATGGCTGTCCGGTCAATGTTGGCGTGCTTTTTGTAAAATAAAAAAGTGAACACATTTTGGGCGTGCCAAACTTGTTTGGTCCGTCTAAAATTGTGCCTTTACATTTATGGGTTAGGTTTTGCAAACGTCATCTCAAATCTCCGGGGTGGCGTTTGTTGTTTTTGCTGCCACACTTGGGTTTCGATCCCCCTCGAGATTATACAGGGCAACATTCATCTCAAAGCCCAGGATTAACAGGAGCGAGATCAGGTTTATCCAAATCATTAGGGCAATTAGTGTGCCAATTGAACCGTATACTTTGTTATACGAGCCGAAATTTGAAACATAATAGGAAAACCCCAGTGTTGTGAGCACAATGAGCAGGGATGCCGTAACGGCACCGGGTGTAATGAAGGCCCATTTCATCCGCACATCCGGCCCATACCGGTAGATCACGGAAACAACACCGACGAAAACGGCGAAGACAACCAGGTAGCGGGCAATGGCCAGCAGATTGATGAAGATGACGTTGTTGAGCAAGCCGAAATGGAGCAGAAAGTCGCTGATAATACCGCCGATAATCAAGACCACAACCGCCAGAATAAGCGCAAAAGCCAACGTAAAGGTAAGTCCGATGGCCACAAGCCGAAGCTTGAAAAAGCCCCGCCGTTCGGCAGAATGGTAGGATGAGTTGAACGCCTGCATGAGGGCGACCAGGCCACTCGTTGCCGAATACAAGGCCAGTAAGAAACCAAACGACAGCACCCCGCTGCGTGGGCGGTTGATGATGTCCCGAATGGTGGTATCTACCGTGCTAAAGGTGTCGCCGGGTAATACTTGCTGGAAGAACCCCATGATCTGGTCTTCCAGATCGGGAATAAAGGTAATGAACGGAATGAGGGTAAAGAAAAAAATAACTGTCGGGAAAACCGCCAGAATAAGACTGTAAGATACAGAGGCCGCCCGCTCGCTGGTGTTGTTGTCCGCAATCTGGGCAACCATCTTTTTTAAAAACGTATACCAGGTAATTCTGGAATTGAACGGATGATGGGTGTGCAGCCAGGCACGGGTATTTCGCAACGCCTTAACACTCATTAGTTTGTCAAACATAGCGGGCTTTCTTGTTCAATAATTGGAGGTGGGTAACAATAGCCATAACCCGATGCTGCTAAACCTGCATCACCGGGTTATGACCGAACGTTTACTTTTTTTAACCTACTGCTCAAAGAAAGGTTTGGCGGCTTCGACTAATTCAGCCGGGGCTGCACAGGGGCGGCCCGTCTCGGTACGGACAAATACGAGGGTTGTTTGCCCTGTATTCAGAAGTTGGCCTTCCTGGTTGAAAATCTCATAATCAAACATTAACCGCGTCTTGGGCATTTGCGGTATGGTAACCCGAATGGTCAGCAGGTCATCGTATTTGGCGGGTCGAATAAAGCGGGAAGTCAGGTCATAAACAGGCATCGAAATGCCACGTTGTTCGATCTCTTTATAACTCAGTCCCAGGTTGCGAAGGGCTTCAACCCGGCCGATTTCATAAAAACGGGCATAATTGCCGTAATAGACAATCCCCATTTGGTCTGTGTCATAATACCGAACCCGAATCGCTGTAACGTCGTGCGTAATCATGTTAATAAATAGTCGAGCGTGCAGGAGTTATACGTGAGGTGACTCACCACGTCACTCCTTACTTCATAATCTTCATTCGGGTGAGGGCCTGCTGATACAGGCGGGCATTGGCGAGGTGCTCGGTTAGTGTTTTTGAGAAGGTATGATAGCCATTGAAACTGGCGTTGACCACAAAATAAAGGTAATCGTGCTGTTCAGCGTTGAGAACCGCGTCGATCGTAGCGGGAGCCGGTAAATTGATTGGGCCGGGAGGTAGGCCCGCGTACCGGTAGGTGTTATACGGGGAATCGATGGTTAACTGCTTGTTGAGGAGCCGGCGGATGCCGAAATCACGAAGCGCGAAAATAACCGTTGGGTCGGCTTCGAGTTTGATGCCCCGCTTCAACCGATTCAAGTAAACGCCTGCTACACGGGGTTGTTCGTCCCGTTTGTTGGTTTCGGCCGCCACGATAGACGCCAATACCTGTGCCTGGGTCTGGCTTAGTCCCAGCGCTTTCGCCTTCGCCTGGCGTTCGGGCGTCCAGAACTTCTTGTATTCGGTGCCCATCCGTTCCAGAAACGCTTCGGGCTTGATGGTCCAGAAAAACTCGTACGTATTGGGTAAAAACAGGCAAACGATAGTCGTGGTATCGAAGCCAAATTTTTCGCAGGTGGCCGGATCATTGAGCAGCTTACCCAGCGCATCGGAACCAAATTCGAATTTGCTGCCGAGCCGCTGAATGAGGTCGCTTTTCTGGCGCATGCTATTGAACGTCAAGGGCATGGCATCCTGGCTGCCACTGCGCAGCTTGACCAGCGCTTCCCGGTTGCCCATGCGGGGTTTGATTTCATAACGCCCTTCTTTAACCCGCTCCGGGTATTTCATCAGCTTGGCCAGGAAACGAAACGAGGTTTCGTCGTTAACCACCTTATGCGTTTTCAGGGTGTCCATGACGGAGTCGAAGGTAGATCCTTTGGGAATCAGGAGGGCAAACGGTTTGTCATCATCCTGAACCAGCAGGTTGGGGCTTCTGAACACCTGCCAGAAGTAAAAGGTGAATGTGGTTAACAGAATGGATACGGTGAGAAACAGACCGATTTTCAGATTACGCGACATAATAAAAAAGGAATGATGCATGATGAACAATGAATCGAGCTGGCATTCCAGCGATACATGGCAATGAAAAAATTCATCATTTACCCTGTATCATTCATCATTCATTCTGCAAATTTACGGCAAAACTGTACGAATCACCCTACCGAACATGAAGTACCTGTTACCCTTTTTGTGCAGCTTGCTGCTGATAGCCTCCTGTCGGACACGTGTAGAAAGCCCGCGGGCGATGAATCCGGCGGCCGCAGCCCGTCAGCATGCGATTGACGAAATCCGCGAAGCCGACCAGAATTTCAGCATTATGTCTGAAAAACAGGGAATGGCCAAAGCCTTTACGACCTATGCCTCCGACGACGTGATCAAGTTGAACGATGGGGCTGCGCCCACGGTCGGATTCGATTCGCTACGGGCACAAATGAGCCGTCTGCCTGCCAACGGGCCTGTGTTGACCTGGCAGGTACTGAAAGCCGATGCGGCCCAGTCGGGCGAGTTGGGCTATACCTTCGGCCAGTGGATGCTGACCCAAAAAGACGGTTCTGCGAAACGGAGCGTGCGTTATGGTGTGTACATGACGGTCTGGAAACGCCAGCGGAATGGTGAGTGGCGGTTTGTGCTGGATGGGGGCAACGCAACGCCCGAGCCAAAATGACGGTTTATTGTTTGCGGTTTGTGGGGAGAGGTTCCGCGGATCAGGCTACCTTTGCAACGTCAAACCATCAACGATCCATTTGCTCTTCACTCGTTCATTAGCTACCCGCCGGGCTACTGCCGGACCCTCGCTTTATACGTTCTCGTTCTGGTTGCTCTGCGTCAGTAACTTTCTGTTTTCGGCCAGCTTTCAGATGATGATTCCCGAGTTGCCTGCCTACCTGACCAAGCTGGGCGGCAAAGAGTACATTGGCCTCATCATCGCCCTCTTCACGCTTACGGCGGGTGTTTCCCGGCCATTTAGCGGAAAAATTACGGATACAGTTGGCCGGGTGCCGGTTATGGCCTTTGGCTCCATCGTCTGTTTCGTTTGTGGGTTTCTGTATCCCTATTTGCTCACGGTTGGGGGCTTCCTGACCCTGCGGCTCATTCACGGCTTTTCGACCGGTACGAAGCCCACAGCTACCTCGGCCTACGTGGCCGACATTGTGCCCGCTACCCGCCGGGGGGAGGCCATGGGTACGCTGGGGTTGTTCACCGCGATGGGTATGTCGCTGGGGCCCGCCATTGGGAGTTGGCTGGCGCATGCTTTTTCCATGAATGTCATGTTCTGGACTTCCTCGGCTTTTGCGTTGCTCTCCATCGCTATATTGCTTCAGATGACCGAAACGCTGCCCAATACACAACCCTTTCGGTTTGGTTTGCTCCGCCTGAAAAAAGAGGAGATTTTTGATAAACAGGCCTTGCCGCCGTTCATTGTGCTGTTGCTCCAGTCGTTTTCGTCGGGGGTAATTCTAACGGTCATTTCGGAGGTGAGCACACCGCTGGGTATTACAAACAATGGCCTGTTCTTTACCGTGTACACCATCGCGTCGCTGGTTATCCGGCTGGTTTTCAGTCGGACCTCTGACCGGTATGGCCGTGTCCCTGTGCTGTTCATCTCGACGATTGTGCTCGCCTTATCAATGGGTATGCTTATGCTGACCAATTCAACGACCTGGTTCTGGGCATCGGCGGTATTTTACGGCATGTCGTGGGGCATGAACTCGCCAACCGTAACGGCCTGGACGGCTGACCTGAGCGATGAGAAAACGAGAGGCCGTGCCATGGCGACCATGTACATAGCCCTTGAGGCAGGTATTGGTCTGGGCGCGTTGGCATCAGGATCGCTGCATAACCATATTTTGGGTAAGCCGGGCGTCGATGCCTCCTTTGCAGTAGCTGGTTTTCTGGCCCTGATTGCGGTTGCTTACCTGAGCTGGTTTTGGCGAAAGAATCGGCCGGGCAACCAACACCGCCTGGACGAAGCCGATGAAGTGGCGTTACTGGATGGCGAACCCTGATGATTGAACTGGAACCTAAAATCCGGCCGTTGGTTGACGCACTCAACCAGACCGGTCTGGTACGGACGTTTTCGAGTTGCGAAGGGCACTACCGGCCCGATGAGCAGACGTTTGTCGACCGAAATCATGCCGAAGTCCGGTTTGTGCCGGCCGATGGCATTGCCATTGAGCAGGTTGAAAAATGGCTGGCTACTGTGCTAACCCGTTTCAGGGCTCGTCACGGGTTGATTCCCATAAACCTGACGGCCTATAAACTCTACACACCCATCGACGAAGACGTTGTTGAGGAAACGTTTGTGCTTGCGGTAAAGCCCTTCAACCGGTTCGACTCACCAGACCAAAAGCGAGCCGATACCGACCGGGCTATTCCACAGGTGATTCAGATTCTGGAAGCGTAAGAGGTTGTTTATTTAAGGCGTTGATTGACTGTTATTGTGTTGTCCGCCGGGTCGCCGAACGTCCACGGCTGTTAAAGCTTGTTCCCAAGTCTGTGTCCTCATAGACCGTTCCCACCAGGGCCAACCGGGCAAGCGGTCCGTGAGGACACGGACCGCGGAGCCTGATTTGTCAGCATCTTTACTCACTAAAACACATAAAATACCCGTAGTCAAAACCTGTCGGAGTCAATTCAGTTATAGGCAAAATGAGCAGTCGGGTTGGCGTCGTCCGCTGATGGAAGACTGATCGTTGTTTAAACGAATGGATGATGGAACAGACGCGCGATAGTATTGCCGACATCTGGGGGGACCGAACCCCGCACTATGGAGATTGGCCCGTTCGGGTAGACCAGCGAGTCACCACAGAGCCTGACCATTGGGTACAATCGGCCTGCGTGCTTTGTTCGAACGGGTGCGGACTGGAAATTGGCGTAAAGGATGGCTGTATTGTGGGGGTTCGGGGACTTGACCGCGACCCCGTCAATCACGGTCGGCTTGGCCCCAAAGGGCTGCACGGTTGGGAAGCGAATCATAGCCCCGACCGACTCACCAAACCCCTCATTCGGCGCGATGGTAAACTGGAAGAAGCCAGTTGGGAGGAAGCCATGAATCTGATCGTCGAGCGATCAAGGGACATTATTCAGAAACATACCAGCCTGGCCATGGGCTTTTACACCTCCGGCCAACTTTTTCTGGAGGAATATTATACGCTGGCCGTCTTGGGGAAAGCGGGACTGAGTACGCCCCACATGGATGGCAATACGCGGCTGTGCACAGCTACGGCCGCAGCCGCGCTCAAGCAATCGTTTGGCACCGACGGGCAGCCCGGTTCGTACATCGACCTCGATACGACCGAAACCATCCTGCACGTCGGTCACAACATAGCGTCTCAGCACACGGTACTCTGGATGCGGATTCTGGACCGGTTGGCGGGCCCTAATCCGCCAAAACTTATTGTAATCGACCCAAGACGGACGTTCACCGCCGAGAAAGCGCACATTCACCTGATGCCCCGCGTTGGAACGAACGTGCCGGTTATGAACGGGTTACTCAATCTCGTTATTGAGTCCGGGCAGATCGATCAGTCATTTATCGATGCGCATACCGTTGGCTTTGATGAACTCAAAAAAACGGTAGCCAACTGGACACCCGAACGGGTAGAGGAGTTGACAGGTGTTCCCGCCAGCCAATTACGGGCGGCTGCCCAACTGCTAGCCACGACCAGCACACTGGTGAGCAGTGCATTGCAGGGCGTTTACCAGTCCATGCAGGCAACGGCAGCGGCCGTTCAGGTAAATAACCTGCACCTGATTCGGGGGCTGATTGGCCGACCGGGCTGCGGTATTTACCAGATGAACGGGCAGCCGACCGCCCAGAACACCCGCGAAACGGGAGCGGATGGAGACATGCCCGCTTTCCGAAATTCGGGCAATCCCGAGCACATGAACCAGTTGGCCCGGATCTGGAACGTGGATGTCCGGAATATTCCGCATTGGTCGCCCCCAACGCATGCCATGCAAATCTGGCGGTATGCCGAGCAGGGCTCTATTAAGTTTTTATGGATCAATGCCACCAACCCGGCCGTGTCGATGCCCGACCTGGCACGGGTGCGGCAAATTTTGCAAAAAGAGGGCTTGTTCGTCATCGTCCAGGATGCCTTTATGACCGAGACCGCCCGCTATGCCGATGTGGTTTTGCCAGCCGCCATTTGGGGCGAGAAAACGGGCTGTATGACCAACGTCGACCGGACCGTTCACCTCACGCAAAAGGCCATCGAGCCACCGGGAGAAGCCAAAGCCGACCTCGATATTTTCGTAGATTATGCCCGGCGAATGGACTTTCGGGATAAAGACGGCGCTCCGTTAATTAAGTGGACTACCGCCGAAGAAGCCTTTGCTGCCTGGCGTGAATGTACGCGGGGCCGCCCCTGCGATTATACCGGTATGACGTATGAGAAGCTGCGACGGGGTGGTATTCAATGGCCCTGTAACGAAGAACACCCCGATGGTACATCCCATCTGTATACGGATGGCGTTTTCCACACCGGTGCCGATGATTGCGAAGCCTATGGCTACGACATGACGACGGGCGGGGCGATTACGCCAGAAGAGTATAAAGCGAATGACCCAAAGGGGAGGGCTATCATCTGGGCCGCCGATTATGAGCCCCCGCATGAGCAACCGGATCAGGACTATCCATTATGGCTCACAACCGGTCGGCTGGTGTATCACTTTCATACCCGAACCAAAACGGGCCGCTCGGCCGCTCTGGCCAAAGCCGCTCCGGATTCGTTTGTCCAGATTTCAGATCAGGACGCACAGGCTTACAACATTGCCGACGGCGACCTGATCGAAGTTGAATCCCGCCGGGGGCGCGTGCTGGAGCCCGCCCGTATCGGAGATATCGAGCCGGGGCTGGTGTTTATTCCTTTTCATTTTGGCTATTGGGACGACCCCAAACGGAGCCGGGCAGCCAATGAACTTACCCTAACGGAATGGGACCCGGTGAGCAAGCAGCCTCATTTTAAATACGCGGCCGTTCGGATACGGAAAGCAACCGAAGTCGACAAAGATGCATTGGTATTGGATCAGGCCGGGCAACGGGTAAACGCAGGCAGCACAACACCTAAAACGACGGAATAGCCATGCACATCGGAAATTATCTGAGCCTTGTTCAACAGAGTGAACAACAACTGTCAAGGGCCTTTAGCCAGGTTGCCGACCATCATGGCGACGAACCCGACATCTATCAGGTATGCCAGACGCTGAGTGACTGGTCGCGGCAACACACAACGGAGCTGCAACCACTGGTCGATCGCTACAGGTCTGACAAAAGCGACGAGCCCGAACGCCTGAGTCAGACACTGTTCGACAAGCCTCGCACGGGTGGTCTGGCCTTACTGCGCGACCTGCATGATCTGTACCTGCTGGCTACGGAAGTGGAGCTTTGCTGGGTTGTGCTGTTGCAGGCGGCCCGTGGACTGCGTGATCAGGAGCTGGAATCCCGTTGCGAAACCTTCGATAAAACCACCAAGCGGCAACTGACCTGGCTGATGACCCGCATCAAGCAGGCCGCTCCTCAAACGCTGATCGTTGCCGATTAAGCAGGGATGATCAATCAGCTGGCGGGTTGTCTGATCGACTTCACTAAATGCACGCACATAGCTAAGAAGGTCGCTGCCCAGGCGACAAGGGCCGCATAACTAAAACCTTGGGCGATGGGGAACAGGAAGGGCCAGCGCTGGGCTTCGGCCAAACGCCAGGAGGCTACCACATACATGCCGATTGGAAATACAAGACTCCAGTACTGGGGAGTGTACGCCACCGGCACTTTTTTGGCGCCATGACGCCAGCCTTCCAGCAGTACAATCAGTGGAATCCACCAGGTAGCCGTAGCCCACGCTACTAAACTTACCCCTTTTAGGAAGGGTAAGAGGTCCGCCAGCCCGGTATGGGTGGCCGCCTGAATGCGCTCGATCAGGGTTGCTCCTGCCAGGGTGGTGATGGCCACAGCACCCATGTCGATCCAGTAGGGTGGGGTGAACGCTTCGGCCTTTTCGGGCAGAAACAGCAACCGATACAAAATAAGGCTAATCAGAAAGAGGTAGAATACGAAGCCGAGCAGAAAGGCACATACCGCACCAAACAGAATAACGCTGGTCGGAAAAGGAAGTTGAGCCGCCAGCAGCGTACCCAAAACAGCCAGGGACTGGATTGAGACCGTGATCAATAACCAGGTGCCGTTCAGACCTTTTTCCAGCGTAGGCTTCTCGGGCGAAATAATCACCCCGACAAAAAAAGCATAGACCAGAACGACCCATAATCCCAGCGCGAAATACCACAGCACCGTGGCAACTCCCGAATGGTGGGCCAGCAACTGATATTGAATACCCAGCACACACGAACCGGCGACCACCGTAAAAAAGCCGGGGCCCCTGGCGTGCGACGTTAAGTCGGTCAGAACAGCGGGGAAGAACAGCACAAGGCGCAGCAGCAATAAGGTCAGTAGGCCGGTATAGGCTAGTTTATTTACCCAGAACAAAGTTGTGCTGATCGCTTCCCATCCAACTAAGTGCGCCCCAATCGAGACAATACCGGTTGCCATGACCAGGGCGAAATAAGCCGGGGGCAGGGATTGAATGGCTTGCTTTAGAACAGGTGATATCTTCATGATCGTTATCCAGTCTGGCATATATATGTACAGGGCAAGAACAACCGATGGTTCTATATAGCCGGGCCACCGGTAATTTAATTTACATATGGACCTTTTTCGTTGATTCCGCCAAACGGGTTGTTTCATTTACTGGAATTTACTCTCAACTTTGCTGAAATCCCGGCTCTGGAAAACGCTGCTTTCGAATGGCTGGCCGGACACGTATCTTTAACCAAAATCCTGTTGCTGATGGTAACACAATTTACCTGGCATTAACCTCGTGAACGTTTCGGCTCAACCATTTTTCACGCCTACGGCCAAACCCACCCGTTTAGTCAGAAACGCCCTGTTGGTGGTTGAAGCACTGTCGACACCTGAGGCTTCTTTTCGGGTTAAGCAGGCCAATACGGACGCGGAGCAGCTAATGAATCCAGTTGATGGTCCCCTAATCGGGGCAACGCTGGATCAACTACCTACGCCTTTCAATTCCGCCGAGCTGCATGGTCAGCTGAAGCAGGTGTTCAGCAAGGGTGTCAGTACCCAATGTACACTCCTGCGGCCCCTGGTGGATTCGATGCTGGTTTTTGACTGTCGGCTCCTTAAAGCGGATTCGCATCTGCTGGTGCTTTCTGTGGTGGCCTCGGAGCCCGAGGATATGGATTCGCTGGAACAGGTGCTGGAAGCAATGCCCGCAGGGCTGGCTCTGTTTCGTGCCGTTCGCAACGATAAACAGGAAATAATTGACTTTCAGGCCGTCCTGTGCAATCAGAGTGGCGCCCGGCTAAGTCGGCAAAGTCGCCAGGATATACTCACCAAACCCATCAGCCAGCGCTATGCCGATATGAAGGCATACGAGTTGTTTCACCAGTACGTATCAATTGTCACTACCGGAGAACCGCTTCACCAACGGCTGTACCTGCCAAATCAGGACATTTGGCTGGATATATCGGTGGTAAAATACGGAGATGGCGTATTAGTTTCTTTTCAAGATATTACCCAGGGCCAGAAGACGACTGCACTTCTGGAAAGCGTGATGAATAGCTCACCGGCTGCGGTTCGCTATTATGAATCGATTCGGGATGAGGCTGGTCAGCTTATCGATTTTATGACCAGCACCGGCAACGAACTGGCGGCTTACCTTCCATTCCGGGCAACTCAGTCGACATTCGGTACGCGATTGCTGGATTTGTATCCGTATTTAAAAGAAAACGGACTTTTTGAGCGCTACGTAGCCGTGGTCGAGTCGGGACAAAGTGATCATTTTGAAACGTCTCGTACGCTGGAGGACCGGGTGGTCTGGTTCGATTGCATGGCGGTTCGGCATGGAAACGGCTTTGTGTTAACCTCGCTCGACATTACGGCCCGAAAGGAAGCCCAGTTGGCTCAGCAGCGACAGGGTAACTTGCTGCAAACGGTACTAGACAACTCATTGACGGGTATTGCCCGGCTGAAGACTAGGCAGAACCCGGTGGGTCAGATTGTGGATTTCACGTTGGAGCAGGTCAATGCCACCCTGGCCAAAACACTGGGTAAATCGCCGGATGCGGTGGCAGGGAAACTGCTATCCGAACTGATGCCCCATCAGATGACGAATGGGCTCTTTGAGCGGTATGCCGAGGTGGTCCGAACGGGCGAGCCTCAACGCTTTGAGCTATCGAACCCAGCGGCTACCATCTGGTACGATGTGTCTGCGGTGGCCATTGCCGACGGGCTTATCGTTACCTTCATGGACATTACGGCCAGTAAAATGGCCCAGTTGGATCTGGAGGAACAGGCTGATTTGATCAAAGGCGTCCTGAACAGCTCAACCAGTAGTATTCTGGTGCTTGAGCCCATGATCGAAGGAAACGGTCAGCCTATGGATTTTCTGATCACGCTGGCCAATCCGGCAACCGGGCGCTTGTTCTTTCCCTTTCTGGGTCATGATTTCACGCAGGAGAAGACGCGGACCTATACCTTGCTGACGCTTTTTCCGGAGGTAAAAGAACGCGCCCTTTATGCGGCCCTGATGACTATCGTAAACACGGGAGAGACTATCCAGTCGTCTATAGAATACCCTGAACTGGGTTTGACGTATGATTATGATCTCCGGCCGTTCCGGCAGGGGGTGTTAATGATCACAACCGACAGCACGCCGTTGCGCGTTTATCAGCAGCAGTTGGAAGCAAACAACATTGCCCTGAGTCGCTCCAACGAATATTTGCAGCAGTTTGCTTATGTGGCTTCTCATGATTTGCAGGAGCCGCTGCGTAAAATTCAGTCGTTTGGGGATATGCTGCTGACACAATACGCCAAGGCGCTGGATGCAACGGGACAGGATATACTTCGTCGTCAGCAGCACGCGGCCCAGCGCATGCAAAGCCTGGTGAAAGATTTACTAAATTATTCCCGACTCTCGACTGAGCAACTTCCTTTCCAGCCAATATCGCTGCAATGGCTCATTGAGGAGGTGATTAGCGACCTGGAAACAACGATTCAGGAGACGGGCGCTATCGTGCGTGTCGATCCGTTGCCCATTATCAAGGGCAATTCGACCCAGCTCCGGCAACTACTGCAAAATCTGATGACCAATGCCCTGAAGTTCAGCAAGCCGGGGCAGCCGCCACGGGTGACGGTCGATTCGTTCCTGCTAACGGCCGATCGACTCCCGCAGCCCAGACTTACGCCCGACCAGGGGCAGTGGGTAGCGCTACGGGTTTCCGATGAGGGCATAGGTTTCGATACCCTTTATAAGGAGCGTATTTTTGAGCTTTTTCAGCGGCTGCACGGCCGCAGCCAGTATACCGGCACGGGCATTGGGTTGGCCGTCGTTAAAAAAGTGGTTGAGAACCACCGGGGGCAGATCATGGCGCAAAGCCAACCGGGAGAAGGGGCCACCTTCACCATATACCTGCCGATGACCTAGGCTTACGGTGCCTGTTTCCGTCCATTAAACCCACTTTAGCCTGCTTTCATCGAATGGCCAAAATTCAGCAAATCACTTCTTCCCTGTACCAGATTGGTTTGGGTGCTGTCAACGCTTTCTTTATCAAAGACAATGGGCTGACTCTGGTCGATACGGGTTATCCGGATAGCCTGCCGACGGTTTTCAGGGCCCTTCAGCAGGCAGGTGAAGATCCTCAAACTATTCGACGAGTCATTTTAACCCATGCTCACCCGGATCATGCCGGGAGTGCCGCGGCTATCAAACAGACATTGGGAGTTCCTGTACTGGCTCATCAGCTGGAAGCTCCACTTCTGGAGGCAGGCATCAGCGGACGCTCACCTATTTATCGGTCGCCGGGTGTGGTTAACTGGCTTGTGTATAACCTGTTCATCAAAGGAGGGGATGGGAAAATAGCTGCCGTAGAGGTTGATGAGCGATTGAGTCACGGCGAGGTACTACCCATCGCTGGCGGGCTTCAGGTGTTGCATACACCGGGTCATAGCGTTGGTCACATTGCCTTATTATTAATGAACGAAGGCGTACTGATTGCCGGTGATCTATGCGCCAATGTGGTAGGCCTCGACCTGAGTACGGTGTATGAAGATCGGGCGCTGGGTATAAAAAGCCTGCTGGCTGTGTCTGAGTTGACTTTCGATAAAGCTGTCTTTGGTCATGGTAGTCCGCTCAGGCAGCAGGCTAATCGACGAATAAAGGTGAAGTTCGAGCCTATGCGTAAGGATCAATTTGACGGGGCCGTAACCTCATTTAACAGAGAAGGCAGCTAGGCTGGTTGGTTGAAACCAGCGGGTAGCGCTAATCAGACACGAGTAACGGGGTATTCTCAGCATGAGCTGTTAACTTTTTTGTCAGTACTCGCGTTAAATCCTGTTACCCGTTTGTCGCAACACTCCCTATGTTAAGCACAAGTGTGTTACCCGAAGATATTCTCCTGAGAGCGCTCCTGAAGGACTCGCTCAATGGACTGATTCTGTATCAGGTTATCCGAAATGAGGCTAATCAACCCGTTGATTTTCGGTATCAGATGGTAAATTCGGTAGCTGCTGCCCTTCTGAAAGCCAACGAAAAGGACTTACTGAACAAAAGTTGTCAGATTGTTTTTCCACTGGGCAACGAACTCCGAAATTACTATAAACAGGTTGTCGTCACGGGTCAGAACCTGCGCGTCGACTATCAACTTCCTGCCGATGACCGTTGGTTCGAAGTATTGATTACCGCCCAGGAACAGGATACGCTGCTGTGTTTCTTTACGGACATTACCGTTCGCAAACAGGCCCAGGAGGAGCTACGTCTTGCGCATGAACGGCTCCGGACGCTTTTTGATGCAGTACCTCTGGAGTTAGGCTTTTACCGGTCTGTCCGCGATGAACACGGGCAACTTATGGATTTGCGCCCGGAATTGATCAACCTGCAGTCAGTCCATCGGCTACAGATTCCCGACGTATCGAGTGGTCAGCTCATGTCCGAGCAGTTGCCGGGTTTGACGAATCGTGACACCTGGCCTATTATAAAACAGGTCATAGACACGGGCGTGCCACAGCGCCATGAATTGTATTACGACTTTATAGATGGTTCCCGCTGGTTCGATGTGCTGTATACGCGGCTTGAAGATGGCATCATTTCGGCCTCAACAGACATCAGCGACCGAAAGCAGACGGAGCAGGAGTTGATTAAACACCTCGCGCTTTTGCAGCAAACCGAAGAGCTGGCTGCTACAGGAAGCTGGGAGTATAACCAGCAAACCCGGCAATTCACCTGGTCGCCGGGCATGTATAAGTTGTTCGGAATCGAACCGGATTCGCTCGTTGCCCCTGACATCTTTGTTGCCTATGCTGTAAAAACAGACCAGCTCGTTGCCCGGCAAATAGTCGATTTTCTTCAGACAGGCACTGGCCAGTTGGAGGAAATGCTGTGTATCCAGACACCACAGGCACTCAAAATCTTTCAGGTAAAAGGAAGGGTAATGGCTGGTGCCGACGATCAGACTGTCCGGGTATTGGGTGTGTGCTGGGACATTACCCGACAACGGCAAACCCAGCAACAACTGGCGCTGACGGTGATGAACCTACAGGCCGTGCTGGATGCCTCTCCCGCATTCATCGCTTTTCTGAAAGCCAGTCGAAACGAGGCTGGCCAGGTAACAGACTTCGCCGTAGTTGTTCATAATCAGAAGTTTGCTGAATTCGCTCATTACCCGCCCGGCGCGCTGGTAGGCCTGTCCATTGCCGATCTGGAGCCTATTCTGTGGGGCGCACAAACACTGCCTAACTTGCTGAAGGTTCTGGAAACGGGCCAACCATATTATGAAGAGCAACTGAACGATACGCGTGACCGCTGGCTTAGTTTGTCCGTAACCAAACAGCACAATGGGGTCGTGCTCACGGGGCTCGACATTACGGACCTGAAACAAGCCCAGCAGCAGCAACAATACTGGATGGAGGAGTTGACGCGGTCGAACGAAAGCTTACAGACACTACGGCAATTGCGCCAAACCCTTCGTGAACGGGGAGAACTTCTGAGAGCCACCTCACACGATTTGCGGGGCAATTTCGGTGTGATTGCCGGGGCCGCTTCCATGCTAACGGTCGTTCAGTCGGAAGATGAGCGACGGCAAATGCTGGAGATGTTGCTGCGTAACGTCCGACAGGCTACCCAAATGCTTACTGAACTACTGGATTATGCCCGGCTGGAAGCGGGCCAGGAAAAGCGAACGATTACCTCGTTTGATGCCGCAAGCCTGTTAATGGAGTTAAGTCAGAGCGTTCGGGCGTTGGCTGAGCAAAAGGAATTAAGTCTGAAAATTGATGGACCAGTCTCTCTACCGGTCAAGGGCGATGCACTAAATGTACGCCGAATGGCCCAGAACATACTTTTGAATGCCATTAACTATACCCTCACGGGTACAATTCATTTGGAGTGGGGCCTGGAACCAGACAACCGCTGGTGGTTTTTAGTACAGGATACCGGCCCCGGCCTGACAGCCAATTTATTGGCAAACCTCAATAATTATTCACTCGTATCGGGCGAAAATTTTCAGGTGCAGCGGGGAGGTATTCGGGCGGCTGGAGCCAGTGAAACATCTGGTGAAGGCATTGGCCTTCGCATTGTGCGCCAGCTGGGCGAATTGCTTGATGCCCGGCTAACGGTGCAAAGCGAGCCCGGCAAAGGCACCCGGTTTCTGGTTAGTCTGCCCATGCAGTATACGTAAATTGTCACGTACTTTTTTGAACAATACGGGTATCTCCCAGTCATTTATTTGTGGAACAATCGATCAACGTAAAAAGCAGTGGTTTAACAGCCGCTCAGATTGCCATCATGGCTATATCGGCGGGTATTTGCGTCGCCAACATTTATTACAACCAACCCATTTTGCCGCATTTGGCCCGCTCGTTTCATGCCAGTGAAAATGAGGTTGGCCGGGTGGCCGTACTGGCACAGGCGGGCTATGGATTAGGGCTCTTTTTCCTGACTCCCCTTGGCGATAAAGTAAACCGGAAACGGTTGATGCTGCTGTTACAGGTTCTCTTGATTATCGCACTGCTCTGCATGACGTTTGCCAACAGTTTGTTGTTGGTGAGCATCATGAGTTTTCTCATTGGTTTATCGGCCGTTTCGGTGCAGATCATCGTACCAATGGCGGCCACCCTGGCGCGTGAAAATCGGGGGCGAATTGTCGGAATCATTTTCACCGGTATTCTGGTGGGCGTGCTCTTTGCCCGTGTCTTCAGCGGCTTTATTGCCGAATGGCTGGGCTGGCGGTATGTATATGGCATTTCGGCTGGTATGGTCACTGTGGTAACAATTGCGCTTCAGGTGTCATTGCCCAATGTAGCCTCCGAATTTACGGGCACATATGGTCAGCTATTAGCCTCGACGGTGTACCAGATCCGACGCTTTGCGCTGCTGCGCCAAACGGCGCTCCTGGGCGCGCTGGTGTTTGGTGCTTTCTGTTCGTTCTGGACTACGCTAACGTTTCACCTGAGTGGTCCGCCGTTTCGGTATCAGACCGGAACCATTGGTTTATTTGGCCTGCTGGCCATTGGTGCTGCCCTGATGGCGCCCTATTTCGGTAAACTGGCCGACAAGGGCAATGCGAATCAGGTGCGGCTGGTGACGATATCCCTCATCATTGTCAGTGTATTGATTGTCAAGGTGTTTCCATTTTCGGCAACTGCCTTTGTCCTGACCGTTTTGCTGCTTGACCTGGGGGCTCAGTCGACGCAGGTAACAAATACGGCGCTTATTTATACCCTGGATAGCTCCGCACATAGTCGCATCAATACGGTTTACATGACTACGTATTTCCTGGGTGGGGCCATCGGTACATTCGTTGGCATTCAGTGCTGGGCCTGGGGTGGTTGGCCGACGGTGACCTGGCAACTGCTTATTTGGAGCTGTCTGGCGTTGCTGGTTTTACTCCTGAGAGTTCGTCAGCCAGTAAGTAAAATCGCCTGATTTAAAGAAATACAACTGGATCGTTAGGGCACTGAAGGCGGTTTGGCAAAGGTGCCTTCAGTGTTTGCTACATCAGCTAACGCACTGTCCAGGCATTGCCGAAAGTACGCTGGCTCCTCAAAAATAGGACTGTGGGCTGAGTTGGTAAACGTAAACAGGCGTTTTCGAGGAGCTTGTACGCTGTCGAAATATCGTTTGGCGATCGGATAAGGTGTCTGGTAATCATGCGTACCCTGAAAAAGATAGTAAGGAACCTGAAGGGCTGGGGTTAACCGGAACAGGTCTGTTGCCACAACCGTCGGCCATAACCAACGAACAGATTTCATGGCGCCCAACCCGTAATGAATCTTATCCAACAGGGTATACTCCCGACAGAATAAAATACTTCGAATAAAGAGCGGATAGAAGTTGGCCTGGTACATGCCACCGCCATAATCAGCGACGAGTCCCCGTTGCCACATCAGGTAGTCCAGCCATGCATCGGCCGGGTAGGGCGGAGGCCCCTGCGCTACTAACCGACTGACCTGCCGTTTGCTATCGTGCTCCCTGGCTTGCGCCAGTACCCAATTGTACGAAATCTTTTCGGCTTCTAACTGGCTGGCGATCTGGCTAATACTGAAAAAGGCTGTGAACAGATCCCGTTGTCTTTGTACGGTAAGAACACCCAGAAATGTTCCCCAGGAATGCGCCATCAGGTAGATACGCGGCTGGTGAAATCATTGCGCCAGCCATCGGCTTACATCAACCGCATCATCGACAAACGTAGCGACGTTGAAGGAATCGTTAAATACTTTAGCGTCATAGGATTTGCCCGCCCCACGCTGCTCCCAGTTGACGACAACAAACTTTTTTTCCAGCTCGTGGCCCACCAGCAGCGACGCTTCGGGCAGGCCTGGGCCGCCATGAAGAAATAAAAGCACGGGTTTTGTGCTGTCGACGCCCCGCATGAGTAACCACTGGGTGTTTCCATTGATGGTTACCGCTTCGAGTCGGGCAAAGCTGCCCGGTATCGGTTGCCCATCCCTGGTAAGGATCGGATTCGTTTTGCCAGGACTGTACCAGCCCAAGACACCAATGGCCACCGCAAGTACGCCGACCAATATCAGGCCAATCTGTTTTATCATCTGATTATGGTTTCCCTGTTGACTTGACCCGGTGGTTGAGCGCCTGCGAAGGCTGAGAAAAACTTATTTAACAAGTCGGGCATTTTCCACCGATAACCACCGGATGACCTGATTAAGGTGCTTCGTCGTAAACTTTATGAGGGTTTGGTCAGAGCTGAAGGCAATTGGTTGGCTTTCTGACAAGATTTAAAAACCCGACCGTATCCTCATTTATCGCCCTCATTTTCAGGCCCCTCTTCCAGCCATTCGTGTTAGTTGTGAGAGTCAAATGATAACTCATTAAAAAAGCTAAGCGTATGAAGAAGGTAGTAGTTATGGGGGCGATGGTACTGGCAGTAGCCGCCTTCAGCGCACAGGCGCAAACAACCAACTCAGGTAGTTCTACGAATGGGTCCACCTCAACCACAGGGTCGGGCACAACAGGCAGTGGCACATCCGGTTCTACCGGTACAGGCAGCAGTGGATCAACGACTGGCGGCTCGACGGGTAGCGGAACAACAGGAAGCGGCACGTCGGGCAGTGGTAGCACGATGGGTACGGGTACAACCGGTAGCAGTGGCTCAATGGGCACCGGCACCACGGGTAGCGGTACGTCGGGCAGCGGCTCGACAATGGGTACAGGTACAACGGGTACCAGCAGCGGTTCGGTGTCTACCCAGTCAGGTTCAGGAAGCCAGGGTACTACCCAGGGAACGGGCGGTAACAGTCGGAAATCGAAACGAAACAGCGGTAGCCAGAGTGGCAGCTCATCCTCGACCTCAGGTACACCGCCGGAGAAATAAGCGAATACTAGAGGGTCGTCTTGATCAAATTCCTGTTCAGGTGCCTGTAAACGGTGGTGCCTGAACAGGAGTTTGGCGACCAGAAAACGATAGTCACACACAATACAACCACTTCCGCCCTAAAATAGACACTGGTTACCAGATGGATAGGGTAGGGATAGAATGGTGGGTTTTAACCAAATACCGTTAGACAGCTCAAGTGTTATGAAAAAATTACGAATACTTGTTTCCTTCGTTGCACTGGTTTTCCTCTCCGTGGGTGGGTCACCGGCGTTTAGCCAAACCAGCAGCAAGGAAAATTCGAGCCCTTATGAAGAGGCAACGCAAAGGGATAGCAAGAACCAGTTTAGCAGCTATGGCTGGATCGGCCTGGCTGGCCTGGCCGGTCTGCTGGGACTGAGACGTAACCGAAATCGAGGTAACACAGCGATGACAACTGTTGTACTGATTACGGGCGTGCTGGCTACCAGTGCGTTACTGCTCAGTGTTACACCGGCCATCAGCCAAACTCCGCGCTCCGAAAAAGGATTAGACGGGGATAATACGGTGAAGACCAGCCAGCGAGACACCGAAGATCATGAGACAAACTTCGACTGGGTTGGCTTCTTTGGCCTGGCGGGTCTGGTTGGTCTGGTTGGTCCGAAACGAAACAGGGTAGAGGGTCAGCGAACGAGTGTGTAGTTCTATTCTAATTTCGAAACACAAGGTGACGTATGGAAAATCAAGACCCTCAGGAGACAACCCTGGATCAGACCGATTATGATTCCAATGAGTTTGACGCGGCAACAACAGATGACGAAGCCGCAGCCATGGAGTCGGGCGTTGATCTGGATGATGAATAGATAGGTTTGTATAAAAAAGAGTCCCGCCAGGCGGGACTCTTTTTTATAGTCAGCTTACTAAGGCTACAGGATGAACTGGCTCAGGTCCCGGTTTTTCACCAGACCGTTCAGTTTGTCGTTCACAAGCTCTTTCGTGATAACCACGTGCGCATTGGCCCCGATAACGTCGGGAATGTCGAACATAAAGTCGTTCATGAGGTGACTAAGCACCGTTTGCAACCGGCGGGCACCAATGTTTTCAACGTCGCTGTTGACCTCAAAGGCGATCCGGGCCAACTCACGCAGGGCATCGTCCTGGAAAGACAGGTCAACGTTTTCGGCCTGAAGCATGGCTTCGTACTGTTTGGTCAGCGCGTTTTTGGGCTCTTTCAAAATCTGGTAGAAGTCATCTTCCGACAGGCTTTGCAACTCGACCCGAATGGGGAAACGACCCTGTAATTCAGGAATCAGATCGCTGGGCTTAGCCACATGGAAGGCACCGGCCGCAATGAACAGAATGTGATCGGTATGAATAACGCCGTACTTTGTATTCACCGCACTGCCTTCCACAATGGGTAGCAAATCCCGCTGAACGCCCTCACGACTGACGTCGGGGCCGCCACCGCCATTTCCGGAACGGGCAGAGGCCACCTTGTCGATTTCGTCGATGAAAATAATCCCCGCGTCTTCGGCTTTTCGGATGGCTTCTTCTTTTACTTCGTCCATGTCGATCAGCTTGGCGGCTTCTTCTTCGAGCAGGATTTTACGGGCTTCAGCGATGGTCACCTTCCGTTTTTTACCTCGTTTGGGCATCATGCCGCCAATCATCTCCTGAATATTCATCATAGAAAGATCATCGACAGCGCCACCCATGATGCCGATATTGGGCGTTTGGCTTTGCTGGACATCAATTTCAATCTTCCGGTCGTCCATTTCACCGGAGCGGATCTTTTCGCGGAACCGTTCGCGGGTACGTTCGTTCAACTCGGCGTCCGAATCCTTTTTTTCATTCTCAAAACCCATCTGGCCATTGACGGGCTTAACGGGCGGAATCAGAATATCCAGAATCGCATCTTCAACCAACTGGTGGGCTCTGGCCTGAACGGCTTCTTTTTTGGCCGCCCGCACCATGTTGACCGATTGCTCGACCAGGTCGCGCACCATGCTTTCCACATCGCGGCCAACGTAGCCAACTTCGGTAAACTTCGAGGCTTCTACCTTAATAAAGGGCGCGTCGGCGATTTTGGCCAGCCGCCGGGCAATTTCTGTTTTACCAACGCCGGTGGCACCGATCATCAGAATGTTATTCGGTGTGATTTCGCGTTGCATGTCGGCGACGCTGTTCATCCGGCGCCAGCGGTTGCGCAGGGCAATGGCAACATTGCGCTTGGCGTCGTGCTGGCCGATAATGTACTGATCTAATTCGGCAACAATTTGCCGTGGGGTAAGGTCTTTGAGTGATTGGGTCATTGAAAAAATGGAGCGATTTGGGCGCTCCTTGCTTTACAAACAAAGGAAATAGGAAAATGTGCCAACGGGTAGCGTATTTAGCCGTGACAATCACGAATAAATGAAATAGAAACGGACTTCATTCTGAAAAATAGGCTATTTTTACTTGATTGATGGAACAATTATTTATGAACTGGCGAGCGTATATTCATACTGACCCGGCTATTTTAGGGGGGAAGCCTATTATTAAAGGTACTCGGCTCTCGGTTGAGTTATTATTAGATCGGCTGGCGAACGGCTGGACTGAGCAAATGATTTTTGATAGCTATCCTAATCTTCCAGCAGAAGCTTTAAAAGCTGTTTATGGATTTATGTTAGACACCATTAAAGACGATGTATTTCAGATTCAGCCATCCGTTCGACAGGCTTCATGACGTCGGTAAACATTCGCCTGACTATCCAGGTCATTTGTTAGTTCGAGTGCTGGCAGATAACTGGCGGTTTAATCGATACATCACAGTTGTGGAAGATGCCATAATTCGGCAAAGAGCGATATCCGTTTAGTCAGAATTAGTTACTTCATTAACCGGTCCAGATCGATTCGTATCGACAACTGACTGGTGCCTGCCGTGGGCACCGAGGTAAACCGACCGTAGGTGAGTTGAAACGCTTTCGCCTGCACCGATGCCCCGAACGATATACCGGCGCTACCACCTCCTGTTGTCAGGCTGCCTTCCGCTCGCTTCTGGTGGTTATAACCCACCAACAGATGCACGTTTTTGCTGACCAACAATTCGGCCCCAACGCTCATGTGGCGGGCTAGTTTCTCCGTTACGCTGGTGGCCTTTGGAATTGGATTGCCGCTCAGGTCATACCGAACATTGAGGTTGGGATCGTTGTAGCTGATGTCGAATCGCTGCAGGTGGTGAGCCGTTATGGTTAGGCGAATGGGCGCATGCTGGGGTTTCAGGGTTACACCGGCCTGTAAATCAAAGGGCAGGCTGGCATCTGTGGGGCCATAATTTTTGATCAGGTAACCAACATTTTTGGCAACCAGCCCGAAGGTTAAATTATGATTCGGGTGCCGCCATATTCCACCCAAATCAGCCAGAATACCAAAGGCGGAATATGTTTCGATGGATGAACCAACTGCTTTAATGGTGGCCCCTAGCGTAAAATTACCTTCTGTACGGGAATGAGTCAGGCTAAGGGCGTAATCGTTGGCCGAAAAGGTACCCAGCGTATTACCAGCCGGGTCGGTATAGGTAAATTGACCGTAACTTAAATACTGCATGCCAATGGCCCAGCCTGCGTGCCGATCCGGATCTTTGGCGCGAATCGGAAGTCCGTACTGAAGGGTGTAGTATTTAGCAGCCGCCAGGTAAGGCATCAGGCTGATGGAGGCCAGATTCGGGCTGACGGAATCCGCCAGGGCGGGGTTATTCAGGTGATAAGCCCCATCGGGGCCGATGGCCGATGCCACCTGTCCACCCAAAGCGGCCACACGCGCATGCGTCGGCAAATCCAGAAAGGAGAAGATGCGCTGTCCGCCGAGCGGCTGGGCAACCGTAAAAACCGGCCAGGTCAACACAAAAAGTAATGTAACGTAAAGGGCTTTCAAACGTAAGTTAGTCGCAGTTTTCACAAAGAAAGCCAATTTTTAGCCTGCCCGGCGTTTTCAACTCCATATTCCAGGAATCTAGCTGAAAAGACGTTCAACGCCGGTACCCGATTCTCAGGATACACAAAAAGCGGATGATGGGATAGGGATTGGATGACGATAAATCAAACCAGGTGAAAAGGCTGTCTTTATTGGCTATTGCCTGAAATGCGAAAAGAGTAGGCAACGTCGACTCATGCCGGAATGATAATGAATAAATGTAGGCGACAAAAAGGGTTTCAACCGTTGGAATCCGTAAGAAAAATTAACTTTGTCTATACGTGTTTACCTAAGATCAACTGCATGTCTACTTCAGCCCTTCAAGAGTCCAGTCAAGCTAATCTGCCTAAATTGTCCAAAGCCGATATTCTGTCTCAGAAAAATGCCGAAGCCGAACTCGGCGGTGGGCAGAAACGCATTGACGCTCAACACAACAAAGGGAAATTAACCGCCCGCGAACGGATCGCTTTATTGGTCGATGAAGGCTCGTTTGAAGAAATTGGCAAGTTTGTCATGCACCGCACCCGCGATTTCGGGCTCGACAAGGAACATTACCTCGGCGACGGCGTCGTAACGGGCTATGGTACGGTAAATGGTCGGTTAGTTTACGTATTTGCCCAGGATTTCACCGTCTTCGGGGGAGCTTTGTCCGAAACCCATGCGGAGAAGATCTGCAAACTAATGGACCTGGCCCTACAAAACGGGGCTCCGTTAGTAGGTCTGAATGATTCGGGGGGCGCCCGGATTCAGGAAGGGGTCTTGTCGCTGGCGGGGTATGCCGACATTTTTTATCGCAACACGCGGGCCTCGGGGGTTATTCCCCAACTGTCGGCGGTGATGGGACCCTGCGCCGGTGGGGCTGTCTATAGCCCGGCCATCACCGACTTTATCTTTATGGTCGAGAATACCAGCTATATGTTCGTGACGGGCCCCAACGTAGTGAAAACCGTTACGCACGAAACCGTTACGGCCGAAGAGCTCGGCGGGGCCAGCACCCACAGTACTAAATCGGGCGTAACGCATTTCTCCTGCGAAAACGAACTTACCTGCATTCAAAACATTAAACAGGTGTTGAGCTACATTCCGCAAAACTGCGAAGATGAGCCGCCCATGCTGGCCTATGAACCCGCCGACGAGTCGAGGCCGGGTCTCAACGACATCATTCCGGCCAACCCCAATCAGCCCTACGACATGCGGGAGGTGATTGAGGAACTGGTTGATGCCGGTAGCTTTATGGAAGTTCACCGGAATTTTGCGGAGAACATCGTCGTGGGGTTTGCCCGGATTGGCGGCCGGAGCATTGGTGTTGTGGGCAATCAGCCCGCCGTGTTGGCAGGTGTGCTCGATATTCACGCCAGTACCAAAGCGGCCCGGTTTGTTCGTTTCTGCGACTGCTTTAACGTGCCCTTGTTAGTGCTCGAAGATGTACCCGGTTTTCTGCCCGGCACCGATCAGGAGTGGAACGGCATCATTACCAATGGAGCCAAGTTGTTGTACGCTTTCTGCGAAGCCACCGTGCCCCGCGTTACGGTCATCACCCGTAAAGCTTATGGCGGTGCTTACGACGTGATGAATTCCAAACACATTGGCGCTGACATGAACTATGCCTGGCCGTCGGCCGAGATTGCCGTTATGGGGGCCAGTGGAGCCGCCGAGATTATTTTCAAACGCGAAATCGCCGAAGCCGAAGATCCACAGACCAAATTGCAGGAGAAAGTACTGGAATACACCGAGAAGTTTGCAAATCCGTATCGGGCCGCTAACCGGGGGTATATTGACGAGGTCATCATGCCCCATCAGACCCGCCAGAAGCTTATCCGGGCGTTCACCATGCTGGAGAACAAAGTCGCCACCTTACCAAAGAAAAAACACGGCAATATCCCGTTATAAATTGATATGGAGGAGTTGCTGTTTAAGCCTTTAAAAGAGGCTTTCGCTGAATCATGTTTTTGTCATTCCTCGGCACGGGCCGCCCCGCTTCGTCGGAATGACGACGTGAACCATTTTTTGACTCATTACTTGATAAAGATACCATTACATCTCACAACAAGCTTGACTATATGGCCGACCAAATCCCCAAAAAATCAGGTAGTTTACTTAAAACCGTGATTATCGGCTTATTGATTATTTTCGGTATTGCCCTTCTCGTTGGAACGCTTACCGTCCTGTTTCCTTGACTTTTTTCGACAGGATGAACAGGATTTAATGAACAACAAGTCAGTCAGGTAATACCCGCTATGGTATCGACAGGATTTAACAAAAACCGTAATCCTGTTCATCCTATCTGAAAATAATTAACCGTCAATAGCGGCCAGAATCAGGGCGCAGGCTTCTCGGATTTGATCTTCCGTGATGATCAACGGGGGCGCAATTCGCATCGAATTATTACAGAACAGGAACCAGTCGGTAATGACGCCCTTTTCAATCGCTCGGTCAATGACGGGTTTCAACACCTCAAACGAGTCGAATTCAACGGCGAGCATCAGCCCTTTGCCGCGTACCTCCCGAATGGCCCGATGTGTCAGTAATTGCTTAATTAATTGACCCTTCGCTTCGGCCTGTTCGTGGAGTTTTTCGTTCTGAATGACCTGAAGCGTCGCCAGCGAGGCCGCGCACGAAACCGGGTGCCCGCCAAAGGTGGTGATATGCCCCAGAATCGGGTTATTCCGAAATACGCTCATGATCTGAGACGAGCTGATAAAGGCGCCAATGGGCATACCGCCCCCCATACCTTTGGCACATAGCAAGATATCCGGGATGGTGGCAAAGGCTTCGAATGCCCAGAAGGTACCTGTCCGGCCAAAACCCGTCTGAATCTCATCAAAAATCAGCAGGGCACCTACCTCCGTACATCGTTGGCGGACAGCCTGCAGGTAGGCTATGTCAGGAACCCGTACACCCGCTTCGCCACAAATAACTTCCATCACAACAGCAGCCGTTTGGTGCGTAATCTGCGCAAGATCAGTCTGGTTCCCGTGCTGAATATGACGAATATCGGGCAGCAGCGGCCGGTAATTTCGTTTAAAATTCTCATCGCCAGAGAGCGATAACGCACCCTGTGTTGATCCATGATAGGCATTGAAGCAACTGATAATCTCGCTGCGACCCGTATAGCGCTTGGCCAGTTTCATCGCCCCTTCTACGGCCTCGGTACCTGAGTTTGTGAAGTAAACGGTATTCAGGTCTGGCGGTAAGGTTGCGGCAAGTGCCTGAGCCAGTTCCGTCTGGGGCGTCTGGACATATTCACCATAGACCATTAGGTGAAGATACTTGTCTAACTGGTTGTGGATAGCCGCCAGTACATGGGGGTGCCGATGCCCGACATTGCTCACGCCAATGCCTGAAATTAGGTCCATGAAGGCCGTCTGACCATCCTTTTCGTAAAGATAAATGCCTTCGGCCCGATCAATTTCCAACCCTAAAGGGAAATCGGAGGTCTGGGCTATATGCTGGAAGAATAATTGCCGGTTTGTCACCGTATGCATAATAGAATTATCAATATTGCTTCTATAAAAGTCAACACCCTTGACCATGAAAACAGTTCTGCTTGCTTTGCTACTGAGCCCAACAATTTTGTTGGCGCAACTGATTAAAATTACGCCAGCGGATACGCAACGCAAACAGTCATACCTGATTATGCGCGATGGAACAACGATGCGTGGGCATGTTGTTCGGCAGGATAGTTCAATTATTACCGTTCGAAAGAGCAACGGAGATATGTCTTTTGTCGAAGCTGATCAGGTTATCTCTATTCTAGCCAATCGTCCGACTGAAGCGCCCGAACCGGCTTCATCCGGAGAGGCGCCGTACACCGTATTTGTCCTGAAAGATGGTACGCAGCTTAAGGGCAAATTTGTCCGACGGGATAGCACCATGATAACGGTGCGGAAGAGCAACGGGCAACTGACCTACTTTGAACCTGAATTGCTTAGTCGAGTCGATTCTGTGCAAATCCAAACCGAACCAACTCCGCTATTGGTGTCAGGAGGGCGCTCGTTTCCAAACCGGTTTTCGCCCTGGCTATTAACGGGTCAAACGGCCTATAATGCCGAGAAAGGACGTTTATATTACCGAAACACATTTCTGTTTCTGAATGAATTCCAGTATGGCATTTCGCGCAACCTGAGTGTCGGGGTAAACGTCAATCCATTCTTCGGAACGATCAAGCCCGATAACAGCGCCAGGGAAACGGTACTGGGCGCTACGATCCGGTTTAATGGCAAACTAACTTTTCCAGTTGGCGAGCAGTTTCGGGTTGGCGTCAATGCTATTTACCAGCCACGTCAGAAGGGGTACTTCTATAAAATAGACCAGCAATTGGCCTTCCGGGGACTGATGTCGTTTGGCAACAGCCAGCGAAATGCCACGCTTGGCTACGGCCTGCAGTTTTATCCCGGTAACACCTTAAACGGAAAGACGACGTATATAGTAGCGGGGGTCATGCACAAGATTTCGCCTAATCTGACCTTCCTCAGTGATAATACCTTTTACCTGAATCTGTATCAGGGAGGCACCAACGCTGAATTATCTGTCGCACTTCGCCTGAATCGGAATCGGCATGCGTTCGATATTGGCGCCTTGGGAATTGTGCAATCGTATTATTCATACTCGTTTTCCTACTATCAGCCCCACACCCGCACGTATGTTTCTCCTTATATTGCTTACAATTTAATCATTGGCCACAGTTAGCCAGTCAACGTGTCCGCGACTACGATTCATTCTCGTTTCCTGCTGTTTCATAGGTTGCTTTACCCGTTTGGGGGCCGGCAACGCTGGTGGAATAGCAGATGATTTAGTAGTTTTATGGCCTATCGAGCGAGTGTAGACCTTTGCCTGTCATGAACGTACTGATTATAGAAGATGAGGAATTAGCGGTTCGCAAACTGACAAAACTGCTACAGGATGTAGACCCAACCCTAACCATCGTAGGCACTGCGGCTAGTGTGCAGGCTTCTGTAAACTGGCTACAAACCCACTTACCTGGCCAGCCTTCGGCGCCTGATTTGATCCTGATGGATATTGAACTGGCCGATGGGCAAAGTTTCGAGATTTTTGAGCAAACAACCGTTCCTGTACCGGTGATCTTCACGACCTCCTACGATGAGTATGCGTTGCGGGCCTTTAAGGTGAATAGCATCGACTACCTGCTGAAGCCCATCAAGCGCCACGAACTTGAGGCCAGCCTGGAGAAGCACCGGCAACTAAGTGCCAAATCCAATCCTGAAACAGCTTCTCTGGTCTCGATTGATGCCCTGGTGCAGCAACTTCGCCAGCAAGTGGTTCCTACCGACTACCGTCGCCGTTTTCTGGTTCGTCACCTTTCACAGTGGGTACCTATCGAGGTAAGTGATATTGCTTATTTCAACTCGGAAGAAGGGGTAAGCCTATTTCGTACCCGTGCCAATCAAAAATACTCCGTGGATTACACCCTCGATGAACTGGAGGCTATGCTCGATCCGGCGCAGTTTTTTCGGGCCAATCGGCAATTCATTGTTGATATCACATCGGTTCAGCAAATTCATCCTTACTTCAACAACAAGCTCAAACTGACTCTGAAGCCAAGTCCTGATGACGAAGTACTGGTTAGCCGGGAACGGGCTACCGATTTTAAGAAATGGATGGGGAAATAAGGGGCATTCGCCCCTTATTTTGCTCTGTTGGTGGGTGGTTAATTGGCTTATACGAAATAAGCGCCGTTTTGACGATTGATCAGTGGTTTACCACCCCCAACCCCCTCCTAAAACAGGAAGAGGCTAAAAAAACGCTCTGGGCGAAAGCCCCCTCCTGTTTTAGGAGGGGGTTGGGGGTGGTAAACCGATCAATCACTTCAAACCAATTAGTCACCCGGCAGGTAATCGATCTAGGCCACAACGGCCAGCCGGGAGCTTTTCTCTTGTATTAAAAGCGCATTGATGTATTGTTCCGCCAGTTCAGTTGGTTGATACTGACTGAACTCTTGCCCCATTTGACGGACATTCTGCCGGTACATGTCATTGGTCAATACAGTTTCGACGGCATGGCGAATGCGGGTGGGGCTGGGCGTCTCAGTCTTCAGGTCTATGCCTACCTTACAGTAATCAATGCGGGCTGCAATCTCGTTTTTACCCTCGTGAATTCCCGCGACGACAATCGGCAGGTTGTGTTGCAGCGCAAGCATTACCCCGCCATAGCCCCCGTTTGTTACATACACACTGGCATAGGGCATAACCGCATTAAAATCGATAAAGTCATCAATAATGAAATTTTCCTGCGGAAAACGCGCACGCAACTCACTCGTTTGGGAGCCACCAGTTGTGACGATCACCAGCGTAGTAGGCTCATTTTTAAAAGCTTCCAGGGTTGGTACAATGATTTTTTGGACATCCCGCTCTATCGTCCCCTGAGTTACTAAAATAACTTTTTTGTACTGCAACGCTTTTTTTGCCTGTATAAACGGGTGCTTTTGACCTTTGGCGTAGGGGAGCAGCGGCCCCACAAACTGAACATTGGCACTTATCCGTTTGCGAGGGTACTCAAAGCTGGGTACGCCACTTTGGAGATAAACATCGGCAGAACGTACGATCGAATCGAACACGGAGTCCGGCTCAGGCGGCAGACCATAGACCTGTCGAAGTTGATTGTGCAGGACATTGATGGGTTTGAACATAACCTGCTGCACCATGTAGCGCATCAGATGCTGAATCCAGCGGCCAGCTATGCCGCGCATGGGTTGCCTGCCCAGACCAGACGGCGGCAGGTAATCGTCCGACTCCGTGAGGGGTACTACGCCTACCGCCACGGTTTTAACGGGCAATAGTTGCTTAATGAACGAGCCCCCAATGAAGGCTACATCATGTACTACCAGAGTGAACGGCCACGTCTGGTAGATATCTTTCATATCCTCAACGAATTCCGGAGCACGAAGCAGAAACACCTGCTTAATATCGAACCGTAGCCGGGCAATCGAACCCTTAAGGGCGGCCCGTTCCGGAAACTCACGCTCCAGATTTTCCTGATTGATGGTTCGGGCGTTCACGAATGGATAATGGTGCAACTTAAGCTTCCGTACTTTTTCGCCGTACTCACCGCCCACATACCAGCGGACATCGTGGCCAAGGTTACTTAAGTGAACGGCAAGACCGGTGAGAGGACTAAAATGGCCATCCATTGGCATGGTAGCAAACAAAATGCGTTGGGGTGTGATCATGAGTAGTTGTTGTTTAATGTGGGGCAAAGTTGACACGCCCGACGCCCATGACCAGTTGCGATCTGGTTGAAACGGAAAAATCAACGGATCAAATGACATTGTTCGGAAGCCACCAGCGAATCGGCTCTGCTGGCAACCGTTTTCATCGACCTACGACCCACTGATGGCTCCAACTACTATGGATGAATTGGAGAAAGTAGATTCATGCCAATTTTTTTGTTGAGATTTTGAGCGAAGGCTAAAGGAAGATTTTGTCTAAAAGCAGGAATTCAGGACTTTTTCTCGCTATGACTATTTTAGTAGCTATATGAGTTAAAACAGTGATATAAATTCGCTTGTCTGTGAAATAATGTGCTGTAGTGTAGAAATAGTATTCATATTAATAGAAAAGAACCCTATACGTTTCTGATGGCAGTGAATGACTGAACTAAGCTGTACGACTAGGAAAAATGGAAAAATAATATACATTCATCAAATTGTGAATAAATATAAAATTACCATATTAAACATATGTATTTCTAAATTTTAAAACATAATATCTTGTGTTTAATCAGAATATTGTAATTTCGTGGCCAGTATTAAAAAATGGTTAAAAACATTTATCAGGTCACACTTCATGAAAAAAACTTTATCAGTCCTCTGGCTATTAACTGTCTTGTTCAGTATGCCAGCGCTAGCACAGGACTTTTTGGTGACGGGCCGTGTCACGTCAGCAGAAGACAAGACCGGTTTGCCGGGCGTGAGTGTTCAGCTTAAAGGAACCACACGTGGGACAACGACCGATGCCGAAGGCAATTACCGGTTAAATGTACCTGCCAATGGTCGTTTGGTCTTTAGCTTTATTGGCTTTGCCTCGCAGGAAGTGGCTATAGGCAATAAGTCGGCAATTGCCATAAGCCTGGTGCCCGATGCCGCTAATCTGGATGAAGTCATTGTCACAACGTTTGGTACAGCCAAGCGGGCCTCTTTTACTGGTTCAGCCGGAACACTTTCACCTACACAGATTCAGAATCGAGGTGTTAGTAACGTGGCGCAGGCGCTTTCCGGCGCGGTATCGGGTGTTCAGACAACGGCTGGCAGCGGACAGCCGGGCTCCGCTCCCGAAATTCGTATCCGGGGCTTTGGCTCAATCTCGTCTGGAAACGATCCGCTTTATGTGGTAGACGGTATTCCCTATTCGGGAAACATTGCCAATATCAACCCAGGCGACATTGAAAGTGTATCTGTTCTGAAGGATGCCGCGTCAACCGCTCTGTATGGCGCCCGGGCTGCTAATGGTGTCGTGGTCGTAACTACCAAAAAAGGGCAGAAAGACCGGAATACCATTAATGTACGGTACACTCAGGGCTTCAGCAAACGGGGCTTGCCCGAATACGATCGCGTTGGTACCGGGCAATATTATCCGCTGATGTGGGAAATGTACCGCAATAGCATTGCCTACCGCGCCACTAACCCCGTACCTCTGGCTACCGCAAACGCCGATGCCACAAACCGGCTGGTTAGTTTGGTAGGCTATAACGTATACAACGTACCGGACAACCAATTAGTCAATACCGATGGGCAGATGAACCCAAACGCTACGCTCCTGTACTCGCCCGATGATTTGAACTGGGAGAAGCCCATTACACGTCAGGGAAACCGGAGCGAGCTGAATGTAAGCTTTGCCGGTGGACAGAAAAACTCCGATTATTTTGTTTCCCTGTCGTACCTGAACGATAAAGGCTACCTAATACGCTCTGACTTTGACCGGTTTACGGGCCGTATCAATATCAACTCTCAGATGAAACCCTGGTTTCGGGTGGGGGCCAACCTGTCGACGACCATTTCAAAGTCTAACCAGGCGGATGCTGATGGCAGCACTAACTTTGTAAACCCGTTCTTCTTCTCCCGGAACATTGGTCCAATCTATCCGGTCTACGCGTACGATCCGGCAAACCCCGGCCAGTTTCTGACGCTGCCAAACGGCCAGCGACGCTGGGATTACGGTAACCTGACATCCCTTGGCTTACCCGCTCGGCCTCAATTCGGCGGTCGCCATTCGGTGGCAGAGACGACGCTGAACCAGAACTATTTACGCCGTAATGTACTTGGCGCGCGGGGTTTTGCCGAGGTTTCGTTTTTGAAGGATTTCAAATTTTCGGTAAACGTAGGTACGGATATTACCAACACAAATTTCGTTACCTATGGTAATCCTGAAATAGGAGATGGCGCTCCGGCGGGCCGTGCGACGCACCAATTCCAGAACATTTCCAGCTATAACCTCAATCAGTTGCTGAACTACAACAAATCGTTCGGAAAAAACACGTTTGATGTATTGCTGGGACACGAAAACTTCAGCATCAACGATAATAACCTGGAAGGGTCACGCTCACAGCAAATTGTGGATGGCAACTATGAGTTAGGTAACTTCACGACGACAACCAACCTGGCGTCGGTGTATAATACGCGTCGGGTAGAGGGTTACTTCTCCCGGATCAATTACGATTACGACCAGAAGTACTTCTTATCCGCTTCGGTTCGGCGCGATGGGTCGAGTAAATTCTACAAGGATTCACGCTGGGGCACGTTCTACTCCGTCAGTGGAGCCTGGCGTTTAGATCAGGAGGCTTTCCTGCGGTCGATTCCAACCATCAGCTCTATGAAATTGCGGGCTTCGTATGGTCAGACGGGGAATGACGGTGGCGGCAATACCGCACAATTTGCCCAGGACAACACCATCAGCTACTACGCCTGGCAACCTCTTTTTGGCTTAGGTAGCTGGAATAATGCATCGGAAGCCGGTATTCTGCAAACCAGCCTTGGCAACCAGAACCTGGCCTGGGAGTCCAGCAATTCGTTTGATGCGGCCCTGGAATTCAGTCTGTTCAAGGGGCGTGTTTCGGGTACGGTTGAGTACTTTGATCGCCGATCGGCCAACTTGATCTTCGCCGTACCCTTGCCCTTGTCGGATGGTATCTCGACCGTTACCCGAAACATCGGCACGATGTACAACCGGGGTATGGAAGTTGAGTTGGGTATTGAACCCATCCGCACGAAGGATTTCACCTGGCGCCTTGACCTGAACGCTACCCGCGTGAAAAACCGGATCACGAAAATGCCGGACGAAAACCCTGAAATTATCGACGGAACGAAAAAACTGGCCGTTGGCCGGTCCATCTACGACTACTGGCTCCGCGAATACATGGGCGTGAACCCGGCTACGGGCGAAGCCCAATACCGGGCCGCCAACTACGTGGCGTCTAATTCCCGCATTGTTGCCGAAACTGGCGACACACTCACCACCAGCGTTAACAACGCCCGATATCATTATAATGGCTCGTCTATTCCAGCCCTGTCGGGTGGATTTACGAACACCTTCCGGTACAAAGGCCTTACGCTGTCGGCGCTGACGGTGTATCAACTGGGCGGTAAAACCTACGACGGTGCCTATGCTGCGCTGATGAGTTCGGGCGGGTATGGCAGTGCCAAATCGGTCGATATCCTGAATCGGTGGCAGAATCCCGGCGATATCACCAATGTGCCCCGTATGGATGCTGGCCGTACCTCCGACTTTGATGCGCAATCAGACCGCTGGCTCACGGATGCCAGTTACCTGAATCTGCGTTCGGTAACGCTTTCCTACGCACTGCCAGCTACACTGGCCCGTAAAGCATTTCTGGAGAACGCCCAGGTGTACATCACGGGCGAAAACTTCCTTATTCTGTCGCATCGGAAAGGGATGAACGTTCAACAGACCTTCACCGGAGTAACCAGCAACGTATTCAGCCCAGCCAAGAGTATTATTCTGGGTGTTTCATTTACGCTTTAAGTTTCAGACAATTCATGAAAGCAAGATATATAACTCTAGTATTAGCGCTGGGTCTGCTGACAACAGCCTGCGAAAAAGACTATCTGGAAACGTCGCCCACCGCTAGCATCGATGCCGGGGCTGCGTATGCCACCACGAAAAATGCAGCCAGTGCCATCAATGGAATTTACCGGGCAATGGTCGTGCGGTACCTCAGCTCACAAGGTCATTTTGGGCATCCAGCCATGATGATCATCATCGATGCGCTGGGCGAAGACTTAGTGTTGAGCAACACATCCAATACCTGGCACCTGCCCGAACAGCGGTGGCAGGCCCACCGCTCGGAAACATCGGTTGGTGATCAACTGCCTTACGAGTTGTATTACCGGCTAATTGGGAATGCAAACATTGGTATTGCCAATATAGACAACGCTGCAGGCACCCAGGCAGAACGGAATCAGGTTAAAGGAGAGGCTTTGGGAATCCGGGCGTTCTCGTATTTCAATCTGGTGCAGCTGTATGGAAAGCGGTACGATGCCGCTGCCAAACCCAATAGTCAGCCTGGTGTCCCGCTTGTCTTGACACCCACCACAGCGGGCCTCCCCCGGGCAACGGTCGAGGAGATATACACCCAGATCAATAAGGACTTGGCTGATGCTGCCACACTGCTGACCTCGGCTCGTAGCTTTAAGTCGCACATAAACCTGGAGGTGATAAAAGGCTTCCAGGCTCGGGTGGCACTGACCCAACAGAACTGGGCTGATGCGGCCAAATATGCCGCCGAAGCCCGCAAGGGGTATTCTTTAATGACCACAGCCCAGTATCAGGAAGGATTTTCGGATATCGGCAATCCTGAGTGGATATGGGGTTTTGACCATGTTGAAGATCAGTCGGAGTTTTTTGGCGCGTTCCACTCGTATATGTCCAGCAACTACAACTCGACCAACATTCGTGTAACGCCGAAAGTCATCAACAGCCTGCTCTACGATCGGATTCCAGCTACGGATGTCCGGTCGAAAATGTGGGTAAAGACGCCAACGACAACCAACTCCATTGTGCCAACGGGTGGCGTACGGGCTCCCTACATGAACCAGAAGTTCCGGCTGCCGGGCACGCCATCCACCAGCGCAATGGGCGATATTCCCTACATGCGGGCTGCGGAGATGTATTTGATCGAAGCCGAAGCGCAGGCGCGTCTGGGCAACGCCACGGCTGCGGCCAGCGTGCTGTTCGATCTGGTCAGTAAGCGGGATCCTTCCTACAAACTGTCGACAAGCACCGGTACACAACTGATCGATGAGATTTTATTCAACCGGCGTATCGAATTATGGGGCGAAGGTTTTCGGTTTACTGACCTCAAACGGATGAACCTGCCGCTGAACCGGAACGGAGCGAACATCAGCTCGGCTGTAGCTGTTCTGTTCGATGTAGCCCCCGGCGATGTTCAATGGGAGTTTCTGATTCCACGGCGGGAAATAAATGCCAATAAAGCAATCGTTCAAAATCCGTTATAAACCGCCTTTTAACGTAATGTCAACGCGCCTAACTGTATGCACAGTTAGGCGCGTTGCGTTTAATGGGTTTGTATTCAGCCCCTGTTTTGGTTTACTCTATGCATGAATTGAAACACGGACTGAAGCCCGTGGGTACAAACCCATTACTCCGCGTAAGTAGGTAGCAGTAACGGCATACTGACCGAGAAGGTTTTTGCTTCGACATCATCCTGAACAATGACGGGTGACTGGCCGAGTAACTTATACTTGGTGATAAAATTCTGAAGCCCATTGCGGGGAGAGGGGACAGTTACTTTCTTGATCTGCCGATTGTTGGCGACGATCAATCGCCCGTCCCGGGTGTATACTCGAATCCTTAACGGCTGCTCGGCCAGGATAATGTTATGCTTGATCGCGTTTTCGAAAAGGAGCTGGAGCGTGAGCGTTGGAATCTGATACGACAGGTACTTGTTTTCAACATCGACCTCCATAAAGATGGCGTCGCTATAGCGGGCTTTGAGCAAATGGAAGTAGGCATTTATAAACGTCAGTTCATCGGAAAGTGGGCAGAGATCGCGCTTGTTCTGCTGAAGCAGGTAGCGGTAAACAGACGATAGCTCGTTCAGAAAACTATCCGCCTGATCGGTGTCGGTTGTTATTAAGGAAGAAAGCGAATTCAAATTATTGAACAGAAAGTGCGGATTAAGCTGCATCTTCAACGAATCGAGCTGGCTTTGCAGGTTCACTTTTTTTAGTTCTTCCGTTTCGATGTAGGCAACCTTCCAGCGTTCATAGAGGTACATCCCTTCGAAAACGGCCGCAACCTGGATCGTACCGACAACCGATACGAGCGTATTGAAAAAATAAGGCTTGAACAGGAAGTAATCTTCGGCTGGGAAAAGGCCAATCTGGTGGTAAATGAAGGTCTGCGAAATGCGGATAGCACTGGCAAACAGGACAAACCAGATCAATTGAAACAATACCCGGTGCCCTGTTTGGGCCAGCTCGGGATACCGCTGGCGAGAAACAATGATGCCTCGCCGGTTGCATTCCCACACAACAACCGAGCCCGTCATGAAGAACAGGGGGATACGCCAGTCAGCGGGGTAAGGCACGTTGGTGTAGCCGAACATAACCCATTGCCCCACCAGTGCCAGCAGGGCAACGCCACCCAGTCGCATCCACTTGTCATTTAGTTGTTGCATTGGCCTTAATGAACGCCCCATTTTGCCACAAGATAATGAGTTTTAGCTTTAGCCTTTGAAAACCCGCAAATCAGGTCAGCACCCACCTGTGATTTTTGCTGCTTAAACCCGGTTTCACTTATGAAAAATTCCTGGCGCGTTATTCGTACCAGGAATTCAAGCTTAACTAACCTAACCTTTACTTATTTCTTCGTCGGTTGTTGAGTCGCCACCGACGTAACTGGGGCAGCCTGCCTGGGTTTGTATATGGCACCTGTGGCAAAATCAACGGGGATACTAATTAGGGGAAAGAGCAGGATGTCGGCAATGAGCGCCCCCGCCCGCACCTGGCGCTGTGTTTCTCCTGGCATCGGTCTGCGTTTTTGACCGTCTGTGATACGACCACCAAAAACGGTAGCGCAACTGGTTAATGAACTGCCTACAGTGAGAAGCGTCAGGGCTAACAGAGCGTATTTTTTGAGCGGTTTCATGTAGATTTGACTTATGTGTTCGGAAAAAGTAGGTCTGAATGTTTATTTGGTAGCACCAATCGTGAATCGGACATTCTTGTCATCTTCGCCGTTGATAATCAGTTTGTTGTTGCTCAATGAGCCAATCTGATCTCCTTCGTAGCTGAACGTCAGCGTCCCTTTGCCCGCATCGGCCACGGTAACGTCACTGGCTGAAACCACCATAAATTCACTGTTGTCTGATTTCTGGCGGATGTCTAACGCCAAAGAAACCGTCGATCCCGTTTGTCGGGTGACCCGAATCGATCCCTGTAGGTTAGTCTGGCTGGCGGGGAGCGTTTTGCCATCATACGACAGCTCCGAATAGGTGTAAGTACCAGCGGCCTGAGTGGCGGCATCGGCAGGCATGATGGAATCGTCGTTGCCCTTTTTACAGGCCGTAAAAAGGGTCGTGCTCATCAATAAGATAAGCCACGCAAAGCGGACGTGAACGGTTTGTTTCATTTGAATTTGTTGTTTTTGGAAAGAGGTTTTTAGTTGGTATTGCGCTTGTGTTCCGGAAGGACATGGCAAAAATGGCAGGTCATCCTGGCACGATGAAGAGCCACTGTGTTCAAGCGGTAGAATGACCCGCTGAAGTGCCGTTTGTGCCCGATGAGTTGGTGAAGGGTTCTGTTTGCATTGGCGGGATTTGTTCGTTAATTGGTAAGCGTTGACCCCTCTGCCTGGATGGTTTGCTTCATGAAACACCTGTATCTTCTCTCATTTCTGTTGGTGGCCAGTCTGGCTATGGCCCAGGATGACTATTACCAACCCAAAAAACTGCCCGCCCCGCCAAGGCCGACGTACACAATTCTGTTGAAAGACGGTACCCAGCTACGGGGTGAACTGGTACGGCAGGATAGTGCAGAGGCCATTATCCGCACCAAAAACCTCGGTGAAGTCCGGCTACGATCGGATCAGATCGTCCGTATAGAGCAGCAGGGTGCTCAGGCCGAAGGAGCGAGCTATCCAAACCAGTTTTCGCAAACCATGCGGTTAGCCCCAACGGCTTTTTCTGCCGAAAGAAATAGACTTTATTATCGAAATTACCTGCTGTATTTCAGTCAGTTCGAATACGGTATAACGGATAACTGGAGCGTTGGAACTACATTTTTTACCTTCGTCCCCATCGCGGTCTTTAGCCTATCAACGAAAGTTTCTTTCCCGGTTGGTGATCGGGTGCGGTTAGGCGTCAGCGGGCAATATATAGGGATTCAATCAGATGGATTCCTGATTGGCGGGGGGCGGGGATCAATCCAGGGGGCTGGCTACCTGCAGGGAATCGTAACGACCGGCGATCGGCAAAACAACACGACATTCGGCCTGGGTTGGGGCGTATCCAATGGCGAACTGTCGCGCACGGTGGTCGGTTCATTCGGGTTGGTTCGGAAAGTTAGCCCCAAACTTTCCTTCATTACTGAGAACTTTGTCTTATTAGGACGTGGGTCGGTCAATTTTGGCGGTATGTTGTCGGCGGGTATTCGGTTCGATCGTCGGCGCCACGCGTTTGACCTGGCCGCTTATATTCCGTTTTTTATTGGCCCCGGCGTTTCCAGTCTGGTGACGTTTGCACCTTACGCGAGCTACCACCTGAAAATTGGTAAATAAGCTGATTGCATGAGAATAGCGGCTGTAATACACCGATTTCCGCTATTTTCGCCGTTATTGTCAGATAAGCCATTCCTGTATGCCTGAAAATCCTTCTGATTTACCCCCGTTTGCTCGTTCGTGGACACAACTTTATGCTATTGTGATTGGTAGCCTGGTAGTCGAAATCTTGTTTTTTTACGGGTTAATGCGCTGGTTGTCATGAGTATTCTTGACTGGAGCGTACTGGCTCTTTCGTTGATAGGCATCATCGCCTATGGGTTGTGGCGCAGTCGGGGTAGCCGGAGTATGGACGATTACCTGCTAGCCGGGCAATCGCTGCCCTGGTATCATGTGGGGCTTTCGGTGATGGCTACCCAAGCCAGCGCCGTCACATTTTTGTCGGCGCCGGGGCAGGGCTTTAGTGATGGAATGCGCTTTGTGCAGTTTTATTTTGGCTTGCCCCTGGCCATGGTGGTACTGTCGGTTACGTTCGTTCCGATTTTTCATAAGCTGCGGATTTACACCGCTTATGAATTTCTGGAAACCCGTTTCGATGCGCGGGTGCGGACACTTACGGCAGGCTTATTTCTGTTGCAACGGGGGTTGTCGACGGGACTGTCGATTTATGCCCCAGCCATTATTCTGTCCACAATTCTGGGCTGGAACATCTACTGGACCAACCTGCTCATGGGTGGTATTGTACTCGTATATACGGTTACGGGCGGTACAAAAGCCATTTCCTACACGCACCTTCAGCAGATGGCCATTGTCACCTTCGCCATGGGGCTGGCGGGCTACCTGACCGTTAAGATGCTACCCGAAAGTGTCGGTTTCGTGGATGCCCTGCACGTAGCAGGGGAAGCGGGACGAATGAACCTCATTGACCTGAAGTTCGACCCAAACAGCCGCTACAACCTCTGGTCGGGCCTGATTGGCGGCTTTTTTCTTCAACTTTCCTACTTCGGCACCGACCAGTCGCAAGTGGGACGCTACCTCACTGGCCAGTCGATTGGACAAAGCCGGTTGGGATTGCTGATGAATGGGTTATTGAAAGTACCCATGCAGTTTCTGATTCTGCTGGTGGGTGTACTGGTGTTTGTTTTTTATCAATACAATCCATCGCCGACCTTCTTCAACAAGCAGGAAACCGACCGACTAAAGCAAAGCAAGTACGCATCTGCCTACCAACTGGCCGAGATCAAGCACCAAAACCTGACGGCTCAGCGACAGCGGGCGGTGCAGGATATGCAGGTAGCACTGACCACGAACAACGAAGCTGCGCAGGATGCGGCAGGGTCCATACTACGCCAAACGGATGTAGCTCTGAAAGCAGTTAAAACGGATGTTACCAAACTTATTCAGCAAAACAATCCATCGGCAGACGTCAACGATGTTAATTATGTTTTCCTGCGGTTTGTCCTAGACTACCTGCCACACGGCCTGATTGGCTTGCTGATTGCCGTTATTTTCAGCGCATCGATGGGGAGCATAGCCTCCGCCTATAATTCACTGGCTTCGACAACGGTTGTCGACATATACAAACGGCTGATGAAGAGCGATTCCGACGATGCGCATTACCTGGCTGTTTCGCGCTGGTCTACCGTAGGGTGGGGGGTGTTTTGTATTGTTGTCGCCCAGTTTGCCAACCGACTAGGCAGTATGATCGAGGCTGTAAATATCCTGGGGTCATTGTTTTACGGCGTCATTCTTGGGGTATTTGTCGTTGCGTTTTACGCCAAATCCATTGGTGGTCGGGCTACGTTCTGGGCGTCGATACTGGCGGAAATACTCGTGGTAGTGAGTTGGTACCTCGATCTGACGGCCTTCTTATGGCTCAATGTCATTGGGTGTCTGCTGGTTGTAGGCATTGCCTGGGCGCTGCAGCGAATCATGCCCCAAAATTCATAAGGCGTGTTGACTGCTCATTTAAAGCCAATTACGCCCAGCCCCTGAACCAGTTGCGTGTGTTAGGACATCGCCGTACTTTAGAAGTACTACTTGATACTGTTATGCTGAGAGCATCAGATTTTTTCAAAGAAGAGCGTGATCCATTATTCAAACGTGGACTGGAACGCGGTTTGGAACGTGCACAAAAGGTTAGAAAAGGTCTTGTCAGGAATCTATTGCTTAGGTCAGATAGGCGTCATATGCAAATCGCTAAAATTGCTGAGATAAAAGAAGAAGTGGAGTTAATTGCCAAGCAGATTAAAAAATAGATTGCTCTTCTCTTAATAAAAAAGCCCGGTTCGAATGATCGAACCGGGCTTTTTTATTAAGAGAAGAGTGAGGTTTATTTACGCCTTTTTCTTGCCCTTGCCAGGTTTCATAGCCGGCATGGCAGGGATTTGGGCGGTGTATTCAGCGATGCTTTTTTCGATACCTTCCTTGAAAAACGGGAACGCCGAATCATTGGACGATTGACCCATAGACAGGGCTTTTTTAGCCAGAGGAACCGCTTCGGTGTATTTGCCCATCTTGGCCAGAATCTGCGATTTTACGTACAGGTTACGGTAGGTTTCTTTCAGGGAAATCGACTTGTCGATCCAGCCTAAAGCCTGCTCCAGGTTACGACCTTTCGAGAGGTTGTAGTTGGCGGCTGCCTGTAGCACAGCCGCATCTTCAGGCTTGTCGGCTACGGCTTTGTCCACGTTGGCGGCTGAGTTGGCATTCACATCGACGCGCAAATCGGCGCTGGCTTTCGAGTTAGCCCACATGAAATTCATTTTGGCCGTGCTGTCGGTCAAATCGCTAAAGCCAATGGTAAAAGTTTCAATCTTCTCGTTATTTTCCTTCGGTGTCAGGTCAACCCGCAGTACGTCGTCGGCTTGCTTGTACGACGCTTCCGTGACGGCTTTGTCTTTGTTGAAAATGAGGGTAAACGCGTCGGCGTTTGGAATCGACATGATCGAGTAACTCCCTGCTGGCAGCGTTTTGCCATTCACCATCAAGTCGGTGGTAGTCGTAAAAATCGTAGCGCCATTGGCCCCGGTGCGCCAGATTTTACCCGCTGGAACAAACGAACCAACAAAAGGATCGCGTCCTTTCAGGCTTGGTCGCGAGTACGTTACGGTAATGTCAGTCGTCCCCACGGTTTGCATAACCGATGCGCCGGGGCTGGGTGATGGCAACTTAATTTGTGCGGTGGTTAATTGCGCTGCTAAACAAATAGCAACTGCTGTAAGCGAAAGTTTGCGCATGATTGTCGATAGACTATTTAAAAAATCTCCCCCAAATTGCGACTTTTTTAGACAAAAAGCCAACGTATGCACCGCGAACCATTGATCACCCTGCTTCAGGAACACACCCCGGCCGACGCTACCGAGCAGGCTATGACACAGGCAACCATTGCGTTTGTCAGGACTTATCCCAATTGTTTTGATCGGTCTTTGTTGATTGGGCACGTAACGGGGTCGGCCTGGATTGTTAGCCCGGATCGCGAGCAGGTGTTGCTTATTCACCACCGGAAGCTTGACCGGTGGCTACAGCCCGGTGGTCATGCCGATGGTGATCCTGATGTGGCTGCGGTGGCCTTGCGCGAAGCCCAGGAAGAAACCGGATTAACTTCTCTTAAGCGTATTGGCGCTGGTATTTTCGATGTCGATGTTCACGAGATCCCGCTTCGAAAAAATGTACCGGCACACCTTCATTATGACATTCGTTTTTTGTTTGAAGCCGACTTTATGGAAGCGTTTGGTAATTCTAATGAAATTACAAATATTCAGTGGTTTTCTGTCGAAAAGGCCAAAAGTCTAACAGATTCTGAATCTATTTTAAGAATGTTGCGTAAAAAAGTTGTAAACTAAAAACATAGTAGATATTTTAATTGTTTTTTAATCTGATGAAGTAGTAGCTTTGCTGGACAACAAAACCATAGAAATAGCCATGAAATCAGTCGTATTTTTGCTTACTGGCATCAGCCTGCTGGCGCTGTCAGGGCAAGCTTTTTCGCAGGATGATGGAGCGCGAAAGCCCTTGAATAATCCGATGTATTCGACCCATAACTACAAGCATCCTAATATGGCTGCGGCCGCCCGACGTCAGGAAAGTAAGGCTGGTGTTGTTGTGCAGCAACCGGCTTCAAGCGATCCACGGCTGGCTAATTACAAAAATCAAATGCCTAACCAGCAGCCAACGGGTGGTATTCAGATCGACCACACGCCATCGGCAAGCCTGGCTGACCGGAATTATAAAGTGCAACGGGTTAGTGAGCCTAAACCGACTGTTCCGATGGATGAGTATTACGTTAAAAAACGCAGGACGGACAGCACAACGATTGGTAATTAACAGAACTGAATTGAGCACAACGGGTCAACTGCACGTGCAGTTGACCCGTTTCTTTTTGGCTCCTTATTGATGCAGGGGTTGTTGGTAGTGCATCATTGATTTGTACCATACACGTCTTGATCTGTCTTTCCGGACCAGCTGTCTCTGGCTTACCTTTGTCTTATAAAAAGAGCCAGACCTACGCCCGATAAAGGCATCAACCTAAAATCGATAACATCATGTCAGTCAACCATAGTCGTTTATACAGCATAGTGAACAATAAATGTCCTCGTTGTCAGGAGGGCGACTTCTTTGTTTCGAAGAGCGCGTTCAGCCGAAATTTTGACAAAATGCACGATCACTGCCCGCATTGTGGCGAAAACTTCATGCCTGAACCTGGTTTCTACTGGGCGTCGATGTTTGTGAGTTATGCGTTTTATACCATTTATACCCTCCTTACATTTTTCATTTTCGTCAAATGGCTGGACGTAGATCTGGATTACTATCTGGTTGGATTAGTGCCAACGCTGATCCTCTTAACGCCTTACTTCTTCCGGCTCGCCCGCCGTACCTGGTTGTCGATCTTTATTGCCCCCAAACCCGTAGCTGGTTAGTTTGTTGTCTTAGCTGGTCCCCACACCCGCATTGATCGTTGATATGTTCCAGCGCATTTTATCGTGTTAACGCGGATAAAATGCGCTATTTTGCGGACTATGTTAAGGGGTAGACATGACCGAATAAACGTATGCAGGTAAAAGTTGGGGTAGTTCAGGCAACTCCGGTGTTCTTCGATAGCACGAAGACAATTGATAAATTAGAAACTTTAGTGGCCGACGGGGCTAAAAAAGGCTGCCAGTTTTTGCTTTTCCCGGAGTCGTTCATTCCCGGTTATCCCCGAAAATTTACGTTTGGTGCGACCATTGGGTTGCGAACGGATGCCGGTCGCGAACTCTACAAAACGTACTGGCAAAACAGTGTACAGGTTCCCAGCCCTGAAGTGAGTCGGCTGGAACAGATTGCCCGCGACAACGGCGTTTATCTGGCCATTGGCATAACAGAACGCGACAGCCTGAACGGAAGCTTGTATTGTACCCTGATGTATATATCCCCAACGGACGGCTATCTGGGAAAGCATCAGAAAATTAAGCCAACCGGCGTTGAGCGATTGGTGTGGGCCGAAGGAACGGGGAAGGATTCTCTGCAAACCTTCGACACGACCGTTGGCCGAATGGGTGGCCTGATTTGTTGGGAGAACTACATGCCATTGGCCCGAATGCGGATTTACCAGCAGGCTCCGCAACTCTACCTGGCTCCAACTGCCGATGCCCGCCAAACGTGGCCTGCCACACTCCAGCACATTGCCTGCGAGGGCCGTTGCTTTGTGCTTGGGTGTAATCAGTATTTTACCCGAGATGATTATCCGGAAGAGTACCAGTCGATGCTGACGGACGATGAGCTTGTCCTGAGTAAGGGAGGCAGTGCCATTGTTTCGCCACAGGGTGAATTTATCGCAGGGCCTTTATGGAATGAGGAGGGTATCCTGATCGCTGATCTGGACCTGGACGAGGTATTGAAAAGCAAGCTTGATTTCGATGTGATTGGTCATTACAGTCGTCCTGATCTCTTCACTTTTTAAGCCTACACCTGTTTAAGTCGCTGTTCGTAAAGTGACAGGTTTTCAGCATCAAAGCAAACGAAGAAAATGTCCCGAATGGACGTCGGCCGATCAAGAAAGTGGTTCACGGCCGCTACAGCCGTATCGGCCGCTTTGTCTTTGGGGTAGCCGTAAACGCCGGTACTGATATTGGGGAAGGCAATGCTCGCTAAGCCGTTCTGCGTGGCAATCTCCAGCGCTCTTTGGTAACAACTCGCCAGTAACTCAGCTTCGCGGTGGTTACCACCCCGCCAGACTGGCCCAACGGCATGAATGACGTGTTTTGCCGGAAGCCGGTATCCCTTGGTAATCTTGGCATCGCCGGTATCGCATCCTTTGAGCGTCCGGCATTCGGCCAGTAAGTCGGGTCCGGCTGCCCGATGAATGGCTCCATCAACGCCCCCGCCACCCAACAAACTGGTGTTAGCCGCATTCACAATGGCATCAACCTGTTGCTTCGTAATGTCGCCTTGAATAACCCGAATGATTGCCATAGGAACAGGTTTATGGTATTCAGTTTACGGTTTGTGGTTAACGGCGATCCGTCGCACGGTTGGCTGACGCACGAATTGCTTTCGCCGGTCCGCTGACGCGTCAGCCAACCACAAACCGTATATTACAAACCACAAACCTGTTCCTGTGTTACAGTTTTATCAACTTCACCGTCCGTTTTTTATCTCCTGAAACAAGAGTCATGAAATACATGCCCGCAGACAGGTTCAGATTGGGTAATATAAACGCGCTTATTCCTGCCGAGGTGTAGCGGTTCTGCCAGACGATCCGGCCGGCGGCATTCGTCAACGTCGCATCCAGCGGTGTATTCGCCTGAATTTCTCCCCATTGAATCCCGAGGGGCTCGGCATCGCTGAACGGATTTGGGTAGACCAGCAATTGGCCGTAGGCATCAGCCAAAACAGATGCCCGCTCAAAATTGGGAATACCATAGCCCAACTGGTCATCGGGATTGCCAAACTGACTCCCCGACCGGCGAAGGGCTTCCGTAACCTGGGCCGCCGTTAAGCGGGGGTGGGCCTGCCAGAAGCCAGCTGCCAGGCCAGCCACAAGGGGAGTGGCAAAGGAAGTACCATTGCCCAAAACGATGTTTCCGCCCGGATCTCCGATAGTAGTTCCCTGCCCCCGAGCCGCCAAATCGGGTTTCACGCGTTGGTCGGCGGAGGGGCCAAACGAACTGAACGAAGCCCGCTGCCCGGTTTGGGTAACGGCACCAATCGCGAGCACAGATGCCGCATCAGACGGTGCCGATAAATAACGCCAGGCATCACTGCCTTCATTCCCGGCCGCTACCACCACAACCATGCCCGTTTCAGTCGCAATCTGGGCCGCCCGGCTGGAGAGTGCTGTTTTTCCGTCCATATTCTGGTAGGTGTAGCTGGTGTTTGGATCATCGAACTGCGTATAACCCAGGGATGAACTAATCACATCGACTCCCGCACTGTCGGCATATTCAGCACCGATCAGCCAGTTGGCTTCTTCAATTTGCTTTTCGGTATCGGCATCTTCGGTACGAAGTAAAATAAACGACGCTTTGTAAGCCGTTCCATACAATTGTTTGTCGGCGGTAGCGGCAATGGCCGACAAACACGAGAGCCCGTGCGCATCGTCTTCATACACGCTCGTTTCTTTCTTTACAAAATCATACGTTGCCAGCACCCGTTTTTCATCCAGGAGCGGTTTAAGAAAACCTACTTTGTCGCCATTCAGAAACCCTGCATCCAGCACGCCAATGAGCATCCCCTCGCCATGATACCCCATCTGGTGCATTTTGTCCACCCCGAGCTGGGTAATCTGCGCCTGCGAAGTACCATAATCCAGCGGGGCGTCGGCCACACTGGTTAAAGACTCCAGCTTTTTAACGGTTTTAGGTTGGGTTTCGGCACTCACACGGGCAGCCGCCAGCGACCGGCCAAATTCCAGCCCCTTTACAAAAGGAAGTTTCTGTATCGTAGCTATGGTGATATCGTTGGTTTCGACCAGCACCGCATTGAGCCAGCGTGAGGTGAACCAGATTCTGGCTCCGGCCTGCTGTAGTTGCGTCACGTAAGTGGGGTTGACCGGTAAGTCACGTTCGAGTATGGAAATTGCCTGTTTTTGCCGACGCAATATGGAGCGCTGCGATAGGAATTGTTCGGGGCGGCTGACGCTGTAGGGCGAGTTTGCCTTATCGCCCAGTAGTACCAGATACTTGCGCGTTGTCTGAGCAAAGCTGGTCAACTGGAAAATTAACAGGACCAGCAGGAACCAGCCCGACTTATTCCTTTCCATACGTTTGAATACGATACACTTGTCGAATGCCATAATCAATCTGGTTCTTCCCGATACAACCTGGACTAGTCGTACAAAATTGACGAGACGTCCGCTCTTTATAAATCAGCCCAACCTGCCGGGCATACACCGCTATTCGTTTCTCCTGCGAAACCAGCGTCGAATCGTCCTGAGCCACCACCGTGACGGTTTCATTGAACAACTTCTCCAATACGCGAAAAGGCTGGCCTGCGTTGCGTACCTCGTACTCGTCGGGTCCGAATGCATTGTGCCGGTTGCCGTTCCAGGTCAACCCGTTACGGATTGGGAATAGTAAGCTAACAAAATCCTGACCATTTTCTGTACGGACGGCTTCATTCGTGACTAACCGGGCCGACCATACCGAATCGGCTTGCCAGGGCTGGCTGTCGGTAGCGCGTCGGTAACGCATGAGTCGGTAGGCCGTTTGGCCAGCTACGTCTGTGTACGGCGCTCCCACAACTTCCTTGATTTGGTAATTTCGCTGTATCGGCTCGGCCTGAAGCCGGTATTGATCTTCCTGTACCGTGTAGATACAAAACTGACCCGTCTCCAGCGGAAAATAAGCAGAGTCTGCTGGGGCGAGCCCGGTTATGGCTGGCTGGCAACCTGATAATAACGCCAGAGCGACCACTATCCGGAAACTTGCAGACAAAGAATAGGGCATACGAAAGGGAGATGACTATCAAAAAATCCGGCTCCAGGCGAAACGGATTATCAGCAGCAGGGCGACAAACCCAACGACTATATAGGCGAAAGGAACGTAGGTAACTGCGTAAATACGGGTGCGGTCAATGAACCAGAGGATGCCCATGACTGCCCCGATCAGGGTCAGAAAACTGGATAATTTACCGAAGCCCGGAATATAGCTGAACGGGATTTTGCGCCGAATAAGCATCAGCGTGGCTACCATCGTCAATACCGGCAGCACTTGCAGACCGAGATTCATATCCCAGATGCTCTGGCGCTCGAACAAAAACAGGTAGATGTTGAGGGTAACGGCAAAAATGCCCGGAATGCAGGCCAGATACACCAGAACCGCATAGACGTAGCGCCATTTCCAGATGGCCTCCGCCGTTTCACCCGACCATAAATTAACTAAAAAAGCTCCTGTCGGTACGGCCGACAGGAGCAGGAATAACATAATTGGCTGGCCGGATAAGGCCGCAAATACATCGCGCAGTGTCATGGTGGTGGAGTAAAAGAGCGAATGAGTAAAAGAACGAAAGAGTGAAAGAGCGTTTCGGCAGTTTTCACTCTTTCGTTCTTTTACTCATTTTATTTAAGCGTCAATAAGTAGCCAATCGTAAAGTTGGCGTCCCAGTCGAAAACGAACTGATTGCAGCCCGTTGCATCGGCAATGGCTTTGTAAATATTCAGGCCCGCTTTCGATTTGGCACTTTCCAGTTTGTAAGCCGATGGCGCATCGAGAACGGTGTAGCGTTCCTTGCCTTTCCGCACCGACTTGGCCAGTTCAAATGGTACACCACCGATGATAAAGCAGGTTTTACGGTGATCGTTGGGCACCTGTTTCGCTTTCGCCGAGACCTCTGTTGAAACGGTTTCATCACTGGTTCCATTCTCAAAATACTTGGCTCCGTACGTTTCCAGCGACTTGATGGACTCGCCCTGCTTCCAGGAGATCTTGGTGTTGCCTGAACCGATGTCTGTGACAAACGAATTGTCCGCATAGTCGGCGGGTAGCACCGACCGCAGCCCCAGGGAACCTTCCTGCTCGGGCGTAACCGTGTTGACAAAATAATTCAGCGACTTTAGGGCCTTGATGATCTTTTGGGTTCCTTCGGCTTTGAGCGCTCCTGAACTAACCACAAAGTGAATGTTGCGTCCGCCCACACCAAAGTCAAGCATTTTGCCGATGTAACTCTTTAAGCCTGTCCGAATGTCATTATCGCTTGCCATGTTCTCCATAACTAGGCTATTCCCGAATTCAGCTTTTTCGAGCTTCCAGCGTTTCTGGTCGTCAATTCTGACAATAAATGAGTTGAAGCCACTGGCGCCTAATTCAACGACACCTTTCAACTGGCCATTCTGAGGCTCCGGAGCGGTGTAATTAAACGCCTGACGCGGCTGATCCGTCGCTTCGCTTTCCGACGAGCCAGATGATGCCTCTGACGAAGATGCCGATGATTCTTCGACGGCTCCTTCGGCTGTTTTGTCGTCAGCCCGGGGCATCGTCTGCGACTCGGAATATTCTTTTTCTTTAGCGTCCTTGGGCGCCAGTTTACGCAAGGCCGCATTGCCACCAAAGTAACGGAACGCGAAGAAAGCGGCAGCCAGAATCAGGGCTGTGATGAGTAGCCGGCCGGCCACAGTTAATCGTTGCATAAGAAATTAATTTTGAATGATTGAATTGTTGAATGTCAGAGTGATTGAATAAGATCAGCGTCGGCTATTTTATCATTCAATCACTCATTTGAAATTAGTCCAGCAGGTTTTTATAGCCAGCGTCCTTCTGAGGATTTGGGCCGAGGTTGAGGGGCTGGGCCGGCGCATCTAGCTGGACCATCTTGAACTCGCCTTTGTTGTAAGCCTCCAGCAGAGCCTCACCCTTGTCGGACAGAACGCCATTCTGAATATCGACGCCGTTGATGAAATCCATCGAGAGATCCATCGCCCGTTTCATTTCACCGAGTTTCATGCTCATGTCGTCCTGAATGTATTCCATCGACTGGTCGAAGTAAAACTTCTTGTCTGGATCACCTTTAAAGATGCTGACCGCCGTTTTGAGGGCATTCGAGCTATCCTTAACAATTTGATATTCTGTCTCTTTGAGCCGAACTTTGATCTCTGTTTCCTTGATAATGTAATCGGCGCTCTGGTTTACTTTTTCCATAAACGCCAGCACATTTTTCATGTTACGCTGGAGCGGGAGCAGCTTTTCATTCATTTCCTGAAGCCCGGCGCCTTCGATGGTTGCCAGTTGGGCCGTTTCGCGCATACCGGGCCTGTCGCTCAGCGAATTGGCTTTATTGGCTTCGGCAAATTTCTGCTTGATCGCTTCGTTGTTCTCATTGATTTTTTTGTTCAGCTTTACGAGCTGTCCTGCCAGAATATTAATCTGACCCTGCATTTTTTCGCGTTTCTCTTTCAAATCATCAATATAGATTTTCATGATAGCGATCGGATTCAATTGAATAACCGTACCGGTTATACTACGCATCAGCGATTTGAACAGAAAGAAGACGGCAGTGCGTACATCTTTGCTGGTGAACAGGAAAATCAGAACGCCCAGCGCGCCAAGCAGGAGCGATAGTTCGAGGATGTTCGACGTGGCGCGAATCAGAAATTCGATGATCCGGTTAAAGTAAACCAGGCCTAATCCCGCCATGCCGGCCAGAACGATCATGCCCAGAACACCTTCGGGACGGCTCCAGAATGAACGCTTTTCTACGTCCGCACCGCCACCAAGTTTAGAAAAATCAGGAGTTGCCATTTGTTTGGGTTTATGGTTTGAGGTTTTGGTATTCGCGAGCCTGAGGTCATCGTTACAACAGGCCTGTCCATCGAGTAGTAAAACCTATTTTAAGTAGTGCGCCATTTTGGCGATATCATCTTTAATCTGGTCGGTAAAATGGGCAAACGTGGTTTCATAATTTTGCCGGTTCTGAGTGATTTTCGCACTCTGTTCCGTGATTTCGCCCGTAATAGCCGTCAACCGGTTTGTATTGGCGTCAATCTGTTTCTGAATCTCCACGAGTTGCTTTGCCAGCGACTCATTATCGGTTTGTAGCCGTTTCTGTTCATTCTGTAAGCCGCCAACGCGTTCGGCCAGAGCGGTTTCTACGCTTTTGGCAAACCCATCCCGGTCTTTGTTCAGGGCTGCAATATATCCATTTGCCGTATTGGTCAACACCGTCACGTCTACTGAGCCAGCCAACGCTTTGAAACTGGCCCAGGCCGCCTGAAACTGCTTCTCTTCGGATAAACCCAGGTTGCTGAGGCTACGCAGCGTTTCCCGAAATTCGAAGTAGTCGGGGCCAGGCGGATTGTTCTGCGCCAGTACGTTGGCCAAATGTTCAGCAAATTTGGAATCGACAGTGCCAGGCGTACTTACCGGCGACTCACCTACCGGTGTAACCGAACCAGGGCTGGTGACCCCGGGCGTAGGTACGCTCGCCGAAGGGCGGGGTACGACTGGTGCCGATGAAGCCACTGGCGGTGTGCCGGTAGCCGTACCCGGCTCTTCGTCTTTAACGAAGAAACTCAGGATTTTACGACCAATTGATTTGTCAGGTTCTGGCATAATTGTCTATCGTTTCGGAGCTACTCATTGGCGGGTTTACCCCTTCTGTAAAAGACTAAGCAATGTTACGAGGTTCCGGCCAATCCCACAATATCAGATTTGGCCGAACGGTTGCGGGGGTTGACAATGTGTTGCAGGGAAGGACGGTTTACGGTTTGTAGTTTACGGTTTGTGGTTGGCTGACGCATCAGTTGCTTTCGCCGGTCCGTTGGCGCGCCAGCCAACCACAAACCGTAAACCGAGTCTTATTTCCTCACCCACGTTTCCATCCGCTCTCTAAACGTTTCTACTTTGGCTTTAGAAACTAGTTGGATATACATGTTGTAGGGATTCTGGCGGTAGTAATCCTGGTGATACCCTTCGGCGGGGTAGAAGGCCGTATAGGGAACCACCTGCGTAACAACTCGCCCCTGGTGATGTCCGGACGCATTTTCCCGCTGAATGGCTGCTATGATGCGGGCTTTCTCCTGAGGTGTTCGGTAAAACACCACCGAGCGGTAATGCTTCCCAATATCGGGACCTTGCCGATTGAGTTGAGTGGCATCGTGGCCGGCAAAAAACGCATCCAGCAGTACGTCATACGAAATAACGTCGGGGCTGTAATAAACCTGTACCGCTTCGGCGTGTCCCGTTTGGTCGGTGCCAACCTGTTCGTACGTGGGGTAGGCCAGATCACCACCGGCATAGCCTGAAACGGCCACCCGTACTCCCTTCAGCGATTTCATTTCCTCCTGAACGGCCCAGAAACAGCCACCCGCCACGGTTGCTACAGCCTCGCCGGGTTGCAGACCAGGGAGTTTGGCTGGGTTCGTATCAATAACGGTCGCGGTTTTCTCGGCTGGGTGCTGTTGGCAACCCGCTAAAAACAAGGCAGCCAGAATAAATAGGTGAACGAGTAATTTCATGAGATAGCCTTACACGTAGATTAACACAAAAGCGGGGTAGTGGGTTGCGTAAAAGTAACGCCCTTTAGGCCTTAACTTTGTTCGTTGGCCCACTGCTACCAATTGTAACCTATTGCTTATGAACCGCAGGGTATTGCGGCTATATCTGTATGTCACTAACGACTTTAGGGCTCGAACTGCCCACAGACCCGCGTTGGGTCAACATTGCCGAAATGAATATCGGCGAAATTTTGGTTGATCATGCCTGGTGCGAACAAAAGGCCGCATCGTCGTGTATTTCGCTGATTGTCCAGTATTTCGATCAGCCAACGCTGGTTGATACGTTAACGCCCATCGTATCCGAAGAGTGGGGGCACTTTCACCGGGTATTAAAAGAGCTTCAAAAACGGGATATCCCGCTGGGACGGCATCGAAAAGATGAATACGTTAATCAGGTACGAACCCGGTTGCGTCGGTCGATTAACGATTACAAAGAGCAGATGATGGACAATCTGCTGATGAATGCCCTGATTGAAGCCCGAAGTTGCGAACGCTTTAAGCTCCTGTCGGAGCAAATCGCCGATGAAAGCCTGCGAAAGTTTTACCGCGAACTGATGATTTCAGAAGCCGGTCATTACCGCACATTCATTGATTTGGCCGAAGCCTATCTGCCCGCCGAACGTGTCCGGAAGCGGTGGAAGGAGTTTCTGGCAGTAGAAGCTGACATTATAGCAAAATTGGGCGTCCGTAGTGATCGAATGCACTGAGCAGATCAAGGAATTTATCGACTCGTTTGTCCCGAACTGAGTAAAGCGTGGGTTATCTTTACTGTTCGGCTGAACACGTACTCACCGAAGCACGAATGACTTTTCTTCGCCAAACGGCTAAACGAATTTTTGATACCCACGGTCCTAGCTTACGCGACGTTTGGGTGATTTTGCCGACGCGCCGGGCTGTGTCCGTTTTTTTAGATGAACTGGCGGCTCTTTCTGACCGGCCTTTTCTGGCTCCCCACGCCCTCGCTGTCGACGATTTTATTACCCAGGCTGCGGGTGTCCAATTGATCGATTCGGTTAGTTTACTATTTGACCTTTACGACGTTTTTAGAGAAATCGACCCATTGGTTGAGTTTGAACAGTTTATCGGTTGGGCATCGGTGTTGTTAGCTGATTTCGACCGGATCGATCAATACCTCGTTAGCCCAACGGAACTCTTTAGTTACCTCACGGCAGCCAAAACCCTCGAACGCTGGCAGGTCGATATGCCGTCGACGGCCAAACCCATTGCAGAAACGCCTGGTACGGCCCGCTACTTCAAGCTGTTTGAGAACCTGCAAACGGCTTACCATGCCCTGCATGAACGCCTGAACGAACAAGGACTTGCTTACCGGGGAATGGCCTATCGGTTGCTGGCGCAGAACGTCGAGTCGCTGATTCGGGATAATCTGGCCTATGAGCGGGTTTATTTTGTCGGGTTCAATGCGCTCAGCCGGGCTGAGGAACACATCATTCGGGTGCTAGTCGATGCTCAAAAGGCCGAACTCATCTGGGACGCCGACCAGTATTACATGGACGACCGCCGTCAGGAAGCAGGCGAATTCCTGCGACGATATAAAGAAAATGGCTGGTTTTTTTCGAAACAGAACCACGCCGATTTGGTCCAGCAATCCAACAATCTGCTCGGAACGGAGAAAAACATTCGCGTAGTCGGCGTGGCCAATGCCAGCATGCAGACGAAAGTGGCCGGTAAGATTTATAGCGAGTGGCAACAGGCCGGGCCTATAGGACAGGGGAATAACACGAGCCGTTCGCCCAGAACGGCCATTGTGCTGGCCGATGAAACCCTGCTTGTGCCGGTGCTGTATGCGCTCGACGAAAACGTGACGGACTTAAACGTGACGATGGGACTGTCGTTGCGCTCGTCGCTGATGTTCACCCTGGTCGATACGCTGTTTGAGATGCAGCGAACGGTACATGAATTCCGGACACGGGATGGGCGTGATCTGAAGATTCCCAAATTTCATCACCGCCACATAGTAAAGCTGCTGAATCACCCGTTCCTGAAGCAGTATGAGCGTATTCGCGGACTCATGTGGCCGGGGGAGGTGTTGCCCAATGGCGACGTGCTACCGCCCGAACCCCTCTTTCAGTGGATTGCCAAAGAAATTGTCAAGAACCAGCGGGTCTACCTGACCGAACAGGAAATAAGAGAGCTAGGACAGAACGATCCGCTTGTGCAGGTACTGTTCACACGTTGGCCCAATGAAGAGCCAATGAAGGCTATTCAGACATTTTACGAGCTGATCGAACTCCTGCGCGATGTGTATCGGACTAGTCAGGATGCCATCGAAATTGAGTACCTATATCTGTTTTTCACCCTGCTCAAGCAACTCGAAGCAACCCTGGAGCGGCAGGGAAGCGTGGGGAAAGGGGCACGCAACGGCCGTCAGGCTACGGGCCAGGCCGAGGTTACCGTGCGAAGCTTTCGGCAATTTCTGTATGAATTAATTCGGCAGACATCCATCCCGTTCACCAGCGAAGGAAAAAGCCAGTTGCAAATCATGGGGATGCTCGAAACGAGGGCGCTGGATTTCGATCGGGTTATTATCCTGTCCGTAAACGAAGGGATTCTACCCCAGTCGCGGAAACTTAACTCGCTGATTCCGTTCGATATAGCTTCGGAACTGCTCCTGCCTACGTATCGGGAGCAGGAAGCCGTTATGGCCTACCACTTTTACCGGCTCCTGCAGCGAGCCAGTGACGTGGTGTTGTTGTATACCACCTCAACTGATGCATATGGAAGCAGTAAAGGGGAGCCGAGCCGGTTTATCCGACAACTGGAACATGAACTCGTGCCCCGTTCCAAAGGCCTTGTTCGCATAAGCCGCCCGACGGTTCGCTTTGGGCGGTCAACCGAGCAGGCCGGTGCCGATTTGGCCCAACTGCGGGTGCAAAAAACGGAACGCATACGGGACGATCTAATTAAATTGCTCACCACAAAAGGCTTATATCCGTCCTACCTGAACCAGTTTGTGAGTTGCTCGATGCGCTTCTATTTCAGCCGGATTGTGAACATCAGTGAGGAGGAAGATATTGAGGAGAAAATGGGGGCTGCCGAATTCGGAAGTTGGCTGCACAAAGTGATGGAGCGCCTGGATCTGGACTATCGCCTGAAAGGGTTACCCATCGACGAGTCGATTATCAAGAACCTGCTGGAAGAAGAATTTGCCAGTTCCATGAAAGGGCGGGTCATTGAATCGGGAATGAACCTGTTGCTCTATGACCTGGCTCAGAAACTGATGCTCGATTTCCAGCGTCAGCAAAATGCCCTCACGGGTCTTACCGTCATCGGTACCGAGCAAACCCTGGAAACGTACCTGACAGTTTCTGTGGAGGGCCGTGCGCCGATCCGGGTGCGTATTGCGGGTAAAATTGACCGCATCGAGCAATTTGGTGATCAGATTCGCATTGTCGATTATAAAACCGGTAAGGTTGATCTGTCCGACAAAACACCTATCGGCCTGATTGACAAGCTACTGAATGACGGAAAGGAAGATAAAATGCGGCAGTTGTGGCTATACCGATACCTGGCCCTCAAAAACATCAGCGACTATGGCGGACTGCCCCGTGACAGAGCCAAGAAGGACATTTTTAAGGCGGAGGGCTTGCCGGTTGAAGCGGGTTTCTATTCATTCCGCGATGTGAACGGTGGCTTCAAATCAAACCCGGTCCGGTTTGGCGACAATGACAGCCCGGCCCAATACATTAAAGATTCAGAGGATTTATTGCGTCAACTCATTGAGCGCTTGCTCGACCTAAACGAGCCGTTCAAGAAAACCGACCAAATAGAAACCTGTCAGTTCTGCGATTACAAGGGCATTTGCGGAAGATAAGTGCTGGTGAAGAAGGAAGGCTTGGTAATCTGATAATTTACTGGACCGAATTACTTTTGACCAGCTATTTTATTCTGTTTACCACTGATAAACTTATGAAAAAGACAATAGGGTCCATACGCGGCTAAGTCTGTAATAGGAACCAGTTTAACGTAGTGCTCATTAATCGAACAGGCTTATTTCTGCCCACTTATCGGGAAGGATCAATGGGAAGATGAGTCTTGTCGGGAGATGGAATAAACTGAGATGCCATTTCCCCGGTTTATAGTCAGATGCGGGTCAATGATGAAGTAATCTTGTTCTTTTCAGTCTTGAAATGGCTATTTATTGCCAGTCTCATCGGCTGTCTGGTTGGTTTTGTTGCTTCAGGATTTATTCGTTCGCTGCATTATGTCATTGAACAGAGTAATCAATACCAGCATATTTTTTACTTACTACCCCTCAGTTTTTTTCTGGCTAATCTGCTTAGCCAGTTTGTGCTCAAGAGACACCTGGGAACCGATACCCTGATCGATGCCATCAATAAAAACTATGGTAAGCTGGAGGGGAGCTTCATTCCCACGAAAGTCGTCAATGTGGTGCTGATTCTGGCTACGGGAGGCTCGGCTGGTAAAGAAAGTCCCTGCGCCCAGATTGGGGCAGGTATCGGCAGTGTGTGTGCCAGTTTATTCCGGGTGAATGACATTGATCGCCGGAAGATGGTCCTTTGCGGCTTTTGTGCTGGATTTGCCTGCGTCTTTGGGGCTCCTATTGCGGGTGCATTATTTGGGATTGAGGTGCTGGCCGTTGGCGTGATTTTCTATGATGTTTTATTGCCCGCTTTTATTGCTTCTGTGACAGCCTATCAGGTTTCGTCAGCCCTTGGCGTTACTTTTTTTTATTATCCTCTGAAATTTATTCCAGCCTTTGGTCAGGGGTTCTTCATTCAGTTGATAGTGGGCGGCATAGTCTTTGGTTTATGTGCCTTCGCCCTAGTACGGGCCATTCAACAAAGTACCCTGGCAACCAACGCCATTCCGCTCTGGCGCCCTTTAAAAGGTTTTCTGGGTGGGGTCATTCTGGTTGTTTTGACCCTTTTGTTTTCACGGGATTATTTGGGGCTGGGCCTCAATCTGATGGAAGACTGTATCAAAGGCTATTCAGTAAATAGATTCGCCTTTTTGCTGAAAGCCATTTTTACAATCATCACATTGAGCATCAGTCGGAGCGGCAGTGTCATTACGCCTATACTCTTTATTGGCGCGACGGCGGGGGGCTCCTTCGCCCAACTGGTTGGAGCAGATCAATCGACCTTTGCGGCTATTGGCTTTGTGAGCCTGTTAGCGGGAACAACCAACACGCCCATTGCTACCAGTATTTTGGCCATCGAGCTGTTTGGCGCGTCAATAGCACCTTATGCAGCCGTATCCTGCGTGCTTAGTTACCTGATGTCGGGTCACCAAAGTTTATACGCTTCCCAGCGATTAATCATCCCTAAATCAGGAGCCATTGCCATCAGGCCAGGCCTTTCTATCGGAAGCCTGTCAGCAGACCGAAAACCGACCGACATTCGACTTTCGAGCTGGTTACAGCGACTAAAGTCGTTCTTTAACGGCTTAGCTGGACGGAAAAATGGCGCAAAAGATGAGTAATTCAATAGAATTGGGACGTTTGGTGAATGCCGCAGGGAGGCTCACATATGTCAGCCAGAGACCATGTCGCTTGGCAGGATGCTCAGGAAACTATAGGTATTATGAAAATTCTACTCGTTGAAGACGAAGTAAGTCTGGCCTCGTTCATTCGCAAAGGTGTGGAGAGCGAAGGGTATGAAATTGATCTGGCTTATGATGGGCTGGTGGGCCAAAGCCTGGCCGACAACAAGACCTACGACGTTATTGTGCTCGATGTCAACCTGCCCCATATAAATGGGTTTGACCTGTGTCGGCATATCAAACGGGAGACGCCCCGCCAGTCGGTTATGCTGCTTACGGCGCTGGACAGCCTTCCCGATAAAGAAAGCGGGTTTGGAGCCGGTGCCGACGATTACCTGGTTAAGCCCTTTGAATTCCGGGAGTTGATGTTGCGAATCAAAGCCCTGGCCCGGCGAAATAGTGACTTTAGCGGCTTGAAAACCGTACTGCGTGTGGCCGATCTGGAGCTTAATACGGAGGCTCATTCGGTTTTCCGGGCCGGGCAGCGGATTGATCTGACCGCCCGGGAGTACGCCCTGCTCGAATACCTAATGGTCAATCAGGGTCGAACTGTCAGCCGGGTCGACATTGCCGAAAAAGTATGGGATCTGCATTTCGATACGAGCACAAATGTGATTGACGTGTATATCAATTACCTGCGCAAAAAAATTGATAAAGACTACAGCCCGAAACTATTGCATACGATCATTGGGATGGGCTACGTCTTACGGGGCTGATTATGCAGATTAAACATAAACTCATTCTCTGGTTTTCGTCGTTGGTGGCCAGTATTCTGGTTATTTTCTCGGTTTATGTGTACAGCACCTACGCCAGTTTCCGACAGCGTTCCATCGAAGACCGGTTGGCCCGGAAAGCCCGGGTTACGGAGCAACTGCTCACACTGAGAGGAGCGGTGGCAGGCAGCGTGATTACATCCATGCCCGAGCAGGTCGAGCTTGTCTATTCGCCGTCCGACAGTTTAATTTATAATAGCCAGCAAACCAACGACTTTGTGGCTGAACCCGCTTTCCGAAGTCGGGTTCGGCGGGAGCGACTTGTCCGGTTTCAATACGAAAGTCCCGGTCATTTGTATCCTAAAGATGGCGTCGCCCTAACCTACGCGGGCGTCTCACCGTCGCCCGATGGCCGGGAGTACGTCGCCATCGCCACTGCCTACGATCAGGACGGCTATCAGCGACAAAAAGATCTACGCGATCTTTTTATCATTGGGAATGCGGTATCCATTGGACTGGTCATTCTGATGGGGTACCTGTTTGCCCGTCAGGCCCTCAAGCCACTAAACAGTCTGATCGACCAGATCAATACGCCCGAAGCCAGTTCGCTGACCTTCCGACTGCGGGCCAACAACCCACAGGATGAGGTGGGTGTGCTGGCGCAGGCCTTTAATGACCTGCTTACTCGGCAAGAGCGGCTGGTCGAAAATCAACGCTCGTTTATTGCCCAGGCGTCGCACGAATTACGCACGCCCCTGACTACTATTAAAGGCTGGCTGGAAACGTCTATGCTGTACGACGCCGACGCCGAGAGCCTCAAACGGGGTATGGCCCAGGCGGTCAAAGAACTGGATAAACTTACCGCTCTGTCCAATGGGCTGTTGCAACTGGCCCGTATTGATGGTGTAGATGCCCAGCTTGACCGGCAGCCACTCGAATTGGTTGAAGTTGTACTCGATGCGGCCGATACATTTAGTAAACAGCATAGCGGACAATCGCTATCGTTGCAACTCAGTGACGGGATACTCGAACAAAGCATACCAGTCATGATCCGGGGCAATGCTTATCTGCTTCGAACGGCGTTGTTGAATCTGCTGGACAATGCGGCCAAATATTCGGGTGGACAGCCGGTTACGCTTTGTCTGGAAATGGATACCGAAGAACGGTCGCGTATTCGAATCGAAGATCGGGGTATCGGCCTGACGCCTGGCGAAGAAGAACGGGTGTTGCTGCCCCTGGTTCGAGGGTCTAACGTGCAGGCAATCGATGGTTTCGGCATTGGCTTAACGCTGGCACATCGGATTATAACCATCCATCAGGGGAAGCTACGGCTGCGTCCCCGCCCGGGAGGGGGAACGATCACCGACATTACCCTACCCTTACAACCCGCTTAATAACTTCCACGTTTTCATCTGGTTCATAATGGGTAACTCAATGCCTATGGATATGCCTAGCGAGGTTAGGACAAACCCGATGGCTAGCACAATCCAGTAAAACGTTTTATCGTTCTTGACCGGATGCCCACATGCTTGTTGACCTATGAATAAAAAAATGGAAAGGTAGATGACGGACTACCAAGTGCTGATTTGGCAGTCCGTCTACCTGACGTTGACTGTTACCGTCAGGCCCGTGGGGGGAACCCGAAGGATAGCTTGCTCAAACGTCGGCGGGCCACTCACGCCCCCTCGGGCGTCATTCGAGATACCGTATGCCTCTCTTGGTATGCGAAACAGGTTGTAATCGAGACGATGGTTGCCGTTCTCGTCGTGCACCACTCCCAGGGCATAATTACCGGCGGGCAATCGGTCGAATACGAATAGGCTGGTTAGCTCTTCAATGGGGACTTCCACGCAGCGCAAGGCCTTTTTGTCATCGGAGGGGAACCCATCTGCTGAGTTGAAGAGCCAGATTTTGCAATGTCCCTTGTCGGTTTCAAAGCCGGTTACGTTGACCGTTAGCGCGCCTTGTGCGAACATAGACGTGGTCCACAGAGCTTGCAGCACCACCCAGGTCAGGATTGTTTTCATCGTGTTTTACTTGGTTGTAGACTTTAATGGAGTCGACTGAGCGTAATTTAATTGGGTCCGATGAGACATTAGTGGACTAAAAAATGGCTCCGGCGGCTAAGAGTGTCAGTCCGATCAGGCCCCCCGCTACCCGAATCCGGTGAAAATTCACCCACCGGTCGCGCAGTTGCGCCCAATGGGTAGGTAGCGCCGATGGGTCCCAGCTTACAATCTGCATTACGATGGGCACTTCGATTCGTACCGTGACGATCAGCGCCGTCAGGAAGCAGCCGAAGCCCGCCAGCGTAAGCCAGAACGTTGTCGGCTGGCTATCAAAGGACAGGTACAGCGTGGGCAGGGTAGAAAGCAGCCCCAGGGGCGTTAGGAATGTCATCAAGCCCGCCATGTTCTGATTTAGCCGGTGGGTAATGGCCAGAAACACGCCTGGCTCGAATGTATTTAGAGAACGGCTCAGTGCCAGCCAAGGACCCCAGTACATACCGCCAACTAAGGCTGACAGGACCAGATTGAAGAGTTCGAAGAATTTAAGTGTCATTGCAGTAAGTGGTTGTATAGTGTGTCCAAACATTGGTTCTGTTTTAAACATGGCAAAGATCCTGCTCATTATATACAGAAAATACCTACGTTTAGCCAATAAATAGTCGTATTCAGTCAGATGCAGTTAGTAATTGATTCCTCAGGACCGGTCGGACGGATTGATGTGCTGTCGGAAGATGGACACTCAACCAGCGCCGACTATATAGAGATGGCGTTCCCCCCTTCTTTGGGGACGGGTACCATCCAGCGGTTTACGCTTAGCCCGCTACTATTTGTTATGTTGCACCGCTACACCCTCAGCCGGGACGTTGAGTTGCGCCGTCGGGCCGAACCTGGCGATCAGTCGATGATTATATTTAGTTTTCGCAATATGGTACGCCCGGCTACCCCGTCCGCCCACCCGTCGTCCATCCGAATGCTCCCGGCGGTGCAAGTGAGTTCGAGTGATATGGACTTAGCTGTCTCTTTCCCCACCGGTACGCTCATTCGCACGATTATCGTTGGCATCAACGCAGCCCTGCTAGGGCAACTCATGGGGCAACAAACCCAAAAGCCGCTGGTTCAAACCCTGCTGAGTAGTCGTCAATCGTACCTCTACGAAGAAATCGGGTCACTGGTCGTTCAGCAGGTGGCGGCCGACATGTTGGCCCACCACTCGACCGACCCGCTGTTATCCTTTTACTTAACCGTGAAAGGGCAGGAGTTGGTCTATCAGTTCATGAGCGATTTACTGAAGCGCGAGACTAAAGCGGTCTATCCGCTACGGGACGATGATGGCAAGACACTCTTTGTCGTGCGGGACCAGTTGGTACAGGATCTAAGTCGGGCTCCGAGCATGCCCCATCTGGCCTCGGTAGCGGGGATGAGCGAAAGCAAACTCCGTCGGTTATTTCGGCAGGTTTTCGGCATGAGCCTCTATGATTACTACCAGACGGTACGCATGCACGAAGCGGCCCGACTGTTGCGGGAAGCTAAACTATCCGTGTCGGAAACGGGCTATCAGTTGGGCTTTGCCAACCTGAGTCATTTTACTCGTGTCTTTAAGCAGCATCTGGGTCAAAAGCCAAAACAGTATGCAAAATCAATGTAGTGGCTGTGGGCGGCTATTGGTCATTGTGGTGGAGTGGTAGCGAAGCCGCCGGGCAATTCCAGACAGTAGCTATCCTATTCGCTATTGGTAGGCCACTGCCGGATGACCTGAGTAATCGTTTGTTCCCTTATTCCCACAAAACGCTCGTAGCTTTATACATAGGTAGAACTATATATAAAGCTACTAACCACATTTCGTGTGCAGATCGATAAACGGCGATTTATTTCAGGACCTCTTCCAATTTCTTTACCAATTGTTCAGGCTGTTCCCGCATGGCATAATGTCCGCCTTCCAGCGATGCGATTTGCCAGTGCCGTTGGCGCGCTTTGACTAAGCCCATTTGGTCGTTGGCGGCTTGGCTTTGCCCATTCTTAGTCATCACAATAAACGTGGTAGGGATGGTCTTAACCAACGGATTACGAAGGGATAACGGCTCGGTAAATGTTTTCAATGACTGAGCTACATCCATAGGTGGAATCGATCTGACCGGCCCAAATGGATACTCCATAAAGCCATCCTTTACGTGAGATGCCATGAGGCTATTCCATAAATCACCGCAAACCATCTGAGCGCTCTCCCCATCATTGGGCACCATGGCATCCAAATAAATCAGCTTACTGATTCGATCGGGCAGTTGCTCCGCCACGCCAGAGATGACCATGCCCCCAAAGCTGTGTCCGACTAAAATGACGTTGTGTAAGTCTTCAAACTTAATCACGTTGACAATGTCGCTAATGAAGGTAGTCAAATTGATGGTTGGGTTCGCTAGATGCACGCGCTCCCCCAGACCGGTCAAGGTAGGCCGGTATACCTTATCGCCCTTGGCTCGTAGAATAGTTTCGACTTGGGCATAATCCCAGCCACCCGACCAAGCTCCGTGTACCAACAGAAACGTTCTAGGCTGATGCGTTTGGGCAAAGCAAGTTATAGAAGCCATGAAGGCGAGAATCAACACTAGTTTGTTCATAATTATTTAGCTGATGGTTAGCAACTGAACAAATTTCGTCAACTTCACTTTCGAAAAGGTAGCCGTTACCTACAAGTAACTAGTTACCTGCGCGTAACCAGTAATCAAGATAATCAGATGGAATCTTCAGAACCGGCTTGCCAGTATGAACTGCTGGCGGCCCGCGATGCGCTGGAAGTGATTCAGGGCAAATGGCGCATTCCCATTGTCATTTCCTTAACCTATGGAACAAAACGGTTTGGGGAGATTCAGCGTGATATTGGGGACATCTCGCCGAAGATGTTATCTCAAGAGTTGAAAGCGCTGGAAGCCAACCAGCTTATCACACGTAAGCTGTTGGCAGATAGTATGCCTGTTTCGGTCGAATACTCACTGACGCCCTTAGGCCTGTCGTTGAAGAGTCTGTTAGTCGAGCTACGGGTTTGGGGCCGGCACTTTCGCACCGAGATGATTCATCGTTAAGCGGTTGCCCTCCTCACAAAAACAAGTAGTTGTTCAGCACCAGACGCCGATTCATTTGAGAGTGGGAGTGGCCAGCCCGTGCTCATTCTATAGTATTTAACTGATGTATCCGCCTGTAACGCGCCTAAAATTGAGACCAGGGGATGGCTATCAATCGCTGATTGGGTAAATCAAGTCCATTAAGGACTAACTTAGAATAAGGGCTTGGTCAGATCGTGCCGATCCTGGTTGATAATAGTACTGGTTACTTTAGCGCTAAGCACCCAGCAAAGTAGCCATAAACCTCCCTTCTATTATTTCATTTTAGCTGCTAACCAATGCTTAGCCAAGGTGGCCTCCACCGGTTGTAACAGATGAATACCCAACTCAATTTGATTTTCAGCTAGTCCCCCAAAACATAGCTGGTTCACCTCGTTCAATTTCTGGTAGCAAGCTTCTAGTTGGCTTTGCCCTTGGCTAGTGATCGTTAGCCGTTTGGTCCGCTTATCATGCACATCACCTTGTTCCAGGATTAGCCCCGACTTCTTGAGCCGGTCAAGAATCAGTAAGCCGGATGATAACTCATTGAAGTGAGCCGAGATGACATCGGTCTTCTTGGGATTGGTCATGTACGCTACCGAACTGAGATACAAAAACTCATCGAAGCTGTTAAGGCCGCATTCTTTAAAAGCAGCCAGGGCATGAAGTGTATGCAATTTGGAAACCCGGCCAATTAATTTAATCAGCAAGCTAGCCTTATCAGGAGGGGCAGGGGATTGCCAGAAGGAAGCTAAACTGCTTTCGGGCTGCTGACTCGCTAAGTAAGTTTGGCAAAACTGCGCTAAATCCGCTTTAGGGTTTTCTTGTTCATAGCTCGCCCAAAGATTGAGTAGTTCAACAGCTTTATTCATATAGATCATCTTTGATGTAAAACTAAAGCATCATCCAGGTGTTAAATAATCATTTATGATGTATATTCGCACAATAAAAATCATAAATGATGTAATTATGCAAGCACAACAAGTTAACGGATTGACAGGGGTGATCATGTCCTCACCTGAACCAGAGCGGTTAGCAACATTTTATCGGGACATATTAGGTATTCCGCTAGCGTTGAATCGCCATGGCAATACGCCTGAACATTGGGAATGTGACTACAAGGGAATTCATTATGCGGTGCTCAAACAAAAGGTGCTTACGCAAGCGAACGTTAATACGGTCCTGTCCTTTGCGGTAGATGACATTGAGCGCTTTGTGCGGACTCACAACATTTCATTAATTCATCCGATTATGGATTTAGGGGATGGGGCTTCTATTGCCAGTTTTAAGGATCCTGATGGCAACATCCTGCGCTTTTGGATGACGAAAAATTAATGAGCCTGTAGCGCGTACAGATGACGCTGCTCAGTTATCTGTACGCGCTACAGGCTCATTATATAAATTGGTTACTAACTCTCAAAATAGGCTCGTGCATGAAACGAATTAATATTCATGCACGAGCCTTTTATGGCAGTTGATGAACTAATGAATTCTGATCAGCGTGAACCATAAAATAACTCTAACCCCTTGAGAAAGCTTAGTTGCCCGGTATCCATGTGCCCAAGCTGGTTATAAACCACACCAAGTAGGCTAACCTTATTGGTCTGCCGAAGCGAGGCCAGCAAAGCTGTAGTGGGCTCAACGTCCCACTGCCGATTTTCCTGGCCGCCGACAGTTACAACCAGTCGTACTGAGTCGGACGTATTGACCCTGCCTAGCTGGCTAGGTAACTGGTTCAAATAGAAATTATGATACCATACAGCCGGACTGGCGGCTACGAAGTTTTGAAAAACGTGGGTCCTGCTTTTGGCTTGGCTAAGTAATGTATACAAGGCAAAGTAGCCCCCAAATGAATGACCAAGTAGTGTTCTGTTTTGAGCCAGCGTTCGGTAAGTAGCGTCAATCAAAGGCAATAACTCTTGGCCCAGAAATTGGCGAAATTGCTCACCGCCACCGGGCGCTTTCAACTCATCAGCGGGTAAAGCCGAAGGATATAAATAGTCCCGTACCCGAAGGGAATCCATCGCGTCGAACGATTTATAGCCAACCCCCACTAAGACAAGTGGAGGTAGTAATCCCGCTTTTTCATACTGATGGATACTCGCGGCCAGCATAGGGAAGTGAAAATTGCCATCCAGGACCACGACCACTGGGAAATGTTTGGTTGTGCTGTCGCTGTATTCTAAAGGGAGTTGAGTCTGCACATATAGCGAATCATGGATGGTTTTTGAATACATTACCTGAAGGGGTGAATTGGCAGGCGGCTGGTTATTGGCCTTATCCCTCGGTTGGCAGCCAAGCAAAGTAAAGCCGAACAGAGCGAGTGTTGGTATCAGATGCATACGGTTGATCAATAGGGAAGTACTCTACTGAGCATTGAGGGAGTAGCCAACCGGTGGATAGGGTTGCTTGTGGCTAACCGGTTTAAGTTAATTTAACGTATGTCTATTCTGCTTGAGCAGCATGTAAAGTAGTTGGTGGGCAGATCAGAAGAACATTCTCGCAAAGACGCTACTTTGGTGAGACATGGGTAAAAGAACGACCGTTAGGATTTTCTTGTCTTAGTTTTTCCTACTGTTAGTAGGAAAACTTTACCCATCTGTAATAGCCGCTCCTAAGGGGCATCCCCAGTAGGGCTGTCGTTAGCCAAGTATAAAGTAGAATTCGTTCTGCAAGAACAGTTTATACCTTCTCCAACTCGTGCAACTTGCGACTAAAATTACCTTTCCCTAAAAGGATGGCTACCCGCATCGGTTAGCGATGTACATTAACTACCCTTTCGACCAAGACCATGAAGCCCGTGTTAGCCTTTATCTGCTTGCTGTTCAGCCTAACCGCCAATAGACAATCCATCGAAGAGCGGTTAAAAGCAAAGGTACGCCAGTTGGAAGCCGATCAGCTCCGGCAAGCGAATCAACCCGTGACCAACCTTCAGTTCGTCTCCTTCCGCTACAGCCTGATTCCCCTTAAAAACTGGTGGAAACGGCTTTATGATACCCAGGTGGACTTCCGCATTCAAATGAGGCTGTTAACCCATGAAACCTATGGCCAGTTGCGCCAACAGGATCAGCTAAAAGGAACCCACCAAGCGGATTCGCTGGCGGCTATGATCGGCCAACAAGAGCAAGCCAAACAGACTGATATCTCCAAGGAAGAGGCTTATTTTAAAACCAAGTATGAAAGGGCCGATCCAGGGCAACAGATTTACGAAACGCTTTCTCAGTTGAGTTATCAGCAGGCTGGCCAGCCCCGCCAGTCCCAACCGGTGAGGCACGCCTTTTATCCAACCGACTTGTCTGAGGTAGAGTCGTTTAAATAGGGCTATGTTTAGCCTGGGCATGTGCCTTTGTGAGGGGTAGAAAATCACCTCCTGATGCTCTGCCCATCGGCGCGGCTGTTGTCACTACAGTAGCTGCGGATTGATCCGTTCTAATAGGAACTAATTTGGCTCTAATCTGGCTCTAATATCCATCCCGTAGCTTTGGCCTATTCATCGAAACAGGCTCATGCGTAGCGGAAATAAACGATATTATTGGCTTCTGTCTTTTCTGGCCAGTTGCTGGATCGGCCAGAGCTGGGCGCAACCGGGAAACCTGCCGGTGACGCCAACAAACTCACTCACTTTACCCAAAGCGCTGGAACTGGCCCGGACCAACTACCCAGGCCTTCGGGGAAAACTAGCCACCATTCGAGCCACTGAAGCCGATGTGCAGGCCCTAAACATGTCGCTGTTGCCTCAGGCGGGTATTCAGGCGCAGACGCTCAATGCAACTTCTAATCAGGTACGTGGTGCTTATGTTTCCAACGGGGGCTTGTTGCTGCCCGTTTCCGGCGTACGCACCGACGGGTTTAATATGAACCCTGCCTGGACCAGTGCCGCGTCGATGGTCGTCGATTGGGAAGCCGTCACGTTTGGGCGTCGGCAAGCTCGACGCGATCAGGCCCGGCTGGCCGTGGAGCAGGCGCAGGCCGACTACGAAGGAGAGCTATTTACTCATCAGGTGCGGGTGTGCGATGCGTATTTGCTGGCGCTCAATGCGCAAAAATCGGTAGCGTTGCAACGGACGAATCTCCTGCGAGCGCAGCAACTCCAGCGCATCATTCGCGCCAGCACCGAAGGTGGGCTCCGGCCGGGTATTGATAGTGCCGTAGCCAATACGGAAGTGGCCCGTGCTCAATTGCAGGTACTGGAAAGCCAGCAACTGGCTCAACAGCAAGTACTTCGACTGACCGAATTGATTGGCCAACCGAACCCGGCTGTGCGGCTCGACACGATGGTTTTTTATAACCAGCTGCCTCAGTTACCGCTTTCCCCCGGCAGCAATCCCGCGCTGCATCCGCAGTTACGAGTTTATCAAAAAAGTATCGAGGTAGGCAGAGCGGGCGAAACGTTGCTGAAAGCGTCGGCCTTACCGTCTGTTTCGTTGCTTGGATCAGTACAGGGGCGCGGCTCGGGCATCAGCGAGCAGGCCCAGTCCGATGGTACGTTCCGTATCGATCCGTCGCTGGGCGCTGGCCTGCCGCTGCGTTCGTTCAACTACATCGCGGGCGTTACGGCCATCTGGCGCCCAACTGATTTATGGCGAACAAAATATGCCCTGTCGGCCCAGCGCGAACGGATCAATGCCAGTCAGCAGGCGTATGACCAGCAGGCACTCGGCCTTCAGGCTGCGGGCCAGAATGCGGCATTGCAGCTCCAGTTGGCTCAGGCCCGTGCCCAGCAGGCTCCGCTCCAACTGGATGCGGCCCAGCAGGCCTACATCCAGGCGCAGGCCCGCTACGAATCGGGGCTGGACAACATTCAGGCGCTCACCCAAACCAGTGCGCTACTGAATCGGGCGGAAGTCGATCAGGCACTGGTCACCAGCAGCGTCTGGCGCGCTCTGCTGCTCCGAGCCGCTACCATTGGCGATCTGGATTCATTCTTCCAACAACTTCCCCGCTAATTCTCATGATCAAAGCTGCCTTAGCCAAACCCATTACGGTCATCGTTGCCTTAGCCGGGATTATTTTATTTGCGATTCTGGCCCTTTTGCAGATTCCGGTGGACATTTTCCCCCGGCTGAATCTGCCTACAATTTACATTGCCCAGCCCTATGGCGGGATGACACCCGCTCAGATGGAAGGCTTTATTGCCACCCGTTACCAGAATCAGCTGCTTTATGTGTCGGGTATCAAGTCGGTGGAGGTGAAAAATATTCAGGGCCTGTGTCTGGTGAAATGTTCGTTTTATGAAGACGTCAACATGGCGCAGGTATCGGGCGAAGTAGCCAACCAGGTCAGCCGGGTTATGAATTATTTGCCGCCGGGCACTGTGCCTCCCACGGTCGTTCGCTTCGATGCGTCGAGCTTACCCGTGGGTCAGTTGGTGTTCAGCAGTCGCCGGGCATCGCTGGGGGAAATGCAGGATTTGGCTTCTACCCGCATCCGGCCCTTGTTTTCCCAGATTCCGGGCGCTTCGGCTCCGCCCCCGTTTGGCGGCAACGAACGAACGGTGGTCGTGAAAGTCGATCCCGAACGGATGCGTAGTTATGAACTGACCCCCGACGAAATTGTACAGGCCGTTGTGAAGAACAACCAGATTTCACCGGCCGGTAGCGTTCAAATGGGTGACTATACCATCATGACGCCCAGCAACACGGTACTCGACAAGGTCAGCGAGTTTTTGACTATTCCGCTGCGGAAGGGCGTAGGGCCAACGGTGTTTCTTCGTGACGTAGCCACGGTAGAAGATGCTACCGATATAATGGTTGGGTATGCACTGGTCAATGGAAAACGGTCGGTTTACATTCCCGTTACCAAAAGTGCCGATGCTTCGACCATGAGCGTTGTGAGTGCGCTGAAAGCCAAACTCCCCGAAATGAAAGCGCTGTTGCCGGATGATGTACAGCTTACCTACGAGTTCGACCAGTCGGTCTACGTCACGCAGGCGGTTCATAGTCTGGCTGTTGAAGGCGGTTTGGGCGCCATTCTGACCGGGTTGATGGTATTGCTTTTCCTGGGCGACTGGCGGAGTTCGCTGATTGTAATCCTGACGATTCCGGTGTCCATTATGAGCGCTATTTTGCTGCTCAACCTGACTGGCCAAACCATTAATATCATGACCCTGTCGGGGTTGGCGCTGGCCATCGGTATTCTGGTCGATCAGGCAACGGTCGTGATTGAAAATATTCACCAGCACCTTGAGATGGGCAAACCTAAAGCCCGCGCCATTCTGGATGCCTGCCAGGAGATGTCCTTCCCGCTGCTGCTCATTACCCTGTGTATTCTGGCCGTATTTGCGCCCGCTTTCCTGATGAACGGTGTTCCGCGCGGCATGTTCCTGCCCTTGTCGTTATCGGTTGGCTTCTCGATCATTGCTTCCTATATTCTATCGCAGGTGTTTGTACCCGTGGTGGCGAACTGGTGGCTAAAAAGTCATCCCCATGCCAGCCCGCATGACGTAAGCATTTTGCCCGATCTGAATCAACCGGCGGAGGGTCGGCAGGAAAGCTATGAGGAAAAGCACCCCGAAAAAGTGACGGGTTTCGAACGCTTTAAGCTGGGTTACCTCCGGGTTCTGGACAACCTGATGGGCCATCGAACGCTGGTCATCAGTGCATATGTACTGGTTTGTGCGCTCCTGATTGGTATTGGCTTCGCCCAGATTGGTCAGGACATGATGCCCCGGCAAAACCACGCCCATCAGTTTCAGGTGCGGATCGTTGGGCCGCAGGGCCTGCGGATCGAACGGACTGAAGAGCTCACCAAGCGGGTAATCAAGCAGATTGGCGACATCGTTGGCCCTGATAACATGGCCATTTCGTCGGCTTTTGTGGGAATGACGCCCTCCAGCTATGGCACCAGCGCGCTTTACGTGTTCAATGCCGGTCCGCACGAAGCGGTGCTGCAAGTCAATCTGTCCGACGAATATGAAGTCAAGTCTATGGACGCGCTAAAAGAACAGATTCGCCAGCGGGTTCACCGAAAAATGCCCAACGTCCAGCTTTCGTTCGAACCCATCGACCTGACCGATAAGATCATGAGCCAGGGCGCACAAACACCCATCGAGATTTTAGTGGGCGGCAAAGACATCAAAGAAGGGCAGCACTACGCCAACCGCTTGTTGACCCGTTTGCGTGAGATTCCCTACCTACGTGATCTGCGGATCAATCAACCGCTTAGTTACCCCACGGTGTCGATCCAGGTAGATCGCGAACGGGCGGGTCAATTAGGGCTTAGCATCGACGAGATTTCCAAGTCGCTGGTGGCGGCAACCTCGTCCAGCCGATTTACGGCCAAGAACCTGTGGCTCGACCAGTCGAAAGGGTTTGCCTACCAGGTGCAGATTCAACTGGAACAGGATCAGATGAAGTCAGTGGCCGATATTCAGGCGATTCCGCTCGTGAAAGGACAGTTGCGGCCCACGCTGGGCGATGTGGCAACCATTACGCCAACTACCGTACCGGGCCAGTACGACCGCATTGGCCCCCGCCGGATCATCACGGTGTCGGCCAACATCAACCAGATTGATTTGGGTACGGCCACGCACGATGTGCAAGCCGCTATCACGGCGGCCGGACAACCTCCCCAAGGGTCGGTGGTGGAGTTGCGTGGACTGGCCAAGCTGCTTCAGGAAACGCTGAGCAGTCTTCAGTTTGGGCTGGGACTGGCCATTGTGGTGATCTTCCTGTTGCTGGCCGCCAACTACCAGTCGTTCAAAGTAGCGAGTGTGGTGCTGGTGAGCATACCCGCCGTGTTGGCTGGCTCCCTCACGCTGCTGCTCGTAACCGGGCAAACGCTCAACCTGCAATCCTACATGGGCATCATCATGTCGGTGGGGGTGTCGGTGGCCAATGCCCTGTTGCTGGTTACCAATGCCGAATCTCTACGGCTGCGCTACCGCGACGCTCGTGCCGCTGCCCGGGTGGCCGGTGCAGCCCGCCTTCGGCCTATTCTGATGACGGCGCTGGCAATGATTGCCGGGATGGTTCCGATGGCGAGTGGGCTAGGTGAGTCGGGCGAACAAACCGCCCCGCTGGGCCGGGCGGTTATTGGTGGGCTATTTTTTTCAACGATTGCCGCCCTGCTGATTTTGCCCGTCGTTTTTGCGGCCATTCAGCGTAAAACGGCCTTTGACTCGCCTTCACTCGACCCGGACGACCCAACCAGCACCGTGTTCGATGGATCACCCGAAGCTCTGGCCGAACGGTCTGAATCCAGTTTAACCTACTAACCAGCTAATCGACACCATGAATGTATACAATCTCCTCCGACCCGGTTTGCAAGTGGCCCTTATAGCGGGCCTGGGCTTTCTGTTCAGCCAGTGCGGCAACTCGTCAGCCGAAAAAAGCCAGATGGACGAAGTACCCGTTGAGGAAGACATTCGGTACGAAACCATTCGGGTAGCGGCTTCCCGTCCGGCATCGGAACTAAATCTGCCGGGCGAGCTGGAAAGCTACTACGAAACCGATCTCTATCCCCGCGTGAGCAGCTACGTTAAAGCGCTGCACGTCGATATTGGCGATCAGGTAAAGAAGGGGCAGGTACTGGCCGAACTGGAAGCGCCCGAACTAACGGCGAACCTGACCGAAGCCTACTCGAAAGTGAAAGCTGCCGAAGCCGTTTATGGTGCCAGTAAAGGCACTTTCCTGCGCGTTTTACGGACCAGCCGGACACTGGGGGCAATTTCGCCCGTCGATCTGGATGCATCCCGAACCAAAGCTATTTCCGATAGTCTGGCCATTGTTGCAGCCAATGCCCACTACAATTCAGTACAGCAACTGGTGAGTTATCTGAAAATAACCGCTCCGTTCACGGGCGTCATCACTGACCGGCGGCTGTCGCCAGGCGCATTTGTGGGACCGGGCGGCCAGAACGGCGTACCCATGCTGAAGATCAAACAACTCGACCGACTTCGTTTGCGCATTGCCGTCCCGGAAGCGTATCTGGGCGATATTCGGCGGGGCAATCCGGTTCAATTTTCAGTACGAAGCTTTCCCCGGCAAACATTTACGGGACGCATCAATCGCATCGCCAACAGCGTTCGGCCCGAAACCCGCTCTGAGCTGGTCGAAATCGATTTCCAGAATAAAGGTGGCCAATTAAAGCCGGGCATGTTTGCCTCGGTTCGATTGCCCGTCAGTACTACGAATGAGGGTAGTTTATACGTACCCAAATCCGCTATTATCAGTACCATAGACCGCACGTTTGTGTTGAAAGTGGTGGATGGAAAAGCCGTTCGGGTAACGGTGCAGAAAGGCGATGAGTCGGCTGGGCAGACGCAGGTTTTTGGTAACCTGAAGCCCGGTGATCTGATTTTTAAAACAGCAACCGATGATCTGGCCGACCAGGCTAAGGTTAAAACGCAACTTGTGAGCCAGTAGTCAGGAAGTAATACCATCAGCTGTTCATCCGTTAGCTTGACCTGGGCGACCACCAGGTCCTGGTTTTCTCCTTGACATTCATCGACCTCCCAAAAGAGTCCTTTATAGTCTATCCGATAGCGTGTCTTCTCAGTAAGCTGATCCTTGCATAGGGCGTGATTAGGGTTGGGTGGTCAGAGACCCAAAGCTAATCACGCCCATTTTCATACATCTAAAATTGACGAACCATTGGTAACCAGTAAACTACCTATTTGTATCGCTGTAAGTGTCTACTTGGAATAGAATGAAGGGTAAGAGTCAATATATAATGGGAGCTACTTACTAATGGGCCTGTAATCCACTGAAGATATCTTGAATAAAAAGAAAAAACGGCCCCAATTCGCTGGAAAGGGCCGTTTTTTGCTGGTTTTTGAATACAACCTGAATTGAAAAAAAGCAATTTCGTCTGTTACCTCCGTAACAAGTGAAACAAAATTGGTAAATAAAAAGAATAAATACAACTATTCTGATAGAATATGATTTGATTTCTTCCCAACGGGAATGTTGGCTTCCAGGCAATGGTTTTTTCTTTGCTTCACGTAAAGCATAACGTCAGCAACGGGTATGTTCAAAATCACTCGTACCACCCTAGCAAGCTGAGTGGCATTATAAAAAGCTTACTTAAACACGAAGTTGTAGGAGAGGGAAGCAATGGGTGCCGCAAAAATCTGGAGCTTATAGGCGTTGGTTTTGTTATTCTCGGTTTTGAAAAACACGGAATACACATTCTTGTGGCCATACAAATTATAGACGGTAAATGCCCAGCGCCCTTCCCAACGCCGTTTTCTCATGCCCGGACTGTATATGTTCCAGGCGAAATCCAGCCGGTGGTAGGCCGGTAATCGCTCATTGTTGCGTTCACCGTAGTAGGGATACTGCGCCCCATCGATGGTAACATATCCCGTGGGGGCTGAATAGGGTCGTCCCGTGCTGTAGGCAAACGTAAACCCAAAGCTATTGTGCCGGTCTACATCAATGGTCATGTTGGCATTGACTGTGTGTGGGCGGTCGTAACTGGCTTTGTACCAGTTGCCTGCGTTTACATTTTGTTCAATGGAAGCGCCTTCGTACACCTGATTCAGGGTGCGGGCATAGGTATAGTTTAACCAGCCGGTCAGTTCGCCTTTCTTCTTGGAAATCATGGTCTCAATGCCGTACGCTTTACTACGCCCCTGCAATAGTTGCGTTTCGGGGTAAGGTTGAAGTAAAAAATCTGCTCCCGGCCGGTAGTCGATAATGTGCTCCGTGGCGCGCCAGTAGCCCTCCAGCGTGAGTTCGTAAATGTTCTCCTTGAAGCTCAGGAAATAACCGGCCGTGAGCAACTGACTAATCTGTGGTTTTATGTTGGGGTCCGAGGTTTTCCAGCGCGAGGTGGGCAGGGGCGTTGTGGTGTTCGTCACGACCTGTAAATACTGGCGCATCATGTTGTACCCAAATTTGAGTGATGAATTGGGCCCCAGCGTATACCGAATGCCAATCCGGGGCTCCGGACCGCCATACTGCTTCGAGATCTGACCAGCGCCATACCGGGTCGAATCGATTACTGAAAAGTCATCGCGGGTTTCGCCGGGTGCATACTGCCTGACCAGCGATGGCCCCATCGACAGAAACTGGGAGTAACGAATGCCCAGCGAAACAGCCAGTCTGTCGCTAAAGCTCCGTTCATAATCGGCATGAATAGCTAACTCAAGGGCGTTCTCGGTTGGCGTGGTTATATAATTGACGCTTTCGCTCCGGCCGGGATATAATGTACCCGGCTCAATGCGGTAATGTGTGCCGCTAACGCCCAACTCAAGCTTTTGATCAGTTAGTTGGAAATTCAAGTTCGATTTTATCTGCCGTTGCAATACCGACGACCGCAAACTGACCACGTTGCCACTTAATTCAGGAGACAGGATTTTGGGAACATAGTGCACATAAATACCCGTCGTTTGGAGGTTTAGCCGGGACGACAACGTTCGGAACCAGCGCGCCATGACGTTAACCGTTTGGTGGTCGTAGCGGGTGGCGGTTCCGTTTACATTAGGCAGGTTGGCCAGCAGATCCGTCCGGAACAAATCTTTGCTGCCATAAGCCGTTACCGTCAGCGTGTTGCGATTGTCGATACGCCAGAATGCCTTCAGAACGGCATCCCCGAATTTGGCTCGTATGTTCGCCAGCCGGTCAGACACGATCGGCAACAGGAAATCGTTGAAGGCCCCGCGTCCGGAAACCAGAATTCCGAATTTCCCCTTCACAATGGGAATGTCGGCGGTGAATTTATTCGAAACCAGACTGACACCTCCTGACAGACTGAACTGGTCCAGACTTGGATTTCGCAGGGACACATCCAGCACCGAAGCCGCCCGTCCGCCGAAGCGCGCCGGTACGTTTCCTTTGTATAAATCGGCCGTACTAATCACCTCGGAGGGGAAAATAGAAAACAGCCCAAACATGTGGGTGGGATTAAAGATGGGCGTATCGTCCAGCAGAATCAGGTTTTGGTCGGTGGTGCCACCCCGAATATTTACGCCGTTGCTGGCTTCCCCAACGCTCGACACACCCGGAAGCATCTGTAAGCCGCGTAACAGATCAACTTCGCCGAGGGCGGCTGGAAGCTTCCGTAAGGCACTCATATTGATCTGGTTGACACCCAGAATAGGTTGCCGAACCGTTTTGTCGAATCCTTTGGTCGTCACGACGACTTCTTCCAACTGGCTTTCAACGGTAATCAAGTTCAGCTGGATTGTTACGGGGTCGCTGGAAAGACGAACATTTTTCCGGACGGGCGTAAAGCCAACCAATCGGGCTACCACGATGTGATCGCCAGCAGGCAGGTCGATAGAAAAACGGCCTTGCTCATTGGTGCTGGTGCCGGTGAGTGCTTTGCGATAATCGACCACAATGGCTGCGCCAGCCAGCGGTTTACCCGTGGCCGAATCGCGGACAATGCCGTTCAGGTTAACCATCATCTGGGCCTGGAGGACCGGGCTAAAAAGCAGAAAAATGATAAGGGCAGGTAGGTGTCGGCTCATCCGTTCAGCGAGTAGATAGGTTCGTTAGTCATTCCAGCCGGGGGGGAATTGATCGGTTCGAGTGCGGCTGGATACGCACAGCGCTGAAGCAACACTGCCCCCGTACGTGCTGCTGCCGGGCAATGAGGATTCCAGGCGTGGCGTGCGGCCGTTTATGGCATAGAACAACCCCTGAAAAGTGCCCGTCGTGACATCCTGACGCTTGATCTTGTGACGGATTTCCGTTACGGCCGCAGCCGAAAAATAGCCAATAACATTCTCCGACGAGTTGGCCAGATTTTTTATATTGCCCGAAATAGGCGCGGGGGGCGAATCGGCCAGGGTTCCCGTATTCTGCACCTGATCGGTGAAGAGTTTGTAATACCGATACGCACTGGGCGATAAAGACAGTTGCTGAACCACAATCAGGGCTGGATTGCGCTGGTAAATGGGGACACTCGCCACTTTATGTCCCGTTTGCAATTGCCCGTTTGTGTAAGCATCTGCGGAAACGTCAATGTCCGTGTTATAGAAAATATCCCAGCACAACTCCCGGCAGGGGTAATCAAACTGGATGGACAGACTCAAGGTCGTATCTCGTACGCACCCAAGTACATCAATCGGTCCGCTGCCTACAGGGCCAACATCCACGACAATGTAACGGCCCTGCTGGCAGGTGGCGCACCAGAGTTGCTGCTCATACAGCCGCCATCGCCAGAGGTAGAAATTGCGCTCATTGGCCGGGTCCTGAAAATCAATATACACGTCATTGGCGGGCACATTCAACCCATCGGCCGTTGTCTTTGGCCCCTGTGGGTTGAACTGATCATATGCTTTCAGAATCGGTGGAATAGTCGCCATCGTTTCAACGGACGATTCGTATCGAACACCTTCTTCGGTCTGAAAACGGAGCTGGTAAGTCGTGCCAACCTGTCCCCGAAAATCATCAGGAAAACTATACATGCCGGGTTGGCTTTCGAGCAGGGTGATGGGTGTTGTTCCGTTGATCAGGACCGTTACCGATGCGCGCCTGACGGGCGTACTTACCGTACCGCTATCGGCAGTAGAGCGGGAACGACTCAGGCTGATGCTCTGGGTCTCGTCCAGGTTCGTGACAATGCCACTCACCACCAGCAAGTTACTATTCAACGGAACGCCGGGGTCGTAGGCGTCAATGCAACTGTAGAGCAAAACCACCAGCGAGACGAGCCCACTCCAGTAAAAGATTTGTAAGAAAAAAGTCCTGTGCATACCAATTGAGTGTTACTTAGGCGTCTTGTCAGTCAAGACTAAAACAGGTCTACAATGATGGGCAACATTACTTGCCGCCCCCGCTAACGGTTGGGTATGTTCCGGTTATTCTATTCTTCTGGGCCACGACCGGGCTGGACACGACGATACCGCCCGTTCTGAAACTCCAGCGTTTACGACCCGTAACAGCATCAAGGGCGTACAGGCTGTAGTCGTTGCTCCCAATATAAACGACGCCACTGGCCACAACGGGGGTGGAATAGATATCGAAGCTCGTGCTGAACGACCACACCTGTTGGCCTGTGCTGGCATTTACGGCGTATACATTGTGGTCGCGGCTGCCTATGTAAACGATTCCATTGGCAATGACCGGACTGGAATAGACGACGCCGTTTGTTGAAAAAGACCAGCGTTGCTGACCAGTAGTCGCATCGAGTGCATAGAGGTGCTGATCTGCACTACCAACATACACCACCCCATTGGCAACAACCGGACTGGAGTCTACGGCCGACCCGGTTTTAAATGTCCAGCGTTGCTTGCCCGTGGTCGCATCGAGGGCGTACAGTTTACCATCCTGGCTGCCTACATAAACCAGTCCATTCGCCACGATCGGGCTGGAGAGAATGAAATAGTCGGCACTGGATACCCAGCGCAGGAGGCCCGTAGCCGCATCCAGCGCGTAAACGCGGTTATCCTGCCCACCAATGTAGACAAGGCCATTCGCCACAGTCGGGCTGGAGTAAAACCCAAATGAATTCGTAAACAGCCAGAGCAGGCTACCAATGGTGGCATCGATGGCGTATATCTTGCCATCCTGACTACCGACGTACACGATGCCGTTCGCGATGGTCGGGCTGGAATACACGATTCCGCCGGTTTTAAATGCCCATCTCTTTTTGCCGGTATCACCGTCAATGGCATACAGGTTGTAGTCATTGCTACCGACATAAACCATCCCGTACGCAACCGCCGGGCTTGACTGAATGGAGGTGTCGGCTTTGAAAACCCAGCGGGGCTGCCCGGTTGTGGTATCAAGGGCGTACAGGTTATTATCGAAACTGGCTGCGTAAACAACGGGGGCTGAGATCGTGGCGGAGGGCGGTGTTGTAACGGTCGCGGCAATGGGTGGCGTAACGGGCGGAGCTACATTTAGGGTGGACGCTGGTTTGCAACCTGACAGGCAGATGCTTACGAGGATAACCCAGACAAGCAGCATTCCGGAAAGACGGGCAAACGCGAGTAAAACGGGAGAATAGCTTCTCATATAAAAGCAAAGGCTTATCTCCGAAAATATACCCTAAAAAGGCGACATAACTATACGCCCGGCATAGTTAAGGGAACAAAGTGCTTCTGGTTGAGTGGCAGATTATCGGGAGTCCAGTCTACGTCGTTGAGGAAAGCGAACGCCCGAACGGGACAATTAGCGACGCGGCAGTAGTGGCAACATTCTTTTTCGCAGGGATCGGTGTGGACAAAAATCTCGACTTCGCCCCGGAAACCGTCTTTGAGCGTGTCTTCGAAATGATGTACTTCCTCATGGACCTGATTCAGTTTCCAGTAATACGGCAGCGTCAAGTGGCAGTCGATGTGCAGATCGGCACCGTATTTCTGAACGCGCAGGTTATGCACATCGATCCAGTTTCGGTCTTTGTGTACATTCAAGAGGTTTACGACCCGGTGCAGTGTAGGCACGTCGGCTTCGTCCATCAAGCGCGCCACCGACTGGCGGGTGATCTGAAACCCGTTGTAGATAATTACGATGGCGAGTAACAGGGAAAGTGCACTGTCAATCCAGTGTTTTCCGGTATAGGCAACCAGTGCCACGCCAATCATCACCACCACACTGCTAAACGTATCGGTAAGCAGGTGTTTGCCATCGGCAGTCAAAGCCGCCGAGTCAGTTTGTTTTCCTGACCGAATGAGCATCCAGCCAACAAAGGCGTTGGCCACGGCGGTCAGCCCAATCAGCGCAAAGCCCCAGTCGAGGTTGGCAAGTACTTTAGGTTCGAAAATGCTGAGTATCGCCTGCCAGATAATAACCAGCCCCGCCGAAAGAATCATCGCCCCTTCGAAACCCGAGGACAGAAACTCAATTTTTCCGTGCCCATACGGGTGATTCAAATCGCGGGGTTGGCCAGCCAGGTAAATGCTATAAAACGCAAACCCGCTGGCAATGACGTTAACGATAGATTCGACCGCATCACTCAGAATGGCGGTCGAGTAGGTCAGGAAGTAAGCCGTGAATTTGAGTACCAGCAGCGTTATGCTCAGTCCCAGCGAGATGCCCATCCATCGGTATTTCGTTTGTTGACTGGCACTCATGAAGCTGTGGGATAGGGGATACGTTCAATTCGGATCGTCGGAAACGATTTGTAAACGACAAAGGTAATAATTCGACAGGGGAAAGTTGGTGTTCGTGGTAATCGGTTTGCGTGCCTTTTACCACGAACTAAGTCAGGCGAGAGCATTCTCGTTTATTTTACGGTCTTCGCTCCCAGCCAGTTCGTCCGGAATGCCTTCATCTCGGGCGTGAGCGTAAGATCTGCTTTTTCGTATAACTCAACCGATGTCGACGGATTTTCGGCCAGTGTAACCGGAGCCGTTTTTGCGTCGTCCCGATGGCTATAGGCTAGCTGAATGACATCACCGGGTTTGTGTTGTGCCAACATGGCCTGGAGTGCTTCAGTTTTAGCAACAGCTTGTCCATCAACGGCAGTAATCACATCGTCAATATCGAGACCCGCCTTGTATAATGGCGAATCCAGGACGGTATTGGAAAGCAGCGTCAGGCCATTGTTGGTTTCGCCATAGCGAACGGATCCCATCCACGCTTTTCCGGCCTGTGCTTTTTTGACGGCAAGCCCCGCTTTAGCCAGTAAGGAAGCATAGTCGATGGCTTCGTGACCACGGATGTATTTGTCGAAGAAAGAACGCGCAAACTCGGGGGTTGCCAGGCTGGCCAGCACGGTCTGCAAGCCATCGACGGTGTAGGGCTGCTCGGGTTTGCCAAACCGCTTCCAGACCGCCTGCATGTAGGTGTCCAGCGACTGGTTTTGCTGGCGTAATTCAAGGTCCAGCGCCAGGGCAACCGCTGCACCATAGGTGTAATATGAAGTGAACATGTTGCCGTAATTCGTTCGGTCGATGGATACCCCAGCATCGACAAAGACGGCATGGCAACTGGCATCGATGGGCGAATAGCGGGTGGCGCCGGGCGTTTGCTGTTTGGTGTATACAAGTCCCGCCAGCGTATTGGTGTATTCATCAATCGGCGTGAAACCGGCCCGAACGAGGAGTAGCTCCCCGTAATACTGGGTAAAACCTTCGGCAAACCAGAGCTCGTAGCTCATGTTGCTCTTCTCAAAATTAAAGGGCTCCAGCGTTTTGGGCCGGATGCGTTCCACATTCCAGCAATGGAAAAACTCATGCGCAAACACGCCCAATACCTTCTCTGGTCCTGTGAAGGCAAGCGGCACGGCAATCATGGTCGAATTGCGGTGTTCCATGCCATCGCCCCGAACATATGGGTTCAGACTTGCCAGAAAGGTGTAATTGCCATAATCATAACTCGGAAACTCCCCGTAAACAGCCTTTGCCTGATCCACAATGCGGGCAATTTTTTGGGTAAATCCGTTCGCCGTCGAATCGGCGACGGCGGCTTCCAGCGCAACCCGGAAGGTGATCGGCTTGCCATCGGTATTGGTTCGTTTCCATTCGTTGATGGCCAGCTTCCCGATCTTTACCGGCGAGTCCATGAAGTACTGTAAACCTGGAGCCGTGAAGGTATATCGATCCGTTGTCGGGACTAACTGGGTAGCCACAACGCCCATATTGCCGGTCGGCAGGTTAAATTTTACGGTAATGGGCTGTTTGTCGAAACCCTTGACCCACATAAACGTAGCGGGCATATTCAGGTGAATACTCTGCGGATCGATGCCCATGTAGGTGCCATCTGGATAATTGCCGAACAACGTGTAGCTGAGCCGGATTGTGCCCTTATGCGTCGGTACGGTATAGACATCACCCTCAGTCCGAACAAGGGACAATGGCTGGTTCTGCTCATCATACGCCCGGACATTATAAACGTTCTTGCCAAACTCATGGGTAGCATAACGCCCTGGCGATGAGCGACTCATTCGGAAAATGGCCGTTTGCTTCGGCAATTGAGAAACCGTCAGACTAATCTGCGCTTCGTGGTGAATGGCGTTGGGGAAGGAAACATCGTAGCGGATTGTCTGGGCATTAACCGAACGAATAAACAGCGTGGAAAGAAGGAGTAATATTGGTAATTTCATTGAGCGTTTCGTGTTGATAAGTAGGTGGCAGAACCGGGCAAATTTAGGCCAATTTAAGCGTTGCCTGCGAGAATAGTATAACCGGACTGATGATCGGTAGAGACAAAAAAGGCAACAGACCTTGTCGCAGGGTATGGGCGAAACGTGATAACTTAGCGACTTTATCGGGGAATTGTCCTGATGCTGACACGCTGGATGGGTGTAGATCAAAGGCCGTAACCCAAATCGAGAACCGTTTTAGCTCCTGTATGAACTCGACTGAAAATCCCTGGCAAACGCTCAATTCTGCTGTAACTTACGAAAATCCCTGGATGGCGATCCGGCATGAGGAGGTCATTACGCCCGCTGGTACACCTGGCATTTATGGCGTTGTCAGTTTCAAAAATAAGGCCGTTGGCGTCATTCCGATTGATGCCGAGGGTAACACCTACCTCGTTGGGCAGTACCGTTACCCGTTAAATGAGTACTCATGGGAAATTCCTGAAGGCGGTTCCCCGCTAGGTACTGATCCGCTGGAGTCGGCCAAGCGTGAGCTGAAGGAAGAAACGGGCCTGATCGCCCAAACATGGACTAAAGTAGCCCGTATCCATACGTCCAATTCCGCGACCGATGAAGAGGGATTCCTGTACATCGCCGAAGAGCTGGTACAGGGCGATCATGCACCCGAAGAAACAGAAGATTTACGCGTCTGGAAGTTGCCCCTTGCCGAAGCCGTTGAGATGGCCATGACGAGCCGGATTACTGATTCGCTCAGCGTAAGTGGCCTGTTAATTGTGGCCCGACTGCGGGGAATTTAAACTTAGTTTGTGGTCTGTGGTTTGTAATTTGTAATTGCTGCCCCATCAAATCGGGATCGGGGCTGGTGCAATAGGTAACGACAAACCGTAAACGACAAACGACAAACAACCAACAAACTAAAATCTGCTTGTGTTTTTACCTATTCTTTTCGGTTTCCTGGTCGGTGTAGCGCTCTGTCTGACATTTGGAACGGTATTTTTTGCATTGATCCAGAACAGCGTCGACAATGGATTTCGCTCGGGAATGAAGATCGTTTTGGGCGTTATCACCGGCGACACATTATTTGTGCTGGCGGCTCTGCTGGGCACCGCATTCATTCCTAAAGTGCAGGGTTTCGAGAACTTCATGGCCATTGTCGGGGTGCTGTTCCTAGTGGCGATGGGCCTGGTCAATATCCTGAAAGGAACACCCCGGCTGGCGTACCCAAAAACAAGTTTCGGTAATTTTGTCTATTACTTCACGACCGGTTTTTTTCTGAACGCACTCAATCCCGTCAATTTCGTGTCGTGGGTGGCCATTGTGGCCTATATTCGTTCACATCTGCATTATTCAACCAGCCAGCAATACGCCTTTATGATCGCTGCTCTGGTGGGCGTGTTCGTTACGGAATCGGCGCTGGCTTATTACGCAAACCGGCTCAAGCGGCTCTTTACGCCCCGGGTCGTTTTGATTTTCAACCGGACAACGGGCGTTGTTTTCTTGATCGGAGCCGCCAACATTGCCTACACCCGGCTGCTTGAACCGCTCTCAAAAGCGCTGAACTGGTAGGGGTAAGAGAATAATGAATTCTGCTTCCGTGGTCCGTGAGGACACGGACCACCTTTCCGGCAGGTAAATCTGGCTGACGCGTGAGTAGTCCGTGAAGATCGGAACGCCGACCGCACGGACCACGGGAGCAGGCCTGTGTCCTCACAGCCTCTCCGCCGGATGGTTATAACGTTGCTGACGCTCAAGAGGCCTGTGGGGACACAGGCCTCGGAGTAGACTAATCATTTATAATTCATCACTCATCATTTATTTAAAAAGGCTTCCCATTCTGCAATCATTCCTTTTTTCAGAACGCGGGGAAATTTGTTCTGGCCACCCATTTTGCCTCGGGAGGCCATCCAGTCGTAGAAGGTTTTCGTTGGCAGGACGGTTACACTAATGTCTTTCAACGCGTGCCGACGTTCAACGGCGTAATCGTCGTTGAGTTCTTTCAGTTTGGCATCCAGTCGGTCGCGGAGTTCGTTGGCATCGACGGCGTCATTGGTGCCGATGTACCAGTGGTGGGCAAACAGCGTATCGTAGGTTACGCCCGCTACGGTGAATTCCCGGATGGAGATGCCCAGCTCATCGGAGACCATTTCGATGGCCTTGTTCATGTTATCGACCGACAAATGTTCGCCACACAAACTCAGGAAGTGCTTGGTCCGGCCGGTAATCACTATTTCAGCCCGAGTTTTATTCACGAACCGGATCGTGTCGCCGATGAGGTAGCGCCACGCCCCGGAGCAGGTCGAAATCAGCAGGGCATACTCTTTTCCCTCTTCGACCTCATCGATCATCAGCGTTTCGGGGGTCTCGATCAGTTCGCCATCGGCCGAGAAATTCTGCTCGTTGAACGGAATAAATTCGAAAAAGAGCCCATTGTTAAGCACCAGCTGCATGCCCTCCGCATCGGGGTGGGTCTGGTACGCAATGAAGCCTTCCGAAGCCAGATACGTTTCGATGTAGGTGATCGGGTGGGCCAGCAGTTTTTCAAATCCCTGCCGATACGGTTCAAAGGAAACCCCCCCGTGGCAGAACACCATCAGGTTGGGCCATATGTCGTGGATGGTTTTGACATTGTACCGGGCAATGATTTTCTCCATCAGCAACTGAATCCAGGCGGGTACGCCTACCACGTAGCCGATGTCCCAACCTGCAGCCTGTTCCGTAATTTCGTCCAGTTTGAGCGCCCAGTCGCGCTCCTGAGCAATGTCGCGGCCGGGTTTATAGAATCGCTCGAACCAGAGGGGGATTTTACTGGCCGTAATGCCGCTCAGATCGCCCTCATAATGGCCCTCCCGAACGCTCAGATCCGTACTGCCGCCCAGCATCAGGCACCCTTTTTCGTAAAGCGTGGAGGGGAGGTTCTGGTATTTTCCGAGGGTCAAAATCTGGCGAATGCTGGTTCGTTGGATGGCTTTCGACATCGCCTTGGTGACCGGGATGTACTTGGTGGCTGCTTCGGACGTACCCGAGCTGAGGGCAAAGTATTTCACTTTTCCGGGCCAGGTCACATTGGGTTCGCCAGCCAGCGTTTTCTTCCACCACGAATCGAACATTTTGTTGTAGTCGTGGATGGGCACGTTCTGCTTGTATTTCTGATAAAACTCCCGTTCGGTGCCAAATTCGGCCGCCCGGAGTAAGTCATCAAAGTGATAGGCTTCACCAAAGGCGGTGAACTGCGCTTTTCGAATAAGCTTACGGAAGACTTTGCGCTGCTGACGAAGGGCGTTGAACTTCCGCAGTCGGACGACATTCGATAATCGAATCCCGTTTTTGAGCATACTACCTAGTAAAGCCATGTTTGTAGATGATATAGGATGTATGACATAAGATGTATGGTATACAATGCGGGTTATCGTTTCTGCTCCTACATCCTATAACATACATCATACATCCTTATAATTTCCATTCGTTCAACTTGTCCATCATCGTGTACGCTGTCAGATCATATTTACAGGGTACAATGGACGTGTAATTTTGCGATAGGGCATACTCGTCGGTGTCTTCGGCGTGGGTGTCGAAGTTGACGAAATCACCGGCCAGCCAGAAGTACCGGCGGCCGTGCGGGTCGCGTCGCTCATCGAAAACCTCCTGCCATTTGGCGTTGGCCTGCCGACAGATCCGAATGCCTTTCAGTGGCTCGGCGGTGCGGGCCGGAAAGTTTACGTTTAAGGCCGTGCCGCGCTCCACCCCCGCGCCAGTACGTTTCGGGCAATGGTGAGGATGTGCTCATGCGTATGCGAAAAGTCGGGTTGTCGCGTGAAGTCACCAAGAGAGAAACCAATTGCCGGAATGCCTTCGATGGCGGCCTCAATGGCCGCCGACATGGTGCCCGAATACAGCACGCTGATGGACGAGTTACTGCCGTGATTGATCCCGCTGACAACCAGGTCCGGAGCCCGGTCTTTCAGGACGTGATTTTTGGCCAGCTTAACGCAATCGGCCGGCGTGCCGGAGCACTCATAGGCGGGTACATCGCCAAAAATATCGGATGGATAAAGTCGAATTGGGTTCGCGATGGTGATTGCGTGGCCCATGCCTGATTGAGGACTGTTCGGAGCGACCACAACCACCGAACCGATTTGTTTCATTAAGTCAACGAGCGTGCGAATACCGTGGGCGGTAATTCCGTCGTCGTTCGTAATAAGAATCAAAGGTTTTTGTTCGGACATAAACGCTGGGTTGTCATGTGTCAATCATCGATACCGGGTACTGGTCAACTGCTTACGGCTGTTTACCTCGTTCCGGCCATCAACAAATGACTTTTGTTGCCGCTAAACTACACAAATACGGCATAAGGACGGACGAAACTTAATTTCAGGGCCGTTTCGACACAGTTGTCAGGCCTGGTGCCGTTTTTTAAACTGGAGCGGATTTTCGCCCGTAACCCGCCGGAAAATCTTGTTGAAGTACGACAGGCTGTCAAAGCCGCACGCAAAACAAGCCTCCGAAACCGTGTTATCCCGTAGTAACAGTTTCTGGGCCTGATTGATCCGGTATTGATTCAAAAACTGCGTAAACGTGAGCCGGGTCATGCGTTTGAAATACCGACAGAAAGCCGCTTCCGTCAAGTTCGCCAAGGCGGCTACTTCGGCGATGGATAGCTGTCGGGTATAGTGCTCAGCAATAAACTGGTTCACCCGTTTGAGTCGCTGCTGTTCTTTCAGGTTGTAGGCGCTGGCAACGGCTTCTCCCTGCAGCGGTGTGCATTCGGTGCTGGTTGCCAGAAGCTGGAAAATGGATAGCAGCAGCATAAGTCGCTCAAATGGAGGCAGGTTGGCCAGTTGATTCAACCGTTCGCCAACGACCTGTTTGGTGTGTCCATAAAAGGAAATACCCGACCGGGCGCGCGCAAACAGCTTCGTAATAGCCGCAAATTCGGGTGCCTGCCACAACACCTCGCCCAGAAAGTTTTCCTTCAACTGCACGACAACTTTTCTGTGATCGGTTTTGACACCGTAATCGAAGTTAAGGTGCGGAATGTTAGGGCCAATGAAAACCAGATCACTCCCTTCGTAGCGCGAAATATGATCGCCGACATGACGCGTGCCGTTAGCCCCCTCGATGTATACGATTTCGTATTCCGGGTGGTAGTGCCACAGAAAAACATCGCTCAAGTGAGGAGTAAGCAACAGATGGAACGAACTGTCAGTATCGGGGCTGATTTGCTCCAGAGCAACTTTCATAAATCAGACGATTTTGCTGCTAAATGACAAAAATATTGTCTACTGACAAACCTAAGAGCAATATAGTGCAAAAAGTGGCTAGTATCGTCTTAACTGGCCGATGCGCATAATGCCTAATTTTGATCCAATAAAAACGCTTTAACATCCTATTGCCTTATGGAGACGATGCAACCCACAAGGATTCCCGATAATGCACACAAGGACATTCCCGGAAATCCGTCGACAGCCACTAGCAGCAAACTTAAATTGAATGACCGCCCCAATGGCGAGCCGCTTCGTGTATTATCCGAAGACGACTGGGCCTTCTGGAAAGAAAACGGGTATATCGTGATCAAACAGGCGGTGCCCAAAGAAAATGCCGAACGGCTGGCCAGTTTTATCTGGAAGTTTGAAGAGAAAGACCCCAACGATCCGACTACCTGGTATGCCCCGCCCCGTGCGGAAATGAAAATGAAAGAGCTGACCAATAGTGGTATGGTCGAACTGTACAACCACCAGTACGAATGGGATAACCGGCAATACCAGCGGGTATATGATGCGTTTGTCGACATATGGGGCACCGAAAAATTATGGGTAACCATCGACCGGGCCAATCTGAATTTCCCGGTTCGGCCGGGGCACGAGTTCAAGGGATTTATTCACTGGGATTACGATCCCGAAACCCGCCCGCAGAATGTACAGGGTGTGCTGGCGCTGGCCGATCAGACGGACGAGAACATGGGTGGTTTTCAGTGCCTGCCCGAACTCTACCGCACCTACGACACCTGGAAACTAACCCAACCCGCCGACCGCGACCACTTTAAACCTGATACGACCGGATTCGAGTTTGTGAAAGTAAAGATGGAAGCAGGCGACCTGTTGATTTTCAATAGCACACAGCCCCACGGCATACGTCCTAACCTGTCGGCGGACAAGGTGCGGATCGCGCAGTATATTTCCATGATGCCCGCCGAAGAAGATAACGAAGCCTTGCGGCAATGGCGGATTATGTCTTGGCGCGAGCGGCAGGCCCCCGAAGGCTACGCGTTTCCGGGCGATCCCCGTAACTGGGAAAAAGAACGCGAGCAAACCGCCGAACTCTCCCCCCTGGGCCGAAAACTACTGGGTTTGGACAGTTGGGAGTAAGCGTTTGCCAGGAGAGACAGGGCGGTAATTCGGTCCGAAAAAATGGGTTATCTTTGACGTTGTGACGCAACCGAAACGATAATCCATTTATGCTCTCATCCCGCCACCTGGTTTTCATGGAAGTGGCTCGTTTATTAAGTTTTACCAAAGCCAGCCAAACGTTATTCCTGAGCCAGTCGGCGATTAGTAAGCATATAAAGTCGCTGGAATATTTTTACAAAACAGGCTTATTCGAACGGCACGGAAATCACATCAGCCTCACCAACGCGGGGCAGGCCCTGTACAACAAATTGCTGCAGGCGGGCCAGTTACAGGAGGAGCTACACCAGGAGCTCCAACAGATCAACGAGTCGTTTCTCCCCTTAACAAAATTAGCCATCGGGTCCAGCACAACCATCAGTTTATACGTCCTGCCATCAGCTTTATCCGCTTATCTGCAGCAACACGACCACATTCGGGTCGATGTGCTCAACCGCAACTCCGAGACCATTCAGAATGCGCTGCTGGCTCATGAAATCGATGTCGGGATTGTAGAGGGGTTGACCCGGGTAAATACCGTAACCTACACGCCCTTTATGACAGACGATGTACTGGCCGTTTGTTCAGCCCGGAGTCCGTTGCGGGGCAGAACGCTAACCCTGACCGATTTACCCACTATTCCCGTAGCCCTGCGGGAGAATGGGTCGGGTACGCTGGCCATTATTGACGATGAGCTAAGCAAAAAAGGCATACCCTTGTCGTCGTTGCGCATCCTGATTCGCCTGGGCGGAACGGAAGCGCTCAAAAATTTTGCGCTGGCAGATACCTGCCTGGCTTTTTTGCCCAAGCGAGCCATCATCAAGGAACTGGCTCTAGGCGAGTTGGTTGTGCTCCCCATTCAGGGTTTACTCCTTCAGCGAACGTTCTATTTCATTCAGCGGAAGGGAACCGAAGGCAATCGATTGGTCAGTACATTTATTCAGTTCTTGAAACACCATTATTCCTCCAGGGAATAACTCATGCCAAAACGGTATTTGCTTCGTGCGTTGTTAACCGGGACTTTTCGGGAAATTTTGCAACCATGATCGCTACCACCACTTCATCGCTACTCACCGATTTACACTGCTCCCAGTGTGGATCAACGCATAACGCATTCGTTCGTCAGACCTTGTCCAGTTGTTGCCAGGCCCCGCTTCTGGCTGCGTTTAATCTTGATAATAGCGGTCTGCAAAAAGCAGATTTGGCCACACGAACCAAATCACTTTGGCGCTACGAGGAACTATTGCCGGTTCTTCAACCCGATAATCAGATAACTTTAGGAGAGGGGTTCACGCCCTTGTTATCGCTCAAACGACTGGCTGACACGTTTGGATTCAGCCACCTGAGTTTGAAAGATGAGGGTCTCAATCCAACTGGATCGTTTAAGGCTCGGGGCCTGTGTATGGCCATCTCAAAAGCAAAGGAAAATGGAGAACAGGCCTGTATTATTCCAACGGCCGGCAATGCCGGGGTGGCCATGGCGGCCTACTGTGCCCGAGCCGGACTCGAAGCCGTTGTGGTAATGCCGCGTCATACGCCCGATGCCTTTAAAGAAGAGTGTATTGGCTACAACGCCAACCTGATTCAAATAGACGGCCTCATCAACGACTGTGCGGCCAAAGTTCACGAACTAAATCAGGATGGCCGCTACTTCGACGTGTCGACTTTAAAGGAACCGTACCGGCTGGAAGGCAAGAAAACGATGGGCTATGAGATCGCTGAGCAGTTAAACTGGCAGTTGCCGGATGTAATCATGTACCCGACGGGTGGCGGAACGGGCTTGATTGGCATCTGGAAAGCGTTTCACGAGCTGAAGGCGCTGGGCTGGTTATCGAAGGAGCAGCGGCTTCCGCGCATGGTGGCTGTGCAGGCCGAAAACTGCGCGCCCGTTGTGGATACATACCTTGGCAAACAACCCAACAGCAAACAATATATCGGAAAACCGACTCTGGCAAACGGATTAGCTGTGCCGAGGCCGATTGGCGAGCCGCTGATGCTGAACGTCCTCCGTGAGTCGGGTGGGACAGCCATTGCCGTTTCTGAAGAAGACATGCTGGCGGGTGTCAGCGACCTGTGCCGCTATGAGGGCATTTTTGCGGCTCCCGAAGGCGGAGCCATCTGGGCAGCTACCAAAAAACTACTGCACCAGGGCTGGCTTCAGTCAACCGAACACATTGTGTTGCTCAATACTGGTTCGGGCCAGAAATACCTGGACAACGTGAAGGGCCAGTGGCGCCGTTAATCGGTCTAAGACCGGCGGTTTTCTCCTCCAAACCTAAAGAACCGAGCCAATTTATTAACCACAGAGCCACAGTCGTTAGCTAGCCAAAAGTCAATGTTTTTACACCTCTGTGTTCTCTGTGGTTAAACGTTCATCTCATTCGGCGTATTTGATTCCCTCAGTGCGCTGGCCCTGACGGCTTTTATAGCCCTGAATAGGCGAGTAGCTTTGGGTTTGTTTGCCATAGTAGCCGGTTCCGTCGTAAGCGCGAAGATTCGGGTCCTGTTTGCAGGCATCGGTGCAGGTGCCACCATGTTCGGTACCGCAGTTTTCGCACAGGGTCACGTGGTTATTGCAGACTGGGCTGGCGCAGTTGATCATGCGGCTGGTAGGCGTGCCGCAGCGGTAACATACCGATACCGTAACGGGGTTTATGTGATTGACCGGCACCGTAACGCGGTTATCGAACACATAACACTCCCCGTCGAAATCTTCGCCACCCGTTTCCAGACCATACCGGATAATGCCACCATGAAGCTGGTAAACGTTCTCGAAGCCCTGAGCCAGCAGATATGCCGATGCTTTTTCGCACTTGATACCGCCGGTGCAGTACGTAATTATTTTCTTGTCTCTCAGGTGATCGAGTTCGTGGACATGGTCGGGGAGCTCGCGAAGGTTCTCCATGTCGAACGTAATAGCCCCTTTGAATTTACCGACCTCATGCTCATAATTTGACCGCATATCGACCAGTACGACATTGGGGTCATTTTTGAGCTTCTTAAATTCGTCCGGTTCCAGGTGAATTCCCGTTTGCCGACGTGGATCAACAGGCAGATCGGAGTGAACGATTTCGGCCTTTACCCGAACGTGTAATTTTTGAAACGTATGCCCATCGCTTTCATCGACTTTGAAGGCAATACCGGCAAAGCGTGGATCGGCGCGGAGCGTATCCATATACGCTTCGCAGTCGGCAGTTAAGCCAGACACTGTGCCGTTCAGTCCCTCGGGAGCCACAATAACGCGCCCCAGCAGGTTTAATTGCAGGCAAAGCAAATGATGCTCTTCCCGGTATTGCTCTGGGTTTTCGATGGGCGAATAAATGTAATAGAGAAGGACGCGGTATGGTTTCATAAGTACAGTACAGGCAATAGACCGGGCTGCCGCAGCAGCAAACATGAAAAAAGGGTACTCAATCGTTTTCTATTACAAAATTAAACCCAATTTGCGAAAGTTCATTCGTTGCCGACTGGAAGAGAGAAATCCGTTCTGGTCGTCGTTTCCTTTCGTTCGTTTTATGCACATTGCCATCACAGGAAATATTGGGGCCGGTAAAACAACCCTGGCCGAGCAGTTAGCGGAGCATTATGGTTGGGAAGTTTTATACGAAGCGGTTGAAGGAAATCCGTATCTGGCTGATTTTTATCGTGATATGCCGCGCTGGGCCTTCAACCTACAGGTCTACTTTCTGAACAGTCGATTTGCGCAGGTCAAACGCATTATCGACATCCAACAGGCGAACCAAACCGGCCAGAAACAGCCACATACTGTCGTTCAGGATCGGACGATCTACGAAGATGCCGCTATTTTTGCCCGGAATTTGTATCAAAGCGGGGATATGCTGGAGCGTGATTTTACGACCTACCATGCGTTGTTTGCCAACATGGCTAGTCTCGTTCGGCCTCCCGATCTGATGATCTACCTTCGGGCCAGTCTGCCGAAGCTCCGTCAGCAAATTCAGAAGCGGGGCCGGTCGTTTGAACAATCCATCAGTGACGATTACCTGATCAACCTGAATCGGTTATACGAAGAATTCGTGGCTTCCTATCAATTAGGACCGTTGCTGATTATCGAAGTGGATGCTATTGACTTTGCCAAAAATCCAGCTGACTTTACCCAGGTTCTGCACCAGATCGAAGCCCAGTTAAGCAGAGAAGTGTAGGCGTTGTTCGGGATGAACGATCCGTTTGATCTAGTACTTACTCAAAAGGTTTTAAGCAACCTTGTCCGTCAGGTTTAAGAACCTGACGTCACTAAATCAGCCAAACTGCTCTGTGAACATACATAATCTGCTCGGTTATTAAAAAACAGGTCGCTCCCATTGGAATAAAGCGACCTGTGGTGTGGAGAGCGGAAAGAAGTATATACGATTGGTAGAGTAATTTAGATTGCTTTCGGCTGCTCTCCTCACCGAATACATTTTCTTTTCGGCCGCCTAAAGGCACTATCTTTGCGCTATAAAGCATCTCCTAGAATGCCCGTGTAATGGATACAAAGCCTCCTTTTTATCGACGTCCTGTTGTGCTGGCTATTTTTACGGCCGTTCTGGTTATTGGGGCGTTTGCACTGGCCAAATTTCACCTTATTTCTTCCGTGACGCAGGGCGTCGTGACGGCCATAGCCGTCGGCATTCAGATCGCACTTTATCGGCAGAAAAAGGAATAAAACAAAGTGGGTGCTTTTGCATGCAACCTGTTGACTAGGTTGGCGTTACATCGACACGTTACTCTATGATTGTGTTGATGTCTTAAGTTCAGCTATCATCAGCTGACTTAACCCATTGATGAATTGAGCCCGTCTACGGAGACCGTAGTATGGGCTTTTTTCGTTTAGGATTTCTGTTGTATGAGCCCATAGGGCAGTGTCATGGAGCTACCCAAAAATATTTTCCACTCCGTTATACAGTTCCAGCGCGTCGAGAACATGAATTTGTTGGCGCTTGGCAATCCAAAGCACCGTGTCCACAATGAGGTAAGCATCCTCATGCTGACGAACCATCTCCCATACCGCATATGCATCGGTATACTCATGGCCCGTGTCACTGGCAATGCTGGAAAGTAAGCCAATATTGGCCCGGCGTGAATTCATAGCATGAGTGAAAAAGCACAAAAAGCCGTTTTTAATCCATAGTTCTTTGGCAACCAAAATTCGTTGAGCAAAAGAAGTTAAAAAGTAAAAGCACTATATACGTCAAGTTACTTATCTGGTAAGGCCGACAGTTGCTTTACATGCTTAAAAACCAGGCTCAGCCGCCGTCGGCCAACAGGGAGCCACAGGCCTGCCAAATGCACTTCTCCGGCAGCGGCACTTAATCGGCGGCTTCCATCGAGAAAATTTGGATTGATGGCATATGTCCGATGGATGCGAATGAAATCCGGGTAATGTTCCAGACAGTTAGAAAGTGTTCGGGAAAGAAGCAACTTTTTGCCATCCAGTAGATGGCAATAGGTATAGTTGCCTTCGCCAGATAAATAGGTAACGGAGTCAGGAATGGGGTAGAGCACTCGTTTCATATAGTGGACAGTAAAGTAAGTAACCTATTGACTTTCGAAAATACCGAATAGTCACAAGATGATATGCCCACTAAATAATTAATGTTAGTATGAATCAAATTTTTTAGTTATCGGTAAGTCGCTAATAGTCATGGATGAATTCAATAAATACCGGTTAAATTCTGAAACCAGATCTGTATTGGGCAAGATGTCAAGAATACTGGTTAATTACAGGGGAGAGGTAAAAACAATTACTTATTTTTACCCATATGTCCATGTCAACGTTTCGATATCAGCTGCCCAAAAAAGCGATCAAAACTGACTGCCCCGATTGTGGCCCAAAACATCGTCGGACATTGAGCCGCTATGTCGATACGTTCACGAATGAATTATTGCCCGAACAATACGGGCGTTGTGACCGGGAAAGTAACTGTGGCTATCACCTCAATCCATATAAGAAAGGTCCCTCGGGGTTATCGTATCACGACGAAGTAAAAGCCCGCACCAATCCAGGGCCAATTCCCAGAACCTGGTTTACCATAGCGGCCAAACAAAAATACAAGGGAGCCTCGAAACAGGAAATCATTACGGGCCTTTTACAGACTGAAAATGCTACGCTCGAACAAGCCGAATGGGTAGCGGCTTTCCTGTTCAATAAACCAGGTGTTGAGCCTGTCAGGACTTCGACTGGCTCCTTAGGTGAAGTTTTTGCCATTCCTGACGAAGTGCTTAAACAGTCGCTCGGGCACTATGAACGCAATCAGTTTGCCTGGTTACTACGTCGTCATTTTGGACGTAGCGTTGCCGATGAACTGTTAGAACGGTTTGCCATTGGTACCTCAGGCCGTTGGCCGGGTGCGTGTATATTTTGGTACATTGATGAGTACCAGCGCGTACGGGGTGGCCAAATTAAATTGTTCGATGAAACGTTTCATACCGTCACGTATGTGGTCAAGGATGGGGAAAAACGGAGTCGGACAACGTGGGTTCACTCGTCGTTCGCCCAGCGTTGTACGGAGCAGAATATACCGTATCCTGCCTGGCTTACGGCCTATCTGGACGAGCGCAATGACGTACAGAAGTCACCGTGTTTGTTTGGGCTTCCCCAGTTACTGACCGTTCCGGCCGATAAGCCGGTGGCAATTGTTGAAGCCCCCAAAACGGCGGTTGTGGCTACCCCTTATTTTCCGGGGTTTGTCTGGTTGGCCGTAGGGGCCTTATCATACCTGAACGCGGAACGGCTGGCTCCGGTCCGGGATCGGAAAATAGAGTTGTTTCCCGATCTCTCGAAAGATGGCAGCGCCTTTGACCGCTGGAACCGGGTTGCCGGGGAGTTACTGGCGCAGGGATTCAACATAACCGTATCGACCTATCTGGAGGACAATGCCACCGAACCCGAACGGGCGGCCGGAGCCGACTTAGCTGATTTCCTGCTTGAACAATGGAATCAGTACCCGCCGGAGTAGGGAATAGGAGGGCACGGTTTACACCGATAGCCAGTCGTGGTCTTAAAAAGATCCGTATTGTGGAATTGATTTCTAAAGCGGGCTGTAGTAGAGAAAGAGAATTTATTAATCATTTACATAACCGTTGGTCTCTCACCGCCTATTTTGCCTTACCAAAAGACCCAGAAACATGAGAGGAATCAAGTTAGATTTATATCTAAGCAAAGGGTATTTTAGAATGCATCAGGAAGTCTTCACCTGTTACGCCGTGCTCTTTGAGGAGACCGTTTGCCCTGTGCACTGGTTGCGTATTGTGTTGGCAGATGTTCGCTATGGAAAGGAACAACTCAGGCTCTTTCGCATCAACGAAAATTTCTCAGTAACCATTAAACCGTTGTTGATTACGGATGAGATGGAAGCCCTCTATGCCACCTATAAAGGGGGAATAAATTTTGATGCGCCCGAATCGGTCGAGGCTTGCCTGCTGGATGGGGCGGCCTATAATGTGTTCGACACGTATGCTGTTGAAATTCGGGATGAAAAGACGCTGATTGCGGTTGGTATTTTTGACAATGGGGCGCAAAGTATTGCCGGTATTATGAATTTTTACCACCCCACTTATCGCCGGCACAGCCTGGGAAAATACCTTATGTTGTTGAAAATCAACCATGCCCGGCATCAACAAAAAACCTATTACTATCCTGGTTATCTAGCCAGCAAGTACACGAAGTTCAATTATAAACTATTCGCCTGCGAAGCAGCTACTGAAGTGTTCGATGCTCACCGGGATCAGTGGTATCCGTTTGCCTGGGAAACAGTTAACGTTCTGGCTGCCGAAATCCTGAGCGAGGAATAACGATCAATCATCCGCTTTTCGGGCTATCTCATGAGCGGAAAAAGAATAAAACGTAGTTCGCTGGTCTGTTCTTAAATTCACCTGAAAACGATAACCTATCAATCCTGAATACGGGGTAGGGCAGGCGGTTTGTCAATACTGCCTGCCCGGTTTACAGGATTTCTACATACCCTTCTGTTCCATTCACGCGAATCCGTTGCCCATCTTTGATCCGTTTGGTCGCATTCTCCACGCCGACAACGGCTGGCAAGCCGTATTCCCGGGCGATAACGGCGCCGTGGGTCATTAGGCCGCCAACTTCGGTGATCAGGCCTTTTATGGATACAAATACGGGTGTCCAGCTCGGGTCTGTAAAAACGGTAACTAAGATATCACCCTCTTCCAGAACCGCCATGGAAATGGCGGCATCTTCCAGGTTTACAATAACTCGTGCTCGGCCCTCAATTACGCCGGAAGAAACAGCCAGACCTGCCATGGCTCCTGCCGGGAGATTTGCCAGTTTATACTTACCCGTAAAGATCTCACCGTCAGAGGTGATTACGCGTGGTGGCATCAGTTTTTCATAGCGTTTGAACTCCTCTTTTCGTTGGCCGATAAGCTGGTAATCCAGTTGATGGGTGCGCACCAGTTCGCGGAATTCGTCAAATGTGAGGTAGTAGCTGTCCTCTGCTGACTGAAGAATGCCCGCTTGTACGAGCTGTTCGGCTTCTTTCAGCAATGCCTGCTTATACACGAAGTAATGACTAACGATGCTGTATTTCGGGTATTCACGGTAACCGCTGAGGTTCCGAACCAGGCTATTCATTCGTTTTGTATCTTGGACTTTTTGGGCACCATCCGGTAGCTGGGCCAACCGAGCTACCAATTCCTGTTCTTTTTTTTGCGCTTCCTGTTGCCCTTGCTCAAACTTTCGCTTGCTGGCGCCAGGCTCAACGTTTTTGATATGACTGAGAATGATAGGGATAAGAGTAGCTGGCTTTTCGCTCCAGCGAGATCTCGTAATGTCGATTTCTCCGGTACAGCGCATCCCGTATTTGTCCAGATAAGCATCGAAAGCGTCTTTGGTTTCCTGTCCGCCATCAAATTGAAGCAGCTCATCCAAAAAGTTATCCTCTTTTGCCTTTTGCAAATAGTCAATTACGTCTGGATAAGGGCGAATTACATCGGCAACATCCAATAACGCCAGCCCCATCTCCGAGGTGATATTGTTCGATACAGATTGAGAAAGCGTATCGGCTACGTTCTTTTCGCCTAACCACAACTCTATTTTTTCATTGATCCAGGATGCCGCATTCATGGCCGTCATGATTACACCCATGTTTTGTGGATCAGAAATGCTCTTTTTTAATTGCTGGATATCGTCCAGAATAAAATCAAACAGAGCTGATCCTGACTTCGACTGGATGTTTTGCTTTAAGGCGTCTATCGATGTCTGACTACGCCTGACCAAATCAGAAACAATGGCTGGATCATAGTCGTTTAATGCTTGGTAATTCGGAAGGGGTACCGGTTTGTTGCTTGTATCAGAGCCTGATTCTTTTTTCTCATCCGGTAACGACTTGATAAAATCTCCCCGCTCCAGGATGGTTGTCAATGCATCTTTTACAAGCGGATCGAATTTTCCCAGCGTGGCGATTATCGTATGCCTGCTGCCGGGTGAAGCCAGCATCTGTGTAACATCAGCAAACAACCTCCCGCCAGCTATACGCATGTGTGCAGGCGTCGTTAACAACCAAAAAGACAATCCCAGCGGCTTCATGGCGTCGGTCATCATTTGCTGATGCCCGACAGATATATAAATGTGTAAGCCTGCTTCGGCATTACTCTGATCATTCGCTACAGGACCACCTGCCTGACGGGCGGGAATCGGATATAGCGTAGTGATGGGCCGACTTTGGACGATATAGAACCCTTGCCCGTCTGGCAGGCGGGCATCGTCGACCAAACACCATTCAATGTCTTGCGGGCTACCGAAATGTGTCTCGATCTTTCTGCCAATATGTTCAAGCTGTAAAATCCGGGCATCCGCCAGCGCTGGCCTGTTCTGCCGGTCAGGCTCAATCTCCTGTTGGTTAGTACCGCCCTCGTTTACTGCATAAATGCCCAACTTTTTGGCTGATATTTTTCTGGCGACGATCCTACCGTTTACTACTTTAAAGTTATCGACATTCACCAGGCCAGAGACCAGAGCTTCTCCTAATCCGAAGCTGGCATCAATAGATACCACGTTTCGATTAGACGTGACCGGATCGGCCGTAAACATAATGCCTGCTGCATCCGGAAAAACCATTTTCTGAACGACCACGGATAGGTAGACTTTACGGTGGTCGAATTGGTCTGCTGATGCGGCTGTTTGAAGGCGGTAAATAACGGCCCGCTCGGTAAAGAGCGATGCCCAGCACTTACTGATATGGGTTAAAATGGCCTCCGTTCCAATGATGTTCAGATAGGTATCCTGCTGGCCTGCAAAGGAGGCTGTTGGTAAATCCTCTGCCGTGGCACTGGATCGAACGGCATAGGCATTGTTTTCCCCAAGTCTGGAAAGTTGTTGAATGATGGCTGATTGAATGTCTTCAGGAATGGTTATTCCTTCGATAACCCTACGGATTTCTCCGCTTAGTTCATTGATTTTACTTCGGTTTTCTACCTTCAGCTGCGATAACTGATCCAGTAATTCGTTAACCGACGGTGTTTCCGCAATGATCCGTTTAAAGGCTTCTGTAGTAAGGCAAAAGCCATCCGGTACGTGGATGCCGTCAATTCTGGTCAGTTCTCCCAGATTAGCGCCTTTACCCCCAACAAGTTGACGTTTTGTTTTGTCAACATCCTTCAAATCAACTATGTACAAACTCATATTTTTTACGTTTACGATTATTTGTCGTTGAGTTTATTGGTTGTTTCACTCATTAATTCAATCGCTTTTAAAAAATAGGCTTCAATGATTTTAACTTCCTCGTTTGAAAATGAAGCAATGAGTTCGTCTGACTTATTCCGGAATTCTTTGTAAAGCGGTGCTAATAGCGCCATTATGGCTGACGTGTCGGGTTCGATGATAACCTTCCGTCTGTCGTCTTCCGCCAATCGTCTTTTTACCAATTTTTTCTTTTCAAATCGATCGATCAAACCAGTAACGGCACCGGTCGTTAGACCGCTTAAAGTTGCCAGTTCGCCGGCTGTCATTGCTCCTTTCTGGATAAAAAACCCTAAGTATTTATGGTCAGTCCCGGAAAACCCTGCTTTTCGAGCAACGGCTTCATGCATCTGAATGGAGGTATAGGCATACTGCTGGCTCAGTTTTCTTACTACGTCGTTTTTCATTTAGCTTGTTTGCTAAGTATCTTAGTTGCAAAGATAATGGTGGTGTCGTGACGTATTCAACTATTTTGAAAAAATAGTGAGGAATTATTGGAGGGATCGATTGAAGGGGCTGGAGATGCCGGAGCCAGCCAGAATAATTGACCGTCTGATAACTGGATTTTGGCTGGCGAGTAATTTATAGGGTTATATTACTTAAATTGACGATATGAAAAAAGTAACTGGAATAGGCGGGATTTTCTTTAAGTGTGACGACCCGCAAAAAATGAAAGACTGGTACGCTCAAAATCTGGGATTACCCATGGATGAGTATGGTACCACATTCAAATGGCGCGATGCCGATGACCCAAGCAAAGAAGGGGCAACCGTTTGGGGCGCTTTTGACAAGAATACCAGCTACTTTGAGCCCTCAAAAAAGGACTTCATGATCAACTACCGTGTTGAGCAGCTTGAGGAACTGGTGAAGCAGCTAAAGAGCGATGGCGTAACCGTACTGGATGAAATAGCTGTTTATGATTACGGGAAGTTTGTTCATATTCTTGATCCTGAGGGCAATAGTATTGAGTTGTGGGAGAGTACCGAATAACCTCAACGACCACGCGAGGCCAGCCAGCAAAGTCATAGACCTGGACATGATTTAATGCGTATCTGGACGAAGACAAGCGGCTATAACCAGGAGAATGGTTAGGAACGATGCTCCCGTGCGGACCGAATGAAACTGACTCCAGAGAACTTCAAACGCCCTCCGATGGTTGGCAGCGTCTGAAACGGAAGCGGATTGGACATCAAACGCATCGAGGGTCTTACTTAAACAGAAGAGAGCCAGTATTTATAACTTTGGCGCGGCTGGCTTGCTGGGTTTGTCCCAGGCGTTGGCCCCCTTAACGTTCAGTTTACGTCGATACACTTTATCGTCACACGTTGCGTAGAGCATATCGAAGTTGGCTCCCCCAAAACAAAGGGTGGTTACCTTCCCATTAGGAGTCGGCAGAATTCCATTGACCCGACCGGCCTGATCACACACCTGAATTCCCATATGGGTAGCCACATAGAGCCGCCCATCTCGATCGGTGCTGAGACCTTCGGCGCCTGCATCATCAGCCGTATCCGGGGAGTGAAGCCAGTAGTATTGTTGTTTGTTAGCCAGGGTGCCATCCGACTTGATCGAGTAACTGTAGATCCAGTGAGAACGCTTATCCGATACATAAAGCAGGGTTTGATCGGGCGAAAGAGCGATCCCGTTCGCTGAAAAAAGAGCGGTATCGACCACGAGTTTTTTGCCCGTGGGCCGAATCAGCCATACTGCGGAATTACCCTGGCCATTGGGGGGTGTACTGGTAAAGTACGTATTTCCATTGTTGGCCACCACTATATCATGGGCCGCCAAGCCTTCGGCAATGGGGGTCGCTTTCCCCAAAGCGGTGTAGGCCATAAGGTTGCTGGTTGATTTATTCGTGGCATACAGTCGCCCATCAGGACTAAACGCCTGTCGATAAATCAGGCTGGCATTTCCGGTAAACAGACTTAGTTGACCATCCAGGCCTACCTTCCATATTTTCCCGGCTGGACCATCCGTAAAAAATACCTCTCCTTTGTCATTTACACTGGAGCCTTCGGACAATTTAAAGTGTTCGCCAACCAGTTGCCAGCCTTCATTGGGTAGCAAGATTTCAGTGAGCGTCTGGTTCTTTGACGTTCCGGCCTTGATTAACTCGGGCCAGCCTTTCCACAAATAGCGCATCGCATCGGGGAAAATCGCCGTACCCTGCTTGCCGTTATGACCACCTTCTCCCCAGATGTGTTGCAGATCATAGCCCGCAAAGGTAAGTGCTCGTTCCATGGTTTGATTGGCCATCCACCAGTCGCCCGCATAGATATTGAGGTCGTTGGTGCCATCCTGCAGAAAGATGCGTAGCGGTTTGGGTTCAATCTTACGGATCAGGGTCGGATATTGATCGGCCCCACGTAATCCGACGTACGTACCAATCGTACTGAAGACCCGGCTAAACGCATCCGGCCGCTCCCAGGCCGCCGTGAACGCACAAACGGCTCCGCTGCTAGACCCGCCGATTGCCCGATCGTTACCTTTGTGAGAAAGATGAATCGCTCGGCCGTCCGTTGTTTTTTTGGTCTCCACGTCTGGGAGAAGTTCATTTAATAAAAAGCGGACATACTTGTCGCCTACTCCATCATACTCAAAACTGCGATTGAATCGGTCAAGACCAGCGTCAGGATTAGCCGTTTTAACACGTCCATGCATGACGAAAATGCCAATTGTAACGGGCATTTCTTTTTGGTGAATCAGATTGTCGAAAACGGCGGGCGCCTGCCACTGAATTCCATCCTGATTGACATACACACAAGCGGGTTGATCCGGCTGGTATTGGGCGGGTACGTACACCCAGTACTCCCGCCAGGTACCTGGAAAGAGGGTGGAGGAATTAAACGTAAATTTGAGTACCTCCCCTTTGGGAACGCCTGGCTTGCTCTGTGAATCGGGATGAGCCGGGTAAGTATCAGGCGTCTGGGCTACTAACGCAACAGAAGGAAAACAGAACAGACAAAGCAGACAAAGGAGCTTCATGATCGTGAGGGTAGGCTTTTCAGGGATTCGTTCACGTATAAACGACCAAACCAGGTGCATCTACTATGAAAAACGGTATTCCCCTTTCCTTCAGGTTAGACTGAAGCATAGAATGTCTCTTTTGCCAACGGCTTAGAAAACCCAACGCATTATAGACAATTACACGAACCGCCGTTCCATAAACCATCTTAATTTGCTTGACTGAGCGTTGCGGGCCGAGGACTTTCGTATTTGATAACGTTCTTAGGCTCAACTACGTCCTGTAGGAATAAACGAAAAGACCGCACCTAATAAATATGAAAAATTCCAGCTAACAAGTAATCAGTGGATATAGTGAACCACTATTCGGTGGTGGTCAGGGAATTCATTCGCATTTAGGATAACTTTATCTTCATCTGTTGCCATACCTAGTGTAGGGTATGCAGGCTAAAACAAACACTTTATCCTCTTCACTCAAAAGCGCGTTACGGCCGGGCTTTCATTAATGATTCCTACTGCCATTTATTCAAATTTAGGACTACATAAAAGCATAAGCCAGCACAAGTAAAAGGACCAAGGCAACCCCTAAAACCACAAACAGAGTCCTTTTTTTGAATCGGTCTACCTTTATGTCCAGCAGTTTAAGAAATCGATAGGCCGCTTTTACTCCTTTTCTTTTGTAGACACCAATAGCTTCTACCGGCACGTTTTGCCTGGCGTGATCGATTCGCCCCGACTCGTAGTCTGCATAAAACTTTTCCTTTCTCTCTCCAAACGAGAGGGCATTGAGCTGGCTTTGATCTTCTTGCTGCTGGAGTAGCCGTTCTTCGGCATTCCACTTACTGCCACAGACTAGGCATTGCCGGTCCCGGTTATCGCTGTCAAATAGATCTGACAATACCTCATCCTCCTGTTCTGAGGTGAGATGTATATCTTCTATGGGCATAGGTGGCCTACTACTAATCTCGACAACCTGATCCGCTCCACACGCTGGGCAACCCCCTAATTCACTCATCAGGATACATTCGATAGATAAAGCCTTTGACCAGGCATAGGCTTTATCTAACAATGAGTCAGGGCCTATTGTTAAGTGTGAAGCGATGCGATCAACCCCTACCAACTTTACAAATGGAAAACGAACAGATTAAAACGAAAATCCTGGCTGATTACACAACTTTGTTAGGTCTCAAGCACGATAGTCCCGGATTAGTTAAGGACAAGCTCAAGCTGATCGGAGAGCACATTGATCAGCTTGGTCGCTCCACTTTCGAAGAAAAGGATGTATTGACTAACGCATCCAGGCTGATCAACTCAGCCCTGACAACGGAGTACGTGGCATTTGCCGAAGCCCTGACCGAAGAAGATAAAGAAGAAGTACTAGCTCAGATTAAGCATAAAGCGGCCGAGGTTTGCCAACTCTTGCAGATTCATGCCTAGTTAACCACTATTTTCTGGCCAACTAGAATAACAAGTAACTCGGTAGATTTGAGTAGATATGGACTGCTGCAGTCGCTCTTACTTGCATAAGCAATGATCAGGCTAGGGCATTAATTCGATACTGGTCTTGCCCCGTTCTTTCAATTGATCCAATGCACCAAAGTTACCTTGTGAAAATTCTATCAAACTGGCTTAAGCATACTTGTTAATTAAAGTCCAGGCTTATGCGTAAGGCGCCGGGTCGTTCGCCCCTTCGATCACCTGCCAGACTTTCTCTCGAAAGCCTCAAAGGCAGCCACAACATCATCAGAGGGCGTAAGCCGCGAGAAGGCCTCGCTGGCCAGCATGAGTGACACGATAGGAGATTCAAAAGGGCTTCTTTGCATACAAGGCATACACTTCCACAATGAAAAGACTTAGCGGCCGGATGAGGTAGTAGAAGCCTTGTAACTAGCCTTGCCGGTTTTCATCTTGCGGCTACTACCGGTTTTACTTTTCGAGCTACCTTGCTTCATTGGCTCCGCGTTTTGTGTTTTGCTGCCAGTTGATCCACTGGATATAGTTGGTCCGGTAGAGCCGTTTTGGGCGGGTGTTGATCCCGCCGTAGCGTTACCGGTGTTGCTACTGCCTGATGCGGTCGATTGAGCTTGTAAACGAAAGCTGATCAGGCTTAGCAGTAAAGCGCTGCTTAAGATTATCTTTTTCATTGCGTTAAGTAGTTTGCACTCTTTAAGTAGTCAAACCAGAATGTTGGTCGGTTTGATTATTCATCGAGGCACTAATTAAATGAATGAGAGCAGAAAATGCGTGTAGGAAGTGTAGAATATGCAGGCGAAAACAAATCTTTTTATTTTTTCTGCAATCCCCTGCTATTCCTGGTCGCTCCTACGTCTAAGAAGCACCCCTACAACATGCTATCTAACCCATATCCATACCTAAGTCCGGCCAAGGTAGCCGGACTTAGGTATGTCGAGCTTGCAGCTTTTTGTTTTTCTCCTCAGGTCTCTAATACGACTCATAGCCGAAGGTTTCATAATAATGATCAGCATTGCCAACCCAGTCTCTTCTTATTAAAAGACCGTTGCTGTCGTACTGATGACTATAACTAAACGAGGTACCGGCTATCTCAATCACGTTGTTGCGACTAAAAGTGTCATAGGTATAAAAGGGAACACCTAAACCATAAAACGGATTTGGCCGATTGTCGTAGTGAAACGTTGCAGACGAGGTGGTAGGCACTGCGCCAGGTTGGTAAGTACTGGTCTGTTGTTGAACAATATTGCCCTCAACGTACGTGTTAGAAACGACATTCGTCGTACTAAAGCTTACGGTGGTGATTTGGTCAGGAAATTTAGTGGAGGAGTAAGACAGCGTACTTATGGCAACAGGCGTATCCGTTAACGGATTGGGAGGGGTACTATACTGTTTGATGACACTAACATTATTCTGGTTGTCATACTCATACCTCTCATAGACACCCACTCTGGGCGTTTCTACACTTACCACCCGATTTTGAACATCGTAGTCTAGGGTAGTTGTAATAGGATTGCCATAGTCGTTATATACGTAACTTATCAACCGGTTATTGGCATCATACTTAAACGTAGTTGCCAGGTACCCACCACCTACTCTCGCATAAGTGGATAAGCGATAATTTTTCCCGGCAGCGACGATGCGGTGGTCCTGTAAACAGGAGGCTAACAGAAAGCTGAGCCCTGCAAAGACTAGCCCATGACGGATTAACTGAGCTCTGCTACTGTAGGCAAATAGTAGCCCTATCCATTGTCCGGTTTTTTGTCTACGAGTTGAAGTGGGGTCAGGCTGGTTATGGATTGAATTGACTTGGAGTGATTGTGCCATGCTCTTAATTGGTTTAGTGATTCAGCTATATCGGTAGCTGAGTCTGTATCGTTTGAGCTGACAAAAGGTAAGTCATCAAAATCAAAAATGAATATAGCCCTATTTAGAAACAAGGAAGCCCTAATTACACAAATCCGGGCTTAGCCAAACTATGAAGCTGGCTTGATTACTTCTTTTCCAACAGCTGCTTAACCATCTGCTTCAATTCGTCAATCCGGCCCTGCTGGCTGGCCTTCTCTAACTGGATGCTGTATAGGATTAACTCCTCTACTTTCTCTCAAAAGCTGCAGCTACATCATCCGTAGGCTCAAGCCGAGAAAAGGCTTCATTGACCAGCATGAGCGATACAATAAGTGATTCGAAGGGACTTCTTGGCATACATAGCAAGTAGCTTGTATTTATAAGTTAGCAATATTTATCCCGAATCAGCTAAGAGATAACGCCAACAATCAATATTCTGCTACCGACTGTCAAAAAGATGAAATCTAATTACAACTCTTCAATAAATTGTATAAGCATTTAAATTTATAGCCATGTCTTGGGCAGAAAGAATTTCTAAATCTACGAATGCGAGCTCATCTAGTGCAAAGGTGAGCAAGGCACCACCGGTCACGCAAGAACCCACAGTGGTAATGATGCGTGTTAGAAATAAAGCAACCGGCATTATTTCTAATGTACCTAAAGGTATTGTTCCTTGGGGAAGTGAAGTTGTTCCTAATGACACCCCTCCCATTATAGTACCAGTAGTCGCTTCAATGCCTGCTGTTGTTGGAGCCGTTAAAAAGGCAGAAGTAAAGAAGCCGGATGTAGCCAGAGAACAAGTCGTGGCAAGAGAGCCGGAGCCGGTTGTGACGAGGGAATATGTGCAGGGTATTGACTATCCATATGGATTTGATAGCTATCAAGAATTTCTGGATAGAACTAGAATTATCGCCGAGCAGGCCAGAGACGGTGTAGTTATCATATCAGGAAGTTCAGTAACCGGTCGCAGTTACAAGACTGGTAGAGATTTTCATACAGATGGACATATCACCGAAAACAGTGATATTGACGCGGGTATAGTTGATAATGACTTGTATTGCAACGAACGTCAAGTAGACGAAAGAGGATTTCCTGTTAGAAGGACACGCTTGGGTGATGCCGAACTTTTATCTGGAAGCGGTATGCGGGACAAAAACATACAGATGGGAATAAAGGTATGGGCTGGCTTTCCAGAAGATCGAGAATATATAGTGAGACCACACACGCCCCCACGCGAGAGAAGGAAACCAGTCGTCATTGAAGCTGAAAGGAAAACTATCCAAAAAGAATTATCTGACAGACGAAATGACGATGCTTGGAAAAGATCAAAAGAAAAAAAATAGATATTTCACGGGGTGTCCTTTATAAAACTATAAATTGTAGGCAAGGTTAGCCATCGCTTAAAAAGCATTTCACTATGTTTAATTTGTAATATATATAACAAAAGTATAGTATAGTGGCTTGTGCATATTTTTGATGCTATGATTGACCACCTTGACGAAGGGCGATGGTGAAGGTAACAGCCTCTACTAAATACCTGATTCCTTTCTTTTCTTCACTCGTTCAGGGCGGCTTTCCTTCACCAGCCGAAAGCTATCTGGATAAGGTCTGTAATCTTAATGATTTGTGCATCACCAGCCCGAGGCCTGGGTCAGACCATTCGGGAATCTATAAACAGTGGCTGCGCTTACCGGTGGGAGTCGGCATCGGGCCAACTAAAACGCTGGCCAAGGTAGCTAACCGTCTGGCCAAAAATAAACCGGAATTAAATGGAGTGTGTATACTGGATACACCCGAAGCGATTGACGAGGCTCTTTGAGGCTTTCCCATTGAGGATGTTTGGGGCGTCGGTGGTAAATCAGTGAGCAAACTTAAGAAGCAGGGTATCCGGACGGCCTATCAGCTTCGTGACGTAAATGACGACTGGATACCTCAGGTGATGATCTTGAATGGACTGCGGCTGGTTCACGAATTGCGCGGGCTACCTTGCAAACTATTGGAGGTAAGCCCACCGCTGAGAAAAGCGATCTGCACCGAGCCCGGTTTTGGTAAAGTCATTCATGATTTGGATAATATTACCGATGCCCCGACCGTACACCTGTCGAGAATCTGTGAGTAGCTACGCAAACAGGAGTCGCTCTGTAGGGCGGTTACCGTGTGGCTACGGACGAATCCGCATCGGAGAACGCCTGATAACTACCTGCCTGCAAAACAGTACAGCAACAGTGTTACGGTGCGGCTCCCTCATCCAACCAGCTTCACACTGGAGATCATCAAATATGCTGAATCGGCACTGAAAGCGATTTTCAAATTTGGCTATAACTATCAACGGGTGGGCATTATGCTGACGGACTTGGTGCCGGATGAGCGGCTGATTCGACTCTCGGCCGTAGTGGACAAGGTCAATAAACGATTTGGTCAGGATAAGCTACGAATGGCGTCACAGATGCACAAACCTGAGTGGCCAATGAAGCCATCGTACTTGTCACCCCGGTATACCAATCGTTGGGAGGATATATTGGTGGTTGAATAATCGGGCAAGGCTCTTTTATGACTTTATATGCGACTGCATATCTCGTAAAATAAAGGCTTCTTTTACCTTAATCGCCCTACTCCTTTTGTTCTTTAGCGGGTGTGGATAGAAATGAAACTAACCATTTGCCATAAAATTTTGCAACCTCAGGCTACCTTACATAAATTGGTCATATGCCGATGTATGGATAGTCGGACTATTAGTAAATTAAGAGAAGGTCAGGCATGAATTATACAGTTAAAAGGCCAATAAAGGTTGTTCCTAAGTCTAAAATCTTTGGTAAGAAGGCATCATTCAGCGCAAAAAATGCACCTAAGGGTTCGGTACCAGACGATGACTCAAGTGTTGAAGAAAGCGAAGAGGTCATTGTAACAAAGAAGCTGAAAACTGGCCCTGCGGCAAGCTTTGCAGCTAAGAAAAAGAAAGTAGTTAGTGATTCTGATAGCAGTACGGAGAGTAGTTCTGAGAGTGAATCTGAGAGTGAACGTGAAAAGGTATCAAAGCCTAAACGTCCTAATTTTAAAGGAAAAGTTAAATCCATCGGGATTGATGGGTTTAATCATGCAACAGGGCATTCTGTGAGCCATAGTCAAAATCTTACCGATTTTAATGCAGCAGTACCTCACCGCATGGACTGGTCAAGTTTACGTGACAATACCATGAAGTATGTGAACGGGGAGGAAGAAGAAGAAGATTTTTTACGTTGGACAGATCGTTTTCTTACTGCATCGAAGAAAAAAATTAACCTTTTTAGGACGTCACTTGACAAAATCGATGCTAAAATCAAATCTAGAGCCAAAAGAAAAGCTAAAGTTAATCCTAAAGTAAAACCTAAAATCAAGCCTAAGCATAAAGAAAGGAAAGAGCGTATTGAACGATTGATAAAAGCGTATAAGAAAGACAACGAAGACTTGAAAGAGCACCGTGATGCACTGATCGAAGCGGTAGAAGACAACTCATCGACTCTTATGGATCGACAAAACGCAATGGACAAGTTCTTGAATACTCTGAACAGTTTTCATGCTAATGTGCCTGACATTGGGCCGCATAATGGGGTGAACTTACAGGTGTCAAACCGGCCCCATCTCAACGTGGCCGCAGATGGAAGCATGAGCCCGATGAGTCAGCAATTGGGGAATATGAGTCCTGGAAGACTGAACCCATTTCCTTTTTCTCATGATGGTAGAAGTGTGATGACAACTTCAGGAACCTTTGTTGACTACGGTTTTGTAATTAATCAGTATGGAACTTTTGCACCACAATTTAAGAATAAAAAGAAGATGAAAAATCTTACAGAAAAAACCTTTGATAAAGACAATGGCTTTGAAGATAAGATGAGTGAGAACGAAGAGGATGATTAACTTGATCTAGATAGTTGCATTGTCAATTCGAGACTCAATCAACCGTTGCGTACTTTCCTGTATACTTGACAGTATATTATATCCCGTCTGCTTCTCCACCTCATCAACGCTTACTCGATAGCCTACCCATGGCTTTTCGCCTGCTGTATTAGTGTTTGGCATTCAGACTGCAATAACTCGTGTCTGTGCAGTAATCCGGTTAATATCATCTGAACCCACAGGCAATACTACGATCACTTTCCAGAGCGCAGTGGGCACAGTCAACTTGCCACTGGGCATACTATTAGCCCTACCATTGTCTTCCTCACCCCCTTTACCGTATGTTCCGGCGATGATGTATAGTTCATTACCCTGAGCTACCAACGTTCGGCAGTAGTCTTCCAGCCTTAGCCACGATTGGCGGTTAAGTTGCGATGCCTGTGGCACAATATTAGTCAGGATGAACGTCGTCTTGTTCTCATCGGACGTGCTATTCCGATCATCTGATGGGCAGAGGTGGCCACGGTCGAAGCCAGTGTTCGTGTAATCCGCATGGCGAGCCTGATCCCAGGTAGAAGGCAAAGTCTGATCTGGAATGAAGTTGCCAGTTTAGCGGGCAGTTGATCCCTACCAAGCTGTACTGAGATGCCAGCTACACCAATTGGCAATGCCAGTGAATTGATTGTAGGAAAGCGAATAGGTCGGTCGGGTGATCAGGTAAGCGTTGGGGCTGGACTCTGACGATTTGGCTCTAGCTGGATTTTCCATCGCCATGTTGTCATCGCGAGTTGGCGTTGTGTTGACCGGTACAGTACGCTGGGTTGCTTACACTAGTGGAGCGAAAAAATTATAAGCAGGCCAAAAAGGACCCGAGTAAGATGCAGTATACTTTGTAGCGTACGATAGAAAAAGTGAAGACTAAAACAACTACTTGCCTTCGAACTCTCATCACTTAAATATTGCAATACTTAGTTATACAGGAATTCGAGTGTTACTGAGTTCCACGCAGATAAAATGATTGTTTCAACCAGTGATTCAACCGAAAAACAAAAAAGCACTTACGGTTATGTGTAAGTGCTTGATTTTTAATGTTTTATGTGACCATGGGGAGATTCGAACTCCCAAGCCTTGCAGCACCACCCCCTCAAGATGGCGTGTCTACCAATTTCACCACATGGCCATTTCTTTAATGTGGGTGCAAATGTAGCAATCCCATTATATTATGCCAAATGCAAGCCGAAAAGTTTTGCTTTTTTCGGGCAAGATGGCCCAAAAATGGGCAAAATTTCGTACTTTTATCTTTCTAAATCACGTTTAAAAGTCCAAGTAGTATGGCACTGGAATTAGTCGGAAAACTCATAAAAGTTCTGCCCGAAGTATCGGGACAGAGCCAAAAAGGCCCCTGGAGTAAGCAGGAATTCGTCCTTGAAACACTGGATGCATCATACCCTAAAAAAGTATGCTTGACCGCCTGGGGCGATAAGGTAGCGGACCTCAAACAGTTTGCTACGGGCGATACGCTTAAGGCGACGTTCAGTGCCGAGTCTCGCGAATACAACGACCGCTGGTATACCGAACTACGCGCTTTCCGCATCGAACTCACGGAAGGCGAAGGTGGCTCAGCGCCAGCGCCCCGGTCGGCACCCGCGCAGCAGGCACGTCCGGCTCAGCAAAGTCAACCCGCAGCCATGTCGTTTAATTCGGCCTTCGAAGAAGAAAGTAACGATCTGCCTTTCTGATAGGGTCAACATGAAAAAAGCCGCTAAAAGCGGCTTTTTTTACGTGATCCGGCTGGGATTCGAACCCAGGACCCATACATTAAAAGTGTATTGCTCTACCAGCTGAGCTACCAAATCGGGTGAACAATTTCCCTTATACTGGGTCGTTGTTTTTTATTGTGGTGCAAAATTATGGCCTTATTTCATTCATTCCAAGCCATTCCTCTTAAAATAAGCCTATTTTTTTGTTTTTTGTCAGGACTCGTTGAGGCACAGATAGTTTCGTCCGACTCACTCCGGCACGCCGATTCACTCTTTTTGGCTGGTGACCAAGTGAACGCGGCCCGGATTTACGAAATGGCCCTGGCCGAAGGCCACACGGCCACCGATCCGATGCTATTGAAGCTGGCCAGTGCTTACGAAAGACAGAATGATGTGCCCCGGCTCCTCTATTATTTAGACGTTTATTTTGAGCGGCACCCCGACGACGTGGTACTGCGTCGAATGAATGACATTGCCAGGGCTAACAATCTGAGTGGCTACGAAACAGACGATCTGAATTACTTTTACCTTTTCTACCGGAAATATGGTCTGTACGTGCTGTTATTTCTTCTAATTCCAGCAGGCTACGTGTTTACGGTGCTGCTGCTCAAATCGTTTCGGAAGCAGCCAATTTTGACGAAGCAGAAATGGGTTGTCTTCATTTACTTGCTGCTGTTGCTCGTCTTCACAAACCTGCCCGAAGGTGTACAATCAGGCATTGTCAGTCATGACCGGGTCCTGCTCCGAACCGACCCGTCTGCCGCGGCCCCCATTGTCGAAGTCATTGGCCGGGGTAATAAAGTAAGCATCCTGGGTACTAAAGATATTTACCTGCGTATTCTCTGGCGCAATAACCTCTACTTTATCCGACGAGACAACGTTTGGATAATTTAAAGAACGAAAGAATGAATGAGCGGTAGCTTTGCCTTTCACTCTTGCGCTCATTCACTCATTTTAATGGCGAGTCTTTTTCCTTCGCCAGGGTGTTGTATACCAGTTTATCCATCAGGCTGGGTAACCACTTGTTCAGGAATACGGTGACTTTTCCCTGGGTGGTCAGCACCAACTCGCGTTTACGACTTTTCACGGCCCGTAAAATATGGTCGGCACACTCCTCGGCAGTCATCATATTGCCCTCATCCCGCATGGTTTCGCCTTTAGCCTGCCCATGTGCGTCCAGTGCTGAAAAACGAATATTCGAGGCCGTAAAGCCTGGACAGGCGGTTAGCACATGCACACCCGTATGTAACAACTCGGTCCGAACCGCTTCCAGAAAACCATTCATGGCAAACTTCGAGGCCGAATAGCCACTTCGTACAGGCAACCCACGGTAACCCGCAATCGACGAAATGCCGACAATAGACCCTTTGGCTTCCTGAATAAAGGGGAGAGCGTAACGGGTAGCATACACGGTGCCCATGAAATTGATGTCCATCAATGTCTGAATAACGGCGGGTTCGGTGTCAATCAGCATGGAACGATGCGACATGCCTGCGTTATTGATCAGGATATCAAGCCTGCCAAAATGGGCTACAGTCTGTTCAATAAGGTTTTTAACGTCGGTTTCGACGCTGACATCAGCGGTCAGGGCCAAGACATTGATGCCGGCCTGACGTAATTCGTCGCTGGCAGTTTTCAGGGCTTCGGCTTTGCGGGCACAGATGACAAGGCTGGCGCCTTCGCGCCCAAAAGCAAAGGCCATGGCGCGTCCGATGCCTGACGAAGCACCGGTAATGAGTACTACTTTATCTTTCATAATTGCAGCCACGAAGATAGAGAATTAGACAATACCTGGCTGCTGACTGCGTAGCTGGATCGCGGAATAAGGCGTCTATAAACGTCACGCTTTATAGCCCTGGTTAGCGTATGATTGTCACCGTTCCTTTAAAGTTTCGCTTTGATGTTGTGAGCAGATAGTAGTAGGTGCCCGATGGGGCGTCTGTACCGTACCAGCGAAATTTTGGGTCCGCCGACTTGAAAACCGTTTGCCCCCAGCGATTCGTTACCTCAATAGATTTAAACTGTTCATCGCAGGTATTTTCCGGTAAGTTACTGACGGCGAAGTAGTCATTTATGCCATCGCCATTTGGTGTAAATACATTGGGTATCTTTATATCAGCATTGAACGACGGATTTTTAACGGTAAACGTAACCGTTGTAACGGCCAGATGGTTGGGCTGGCAGGAGCGGTCATCGACCATAAAATCCACCACGAAGGTTGCTTCGGCTTTCCCCGCCATCAGTTCGCAGGTGGGTTTCCAGGCAAACGGCGATTGGAGCGTTGGCAGGCCAGATTTGTCTGTAAATGCCATACCCGCGGCTTTAACATCAAATCCCCGGCCAACAGCGGTTAACCGAAGCGTGTCGCGGTCCGGGTCATTGCCCAGCACATCGAACGCTGTCCGACCGGCGGAGTCGCTGGGGCTAACAACTAGCTCAACGGTTTGCTGGGCGAGCGTTGTCCGCACACTGGGTGGTTGACTGGGCAAGCCAATCGCGGCCAGGTTCACCGTTACCGTATCGCGCAGGTTTCGGTTACAGCGGGTATCGGTTACGATGAAATCGACCAGATAGGCTGTCTGAGTCGCCTGGGCACAGGTGGGTTTCCAGACGAACGGTTGCGAAACTTTACCCACTCCCGAGGCCGAACCGAAACTCATGCCTGCCTGAGCCAGGGTAAAGCCACGACCAACGGCCTGAATCGTAACGTTATCATTGTCAATATCGGTGCCAAAGGCATTGAAAGTCAGAGATGTTCCGACGCTAATGCTGGCTTTGTTGTTTGGTAAATCGGTTCCTGCCAGCGGTTTGTTGTTGGCCGACGGAATGATATTCAGGCGAACGCTGAGCGTATCGCTCAAGCCTTGTGGACACCCGTCGTCCGTGGCTCGAAGGAGTAAGGTAACCGGTGTGCCATTGCCGCCAACGCATCGACCAAAGCAAAACTTGACTTGTAAGGTATCATGACTGGTTCGGGTAGTCAGTTCGCCGGGGGCGAGGGTAAGGCCGGGTAGCGAGCCACTCATATTCGTTACCGTAATGTGCTGGCTCGGGTCAATATCGGTGACAAATAACGTCAGGCAGTTGGTGTCTTTTTCGGCAATGGTCAACACCGTTCCCTGTCTGTAGAACTCTTTCTGACCATCGGGACGGAAAAGAAGTTTGGGCGCATTGTTCTTCGGGCAGTCAAGTACCAGCACCTGATAATCACGGCGTACCCGTCCGATGGCTTTTCCGGCCCGGTATTCAACAACTTCGACGGAGAAGACAAACAGGCCTGCCTGGCTTGGGGTTACGCTGAGCAAACCCGACTGCGGATTTACGCGTAGCGGGGCCGTTCCGGGAATTTCGTTGGCAACTGATATGCCATTACGCCAGCGAATGGTGGGGTAAGGGCCTGGGGTAAAATAAGGGTTTGCCAACGTAGAACCCGCACCAGGATTGGGGACGTCTTTTGTGCTAAAGCCATTGTAAGGAGTTACCAGCGAATAAACTAAACTGTCGTTGTCGCTATCTTTTGCACTAAAATCAAGGGTAAATGGCTGACCGATGCAGGCATAGTCACCTTTCGGAATTGTGAAAGTTGGCGATGAGTTGACAACGCGGGTTTGGCCTGAAACAATGGCCGGGAACTCCAGATAAAAAGTTGAGCCAGCCCCGCCTGGATCTTCAATATTCGTAATTGTACCATTGCGGCAGCACCGTTCCCAGGTCATGTAGTAGCCACCGGCATCGTTGAATACGTTCGGGTCGAGCGTGAGATCCAGGCTATGCCGAATCAGGCGGGTACTTAATACGCTGGCATTTGTACAGGCGGGTTTGGTGTAGGCGACAAACTCACTGCTAATCCGGTTAAGGGGTACATACCCAATCAACTGGTTGGTTCGTTTCGCGAAAACACCCACCGATACGAGTCCATCATCAGCTCCCGGATTGCCATTTACATTATCGAAGTACAAATTGAGGATAATGCGATGGGTGTAAGCGCCCTGAGTGCCGAGGTAGCGAAGTTCAAGTTCGCCACCAACAATATGCGTTGCCTGGGCCAACGGGCTCATAACCAACAGCGAACAGGTCAACAAAAGAGGTACTAAAAAAGAACGGTACAAATTCGGCATAAGCAGAAATAGTGAATATAGGGTCTGTCCGAAAACGACTGCTTAAATTAGCGGTTTTTTAGGACTTATGCGTAGGAAGATCCATAAAACACCCGAACGGTTGGCTGGCGTTCGAATCGATACCGTAGCCGCCGAAGGGAAGTGTATAGTGCGTACGGATGAAGGTGTAATTTTCGTTGAAAACCCAACCGGTGGACCAGGTGTTGCGCCCGGCGACGTGGTTGATCTTCGTATAACTAACTCCAAAAAACAGTATCGCGAAGCGGTTGCCGAGCGCGTGCATGAATGGTCGTCATTGCGGGCAGAACCTTTCTGCGAGCATTTTGGAACCTGTGGCGGTTGCAAATGGCAACACATTCAATATCCTGAACAACTGAGCTTTAAGCACCAGCAGGTGGTCGATCACCTGACGCGTATTGGCAAAGTGGCTTTGCCCACTATTCTGCCCATTATGGCCGCTCATCCAACCCAGTATTACCGAAATAAACTCGAATTTACCTGTGCGGAAGGCCGTTGGCTGACCTCGACCGAAGTACGAACTGACGAACCCATTGACCAGCGGGCGGTTGGCTTTCATGTGCCCGGCCGGTTTGACAAAGTGCTGCCGATTCAGCACTGTTACCTCCAGCCCGACCCGTCCAACGCTATCCGGCTGGCCGTGGCTGACTATGTGTACCAAAATGGGATGACGTTGTATAATCTCAAATTGCATACCGGTTATCTGCGGACGCTCATTATCCGTACTGCCGATACTACGCAGCAGCTTATGGTAACGTTGCAGGTAGCGCAGGACAACCCCGAGTTGCTCAACGGGTTAATGAATCATCTGGCCGCTTTGTTTCCGCAAATTACGTCGCTGAATTATATTCTGAACACCAAGAAAAACGACAGTTATCAGGATCAGGAGGTTATTAACTGGGCAGGCAAACCCTATATCGAAGAGCAGATGGATGCCGGGGGAACGGTTCCCCTGACCTTCCGGGTTGGACCGAAATCGTTCTACCAAACCAACGCCCAGCAGGCCTATAACCTCTACAAGGTTGCCCGTGAATTTGCTGGCCTGACAGGGCAGGAGCGGGTATACGACCTCTACACCGGTACTGGCACGATTGCCCTTTTCGTGGCCCGTCTGGCAAAACATGTGGTGGGTGTCGAGTACGTCGAGGCATCGGTGGCCGATGCCCGCGTCAATGCCGAAGTAAATGGGATTACCAACACCACCTTCGTGGCAGGGGATATGAAAGACATTCTGACGGATGACTTTTTTGCCCAACACGGCCGCCCTGATGTCGTGATTACCGATCCCCCCCGGGCTGGTATGGACGAAGCGGTAACGCGTCAGCTACTGAAGGCGGCCCCCGAACGAATTGTGTATGTGAGCTGCAACACCGCTACCCAGGCCCGCGATCTGGGTATTCTGGATGAAGGGTATATCGTTACCGGTGTGCAACCGGTCGATATGTTTCCCCACACGCACCATGTCGAAAATGTTGTGGTGTTGACAAGACGTTAAATCCGCTAGCTATTATAAGCCCCCGTTTGTCCTGGCGACGGAGGGGCAATCTTTGGATGAGGAAATGTTTTCGGCGCATAAAGATTGCTCCTTCATCGCCATGCAAAAAAGCTACTAAGCAAAGGTTAGAACAGCTCCCCACGAGTTGGTTCTATTTCGAATGCACTGACGACGGATGGCTTTTCTGCCATTGCGACACATAGTTCATTGCATTATCAAAAGTCGTTATCCAGTAGGTCTGTTTGTGGTTCGCCAGGTATTCGGCCAGTTTTTTATGCTCCGCAGCCGATACCGCTATCCATTGACTTCCTACGCCATGAAACAGATAAACGCCCAGACCACCCTGTTGAGCAGCTTTTTCGGCATAGGCAATCAGGTCGGCAGCAGTATGTTCTGGTTGCACAGCCAGCGAAGGTACCTGCAGAAGATCAAGGTTCTCGAAATCAGTGACCACGGCGTTGGCGTCGCCAACCATACGACCGTAACTGACCAAACCTGACCGACGCAGGGTGTCCAGGTATGAAACGCCACCCGCCGTCGTGTCGCCACAGGGAAAGGCAAACGTGCGTTTGGTTTTCTTTCCATCCAGTAAGTACAATTGCGTATTCATGGATTGAACTTCTTTCAGCACTCGGTCGAAGGTGTAATTATCCAGTGCCCAGACGGGTTTCCAGCCTTTTGCTGCCAGACAAGGGTGAAACAGCGTATGGTTTGCCAGTTCGTGACCTTGCTGAGCCGCCTGTCGCCATTGCTCACTTGCGTTGTTATCGGCTAGCGAGTTAAGAAAAAACGTGCCCTTTAACTGCAGTGAATTGAGAACGGGAATGGCCTGTTCGAGCTGGCTACTCATGGCATCATCATAGGTCAGGCAAATAGCTGCTTTGGCACCATTGGGCCATGTCAGGCGCTGTGCCCAGCTATGACCCGATAAACAAAGCAACAGACCAAACAGAAGAATAGGCGCGTAGCGTACGAAATGTATCATGAGTTTTGCCAGTAAGGGCTTGAGCAAGTAAGCAATTGCTGCCCTGATTTTACCGTTACTGCCGCAAAAAACCGATTAGAATTCCAGATAGGGCGCTATCTTCTCAATGGTTTTCGCATCCAGAACGCGGATAGGTTTCAGCGATTCTGCCGATGTATATGCCCCATGTTGTTCGCGGTAATTCACGATAATCTGCGCTTGCCGACGGGATAAAAAAGGATGCCTGTCCAGCTCCTCAGCCGAAGCGGTATTCACGGGAATCTTGCGCACCGACGAGCGGATCTTGCCAAACGTCTGCAATTCGGTTAACGCCAGCGAGTCAAGGCCGTAGATTTCGCGAAACTGATCGGTTGAAACAAAACCGCCGAGTGCATCCCGGAACTTAACGATACGACCCGCCAGCGTGGCGCCAATCCCTTTCAGGGCAATCAATTGAGCGGTATCGGCGGTGTTGATATCGAACGGTTGAAGAACAGGCTTTGCAGGTCGTTCAGAATAGGCGGGGCGGTCGTTCGGTTTATAAGGCTGATTCGGGAAGGGTTTGTTCGCCGTAAACCGGTCGTTTTTAAATTGGGTTGACTGGGGCGTTTCCTTCAGGGTAATGTAGGGTTCGAGTTGATCATACAGGTCAGGCGGGAAATCATAGATTTTTAGCAAATCTTCTTTCCGGCGAAACTGACCGCCTTTGCTGCGATATTTTTCAATTCGTTCGGCCATCCAGCGGGGTACGCCCAACTGCTGCCAACCGGCCACACTGATCGTATTCGGGTCGAAATGGACAAGTTTAGGGTCGCTGAACCGTTCGGCTGTGGTTTTTTCTTTCTCTCCGCGATCAGCGAATTTGGGTTGTTTAGCCTCTTCTATTTGCATCAGCGCCACCAGACTGTCCAGTTTACGCTGATCGGCGGCCGAAGTATCAACCGGCGTGCTGTCGGATAGGAGTCGATAAGCAAAAGGAATAAGCAGGCAGAGTATCGTCAGGAAAAGCAGGACGAGAAATCCTCTAGTTTCCTTGTGCGAAAAGCCAAAATAATCGCGGATGAGGGCTTGAAAGCGGCTGAACATGCCCCTTGGACGGTGGGGCGCGCAAATGTAACGCCTGAGATTAATTTACCGCCAAACCGCCAAGGCTAAATAGTTTATAGAAAGAGCCTATAAAATGATGAAAACCAGCCTATAGGTAAAACCATAATGTATAAATTTTTCGTATATGGTAACATTAACTATTCTACTATTATGAAAAATAAAATCTACGTTATTAGCATACTATTTTTATGCCTGCTTGGGTTAGAAGCAGGATACGCTCAGCAGACAGGCCAAGCCGCTGTTGCTCCGATTCTTGTTAGTAAAAATACGTCTGTGATTGGGGCAACCTCCACAGTTAATGAGAAAAAGGCTGCATCGCCCCCCGCTTCGCCGACAAAGCTACGCAAGCGAAATGAACTGTCTCTCCTGATCGGTGCAGGCGGTGGGGCTACCTATACCTACGGTGGTATCTGGTTGCAAAAAACGGCACCCGTCCTGTTCATTGAACCACAATATAGCTTGTCGCCCCGTTTGAATCTGGGTCTACGCCTGGAAGGCATCATGCCATCCACGTACCGGGCTACTTACAAGACCAGTGAGCGCCAGTATAATCTGGTTAAAGCGTCGGCAATGTACTCGGTTGCCCTGATGCTTGACTATAACTTTGCGCCCAGCACGGCAACCTATACGCCTTTTGTGGGTGTCGGTATCGGCAACTATTTCCGGGGGAAGGGTGACCTGATTTCTGATCCTATACCACAGACCGTGGACTTAGGTGTATCGTCCGGGGTCACTGTCAGGGCTGGTGTCAGTTCAACGTATTTAATGGTTAGCGCCGAAATAAACATGTTAAACGAAAATCAAACCAACGGCGACCACGTTACCTGGTGGGGGCGAAGTGGTGAATTCAGAGGACGTAGCTATGTGAGTCTTAAAGCTAGCCTTCCTCTTGTGCTGTTGTTACCCTGAGTAAAAAAGGGGGCTAATAGCCCCTTTTTTATTTATATATGTCTTACGCGGGCAATGGAGTGTAAACGCCTGCTCAACGTTTGTCCCAGCATCGGGCCAAATTTCTTCTCAACCAGCGTATGGATGAGGTACGCGCCGAAAAGCATAATCCCGATTAGAAAGACCAGCAACAAGTATTTGTTGACCGAGGTGCTCAATCGGTAAAACAGGATAAAGCCGATGTTGTGATGAAGCAGGTATAATGGATACGTAAGGGCACCGGCCATGGCCAGCCAGCTATAGGAGGTCAGAGCAAGCCGACCATGGACAATCAGCCAGAAGACAATGTAGAAGGAAAATAACAGAGTCAGGCCTACCAGCGGGGAAAACTCCTGCCCGAAATGCTGACTGTATTCCTCGCTTTCCCGGACAATCGAGCGCATGGCGAGTAGCAAAGAAAGGCCTAATAAAGTATAGAGTTTCCAGGGAGTCGCGAATCTGGTTTGCAGCAAATAAAATAACATACCCGCTATAAAAAACGGGCTGTATTTGGGGAAGAGCAACAAACTAAAAGGGCTCGTTGAGTCAGGACCCAGAATGGCCGTTATAGCCAGCCAGCCGATGAGAATGGGAATGAGCTGATCGAAAAGTTTATGGAAAATAAGTACCGAAATCAATGCGTAAAAACTAAGCTCGACCCCTAACGTCCAGTATACGCCGTCTACGTTGACTACACCGGCAAAGCGTTGGAGCATGGTTAAGTTAACGAGGTATTTTGGTAGAGAAAGGTCGTAATAGTAGGACCAGGCTGCCGTGTTTTTCGATGGGGCAAAAAACCACACAACCAGAAATGTTAGGGTACAGGCAACCCAATAAGCTGGGTAAAGGCGGGAGATTCTCGATACGAGAAATTGCGGCAGGCTCTTCTTATACGCTGACATCAAAATAACGTAGCCGCTGATTATAAAAAATAAATTCACCCCCAAATAGCCATACTTACATACTGATTCGAGGGCGGGATACACAACCGGGTTAAGGTTATCAGCATAATAACCGCGAAATGTGTAATGATAAAGCACGACCGAGAACGCAGCTATAAAACGCAGTAAATCAACCGTATATACCCGGACCGGATGTTTGGTAGAAATAGGCTCCATCAACTGGTGCAGAATAAAGTGAGCAGGCAAACAGAAAGATGTTAGTTACTAAAATTGAAAATAAATAAACTGATTAGCATTAAAAACGCCGAAAAAATAAATAACGAAAATAAGTGTTGTAAAAAGTAGGTAAAACCGGCCTGTATGGCGTGTCGGAATCGATAGATAGTGATATTCTTTAAGGAGCAGTAAGCCGATCAGCACCAGGCTAAACCACATCTCCGCAGCATTGAGCGGGCTACGAATGGGCTCCAGCAGGGAGAGGGTGGCAATACGATGAAGAATGAGCAAGGCGTCGCTCACACTGGCCGCTCGGAAAAATACCCAGGTCAGCATGATGAGCCCAAACGTCAGGACGGTATTCAGGATAGCCCGCCATGCAGGCAAATGGGTTGGCCGATCCGGGATGGGTAAATGAATTCGTTGGAAGCTGGTAGCCGGAAAACCGAACCGGGCCAGTGCTTTCTCGCGCAGAACCGCCAGCACCTGATAGAACCCGTTCAATCCTCCCCAGATCACATAAGTCCAGTTAGGGCCATGCCAGAGACCACTGATCAGAAACACAATCAGCAGGTTGACGTACTGACGAGACTCGCCTTTACGGCTACCGCCCAGCGGAATGTAAACATAATCCCGAAACCAGGTCGAGAGTGAAATATGCCAGCGTCGCCAGAATTCGGACACCGACTGCGCCAGGTAAGGGGCCCGGAAGTTCTCCATTAGGTCGAAGCCCATTACCCTGGCTGCCCCGATGGCAATATCCGAGTAGCCCGAAAAGTCGCAATAGATCTGGAAGGTAAAGAAAAATGTGGCCACCAGCATCGTTAGCCCGTTTTGCTGATCGGGCTGCGTATACGCCTGATTGACGGTCATTGCCAGTCGATCGGCAATGACCGTTTTCTTGAAAAAGCCAAAGGCCATCTGCATCAGTCCTGCCTTAACGTTCTCAAAATCATAACGAAAATAACGGTGAAATTGCCAGAGTACATTCTGGGGGCGCTCAATGGGACCAGCCACCAGTTGCGGATAAAACATGACATAAAGTGCGTAAATGCCGAAATGCCGCTCGGCTTTTTGGTGGCCACGATACACTTCGATGGTGTAGCTCATGGCCTGAAACGTGTGAAATGACAGACCGATCGGCAGGATGCTCAGGTTGTCTTTGAAGGACGTGATGCCACTCTGACCAAACAGGTTCAGCACAGCCACAAATACTTGGCTCGAAAAGGAGGTAACCGTTTGGGCTACGTCATGCAGCCCGGCCAGATCGAACAGGGTGGCCGCATTATCGGTAAAAAAGCCGATGTATTTAAAGAAGACGAGAATGCCGATGTTGGTAATCAGCGAGAGCAAAAGTACCCTACGGCGGGCGGTACCCTGTGTTTTTTCCAGCCAGAGACCTGCCAGGTAGTCGATACCGATGGTTAGCCCCAGAATGAGGATATAGGCGGGCTTGAAAACCATGTAAAAGTAAACGCTCGCCAGCAGTAATAGCCGCCATCGCCCGCTCCAGCCCAGGTAATAATAAGCCAGCGTGACAATAATAAAATAAACCAGGAACTGGAGTGAATTAAAAAGCATCCTGACCGCTGCTACTGGTGAATGACTGATTCATGGCAGATACCCACGCATTGACCCCATTCTGGTTCCAGTGTGTATCAGAAGGGTGGTAGTAGACATGCCCTCTGGTGCGGAACTGATCATACAGGCTGATGACTTTCAGGCTCAGGCCCGGATGGTGTTCGATTTGCTCGATTAGGTGATTGTAGTTGGGGCGACTGGTTTCGATAACCGAGACCGGATTGGGGATAATCGACAGGAAAACATCGCTGTAACCTCGTTGCCTGGCACACTGGTGCAGGTGGTTCAGTCCCAATACGACCTGGCTGAGTTGCACTGAATCAATTGGAGAAAACGAGCTGGTCGTCGTGCCTGTTACGGTTTCTTTAAGGTAAAGCCGGTGCCCGTCGGGAGCGGGCAAAACGCGTTCTGATATGCGGCCAAAGCAGGCGTAAACAAAGGCTGCCTTTGCTTCCTTCAACGGCCTGAACAGCGTATAATCAAACAGTAATGTTTCCAGCCCGAAGGAGATGTCTGTCCCTGAGAAGAGATTGTCAAGAAAGACGCTGCACAGATGACCCATTCGTTGCGCCACTGTGGTGGTCACAGGTCGTGGAGAACCGGTCACTGATGAGTTTGTGGATCGGGTAACGCCAAAGCGGTCTCTAACCAACCGTTCGGTTGTTTCAATGACCAGAATAGAGGCCGACGGTTTGGTGGGTTCGGGTAATTCAGTTTCTGTATTCTTCAGCACATCATCAAGAGGAACTAGGCGCACCTGATCGATACCGTGGAACGATTCGGGCTGAAGCTGAGCCACCAGTGTGTAGGAATCGCCTAAAATGCACAAGTCGTGCCCTGGACCTGATTTTTTGATGGGTGAATGAGTGGGATAAATGTGGTAGGGGAGCCGGAAGGCAGGTAAAAACGATAACCCGTACAGATCGCCAAAGCGGTACTTGGTCGATGAAAATGGATTGCTCAGGGATAACCCCTCTCGAATAGTCACCGCGTTTCTAACAACAGAAGGTGTAGATGCCGCTATATACAGGCCGGCGGCTCCCAGAAGCACAAGACGATGCCAGGTTTTATAAGTGAAAAAATGCATTGGCAAATAAGAAAGATAGTTTGTGAATAGAAATAGCGACCGGGCCAGAACGCCTGATGGCAACAAGCCTTACGTAGGGTAACCGGATCGGTCAGAGGGCGGATAAATGTATGCGGTTTGTCCTTTGTATGTATGCTGTGTATATGAACCATTTGTTTTTCGGTAAAATACATATGTGTATAAATTGAATATTTTAAAGAATAAGTAAATGGTTAATCAATTAAGTAAAGTATTTTTTTAATAATATAAAATTTAGTACATCTGTTGTATATAACCTTTCGTAAATACCCTATAAATCAGCCGTCTTGATAAGAGATGGTTCTAGCATAGTAGGTTCTAGTATACAGTTATAAGTATCTTATTGTTATTAGCGTATCCGTCAAAATAGTATTAACATAATGTATATGCTGCAAAATTTACGCTCCCGAAGCATTGTCAGTGTATGGCAGGCATCTGCCCAAAACCGCCAAACACAACCCTTTTCTACTGAGCGAAAAGGGTTCGGTGTAAGCTGACACAAGCTGTAGAGTTCCTTTCCTGAATAGAGTGAGACGCTACTCAATAGCGTGAACGAAGCGGGTTTCTGTAACCCAGCGGCTGACTGTAGAACAGACTGTAGAAGTTGCCATATGACAGCGTAAGGCTTTCTGGCGTAATCAACGTTCCCTGCGTTGAAGCCCCGGATAGTCTCGATAGTGTAATCGTCACACTAACGTATAATTACTATGCTTTCAGTAGATTCCTTTTTATATTCTCAGATTGAGACTAACCCTGCCAAACAGGCCAATCTTACAATTGCCAGAACAAGGTACGTGCCGTATGGTAAGCGCATCTTCGATGTGAGCATTTCGCTGCTGGTCATAGTATCGATCCTGATCTGGCTGATTCCGGTGCTGGCACTGCTTATTCGGGCTACCTCGCCGGGCCCCGCCCTGTTTTTACAGACCCGAACCGGCCGCAACGGACGCGTATTTCGTTGTATGAAACTCCGTACGATGTACCACCAGGAAAATCCGGTTTTCAGACAGGCAACAACAAATGATCCACGGATTACCCCATTGGGAAGTTTCCTGCGCCGGACGAATCTGGACGAAATGCCCCAGTTTCTGAATGTCCTGCTAGGCGATATGAGCCTGGTTGGTCCCCGGCCCCACGCGATTCAGGATGATAGCCAGTATTGGTTTAGCCTGACTGATTACGCCCAGCGCTATACAGTGCGGCCCGGTATAACGGGGCTAGCCCAGGTGCGCGGGGCGCGCGGAGAAACGGACAAATTGATTAAGATGAAACATCGGCTACGGTATGACCTCTATTACATAAAACGGCAGTCGCTGGTGTTTGACCTGATGCTGTGCTGGTTAACGGTAATGTCGATGTTAAAAAGCACTTCAATTCTTAATCAGGTCATTGCAGCTCTGCCCGTAAGAGCCAAAAACCTGAAGAGTAAAATAGGAGCACAGACGAATGTAAGTCAGAGCTTATAATCTGTTAGAAAGGATCAGATACATGAAAAGTCTACAACAGGCAAAAACGTATGTCAAAGCATTTGCTGCGTCGTCGGTGATTAAAAACTTTTGCCTGACTGGTTTTTTTCAACTGGTGAACTTATCAGTACCTGTGGTAGTGACGCCCTATCTGATAAAAACAGTAGGCCTGAATAATTTTGGCGAAATCGCATACGTGTTTGGCTTCATGTCAGTATTCACTGTACTAACAGAGTATGGATTCAATTTGACTGCAACGCGGCAAATATCAATCCATAGGAATAATCCAAAAAAAATGTCAGCGATATACACAAACACATTGTTGGCCAAATTAACGCTCTTTAGTTTCGGTATAATCATTCTGCTGGCTGGTTATTTTCTGATTGCGTGGTATAATAAAGGCTATACAATTAATGTGCGACTGTACGCTTTAAGCACAGTATATGTACTGGCACAAGCACTGTTACCTTTCTGGGTTTTTCAGGGCATGGAAATTTTGTTTATAGCCTCCAGCGTAAATGCCTTGTCAAAACTAGCTTACGTGTTTTCGATTCTCTACCTGGTAAATGAAAAGCAGGATTATATAGCGGTCAACTTTTTACTGGGGTTGTCCGTACTACTGAGCGCATTGGTATTGATAATTATTTTACGAAAAAAGTACACCGTAAAATTTGTTCGAACTAGCTGGAGACATATCCTGTATTCACTGAGAGATAGCTGGGATATATTTGTCGCCAATATATCGGTGAATTTATATTTTGGCGGTGTTACTATTTTGTTGGTTGGTTTCTTTACCGATTCTGTAACTGTGGGATACTACGGGATCGTTGAGAAAGTGATTGTAATCAGTAAGCAACCGATAGCCATATTTACGCAAGTTGTTTATCCAAAGGCATGTTCGTTACTAACCAAAGGGTTCGATGAAATCGAGCATTTCGTCTGGACATTAGCCAAGCCATTTGTTGGACTCAATGCTGTACTCAGTCTAATTATATTTTCTCAGGCAAACAGAATCACGTATTATTTTCTAAAAGAAGATAATGCGTACGTCGAGAATCTGATAAAAATTAGTGCAATACTTCCCTTCTCCGTTTCTTTCAATTTGCTGCCGTATATCTGTCTATTGGCCTGCGGTTATAGCCGGGTAGTAAGTAAAGTATTGATACTGGCAGCTGGTACAGGCGTCCTGTTGAATTGTGTATTAACGTATTACTTTTTAGCCACCGGTACGGTTTTTTCGGTGATTATAACCGAAGCGCTAGTCGCCACAAGTTTATCTATTTTTCTCAAACAAAAACATAAAACGACTTATGACACAAGCGCAGCCATTGTGTAACGTCTGCTTCGAGCCAGCGAAAGTTTTAAAAACTATACAGGGTTACAAAGAGAACTCATTTTATGATATCCTGCATTGCGGCCAATGTGATACATCTTTTATTAGGAATGATGCGTCTGCCGAAACGGAATTGATTTATGATTTAATCTACAATCATGGTAATCAGGTTCCTGGCTACAATAGATACTATACCTACGCTGACAAGGTTTTAGAAGAACATAAACCACTGCATTACTTGGCTGATACGGAAGATATGTACTGGGCAATAGCCGATTGTATTGAGAAAAAAATCATTACAAAAGATATGAAATTAATCGAGGTTGGCTGTGGCCTGGGTTATTTATCCTATGCATTACACGAAGATGGGTTCGATATCATGGGTATAGATATTTCTGAAAAAGCGATCAGTAAGGCTAGACAGAAATATGGCGATTATTACAAGTGCATGGATATTTACAAAATGGTAGAAGAAGGTAACGAACAGTTTGACATCATATTATTAACCGAAGTAATTGAACATGTAACTGATCCCGTTGATTTTATCGAGGCTTTGTCGATGCTACTTAACCCTGGCGGTAAAATTATTATCACAACGCCCAATAAAAGCGCTTACCCGCCCCAAGTTTCTTGGGATACAGAGTTACCTCCAGTGCATCATTACTGGTTTTCTGAAAAATCGATAAGAACAATAGCCAGTAATTTAAAACTGACCTGTCGATTTGTTGACTTTTCACCATTCAATAAAGATCATTTAGATAAAACTAAATTTTCGAGGTACAAAGAGCCTGAACGGAAACCTGTGCTAAGTAGTACAGGCAATGTATTGGCTCATAAACCGAAGACACGTAAAGAAAAAGTTTCGATGCTGTTAAGAAAATTAAACGTAATGAAAATTATCAGCCGCGTGTGGATATCGATAAAAGCAAATAAGGAAGATTGGCACCGTCGACAAACGATGTGCGCGATTTTATCTGGCGAGTTGTAATCAAATCAGCTTAAGTAATCGAATCGACGTAGAAAACTACACAGAAATACAAAACAGTAGCGCCATTTTGTTTGCTTTATAAGAAAATGGTAAATAAAATAGTTGCAGAATCTAGTATTATTAGAAAATAGATTTATATTAGTACTATATTGATAACTCAAGAGGTTTGGTTATTAAAGTTGAGTATCTGTTTCGTTAGGAAAATACATGCCGATTGGTAATATAAGTACCTTATTCAGATGTACTAAATCTACATTTATGAAAACGATAGGAATCACAATTATATCGCATGATAGCTACGAGGATGTGCTCGCCTTTTTTAGCTCATTCATAAACTATAATTCACCCTTGGGTATTGACTTCCTAATCCTTGAAACGTCAACTAATGATCGGATGAAGGATTTAGGCGATTACATCCAGTCGGGGGTAAGTTTTCAGGTAGATTTTATACCAAATAACGGATACGCTTACGCATGTAACAGGGGTATAAACTATTTCGGTGATCACGACATTTTTGTTTTGTCTAATGCAGATGTTGTCTTTACCTCCGAGATAGTGAGCGAGATAAGGAAAAATTTTAATCGAACTAAGTACGGTACCATAATTCAAAAAAATCCTGGTGGTAGAGTTGTTACTTTTGATCTATATCCCCAGTATAAAAGCCTATTTACAGAAGTATTGAAGATCCATCGGTTATTAAACAAATTTACTTGGTATAATCATAAATATGTGTATATCGTTGGGGCATTTATGATATTCGGAAATGAAGTTATCAAGCAAAATGGTCTGTTTGATGAAGAATTTTTTCTGTATTGTGAAGAAACTGATTATTATTACCGTCTGAGGAATAATGACAATGCTGTAATTATTAAGAACAGATATGTTATTCATAATATATCGTCTTCTATTGGGAAAAAATTTAATAATTCAAAAAGTAAACTGTTAGAATCTTCTCTTGCTTATTACTACAAAAAACATGAGTATAAACCTTTTCTAGACTATTGGAAAGTTAGTAGAAAAGTCAATAGCGTTTACCGCTTGATCTCAAGTCTATTTGTAAAAAAAGATAAGGAAGAGGTATGTATATAATGTCACTTTTTTTGCTACTCCTTATCGTCATTAGTGCATATTTCAGTATGCAGAACATAGTGCTTGTGCTATCATTGATTTTTATTGTGATCTTAAATCCTGTTGTATCCTTGAAGCGAGAAAAAGCGAATCGGTTCCTTTTGATATTAATACCAATATTATTTTCGTCGTTTGCTGGTATAAACAACGATGCTTACTTGTCCATCAAGGATTGTTATTACTTTTTGATGCCTATTTTATTTATTGCGTTAGGCTTTGCATTAAGTACAAAAATTTCTTCCATGCATTTTTTGAAAATAATAGTCCTTGTGGGTTTTTTTACATCGGTAATGTCAGTATTAATTTCTATTTCAAAAGTTGGATTCGGTGCTTTACTGGATCCCTACTCAGCACGGATAATAGGCAGGGCAGAAGGATCACCCGCACCTATATTAGGTTCGCTAATTCTATTATATTGTAATTCAGGTCCAGCTAAAGTTTTTAAGCGGAGCTACGCCCTATTTTTCCTGCTTTTTAATCTGCTCGGTATTTACATGGCCGCATCAAGAACCTACTGGATTTTTCTTTTCTGCGTGTTACTTGTTCTATATATAAGAAAATTGAATGCTATGAGAGGGTCTGCTCTCTTTGCCATCCTATTTTGTATGCTGGTCTCTGTGGCGTCAATACAGACAGGAGATTTTTTGGCAAAATCGGATAATAGTTTTGTAAATAAATTCATGCATTCGTTTCGAGAAATTGACATTAAAGATTACAAGTCCGATGAAGACGTAAACATGAGTTATCGTGGTTTTGAATCCTATAAAGGTATGGCAACCTACTACAATGGACAGTTTCATAACTTATTGATTGGTAGGGGGTTAGGTCAAACCATTGACCTTGGTTTATTTATAGATCTTGGCGGGAGCGATTTTAAAAAAATTCCCATACTTCACAATGGCTATGTTTACACATTGGTAAAGATGGGTGCTTTCGGTCTGCTGATGACGCTCTTTTTTTACCTCTCTTTGTTTAGAGACAGCTGGAGATTCTCTTCTATTACCAACCAATTCGCAAAAAATATTTTTTTGATCGTTGCCGGGTCTGTTTTTGGATTACTTGTTACGAACTATTCCATAGCCTCTTTTTACAACGTCAACATGGTAATATTTTCAATTTTTATTGGTTATTATATCTCGTTTGGGCAAACGGCTGAACGCAGACTATTGGTTAAGCGTAAGTGCAATACCAGCATTGATACACGACAATTAGCTATAGTGAAAGAATGAAAAGGATTTTAGTATCTGCCTATGCAATTTCTCCTTATAGGGGATCGGAATATGGTGCTGCCTGGAATACAATCCTCAACTTAGCTAAAGAGCATAAGTTGTGGGTATTGTATGGCATCTCCGATGAGCATATGGGTGACACCGACAGTTTAAAAAATTATCTCAAGTATAATCATATTGCTAATGTTGATTTTATAGAAGTCAGAGCCAATAAGTTAGCCTTGTCGATAAATCTGCTTAATAAAATAGGTTTTGGCTGGATGTTTTATTTAGCTTATTACCTATGGCAAAAGAGTGCTTTTGATACAGCTAAGCGTATCGTTGATGAACAGGATATCCAACTTGTGCATCAACTAGGCCCCATTGGATTTAGAGAACCAGGTTTCCTTTGGAAACTGAACAAACCTTTTGTGTGGGGGCCTATTGGTGGTACTGTAAAAATTGATGATCGGCTATTAGTTGGAAGGTCTACCAAAAGTAAATTTTTATTTAACAGTAAAAATATAATTAATTGGTATCAGCTACAGTATTCTTCCCGTGTAAGGCAAGCGATGAACAGAGCCAATATTCTGATTGCTGCTACCAGTGCTGATCAGCAAAATATAAAAAAATACTATGGATTACCTAGCTATCTATTATCTGAGCAAGGTCCAATAGCCACTTTGGAACTTGATGATAATAGATATTTAAACACTCTTGATTGTCTGGAAATTATTTGGTGTGGCACGCTCATTGATCGTAAAAATTTGTCTTTGCTGTTACAGGCATTAGCATTTGTAAAAAGGAGAAAATGGAAATTACATGTCGTTGGGGCGGGGCCATTGCTACAATCGCTAAACGACTTGGCTATTGCTTTACAGATCAACGATCAAATCGAATGGCATGGACTTGTGGAGCGGCAGGAAGCGTTGCGCATTATGGCGAATGCGCATTTGCATATTATAACCAGCATTACAGAGGGAAATCCATCTGTAATGTTTGAAGCGTTAAGTTATGGCGTTCCTACATTAACATTAGATCACTCAGGTATGCGAGATACCTTATGTGAACGTTGCTCAATAAAGATTTCAGTCAATAAACAGCCTCTAATGCTGAAAGAAATAGTTTCCAGAATCAACTTTTTATTAGACAACCCTGCTTTTTTAAATCAGCTTTCGAAAAGTACCGTTGAATGCAGTCACAAACACAGCTGGCCTAACAGGCTGAAATTACTGAATCACTGGTATGAAGAGGCAGAAACTAATTGGTTAACTGGCAAGCAACTTGTTTGATGGACAATACACAAAAGGCAAAACTTGCGTTAGATGCTAAATGGTATTTTGAAGGGCCACCAAGCGGCAGGATGGTTCTAAGAAATATTGTTGATCAGTTGCTTGTGCAAAAAAATGATTATGAGCTTTACTTGTTTGTTCAGAGTAAGCATAGAAAAGAAGCGGTAAATGTATGGGGTGATATGCCGTATGTGCATTTAATTTTTGTGCCAAAGTTAATCACTTTATTGTCGAATGTATTATTACTACATTTTTATGCTTTGTATTATAAAGTAGATGTTGTTTTGTTCCAAAATTATACTACGTTTCTACCCGGTAGTTACAAGAAATTAGTTTACATTCATGATATACTATTTGTAGAATATCCCGAATATTATTCATTAAAGGAGTATATTTATTTTAAGCCAATGATCTGGTTGGCTAAGTGGGCCGATGCAATCATTACCATATCTGATACGGAGAGAGGTAGATTGATTAGACACAATATTTTTGACAGAAAAAATATATTCGTGGTTCATCATGGCATTAGCGAAAATTTCAAGGAGTTAAGTAGTTACAATGCTCACGATATCTTACACATTTATGCCAAATATACATTACCTGATAAATTCATTTTGTATGTCGGTCGCTTGAATGTGAGGAAGAACATACTAAATCTGGTCAACAGCGTCCACTTAATGCAGGACAAGTCGGTTAAACTGATTATTGCTGGTGGCAAAAGAACCGATGATAAACGTGTAAATGCGTTAATTACCCGAAACGGTTTGGATGATCGGGTTATTTTCCTAGGGTTTGTTCCTGATAATGATCTGTATAAACTGTATGCCTGCTCTTATATTTTCTGCTTTCCTTCCTTTGCTGAAGGCTTTGGGTTACCGCCACTGGAAGCCATGAAATGCGGTGTTCCTGTTATTGTTTCAAACCGGACTTCTCTGCCTGAAGTATGTGGCACTGCTGCTCTTTATATAGATCCGGATGATAGCCAGGGTTTAGCCGACAGTATCGATAAACTTCTGGCTAACGAACTATTTTACGCGATGATGAAGGCTAAAGCTATTGAACATAGTGCCGCTTTCACCTGGAAAAATGCTGTTGATCAACTTTTAACTATAATGCTTGCTTATGGACCTGGGAAAACTAATTCGCTTCATCAAGCAGGATCCTGATTATAATCTGGTTAATGCTTTATCGACAGACGAAGCACTGATTATTTTGTGGGGTAGGTTTTGGCAGGCCGTAAGAGGGCTTGTCCATAAACCATTTTTTAAAGAAACGAAAGGATTGGTATTTATTGGAAAGTCAGTCAAGATTGTTCGTGCTGGAAAAATTAGTCTTGGCCGGAATTTTATAATTGATGATAATAGCTTAATGAATGCACTTTCCTTGAATGGGATTTGCATTGGTGATAATGTGTCAATCGGGCGAAATTCTATTTTGATCTGTACGGGTGTTGTATCAAACCTTGGGATGGGTATAAAAATTGGTAATGGAACGGGTATAAATTCTAATGCTTATTTAAGTGGGCAAGGTGGAATTGATATTGGTGATAACGTAATTATAGGCCCGGGTGTAAAAATATTTTCAGAAAATCACACGTTCACGGATCTGTCTACACCAATAAAAAAGCAGGGTGTTTCTAGGAAGGGCGTTCGAATAATGGATAACTGCTGGCTTGGTTCAAACGTAACTATTCTGGATGGAGTGAGCATTGGATCTGGTTGCGTAATTGCCGCTGGTGCTGTGGTTACTAAATCGTTTCCCGATAATTCTATTCTTGCAGGTGTGCCAGCACGGCTCGTAAAAACCAGAAGTCACGTCCAAGAAATTTAGTGATCACAGTTTTTTTTATACGTCAACAGCTTGACTTTTTACGATTTACTTAAAGCTCAACATGAAAATTGCAATTATTGGTACGCGGGGTATTCCTAACAATTATGGTGGCTTTGAGCAGTTTGCCGAATACCTGGCCGTTGATTTGGTGAAGAAAGGCCACCAGGTTGTTGTGTATAATTCTCATTATCATACCTACCAAAAAAGCGATTACCATGGTGTTGATATTGTACATTGTTATGACCCTGAGTCTTACTTGGGACTGGCTGGTCAATTTATCTATGATTTCAATTGTATCGTAAACACCCATAGTCGGAATTTCGATATAATCGTTCAGCTTGGCTACACGACAAACTCGGTATGGGGATTTCTTCTTCCCCGGAAACCAGTCATTGTGACTAACATGGATGGTGTTGAATGGAAGCGAAGTAAGTATCCTCCGTTAGTGCGCTGGTTTTTGCGCCACGCAGAACGATTTGCCGTTCAATCCAGCGATTACCTGGTTGCTGATTCGGTAGGAATCAAAAGCCATATTACTGAGCTGTACCAGAAGTCGTCAACGTATATACCCTATGGTTCGTATGTTTTCGAGCAGCCTGATCCCCAAGTGCTCGACTCATTTTCATTAATGCCATACAAGTACAACATGCTGATGGCCCGACTTCAATCGGATAATAGTATTGATGTTATTTTATCGGGAATTGCGAAAGCTAAGTCTAAAATGCCTTTTATCGTGGTTGGTAACCATAATACGAAGTACGGCCGCTTTCTTGTGGCTAAATACAAAAATCACGATAACATACGCTTTGTGGGGGCCATATTTGACATTGAGGTACTGAATAATTTACGTTACTTTTCAAACATGTATTTCCATGGCCATACGGTAGGTGGAACAAATCCATCGCTTCTGGAGGCAATGGGTTCCAACGCCTTAATATGCGCCTACGACAATATTTTTAATAAGGCAATTTTAGGTACAGATGGTTTTTATTTTACCGACGAAGCAGATATTACAACGGTGGCGGATACACAGCAGAAGTGTGATCATCAGGCGATTTTGGACGCTAATCGAAAAAAAATCAATACAGTTTATCATTGGCCACTTGTACTGAAGCAATACGAAGAATTGTTTCTAAACGTTTTGCAGAAACAGAATGTACTGAGTCTTCTTCCCAAAATGACGATTTCTCCCGCTGGCAGTAAACCATTTTTCTTTAGAGCTTCACAGGTTCCGGATCAATTAAAAAGTGAGTAGATCAGACGTATTATTTATACATTTTTTTGTTGGTATACGTTTTCGGCTGCATTAAACCCGCGTTCAGGCAGGCTTCGTTTCAATCATCGTTGAATTACTTTTTTTAGGCTTACCCATCCGCCCACGTTATTAGTCAGCCAGGCTCCCTGATCGCTGGCTATAGCCAAACATAACTGGGATCTCCCAAACCATTGCACCGGTATTTGCAATCTTGCTAGCCCCGAAAACTGGGATAGAGGCATCCTTGGATCAGTCGAAATAGGCCGCCCAAAGTTTTTGCTGAAGGACAACATGGCCCATAACTGGGTGCCGGAAGGCCATTGGCCCAGTAGGCCAAGATGCCCAACCTGAACCCGATTGTTGCTGATCATGTAGCGGCCATCCCATGGATTACCACCTTTCAGATCGTGTAAATCCTCTCTGGAATCCAGCCAGCGTGTCATGAATGGCGTACCTATTACACGTTGTTTGTGAGTCCAGCCGTCAACAAACTGACCGTTGTTAAAATAATCGTCTGCACCATTATACAGACGGTTTCCGATCTCTTTTGTGAATCCACTTTGATTCAGTGTGGTTAAAAACTCGAGTGTCAGCTGCTTAAGCTGAAAGCGTTGATTATTGCGCTGATTTTTCCAACGGATGCCATACAAACCATCTGGCATATTTTGAAAAGCAACCCCGGATTTATCTTCGTAAGGATGTTGATAATAGAGAAACCAGTTTGACTCACTCGTATTGATTTCCAGTGCGAAATCAATTGAACCTAAATGATTCCCCACCTGGTTGTCCGAGTCAAACTGGCTATATTTCGTTGTATCGGCGGGTGGCTGTCTTACAAAAACAACGTTTAGGTAATCCTTAAACGAACTGGGAATCTGGCCATGGGGAGCCAGATAACCGATTGCCTCAGAACGGCCGCCCCACTGCGTTAAATGAGTCAATCCGCCGTAAAGTTTTATCCGGCCTTTGGCTATGGAAATTCGGGCAAATAAAGCCTTTTGGTGAAGAAAAGAATTCTGAACAGAATCCGTATTGGAAAACCATCCATGTGCATATAAAGCGTTGATGGCCAGCACGCCTTTGGTGAAGCCTATCGGCGCATAACCGCGCGTGCCGAGCTGCACTTTGTAAAGCGGAAGCGCATTGCCTGACCAGGCATAGGAGCCGGAAGACAGCAGCGTATCGACCAGGCCGAATACTTCCCGGCGTCGCCCGGCATAGAGTTCGAAATTTTTAAACAACAGGCTGGCAAAAGCTACCGGCAAAATAACCCGCGAGGTTGTTCCGATATTAGCTACGCCTTCGACGGATACTTTAACGTGAACGTTGTGCGGGTTTTGGAAATTACCAAACTGCCTCGTGAAGCCCATACGCACCAGGCCGGCCGGTCCGGTCAAGGGAATCGTACCATACTGACGCGAGCGAAACCAGAAAGGGGTCTGGGAGGCTGATGAACCGAACCCGCCTACCTCGGTCATGAACCGTTGCCGTGTGGTTATCGTATCCGGTAGGGCTTGACCGAACAAATCAGATACGGATGCGATGCTAAGTAAGAAGAAGAAAAACCGTATACAGTTGGCCATAAAGTTATGTTTATCAGCCCCTCCGCGCGTTTTTATGGTAACCAGAACGCAAGTGGTGCCAGTTAGATTAAGCAGCTATCTACGTAAAGATTTTATGATAATTATTGATGAAATATGCGGATAGATACGCTAATATTTATGTATTGGATTTATCGGTATATTAAACGTGCTACTTTAGGCTATAAATTAGCTATCTGGTTTACAATCAGCTGCAGTTTGTGTTTTGACGGGAAATCGATAGTGGGGAATGAAGGATAAGGTGGCCTGTATCCACTCGCTTTGTATCGGTTCTTTTTAGTGAGATGCGGAACGTTCATGGAGCGCGTGTAAGTTGCCTTTACGTTGAATTAAGGCTGATAGACGACCAATTAACGGAATGCCCGTGTACACTTGCGCATAAAAACGTATTTTTGCGCCCACGTATGAATACTCCGCAAACGCCAGCCGCCGGCTCACCCGCCACATCGCTGCAAGACATTATCGCCCACGCCAAAGAATATGGCTTCGTGTTCCCATCGTCTGAAATTTATGATGGGTTGCAAGCCGTGTATGACTACGGCCAGAATGGCGTCGAATTAAAGAATAACCTCAAAACGCTGTGGTGGAAGGCCATGACACAACTGCACGACAACGTTGTCGGCATTGACGCGTCGATCTTCATGCACCCGCTGACGTGGAAGGCGTCGGGTCACGTGGATTCGTTCAACGACCCCATGATCGACAACCGCGATTCTAAAAAACGCTACCGCGCCGACCAACTGCTGGAACTCAAAGCCGAGGCCTACGCCAATGCTGGTGATGAGGAAAAAAGCACAGCGCTGTTGCAGGAAATGGGTCGTTTACTGGGCGACAACGACCTTGAAGGCGTTCGTAACCTCATCATCGCCGAAGGTATTAAAGATCCTGTGTCGGGCACCGATAACTGGACCGAAGTCCGGCAATTCAATCTGATGTTCTCGACGCAAGTCGGTTCCCTGGCCGAAGACGCCAGTTTGATTTACCTCCGCCCCGAAACGGCGCAGGGTATATTTGTCAACTTTCTGAACGTGCAGAAAACGGGCCGGATGAAAATTCCGTTTGGCATCGCTCAGATCGGGAAGGCGTTTCGGAACGAGATCGTCGCCCGGCAATTTACCTTCCGGATGCGCGAGTTCGAACAAATGGAAATGCAGTTTTTCGTGCGTCCCGGCACCGAAATGCAGTGGTATGAAAGCTGGCGTGATACGCGGATGAAGTTCCACCAGGCCGTTGGCTTGCCCGCCGATAAACTCAAATTTCATATTCACGAAAAACTGGCGCACTACGCCAACGCAGCCGTCGATATCGAATATAAATTTCCGTTTGGTTTTCGCGAAATGGAAGGGATTCACTCCCGTACTGATTTCGACCTGAAAGCGCACCAGGAACTGAGCCGCAAAAAGCAGCAGTACTTCGACAATGAGGTTGATCCTGCTACGGGCAAGCCGTATGGTAATTACATCCCGTATGTGGTGGAAACGTCGGTGGGGGCAGACCGCTTATTTTTAGCGGTATTCTGCAATGCATTTACAAAAGAAACCGTTGGTGAAGGCGACCAGCAAAAAGAACGGACGTATTTAAAGTTACACCCGGCGCTGGCACCGATCAAAGCGGCTGTGTTCCCGCTCGTTCGGAAAGACGGTCTGCCCGAAAAAGCGGAAGAGATTGTGAAGAGCCTGCGGTCGGAGTTTCGGGTAATTTATGAAGAACGCGATGCCATCGGGAAGCGGTATACCCGACAGGATTTGATCGGTACGCCGTTCTGTATTGCTGTCGATTATCAAACACTCGAAGACAATACCGTAACGGTTCGTTACCGCGATACGACCGAACAAATCCGTATTCCAATCAGCGAGTTAAAAGCCATGATTGGTCAGGAAGTGTCCATGGAGCGTGTCTTAGAGAAGATGTAGATTTAGGAATTTAGGCATAGAAAAGCCACGGAGAGCAATCTTCGTGGCTTTTTTTATTAGTAGGGAAAGTCTAATACTTTCTTACGCTTCGCCTACCAGCATCAACGCACCTACGGTTACGTTCGAGGTTTCGTCGATCAGGATGGCACCTCCCGACGCCCGGTTTGTCGTGTAAGGGTCAAAGCTAATGGGTTGGGCCGTACGCAAAACGACTTTCGCCAGATCATTCAGCCGCAGTTGTTCAACGCCTTCAATCTGTTCGTACGTATTGACATTCAGTTGATAGGCGATCTCACGAACTGAACAGCGGGTACGGAACGTGCCCACTTGTAGCACGTACTTATTGCCCACTTTGAATTCTTTGGAATCCATCCAGCAGAGCATGGCTTTGACGGTTTGGCTACTCAATGGCTGGTTATCCGAGCGAACGATCAGGTCGCCCCGGCTTATGTCCACATCCGTGGCCAGATGCAACACGACCGACATCGGTGTAAAGGCTTCGTCCAGATGGGTCTCGGCAATTTCGATTGCGTCGATGGTCGAGGTTTCGCCCGAAGGAAAGACCGTTATGGAATCGCCTTTGCGAAACTGACCACTCGTGATTTTACCCGCGTAGCCCCGGTAATCGTGTAATTCAGGCGTTTGCGGCCGAATGACGTACTGCACTGGAAAACGACCCTGCTCCAGATTGGCATCATCATCAATTTCTACCGTTTCCAGATGCTCCAGCAACGTTTGCCCGTCATACCACGGCATTGATTCAGAGCGGTCAACTACGTTGTCGCCGTTGAGCGCACTCATCGGAATATAGGTAACGTGTTTCACATTCAGCTTCTGGGCCAGTTCGGCATAATGAATGCAAATGTCCGAGAACACATCCTGTGAATACCCGACAAGGTCCATTTTGTTGACCGCCACCACAATGTGTGGAATGCCTAGAAGCGACGCAATCAGCGAATGCCGGCGCGTTTGCTCCGCCACGCCATGACGCGCATCGACCAGCACAATGGCTAGCTGGCAGTTCGATGCGCCGGTTACCATGTTGCGCGTGTATTGCGTATGGCCCGGGGCATCGACGATGATGAACTTACGGGCGGGTGTTTGGAAATAACGATAAGCTACATCAATCGTGATTCCCTGTTCGCGTTCCGAGCGGAGCCCATCGGTCAAAAGAGCCAGATCAATTTCGCCATCGTCGCGGCTTTTGCTGGCGCGTTCAATGGCTTCCAACTGGTCAGCCAGAATGGATTTGGAGTCGTAAAGAAGTCGCCCGATGAGCGTGCTTTTGCCGTCGTCAACCGAACCGGCCGTTATAAATCGTAAAAGATCCATTCTTTGAATGATGAATTAATAATGATAAATTATGAATAAGCCATCAAAGAGATGCTGCAGCCTTCATAACTGATCATTTTTCAAAAATACCCGCCCTTCTTCCGGTCTTCCATGGCGGCTTCGGAAAGCTGATCGTCCATACGGGTTTCTCCCCGTTCGGAGATGCGCGTGGCCTGAATTTCGTCAATGACCGCATCGAGGGTTTCGGCGGTCGATTCGGAGGCTGCCGTGCAGGAAATGTCGCCAACCGTACGGAAACGCACCCGGCGTGTCACCAACTGATCGTCCGCTTCCACTTTGATAACTCCACCGGCGGTAGCCATGAGCTTGCCGTCGCGGATCAGCAATTCGCGGTCGTGAGCAAAGTAAATACTGGGTAGCTGAATTTTCTCGCGACGGATATAATTCCAAACATCGAGTTCGGTCCAGTTCGAAATGGGGAAAACACGCACGTTTTCTCCTTTGTGAATCCGGCCGTTATAGAGATTCCATAGTTCGGGTCGCTGGCGTTTGGGGTCCCAGGAGCCGAACTCATCGCGTACCGAAAAGACCCGCTCTTTGGCGCGTGCTTTTTCTTCATCCCGCCGGGCACCACCAATGCAGGCATCGAACTCGAACTCTTCAATGGCGTCCAGCAACGTAAAGGTTTGCAGGCCATTGCGGGTCGCATTCCGGCCTGTCGGTTCCTTCAATTTCTTTTCGCGAATGGTATCTTCCACATAGCGGACAATCAGTTTCTCACCGATTCGTTCTGCCAGATTGTCCCGGTAATCAAGGGCTTCCTGAAAATTGTGGCCTGTATCGATATGTACCAGCGGAAACGGAAACTTGCCGGGTCGAAACGCTTTTAAGGCCAGATGGACCAGCGTAATGGAATCCTTGCCGCCCGAAAACAGGAGTGCAGGCCGCTCAAACTGACCGGCTACCTCCCGCATAATGTGGATGGCTTCTGATTCGAGCTGATCTAGATAATCTAACTTCATTTTTTACTTAGTGAATTAGTGAATGAGCGAAAGAGTAATTAGCTACCAGCACTCATTTACTCTTTATGGTTTAAATGCTTCCTCATGCGTATGGAGTCCACACTCTTTCTTGGAGTTATCTTCCCACCACCAGCGACCAGCCCGGAAATCTTCGCCTGGCTGAATAGCCCGGGTGCAGGGCTGACAGCCGATACTGACAAACCCACGATCATGAAGCGGGTTGTAAGGTACATTGTGCTCTTTGATGTACTGCTTCACCTCGTCGAAGGTCCAATCCATGAGCGGGTGGAATTTGAAGAGGTTATGCGCTGCGTCCCATTCGAGCTGGGGCATGCTCTGGCGGTTGGCCGACTGCTCGGCGCGGATACCGGTAATCCATATTTTCTGCCCTTTCAGCGCCCGGTTCAGCGGCTCCACTTTACGAATGCCGCAGCACTCTTTCCGGTTCTCCACCGAATCGTAGAAGCTGTAGGGTCCTTTCGTGGTCATCAGGGCTTCTTCGGCCGCTCGGTCCGGAAAGTACGCTTCTATTTTGGTGGCGTACCGATCATTGGTTTTCTTCCAGACCGAATACGTTTCGGCAAACATCCGGCCCGTATCGAGCGTGAAAATTTTAATGGAAATGTCATTCGCCAGAATCAGGTCGGTAATAACCTGATCTTCGTAGCCCAGGCTGGTCGAAAAAACGACTTCGCCGGGAAATAACTCAGCCAGTGTCCGCAGCGCGTCAACGTTGCTCAGACCGTGTAGTTGTTCGGTCAGGCCTTCGAGTGTGTGAGTTGGTTCTGCAATCATAATCATTCGCTAAACCTACCAGTTGAACCGCCCGGTTCTACCCATAGGTTTGTTTAGTTTAGCTTCACTACTTTACCCGTTTTTGCTGATTGTCGGGCAGCGTCCAGAATTTCCATGACAATCATATTATTTTCTAATGACGTTAATTCGTCGGGTTTAGTTTCGCCATGAAGCAGGTGGGCAAAGTAGGCAAAGGGGTCAGCAGCAGGGGCATCGGCCTGAGTGGCTTCGGCGGGTTGTTCGCTTTTATCGTCTTTCAGGCGGATGCGCATTTTGGTGCCATCAACGGTGAAGACGTAGCCGGTCTGGCCGTAAACTTCCATATCTTTTCGTCCGAAAGGCCAGTTCCATGAACCCTGAATGATCGTCTGGGTTTTGGGATACGTCAGAATGATTGTTCCTTCATCGTCTACTTTTGGGTAGATATCCGGTTTGATCTGCTGCGTCACGGCTAAAACGGACAACGGCCGCTGGTTATGCATGAGCCAGGTTGACAGATTAGCGCCGTAACAGCCAAAATCGAACAGTGCACCAGCGCCGTTTGTAACGGGATCGGTTAGCCAATCCAGAAATTCTTTACTGACGCCAATCTCTTTGGGCCCCTGGTGGCCATCGTGAACAACAATTTTCCGTACATCACCAATCGACTTGTCGGTATTGGCAAGGGCATAGGCTTTGTGGTTGCTGCCGTACCAGGTTGTTTCGTAATTCGTCAGAAGTTGAATAGTATGTTTTTTTGCCAGTGCTTCCATCTGTTTGGCATCGGCAAAGGTTGTCGCCAGTGGTTTTTCAACCATCACATGAATACCACGAGGAGCACATATGGCAACCGTTTTTTTATGATCGACAATTGGTCCAAAGTCTGTCACGGCTTCCGGCTTCGTTTTGTCGAGCATTTCGGCCACCGTAGGATAAACCAGACTCATGCTGAACCCATGTCGTTTGGCGAGCTTTTCGGCTAACTCCCGATTGGGTTCAGCCATCCCGACAATTTCAATGTCGGTCTGCCCTGATTTTCCAAAGGCTTTGTTCAGAATGCCGTGCACATGGTCATGCGCCATACCCGCTATACCCACTCGAAGAGGTTTTTTGGGTGTTTGGGCATGAACCAACTGGGTCATCAGAAAGAGGGCAAAAAGGACAGATATGCGTAGCATAAAGGATACGTTTAGGCTTGATTATACCTTCTCCTTAACTACTTCGGCTGACTTTTCTACTGCCTGGGTAAAATCTTCGATTAAATCGTCAATGTCTTCCAAACCAACCGAAATCCGAATCAGGCCCGGTGTAATGCCCAGAGCAGCTTTTTCGTCGGGTTTCAGCTTGGCGTGCGTGGTTGTATTCGGGTTGGTAACAATCGTGCGGGAATCACCTAGGTTGGAGGAAAGCGTCGGAATCGTCAGGGCTTCAAAGAACGCATTTACCCGATCAAAACCACCTTCCAGTTCAATCGTGACAATGGCTCCGCCCGCACTCATCTGCCGTTTGGCCAGGTCATATTGAGGATGGGAAGGCAGAAACGGATACAATACCCGCTCCACGTCGGTGTGGGTATCCAGTGCTTCGGCCAGTTGCAGCGCATTGCGGCAATGGCGCTCCATCCGCAGGTCCAATGTCTCCAGGCTTTTGGATAAAACCCAGGCGTTGAACGGCGACATGGCAGGCCCCGTATGCCGCGCAAAGAACCGAATGGACTGAATCAGGTCAGCGCGGCCAACCACAATACCGCCCAGTACGCGCCCCTGTCCATCCATGTATTTCGTTGCCGAATGCACCGACAAATCGGCTCCAAAGTCGATGGGTGTTTGCAGAATGGGCGTGGCAAAACAGTTATCGACGTTTAAAATAAAGCCGTATTTCTGTTTCAGGCGTCCCAGCATCTCCAGATCGACAAGTTCCAGACCGGGATTCGAGGGCGTTTCCAGATACACCATGCGGGCGGCTGGCCGGTCTGCGTTCGGCTGTATGGCCGCTTCCCAATCTGCTTCCGACGCGCTGGCATCTACGTAGGTATGAGTGATGCCCCATTTGCTCAGAATCTGGGTGATGATCTGGTGAGCTGAGCCAAACAAAGCCCGACAAGCGACTATGTGATCACCGGATTTCAACAAACCGGCCATACTCGCAAAGACAGCGGCCATGCCCGTTGCCGTGGCAATACCATCTTCGGCATTTTCCAGCATGCATACCTTATCGACAAACTCCGTCACGTTGGGATTTGAGAAACGGGAGTAAATATTACCCGCTTCAGTTTCGTCAAATAAAGCTTTCCCCTGTTCGGCACTTTCGAAGGCGAAGCTGGAGGTTAAGTACAGCGGCACGGAGTGTTCGCGATTCTGCGATTTCTCCGCCTGAATCCGAATGGCTTTGGTTTGTTTTCTCATATTATGTGGGGTGTCGATTTCTTCAAAACCGGCACTTGCTCAATTTATTACGGGTCGGTTTCTTCAAGCCGACAGCCCATCCAACACTAAAAGAACTTAATAATCTTACGCAAACTTACGAGGATTACCACAATTCCGACCAGAATCATCATTGTTTTGACCGGTAGTTTCTGGGCTAAACGGGCGGCAATCGGCGCGGCTATCATACCGCCCAGAATGAGGCCCAGAATGACCATACCGTAGTTATCCAGCCCGGCATATAAGGCGAACACAACCGATGAAGCGAACGAAACAAAGAACTCCGCCAGGTTAACCGAGCCAATCGTATAACGGGGATGCCGACCCGAGGCAATCAGGGTCGAGTTGACGATCGGGCCCCAGCCACCACCACCAATGGCATCGACAAACCCACCGAACCAGGCCAGCAACCCAATTTGGCGAACGGGCTTCTTCTTGGTTTGTTTCGCCAGGGCTTTCTTTAAAATCAGAATACCCAGAATGGCGGTGTATACCGAAATGGCCGGACTCAAATAAGTCGCTACTACCTCCATATCGGCCAGTTTGGTAATTAAAAAGGCACCCAGCGCAGCGCCGATAACACCCGGTATCAGGACAATTTTGAACAGCCGGCTGTTTACATTACCAAACTTAAGGTGCATATATCCCGATACACCGCTGGTGAAAATCTCGGAGCTGTGAACGCTGGCCGTGGCAAACAGGGGGCTTATACCTACGCTCGTCAAAAAGGTGGTAGCGGTTACACCATAAGCCATTCCCAGAGCACCGTCGATCATTTGGGCAACGAAGCCAGCCATTATAAAATAAAAAATCTGGGGCGTCACGTCAATGGAGCTCGCCAGCAAGGTCAGCCGATCCAGCGTAAAATAGCTGAACAGGAGGTGGCCAACCACCATCAGAGCGAGGGCAGAAAAAATATAAATCGCAATTTCGGTGCGATTTCGCCGGCGAAGTAAGGGTTGGGTCGCACTGGTTTGCACGTTTGCCGTTGGAAAGGCTGCCCGTACAGCGTCCGCCTGAGCAGGTGCATTCTCGCCCTGGATAGTGATAGTCAGCCCATTAAGGTTCAATATCGGTTGTGCTGTTAGGCTCGAGTCGTTGGCTAGTTCGGCTCCGGAGACTATCGGTGGTTGCATAAGGTATAAATTCTATCGAGTTTGTAGATTATTCTACTTATGAAAAACGGCACAATGAAGTGCCGCTCGCTAAGCCGTTGACCAATCCGTATTATCCGCTGGATGCTGGTTGATCGTGCGACAAAGGTACGGAAATCAAGCGGATAGATGCAAATACGAGACCAAAGAGCTTACATTCCCCGCAGGATTTCCGCTAGTAGAATACCCAAGTATGTACCCATTGCGTTACCAAGCGTGCCGACCAGTACGGCAGGTAGTTGCAAATCCGGGCGGTTGAGGCTCTTGGCAAGGGCCAGCGCAGACGTGGCTCCGCCAATATTTGCCTGCGATGCGATGCCCAATAAATCCCAATCCTGTTTGGCGAGTGCCCCGATGCCAAAAACAATCAGGGCGTGGATGAAGACCAGGGTCAAAATCATGCCGAAGAGAATAATGGCCAGTCGACCGTCGTGGAGCAGAGTCGCGATGTCGCAGTAAGCGCCGATAACCGCTAGAAAAACATAGATGCCGAACAGCCCCAATAATCGGCTCCCGCGTAGCTTATTTACGACTCTGAATTGAGCCAGTGCCAGAGCAATAGTCGTCAGGATAAGCACGAAAGGAACGGCTGGCACCAACGTAGCCAGTTGTTTTGAGAGAAAAATGGAGCCAAAGCCCAGGGTAAGCAGTAAGGCCAAATCATTTGGGTTTACCGTCTCAGCATCTGCAAACGGGTCAGTATCAACAGCGTCCGTTTGTGTTGTTAATGCGAGCGCTGATGGCATGTTTACTTTTGGTCTTGGGAAATACCGTTGGAGAAGCCGGGGCAAGGCCAGGGTGGCCACCATCCAGAGCGCGGTCATGATGTTATCCGCAGCGGTAGCGGCAACGAACAGATTTCCCGCTTTTGATACGCCATAGTGCAGCGCAACAGCGTGAAAATTAATACCCCCACCAATATACGTTCCGGTAAACATACCGGCTAGCGCGTAATATAGATTGCCAACTGTTTTGGGTGCCGAAAAAAGCCAGACACTCGCGAATACCCCAATTATTGTCCCAGTTGACCCCAGCAGAAACATGGTCAGCATGGGCAGACCCGCCTTGCGTAAATCTTTCAGGTTGACACTTAGCAACAGAAGAAATAGGGAAAAAGGAGCGAGGTAGCTAAAAATGGTTTCATAAACGGGTGTTTCGGTTGTGGGAATGAGGTGTAGGTTTGCTTCGATAGCGGTTAGGATAATAACCAAAAGAGCTGTGCCAATATGACGGAATCCAGGCTTCCTGGTTAACCACTCACAAACAACAACATTAAGACAAAGAATGAAGAGAATGTAAATAGAGTCCGACACAGGTAGGAGATCAATTAGATGAAGTATCGGTAAAAATGGCCAGAATTATAATTAAACTCAATGTAAGACGCTTAATTTTTGAAATAATATAAGGTTAATGTTGTAGATTTTAAAATAATGGTTTGAGTTAGTAGATTTTTTTGGAATTATATATTGGTTGTCTTATCTTAACTTTCTTCTTTATAAAAAAATAGATTTTTTGTCATTCAGACTTTAGAAGGAATCTTGAATTCTCCCATTAGGCAACTCCAAGATTCTCCTAAGGTCTGAATGACAAAAACTAGGTTTGGGTTTAAGGGTAAACATTAAACAGGCTGATTATTACCGCCATATCAGCTCGTGTTGGTAGTTAGTAACCTGAAAATATGCACTTTATTCACCCGCCATCGGATCGGGCGTTCCATCTTTGTCGCCTGCTACGGTTCCGTGCGTTGGGAATTTACTGCCTCGAATGAACAACAACCCGGCCACGTGAGGAGCCGCCATCGATGTGCCACTAAGGGTAGCATATGTGCCATCCTTATAGGTGGAGGTGATTCGGACACCGTAGGCGCACACATCGACACTACTGCCAAAATTTGAAAAGGACGCGAATGTGTTTTGGCTGTTCATAGCCGATACAGTAAACACATTGGCGTGGTTGACGCGGGCTGGTGAGTAGTTATCGCTGTTTTTACCGTCATTGCCGGCCGCAATAGCAAACAGTATACCTGCATTGGCAGCTTGGGTGATGGCTCGGTCGAGTGTTGCCGATGTGCCTTCGCCACCCAGGCTTAAATTGACCACATCGCCCGATTTGCCATTCTGCGCTACGTAGTTTACCGCCTGAATAATCCCCGACAATCGGCCTTCGCCCTCATCGTCCAGCACCCTAAGCGCAACCAGGGTTGCACCCGAGGCAATGCCGGTTATACCAAACCCGTTATTCTTCGCCCCAATAACACCCGCTACGTGGGTTCCGTGGCCATTCAGATCATCGGCCGAAGTTTGGCCACTCACGAACGACCGGCTACGATTAACGTCAACATTCAGGTCGGGGTGATCGAGGTCAATGCCGGTGTCAATGATCCAGGCCGTTTTACCGGTTTGTAAATCGCCCCGTCCATAACCCGTTTGTTTGACGTTCCAGGTGAGGGTTGTGGTCGTGGCTACATCGACGCAGTTACACATGGACATAATGCGGTCTGGCTCGATAAGAACGACGGATGGATCCTGGTGCAATGTTTGGGATTCACTTTCCGTCAAATGAGCCAGAAAGCTGGTTTGCTCACCGACCGACAAAACGGCTGCCTGTGCATTCGCAACATGGTTTGTGGTGAGTAGTTGCTCGGCCAGGGCTTCCGTGGCCGCCATGCGCGCACCCGGAGCCGAAGGAAGTGCCAGGGCGGGTCGATACGTGATGATATACTCACCCGCAATGGCCGTCCCATTGGTAGATGATGCTTTGACCAGACAATCGGCAGCAATACTGGTTGGTTCGACACTACTGTCGGTTTTGCAGCCAAACAGGCCAATACCAATCAGGGCGACGTTGGTAAACGTCGCAAACGAAAAAAAACGTCGCATGGGTACGTACGAAATAGATAGTAGGGAAAGTATCAATCGTAAAAAATTACGCCATGCTTCGTTCTGGGGCTGTTTCTATTGCGTATACGCAGGAAGTGATTTATCTGTTGCGGAGACAGATTAATAACGATTTTTTTACCGTTTCAGTGCGATGAAAACAACGCGGCCAGCCGCCGGAAATCTGGTCTCGGCTATTGGGGTTCCGTAATGTTGGTAGAATTGGGCTCGTTGCTGAGGAGATAGTAAGTCAAGGTACAAGTTAATGCCGGCGAAGTTGTTTTTTCGCAGAAACGAATCCAGAAACTGCCAATCCTGAGCGGTAAATGCCCGGTCGGGAGTGAGCATTCGGGGCCAGCCATCGCGCAGGAAAGGCTTGACCTGATCGGGGTGCAGTCGTCCAAAATACTGTCCTACGACGCTCTTATCGTAAAAGCGCCGGAAGGTAAATACGGCATTCTGTGCTGTATAATAGGGGCAGAGTCCTTCTTTTTCGCCTACGCCGTTGGCACCAATCGTACAGAAAGGCCAGTCGAGTACAGCGTCGCCGGGTTGCTGCTTCACCACGGCACAGTAATGTAGTATACTCGCCGACGCCACATTGACGGGTACTGCTAACCGTCTGGAATAACCCGTATACCATTCCATTCCCATCAGGATAACCAGCAGCGCGCAACATACCTGACTGGCCAGTCGATTTGGCCACCGAACGGGTAGCGCCAGCAGGGTTAATAAGACGGGATAAATCAGACTGGCCCGCCCCCCATGTCGATTAAAACTAAACCAGGGAAATAGTTTTAATGTCGGTACCAGAACCGGATGATACACCAGGCAAAGAATCAGCATACCCACGATGGGAAGCCATAGGGCCACTTTGTGCCGGATTTGCCACCAGCCTACGCCCGCCAATATCGTTACATAAAGGCCTGGGCTACCTTGCCCGTAACTTTCAAATGTATCGTGAAGCCATCGTTGGTAAGGAATTGAAATACTGTCGATGCCGGGCAAGTGCGGAAGGAGTAAGCGCGCCGGATGTGACCAGGCTCGCAATTCGGGGACGATACCAAAATCAAATTGCCAGGCCGTAAAGGCAATCTGGAGCGTCAGCGGAAGATAAAGCCATAGACTGAGCATAATCAGCGCCAGTACCCCGATAATCTGGCCTCGTTGCTGATCGAATTCATGTTCCAAATATCGGCGAATTTGCAACGGCCACTGGCCAGCAATTGGATACTGGCGGTACAGCGTCACTAAAATGACAGGCATGACAAGCGTAGTGAATGTAAGGGCAAACCCAGCCACGTAAGCCAGTTCCTGTCCCAGTACCAGCACATGCAGCGCTACCCAAAACAGCACATAGGAGAGAGAAACAGGGCGTCGGGCATAGGTATTCACTAAAAGCCGGTACGTGGCTACCATGCACAAAACAGTCCAATGCGCCACACAAACGTTCATGTGGACGGGGTATTTCCAGAGCGCGTAAAAGTTGAATACCGATACGACTAACCCGGCAATGAACGACTTCGGGACACCAAATCGGGAAACCAGCAGGAGGAAGGTGCCGACGGAGGTGACAACCAGGCTATACACATAATAATACTGAAGGTAAGGTCCCGATCCGTCGAATAGTCGGCGGCAAGATGCGTACCAGTAGTCGCGCTCGAATCCCCAATCCAGGAAAACCTGGTTCGTTCCGTACGGATAGAATGTCTGCGTATTAACAAGCGATAGGTGCGGAAAAGGCCAGAGCGAAACGTTTTTGTTGAAAAAATACCCGACGTATTCGTATTGATCCGTATCGTTGCCATCGGATAGCGGATGCGTGAAGTCGCCAACAACCAAACTGGTCAGGTAAGCCGTGAGAAGGCCCAAAATGAGGGCCCATAGCCAATACGATCTGCCAAATGAGACACCGGTTCTGATTGGAAAATGTATGGAAGCGGGCGGGCGGACTTGATTCATTTGGGTGTTTGTGCAGTCAACGATGGGATCGTTAGGCAAAAGTCTCAGTAAACGGCTATTTTTGCAAAGAAATGCGTACTGCGGTTGACATACCGCAATTTATTTGAGAGAATCAGGCGACTTTTCAGTCGCGCTACTATTATGGCTGACTACAACCACCGCGAAACCGAACAGAAATGGCAACGGTTTTGGGACGAGAACCACACCTACAAACCCGCCGAAACGACTGAACGCCCCAAGTACTACGTCCTCGATATGTTTCCCTACCCGTCGGGGGCGGGGTTGCACGTTGGCCACCCGTTGGGATATATCGCTTCGGATATCGTTTCGCGTTACAAACGGCTGAAAGGATATAACGTGCTGCACCCGATGGGCTTCGACTCGTTTGGACTGCCCGCCGAACAGTATGCGATTCAAACGGGGCAGCACCCGGCCGTCACGACCGAAGCGAACCTGACCCGGTACATTGAACAGTTGAAAAATATTGGCTTCAGCTACGACTGGAGCCGCGAAGTCCGTACGTCCGATCCGGCTTATTACAAGTGGACGCAGTGGATTTTCATGGAGTTGTTTCGCTCGTGGTACAACAAAGAAACCGATAAAGCCGAACCGATTGACACGCTGCTGGCCAAATTTGCGGCCAATGGCACCCAGGGCGTTCAGGCTGTTTGTGATGATAATGTAGCCTCCTTTACCGCCGAGGAGTGGAACGCCCTGTCGGAAACGGAGCAATATGCGATCTCGCTCCAGTATCGCCTAACCTATCTTGCCGATGCCGTGGTGAACTGGTGCCCGGCATTGGGAACCGTGCTGGCGAATGACGAAGTTAAAGATGGCGTTTCGGAGCGGGGGGGCTATCCCGTTGAGCAAAAGCTGATGCGCCAGTGGATGATGCGCATCACCGCCTATGCCGACCGCCTGCTGACGGGCCTGGAAACCATTGACTGGACCGAGTCGCTGAAAGAACAACAGCGGAACTGGATCGGAAAAAGTGTAGGGGCCAGTGTACGGTTTCCGGTTTTCGGTTCACAGTTTACAAAAGAATCGTTGGCTACGGTAAAACACGAACCACAAACGACAAACTACATCGAAGTCTTCACCACCCGCGTCGACACGATTTATGGGGTTACGTTTATGGTGCTGGCCCCCGAGCACGAGCTTGTCGCTGCCCTGACAACGCCCGAGCAAAAGGAGGCTGTCGACGCATACATCAATGCGGCTAAACTGCGCTCTGAGCGTGACCGGATGGCCGATACGAAAGCCGTGTCGGGCGTGTTTACGGGGAGTTACTGCATCAACCCGTTCAACGAAGAGAAAGTCCCCATTTTCCTGGCCGATTATGTGCTGGCGGGTTATGGAACAGGGGCCGTAATGGCTGTGCCATCGGGCGATCAGCGTGACTGGAACTTCGCCAAGCATTTCGACCTGCCAATCGTGCCGATTCTGGATGGCCAGAAAGACGTTGACAAGCAGGCGGATAATACCAAGGAAGGCCAGTACATCAACTCGGGTATGGTCAATGGGATGACCTACAAAGAAGCGACCGCCACGCTGATTGCCTGGTTGGAAGAACGCGGGTTAGGTCGTGGGAAAGTCAATTTCCGGATGCGCGACGCCGTATTTAGCCGTCAGCGGTATTGGGGCGAGCCCGTTCCTGTCTATTTTAAAGAAGGTACATCTGGCCGCCTGCCTTACTTAATTGACGAAAGTGACTTGCCGCTGGAGCTACCTGCCGTTGATAAATACCTCCCCACCGAAACCGGTGAGCCACCCCTGGGCCGGGCGGAAGGCTGGAAATATAAAGGAGAATATGAGTATGAGTTGAGCACCATGCCCGGCTGGGCGGGGTCATCCTGGTATTGGTACCGGTACATGGACCCGCAGAATCCCAACGAGTTCGCGTCCAAAGAAGCCATCGACTACTGGCAGAACGTGGACCTTTACATCGGTGGTACCGAACATGCCACCGGTCACTTGCTCTACAGCCGTTTTTGGAATAAATTCCTGAAAGACCGGGGCTATGTGCCGCAGGAAGAGCCGTTCAAAAAGCTCATTAACCAGGGCATGATTCAGGGCCGAAGCAATTTTGTGTATCGCGTAGCGGGCACAGGAAGAGAAGGAGCACCTGCTACTTTTTTATCATTGAATCAGATAAATGGCCGGGAAATAACTCCGCTTCACGTTGATGTCAACATTGTCGAAAATGACGTACTCGATGTCGAAGCGTTCAAAAAATCTCGCCCGGATTTGACCGAAAATGCCGAATTTATAACCGAGCCAGATGGGCGGTATATTGTTGGTGCTGAGGTCGAAAAAATGTCAAAATCGAAGTTCAACGTCGTGAATCCTGACATGATCGTGGAGAAATACGGTGCCGATGTACTTCGTTTGTACGAAATGTTTCTTGGACCGTTGGAGCAGGCCAAGCCCTGGAACACCAACGGTATCGACGGCGTGTATCGGTTTATTCGCAAATTCTGGCGGTTGTTTTACAAAGACAGTCCGGAAGGCGCCAATCAGTGGATTGTAACCGACGAGCAGCCAACGCCTGCCGAACTGAAAGTCTTACACAAAACGATCAAAAAGACAGAGGAAGACATTGAGCTGTACTCGTTCAATACGTCGGTGAGTTCATTCATGATCTGCGTCAATGAACTGGCTTCGTTGAACTGCCACAAGCGGGCCGTTTTGCAGGACTTGGTCTTGTTGCTGTCGCCTTACGCGCCCCACATCACTGAAGAACTCTGGGCTGCGTTGGGAAATGATGCTGGTACACTGTCGCAGGCTGCATTTCCTGTATTCAATCCGAATTATCTGATCGAGGACGCCTTCGATTATCCCATTCAAATCAACGGGAAAGTGCGTACCACCATCAGCTTTGCCATCGACCGCGCGCCCAACGAAATCGAGCGGGAGGTACTGGCCGACGAAATTGTCCAGAAATGGATGGAAGGTAAAACCCCTAAGAAAGTAGTCGTGGTGCCTAAACGGATAGTGAATGTAGTGCTTTGAAAATTGATTGGAAACTGTAGATTTAGAGTGAAGTCAGTTTCTTAAAACTGATTTGAGAGGTTTCTTAAAACCTCGTTTATAGAACTTAACGAGGTTTTAAGAAACCTCTCAAGTCGGATTCAAGGATCCGACTCCACGGCACATATTAAAAACTTAGAACAGAATGGGGCGACTTTTCAAAAAAGTCGCCCCATTCTGTTCTAGCGTAACAAACATGAAAACTTAAACCAGAGCGGGCTCCGATTGCTGGGCCGCTAAGGCTTCACGTACTTGTGCGGTGAGCGTGAGCGAATGCTTACGGGCTTCATGATCGAAAATAGGCGCCGAAATAATCAACTCATCGGCTTTGGTTTGGGTAATGATACTGGCTAATCCGCGCTGTATTGTCTCGGGTGACCCTACCGCGGAACAACGGAAAACAGAGTCGATGCCCGCCAGTTCATAATCGGGCCACATGGCCTCCAGATTATCGACAGGTGGCTGCATCTGGCGGGCTTTGCCCCGACGAATGTAAAGAAACTGCTGTTGCACAGAGGTGAACAATCGCTGGGCTTCCTGATCAGTGTCGGCCGCAATGACATTGGCCGCTACCATGGCATAGGGGGCCTTCAGGTGTTCGGAAGGTCGAAACTGCGTCCGGTAAACCTGCAACGCCCGCAGTAATTCGGTCGGGGCAAAGTGCGAGGCAAACGCATAAGGTAGGCCAAGCATAGCCGCTAACTGCGCACCAAACAGGCTGGAGCCCAATATCCAGATCGGTATATCTAGCCCGTTACCCGGAATGGCCTGAATAAACTGATTGGCATCGTCGGGCTGAAAATAGTGCTGTAGTTCAACCACATCCTGCGGAAACGTATCCGGGCCAGTCATATCCCGACGCAAGGCGCGCGAGGTAGCCTGATCTGAACCAGGCGCCCGGCCCAGGCCCAGGTCGATGCGGCCAGGATAGAGCGATTCCAGCGTGCCAAACTGTTCGGCAATGAGCAGGGGCGAGTGGTTAGGTAGCATGATACCGCCAGACCCCACCCGAATAGTGCTGGTACCCCCGGCCACGTAGCCAATAACGACCGACGTTGCCGCACTGGCAATGCCTGGCATATTGTGATGCTCGGCCAGCCAGTAGCGATTGTAACCCAGTTTTTCGGCATGCTGGGCAAGATTTAATGTATTTCGAAGCGCCTGGGAGGCCGTATTGCCTTCCACAATGGGCGATAAATCAAGAACTGAAAAGGGAATCATACGTTATGGCTCTTTTACAGGTTATTTAAATCGTAACCGTTATACATAGCTTGCAACTAGTAGTGGTAACCGAAAACAGACAATTTTCATTTCCCCAACCCGGTTCAAATTGACAGGAAGGGAGACAAATCGCCTTCATAAAATGAGCGCGCCTGTTTTTGGGAAGTTGGTAACGAAAGCAGTAATTGCAAACTGAATCACCACACTACTAAAAACAAACCTATGCAACCCACCGCCCCGGCTGATCATCCGTTGTTGATCTTGTACCCACCTGCTCCCATCCTTGACGACACTACGTTTCTGGACCCATCGCCCGCTTTTCGGCAGCAAGTCCGGCGGACGCTTTTCGGGATACTGGGCTTTATCATGCTCTATCTGTTGCTGGTTGGGTTTGGTGTTGCCCTCGGCTATGTATGTGTACTGAGTACCATCATGCTGGTAAGCCTTTCCATCAACAAATTCACCCTGATCATTGGCCTGGGCTTGCTGACACTCGGGCTCATGTTTCTGCTCTTTCTGGTCAAATTCCTGTTTGCGGTCTATAAAAATCAAAATACGCAACGCGTGGAAATTACCACCAGCGATCACCCGAATCTGGTAGCGTTTATCCATAAACTGGCCGACGATGTACATGCGCCAAAACCACACCGGATTTTCCTGTCGCCCGATGTCAACGCCTGTGTGTTCTATAATTCCAGCTTCTGGAGTTTGTTTATACCTGTAAAAAAGAACCTTGAAATTGGCCTTGGGCTAGTCAATTCATTGAACATGACCGAGTTCAAAGCAGTGATGGCACACGAATTCGGGCATTTTTCGCAGCGTTCGATGAAGCTTGGCAGCTACGTTTACATAGTAAACCGGGTGATCTACAACCTGGTGTACGACCGCGACCGCTGGGATGCCCTGCTTGAGAAGTGGGCCAATTCGGGTGGGGTATGGAGTATTTTTGCCGGGCTTACTCAGCTGTTGGTTAACCTCGTTCGAAGGGTTCTTGCTAAGGCATACGAATGGCTGAATCTGCGCTATATGGGTCTCTCGCGGGAGATGGAGTACCAGGCCGATCTGGTTGCGGTCAGTGCAACAGGCGCGGAGCCGGTCGTTACGGCACTTCGCCGAATCGAACTTGGTAATGCGGCCTATCAGCAGATGCTCGGAAACCTGAATGAATTGATTGGGGAGTCGAAAATAGCCGAAAACATTTACCCGCTGCACAGCCGGACGATACAGATGCTGGCTGCAGAAAACAAAATTGAACTCATACATGGGTTGCCCGTACTCACCGACGAACTAACCCGTAAGATGATGTCGGCCAGCCGGGTGAATTACCAGGATCAGTGGTCATCGCATCCGGGGCAGGCCGAACGGGAAGAAAATATACGAACTGTTCCCGCCCCCTGTAACCCCGATACCACTTCGCCCTGGCTGCTCTTCAACAAGCCCGACTATTGGCAGAAGGAACTGACCGCCCGGCTCTATGCGGGCGTCGAGCTGGAAAACCCGACCAACAAACAGCGCCTGACCGCCACCGATTATGCAACCCATGTAGCGGATCAGATCAAGCGGGATCAACTGCCCGAACTATACAATGGATTCTACGACAGTCGGTTATTGTTTCACTTCGATCCAAAAGAGGTTGCGCAGGACCACACAGAGGTGTTCACCCAGAAAACGCTCTTCTCGGATGAAAATTTGCGGTTGAGAAAAAAACTGGCTACAATTTACGAAGAACAGAATGTACTGGAGCAGATCAAATCAAAGCAGATACAGACCCGCACGTTTGATTTCGACGGGAAAAAGTACGACCGCCGGGAGGTAGATCAGGTGCTGGCAATCATCAGACCCGAAATGGAAGCTTTGCAGGCTCATTTCCAGAAGACCGAAGAAGATGCCTTTCGATTGGTTTACCGAAAAGCCCTCCAGCAGGGACTCGCCGACGAACTCATCCGGCGATATGAACTGTACTTCCGTCTGAATGAGGACCGGGAAACATACGGTCAACTGTTGCTGGTGTACAGCGAGTTGCTGAAAAACACCCACGATGCCCTTAAGGATGGAGGTACCAAAAAACGGGGTATGGGTAGGCAGATTGACGAATTTAACGACAAAATGCAGCAGGCCTACCGAAACAGCCAGACGATAGACATTCCCTCGCAGGTGGGAACCCTGACGTTCGAACGTGGGTATGCGGCCCATTTATGCCCCGATACACTCAGAGAAATAAAGAGCGAGTCATTCAACTGGGAAGATATGGTTGCGCTGTACCAGCAACTCGAACCAATGCCTAATCTGGCCGGGCAGGCTCAAATTGCCGTTTTAGATGAACTTATTCGTTGGCAGGCTACCTTATTATAGCGCTGGAAAGTGTCTGGTTTTTTTCTCTCTATTTAATGAAGCATATCAGTTCAGTGCAATTTTTCCGTCAATTACAAGGGTGGGGCATCGTATCGGCAGTGGCTCTTGTCGTATCGGCCTGCACCCCTAATACGTATACAAAAGTACCTGCTGGCAAAGGCTACGAGTTTTTTCGGTACCAGCCCAATCAAACTGCCAAAATATCCGCGCACCGGGGCGGGGGCGATCTGAAAGGGTATCCCGAAAACTGCATTGAGTCGTTTGCCTATCTGGCTAAACATCTGCCAGTTATTATTGAGTGTGACATTGACCTGACTAAAGATAGCGTAATGGTCATGATGCATGATGCCAGCCTCGACCGGACCACGACCGGCACCGGAAAGCTAATTGAGCGGAACTACGCCGAACTTGGACAGTTCCGGCTGGAAGATAATATGGGTAACGCGACGCCTTATAAGATACCGACACTTGAAGAGGTGTTGCGCTGGGGTAAAAACAAAGTAACGTTTACGCTTGATGTGAAGCGCAATGTGTCGTTCGCTAAAGTGGTCGACATGATTCACAAAACGGGCGCCGGGGATTATGTGGCCGTCATTACCTATAATGCTCAGGATGCGGCTAAACTCAACAAGCTTGATCCGAACCTGATGATATCAGTCACCATTCGGAACCGGGCTGAATACGACCGCCTGCGCGAACTTGGCGTTCCCGACAACCGGATGGTTGCCTTTGTTGGCGTTAAAGAGCCTGATGCCGAGTTGTATAAATTTCTGCACGAAAAGGGCATCGCCTGTATCTTAGGTACCCTGGGTAACCTGGATAAACAGGCAGCTGCGAAAGGCGATCAGGTTTATAAAACGTTTGCCCAAAACGGTGCCGACATCATGTCGACAGACCGGCCATTTGAAATTGCAAAGGTGTTGTACAAATAAGGCTGACAGGCCAGTAAGGCATGCAACCCATTGAGCGAAATCGAATCCTGTATAGTTTCCTGACGCTTGTGGTAATACTGCTTGGGCTGGCGTCGAGGCATTATTTTGGTGAATTCCCGTTTGTCCGGACTTACGTTGGCGATGGGCTGTGGGCGTTGATGGTCTTCTTTGGTTTCTCGCTTGTTTTCAATCGCTGGTCGGTTCGTTCGGTGGCTATAGCGGCCTTGTTATTCTCGTTTGGAATCGAACTGAGTCAGCTATATCATACGCCCTGGATTGATCGTCTGCGATCTACGCGTCTGGGCGGGTTGGTCTTGGGCTTCAGCTTCTTGTGGAGCGATTTACTTTCTTACAGCATCGGTATTGCCGTTGGCGTCTTGCTGGAAATACGACTAATTTCAATTCGGTTGAAAACGAAGTAATCGCGCCACTTTATTAACTACAGAGGCTCAAAGAACGCAGGGTTATAAATTAACTGAATTCTAGTTATTACCCTTCGTGTTCTTTGTGCCTCTGTGGTAAATCTAATCTTAGGCAGTCAAATCGAATTAGTTAAGGCTATTCAGGATAAAGTTTATTCTGAATAGGCCATTGTCAAGTCCCTGACTTAGTAGCCCAGCGTAAACCGCTTCTGAATAAACTGCGGTTTCTCAATCTCATCCAATACGGCCACGGCCAGGTCTGTAACCGAAATTGTCGATTCCCCTTTTTCGTTGAAAACAAGCTGGTCAGTACCCAGGCGGAATTTACCTGTTCGCTCGCCAGGAGCCAGATTGATAGCGGGGCTTAGGAAAGTCCAGTCCAGGCTTGTGTTTTTACGAAGGATATTGAGGTAGTCACGGGCCGCTGTAGCACCGGGTTTATAGGCTGCCGGAAACTCAGGTGTGTCGACCAACTGAACGCCCGGCGCAACTTCCAGACTACCGGCGCCACCCACAACCAGCAGCCGTTTGACACCCGAAGCTTCGGTTCCTTTCTCAATCGTCTCCGATCCGTTCAGGAAATCATCGTACAGGTTTGGGTTAGTCCAGCCAGCATTGTAGGCGCTTAGCACCGCATCATGACCCGCCACCAGTTGGGCAACTGTGTTAGCATCCTGAACATCACCCTGCCTGACCGTTAAGTTTGGGTGTGTTACGGTTATTTTCTCGGGATGGCGGACGATCGCTGTCACGACATGGCCACGATTGAGGGATTCTTCGACAAGGGCTGATCCAACAAAGCCAGAGGCACCAATAATAGCCAGTTTCATACGTGTAATTGGTTAACGTGAAAATAGAGTGTAATGAAAAATATTACAGTTTTGGGTAAAAAATTAATCAAATCGACGGGTAAATTCGTCGAGCGTGGTATCCCCTAATTTCTGGATAAGTGCTTCTTCCGCTTCAATATATAGGGCGTCCAGGTGCTGGTTGATCTGTTTGCCAACGGGGCAATTAGGGTTTGGGCTGTTCCGAGCCATACCCAAAAAAGCACCTTGTCGCGTTGAGAGAAAAACGTCGGACACGCGAATCTGCAGTGGCGATTTAGCCAGCATACTTCCTCCATTCTTACCTTCCCGACTGATTACCAGCCCGTTGTTGCGGAGATTGCTTAGTTCTTTGCGGACAAGAACCGGGTTGATATTGATACTGCCCGCAATCAAATCAGACGTCACCCATTCGCCGTTGGCCTTGGCTAACAGTGTTAGGATATGCATCGATATGGCGAATCGTCCGTTCATTAGTGTAATATTAAATGTTACAGTTTTGCTATAAAAAAGATTCCCATTAGCAGGGAATCTTTTTTATAAACTTGTAAATTAACGAGACTTATTGATATCCCAAGGCTTAAGTTCTTTATTGACAGCCTACGAGGAGGTATTTTTTGTCATCCCTCCTTTGTCGGGATGACAAACATCAATTAGCGACCACAATAACGGGCGGTACTTGTTCCGGGTCATTATCGGGCGACGCTTTTTTCTGTTTTAGCGCCTTCTTCGCGGCTTTCTTGAGCGTAACGTCATACAAATCCGTCCGGCGGTCTTTCAGGACCTGAACAGAACCGTGTTCATGTAATTCTTTCAATAAGCTCAAATCAACGTCGGCAATGAGGACCATTTCGGTGTTGGTCGTGGCTTCAGCTTTCACCGCATTGGTAGGGAACTGGAAGTCAGACGGCGTAAACACGGCGGATTGTGCATAGTTGATATCCATGTTCTGCACACGCGGCAGGTTGCCCACGCAGCCCGAAATGGCGACATAACATTCGTTTTCGATGGCCCTGGCCTGCGCACAATGGCGTACCCGTGAGTAGCCATTCTGGGTGTCCGTCAGGAAGGGCACAAACAGAATCTGCATCCCTTGCTGGGCCAGAATACGGCCCAGTTCAGGAAACTCCACATCGTAACAGATCAGCATCCCAATCTTGCCGCAGTCGGTGTCGAATGCCCGGATTTCATAGCCGCCCACCATGCCATAGTGCCGCACTTCATTGGGCGTGATATGGATTTTGCGGTACTCTTCGTAGGATCCATCCCGTCGGCAGAGATAGGCTACGTTATAGAGTTTGCCATCTTCATCGACGAGTGGCATGCTGCCGCCCACAATGTTGACGTTGTAGGAGATGGCCAATTGACATAGCTTCTCCCGAACGGCTTCCGTAAAGTCGGCTAACTTTCGAATCGCGACCGGCTCGGGCAGGTCGTTGAAGTCGGCCATCAGGGGCGTATTGAAAAATTCGGGTAACACCATAAAATCCGCCCGGTAATCGCTGACGGCATTGGCGAAAAACTCGACCTGTTCCAGAAAAGCATTGAGGTTTTTGAACAACCGCATCTGCCATTGAATTACGCCCAGCCGAATTATGGAGTCGGTATGGGGGCGTTTATCTTTTTCGGCAACGTAGTAGATATTGATCCACTCCAGCAGTGTGGCATACTCTTTCGATTCGGTGTCGCCAGGCAGATAACCCCGCAATACTTTCCGAACGTGGAAATCGTTGGATAGCTGGAAAGTCAGTGTTGGGTCATAAATTTCCTTTTGCCTCACTTTGGCAATGTACTCCCGGGGCGACAGGTCGTGGGCGTATTTGTTATAGTTAGGAATACGGCCCCCTGCCAGAATACCTTTCAAATTAAGCGTTTCGCACACTTCCTTACGGGCGTCGTAGAGCCGCCGACCCAACCGTAAGTCGCGGAAATCGGGATGCACGAAGACTTCAATCCCGTACATGTAATCGCCTTCGTCACTGTGGGTTTTGAAGGTATAGCCCCCCGTAATTTCTTCGTAGGTATGGTTATCGCCAAACTGGTCATATTTCACCCGAATGGCCAGGGCACAAGCGACCACTTTCCCATCGACTTCGACGCAAAACTGGCCTTCGGGGAAAATATTGAGTAGTTTGTTGATCTTACTTCTCTCCCAATAGTCGCCACCAATTCCGCTATATACTTCAATCATGGCCTCTTTGAGATCATGATAGTCTTCTTTCTGTAAGGTTCTGGTTTGTATGTGCATAAGTAATTGTCTGAACCTAAATGGGTATGATTCTGCTGACGGACGGTGGGATGAAGCAAGGGATTGAATCAGGCAAAATCGGGGCTCAGTATTGTTTCCATCCCCGCTACCATCTCGTCGGTAAAATCTAAATGCGTAACGAACCGCACTAAATGTTTGCCAAACGTGATGCAGCGAATCCCTTTTGTTTCTAAAGAAGCAACATAGTCGGCAGCTAATATGGTTTCGGGAAGCCGGAAAATGACAATATTCGTGTCGATGGGAAGGATTTCTTCAACCTCGGGTAAGCGTTCGAGCATCGCCCCGATTTTGCGGGCTCGGGAATGGTCCTGTTTCAGGCGATCGATGTGGTGGTCGAGGGCGTAAATACCGGCAGCCGCCAGAAATCCGGCCTGTCGCCAGCCGCCACCCATGAGTTTCCGGAAGCGCCGGGCCTGCCGAATAAAATCGGCCTTACCGAGCAGGAGTGACCCCACCGGGCAGCCCAGCCCTTTCGACAAACAAATACTGATCGAGTCGAAAAGTTGCCCATAAGCCACCGTCGGCTCACCTGTCTCAATCAAGGCGTTGAAAAGCCTGGCGCCATCCAGATGCAGAATCAGCCCGTTTTCATCGCAAACTTTCCGAATGGCTGCAATTTCGGGAACGGTATAGTAGCAGCCTCCGCCTTTATTCACGGTGTTTTCCAGGACCACCAACCGGGAGATAGGCTTGTGGGCATCGGCTGGATTGTATATATACTCGCGAATCAGCTCGGGGGTAATCTTGCCGCGCTGGCCGTGAATCAGGCTAACCGATGCCAGCGCATTGACAGAAATACCACCCCCTTCATACTGGTAAACGTGCGACAGATAATCGCAGATAACATCATCGCCGGGGCGAGTATGTGTACGAATGGCGAGTTGGTTGGTCATCGTACCCGATGCACAGAAAAGGGCCGCTTCCATCCCGAACAAAGCGGCAGCTTTAGCCTCGAGCGCATTTACGGTTGGGTCATCGCCAAGCACATCGTCGCCGAGAGGAGCAGAAAACATAGCCTCGCGCATAGCGGGCGTGGGTTGTGTAACGGTATCGCTACGAAGGTCAATAAGCATTTGTTTCGTGATCAGGCTGTATGAACGAGCAAGTTAAGAACAGACAAAGTTACGGCAGAAACATTTTTATAGTCTTTATGCTAGTTAAACAGCTAGTTGGTTAAGAATCAGGGATGAGAAAATTTGCCTGGTTTGCTTTTGAGTCACATACCACTATTTTTGAGCAACCTTTTACACCTATTGCCGTCTCAACGCAATACGCCAACTCTGGTGTCTATACTAATCTCTGGCTTTGCCTATGTTAACGAATAAAACTCCCTGGATCATCCTGCTGGTCTTATGGATGATCGGTTCCACTTGGTGGCACGTTTGTAAAATAAAGCAGCTTTGCGGAAATGACCCCGCGCCCGTAGAAACAGCTGTTGAGCCCGAATTATATACAACGCCCGCCGGTGCGGATGGGTTTACTATTGCGGATGGCAATCTCTTTCGGCTCAATTTGCCAGGTAACTTCAGCTTCGCCAAATCAGGGGCCAACGCCAATATGAATTCATTGGGTGGATCGCTGGAAACGATGGTTGCCTACCTGAAAGCGAATCCCGGCCGAACGCTTCAGATTATTGGCTATTATACGCCCGGCGAGACCAATACAACCACGTTCCCGAATCTGGGGCTGGCTCGTGCCGAAGGATTCAAACAATACCTGGTGCAGCAGGGCATTCCGGCTTCATCACTAACAACAAAAGGCGTGGAACGAAATCTGCCTTTTACGGCTAAAGGCGACTCGTTGGTGGGTGGGCTCGATTTTGCCTTCTCGGGTATGAACCCCGCGCCTGCCGATACGGCTACGACAGCTCCCATAGTGATGAATGAACCAACAACCGAGAAAGAATTGGCCGAGTCGCAAAAGTTTACGTCCGTATTCAAGCCCATTGATTTGTACTTCCCATTGGGAGAAGCTACCTACATCAAAACAGACGAAACCAAAAAGTTTTTTGAGGAAGCTACCAAATACCTGACCGAGCATAAAGACAAAAAACTCCTCCTGACTGGCTATACCGACAACACCGGTCCTGATGAGATGAACCTGCGTCTTTCCCGCGACCGGGCCAACCGGGTGAAAATGAAATTGCATAAACTCGGCATCGATTCTGACCAAGTCATCGTTGCGGCCAAAGGTGAAGCAGAGCCCAAAGCCGATAACAGTACCCCTTCGGGCCGTAAGGCCAATCGTCGGGTTACGGTCGTGATCCAGTAAAATTCTTTTTAAACCGGTTTTTGTTACCGCTCAGGTCTTTGCCGCCTTGGCAAACGTTAACCGATAAACGATTATCTGTATGTTTGATATGAATCCCCTCAACTTACCCGATGCTCAACTGCAGCAAATGATTATGCTGATTGTGGCTGGCGTGTTGGGTTTTATTATTGGTTATGTCTCCCGACAAGAGACCATCCGTCAACTGGAAGGTGACCTGGCCAGTACAGAACGGGCGGTGGAGGACTGTTATCGAAAACCAGCCGTTCTGGTTAGTGATACGAACGATGAAGAAACCATCGTACTAAATCGTATTCGTGCGCGGGCTGGCGAAATTAATCTTACCCGGATTGGACTGGCCTCGCCTACCGATGCCGACGACCTCAAGGTCATTGTGGGCATTGGGCCGTTTCTGGAGAAAAAGCTACACGCCATCGGTATTTATACCTTTCGGCAGATCGCGAATTTTAACGCAGATGACATCGATCAGATCAACGATCTCATTGAGTTTTTCCCCGGTCGAATTGTACGCGATAATTGGGTCGGTCAGGCCGCAGAATTGGCTAAAAATAACTAACCTGCGAGTTAATTCTGCTAATTCTCTGGCTGGCTACAGCGAAATAAAATAAGACCTTAAACCAAAATCCTGTTATGTTTGGATTAGATCCTTTAAATCAGACGGTGGCGTTCACCGAGATCGTACTCTTACTGGCACTTGCTGCGTTTGTTGGGTGGCTGTTGGGCCGTTTGGTGCGCGCTAGTCGGGTTAGCGCCCTGCGGAAGGCAATTATTGATAAAGAAACTGAATTGGCAGATTGCCGCCAATCCAAAACGGGCGGCCGTTCTGCCCAGGTAGTTGCGCCCCATGTTTCCAGAGTGGACGTTCCACCGCCCTTTGTTCATGCAGATCCCCTGCTGCCCGCCTTCTCGAACGACGATACCCCCGAGTTAATTGATGAACACTCGATTGTTGACAGTGCCTATACAACATCTACTATCATACCAATACTTCCGGTAAGTGCCGACGTTCCTGATAATTCAGAAGCGGCCGTCCTAAGCCGGATTGCCGCTCGCGCTGGTGAAGTAAACTTCGACCGGATTGGTCGCGCTGTAGCGACTGAAGCCGATGATTTAAAAGATATTGTGGGTGTCGGGCCATTCCTGGAGCGAAAGCTGCACAGTCTGGGCATCTATACGTTCCGGCAGATCGCGAATTTTACTAATGAAGATATCGATAAAGTAAATGAGCTGATCGAATTTTTTCCCGGCCGTATTGAGCGCGACAACTGGGTTGAGCAGGCAAAAGAGTTTTACGAACGTAAGGCCAGATAGTCTTCTCTTACCAAAATGAAGCCAATGACCCGACAGATTAATCTGTCGGGTCATTGTTGTTTCTGAACGGATTGATCACACATCGGTTGATTTCTTTTTCCGGACGGGCGTACTACTGAGTATGGCCGTTCTTCCCGACTGATAAAAGTCGCACATAGGTTGTAAAACGCACGCATGGCATTTGGGGTCGTACCAGCTACACACGCGCTGGCCATGCCAGTAAAAATGCTTGTGAAAGTTGAATAAGGCTAAGGCATCCTGGGGCAGATACCCCAACAGGATAGCGTGTGCTTTTTCGGCGCTCACTTTTGGGCCAATTAGTCCGAGCCGCTGGGTAACCCGGTGAACGTGTGTATCGACGGGAAGGACGGGCTTATGAAACGTAAAGAGCAGCAAAATAGTCGACGTTTTTAAGCCGATACCCGGCAGGCGTGTCAGCCAGTTCATGGCTTCTTCAGTCGATAGGTCACCCAGGAAGTCAATATTGGCCGTTCCTCTTTCCCGAAACAGATGGGTAAGCAGATTCTGGATGTAAGGTGCTTTTATTTCGGGATAGTTCGCTGTTTTAATGGCGTCGATCAACTCGGAAAGCGGGGCGTCACGCACCTGCTCCCAAGCCGGAAATCGTTCCCGCATCGTGCGATAAGCTGTTACTTCATTGGCATGCGTTGTGCGGTGCGATAAAATAGTGCCGATTAACTCGTGCATGGGGTCAGAATACCCTTTAATAGCCTGTATGCCGTATTCCTGATTCAAACGTTCATGGGCGTCGAGCGTTTTGGCGGCTAAAGAAGAACTGAATTGCATACAGAAACAAACCGGGCTTAGAATCATGCGTGTGCCATGTCAACCCGGTATGAACGAGAATGTTTTTGCCCCGGCCTACACGTCTTTGCCCAGCCATAGAAATTAAAAGTCCCTATCGGCTGGTCATCTACGTGCGTAAATGACCAGCCGATAGGGACTTTACCGACTATTTATCGACAAGCAAACCCGTCGATCTACCAATCAACGGATTAAGCCGAACCGGATAAATACCCGTCTAGTTCAGATTTGGGCGGTTGTTGGCCAACTGCCGCCTGACTAAGCTCCAGCGACGACGCGAAACGGGCAGAACTTCACCTGTTGTCAGATGAACCAGACCACCTGTGTCTGTTCGTTCAAGCCGTTCCACAAAGCGCCGGTTAACAACACAGTTACGGTGGAGACGTATAAATAATTCGGTGGGTAGTTGCGGAGAGTAATATTTTAGGGTGCGCGGCATGAGCATCCGTTTACCATCGGCCCAGTTCAACCAGCTATAATTGGCAACAGCCTGCAGATAGACCAGATCCGTTACGGAAAAAAACTGCCGCCCTGTTTCGCGCAAATAGAGCTTTAATGGAGGCCACTCAACTGGAGTAGACCGATTCGAAAAGGAAAAGGTGGACATGGACATAAGCGAGAGTATTGCCTTCAGACACTATGGATAAAAGTAACTGATGCAATACTAAAGCTCCTGAACGCCTAACCCTTGCTCATTCGTAACACCGACTATGAAATTTGTAACATCACATTTGAAAGCTTTCATTTATGATTTAGGAAGCAACCAAAATGCTGTATTTCTATTGTTTAATGAATCGAATAGTCGAAAATAATAATAAAGCCAACTGAAAAATACGCGGCAGGCTGTTCTGTTAGCTTACCGCATAATCTCCTGCCGATGTTGTTCGACGTATTCGGATGGGGTCATCAGGTAATGATCTTTGAATACTTTTGAGAAATAAGCCGGTGTATCAAACCCGACGCGGTCGGCAACTTCAGAAACAGAAACGCCTGTCAGCAGGAGTTCGGCGGCACGTTTTAACCGAACTGCCCGAATAAGCTCATTGGGTGTTAACCCAGTCATGGCTTTTACTTTCCGGTTCAGATGCATGCGGCTCATACCAATGGCCATGGCCAGCGGTTCAACACCAAAGGTTGAATCGTCCAGATGAGTTTCGAGCAAGGTGTATACCCGATTCATAAAGTCATCTTCCGGGGCCTCACTGGCCGTGGGTAGGTAGCCTTCACGCAGTAACTGGGTTCGATAATAGTGGCGAACCTGTTGCTGATGGGCCATGCGGTTCCGAACACGCCCGAGTAGCTCATTCACTTGGAAAGGCTTGGGTAAATAATCGTCGGCTCCAGCCGTCAGGCCTTCGATCCGGCTCTCGGCAGAGACTTTGGCCGTCAACAGCAGAATGGGAATGTGGCTGGTAATCGGATTGCTTTTTAGCTCGCGGCAAAGCTCATACCCATTGAGTTCAGGCATGAGCACATCGCTGATGATCAGGTCCGGCCCGTTTGCAATAGCCGCGTCAACACCGGCCCGCCCGTTGTTAACGCGTTTCACCGTCCATTCCATCTGCAACGTCGTTACAATGAACTCCGCGATATCATCGTCATCCTCAACTACCAATATTTGGGGTGATTTATCGACTTTGAAGGTCTGGCTACCGGCTGTCTGCTCGTAGGTAGTGATTGGCTTTTCGGTGCCTGCGGGCGTTGTCACGAGTTCGGCCCGCGCTTGTCGGCAGGGTAATTCGACGGTGAATGTAGTGCCCAGGCTTGGGGTACTTTCCACCGAAACAGTACCATGCATCATCTCGACAAGTTCTTTTACCAGTGCCAAGCCAATCCCTGAACCGCCTACCGAGCGTTCAGTCATGGGATCTGCCTGGTAAAAGCGATTGAAGATGTGAGGCAACTGGTGTTCTGGAATGCCAGCGCCGGTATTGTATACGACTAGTCGGATAAGGTCCGTATTCGCCGAAGTAGCCAGAATTGGATCAATTGGCATTACATACGTTGAGACGTTGATCACCCCGTGGTCATCTGTAAATTTCAGAGCGTTTGACAACAGGTTGGTGATGATCTTTTCGATTTTATCCGGGTCAAACCAGTAATAAGGCTGATTAAAGTGATGCGCCTGCTGCATCTGGATGTGTTTGCGCTGCGCTTCGTCGGTAAAGACGGCCACGGTGCGTTTGACGAAATCCGGTAAATCGGCGGGCGTGGGCGTTATGGTCAGGTTTCCGGCGTCTAGTTTGGCCAGGTCAAGTAACTCGTTGATTAAGCGAAGTAGCCGGTTGGCATTTCGATAAATAAGGGACAGGCGCCCGTGGTAAGGGGAATCGCTGGAATCATTCAGCACCTGTTCCAGAGGGGTGAGAATCAGGGTTAAAGGCGTTCGGAACTCGTGCGTAATGTTTGAAAAGAAACGTGATTTTATTTCGTCCAGGTGTTTTAACTGAACCGACTCTTGCTCGCGTAATTCCATGCGGCTTCTCAGGCGTATGCGGTTGATGCGAATGCGCAGGAAAAGAACAATGGCACCGATCAGGAGGAGGGCATAGGCCAGATAAGCCCACCAGGTTGCCCAAAGAGGAGGATCAATAACGATGCGCAACGAATGCGTGTACGGACTCCAGACACTCGACGTATTGGAGGCATTGACAACAAACGTATACGTGCTGGGTGGCAGGTTGGTATAGGTTGCCGTTGACTGATTACCACTGTAAACCCAGTCTCTGTCCAGGCCGACCAGTTTATATCGATACTGATTCTTGTGGGTCTGGTTAAATTCAAGGGCTGCAAAGTCAATGGACAGGAAGTTTTGCTTGTGAGTCAGCGTAATTTCTGTCGTTTCATTGACATCCCGGTTCAGGGGTGAACCGGGTGTGATAGCCGTCACTATCTGATTGTTGATGCGTAAGGCTGTCAGAGCGACCCTTGGCTTTACGGGGTCTTCGCTCACTCTTCGGGGATCGAAGGCTGTATAACCGCCTGTGCCACCAAAGATGAGCCGACCATCAGGGAGCGCAACATCATGAAACTGCTTGAACTCTTCGCCGGGTAAACCATCGTCGGCCATGTAGTTCCGGGCTTCGAACGTACGTGTATCAAATCGGCATAATCCCCGATTGGTGCTGAGCCATAAATGACCATCGCTCCCCGTCCGAATGGCGTAAATCACATTATTGGAAAGCACCTGCCCAACCGTAAACCGCTGGATTTTACCCGTCATTTTATCCAGTCGACACAACCCTTCCCCAAACGTACCGATCCAGAGGTAGTTGTAGTGAAGCGGGTCCTGTGCCAGACACAGAAGGGCGTCGCCGGGCAATGTTCTGGCATCGTTGCCACCACTATGCCAGTGAATAAGCCGCTTGAGAGACAGGTCGGCGCGCAACAGACCATGATTTTTAGTCGCCAAGTAGACCCGCCCACCATCGACCACCATGGCCATAATTTCGTAGGGATGGCTAGGAGGGAGGGGTAACGGAAACGCGGTAAAGGTTTCCTGATCCGGATTGTGCCGGACAACTGCCTGGTTGTGTGGACCCAATAAACCCCACAGTTCGCCCTGGGCTCCAGTTGCTAAGGCGCTTAAGCGAAACTCGCCGTTCGGAAGCCAGCGTTGCTCAATACCTTTTGGCAACACAGGGGCAAATGCTTTTCGAAAGGCGTTGTACCGATAGGGCGCTATTTGGGGCGTCGTAATCCATAGGTTTTTACGGCGGTCGAATTGATACCGCATACTGGCCGACGATTGCTGCCTGATAACTGGTGGAATGGCATCCAGCGGTACGCTGAACTGCTGCGTCAGCCAGTCAGTCTGGAAGTTCTGACTATACGGCCAGGTTTGAAAAGGACGCTTATTAAGGTCATATTTAATAACGCCATCCCCATTCAGACCAATCCAAAGCACGTTGGTGCGGTCGACCAGTAGCGAAACGGCCGAGAATTTACCCAGTTTCGAAGCCCGATTACTGACCGACCCATCGAGCCCGTTATCGGAGGATATCAGTAACGGAACCAGGCCATATTTGTCGGTATATCGACTTTGGTTGATGTAATCGATACCCCGATAATCTTTGGTAAAGAGGGGTATGGTTGCCGATGATCCGGGTAAGGAAATAAGCTGCCTCACTTGCCCATTGGCTGGTTCAAACAAGGCAAACTGACCGGGAAAGCCCAGCATCAATTCGCCATTCGCCCGTTCGTGGAGGCCATACACTTCGTTTTGGGGTAATCCCTGGGCAATGCGAAAACCCGCAAACTGTCCCGATGCGGGATCAAAGCGAAACAGCCCATCTTTAGCGGCAAGCCAAACTTGATTGAATCGGTCAGTCAATATAGCATGAAGAGTCCGCTGAATGGTGTCGCCCTGCATGGCCCAGTGCCGGTGTGAGATGGTGCCGTTTCCATTTAACCGGAAAAAACCATTTGTCAGCGTGGCTACCCAGACATTGCCTGCCTTATCGGGCTGAATACCAATTAACTGGTCCCGGCCCAGGGCTTCCTGAAATGCCCGTGTGTTGGAAATTCGGTGGCTTTGCTCCGTAACAGGGTCGAAACGATCAATGTGATTGTTTTCCGTACGCAGCCAGAGCTTGTTGTGTGTATCGTCTTTTATTTCATATATACTGCTGAAAGAAAGGGATTTGCCTTGTTGAGGGTTGTGTGTATAGATGCGGAAGTGAACGCCATCGTACCGACATAGGCCGTCGCGGGTGGCGAGCCAGATAAAGCCATATTGATCCTGAATAAGTGATTTGACAAATCCCTGGGGCAGTCCATTTCGAACCGTAAGGTATTCAGGTTCAGGAGCCGCCTGGACAAGCACCGACAAACCAAGTAGCCCAACTAAAAAACAGCGAACTACCCATTGCTTAAGCATAATTGACGTAAAAAAATGCCCAATCGGGCTCGTATAAAAATCAAACAGGCATGACCTATAAGTCCTGGCTGTCGGTTTACTTACTGTTAGCGTACCCTTTTCTGGCGAAAAGAACCTATTTTCGTCTGCATTTCGCTTTTCCGTTCGTTCGCCCACCATGCATATTATCCTTAAAACTCAGGTCGAGCAATCGCTTCCAACTGTCTGGGCTGGCTTCGATCGGACCCTTTTTGAGAAACTTAGTCCACCCTTTCCACCCGTAGACGTAGTTCGGTTTGATGGCTGTCTAAAAGGGGATACAGTACATTTAAGGCTAAACTTTCTTTTGTTTCGCCAGGACTGGATCAGCCACATTGTTGATCAGCAAACGAGCCATAACGAAATCTTTTTCGTTGATCGGGGCTTTCAACTTCCTTTCTTTCTGTCGTACTGGCAACACCACCATCGACTTCAACGTTCGGCTGATGATCAAACGATTATTGTTGACGATATTACCTTTAAAACGCCGTTTCGATTAACAGATTATTTATTGTATCCACTTCTATGGATACAATTTGCTTATCGTAAACCAATTTATCGGCGTATGTTCCGTAAATCACAAAGTAAGGAATAGCGTTGCTTAGTCCACTGATTTAGTCGCATAATAGCGGATCGAAGTTGAATTTGCAAGAAAAGCACAGGGCTTCAATCAAGTTTTTACCTAGATGCCTATGCCCTGACTGGCGCCAACCGGTGTCTGTTACACAAAGGTACTTTCTCAACTGCTCGGATTCATTTACATTTGTCTAGAACGGTCCTTTACGTACACTGCATGAAACTACCTAATTTAACGACGCGCATTTTTCTGGGCATGGTGCTTGGTATTGCTATCGGTTATTTCTTCCCGGCCACGACGTCTGGTTTTTCGGGAACTGATCTCAATATTCTGTCCAAAATATTCCTCCGGCTCATAAAAATGATCATTGGCCCACTGGTATTTGCAACACTGGTGGTCGGTATTGCCAAACTGGGTGATTTTGGAACCGTCGGGCGAATTGGCCTTAAAACATTAGCCTATTTTTATTTTGCCACCGTTTTATCGTTGGTTGTTGGTCTTCTGGTGGTGAACATTATGAAGCCGGGCGAAGTGATGAGCATTACCAGACTGCCCGCCAAAGGGACTGACGTTGGGGTAGCGGCACAAAAATTTACGCTCGAAACGTTTTTTACTCACATTGTTCCGACCAGTTTTATTGAAGCCTTAGCCACCAATGAGATCCTTCAGATTGTCGTCTTCAGCATATTTTTTGGGATTGCCGTCGGTGCCATTGGTGCGCAGGGAAAAATCATCATCAAGGCGCTCGATGCCTTATCCCATGTGATGTTTAAGGTAACGAGCTACGTGATGTCCTTTGCGCCCTTTGGGGTTCTTGGTGCCATTGCCGCCATTGTTGCCCAGCAAGGGTTGGGTATTCTGGGTGGATATGCTTATTTAATTCTATGCTTTTTTGGCGGGCTGCTCTTCTTCATTTTCGTGGTGCTGTCGGTCATCTGCCTGGTCGTTGGTATTCCTTACTTTGCTCTTTTAAAAGAAGTTCGCTCGGCCATTATCCTGTCGTTTAGTACGGCTAGCTCAGAGGCTTCCTTTCCGCAGACAATCGAAGCTTTGCGTCGTTTTGGCTGCTCAGAGCGGATCATTTCATTCGTTCTACCGCTTGGGTATTCCTTCAACCTCGATGGCTCCATGCTGTACATGACCTTTGCAACGGCGTTTATTGCGCAGGCCTATCACGTACCGCTCAGCATTGAACAGCAGATTACCATGATGCTCACGCTGATGATTACCTCAAAAGGAATTGCTGGTGTGCCCCGTGCCTCCCTGGTGGTTATTGCTGGCACCATGTCGCTGTTTAATCTGCCCATCGAAGGACTGGCGCTGCTGCTGGGTATTGACCAGGTACTGGATATGGGCCGCTCGGCTACGAGTGTTGCCGGTAATGCCGTAGCGACCTGTGTAATTTCGAAATGGGAGGGAGAGTTTAGGACGCAACCCATTGAGACGGACGAAGTTGCCGCTTAATAAATCGAATTTGGTTCGTATAGGCTGGCCGTTCGCAGGAAGGTGTATATTTAGGCCATTGTAACCACCTTTTTTTGCTACCTTTTATACTGTACAGTCCTATGGCCCAACCTGCTCTGCTGGAGACCGAACTGGCTCCCTTTTTTACAACGAAAGCCCCGTTTCAATTCCCGTATAATTTTCGCGAGGGATTTGTGAAATACTGGCCTATCGTGTCGCTTGTATTATTGTTACTGGCCTTACCCGCCATCCTTGCTTTTCTGGGAATCGGAGCCGCCTTTATGCCGCTCTCGTACGCGGGTGGAGTAGGGCTTGGTGTCGGTTATACCATAGGCATGGTGATTGCACTGGCTCACATTGTGCTGGGCTTTATGGCACTCCCCGGCTTGTTCAACCGGAAGCGTTCAGGTTGGGTGCTGAGTTATTACGCCCAGTTACTGAGCATTGTTAGCAGCATTTTTTCATTTAGCCTGATCGGTATTTTATTGGGTTTGTTGTTTCTGATGTTGCTCTTTCAGGTCCGGGAGTACTATAATTAACGGATATACTCGCTTATTCATCGGCTTATCTGGCCACAGTGGAAACATTGTGGCCTTTTTTATTGCCGCCTGTATAGCCCGTTGACAGTTCATCCGTAAATTGGTTGACGTTGTAGGCCAAAAACTGGTAGTTTGAGCCAATGGAACACGATCACCCATTTCCCTAAACTAAATGAACATACTCGAAACCCACCACATTGTTAAGCAATATGCTGAACACCGAGCCCTGGATGATGTCAGTTTATCCGTGCCACAAGGGTGTATTTTCGGACTGCTTGGCCCCAACGGTGCCGGTAAAACTTCGCTTATCCGAATCATCAATCAAATTACAGCACCCGACTCGGGGGACGTGATTCTGGGCGGTGAGCGATTGAATCCCAGACATATCAAGCGGATCGGCTATCTGCCCGAGGAACGTGGCCTTTACAAGAAAATGAAGGTTGGCGAACAACTTCTTTACCTGGCGCAACTGAAAGGGCTGACCGAAAAGCAGGCCATGGAAAAGTTGAAAATCTGGTTTGTTAAGTTCGATATTAAAACCTGGTGGACCAAAAATGTCGAAGACCTCTCCAAAGGGATGCAGCAAAAGGTGCAGTTTGTGGCAACCGTCATGCACGAGCCCGACCTGATTATTCTGGATGAACCCTTCTCCGGGTTTGACCCAATCAATGCAAACCTGATTAAAGACGAGATTCTGGAGTTGCGCGATAAAGGCAAAACAATCATCTTTTCGACGCACCGCATGGAGTCTGTTGAAGAGCTATGTGACAACATTGCCCTGATTAACCGGTCGCATAAAGTGCTTGATGGACCGAAGCGGGCGATCAAGGAGCAATTTAAAACCCACACCTATCATGTCGAATACCAGGGCGAACTGGATACTTTACCCACGGCCTTTGATGTGCTCTCTACTCAGGTAACTGACGATGGGTTTGTGCGGGCCGATATCCAGATTCCGCCTGATGCTGCCGTGAATGATCTTATTCGTTACCTCCTCGATCGGGTGGCTGTCCGGGCATTTGGGGAGAACATACCCAGCATGAACGACATTTTTATTCAGGCCGTAGGCGAAACCAATGACTGATCGAGCAAATGAGCGGTAGCGTGAGGCAACAACTGGTCAGTCAATTGTGCATACACCCAACCGTTCTTTCAACCCTTAAAAATCATGCAAACAATTTTCCTCATTATCAAGCGCGAGTACATGGTACGAGTGCGCAAAAAGTCGTTCATCATTATGACGATTTTGGGCCCAGTGCTGATTTTTGGTTTCTATGCCCTTATCGGCTGGGCAGCCGTCAGTTCGATCAACCAGAAGAAAATTGCCGTCGTCGACGAAAGCGGCCGTTTTGTCAATCAATTTAAAAATGATGACGAAACGGTCTACTCGTATCCGAAGCAATCGTTGACGGAGGCTAAGAAAACGTTTGTCAAGCAAGGGTATAATGCGTTGGTATTCATTCCCAAAAACGTAATTGAACAACCTAAAACGGTTCAGATTTTCTCCGAAAAAAGTGTGAGCCTTGCGTTGCAAAGTAATATTGAACGAGCCATCTCCAAAGAGATTGAATCCATCAAATTAGAGCAGGCGGGTATTACGCAGAAGGTAATTCAGGATGCAAAAGTGAACGTAGATGCGCAGACCATTAGCCTGAATGACGGGGGTGAGAAGAGTAATAACGGGATTGCGACGACCATAATCAGTGGTTTCTGCGCGCTGTTGATCTACATCTCCGTATTGATTTATGGAACCCAGGTGATGAGGGGCGTGATGGAAGAAAAAACCAATCGCATTGTGGAGGTAATTATCTCGTCAGTAAAGCCTTTTCAGTTAATGCTGGGAAAAATTATCGGTGTTGCCCTGGTTGGCCTGACTCAATTTATGCTCTGGATTGTGCTGACGGTTGGCCTGATGACATTAGGCTCTCAGCTGATCGGTCAGCCGAAAGAAACGGCGCAGTCGGCCGTATCAGCCCGCATGAATGGTATGCCGGGCGGACAGGAAGTACAGAGTAAAATGGCAACGGCCAAAAATCCCGTTGCAGATGTGATGGCGGCCATTGGAACGCTTAATATTCCGTTGATCATCAGTTGTTTTCTATTCTATTTTCTGGGAGGCTATCTGCTATACAGCGCTTTGTTTGGCGCGGTTGGCGCAGCTGTCGATAACGAGACCGAAACCCAGCAATTTATGTTTCCAATCATGATGCCTATCATCGCGGCCATTGCCTTTGCCCAGATTGCGGTGCGTGATCCCGATGGACCGCTGGCCTTCTGGACGTCCATGATTCCGTTTACGTCGCCGGTGGTGATGATGGTGCGCATTCCGTTTGGTGTCCCCGTTTGGGAACTGGCGCTATCGATGGCATTATTGGTACTGGGCTTTATTGGCACCACCTGGTTAGCGGCCCGTATTTACCGCGTCGGCATTCTGATGTACGGCAAAAAAGTATCGTTCCGCGAACTCTCGAAATGGGTGTTTTATAAGGGTTGAAACGATTGGTGGTTTACGGTTTATGGTATTTGGTTGGCTGACGCGCCAGTTGCTTTCGCGACAGCTAACCGAATACCACAAACCATAAACTACAAACCGAACACTAAAACCCAATATCAAGCACCAGCGGCTGCACCAGCCACTGGCCGGTCGTTACATTATAAATGGTGCGGAAACCAGCCTCGAATGGGGTGCGTAGCCGAAGGGTGTTGAACACAAAGGATACGTCGAGACCAGTTGTCTGGAAGGTATGACGCTGGGTATCGTAGCCTCGTAGCCGGCCATTTGTATCGCGTAGTTCGACAAGGGACTGCCCATTGGTGGCGTCATAAAAACCACCGGCTTTTATGCGTTGTACGTACAGCCACCGGCCCAACGACCAATGCGTGTCGGCAATAGGAAGTCGGTATTCTACACTGCCTGCCCTGATCTTGTCGTCGCTTACGTACAACTGCCCGCGGGGGAAAAAGACAATCGAACCGAACTGATAGGTGCCCCTTGCCTGCTCCTGGTACCCCGCCCGAAACCGAAGCGAATGGTGCTTGGCTAATCCCGGAAAAAATAGATTTGCCTGGACGCCCCACTGTTCACCGGTTAATTGGCCGCCAAAAGGCGTCGTCCGGTAATTGGCCGAGAGCGTCTGGCCCCAGCGGGGCGCAACATCGCGTTTACTCTGGCGAAGTAGGCGCGAATAGCTAAACCCATAGGTAAGCGCATTCAGCGATCCCGCTGCCCCAACCTCCGTGATGTACCGATAAGGCAGATCATAACCCGTTACGTGCAGATAATTGTAGTAAGCCGACAGGCTAAGGTTCTGGCTGTATTTGGAGTTGGTTAGCTGGAAAGGCAACCGGAAACCAGCGGTTAACTGGTTATACTGCCAGCGGTCGGTACGAAAGCTATTATCGCCGGGGGCTACCCGGTCAATGTACAGGGATGTACTGCGCGAACCGCGCTGGAAACTAACGTCGATGATCGGATACAGCCCCTGATAACTTAGCAACGCAAAGGCGTTGCCAGCCCGTTCCGACTGGTTGTAATTATAGCCGACGCTAATTTGCGTAGTGCTCAGTAAATCCTGCGAACTCAATCCAACCGCCAGCGCTTGACCTGTACTACTGAACACGGGTCCCCAACTATAGATGTTTACTGAATTGGCTAAACGCCTGAAGCGCGTTGGTGTATAGGCGACCGCGCCCGATAAGGAATCCTTAAGCGCCAGACGACCCTGGGCGGCACCCGGCTCCAGTTTAAGTAGCGGACCAAAATAGCGGATCACCTGATCCCTTGCGGGTTCTGTAACGGGCTTCCAGTTAGCCGGTTCCAGGGGCATAGCATCGATTCGGTAGCCCGTTGCCGAGAAATCTTCGAAGGCAATCTGCGCACCCGATGGAGAAACAGCCGCGTGATAAGCAGCCAGCGGACGCGAAGTAACCTGAAATACCTGGCTGGACCGGGTGTCTAGCGCGTAAATATTGTCGATGCCTGATCGGGGCGAGTTATAGAACACATAATTGCCCCAGGGTTGTGGGTGGCTGATATTTTCATTGGCTCGTGGCAGTAGATCCGTTCGAACGCCGGATTCGCTATCAATGCGTTGTATCGTTTTCTGTCCATTTTTCAGCACCACCGCAACAATCGTTTGGTTGTCTTTCCAGTGGGGGTGCTGATAAAACTCGTTGTCAGGATTGGGAATGACTTTCTGAACCTTCCCCGTTCGGGCATCCAGGACAAGCAATCTGATTTTATACCGGTCTGTGTTTTCGACCACAGCCAGCTTGCTGTTGTCCGGGGAGAGGGCAGCCACGGTGTAGCGGGCGCGGTGCGTCAGGCGGGTAAGTTTCCCTGTTGTCAGATCGAGCAGGCGAATGTTCGAATAAATACGCTGTCCCCAGCGGGGATCATAGCCGAATTCGATCCAGCAGACTTTGCTGGATGTAGCCGAAAGCATGTCCGGATCATTAGGAAACCCCTGCACGAAAATCGTTTTTTCGCTTCCCTGTTTATCCAGAATAACCAGGCGGGGCGTATCGCCAAGGCCACTTTTTACGGTCAGCACCGTCGAATCCGTTAAAAATTGAGGATGCTGGTAGTTGGTAAAGACCGGCCGTTTTGAAGCCTGCTTTTCTGCTTCTACTGGAAAAGAGACGGCCGGGGTGATGGTCAGACCGGCCTGTTCTTTCTGCCAGGTTTCGGTAATATCATCCATTGCTTTTTGGTACAAATCCTCCGTCCGTAACTTGGTTTCGTCTTTAATGCTGGCCGAGAAAGCAAACGGCCAGGGAAACCGGCGGTAATTTCGATTGAGAACCCGACTCCAGACGTCGGGGCCAAACGTCCGTTTGAGGTACGTTGTCATAAAATAGCCCAGCACGTAGTGGTTGGGCACGTTGTCGCGGTAGGAACCGCCAATGGCTTTGGGGTAATCGAAGCGTTTTTTGTTTAATTCTACGCTGGCCAATAGATTTGCCCGCATGCCTAGGTCGAAGTTTGGAATTCGGCCCCGGCCGCTGGTGCTGAGCAAGGTTTCATTACTGACGGCATCGCCTTCGGCAAACCAGTCGGGAACGGTGAACAGCGGGAGGCCTAGGCCCGTATTTCCCAGAAAGGTGTAAAGCACACGGCCGTATCCCTGAAGCGCTTTGTCGTTCTGAACGACGTGCCGGTATTCATGAACAGCCAGTAGATCAAGCCAGTCGAGCGTACCCAGCAAGCCGGGGTCCTGGGGAGCCACAGCAAAAAACTCCGACCGGCGCGGAAACAGCGTAACGAAGCCATTACTATTTGTCGTCTGATTCTGAAGCAGGACAGAAATTCGCCGGGGCTGCTTTTGGAGGGATGCGCTGGCGGGCTCATATAAACTTTCCAGTCGTTTGGCCGTCCGCTGCGCGGTTGAATCGAAACCCGCAGGATAAAGCACCCGAAAATGCGGTGTCGACAGCCGATACCAGCGCAAACTGGCCGGGTTCTGACTAAGAATAGGAAGTGTTTGGGCGGTAGCCAGATGACCAGCCAGCAGAAGCAGCGTGCGAAAGAAGTGTCGTTGTAACATGCGAATTCAAGGTACAAGGTTTTAACGAAAAAACGCCCCACATCGTCAATGCAGGGCGTAATCGTGCGATCCGCGGTACCTTATAAATACTTCACTACAAAATGGATCAGTTTCTTTACCTTATCCGTATAAGGCGGATAAATGAATTTCATGGTGCCGAACTCGCGCTGCATGACACCCCGCTGGTTGGAAAACTCCTGAAAGCTGAAAAATCCGTTGGATTTGCCCAGACCGCTGTTATTGACCCCACCAAAGGGTAATTCGACATTGCCGAACTGCAGCAGCGTGTCGTTCACAACGGTGTCTCCCGCCGAACTTCGATCCAGAATGTACTGGACGGTTTTTCGGTTTTTACTATGGATGTACAGGGCCAGTGGTTTCTCGCGCTGGTTCACAATTCGAAGGGCGTCGTCCAGGTTTGCATAAGCGAGTACGGGTAGCACCGGGCCGAAAATCTCATCCTGCATAACCTGCATTTCATCGGTAACCTGCTCAAGAATAGTGGGTTCAATGAAATTTTCGTCGGCGTTCATCTGCCCGCCGTGGGTTATCGTGGCTCCCTTACGAACGGCATCATTGATCAGTTCCCGAATTCGCTCGAAATGGCGATTGTTGACAATGCGGGCGTAACTGTCCGACGCTTCAACCGGCTTACCATCAGAACTGTACATGCCCGTTAATGTCGTGCGCAGCGCCTGGATAAAGGGTTGCCAGATGGATTGATGAACCAAAACATAATCGGGGGCAATGCAGGTTTGCCCGTTGTTCAAGAACTTTCCCCAGGCTATCTGCCCGGCGGCCTGATTCACGTCGGCCGACTCGTCGACAATAGCGGGCGACTTGCCGCCTAACTCCAGCGTAACGGATGCCAGGTGTTTGGCGGCTGCCGTCATCACGACCCGCCCAACAGCCGGGCTACCCGTGAAGAATATATGGTTGAACGGTAGCTCAAGTAAGGCTTTCGCAACGTTAGCATCGCCTTCAAACACCGCGACTTCCTGAACCGGAAACAGCTCGGTAATCATCTTCCTGATCAGTCCGGCCGTATGGGGCGTCAGTTCCGATGGTTTCAGAATCGCCACATTCCCGGCGGCAATAGCCGATACCAATGGGCGAATACTGAGCACGAATGGGTAATTCCAGGGGGCAATGATGAGCACATTGCCTTTGGGTTCATGAAGAAGATGACTTTTGGTACCAATCAGCGTCAGCGGAGTGGGCAACCGCTGGGGTTTCATCCAGCCGTTCAGGTGCCGTATAGTGTGTTTGATTTCGGCATGAAGCGCCATCAACTCGCCCAGAACAACTTCTGCCGACGGTTTCCGGAAATCAGCGTACATCACCTGCTGAATGTCTGTTTGATGGGCATTGACCCAGGTCTGAATCCGTCGGATGCGTTCAATGCGCTGCCCGGCCGTTGTTAGGGCCATCTGGCGGGCGTATTGACGTTGGGTGTCAAACGTCGACTGGAGCGCATCATGCAGGCTGGTTTCGGAGAGTAGGGGAGTCATACGGATTTTGACAAGGAGTTTGTTACCTACGAACTGCAATCCTACTATGGATTGCACTAAAAATACAAAAAAGCTACCGGATCAGTGGGTATTGGCATTTAATACACGAAACGTTATCTTAGCTGAAACTTTAGCAAACCCTTATTCTGGATGACGCTCGTCAGTGACAACATCCGCTATCTGCGCAAACTGAATGGTCTGACGCAAGAGCAGTTTTCTCGTAAAATAAATATAAAACGTTCGTTATTAGGTGCCTACGAAGAAGGGCGTGCCAATCCGAACGGGCAAAATATACAGGCAATTGCCAAAGCGTTTAACACAACGGTTGAACTGCTGACGCGGCAGGATCTTCGCAAACTTCGCGAAACCCCGAATCTGAGCATTCCGCTTGGTCAGCCTGCTAAAGCTACCGAGTCACGGTTGAATACAATTCGGACCGACGGGAAGGTCGATCCCGATGAGGATGACCCGTTTCAGCATCCTGATTTTCCGGATATTTTTGCCCAGCCCAGCCCGCCGGTTCCTGAGCCACAACCCCTTTCATCGGTACTGAACAAGTATTACCGAACACAGGACGAGAATCGACCGGCACCCATTCCCCCGGTAATTACGCCCCCCGTTCGGCCTAACCAGGGACAGCCAGAACGGTCCCAGCCGATGGCGTTTAAGCCAGAGCCATCCGTAGCCCATGGACAGGATCGAAATCAGGCATCGCTGGATGAGTTATTCACCGCACAGCCGGAGCCACGAATAACAACCCCAACCCCTAAGCCATCGGTAAGTTATCCGGCTGACTCGCTGGCGTTTAACAACGTCTACGAGGGGCCTGCTACCTCGGCGCGGCCACATGCATCGGCTCACCCTGTTGCCCCCACAATTCCGGTGGTGATGCAGCGCCAGTTTGCCGATTATTGTCAGCGCTATCAGCAGGCCGATTTTGTGCATCACCTTCCGGCTATGCACCTGCCTACGTTGCCCGAGGGGCACTACCGGGCGTTTGAGGCTGGCGATGATTTTGTTTTCCCGAAGGCGTTGCTGGTGGGTAAATTTATTCGAAACTGGTTCGATATCGCCGATGGAAAGCTCTATGTCCTGCTCATTCAGCCCCAGCGTTCCGACGTATCGGGAGCCGGTGTTATATGCCGCCGGGTTTACAATCAGGTAAAAGTAAAAGGAACCCTGCTGTTGACCGCCGACCGGGCCGATATTCAGAATCGGGAAGTTGTGTTGAAGGACGTACAGGAAGTATGGGAGGTCACTGCGTTTGTTAGTCAGCAACTGCCTCCTCCCGCGCCAAATACGGACCGGCTGAAGCAGTTGGTGGATGAACTCCGCTTTGAAGTCGAACGAATTTAACAGGCCTGGGTCCATTGCCTCATTAGTTTGCCTATTTGCGTAGACAGCCAACCCAAGTCATGGATAACAAGTTAGGAAAGTGTAAATTAGATTATCGTTTTGGCTGCTGTAAAGTCGCTGGTTAATTAACCGGCATTCAGAGCGTTCAAGACAGGTTGATTTATGAGATTTTTCCTTCCTCTTTTAATATGGGGGCTCTGGGGCAGGTATTTTCCTGAAACCATAGCCCCCTACCATTTTTAGCACGTCGATATAGCCTACTTTTGCCCAATTATGCGTTATTTTCTTCAATTGGCATACAGAGGCAGTGCTTACCACGGCTGGCAACGACAACCCAACGGCCTGAGTGTTCAGGAAATCCTCGAAACCGCGCTCAGTACCGTATTACGGCAACCCATTGCCATTGTGGGCAGTGGCCGAACCGATGCCGGCGTGCACGCAGGCGAACAATTTGCTCATTTCGACTTTGAAACCAGGTTGCCTGTAAACCTGATTCGGTCCCTGAACAGCCTGATTCCGGCAGACATTGCGGTGTATGACTGCTTCCCGGTTCGTCATGACGATCATGCGCGGTTTACGGCCGTATCCCGGTATTATCAATACACGATCAGCCGCCGAAAAGACCCGTTTCGCGATGGGCTTGTTTATGTGTTTGCCTTGCCTCTGGCGGTTGAACGCATGAACGAAGCCGCTGATCGGTTGCTGCATCATATCGATTTTGAGAGCTTTAGTAAAGTTAAGACCGACGTCCTGACGTTCAACTGCCAGATCGAGCGAGCCGAGTGGGAACAGCGGGCAACCGGCGATTTAGTGTTTCACATTAAAGCCAATCGGTTTTTGCACGGCATGGTCCGGGCAATCGTCGGCACTTTACTGGCGGTTGGGCAGGGGCGTTTGAGCGTGGCCGATTTCGACCAGATCATTCTGGCACGGGACCGCCAAAAGGCCGGGCGAGCGGCCCCAGCCCAGGGGCTCTCCCTGGTCGAGGTTGGTTACCCCGCTGAGGTGTTTGCCGAAAAAATAATGAATGAGTGAAAGAATGAATGAGCGAAAGAGCGAAAATTATGCATAACCACTCTTTCACTCATTAACTCTTTATTTTGTACCTTCAAGTAAAAAAGGAATCTTGTTACGAATCGGAACGATCATATTAGCCGCTGGCGACTCGTCACGAATGGGTGGCGAACCCAAACAGCTAATCAGCTATAAAGGCCAGTCGCTTTTGCGACGGGTAACAGAAAGTGCACTGGCACTACAACGTGGGCCGGTGGTTGTTGTCCTGGGGGCCAACCGGGCTCAAATTGTACCTGAACTCAACGGATTGCCTATTACGCTGGTTGACAATTCAAGTTGGCCAACCGGGCAGGCATCGTCGCTCAAAACGGGACTGGCAGCCTTGTATATCATCAACAAAGACATTGATGCCATACTGGTGCTGCATACGGATCAACCACTGGTATCGCTCGGCTTGCTGCAGCACATGGTTGATGTGCAAAATGAGGAGGGCAAAGGCATTGTGGCCTGCCGTTACGATACGCAGATTAGTGTACCAGCGCTGTTTAACCGTAATTACATCAACGAACTCCTGCAACTGGAGGGCGATAAGGGAGTAAAATGGGTCATTGTCCGGCACCGGAGCGACTGCTCAGAGGTGCCGTTCGAAGCCGGCGCAATCGACCTGGATTCTAAACGAGATCTGGACTTGTTTCAACAGGTCATTACGCATACCTTGTAGAGCCGACGACCCGGATCTGTCTCTCATTCCATGCAAAAACTAGCTACTGCCAGCGACCTTCAAGCACGCCTTCAAACAGTTCTTGATGTCGTTGAACGGGAGTTCGCAACCCTAACCGAAGAGCAGCTTCGCTGGAGACCCGCGCCCGACCGATGGAGTATCGTTGAGTGTTTGCAGCACCTCAATCTGGCTGAGCGGTTTTATATTCATAATATTCAGCACAAGGTGGATGCACTGGCTCTGGTACAGACAAATCCCGTCGATCAGCTTCTGGTGAGTGATCTGGTGGGCAAAGCCATGCTGTTTGTCGTCGATCCACAAACCAGGGTGAGGTTGCCAGCGCCGGGCGTAATTTATCCGAGAAAAGCGGCTGATCTAATGCCTGCCGATGTGGTCCGACAGTTTGTAGACCTGCAAACTTTGTTGAGCACCCAGTTGAACAAAGCGGTTTATCTGGACTGGAATCGGGAGAAAGTGATGTCTCTTTTTGGGAACTGGCTCAAGCTTCGGCTGGGCGACGCGTTTCGAATGCTGGTTGCCCATACCGAACGACATATGAATCAGGCCATGCGGGTGAAGGCAGAAATGGATACATTTGTGACTTAGTGGATTTCTATAATCATAGATTTTCGGTTCTGAACCCTATTATTGCAGTGGTTCGGAACCGAAAAGCTTAATGACTGGTGTTGATGAAAAAGTATATTGTTCAGGATTCCTGGAATATCGTTGAAGAAGGATTTCACCGTGACTTTAATGAGATTACCGAAAGTGTGATGTCACTTGGTAATGGTCGACTGGGTCAGCGCGGAAATTTTGAAGAGAAGTTCACCGGCAAAACCTTACAGGGGAACTACGTGGCCGGTGTTTATTACCCCGATAAAACCAGGGTGGGCTGGTGGAAAAATGGCTATCCCGAATACTTCGCCAAAGTGCTGAATGCAGCCAACTGGATTGGGATCGACATCGATATTGAATACGAATCGCTCGATTTGAATCACTGCGATGTGCGGGATTTCAGGCGGGTACTGAATATGCAGGAGGGTTACCTCGAACGTTCATTTGTCGCTGTTCTGAAGAGTGGACGGGAAATCCAGGTAAATGCCAAACGGTTCTGCTCCATCGTTGACGATGAGGCCGGGGCCATCCGTTACGCCATCAAGCCGCTGAATTTTGAAGCTAAGATCACCATAACGCCCTACATCAACGGCGACATCCGCAACCGCGATGCTAATTACGATGAGACGTTCTGGGATGAAGTGCGGAAAGAAACCGGTTATGGCGAAGCCTATATTGAGCTTCGGACGCGCAAAACGGGCTTTCATGTGGCCACCGGCATGTGTGTCGAGATTGAGCAGGATGGCGTAAAAGTGGATTACCAGTCGCAGCCTATCAAGTACGAGAAATATGTGGCCAACCGCATTACGCTCGATTGCCGGAAAGGGCAGGAAACGGTGGTTTATAAATACGCCGTGAACCTCTCTTCGCTGAATTATGACTCGGACACGATCATTAAAGATGCCCATCAGTACATCCAGCGAATTACCCGGAAAGGCTATGAAAAAATGCTGTTCGAGCAGAAACAGGCCTGGGCGGACAAATGGAAAACGAACGACATCATTATCGAAGGCGATATTGCCGCTCAGCAGGGCATCCGGTTCAATATTTTTCAGTTAAATCAGACCTATACCGGCGAAGATGAGCGATTGAACATCGGCCCCAAAGGCTTTACCGGCGAGAAATACGGTGGATCGACCTATTGGGATACAGAGGCCTACTGTCTGCCATTCTACCTCGCCACGGCTGACCAGAAGGTAGCGAAAAACTTGCTCGTTTACCGCTACAAGCAACTCGGTAAGGCCATCGAAAATGCACAGAAACTCGGCTTCCGGGCCGGAGCCGCGCTGTATCCGATGGTAACCATGACGGGCGAAGAATGCCATAATGAATGGGAAATCACGTTTGAGGAAATTCACCGGAACGGCGCCATTGCCTACGCCATTTATGACTACGTGCGCTACACTGGCGACGAGCAGTATCTGGTCGACTACGGACTGGAAGTACTCATTGCCATCAGCCGGTTCTGGAGCCAGCGGGTCAACTACTCGAAAGCCAAAGATCAGTATGTGATGCTGGGCGTGACGGGCCCGAACGAATACGAAAACAACGTTAACAACAACTGGTACACCAACTACATTGCGGCCTGGACACTCCGGTACACCACCGAAGCCGTTGCGAAAGTGAAGGCAATAAACCCCTCGGCCTATGCTGACCTGATCGACCGGATTCACTTCCGGGAAGAGAAAGAGTTGGCCACCGCCCGGCAGATCATGGAGAAAATGTACCTGCCGAAGGATGACGCGATGGGCGTTTTCCTGCAACAGGAAGGGTTCCTGGATAAGGACCTGATGCCCGTTTCGGATATACCGAAGGGTCAGCGGCCCATTAATCAGAACTGGTCATGGGACCGAATTCTGCGGTCGTGTTTCATTAAGCAGGCCGACGTATTGCAGGGGCTCTACTTCTTTGAAGATGAATTCGACACCGAGACGCTGAAACGCAACTTTGACTTTTATGAGCCGATGACCGTTCATGAATCATCGCTCTCGCCCTGTGTTCACTCCATTCAGGCATCGAAACTGGGTATGAAAGAAAAAGCCTACGAAATGTACCTGCGTACGGCCCGGCTCGACCTGGATGATTATAACAACGACACCGAAGACGGTTGCCACATCACCAGTATGGCGGGAACGTGGCTGGCGGTTGTGAAAGGGTTTGGCGGCCTTCGGATCGAGACCGGAAAGGGTACTGAGTCCCGCGTTATTCTCAATCCGTACTGCCCGGATAACTGGCAATCCTTGTCGTTCAAGATTCGTTTCCGGGGCGTGTTGTTACAGGTAACGACCACGCAACAGGATGTAACGGTCCATAATTTCTCGGGGGAACCCTTTACCATTCAACTGCTTGGAAAAGAGGTGACGATAAAAGCCGAGAGCCACAAAACCGTGAGCACGAAGGTGATGGCCTAATTCATTCGTCGATTTATAACGCTATTTCGTAGAATGACTGGTAAACGCGTCCGGTTTGAGGCCGACCAAATACAAGCGAAGTGCTTTTGTGTTTGGTCGGCCTTCTGGTTGCTGTCGGGTTGCTTTTTTTGGCTGGCCTGTCAATCAACGGAACAGAAAAAAGCTGAATCATCAGGGTCCGTAACACCTTCGTTTTACCACTGGAAATCGACTTACTCACCCACGCGCCCGGAACTGGAGCAACTGAAAATGCTACACGTTCAGAAACTGTATATCCATTTTTTCGACGTCGATTGGGATGCCCGAAGGCATCGGCCGGTACCGAAAGCGTTTGTGCGTTTCCGGCAGAAACCCGTCGGAAGCGTGGTGCCGGTGGTCTTTATAACGAATCGGACACTCTTGAATCTGTCGCCGGCCGGAGTTGCTGAACTGGCTGCCCACATCACACAGGCGATTACAAAAATCAGCCAGCAGAACAAAATCCACTTTAGTGAAGTGCAGTTCGACTGCGACTGGAGTCCCCGTACCCGCGACCGGTATTTTCGATTGCTCTCGCTGCTGGCGAAACAGTTTCCCTGTCCGCTCTCGGCAACCATCCGCCTGCATCAAATCAAATACACCGATCAAACGGGTATTCCGCCCGTATCACGCGGGATGCTGATGCTCTATAACGTAGCCGACTGGAAGCGGGCCGACACGCGTAACTCCATTTATGATGCCGACGTAGCGAATCAATACATGTCTTTTTTGTCTACCTATCCACTGCCGTTGGATGTTGTGTTGCCGCTATTTCGCTGGACGATTGTGTACCGGCACAATCGCTTCCTGACATTCCTAAATAACCTTGACCGCAAAACCCTGCTGAACTGTCAATTTCTAGCTCCGCAGACTGATAGCACGCGGTTTATGGCCCTGCGTGATACCGTCGCGCTGGGGTTAACCATTCAACGGGGAGATCTGTTTCGGGCGGAGGCTGTCACGGGAGAAACACTGGTGAATGAAAAAAAACGACTGGTACGTCAGATTCAGAACCAACGGATTACATTTGCTTTATACCACCTCGATTCAACCGCACTTTCTGCTTACTCTCTTGAAACGCTTCAAACACTTCTTGGCAATGGGCCGCTTCCGTAGGCCATTCTTTTCGCTTTTCGTGCTGATTGGCTTTGCCTGCGGCCCCTCGTTCGACCCAAACGAGTTTATGAGTTTTTTTATGCCCGAAGCCGGTAATACCCTGCCGGAGGACAGCCGATACATCTTCACCCCGCAGTTTTACAACGACGCAGAAATCTCGGAGCAATATGAGGAAAATCCTGCACCTGTCGTTGACGAGAATATAGACGCCTGGGTAAGCTACACGGGGGGCAAATTACCGGATACCTTAATCAGCAGAGCGATTTACAACGAAGAAAACTCCGCTGTTCAGGCCCTCACGGCGAGTTTAGCCCGAACCAACCCGGATGCAGTGGCTTATTTGACCTTTGCCTGGGCAGCCGACAATGGGCAGGGCAACCCCTGGAATCCCAATGCGTCGCAGGCTGACAGTACCCTATTACCACAAGAACTGGAAGAGGCCCAAAAACGGTATCAGACAACGAAGGACGCTTTCCTGAAAGAACGGTATGCCTTTCAGGCGGTGAAGCTTGCCAGCGAACTGGGTAAGTCGAAACAGGCGCAGCAACTCTACGATCAACTGGTGAGTCCATTGCCCCAAAAGACGTTTATCAGCGACTGGGCTTTGTGTCGGCGGGCGGGGGCCAATCTGGCGTTGGGCGATACAGCGAAGGCTATTTATGAATTCGCGCAGGTATTCGACCGGTGCCCGTCGCGTCGGAAAGCTGCTGAAACGAGCCTCCGGAAATATGGTATCCAGTTTCGGGAAAAGGCACTGGACTATGCCAAAACCGATAGAGAGCGGGCGGCTGTGTTTGCGCTCTGCGCCATTCAGCCCGGAATTCCGCTTGGTGGAACCGATGCGCTGACTATGCTTAAGGAAGTCGTTCGGTTAACCCCTAAAAACCCATTGATCGAACTGATCATGGCGCGGGAGATCAACCGGAATGAGTACTACTTTTTCATGACCGATGAGGAGTACACACGCAACAATATGAGCCAAACGCCTGATTCGCTTGGGTTTATTAATCGAAAGAGTCAGGCGCCTTCCTATTTTGATAAATTGCGCACGTTTGCGCTCGAAGCGGCCAACAATAAAGCGCTGACGGACCCGGCTTACTGGTACACGGCGGCTGCGTATCTGGACTACCTGGGCAAAGATTACGTGGCGGCTCAAACACATCTAGACCAGGCCGCTCTGTTGCCTCCAACCAATAAGGCGTTGACAACCCAGATTGCCGTCCAGCGCATGCTCTTGTTGGCCGCCCAAACCGATGCCATTACGCCCGAAACGGAAAATCAGCTGATTGGCTATCTGGAAGCGTTCGATAGCACCGGAAATTTTCGCATCAATAACGCCTATACCACTGTCTGTAAGGAGTTTGCCTTTAAGTATGAACACCAGGACGCGCCCAAAAGCGGCTGGCTGTCGAGCTGTAGCCGATCTAAACCAAAGCCAGCGAATGGCAACGATCAGGCAAAGTCCTATCTGTTTACGATCCTGACAACCCAGCCCGGTGCCGGCACCTATTTTGCGAGCACAACCGAACCGACTGCTATTGAAGACACGGTTTCAGCGGCAACGATTCAGCAGACAATTCGCTACATCAGCCAGCCCAACCGGACTGATTTTGACAACCGGCTGATCCGATTATCGACCCTGACCAATGACCAGCTGACGTTGTTGCTGGGCCGTCGGCTGATGATGGAACATCGCTATGCAGAAGCGGCCGACGCGTTTGGAAAGATCGATCCCAAACTGTGGCGGACTGAACCCTTCACGCTCTACTTTACGACAAATCCATTCGCGATTAAAATGCCCCGTCTCCTGGCCGTTGACCAAACGGGGCCAGCCAAAGCCGACTCGGCCTCGATGGGTATTAACTTTCCCGCCGAACCACAGGCTAATTCGTACACGCCGGTTCAATTTGCCCGGCGCATGGCTGATTTAGAGAAGCAGGCCGAATCCGCCACGGGTGATCAGGCGGCTGGATTATACTATCAACTCGGGTGCGGAGCCTGGAATCTGAGCTGGTACGGGAACGCCTGGTTGCTCGTGAAGTCGTACTGGAGCGCGGGAGAACCACCCGTGTACGACGTGCCGACGGACCCCGTTGCCAAACAAAAACGCTTCGACGTGCTGATGAACACCGATTATTACACGACATCGCACGCCAAAGGGTATTTTGAGCAATCGGCAAAAGCGGCCAGAACGCCCGCCCTGGCCGACCGCTCTCTTTACATGGCCGCCCGTTGCGAAGCCCATGCGTTTTCGGTGCAGCGTGCTATCGAGCAAATTCGAAATGGCTATGTGTATGAAGAAGATTCGACGTTTGTGAACAATATGCTGACGTTGCGCAAGTCTAAATATGCCAGTGCCTATAATGAATTTTTCAAAAACCGCAGACGCAGTTTATTCGATAAGGAAATGATTCGCGAATGCGCCATGTATAAAGATTTCCTGACGTTTGGAGCAGAGAGCGAAAATTGACTTTCAAAGGTCCTGACCGTTTTAATCCATAATGAAGTACCGGCTTTTCGTGGCAGCGTCCGTGGGCCGTGAGGACACGGCCCACGGAGAAGACATAACCGTTGGATTTAGATAATCTTCCGTCTCCACGGTCCGTGTCCTCACGGACCGCTTGTCCGGTAGGGAAACCTGGCTGACGCACGAGTGGGCCGTGAGGACACGGCCCACGGAGAAGGGAAACACTTAACAACTATTACCGTTCAATTCAGACAGTCTCTGACCTAAACATGGCCACTACACCAACTTCTGGCGGGAATTTTAATTGGGTCGCTCCCGTGTATGATACTCTTGCGTTCGTCGTGTTTGGCCATAAGTTACAACAGGCACAGGTAGTTTTTCTAGACCAAATACCCGCCGGAGCCAATGTTCTGCTGGTGGGTGGAGGCACCGGCTGGCTACTGGAACAAGTTCTGATGCGCGGCAATACCAAACGCATCGTGTACCTCGAAGCGTCGCGTAAGATGGTAGCCCTGGCCAGTCGACGAATGATTCAAAAATCACTTCTGGGGTCTGTTGATTTTCGGGTCGGGGACGAAACGGCGCTGTCACCCGATGAGTCGTTCGACGTGATTATCACCCCTTTCGTCCTGGACCTATTTACCGAAACTACCCTGAAAACCCAGTTTATTCCGCAACTGCTGAACGTCCTCAAATCAACCGGTTTGTGGCTGGTTACGGATTTCGTACAGCCGCCCAGTTGGTGGCAGAAAGTTCTTTTGTGGATTATGATCCGCTTTTTCCGGCTGACGGCTGGTATCGAAGCCAACCGGCTGGCCAACTGGCAACAATGTTTATTTGACGCTGATTTAGCCCTTCACAAGCGTGAACACCAGGTTGGCGGCATGGTGTCGGCCGAAGTGTGGGTGCGTTAGTGAGTAAAATACTCGCGTTAAAGCTCCCGAAAGAGTTTGCCCAGTGCCCGGTAATTACCGATATCATACCATTCTTCGGTACCCAGGTTTAACCATTGACCGTCGCGTCTGGGGCGTTTCAATTGAGCATCGTCCGGGTCATAATCGTAGGTATATACCTGGCTCATTACGTGTTGTAAGGTCGACCAGGCGAGTGTTTTCGTTTGTTCACGACGGTTTTTAACCGTTGTAAGGGTAACAGTACGTTCGGCGAAGGAAGCGGTCAGCCGGACTTCCAGTTCTTCTTTGGGATCGCTCAGGTTCAGATAGGTTAGTTCGAAAGGGCGCTCACGGCCAACGGCTTCATACGTTGCCTGAATGAGTTCCTGCATCAAGTATTGCCAGTCGTCGGGTTTGGCGGGCTTTCCGCTGGTTTTAGTACCATCCATTTCTATGGTAATGTCCCAGAAATCATCATCTTCGTTCAGTTCATCCTCATTCAGCGGCTGTAGGCGGGTTTTACGCACCAAAGCCGCCAGCGATTCCCCCCAGGCCCTGGGCAGCCGACCCGACCACGCGTAGTCGTCATCACGCGTGTACCCTTCCGCGATCAGTTCGTCGTCGTCGATGTCATCGCGGTCTGGATAGGTAATGGCAAGGTCTACCTGTATGGCGTTGGCGGCAACGGTCGTAATGGACAGCGTATAAAAATACGAATACGGTGCGGGAAGCGACCGGGCCGTCTGGTAGCGAATCTGAAGACTTTTGAAGGACATAAAGCGTCGGTTAACAAAGGCGCAAAGTTAACGCATTTGCGCTACCGTCGCTTTCTGATCCACTTTACCCGTGGGCGTTTCGGCGAATCGGGCAACGGTAATGCGTTCTTTCGGTACGGCATATGGGCCAAGCGTCTCCCGGATAGCATGCTGTATGCGTTGCCACTGGTCTGTGTTAATCGGTTCCTGCTCGCTGATCACGACAATCCGTTGGCCCAATCGCTCATCAGGCAGGCCCGCTACAAACAGGCGGGGAACTGGCCTGTTGGAGACAGCTTTATCGGTAGCCAGCACGGCCTGAATCAATGATTCGACTTGCTCAGGCTGCACCTTCACGCCCCCAGTATTAATAACCCGGTCGGCCCGGCCAAGCAACCTGAATTGAGTGCTTTCTCCATTGGAACTGGCTATCAGATCGACAACATCGTTGGTCTGAATACGCTCGAAATTTGTCGCGGCTGAGGTGATGTGAAGGCATCCGCGTGCGTCGGTGCCAAGCTCAACTCCCGTCAGGGCCGTAAATACGTCGCTCGTATCGGGGCCATTGAGTCGTCGTAAGGCAATGTGCGAAACGGTTTCCGTCATGCCGTAAGTGGCATAAACAGGCGCGTTAATTTCTTGCAAAGCCTGTTCTAAAGCCAGGCTCGTAGCGGCTCCGCCCACCAATATGGCCTTCATCTTGCTGAGGATGGCCACTTGCTTCGCCCGGCTTTCGGGGTTAGAGTTGGCCAAAATTGTTTGCAACTGAAGCGGAACGAGCGCTGTAAAGGCAAAGTTTGCCATAGCCAAATTGAGGCCATCTAACGGATTACTGGCTGGTTCAATGATCGTCATGGGTAACCCTAATTCCAGACCCCGAACGAGCATCATAATACCGGCTACGTAGCGGATATTCAGGCAGACAAGCGCCGGATCACCGGCCTGTAAGCCAAGTGTTTGGCCGGTCAGGTAGGCACTAGCCTTCATCTGCGCCCGTGTGAGCTGAATGGATTTCGGCGTGCCGGTCGAGCCGGAGGTGAACAGGGTAAATTGCTGTTGGTTCGCCAGCCAGGCCCGACAAAAAGCCAGCGCTTCGTCCTCGTAAGGCGTTTGGGGAACTGGCCATGTATCAGGGTAAACAGGATTTACGACCATTTGTCAATCATGAACTAAGCCCACAAATAATCTCTCTGTAAGACCATTTTTCCGTCAATTGTGCACGCGTATCGTACCCGCAGCAAGGTTTGGCTCAACCGTATATTGAGTGAGGGGCAAAGTAGCCGGACCGACGATCACTTTACCCGTGGTGTCGAACCGGGATAAATGAAGAGGGCAGTAGAATTGATTTTCGACGGATTTGTAGGTCAGCTCGGTGCCCTGATGGGTGCAGTTGGCCGATACCGCTACATACTGACCATCTTTGGTTTGGGCAACGATAACACCATTGGTTGTCACATAACCGCCTTTGACCAGGAGATTTGCATTTAGTTTATCGTCCAGGCGAAGCGTGAAATCAACTTTCTGGCTAGGGTCTGGCGTAGGGGAGGGGTCTCCCATTCCGGCGCAACCGGCCATGCAGCGCGACAATAGAATAGCGCCAATGCTGGTGCCTACGAGCCGAAAAAATTCGTGGCGTGGCATTAACGCATTGTCCATTGGGTAAAGGGTGGTTTCCATTCCGGTTTTAGTGTACTTTTGTGGCGTTTAGCCTATTCGAGGTGTAAATATGCGTTATTTTTTGTCATTCAACGACAGCAAACAAATCTGTTTGCAGGGCTGTTACCCAATCAACAACTATGGAAGAAGCAAAAGTATTCGTCAACCCAATTTCGCCAGATAAGGTTGCCGAAGCGCCGGGTCTGCTGGCCTACGCACACACGGCCGGTGGCGCTGTCATTCGACCCGAAGACAAAGGGAAAATAACGGGGCGGGCCGTGGCTGCCATGCGCGAGCAAACGGATATGCAACTGAGCCAGTTGTATAAACAAATGCAGTTGCTGGCCGAACAGGCTACGGCGATTCGGCACCGGGTCGAGGTGTCGGAGCGAATCTATTCAGCCCAGATGAGTTTTGAACCCGTTGTTGGGCATACCTATTATTTTTACCAGCGCAAAAATGGCACCGACCTGTTATCGATGATTGGACCGACCGAATGGGGACGAAAATTTCCGTTTGAACGCTGTCTGGCCACCGTCCGTATGATGGCCGATCACACATGGGACGTGCAATACCATGAAGTTTCTTTTAATGAGTGAAAGAGCGAATGAGTGAATGAGGGCCTTGGAAAGGGCCGTTTTTTCACTCATTCGCTCTTTTTCTCTTTCACTCTTTGATTAGTTATGCAAAGCAACTATCCCTGGGAAACGATAAAGGAATACCAGGAAATTCTGTTCAGCTATTACGACGGTATAGCTAAAATCAGTATCAACCGGCCGCACAAGCGCAACGCCTTTACGCCCCTCACCGTCACCGAAATGTCGGAAGCGATGGAGCTGGCGCGGCAGGACGAGCGAGTAGGCGTTATCATCCTGACCGGCGAAGGCGGAGAGGCCTTTTGCTCGGGTGGCGATCAGTCTGTTCGCGGACATGGCGGCTATGTGGGCCAGGATAAGGTTCCTCGTTTGAACGTATTGGATCTGCAAATGCAGATTCGACGTATACCAAAGCCGGTAGTCGCGATGGTTGCCGGTTATGCCATTGGGGGCGGCCACGTTCTGCATGTTGTTTGCGACCTCAGTATTGCCGCCGAAAACGCTCGTTTTGGGCAGACTGGCCCAAAAGTGGGTTCGTTCGATGGTGGGTTTGGCGCGTCGTATCTGGCGCGGGTTGTCGGGCAGAAAAAAGCCCGCGAAATCTGGTTCCTCTGCGATCAGTACGATGCCAAAGAAGCGCTGGATATGGGTTTAGTTAATAAAGTGGTGCCCCTCGACGAACTGGAGGAAGTGACGATTTCGTGGTGTCGTAAGATGCTCGAAAAAAGTCCGCTGGCCCTGCGTATGCTCAAAGCTTCCTTCAATGCGGAACTGGACGGTCAGGCGGGTATTCAGCAACTTGCGGGCGATGCAACCCTGCTCTATTATTTATCGGATGAAGCAAAAGAAGGCAAAGACGCCTTCCTGGAAAAACGGAAACCCGACTTTAGTAAATTTCCCAAGTTTCCGTAATGAGCATTTATGGCGCTAGGAGTTTATATACCCCAACTCCCTGAAGAGGTTGGGGGTAAAAGCCTTAGGAAGGTCCGGCTCAAAAGCCGGACCTTTTACTTTAAAACATCTGCCAACTCAATGACTTCAAAATACGGATGCATTTGAAAATAATGGCGTAGGGGAAGCATGTGGGAAGCGCCGAATAGAACAATATGAAGCGTATCGGTTGGCTCTGCCTGCCGCAAAATGTTAGTGAAAATCTTAGCGTTCCGATCATACCAGCTCGTAATAAATTCGACTCCCGTATAGTCAGTATCATACCCGGAAGAGGGAGCATAAACAAAATAGTCGGCCCGGTTACTGGCCTCATATTCCGGGGAGTTAACATAGGTCAGGTACTCGCCAAGGGTAGTAGAAGCCAGCTTTTTTGTCTTCTTCGGATACGGATAGGGCAGACTGAGCAGTTTATACGTAGCCATCTGACGCAATGCTACAGAGTCTTTGCTGGTACGCTGGTCGAAGGCTTCAAGTTTATCATACGGGAGAGACTGAATGTGATCGACACAAATCACACGCTGTAGTCCAGCTTTACGAGCCGTCCGCACCGCGATCTGAAAAATCTCATTTCGTAAAGCCGTTGTATCGAGCGTTCCCTGCCGGTATTGGTTGTACAAGCTATCCCAATGCGCCTGCCGACTGGGTTCATTTTCAACAAAAATCTTGTCGGGTTTTAAGCTGGCCAACTGGTTTGTCAACTGCTGAATCTCCCGTTGCCGTTTTGCGGAAAACAAGTCCTCGAAACTTGTTTTGCCTTTATCTCCAGTTTCACCAAAGTGAAACGTACCCAGCAATAAAATTTTGATTTTAGGCGTCGGTTGAGTGTAGGCAGTAGCCGCCATCAGCAACATCCCTAGCAGGCAGGCAATTTGCTTCATTTATCGGGTGAATTTAGACGATATGACGTTTTTTGCATAGATAAGCAGAAAATCAGAAAAATCAGTAGCTTTACTGTAGCTCGTTCATCCTCAATCCCGTACCAACCTATGCCAACGTCTCGCCGTACATTTTTTCGTCAATCAGGAGCCGCCGTGGCCGGAGCCCTTACCCTGCCTGACTTCCTGCCCGCAACCTACGCTCGCCCACTCGAAACCGCCGACATGGGGTTAAAGTCTGCCGCCGAATGGGCGCAGGAAGAAGACTTCTGGGCTTGGGTGAAGTCGGAATATACGGTGTCGCCAACCTTACTGAATCTTAACAATGGCGGGGTGTGTCCGCAACCGAAAGTGGTGCAGGATGCGCACATTCGGTTTTACCAATATGCCAATGAAGCGCCGTCTTATTACATGTGGCGGATTATGGATCAGGGGCGGGAAACCCTGCGCGAGAAACTAGCCGACCTGGCCGGTTGTTCAGCGGAGGAAATCGCCATCAACCGAAATGCCACCGAAGGGTTGAACACCGTAATTTTCGGGTTGAATATGAAAGCGGGTGACGAAGTCGTGCTAACGAAGCAGGACTACCCGAATATGCTCAATGCCTGGAAACAGCGCGAAAAACGCGATGGCGTGAAACTGGTGTACCTGAACCTGGATTTGCCCAGCGAAAACGACGATACTATTGTTGAGCAATTTGTGAAAGCCTTTACGCCCCGAACGAAGGTGGTGCATATCACGCACATCGTCAACTGGGTAGGGCAGGTGTTGCCCGTTCGGAAAATTGCCGACGAAGCGCACAAGCGCGGCATTGAAGTAATTGCCGATGGGGCTCATTCCTTCGCGTTGTTTGACTTTAAAATCCCCGACCTGGGCGCCGATTATTACGCCACCAGCCTTCATAAATGGCTTTGTGCGCCCTTTGGCAGCGGAATGTTATACATTCGCCAAAACAAGATTCGTAACGTATGGGCGCTGTTGTCGAATACCGAACCCGACGGGCCCGACATCCGCAAATTCGAAAGTCTGGGAACGCGTTCCTTTGCTTCGGAAATGGCGATTGGCACCGCCATTGATTTTCACAACAGCATCGGCACCGCCCGCAAATTTGCCCGGGCGCATTACCTGAAAAATTACTGGATGGAGCGGGTACGGGAACTGCCGGGCGTAAAAATTCATACATCGCTCAAACCGGAGTATGCCGGAGCCGTTGCCCTGTTCTCCATCGACGGGATGAAATCCGGGGAGGTAGAGAGCCAGTTGCTGAGTAAGTATAAAATCCATACATCGCCCATTGATTGGGAAAACATTCATGGCGTTCGCGTGACACCCCACGTGTATCATACGCCCAAAGACCTCGACCGGCTCGTTGCGGCCATTACGGCCATTGCGGAAAAACAGCTTGTGGCCGGAAAACAGAAAAAAAGCTGATGCTTAGGTGGCTGTGTCCTCACAGCCACGGGAGGATATAAAAAACGCTGGCCCCAGGAGAGCCAGCGTTTTGAAAACACTATCCACACCAATATATGCCGAACTTGCCTTCGCATACATTAATAAAGGTCAGTACGTGAAAGCCTGGCGGAGTGTGGCATTCCAGGCCAAACAGATTGGTCGTTCACGCAGACAATCAGGTAAATGACCAAGGCGAGCTGGCTGGAAGATGAATAGGATTCACCCTGAATTTGCTTTAGGTGCTACAGACATCTGCAGGAAGAATCAACAGGTATGGATCAGGTAAAATGGGGTATCATCGGTTGTGGCGACGTAACCGAATTGAAAAGTGGGCAGGCGTTTAATAAAGTGCCGAATTCATCGCTGGTGGCCGTCATGCGGAGAGACGCCGAAAAAGCCGCCGACTATGCCAGACGACACCATGTGTCCACCTGGTATGACGATGCCGAAGCACTCATCAATGACCCCAATGTAAATGCCGTTTACGTGGCAACGCCCCCCGACAGCCACGCCGATTATGCCATTCGGGCAATGCGGGCTGGAAAGCCAGTGTACGTCGAAAAACCGATGGCGCTCAACGCGGCTGAATGCGAAGCGATGAATCGGGTTAGCCGCGAAACGGGAATACCCCTTTTTGTTGCCTTTTACCGGCGGGCACTCCCTTATTTTCTAAAGGTAAAAGAACTGATCGACCAGAAAGTTATTGGCGATATTCGGTATGTTCATGTTCAGCTAAATTGGCAACCGAAAGAGGGCGAGGTGGGCGAGCAGCCTCAACTCGGATGGCGGGTATGGCCCGAGGTTTCGGGCGGTGGTCATTTCCACGACCTGGCTTCGCACCAATTCGATTTTCTGGAATTTGCCCTTGGGCCAATCAAAACCGCTACCGGCATCGCCCGGAATCAGGCTGGGTTGTATACCGCCGATGATATTGTCGTCGCCAATTTTGAATTCGAGTCCGGCATATTGGGGACTGGGAACTGGTGTTTTACGGTGAATAAAGAACAGCGCCTGGAACAAACCCAGCTTGTTGGGACAAAAGGTAAGATCACGTTTTCCTTTTTCGAGAATTTTATCATAACCGTAGAAACTAAGACGGGTTCTGAGCCGTTTACAGTTTCCTTTCCCGAACATGTCCAGCAGCCACTCATCGAACTCATCGTGAGCGAGTTGAGAGGGCAAGGGAAAAGCCCAAGCACTGGCGAAACGGGAGCGAAGTCCAGTACATTACTGGATTGGATAACCACCCGATAAACCTATTTACACCGCTACATAGCCATCCGCCGACCAAACGACCAATACCAGTAGCCGATTGCGCCTGCCCACGTCAGCACCAGCCAAATTCCGACCGGCAGGCCGAACATGATGGCCAGTAAACCGCCAATGAAACTGGCCAGCACCCCCGACAACCATCGTTCGGGCAGAGTCGCATACTCATACGCAAGACTGTGCAGCAGGAGGGTGCCGCCCCAGCCCGTTAGCCACAGCCAAAGAACATACTGGAGCTGAACATCCGCAGGGCAATTTCGCAGGAGAATCAATAATTCGGGTAGCCACAGAAGTCCGTACATGAGCGCGTACCGTACGAAACGCTGCCACCACGCCAGGGGCAGGTTTTGTAAAAAAATCAGATAGTGCCGCTCAAACGCGCTAACCTGCCCACCTACCTGCGAGTGCCCCAGTACGGCCAGCAAAAGGCCGATGAGAAGTAGTCGCTGGTCGTAATCATCGGTTGGGTACAGGCGGCAAACGCCAGCGAGTAATAGCCCGGAAAAAGCTTTCGTCAGCAGGAGCGAGAGGGGCTCATAACGCAACCAGTATGTTGGAAAAAAGAGCTCGTAGGGTAACTTTACGGTCAAATGGGGTAATTGGAGTGCGTTTGGATTCGGGTGGCGCAGTCGATAATCGGCCAAACCGGCCCCCGTGGCAATTAACCCTATACACACCAGTATGATAGCCGTAAACGAATCCCACCGCTCGTGGAGAATAGCCAGCTGAAGCATCCAGGCGGCATAGCCAAGAACAGGAGCCAGCAACGCCGTTTGGATAACCAGCCACATCAGCCAGCGCGTCACTGTGGGAAGGAGCCAGCATGTTTGCAGAAAAAGGTGTTCCGGAGCCATTAATTCCTGCCTGACAAAGGCGACCGTTTTCAGGAGATATAAGCCCCAAATGATAAAGACAAGCCCCAGGAAAAACGGCGAGCCGAGTGCAGCCATGATGAGGGCCTTGTGCTCAACTGCGCTCAAAAAGCCGAAGGCCAGGAGGATCAGTACCAGAAATGTGCCTGCATTTTTGACATAGAACGTACGAACAAAAACCTGGTTTAGAACGGTCAGCATAATCGATTAGGTTGTCGGCAAAATGACTCCGTTACCAACTTGCCAGATGCCCGTCAGGGACAGCCCCGTAAGACTAATGTCCTGGTGTGACGTGAGCAGAAACGAAACGTTCTGTTCGGAGCGGAGTTGCTGGATATAGGCAAATAGCTTTTCGGCGGTGGCAACATCCAGCGTTGTGAGGGGTTCGTCGAGGAGTACCAGGCGCGGGGTTCCCAGAAAGGCCAGAAGCAACGAAAGTTTTTTGAGCATGCCGCTCGAAAACTGGCCTGTTGGCTGTGTCCAGAAAGCATCGACACCTAATGTTTTGGCCAACAGATCGACCTGTCCGGTGGGCGCTTTTTTTGCTTTTCCTACAAACCCCGCCAGGTCCCGCGCCGTCAGAAAGGAAGGATAGAGCGGCTCTGCTTCCGCATAATTTACCCGAAAGCGATAAGCGACCGGGTCGCGGCTGATCTCGAACTGGTCTTCCAGCAAAATTTGTCCTGAAAAGGGTAAAAGGCCCGCCACCGTCCGGAAAAACGTCGTCTTCCCGGACCCATTTCCACCCCGGAAATAATGGATGCCCGGTGGCAAACGCAGCTCTGGTACGGTCAGGACCGTGCGGCCATTGTAAGCTTTAATGAGATTGGAGACGGTGAGCAATTTTGAGTGAAGAGTGATGAGTGAAAATTAAAGAGTGATAAGGGAAGAATGTAGGATGTTCACTCACTATTTTTCACCCATCACTCTTCATTGCTATTACCATTTCACGCTAAGTCGAACCCCCCCGATGCCGTTGCGGGCTGGTGCGGCATTGTAATAACGATTGCCCACCGCGTTCAGGTCGTAGCCTAACGAATAGGTTCTGTTTAATAGATTGTCGCCACTGGCGTAGACATCAAGCACCCAACTTTTACCCAATGCGTGCCGAAAACCCAGGGTAGCCTGAAGTAATTGCGTCGGGTCAGACAGGACGGTGTTGGCATCGTTTAAGGGAAATTGGTTCAGAAACTGATACGTCACGTGCGCGTAAAAGCCCGCTTTCGTTTCGGCATCGATACCCGTCACGTTGGTGGTTGGCGCAACGCCCGGAACCTTGTTGTTGGAAAGATCGGCGCTGCCCTGCTGATAGTCCCGGAATCGATAATTGGTGAGGGTCAGGCTATTCCAAAGGCGAAGCAGACTAAACAAACCCGATTGGGAGGAGAAATAGGCCGGAGACAGGAAATCGTAACTGAACTGCGCTTCCAGACCACGCTGGTCGGTACGGCCCGCATTGACAAAGAATTCGGCACCGGCGGCATCAGACCGTCGAACAATGGTTTCCCGGAGTTGAAATTGATAAGCCGCCACATCAAACCGGAACCGATTCCTAAAGGCTGATCCCCGAAGACCCACTTCATAACTCGTCCCCCGTTCGGGGTTGAGCGTTGTGTTGAAGCCCCCCGCCGATGGGCGAACCTCCTGACTGGAAGGAGCGGAATAACCCGTACTGATGCTTACAAAAGCAGACACGTTTTGCCCGAAGGTTCGGAGTAAGGCCACCCTAGGCAGCCAAACAGGGGAGAAATTCCTTGCCAGTAGCGTTGCGGGTAAAGCGCCCACCGCTCGCGTTGGAAAGCGCGTAAAGCCGTACCGGACATCATTGCGACTCAGCCCCGCTGTTAGCCTGAAGTGAGCGGGTAACTCACTTTCCGTTTGCAGAAAGACTGTTGATTGTCGGGCTGTTAGCTCTTCGTCGGTCTGAATGGTATCCGCAACGCCCCGTCGGTTCCCGAAGTTACGATCGACCGTAAAATTACGCAGGTATTCAGCGCCCACCGTAACCACCGTCGGGATGGAGTTAGTGGCTAGTCGAATCTGGGTAACCGTTCGGCCACCGAGGCCCTGATCGGCCCGTTTCTCATAGTTCGTAATGAACGGATTCGCAAAGTCGGTCGTGGAGCCGTAAATAACGGTTGTGTTCTGAATCCGGTCGTTCCAGCGGTATTCGTGCGAAAAACCGAGGTAGCCTACTTTCTGATAAATACCTGCCTGCTGGTCGGCACTGCCGGGTAAGGTGGCTGTGGCTGGGCGGGCGGCTCGTGGATTGGCCCGGAACTGGGCTTCGTTCAGACCACCGGGGGTTTGGTAGTGTAGATCTGAATAGAGAGCCAGCACTGAAACTGTTCGCTTGGGGCTGACCGCAAACGAGCCGATTAAACTTAAGTTGTCACGCACAACGGCACTCTGATCCCGATACCCATCGGACTGCAAATGGTTATAGGTGAGGGATACGGCTGCGTTGTTTTTGCCGGTCTGCACCGAAATGCCGTTGCCATACAGGCCATAACTACCACCCAGGGCCGAGACTTCAACGCTGCTTTTGCCAGTTGGAACGCCCAGTCCGCTGAACAGGATTGTACCACCGGTTCCGGCCCCATACAAGGAGCCTGATGGCCCTTTTATGACTTCAATGCGTCCCAACGCCCGCACGTCTAAGGCATTGAGGGGCGTGTTGCCGCCAGCATCGGTCAGGGGAAGTTCATTCCAGTACGTTTTGATATTTCGAACGCCAAATGGTGATCGGATGGCACTTCCCCGAATCGCCAGCCGGTAACTGCCCGGCGAGCGCTCATCGGCCCGAACCCCCGGCAATGTATTCAGGGCGGGCACCAGCGTCGGTGTACCAAAGCGCTGGTTCAAATCCCGGCGAGTCAGTAGCCCCACCGATGCGGGCGTTTCCAGCAATCGCCGATTAGTAGCGTAGCCGCGCACAACCACTTCATTGAGTTGGAGCGTATCCTCCAGGGAAGACGCGGGCGTTTGGGCAGAAAGAGGTGCCTGGGAAAAAACGTAAAAAAAGAGAATGGCCGACAGTAAACGATTGAGCATAATACTAGAGAAGAATGGCACAAAAGTACAACTCTAACTTGTATGAAATAAGCGTTTTTATCTGTATCCGTGTTGTTCGACACCTCCGTTCGGTTCAGGTTTTATTCGATAGCGAGATTTAATGTAGTATGTATTATTGCGAAGTATGTTACCTCAGGCGCTTCTTTCGTCCAAGACGTTAAGTTGAGATCGAACTTAACTTGCTACTTGTAACTGCATGAAAAAGTATTTGGCTGAATTAATCGGCACCTTTTCTCTCGTATTCCTGGGCTGCGGAGCCGCTGTTGTATCAGGGATTTCATCGACAGGACCGGCTGGCATTGGGCTGGCCGGAATTTCTTTCGCATTTGGCCTGGCAGTCGTTGTGATGGCTTATGCCATTGGGCCTATTTCGGGTTGTCATATCAATCCGGCAATAACTATTTCTATGTTGGTCGCTGGCAAAATAAAAACGGACGATGCCGTCGGTTATATCATTGCTCAATTTGTGGGCGCTACGCTGGCTTCCTCCGTATTGTATCTTATCCAAAGTGGGTCTCCAACATTTGTCATGGGCGAATGGGCATTAGGGGCCAATGGCTGGGGACAAGGCTATCTGGGCAACTACAATACCACATCTGCTTTTTTAACGGAGACCATCATGACGTTTCTCTTCTTATTAGTTATTTTCCACACGACGTCTAAATGGGGAAACAGTACGATGGCTGGCCTGGCCATTGGCCTGACGCTGGTACTCATTCATCTGGTTGCCATTCCAATCACGGGAACATCGGTCAATCCGGCACGTAGTTTTGGACCGGCTATCTTCGCCAGTGGCAAAGCATTGCAGCAGTTATGGTTATTCCTGGTAGCGCCAACGGTTGGCGGAATTCTGGCCGCCTTAACCTGGAAAGGTGTATTTGAAAGCGCCGTACGGGTTAATAAATAAGGGTGCCGTGTCTGATTTTTAGACCATCCAGTGCCGCAGGTACGACATATTTGTAGTAAACGTATCTGTTTACCCGACCGTGTGCCACAGGTACGCAACCAGATTAATGGGTTGCGTACCTGTGGCACGCCAGTTGAGACCACCACGAATGCTTGCTACAAACCGTAGACCGTTAAGCGGCCATGATTCCCATAAACTGGTGCTTATCCACTTGCTGGCTACTATGGCAGTTTAATACATGATGGCTGGCACACTCAGAACAGCTCATTTCGGCAGTTTTACCCGATACAGACGAAATGGATAGGCCACCTTATCTTCCCCATTATTGTACCGTTTGGTTCGTTGAATTTGAGCGGCCGTCACATACAGATACCCATCCGCGCTGATACCAAAACTGTCGGGCCAGAGCAAACGATCATCCTGCACTAAGGTTTTCAACTGTTTATCTGGCGTAACGTATTTAATCGCTTTGTTGGGCGAATCCGTTAGGTAAACGTTGCCCGCTTTGTCAGCAATCATGCCGTGAGAAACTCCGGTTTCGCCCATGACTTCCACATGGGATGCGAGTTGAGCGGGGGTTAAAGTTGGGTCAACCAGGTAGTTCGTTGCAATGCGAAAGAGCTTCGTTTGGGTGATGGGCCGAAAATATAGGAAATTAAAATCGTGCGTAAGGGCAATGCCATTCACATTGCTTCGAAATGGATTGCCCTTCGTATCGCGCACCTCCTTGCCCTCTATGGTGAGCACAAAAGCCGGGTCCGCTTTGGTTGACTTATCGTTTTCGAGAACCGTTCGACTTTTACCCGTTTTCAAATCAAGCACCACGATAGCCGCCCGACCGGGGTCGGATAAATACGCCATTTGACGACGGGTGTCAATTTGAACATCGTTGAGGCCGGTGCGCTCACGGGGCAAGTCCTCGAAGCGGTAGATTTTCTCCACCTGATTAGTTGACAGGTTGATTTTGAGTAGCTTAATGCCTTCGGGGAGGGCGCGTTGACCGGCGGGGCTGGCGGGATCGAGTACCCATAACGCATTCGTGTTGTCAACAAATAAAGCCTGTACATTAATGAACCGGTTTTGCGGATTCAACGAATCCCACTTATTCCATTCCGCATTTGGGTAAGGGCGTCGTTGGTCCACACCTGCGGCCTGGGTACTGATTTCAGCCAGGCCATAATCGTAATTGTCAGGATTTTTGGGAAACGTTACGAAAATGCGGGCCGCGCTGCTGGGCGTTGGCTGGGAAACACCCAAACCAATGGGCTGGTGTTTGCCAAATTGAGCGACGGTTTCCAACTGGGGCGACTGACTCGATTGCGCATCACTCACGAACGGATTCAAGAGAAAAAGGGAAAGTAAAAGCGTGTATTTCATGCCTTGGCCTTAGTCTGGTGGTGTATAGAAATGTAACGACCAATCTGAATGAAGGTTTCAAAATAGCGTTGTAGGCAATGTATGGCTGTGTGATCAGTTGCATCGGTCGATTCGATTGTATGCTCGGTGCTATAGGAGACAGGCATCGTGAATAGCCTGACACCGCAACGAATTTATTCGTAACCGACAAGAAGGATTGGCCGCAATGAGGTGGTTTTTTTGTTCCTTTTTCGTTATATTTGTTTCAAATCAAGCGGTTTGCTGGCCCGGACGTTAAGGTCAGCGGTTTTTCACCTTCACTAGCTGTTACCTTGACATTTCAGGAATTTAATCTTCACGACGACCTGCTGGCCGGCGTGGACGCCATGAATTACTTAAAGGCCACCCCTATTCAGGAGATGGCTATTCCAAAGATCCTTGAAGGGCGCGACCTGATCGCCAGTGCGCAGACAGGCACCGGTAAAACGGCGGCCTACCTTATCCCGCTCCTCGACCGAATCTCTCATACCGACCACGATCATACCAGCACGCTTATTCTGGTGCCTACCCGCGAGCTGGCCAAACAGATCGACGAGCAGGTAGAAGGTTTTGGGTATTTTGTGCAGGCCAATAGCATTGCCATTTATGGTGGCGGCAAGGGCGATGACTGGGACAAGCAGCGCAAAGCCCTCGAAACAGGAGCCGATATTATCATTGCTACGCCCGGTCGACTGATTGCTCACATGCAGCTGGGCTACGTCAAGTTCGACAAAATTGATTACCTGGTGCTGGATGAAGCCGACAAAATGCTCGACATGGGTTTCTCTGATGATATCATGAATATCGTAGAGAAAATTCCCGCCAAGCGTCAGACGCTTCTGTTCTCGGCCACCATGCCTAATAAGATTCGGGAATTCTCGAAGAAAATACTGACGGATCCTGAAGAAATCAGACTGGCCGTATCCAAGCCAGCGGCTGGTATTGATCAGCAGTTTTATCTGGCGTTCGATAATCAGAAATTACCCTTACTGGCCCATCTGATCCAGAACAGCACGAAGCCCGTTCAGAGCATGGTTCTGTTTACGTCGCGTAAGATGGAAGTGAACAGCATTGTGCGGGCGTTGAGCAAACTGGGTTACGACTCGCGGGGCATTAGTTCGGATCTGGAACAGGATGACCGGGAGGTTGTTCTGCGCGATTTCAAAAATAAAGTATTCCCGATTTTGGTCGCTACCGATGTGCTATCGCGCGGTATCGATATTGACAACCTGACACATGTGGTGAACTACGACATCCCGCGTGACGCGGAGGATTATGTACACCGGATTGGCCGTACGGCACGCGCTGCCACGACCGGAACGGCTATTACGTTCATCAGTGATCAGGACCAGAACCGAATTGTCAACATTGAGAAACTCATCGAGCGCGAAGTTGATAAGCAGTCAATCACCGAAGAGTTAGGAATGGGCAAATCGCCCGTGTTTGACCCCAAACGATTCAGCGGACTTCGTGGAAAAGGGGGCGCGGGCCGGAGCGGACGTGATAACAAAAAACGCCGGGAGGGCCGCCCTGGAGAGGGCCGCCCCGGAGAGGGCCGTTCTGGAAATGGTCGCCGTGAAGACAATCGGAGTGGTGCGGGCCGAAATGAAGGCCAACCCCGTTCGGAAAGTGTCGCTGATTTACCGGCAAGACCGGTTAAGGAGTCGTCTGACGCAAAATCTCGGCCGGTAAATGCGGAAGGGCAAGGGTCCGACAAGCCCAAGCGCCGGAAAAAACGCCGGCGCGGGCCGAAAGAGGAAGGTCGGCCAACAGGCGATGGTACCGGCCAGATGAGGCAAAAGACCACTCATGAACCAGTTAGTGAAAGCAAATAAAGAATAACGAGTGCGTAGCAGGGAGATTTACTTCCTGCTATTTTTTTGTTACCTTTTGTCAGGTTAACCAGAAACGCTACTCCCGCCCATGATTATTTCCCGCCGAAGGTCTTTACAAACGCTTTCCATGGCCGTTGGCGGTCTCTTGACGCAACCGGCCTCGTTGTTGGCCGAGCAACAACCGAAGGCAAAGAAACTGGGCATTGCGCTGGTGGGCCTGGGCAACTACGCAACGAATCAACTGGCTCCGGCACTACTGGAAACCCAGAATTGCTACCTTGCTGGCATCGTGACGGGCTCGCCTGACAAAGCCAAAACCTGGGCGGAGAAATACAACATCGCGCCCAAAAACATTTATACTTACCAAACCTTCGACCAGATTCGGAATAACCCAGATATCGACATCGTTTATGTCGTTTTACCGAACTTCCTTCATGCTGAATACACGATACGGGCGGCACAGGCGGGCAAACATGTCATCTGCGAAAAGCCGATGGCCATGAATGCGGAGGAAGCCCGGCAGATGATTACTGCCTGCGAAAAAGCAGGGGTGCAACTGTCTGTTGGGTATCGGCTTTATTTTGAACCACACCACCTTGAAATGCGTCGGCTCGCTGCTGAAAAAACCTTTGGTCATGTGAAAGTGATTGAATCGGGGCTGGGGTTTACCATGCCTGGGCCGAACTCCTGGCGACTGGATAAAAAGATTGGTGGGGGAGGGGCCATCATGGACTTGGGCATCTATGCCATTCAGGGCGCCCGCCGAACCCTGAATCTTGATCCAATCAGTGTGACAGCGCAGGCATTTACGTTCGACAAGGAGCATTTCAAGGATATTTACGAGACGGTCTTCTGGCAATTTGAGTTTCCGGGTGGAACGGTGGCGCATTGTAGCACCACTTATTCGTCGTATGTAGACCGGCTGTACGCCACCTGCGAACGCGGCTGGTTCAAGCTCGAACCCTCGTTTAATGCCACCGGTGCCCAGGGACTGACCAGCCGCGGAGTCATGGAGATCCCGTCGCCCCATTACCAGCAAATTGCTCAAATGGACGCGTTTGTCGGGGCCGTTCAATCAAAAACTAAACCCGAAGCATCGGGTGAGGAAGGCTGGAAAGAAATGAAACTGATTGGTGCCATTCTTCAAGCGGCCGAAACGGGACGCAAAATCCAGCTAAATAGGGGCGATTTGTCACTATTGGATCCGAAATAGTTATTTTATTGCATTGCTGTGCCCTAATAAAGGGGAAGTGTATTATTAAGTGTACAGAAGTTACATGAAAAACATATTGGTATAGGGGTAGTTAGTAGTGTAAAACCATCTAATTGAACCTTTTAACAAGAAAAATCATGGGCAATCTCCTGTATACCATTGCTGTTATTCTCATTATCATCTGGCTACTCGGCTTTTTAGGTTTCAACAGTTTTGGCCTGGGTGGCATTATCCATGTTCTTTTGGTAATCGCGGTCATCATGATCGTACTCCGGTTGATTCAGGGTAGAAGCGTGTAAGGCATTAGAGCCAGTAGCCTGGAAAAAAAGCCAGCTCGTCATGAGCTGGCTTTTCGTTTTGAAACCTTCACCTAAAAAGTGCCGGTAACGGGCTTAATAATTCGGATTTTTCGTGGCGACCCCCGATGTAGATGGGTTTAATACCGCTTCATCGGCTGGTACATCCCAGTAATCCATGAAGTTGTAGTTGATGGTCACATTCTTGTTGACTACGCCGGCCGATGTCACCACCGTATTGCCATAGCTTCCACCACCAGTAGCAATGTCATATGTCCAGCCCCACCGCCGACTGTCGTAGTAGGCTAAGCCTCTGCCGAATAGGGATACCCGTCTTTCTTTAGTCAATTCGGTCAGCGCTTTTGACAGCGTCAGACCTGTACCGGCAACAGCCGCCACTCCGGCTCCCTGGTATGCCCGTACTGCGTCGACAAGGGCCAATCCCGCTTCTATGTTATTCAGACGCATGTTTGCTTCGGCCAGGATCAGGGCGTTCTCTTCATAGCTGCTCGCAATGTAGAGTTCGTAAGCACCTACCGTCTTCGTTCCATACACGTACACGCCAGCTTCCCCAGCGCCACCATCAATTATGTTATACCGCGTCGTGTAGATATAATTGTTTTTATACGTGTTTGCCGTGTTGAAATTGTTCGTAAACCGCTTGTCGCCTGGGTTAAAATTCTGAATAAACCGTTCGCTGATTTTGAACGTGGTGCCACTGTTGACGCCCGTTGTCAACGCAGCAACCGTTCCTCCGGTGGCGGTGAAGAATGGATTAGAGGGCGGAGTTCTTCCCGTAAATACATAATCTGACTGCTTTACTCCGTTTGTTGCGAGTGTCAGCACACTGTTCCAGTCAGCGGCAGTCATCGCCGTGGTCGACGACTTGCTTATGGTCGCATTCGGGTTACCATTTACAAAAGGAGCCAGTTTATTGACCAGGATATTACGGGCCAGCATGGTGTTGATGTTCCGTTTCCACATGTCTATCGTCAGGGCATCCGTAGCCGTTCCTCCATGCCCCACTCGGTTAAACGCTGGGATTAGCTGAGTCATAACTGTCTGGTAGTCTGTCGCGCTGGTGATAGCTCCCAACGTAGTAGCCGCCATGTTGAAATAGGTATTCGACTGGGCAATGATTTTATCATGCAGGACATAGTCGCTATTCGTGCTGCCTGCCTTGTCATTAATAAGCCCCGAATAATACATAGACCCAATGGATGCATAGGCATAACCTTTCCACCAGTAGCACCAGGCTCTTATGGTATTGGCTCTTGAGGTAGCATCGCCCGATAATTTAATACCATCGATGAGGCTTAGTGCCGTGTTGCAGCCATTGTTAAGGGCATACATGTTTAACCATTGATAATACAAGGGGTTGTTACCGGCTCCGGTAGCAGCCCGGCTGTTGTATGCTCTGATAATGCTGACCTGAGGTGATGTATTGACTTCCTTGGTACCATCGTCCAGGATAATGTAATCCGGTTGTCCAATGGTGGTAACCTGATTGTTCGAGGCATCAGCGCCTACCATATCGCCCATAAGTTCGCTGTAGCCCCAGGGCAACGAAAAGTAGCTGTCACCCAACCAGCTATCGCCGTTTGCAAAGCCATTCACGTAGACAGCCCCCTGCGCGAAGTTGATCAGGCCGGCTTCTGTATTGACATTGGCTGTTACGGTGGGCGCGTTGGGGTTGCCAACATCCAGTTGTTCCTTGCAGGAAACCGCTCCCAATAAGATAACCGTTAAACCGAGGGTAGAAAGAAATTTATAGTTATGTAGAAATCTCATGTTCTGTGACAATTAAAAATTAAAACCCGATGTTCAATCCAACCTGATACGACTTTGTATTCGGCAACGTGCTGTGGTCTACTCCCCGGTCAAAGGACGAGTTAGACGAACCGGAACTGATTTCAGGATCATAGCCGGTATACTTCGTGAAAGTCAGAAGATTGCGGCCGGTAAACACTAACTGGCATTTGTTGACATACGGTATTTTGACAACTTTGGCGACATCGAAAGCGAGCGAAATATTGCGTAGCCGAACAAACGAAGCATCTTCCAGGAAGAAATCTTTGGTAGCGTTGTTGCCCGCCCCCCGTAAGCTGCCCCACAGGTTATAATATGCGCTGGACCAGTAAGCGGGGAATGCTCCGGTTTTGCCATCAATGGTCACCTGCTTGCTGAAATCGCCACTGATGCCATCGCGGTACATCCACTCTTTTGTCTGGTTGTATAAGTGACTGCCATACACCCAGTCAAACTGGAAATTAAACGTCAGGAAGTCTTTAAACGTAAAGCCGTTGATGAATGACGCGTTAAACTTCGGGTTTGGGTTCGCTAACGGATAGGTTTCATCCGTGAACTGAATCTGGTAGGTTGATTTATCCACGACACGCCCATCGACGATGGTGTAGTTGCCACGGTTGGCCTCCGTTATATACGGTGTTTTGCCATCCTGCCGCAAATAGTCCAGACTCGTCAGGGCCTTATACCCATAAAGTTGTCCAATTGGCTGTCCGGGCGTTAACACCAGGGCTGTACTACCTGCGTTCGATAATAAAATAATGTCGGCTCCTCCTGAGATTGCATCAATTTTTGAGAGCTGGTGCCCAAAGTTCGTCGTGAAATCCCACTTCAGATTTTTGGTGCTGTAAACGGGCAACGTCAACGAGAACTGAACCCCATTCGACGACATATTGATGGCGTTGGTCAACTGGCCGGTTGACCCAAGCGATGGGGGTACGCTGACCGTATAAATTACGTTTTCACTCTTGCGTTTCCAGTACGTAAACGACCCGGAAACCGAGTTCAACCACGTACGATTCGAATTTCCACCAATAGTGAAGTCAGTACCAACCTCAAATTCTTTGGACACCTCCACCTGCAAGTTTGGATTGTTGCTGGTGGTTGGGATTGAATACGCTAAGCCTGACCCCAGATTCTGCTGGTTTAAAACAGGATACCGGTCGAACGCACCGGGCTGGATCCCCGCTTCGCCGTAGGCTGCCCGCAGTTTGAAGTAGGGTAGGGCATTAGACAGGCTACTGTTCTTGAAGAAAGTTAGGGGCGCAATATGTCCATCGAAGTGTGGGAAGGTGAACGGCGTCGAACCCGCGCCGAACGCAGACGACCAGTCGGTCCGGAAACCGGCAGTAATACCGCCATAGTCACCAAAATCAACTTTCTGGTTAACTAAATAGCCATACGTAACAAACGGGCGAACATAATCGAGGGCTACGGCTTGCGATGATGTCGAGGAGATATTGAACGGAGGAGCCAGGCCCACCCCTAAGCCATACGTATCGTATTCGGTGTATTTGTTCTTCCGGTAATCGAACGAGATTTGCGTACTGGTCTGTATAGGAAGTTTGATATGAAAGTCATCCTGAAAGTCAGTCCGTATATAAGCCGTCGCCAGAAAATTCTGGAACGTTGTGTTATACTGCCAGTTGTCTATTTCGCCATTGTTATTCGGCGCAAAGTTGTTTCCCGTGTAGGGATTGAATGTGGTAGAGAACGTTTCGTAGAAGTTGGAGTTTACGTTCTGTGACTGGTTATAGTACGTCCACCTGGCATTTTCGTTCCGGTAATTGATGCCGTATTTGGCATCCAGTTCCACAAATTTGTTGACCTTATAATTCGCATTGAAATTCTGAATTACGTCGACCTTGTTATCCAAACCGTCGGTGTACTGCAGATTGTAATACGGGTTACTGGCGTTAACGCTCAAAAAGTCAGCATACTGGATACGGGGGTATGTACCGTCGGGCAGCTTTGCCGTTAGGTCAAAGAAAGGAGACGTGTTTAGAAAACCATAGACAGAGCCAATATTTCCTAACGAATTGCCTTGTCCATAATAGAACCCGCCAGCGGCTCCTAAGCCTGGCTTTAGGGTGTTTTTCGTATATACGAGTTGAGTCGTAGACCGAATGGTAAACCCTTTAAATAGTTCGGTACCGAAGTTGGCTGACAGGTTGCTCCGATCGATATACCCGTTTTTCAAAATCGGCGTCACGTTATGGTTATTGGCAACCGATATGTTAAAATCACTTTTTTCAGAAGCTCCGGAGATGTTGACGGCATTGTTGACCGTCGTACCGGTCTGGAATACTTGCTTAAAATGATCGTAGTATTTCAGATTACCACTATACGGCTTATTGGCATCGTTCCGGATATCCTGGATGGCATAGCGTGTGGCACCACCATACTGGTAGGATATACCTGAAATTGACCCAACATCATTAATGGAGAGTATATTTCCCTTGCTGTCAACAATGTTGTTGTTGGCATCGGTCAGATAAGGATGCAACTCTGCTTTGTGGACATTTCCGGTATTCAGAAATTGATTGGACGAATAACTCGTAGAGAAATTAACGGCTATACTGCCTTTTTTACCCTTTTTTGTAAATACCTGAATAACGCCATTGGCGCCCTGAGCACCGTAGATAGAGGCAGAAGCGGCCCCCTGTACAACTTCAATTCTGTCTACATTGCTTAGGTCAAGGGAGTTGATGTCCGTTGCGGCCACCTGTACACCATCTACCATGATGAGGGGTTTGGTGCCGCCCTGTACCGTGTTGATGCCGCGAAGCAGGATGTTTACGGGATCGCCGGGGTTACCACTGACGGATGAGATCTGAGCACCCGGTATTTTGCCAATCAAGGCCTGGTCGATGGAGGCTGTAGGGGTTTGAGGCAGGTTTTTACCCGAAACGCTCTCGACCGAAATCCCTAGTTTCGCTTTGCTGGTAGCCACCCCGCTCCCCGTTACGACGACCTCAGTCAATAAACGTGAATCGGAAACCATGCTAACGTTGACCTCCGACTGGTTCCCGATAGGAATTTCCTGCGTGGCGACGCCCACAAAACTAAATACTAATACGGTTCCTTTCGTTGACGGAACGGAGATGTCAAAAATACCACCCGCATCGGTGCTGGTGCCTTTCGTTGTTCCTTTTATAACCACGGAAACGCCCGGCAAGGGCGACCCATCCTCAGCGGATGTAACTTTTCCAATAATCCGCCGATCCTGCGCCCAGGCAGTCATGCTGAGTGCGCATATGAACAGCATGCTCAGGCATATAAATTTTCTCATAAGGATGTGTTTGTTAGGTTTGAAGTAATGCGAATTCTATAAATCTACGCAATGATAAAATAATAAAAAATAATTTGGGTATAGTCGTAATACCGAATGCTTATTCTGAGATTATTTATGATAGCAGGATAATATTCTGGAACAAAAAATTTATATTTTATTTCGGCTCTTTTTATTAACCTTTTTTTAATTAGAATTTAAAATTATGTAGCAGGTGAGTATATTTCAGAATAATAAGTTAAGAATTGAGTAGTATTGAATGAGTAATATTACTGGTCATTTCGTTGCTAGTAATATATATAGTTCGATAGATGTACTTGTTGCGCCGAACAATAAATTTTTTTCTATTTTTTTCTGAATTCAGAACTATTGAGGTTAAAAACATAGATATCGCCATATAAATGCGAGGTACATGTCATAATAGACTTTCTAATAAATTGATGAATTAGTAAGGGTGGTAATCGGAGAATATACCGTAGAAAACGGACCTCACGAGCGGGTAGTCCAGGCGATTTGGCGGTTATTGACCTAAGCTCAAGCCTAGAAAGTAGCGTGATACCGGGATTTTGTAGAGACGCTTCCCTGACGTTACTTCAGAAAACTTCGCCGAGGTTAAAAAACAATCCTTTGGACCCGTCGAAGCCGAACCCATAATCGATGGATAGATTGGTGCGAGACACCTTGTTCATTTTTATTCGTAGGCCGGTCCCGATGGCGGGAACGACTTTTTCAAATTTTCCGCTGGTTTGTTCCGTAACGGTCTGAGCATTGGCAAAAACAACTCCGCCCAACAACCGGTCGGCCGTGAGGTGAAACCGATATTCGGTTTCAGCATACAGCAGGTTTTTTCCCCGAAACCGTCCCTGAATGAACCCCCGCCCTACATTGCCGGTATTGTCCCAGCCCGTGCTGGGTAAGTCTAAAAACGGTGGATCGCCACTTAACGTGAGCGCATTATAGGACCAGAAGGCCAAAATATTATCGGATTTACCTGGTAAGTGGACGTACTTGCGGGCTTCAATCAAAGCAGATTGATAAGTATTATCACTCCCCAATGCGCTTATGTTAGCGCGAAAAGCAGCGTTCACGTATAAGCCACCGGAAGGATTAATTGCGTTTTTCCGGTTATCATACACGACTTGGACGATTGGACCCGATGAGACAGATCGACCTTCGATGCCATTCGAATACCGCGAAATGCGGGTTACTTCCCGTCGGCTGTTGTAGCTATCGATGTTCCAGTGAAGGTCCAGGTGGTACCCCAGGCCACCATACAAATTAGGCGCTATCCGGCGTAATAAACTTTGGTAAAACCGGAAGTAGGCATAATCCATATTGATAACCCGGTCGGTGGAGGTATACATGCCCAGCCCATACGTTGCCTGTGGATAATGCATGAGTCGCCAGTCGTTTGTCCACAAATAGCGGTTGTCCGGACTCCAGATCGAGGAGTTGGTGTTGAAAATAATCTGGTTGTTCTGGGTGTAGGAAAGTTGCCCGGTTATGGACGACATATTGGCATTGGCCATCCGGAAAGGGGTATTTACCAGGACTGCAGCCAGGGCGCGGGTTTGCAGTGTATAGCCAATCTGGGGGATCACCAGAACGAACCGTTTACCCTCCTGTAAAGACGATGAGTCATGTGGGGTGATGGGCAGCCTTGGAAACCAGCGGCTTACCAGATCGGCAATATCCTGCTGACGAGGTGTTTGCCTGATTACAGGTTTATCCGTCAGTATAGCCGTTGTGTCAGTCAACAGCCTGTTAGCCGCCAGACCATTTATGGCCAATACACTTACCAGCAGGAAACTCACATACAAGCGGGAAATGAGTTTCATACATGAAGCCATAAATGACGCATAAATCGGAATATCAACCAGGTAAACGATCGTTTGCGGTTTACTCAGTAAGCAAACGTAATAAATAACTTGACGTTGTAAGACGCGCTTTTAGGCCAAAGCAATTAACTCAAAACTACTTCTAAGGGTAAACCGAGAGTCAACGAGCTTGTTTGCTTATAATTTATTATAAAAAGAGAATACGGCCAATAGCCCCACTCTGGATTTAAGGTCGGGCTTCTCCATTTTCAGAAAGGCCTCCATTTGCTCTTTTTTGTCGGCCATTAATTCTAAAATGGCCTTTTTACCTGGTGAAAACTTGGTCGCCTGTTTGTCCCGGGCAACATACCAATCCTGTTTTTTCATCAGTTCATCATCCTTGGTACCTGTGTTTAAAGCAACGTTGTAATTGGCCCGGCGGATGTAGACAGAGGGGTGTAACAGCAGATCAAGTTTACCCATTGCCAACTGCTCAAAAAAACCAGTGAGTGCCTGAGCGTCTCCCTGGTATTCATGGACATTTATATAACGACTAACCGTACCGAATAAATTATTCACATCCACATACCGGACCGCTGTCGCTTTTACCGCTTTGATATTCTTTTCTCCCGCCCGAATCTCAACTTCGTTGGCCGATAAATCCAGACGAACCGGCACACCCGCCAGCGAGTCGGCGGTTAGCGAGACACCTAGTTTATTGTAAAATTTTACGTTACCTGCCTGCCAGGTGGTATCGAGGTAAGGACTGCCAATTAATTGTCCGGCTTGCCCTTTGATGGAAAACAGGGTAGGGTTATTCGATATATTGAGGTTTGTGAAATTGATGCGGTCGCGCGTGGTTTGCGTCATGTACTCCGTTTGGGCCTGCGAGAAGGCAAGGCTCGATACGACACTACTACAGACGAGAAGGAAGAGAAAACGCATAGAGAAGGGTCAAGGATTTCGTTCACGAAATTGGATAAATTTCGGTCTAAAAATAACCAATTTGATTGATTTGTTAATGCAAAATATTCTTTGGGCAAAAGGCCGTATGGCACATTATATTCCGTATTTTTGAGGCTTAATCCCAATCATCAACCAATCCATCAAGTTCATGACAAAACATTTCCTGACAGCGCTGTTGGCGGCTGGTCTGGCTTATTCCTCTGTGGCTCAGACTACGTTTCCGCGAAATGGTGTGTATGATGAGCGTCCGGGGCTATATGCCTTCACCAATGCTACCATCATTGTCGACCCACAAACGACACTTCAAAACGCAACATTGCTCATTCGGGATGGGCGCATTGAAGCGGTTGGCACAGCCGTTAGCGTACCAGCCGGAACCGTCGTAACAGACTTAAAAGGCAAACGTATTTACCCTGGTCTGGTCGATATTGATTCCGATTATGGTATGCCCGAACTTACACGTGGGGCAGGTGGCGGCCGGGGCGGGGTTCCTCAGTATGAGTCGAACAAGAAAGGAGCGTACTACTGGAACCAAGCCATACAGCCCGAAAACGATGCCAGCGTCTTGTTCAAAGCCGATACCAAAAAAGCGGATGAACTGCGGAAGTTAGGATTTGGGGCGGTGTTAACGCACCCACACGATGGCATTGCGCGGGGCACGGGAGCCCTCGTGGTCCTGGCTGATGATCGTGAAAATACGCTGGTGCTTAAACCGAATGCTACCGCGCATTATTCTTTCAGCAAAGGCAGTTCGGGGCAGCAGTACCCAAACTCGATGATGGGCATTGTGGCGTTACTGCGTCAGGCCTTGTACGATGCCGACTGGTATAAACGCGCAGGGCATAAAGAACAGGCTAACATGTCGCTCGAAGCCCTGAGCCGGAACCAGAGCTTACCCGCCATTTTTGAAGCCAATGACAAACTGGGTATCCTGCGGGCCGATAAAATCGGGGATGAGTTTGGCGTTCAGTATATTATCCGTAGCTCGGGGGACGAATACCAGCGGCTCGACGAAGTAAAAGCGACGGGTGCTTCACTGATTATTCCTTTGAATTACCCACAACCGTACGACGTTGAAGATGCCTGGGATGCTGACAACGTATCGCTGGCCGAACTGAAGCATTGGGAGATGGCGCCCCTGAATGCCGGTCGGGTGGCCGGTGCCAATATTCCGTTTGCGCTAACCACGGCAGGCCTGAAAAATAAAGCCGATTTTTGGGCCAATGTGCGGAAAGCCATCGAAAATGGGCTTACTGAACAGAAAGCCCTTGAAGCGCTAACGACGGTTCCGGCCCGGCTGATTCGTGCCGATGACCAAGTTGGGAGCCTGAAAAAAGGCCATGTCGCTAACTTCATCATTACATCCGGCAATCTGTTTAGCGCCGATAATGTCATTTATGAAAACTGGATGCGGGGCAAACAGTACATCGTCAATAATAAAGATGCGGCTGATCTGCGCGGTATCTGGAATTTGACCGTGGGCTCGCAAACGAACCTGAAACTGAACATCACTGGTAAAGCGGACAAACCCGAATACCAGATTATCGCGGATACCCTGAAACTGACCCCCAAAGTAGCCTTGTCGGGCGACCTTATCTCGATTCAGGTTCAACAGGATAAAAAGAAGCCGGGTACAACTCGGCTCACGGGCTATCGTACGTCGCCAACTACGATAAAAGGAGATGGACAAACACCGGATGGTAAAGCCATAACCTGGTCTGCGGTTCGTGCGGGCGATACCCCCGTTTCCACGTCGGCCGCGTCCACGTCGGCCGTTTCCACGTCGGTTACATCAGCGACAAATTCGGCGGTTGCGTCGGGAACCGCTGTCGGTACGGTGATTTATCCATTCGTTGGTATGGGCAATGCACAGAAGCCGAAAACTGAAACCATGCTGATTCGCAACGCAACCGTCTGGACTAACGAGAAAGATGGGGTTTTAATGAATACAGATGTACTAGTAACGGGCGGTAAAATCAGTAAGATTGGAAAGAGTCTGCCTGTTTCGGCGGATATCAGGGTGATCGACGGTACGGGCAAACACCTCACCAACGGCATCATTGACGAACACTCGCACATTGCCCTGCTGTCAATCAACGAAGGCGGTCAATCGAGTTCGGCGGAGGTTCGGATGTCGGACGTTATCAACCCGGACGATATCAACATCTATCGTCAGTTGGCCGGGGGGGTCACTTCCTCGCAGTTGTTACACGGATCGGCCAATGCCATTGGTGGACAGTCGGCCATTGTCAAGTTGAAGTGGGGTGAGTCGCCGGAGGGCATGCTCATTAAAGGAGCTGATGGCTTCATCAAGTTTGCCCTGGGCGAAAACGTAAAACAAGCCAACTACCCCAACCCGAACGTATTGACCCGTTTCCCGCAGTCGCGGATGGGTGTGGAGCAGGTTTTCGTGGATCACTTTACCCGGGCCAAGGAATACACCAAAGGTTGGGCGGCTTACAACAAGCTGAGTGCAAAGGAAAAAGCAACGGCAACGGCCCCGCGTCGGGATATTGAACTCGATGCCCTGGCCGAAATTCTGGCTAACAAGCGCTTCATTACCTGTCACTCCTATGTGCAGTCGGAGATCAATATGTTGCTGAAGGTAGCCGACTCGCTTGGGTTCAAAGTCAACACCTTTACCCACATTCTGGAAGGCTACAAACTGGCCGATAAAATGGCAAAACACGGCGCGGGCGGTTCATCTTTCGCCGACTGGTGGGCGTATAAAATGGAAGTACACGATGCTATTCCCTACAATGCGGCCCTGATGCACCGGCAGGGTGTAACGGTATCCATCAACTCCGATGATGCTGAAATGGCCCGTCGCCTAAACCAGGAAGCTGCCAAAACCATCGAGTACGGCGGCATGACCGAAGAGGATGCCTGGAAAATGGTGACCCTGAATCCGGCAAAACTGCTACATCTGGAGAGTAAGCTCGGAAGTATCCGGGCCGGAAAAGACGCTGATCTGGTGTTGTGGAATGCGAACCCGCTGGCGATTTATGCCCGCCCTGAATACACGATCATCGACGGAGCCATCTATTTTAGTCTGAAAGATGAAGACCAGAAGCGTGACCTGATGCAGGCCGAACGCGCCCGTCTGATTCAAAAGATGCTCACTGCCAAAGCGGGTGGTGCATCGACAACACGCCCCCAACCAAAGCGCGCCCGTATGTGGCATTGCGAAGACATTGAAGGCGTTATGGCCGAGGGACAAGAAGGGAAATAGGTGTCCGGTTTGTGGTTTGTGGTTGGCTGACGCATAAGTTAAGGGCGCGTCAGCCAACCACAAACCGTAAACCACAAACTGACTAAACATGAAAAAACTACTCATATCCATATTTACCCTGGCCTCGCTTATGAGCTATGGCCAGAATCCCGCACCCGCAAAGCCACAAACGAAGACCATTGCGCTGATGGGCGGCACGGTTCATGTCGGTACCGGGCAGGTTATTCCGAATGGCGTTGTTCTATTCACCAATGGTGTCATTACCAATGTTGTTGACGGAACCCTGGTGAAGCTAAACCTGACTGATGTAGAGGTCATTGATGTGTCGGGGAAGCACATTTATCCGGGCATTATTTCCCCCGCAGCAACGGTTGGTTTGCAGGAAACAGGGTCCGTTCGCGCTACCGTCGACAAGCAGGAAATCGGGATTCTGAACCCGAACATCCGGGCATTAATTGCCTACAATACCGATTCTGAGATCATCCCTACGATTCGCAACAACGGCGTTTTGCTAACCCAGGCCATGCCACAGGGCGGCACCATATCCGGCAGTTCGAGTGTAATGATGGCCGATGGCTGGAACTGGGAAGATGCTGCCCTGAAAAAGGACGATGGCCTCTGGCTCAACTGGCCCACCTATTTCTCAAATGAGTTTAACTTCGAGGATTTCACCACCATTGTCCGGAAAAACGAGAAGCGTGGTCCGGCTATAGATGCCCTGCAGGCGACTTTTGCCGATGCCAGAGCCTACGCGGCTGCACCGACACCCGCAACGATGAACCTGAAACTGGAGGCCATGCGTGGGTTGTTTTCGGGCAAGCAAAACCTCTACATCCGCGCCGATTATGGAAAAGACATCATCGAAGCCGTTACGTTCGCCAAGGCAATGGGCGTGCCGAAGGTGGTGATTGTGGGGGGCGAAGAGTCGAACCGGGTGCTTACATTCCTCAAAGAAAACAACGTGCCGGTGATTTTGAGCGCCTTGCATCGCCTGCCCAATCGGGAAGATGAGGATGTGGACCTGCCGTACCGGATGCCGGGTATCCTGCAAAAAGCAGGTATTCTGGTGAGTTTGAGCTATGCCGATGAGTGGTGGCGTACCCGTAACCTGCCCTTTCTGGCCGGAACAGCTGCGGGTTTTGGCGTGACTGATCGCGAAGAAGCGCTGAAAATGGTCACCTCGAATACGGCAAAAATCCTGGGAATCGATAACCTCGTTGGCACGCTTGAAAAAGGAAAGCAGGCAACGCTGTTCGTATCCGCAGGCGATGCCCTGGATATGCGCACCAACGTAATTGAGCAGGTATTTATGCAGGGCCGGAAAGTAAACCTGGACGACCGGCACAAGCGGCTGTACAAAACGTACAAGGATAAATACGAGCAGAAATAAGATAAAGGTACGGGTGTAAGCCTGGCATCGTTTTCCTGACAGGGGCCCGCTCGTGAGCGGGCCCCTGTTGCTATCAGGTAGCAGAACGTGTGGTAAAAGGGCGCTTATTGACCGGATAAAGGGGGTTGTCTGGAGGTTGCAGCCCTTTTTGGATGAACCCATTTTAACGAAACATTAATCAGGGGTTTATACCTAATCGCAGCCCTTTTTTGTTGTTTCTATAGCCAGGGATAGGGTCCCCAGACGAAAGAAAAACCGGTTCTTTTTTAGCCCGCCGAGCCCTGTCACTGACTGTTATATCAACAAGTAAAATCTCGACTGAAGAGAGCTAATTATGAAAACGTTCATCCAAAGTATCCCGGCCAAAGCCCTGTTGCTTTCAATTGGCCTGTTGGTCGCAGGATGGCAACCCACTATTGCCCAAAGCACCAATTTCGGGCAGCAACCCGTACAGAATACCGATCAATCGCTTGCTTCTATCATAGCTCCGTACCGCGAAGATGTTCGCCAGTCGGTTTTGCTCGCCAGCGTACAACCGCAGGTGTTGAGCAGCCTGGCGCAACAGCGGGCATCCAGTCAGCAGGCGTTCAGCCAGTTGATTCAGTCCTACGGACAGGCCAAGCAAGGCTGGTTTTATGACCTGTCGCGCTATCCCGACGTATTGCACACGCTGGCCACTATGCCGTTAGGCTCCAGCGAAGCGCAGGTGAAAGAATTGGCGAAAAACTTACCGGCCGATACGCAGGAATCCGCTTGGAAACTTTATCGCCATCATCACGATGATTTAGTTCAGGTTGACAACCTGAACGAGCAGGCACAGCAAGCATTCGAAAGGACAATCAATTCATTGGACGGTCCAACTCAACAGGCGTTCCGTCAATTGATCGAGATGCCTGATGTGTTGACTCAACTGACCGATCAGCCCGATAAAACGGCTGAGTTGGCGAATGCCTATCGGGCAAACCCTGATGAAATGACGCAGAATCTGACGGCAATGCACGACAGCATCACTGCTCAGAACCAGCGCGAGCTGGCTGATTACCAGAATCAACTGAATCAGGACCCGCAGGCACGGCAGGAGTTGCAGCAGGCTGGTCAGGCATATGCGCAGGCGAACGGCTACAAAACGGGGATCAACCCGAACCCTGCCTGGCCAAACAACACCAACTATTACATGAATCCGTATCCTTACTGGTTCGGGTATCCCTACTGGTACACAACGGCCATGTGGTATCCATCGGCCTGGTGGATGGGCACCGGCTTCTACTACGGCCTGGGTGGAAACATGATGGTATTTGGACTGCCATCGTTTGGTTTCTCGAACTGGTTTTTCGGGGGTGGCTATTACGCCTATCCGCATTTATATGGCCGTTTCAATCGGTATTACACCAATTATGCGGGCTTTAATCGTCGGTTTAGTCCGGCCAGCGCTGGCTTCATGACGGCTGCTCACCGAGCATTCGGGCCATCAACCGGGTTCTCGTCATCCCGTGGCAACTGGGTAACCAATGCCCGTCCATTCAGCCAATCGAATGGCCGATTTGGCGGAGCCAGGGTCATGGCTCCATCAACTAACTTTGGCGGCTCCCGCATGCAAAGTTGGGGGGGGGGCGGCATGCGCTCATTCGGTGGCGGTGGTTTTAGCGGTGGCGGATTTCATGGCGGTGGTTTCCACGGTGGTGGTCGCCGGTAAATACATCGATTCATAATAAAAAAGGCCACCAAATCATATTGGTGGCCTTTTTTTATCGTTCCAGTTTGAACCCCTGATCGACGCGTACCCGATCGGGTCGGTTCGCGACATCCCAGCCGGTCAGGTAAATCCACTTCGCAATACGGGTTACTTTTTCCGTATTGATGCGGTCGGGTTCATCTTTCGGCGTGTGATAATCAGGGTGTAGCAAGGTTGTAAACGCAATTGCCGGTACGTTGGCGCGGGCGTAGGGGAGGTGGTCGGAGCGAAAATACCAGCCTTCCGGGTGTTCGGGTTTATCCCACAGGGTATCGAGTTTGAAATGGGCTTCGGATTGGTTGACGGCCAGTGCGGCATTTACCAGATCAGTTGAATTTTTGTGCGGAGACTGTTGCCCCAGGATAGCCGCACTGTCCGGCGCGTTTCGGCCAATCATTTCGGCATTGAGGACGGCTACGATGGACCCCTTCGGTACGGTTGGATGATCGACAAAGTAGCGGGAGCCCAGCAGACCCCGCTCTTCGGCTCCGTGGAAAACAATCAGCGCCGACCGCTTACCGGGTTTTTGCGCAAACGCCCGCCCAATGGCCATCGTAGCCACGCAGCCACTGGCATTATCGTCGGCCCCATTCCAGATGGAGTCACCCGCTACGGCCCGCCGAACACCATCGTGATCCTGGTGGGTACTGAATAAAACGTACTCATTTTTCAATGTGGGATCTGTTCCCGGCACTTTTGCCACAATGTTTACCGATGGATAATTGAAGCTTTCCACGTTAACGACATTGGTGAACTGCTGACCTGGCTGTTTGATCCACTCCAGCGCACTGGCAGGTAACCAAACGGTTGGGGCCTGCGAAAACACACGGGTATTGGCTCCACCGGGCAAATCGTAGCGACCCCGTTCGAGGCCCGTCGTCCAGCGGTCAAAATAAAATTGAGCAGGCGTGTCGGATACCCAGACAACAGCTAACGCGCCTGCTTTTACTAGTTCGGCTGCCCGGCGGGTCATTGTTCCGAACAGAAAGCGCCGGTAGCTCAACTCGGGTGGACCTGTGCCCGAAAATTCGAGAGCAACCGCTTTGCCCTTTATATCCACCTTAGCCAAATCTTCAGGTGTCCCTTTGCCCACAAAAACGAGGGGCGCATCGACAGAGGCAATGGCGGGTGCCAGAATGAAGGCATCCTGACCGTGGACGAGTTGATGACTGCCGATGTTCAGGCGGCTGGTTTCGGTGATGCGGGTGCGCTGAATGTGGAAAAACTGAAAGAAAGTCCCGTCATCGCCTGCGGGCTGCAACCCCATCGCCCGAAGCTGGTCCGCAATCCAGACAGATGCTTTAAGTTCATCGAGGGAGCCGCCTTCCCGTCCGCGAAAGTGATCGCCCGCCAGGGCAAATAAATCCCGTTTGATGTCACTTTCCTTGATCGCCGATACCGCATTGGCTGTTTTGGCTACACTGGTTTTCGACTGGGCCTGACCAGTCGTCGTAGTCCAAAAAAGCGTTATTGCCGTAATCAGGAACTGAATGTTTCTGAAGTTTAAATAGATCATTGTTTCGTTATATGTCGATGATTGGGTTTTAACAAATCTACGGACAGTCCCCCTAATTTGCGTCTTCTGACTGAATGCTTTTTGTAAATTGCTGACACATTATTTGCCGTCATTACGAAATAAACCTCTGATATGAAACAGCCTTACCTTATTTTATGGCTATTCCTGGCCGGTTTTACCAAACAACCTCTTTTCGCTCAATCTAAAAAAAGTACGACAAACCCCGTTGCCCAATATGATGCTTATGTGCAGCAGGCCGTGCGAGACTGGAAGGTGCCGGGTCTGACGGTCACGGTCATTAAAGATGGCAACGTGCTGTTAAAGAAAGGGTATGGCATTCGGGAGCTACCGAGGGCCGGTTCGGGCAAGTCCGAAGCGGTTGACACGCAAACGCTCTTTGCCATGGCCTCGACCACCAAAGCCATGACAGCCGCGTGCCTTGGTATGATGGTTGATGAAGGAAAGCTTCGCTGGGATGATCCCGTTACCAACTATCTGCCCGATTTTCAGGTATATGACCCGGCCGTAACCCGCGAGTTGCGCGTCCGGGATTTGTTAATCCACAATACCGGCGTGGGAAACGCTGATGTACTGTGGGCGGCTATGACCATCCCTTCCGACGAAATTCTGCACCGCATGCGGCTGGTGAAACCGTCCTATTCGTTCCGGTCGGGCTTTATCTATCAGAATATCATGTATCTGGCCGCGGGCAAGGTGTTAGAGAAAGTGAGCGGCATGCCCTGGCATGTATTCATTCGTACCCGCCTGTTTGAACCATTGGGAATGCGCCGGACGAAGGCACTGTTCGGCGAAGTAACCGATGCGAACCGAGCAAAACCGCACGTGACCATCAACGACACCGTTCGGGCCATAAATAGCATCAAAGAAGAAGGACTGGTTGATGCCGTCGGACCGGCCGGCTCGGTCTGGACCTGCCCCGATGACATTGCGGCCTGGATGCAGTGTATGCTTGACAGTGGCCGCTACCATAACGCCGGTTCGCCGGTGAAAACGCTCCTCAAACCCGCTACCTGGGCCGAATTATTTAAACCGCAAACGCTGGTAACGGATGCTGAATTTTATCCGACACAACTGTTGACCAAACCCGTTTGGAAGACCTATGGACTGGGCTGGTTTCAGCAGGATTATCGCGGTCATCGCATCAATTATCATACCGGTAGCCTGACCGGCATGGTGGCCATTCATGGACAGTTGCCCGATCAAAAACTCGCGGTGTATGTGCAGGGCAACCTCGATCATGCCGAACTGCGCCATGCGCTGATGTTTCGGGCGTTCGACGCGTTTGCGCTGGGTTTGTCGAACGACTGGAGTGCGGATTTACAGAAATTATACGGTGGCTTAAAGCAAAAGGCCAGGCTGGCCGAACGTAAAGCCGATAGTACACGGGTGCTAAATACCAAACCATCGCTTCCGCTCACCGCTTATGTTGGTTCCTATACCGACCCGCTGTATGGCAAAGCGGATGTGTCACTGCGCGACGGTAAGCTCTATTTTTCCCTTAATGATGTCATGACCGGCTACCTTGACCACTGGCATTATGATACCTTTCGGCTTGCGTATGATCAGTTCTGGAATGGAAAAGACCCGGTAAGTTTTATCCTGGACGCCAAGGGCAAAGTTGCTAAACTGAACAACGCAGGACTTGAACTCACCAGAGTGCCCGATGGCCCCGGTAAAGGCTTGCAGAGCGGTAAATGACCTGTAGCGCCCGTTTAAGTAATCACACAGAGCCAGGATGCCAGCTTTGTCAACGATTTCTATTTGAAGCTTGCCCCATTGCCCACTTTACTAGCCAATTAATCAACGCATTCATGTTTGCAAAAACCTTTCTCTTTGTTGCGCTTATCAGTACAATATCTGCCAACGCGCAAACAACCCAGCAACGTGTCCGGCAATATCGGCAGGCGCAGGAAACGACGCTCATGGATGAATACCGGGAGTTTCTATCCATTCCCAATGTGTCGGCTGATTCCGTTAATATCCGTAAAAACGCAGCTTTTATCCTGCAAATGATGAGGAAGCGGGGTATTTCGGGCATGCTGCTCGACGGCCCGACACCGGGGACTACCCCCGCCGTGTTTGGCGAAGTGCGCGTGCCGGGCGCTACAAAGACCATTGTATTCTATGCGCATTACGATGGCCAGCCGGTCAACCCGAAGCAGTGGGCGGAGGGGTTGCAGCCGTTTGTCCCGGTATTTATTACGGCCCCTGTTGAGCAGGGCGGTAAATTGATTACAACCTATAAATCGGGTGATCCGATCGACCCAACCTGGCGGCTGGCGGGTCGGGGTAGTGCCGACGATAAAGCCGGTGTCATGACGATTTTGAATGCCTATGATGCGCTGGTGAAAAGTAAGATCCCGCTTACGGCTAATCTGAAGTTTTTCTTTGAAGGCGAGGAAGAAATTGGGTCTACCCATCTGGGCGAGATTTTCGATAAGCACCGCGATAAACTGGCCAGCGATCTCTGGATCATTGCCGATGGGCCACGCCACGTATCAGGAAAGCCCGTTGTTCAGTTTGGCGTGCGGGGTGATGTCAACATGCACCTGACGGTTTATGGCCCCAAACGACCCTTGCACAGCGGAAATTACGGGAACTGGGCACCCAATCCGGCCATGCGGATGGTGAAGCTACTGGCCAGCATGAAAGATGATAACGATCAGGTCATGATAAAGGGATTTTACGAGGATGTAGTGCCCCTGACAGCCAGCGAAAGAAAGGCCATGGCGAGCGTACCCAATATGGAAGCAGCTTTGAAAAAGGAACTGGGGATTGCCCAGCCCGATGGCAACGGCACCTCCTTCGTTGAGTTGCTCATGCGCCCGACGCTGAACATAAACGGCTTACAAAGCGCCAATGTTGGGGCTATGGCCGGAAACATTATCCCAACGAAGGCTGAGGCTGTTCTGGACTTACGACTGGTTCGGGGCAATGAGGTTGTGCGGCAGGTTGGCCGGGTAATCGACCACATTCGTGCGCAGGGATACCAGGTTCTCGACCATGAACCTACCGATGCCGAACGGCAGCAGTATCCAAAACTAATCAAGGTTACGCAGGGTACCGGCTACAATGCCCAGCGGACGCCTATGGATTTGCCTATTGCGCAGGAGGTTATCAACGCCGTGCAGACGACCAGCTCCGAACCCATTGTGCTGTCGCCATCGTCGGGTGGGAGTTTGCCGCTCTATCTGTTCGAAAAAGTGCTGAAGGCTAACGTCGTGTCAGTACCGGTTGTTAACTATGATAACAATCAGCATGCTGAGAATGAGAATGTAAAGGTTCAGTACTTGTGGGATGGCATAGAAATTATGGCGGCCGTGATGCTCATCAAGTAAGCGCCAGCACCGGCCAGTTTTTTTATTTTTGAAATATTTACGACTTGTCTGAACCATTTTATCTATATTAAATGTATATACATCAAATACGATGACACGTAATTAAACTATCAATCTTATGCAAGCACAACCCGCAACCGCAACCACCTGGGTTATTGACCCAATGCACTCTGAAATTCAATTCAAAGTGAAACACCTTGTTATCTCGACCGTAACAGGTTCGTTTGGCCAGTATGAAGGCCAGGTTGACTCAGTAGGCGATGATTTCTCGGATGCTAAAGTCTCGTTCTCGGCTGATATCTCCAGCATTAACACGGGCCAGGAGCAACGGGATGGTCACTTGAAATCAGCTGACTTCTTCGATGCTGAGCAGTTTCCTAAACTGACGTTTGTATCAACATCCATGACAAAAACAGGCGATGATACCTACAACCTAACCGGCGACTTGACGATTCACGGCGTTACTAAACCTGTAACCCTGAAAGTTGAACACGGTGGACAGATGCAGGATTTTTACGGTCAGACGAAAGCTGGTTTTGAAGCAACCGGCACGATCAAACGGAAAGAGTTTGGCCTGACCTGGGATGGTGTTACTGAAGCGGGTGGTGTTGTTGTGAGTGACGACGTTAAGCTGGTACTGAATATTCAATTGACGAAGCAGGCTTAATATATAAATTTTAGCTAGTATTCTAATCCATGATTCCGGTATAAACTGACTTGCTCAGTTTATACCGGAATTCTTGTTTTACTACAGATCGGATCGCGAGTTTATAACTAAAGGAGGTACTCCTGGTGATTCTGGACTAAGTTTGGGGTAGAATGGGCGGGTTTGCGTATCAATTCGTATTTTGGCTACAAACACTCCCTATGCGACGTATACTACTTCTCTTCTTTGGGGCCGCCAGTCTGGGCTGCTCATTGGCGCAATCGGTAAAAACGACGGTTAATCGCTTCGATATCCTCATTCGCAATGGACTGATTTATGATGGGTCGGGAAGGCCACCCCAACCGGGCGACGTTGGTATTCGCGGGGATCGGGTGGTGGCGGTGGGCAAGCTGCCTCAGGCAGTTGCGACGACTGTTATTGATGCACAGGGAAAAGCCGTCGCGCCGGGCTTCATCAACGTACTGTCGCATACCGGGCTTGAGCTACTGCGTGACGGCCACTCGATGAGTGACCTCAAACAGGGTGTTACGACCGAAGTGTTTGGTGAAGATTCCTGGGGGCCAATCAATACCGATGCCATGCGGCAACAGGTTAACCTGTATCTGAAGCCGTATAACGTAACGTGTAACTGGACCACGCTGTCCGACTTTATGACGAAGTTGCAGCAAAAAGGAATCACCCCGAATATTGCCTCTTACCTCGGGGCCGGGCAGGTTCGCCAGAGTATACTGGGCGATGCCGATGTGAAACCAACCCCCGCCCAACTGAACCAGATGCGGGCCATTGTTCGTAAAGCGATGGAAGAAGGGGCGCTGGGCATTACGACCGCACTTATTTACCCACCAAACACGTTTGCCGATACGGCCGAACTCGTTGCGCTTTGCAAAGAAGCCGGTCGCTATGGCGGGCGGTATATTGCCCACATTCGTAGTGAGGGCGACCGGCTGGAAGAGGGTGTAAAGGAGTTGATTCAGGTCGGGCGCGAAGCCAGCGTACCCGTTGAATTATATCACTTCAAGGCGTCGGGGCAACGCAACTGGCCTAAAATGGAATCGGCCATTTCGATTATCAATCAGGCTCGTCAGCGCGGACAGGATGTAACGGCCAATATGTATACCTACACGGCGGGGGCCACCGGCCTGACGTCCTGCCTGCCGCCTTATCTGTTCAACGGGGGCTTTATGGCAGGTTGGAAACGGCTACAGGATCCCGCAACCCGGCAGAAACTGGCCGCTGAAGTTCAGAAAAGAGGAAACGATTGGGAAAATATGTTTCAGTTGGCCGGTTCGACGGAGAATATTCTCCTGACAGCCTTTGAGGTTGATTCCCTTAAAAAATACAATGGGAAAACGCTTGGCCAGATCGCCACGATCTGGCATAGAGACCCCGTTGAAACCGTCATGGACTTGATTGTTGCCGATAAAAGCCGGGTTGAAACAACCTATTTTCTGATGTCGGAAGCGAATGTGAAGAAAGGCATAAGTCAGCCCTGGGTGTCTTTTGGGTCCGATGCGGGGTCCATTGCGGACGACCGCAAGGATATAGGCGTCGTTCACCCGCGTACGTTTGGGAACTTCGCCCGGTTGCTGGGCAAATATGTTCGTGAGGAGCAGGTCATGTCGCTTGAGGAAGCCATTCGGCGGCTCACAAGCCTGCCCGCTACCAACCATAAATTACCGAATCGGGGGCTGTTACGCCCCGGATACTTCGCCGATGTGGTTATTTTTGACCCCGCTACCGTAGCAGATAGAGCTACCTTCGCAGATCCATTCCAGTATGCTACAGGTATTCAGCATGTGTTGATTAATGGCAGGCTTGTTTTGAAAGAGGGCGAACATACGGGTGTTTTTCCCGGTCGGGCTCTCTGGGGCCCCGGCCGAAAAAGTCGGGCTCGGTAATAAAGTTGACTACCGTACCAGGACCAATCGACCCCGGATGACGGGCTTCTCGGGTACGGTGTGAAGGGTGTAAGCATACACGCCCATCGGGAGCGAGGAACCGTTCAGTGTACCATCGAATGGATTTGCGTAGCCTTTACCCGACGAATAAATGACTTCGCCCCACCGGTTGAAAATGGTCAGAATAGCGTCGGGAAAGGCTTCAATGCCGGGTAACTCCAGTACGTCATTTACGCCATCGCCATTGGGCGAAAACGCATCCGGCACCCAGACGGTGGCAAACACGGTGATATGAATGGTGTCTTTAACCTCACAACCGGTACTGTTTTTTACATCAATCGTATAGGTGATATCATCGGTAATGTTGGTGATGGTTGGGTTAGCAGCACCTGGATTGTCCAGATAAGTAGATGACACCCACTGAAACTGGCTTGGATTTCCCGTATATTCCGGGTTAAGCGAAAACGTATTCCCTTTGTAGGTCGTCAGCGAGTCCGCTAGTTTGATGGTCGGTATGGGTGCAACAACCGCCATACGAGTGGCTACGGTACCCGTGCATTCGGGGGAAGCTTTAACGGTGTACGTCACGGGATGGTCACCAATACCGGCCTGCTTCGGGCTGAATACATTCCCGGTTACCCCAGCTCCCGAAAAAACACCCCCTGCCGGGCTACCCGTTAGCGTATGTACAGGCACATCAGGACCACATACGCCCGGTATGGAATCGAGAGTGACAACGATGGGTGCGATCTGGGTAATAGCCAGAGGAACTGATGTGCCTTCGCAGCCATATAAATCGGTGGCCTTTACGGTATATGTACCTGCAGATCTGGCCATCAGTTTTGCGTCGCTGCCACCAACGGTTGCCCCATCTTTCTGCCAGTTATAGAGTAAGCCACCACTACCGAGTAGGGAGAGCGAGTCCTGCGGACAAATCCGGTTGAAGCCCGAACTCGATTTGATCTCAGCTACTACCGCGGGCGAGCGGTCAAGAACAGCCGTGTCGGTGCGGGCCTGGCAGCCCAGCGTGGGGTAGGTCAGCACGGCCCAGTAGTTGCCGGGTTGCGTGGCCTGAAGGGAATCGGTTGTTTTGCCCGCCAGTGCCTGATTATCTTTATACCACTGGTACGCAGCACTGGGAAGCCGGGTGGCCGTCAACTTAATGGTGCCCGTTGTGGCGCACAAATGCCCGCTTGCCGATACGGTTGCCGTACTGCCAATGACATCGACCAGTAACGATTCCGAATTACCTACTTTGCTGCACGCTGTTTTTAGCGAGACAACGACCGTGTATTGGCCTGATGTTTTTACTGATAACGACGAGCCGGTAGCTCCGGCAATGTTCACCTCATTCCGGCGCCACTGGTAGTTCCAGTTGTCATTCACGCTGGCCATCAAAACCGCCGAGTCTCCTTCGCAAATGATGGTTACGGGTTGTTTCGGTCGGTTTCTAATCTGTACGGCTGGGTCCGGCGTTGTGGTCGGTGGGCAGTCGACAACAAGGAACTGGAAATCACGCCTGACTTCCCCAATTTTCACGCCATTACGGTATTCTTCTACTTTTACAGCAAAAACATACAGCCCTAGCTGGGTAGCCGTGACGGAAAGTTCACCCGTTTGAGCATTGACTTTCAGGGTGGGGCTACCGGGTATCGCATTGTTGGCATCAAAGCCCGACGCCCAGCTCACATCTGGATAGGGTGCTGATGAGACCCCATTCTGTGTATTATTATTTTGCCCGGAAATGGCTTTTTGGTTGAGGGGTGTAACCATCGAATACCTCAGCTCATCTCCGTCAGGGTCCGTACCCCCGAATGGAAAGGTAAATGGGTCGCCAAGGCAAACGTACTCGCCGTTTATAGCGCCAAAATGGGGCGACGAGTTGGTGAATAATTGGTTGTTTTGCAGTATGGCCGGGAACTCAAGGTAAAAGGTATATCCCGTTTGAATGGGATTGACAATGTTATTGATGCCCCCGTTGCGGTTCCGGGTCTGGTAGGACATGTAGTATCCCTGGCTGTCGTTGTACAGGCCGGGTGTGAGCTGAATATCGGCCTCGAAGGTGGCAACGATGAACTTGAGGTTGCGCTGTTCGGCGCAATACTCATTGGCATAAATAACCGGCTGTCGTTGTCCAGTTTCGCGGGTGCTGAACGTCATCATCAGCACATTGTCGCGCTTTCGGAAGATGCCCAGCGTTCCACCGCCCTGCCGGTCTGCTTGCGGGCTGCTTTCCAGATACTGGGTGACAATGATGCGAAAATGCCCCGGAACGTCCCCAGCCGCCCGCATTTCCATCTGCCCGCCAACCTGGTGCGTCGCTTGGGCAGTGAGCGGTAACCCCAGAATGAGTAACCAGGCTAGAAGCCGAAAGGTAAACATGCGCATAAACAAGCCGTATTGAATCTCCCGTTCATTCTTGTGGTGCGACTATATTGATGGACTTTATATACTAATCAGGCTGTAAATGTCACCAAAGCTCAGTTTGAGGCTGAACTGATTCGATTAATTCTTCTTATGAGAAAGAAAAGTTAATCTTAAATATACGCATACATGCGCCGATGTATGGTAAATCTATGGGGTGAAAAAAGAAATAGTTTACAGGTAAGCTTACTCTACGCATTGCAAAGCTAAACGTACCTGTAAGTGGCTGGTAGGTTTTACTTTAACTTGGCCAGCAACGTTAGGCTATTGGCTACCATGCCCGTCGTGCGAGTATAATGCCCATAGCGCAATTCAACGCTTTGCCAGTGCCCGATACCGAAAAGCCCGCCGGGTGGTGCCAGACGGATACCCGTACCGATGAACTGGCTGTTGAAGCCCGAAATATCGTAGTCGCTGGTGTAGTATCTCTCGGTCGAGCGGTGTTCGCCATAGGGCGAGAAATACCGAACGGCTGTTTGGTGACTGAATCGGTAAAACGGACTAACCGATACGAACGACGTTAGTTTGATGGGCGTTTCAAGGTTAATCGTATGCGCCTGCATGCCCCAGTCGTCAATATAATAGCGGTAAAAGGTGCGCACCACAAGGCGGTCACCCATGAAATAATGCAGGCGTAAGCCAATGGGCAGCTTCAGCCGACTACCGGGGAGCCGCTCGACCGTTTCGGCGCCATCCTGAAAATAGATGCGATGAAAGGGCGTGCTCAGTAAGCCCTGCTGGAAAGCCGGTTCAACGGTAAACAGTACTTGCAGTCGCTTATTGATGACCTGCGATAAAGACAGGCTGACGTTATAGGAGTTTCGGGGTTTGTAGTCGACCGGATCCGTGTCGCCGTGGGCACCCGAGCCATAGCCTTCCGGTCGGAGTTCAGCCGGAAGAATTACTTTCCAGGTATCGAAAAAAGCGCCTGCTTTCAGGCTCACTTCCCGATTGTTATCGGCAGAAGCTTTCGCAAAGCTAACGTTGACGCCGTACGATTTGTAATCATACTCGGTCGAGTACGACAGCGCAACGCCCTGAGTCGTGCGCCGGTCGTTGTCATGAACACTCCAGGAAACAGAGGGGTAAATGTGCGTATCGCTCCGCGAAGCCGACGAAACAGTTAACGGATCGATTTTATCCGACGATGCCGAGGTGTAATGGTCTATGTTGAGGTCGAATGCCAGGCTATGCTGCCGATTTTTGGCATCGGTGCTTTTCAGGACGAGGTCGATGGACTGGGCAAAGTCGGTTAAGTATTCCGTGCCAATACCCCCCGTTACCGCCGATTTATTCCCATCCTGCTGGTAGTAACTCGATACTAGGTTTATCTCATCTACTTTGAGTTTACGGGGTTCATACGGTGGTTTATCGAGCGGTTGGGTATAACCGACCCGCATTAAACTGAGCAGTAATCCAACGGACAGGCAGATTTTCTTCATACGTATAAGGGCCTAGTTACAGCCGCAGCCTCCACCGCTTTTGCCCCCATTGGCTCCGGCAGCGCCTTCCCGATAGAGGTAAAAATTCTGCTCGAACTTTTCTGATTTACGAGCCGACAATTCCATTTCGGCATCATTGATCCGGCTTTTCTGGTACTCTTTTACTGTCGTGCAACCCGATAGCCCGAGGATAATCAGGCCAACGAGCGACAGTGTTTTTAAGCTTTGTAAGATCATTGGAGTCGTGTCAATTAAGCGATCAGACAGTCGCCGGGGTTTTGATTCGAATATTCGTAGAGGTATAAAGTGTGTCGGTATCGTCAATAATGATGCAGGCGATGTGCCGCATCTGATTGATCAGATCCAGACCAACCCGAACGCCCATGACCATGACGGGTGTTGCCAGCGCATCGGCCAGTTCGGCGTTGGGGGCTATGATGGTTACACTTTTCAGGCCCGATACGGGATAGCCGGTTTTCGGGTCGATCGTATGGGCATAGCGCCGGCCGTCAATCAGGGCATATTTCTCATAACTACCCGAAGTTGCAACGGCCATGTTACTGATAGCCAGGTACGAAAACGCCTGGTGATTGGCCCGATTGGGGTCGGCAATGCCAATCGTCCAGGCCTTTCCGGTAGGCTGCGTGCCCCAGGTGGTCAGGTCGCCGGCTGCGTTCACGATACCACTTTCAACCCCGCTTTCGCGAAGAACGCGTTTAGCCTGTTCAGCCGCATATCCTTTCCCAATGCCGCCAAAGCCAATGCGCATCCCTTTTTCTCGCAAAAAGACGGTCCGTTGGTCAGCATCCAGCACGACGTTTCGATAATTGATAAGCTGCACCATGCGCCGGGCAGTCTTGGGATCGGGGAGGGCAGTCATCGTTGTGTCGAAATTCCAAAGCCGCTTGTCGAGGGAGCCATAGGTGATATCGAACGCGCCCTGAGTCAGTGCCGATAAACGGAGGGATCGTTCGATCAGCGCAAATACCTCCGGGCCGACCTGAATGGGCCTTATCCCCGCATGGGCGTTGATCTGGTTTGTTTGGCTGTCGTCGCTGTAGGTTGTCAGCAGCCGCTCGATACGGCTGATCTCGGCTACGGCTGCATCAAGACGCTGGTTGGCCCAGCAGGGGTCCGGGCTGACAACACTCAGCTCGAAACGGTTGCCCATGAGCCGTTGTACCCGTTTATGGATGAGCGGGGGAGCGGTCATTTGGCCGACGAGGTAACGGATTGGATGGACTCAATAAAGGAGGATACCGTTAAAGATTGCGGATAGCCTTCCCACTCTTTCAATACCCTCCCGTTAGCGTCGAGCAATACCGTAAACGGGAATTTGCCCTGCTGGTTATACTTCTCCGCCAAAGATTCATTATGAGCTGTTTGTTTAGCATCAAGTTGGTTCTTCGAGAGCCGGGGAAAGTCGGCCCGAACCAGGATCAGGCGGTCATCGGCGAATTGCGAAAACTCAGCGGATTCGAAGACCGTTTTTTTGAGTTTAATACAGGGTCCGCACCAGTCAGATCCAGAAAAATTAAGAAGAATGAATTTATGAGACTGGGCAGCTTCAGCTTTGGCCTGATCAAAATTGAGTTGCCAGGTTGGGGGCGTAGTAAACAGGTATACTAACAGCGATATCAGGATGACTTTCATGTGATTTCCAGGTTTGCTTATCCGAGAGTGGGGTTCATTAACTATAAACGACCAGCGTCGTGCCGTCGGTTGCAACTTTGTAGACGGTAAGGCCCCGGCTGCCAAAGCTATTTTTACCTTTGCCGGTCAGGTCAAACCGGGCACCGTGCTGGGTGCAGTAAAACTCCGTTTTATTAAAGATAATTGCCTTTTTTGGTTCATGGCTGCAGGTTTGGGTGACGGCCACGTAGACGCCCGTACTGACCTGGGCCACCACAATACCACTCTGCGCCAGATACCCGCCTACTGGTTTCAGGGCCGTCGCTACCGAACTGTTGAGGTCAATCGTTAGCAGTCTATTTTTAATGGTACTCAGATCGGTGCCTCCCGACGAAGTGGCGCTTGTCGGGGTTGTTGTACCCGATGCGGGCGATGTCGTGGTACTCGTTGAGGGAGTTGTTGCGGTCGTGCTCTGTGTTCCTGGAATTGTCAGCGCGTTAACGACAGTATCTTCGTCCCGCACGCAGGATGTAAGAGCCGCTACTAGGGCTGCCCCGGTGAAACCCATCGATTTTAGAAAATCGTAACGAGTCATAAAAAGATAGAGTGAAATGCTACGGTTGTAATCAATAGTCAATACGTTGAGTGCCGCTAAAACGTGGCAGCTTACTGATATTTTGGTATTTTTTTTGCTTGTGTACTATTACTTACATCGTTTTCCGGACCGTAAGAACGTGAACGTGAAATTGTGTCTTTACTCTGGGCGGTGTTAAAGGCGGAATTTTACTCGCTGAGTGGCGAATTACTTACCTTTTAAGGCATGAGCTAACCAGAAAGTAAATAATGTTGTCAGATCAATAACTATGGTCAATTATTGCAGTCCTCTCACTCACTGTATTCTATGATTTTATTCATTACTACCAAAGACAGTAAAAACCAACTCAGGAGTTTCTCCTGCTGGTTGACCAAGCTAGAAATTGCCTTCGATGTTTTAAGTCTAATCTCCGCAGGCGAGCAACTGGTTAACGTTGAGCTTATTGACAACAATAAACGCATTCAACTACCAGCGCACGTTTTTAAGGGCGCACCGTTTTCAACATCCATTCTCCAGTTAGAACAGGAGTGGCAACTCATTTTAAGCGAGCCCGTAAATTAGTTCATCAGTTGCATCCGGTAAACGTAGCGTTTGCAAAGAACGAAAGGCATTAAGTAATAGGTATAGTGAACATACAGAACATTTATACCATACAATAGGAAATTGACTTGGGCTTAACCAGATGCCTGTTTTTTTAAGTACAATTACTTAAAAAAACAACTTTTATGCCTTATCCTCTTTCTACCTCTAACACCTATTCGACTAAACGAATCAACGAACTATTGACGGTTTATATTCAGCAGGTCAATAGGGTATATCCTTTACCCCGATCTGTTGAAAAACAGCTATCTGGCTTTATGTTCAGTGGGATGGCTTCCGTCTGGATCGTAGACGATGATCCGGACGATCAGTCTTTCATGAAGGCTGCTTTTACAAGTATCCGGCCTGACATTCAAATCATGGCGCTGGATGATGGAGAAACTTTCTTATCCCGAATTGCACAGACCCGGACCTTACCTAAAATAGTCCTTCTGGATTTGAATATGCCCGGGATAACTGGCTTCGATACGTTAAAACGATTGCGTAGTAATCATAGTTACGACGATTTAACCATCGTTGTGCTGACTGCTTTTTCAATGGCAACGACAACTGATCGCAACCAGGCACTAGCTTTGGGGGCCAATCAATTTTATACGAAACCGAATACGTATAAAGACTTGCTTGCCCTCATTAAAACTATAACGGTACACTTATGTGATTGAGTTTTACCGTCAATAGCCTGCCCCATGCATGGTTTTTGTCAGCATCATCTGTCGCTGGCAACTTATGCCCAATCAATCCCTTTCTTTAGCAGACTCAACGTTTGTTCTTCAGGGCTGCCTGCTTCTGTCCGAAAATCATAAATCCAGTTGGCCTGTGGTGGCATACTCATCAAAATAGATTCAGTACGGCCGTTGGTTTCAAGCCCGAATTTGGTGCCTCTGTCCCACACCAGATTAAATTCAACGTACCGCCCCCGGCGTAACAGTTGCCAGTTTTTTTCGCGTTCGCCAAAGGGGAGGTGCCGGTTCTGGTGCATGAAGTGCGTGTAAATAGGCGCAAACGCGTTGCCTACAGCTTGTACAAAAGCAAACAGCCGGGCCTTATGAGAGGCATCAGAAGGTTTTAAGTAATCGAAGAAAATACCGCCTATACCCCGGGTTTCCTGCCGGTGAGGTATATAGAAATAATCGTCGGCCCAGGGCTTGAACTTCGCATAGTACTCAGGGTCATGCTGGTCGCAAACATGTTTCAGGGATTGATGAAACCAGCGCGCATCGTCCCGATTCACATAGTGAGGGGTTAAATCGATACCTCCGCCAAACCAGTTATGCCCGGTACTCATTTCAAAATAACGGACATTCATGTGAATGATCGGCATACCTGGGTTATGTGGATGCAATACGATAGAGACCCCGGTCGCATAAAACTCCGCAGGCTCTGTCAGATTGAGGGTGCGCAGGGTAGCCTCCGTTGCCTCGCCATGGACGGCCGAAAAACCAACGCCCCCCTTCTCGATAACGTTTCCGTTTGTTAGCAAACGCGACCGTCCACCGCCCCCGCCGGGCCGATGCCATTCATCTTCCCGAAATAGTGCTCCTCCGTCGGCGGCCTCCAGAGATTGGCAAATACGATCCTGAAGCTCCCTGAAAAATGTGGTGATTGTCTCTTTTGTAGCGGTCTGTTCCTGCATCATCATGGCCGCAAAGATACAACACGATCACTCCGCTAGTTTAAGCGCATACCGAACAGGCCGGGGTTTATCAATCAAAATCAGCAGACCTCGTTCAGCAAGCTGTCGGAGTAATTTGGTGGCCCGGTAGTCCGATATATTGATAAGTTTGGCAAACTTATCGGCCGTAATATGGTCATTTTTCCGAAGATACTGAATCAGGGTTCGCGCCATAGGCGATTTGAGTAATTCACGATCGGCCATTTCCGGCGTGATAATGAGTTTACTGGTCGGCATGGATTTATCTTTTGCCCGAACGTAGATAGTTCGTTTGCCCGATTCATCGACTACATAATGAGGCTTCTCGTTGCTTTCCGGAATGGTAACAACCAACACCAGACGACCATCCGGTGCCAGCGTTTCGTAGCTGATGGAGAGGGCGGGTTCAACCAGGCGGTCGGTGGCTTCTTCCAGTTTATCCATCTCCCGAAATTCAGAGGGTACCCCCACAATTTTACCGGGGTCGGTAACGCCAATGAGCAACGTGCCTCCTGAAGTATTGGCAAAGGCGGCCAGCGTACGGGCAATTCGGTAAGCGGACGAAAGTGAACGTTTGAATTCGAGCCGGGTATGTTCGCCCTGGCCAATTAAATCATCAAGTTGATTCCGGGTCATAGAAAAAACTACACGCTAAGATCGTTGTTGCGATTAAAGAAGATCATCGCTTTACTAGTACTCATTTTTGCCATTGCAGGTTTAAGCTGCCTCTGCGAGAGGTAAGATAGCACTTCTGTAACAAATAGTCTACTCAAATTAGATCAGATTGATTGTTGATTCTGATCTGGCTCGCCAATGCGCCACAGCGTAAAAAACAATCCTAACCTAGGAGCCTGTATAGGGAATGGATTGTCTAGTTGAGCGAAAGAAGTTACGTTAATGCTAATTCAGCAACTACTAGTAGTTTCTACTATAAAATAGGATAGCTATAGCGAAGTATTTTTCTTATCCTTTTAGCTAAGGATGTTAGTGTCCGGAATACTATTCGGCCTGTTAATAGTTAAATCAAGGCAATCCTTAAACCTCTAAATAATTTTATTCTTTTACTGCTGACCTGAATGATGTATTACAATCAATTGGCTAATTGAGCTGTATAGTCTATTACCAAACAGGGACCGGATTACAACCCGGTCCCTGTTTGGTAATAGAAATGATTTAATGGACTCTACAAGCGCTGGTAATGTATTGGTTACATTATTCCGCTTCGGGATTTTGTTTTTTTCGCCCACGGGGTTTGCCTGTATATTCTGGCTTTGGGCTTTCATTGGTTAATTTCAGTTCAAAACCAGTTACGCCTTCTTCGTAATCAAAAGGTTTAACCGTAAAGGTATATTTGGTTTCAGCAAAGTCAATACCACCTTTCTGGAGAATAAAAGGTAATGAAATTCCGTAGCTTTTAGCGCCCTGAGCGAGTTCGAAAGTTTGCTCCTGTTCTTCGTCACTGGGGATCAAATATAATGATTTGATCTTGCGCTTTCCTTCCTGGGTACCTACTTTAAATCGATTGCTATTGGGGTCAAATCCTAATTGAGTAATTGTTTTCGCAGGGAACACTAATTTACCCGTAGACGAAATGTAGCCTGTTACTGGAGCAGCCTTCGCGACGCTTTTTTCGCTTTTTTTCGTTGATTCGCTGTTCTCATCAGGAGAAAAGAACCGTATTTGTTTCGCTTTCATTGACAGTATATGAATTATTTTCTAACATAGACGAGCAAATATAGCAAGTCTTATCACTAAAAAAGAAAAACTGCATAATAACACTCAACAAAAAAAAATCTAATAGGTTTCCGAATTGGCATTTGTATAATTTTAATTGATTTTCCGACTTACTTAATTCATAGATCGGAAGGTGCACAAGTAGTATATGATTTTGAGACATAACGTAAACTACACGACCCTTTCTTTCTTAGCTTGCATGCCTTTATTTGTCAGTAACCTGTGCTGGGTATTTTGTTGTAAATGAAAAAGAAGCCGCCTTTTAATAAATTAATGGTAATAAGTTTACAACTGATGAGGAGCTAACTAATTAATTTTTTTTGAAATAGTACCCACTGATTACGAATGCGGAAGGTGGTTTATGTAGTAGTAAAAGGAACAACTTATAATGTACCCAAGTCGCTACTAAAACTAGTTATCAAGTATACTATTGCTTTATTTCCATCTGAAAAAACAAACCAGCAGGTCTTTCCTTCGTCTAGATTTACCTCTTTCTTATGACTTGATAAAGCAAAACATAGGTTAGGCAAAATACTTTATTCAGGTGTTTAGATGGCTCCTGGAACTAGTGTTCAACAGTACCTGATTAAGTTAAGGCGAATTGCCGATTTAGGCGTGAACAAAGCGTTTATCGACATCAGGCTTTATCGGTTTTGTCGCAGATGTTAGTTGGTAAGTGTTTAAGCGGATAATTGACTTAACCGGCTCAGGATAAGTTGGTACGAAATCTGGGCCTTAATCAGCCATACCTGATTCCGACTAATCATGGATTCATACTGACTAATAACCCGGGATTTTATTGGGCCTGCTGAGAAGTTTTTTTGCGTACGCTCAAGCAGTTGTTCAAGGCGGCTAATTAGCTTTTGATAATTCGCAATCTTCGTTTCAAATTGGCGGGCCCGATGCTGAATCAATGGAATAAGCAGCGTTTCATGTAAAGACGTTGACATGGCAGGCTCACTTAATAACGTCTGCCATTCTTTTTCAAGCTCTTGCATGGCTGCCATGAAAGGCTCACCATCAAAAATAGCAAGAGGAAGCTCCGTTCGTTTGCCTTCATCAACAATGTAAACCTGCAATAATGTACTGCCTTTCGCCACTATATCACTCAGAAATTCAAAAGCGACCTCCAGTTTGTCAAGTTGACAGGAAAATTTTCTGAATTGGTTAGTCTGGTCTCTGGCGGTCAGGAAAAGTACCATAAACAAGTGTAATTGGTCTCAGTCATTTAATTCGAGCACTACGAATTTAAACGGGACTTGGATAAAAATAGTTGGAAAATGTAATACAGTGGTACTTGTGTTCTTAGAAGGATACATTAAACGAAACAGCAAAGCACACCTCAAAATCAGATGGTTTTGGACAAACCCACACCGCTAACGCTTAGGTCAACGTTTCTACTTCATTTTCTTCACTCAACAGAGGGGTACGTTTATGCCAAAACCAATAAAATGGAAGCCCCGTAGCAATTAAACCCAAGCCTGTCAAGGCTTCGCGGGGTTGGTTAATCAGCGTCATAAGCACCAATAGGGAACAGCAGCCAAGGAAAAATAAAGGGATAAGTGGATAGCCGATAACGCGATAGGGACGTACTAAATTTGGTTGTTTACGACGCAGCAACATGACGCCGTAGGCCGTTGCTCCATAAAAAATGAAGGAAGCAAACACGAGCATATCCGTGAGCTGGTCAAAACTCCCGGACCAAACCAGCACAATAGCCCAGCTTCCCTGTAGTAAGATGGCTATGGAAGGGGTTTTGTAGCGAGGGTGAATAACGGCGGCTGCTTTGAAAAACAGGCCATCGCGGGCCATCGCATAAAAAACACGAGCGGGCATCAGAATTGACGCATTGGTTGAATTAGAGGTCGTGACCAGAATCAACAGTGAAATAAACAGAGCCCCTGCCCAGCCAGCCGCCTGTCGTACCACTTCCACAGCTGCAATTTTATTGGGAGTGCTGGCTAATTGGGCCAGCGTATCAATAGGAAGCACATACAGGTACACCGCATTCAATAAAACATAGATTGTCATAACAATGCTGGTACCTGCGCCGAGGGCAATGGGCAGGTTGCGCTGCGGATTTTTAATCTCTTCGCCAACATAACCGATTTGATTCCAGCCATCATAGCCCCAAAATGCCCCCAATGAGGCAACCACCAGCGAGCCAAGCAGGCTTTTGTGAGCCGCTGGTATAGGCGCCTGAATTGACTGGGTTAAATGGCTTAAACTGCCCATTGATGCCTGAAAACCAAGAACCGCAATCACCAACACCGCGATAAATGTCAGGTAAATAAGGAATCGGCTGAGGCCTTCGGCAAAGGACACGCCACGATAGTTGACTAAACTCAAAAAAAGGATCAGTGTCGTAGCAATGCCTTTTACGACCAACTCCGCCGGGGCGCCCTGCGAACCCGTTAAGGTGATCAGTGACTGGCCAAAAATGTGGGCCAGAGCTGCGATGGTGGCCGTTCGCATGACCGTAAACGCCCCCCATCCGTATAAAAAGGCAAATAAACGACCGTATACTTTCTTGAAATAAAGGTACTCACCGCCCGATTGAGGAAACATACCCGCCATTTCGGCATAAGTCAGGGCACCGGCTAAACTAACGACGCCTGCCATAACCCAGCAGGACAAAACCAGTAGGGGAGACCCTAACTCAGCCGCCATTGGAGCTACTTTTTTGAAAACACCGGAGCCAACAATACCACTAACAACCAGTAGGATAGCGGAACGCAGATTAAGAGAGCGGGCGAGTTTGGTCATGTAGAGTGGTTGAGTTAATCAGGTGAATGTAAGGTGAACGTGTCCAGGTAAGTGAGTAACGCGGGCATAAAGGGCGTCATGCTCTTGTAGTTGAGCATTTCGCCTGGTGTTGTGCGGAATACGTTTGCCAGGCGGCTAGCTGCGTCGCGTCGCTCCGCTATTTCGCTGGCCAACAGGTTTTGGTAAGTGTGAATACCGAATAAGATGGCTCCTGACCTGGGTAAGCGGGTTAGGGTCTGGCGTTCAATACGAATATACACTTGTTCGCCGATGGTTTCGGGGGTAAGTTCGGGAAGTCGGTTCGCGAAGAGGGCTTTGAGGGCGGGTGCATGGCGGCTGGTCATGTCCAGCTGGTTCGTCAACTTAACGCTCCAGTTCGCTCGCCAAACCGGGCGGCCTACGGGTAATCGTTCCATAAATTTATTAGCTGCCACCAGCATTGGCTCAACAATGGACACAATGGGGGCGTGAATCTGCCAGAAGGGTAGCCCTATTTTTTCGTCCAGACACCAGTCATTGGCAAAGCATAACTGACCAGCTACCAGCGTAGCCTCGTTACCCGCCAGCACGGTCAAATCCTCCTGCACCTGCCGACCCACCCAATCGAGTGGAGCCAGCGGCAGGGTTGAGGAATCGCCAAAAATGAATGATCTATTTTCATGCAGCAACTGGTTTTGCCAATGCCAGTGGTTGCCTTCTTTCTGAAGGGAGAACTGGCCGGGTGAAAACCGAACCAGGTTCGATAAAACGATCTCCAGAACCTCCCACTGGGCCAACTCATACCCAGGCAATGCCTGAAAGTAGTAATCAGGTAACTCGGTTAATAGCTTCTGTTTCAGTGCAACTTCAGATTGGTACCGTTCGTCCACGTCAACAAGCCGTTCGTTTTCAGTCAGGGACAATGTTCCCATTTTGTCGTTAAACTGCTGGCCGAAAGGGAAGTAAGGAAGCATTGATTAAGAAGTGATGAATGATCTACCTTATCCGCTCAACTCCCAATCCGGCCTGGTTGGTTGGCCGCATGAGGCCATCTTCCAGCATGAATCCGCCCGAAACGACGTCTTCGGCTAAGTCCAGGCTGCCATCCAGATCCAGATAACGTGTATTTGAACAGGCAAAAGCAGCATGCAGGGCGGCTGCAATACTGATCCGGCTTTCGTCATTACAGCCCCAAAATAAGGATATATCGGCAGAGTGAGCGATGGTCGCTATGTTGAGGGCGGCACGGATGCCCCCACATTTCATTAATTTTATATTGAATATACCGAAAGGTTGTGGCTGGTGCGTCAGGGTCAGGGCCATTTTTGCGTCTTTCAGTGACTCGTCGGCGGCTAACAGCTGGCGGGTTTCCTCCGGTAAAACTAGTAGATCCAGCTCACGGCCAACGGGTAAGGGCTGCTCTATAAGTTCGACGTTGGCCGAGCGGGTGGCGGCCAGAAAGCGTTCCAGATCAGCGATGGAATAGCCCTGATTGGCATCGACGCGAAGGGTCATTTTGTTGCCATACGTCTCCCGGAGCTTTAAAATACGCTCAACATCTTCCTCAACATGAAGCCCTGTTTTAACTTTAAGAACCCGGAATCCCAGTTCAGCGTAGCCAGAGGCTTCGGTCAATGTGTCCGCCACGTTCATAATCCCGATGGTTACGGAGGTAGGCAATGACCGGAGTTTCTGCCCATAGAACTGCACAATGGGAACGCCCAGATATTGGCCGAAGGCGTCGTGCAGCGCAATGTCCAGAGCGGCCAGCGTGCCGGGGGTACTCGGGAACTGCTGTCGGGCTTCGTCAATCAGGGCCGTAAACAACCGGATATCACGACCAACCAGGCCCATAATCCACTCACTTTGTAGATTCTGCAACGTTTGCTCCGGCGATTCCCCCACGACCTCCGGGTCGGGGTTGGCTGCACCGAGACCAATTGTTCCGTTGGCCAGTTCGATCTCCAGAAAAACATTCTCTACCTTCGTCGTTGTCTGATAAGCAATGGTGTAGGGCTTGGTCAGAGCCAGATTCCGGCTATAAGCGCGGATCGCGTTAATGCGCATGTGCTGTAGTGGTAAGGGCCTGAAGGATGGGTAAAATGGGCGATACACCTTCTTCCAGCGGTAACAAAACCGGAATGCCAAGCTGGTCGGCGTACTGTTTTTGAAACGCAAAGGCTTCTTCGCGGCTGCAATCCTCGGTGTTCAGCGCCAGCGCAATCACGGAGGAACCATAACACCGGATTAGTTCGATTTCGGATTCCACGGAATGGATGGACCCCCAGGCTGGAATATGGTCATAGTAAGTGCGCTTGGGGGCATGAACCAGCACCACATGCCGGGCATTGCCCGATACCAGAAACTCCGAGCCGCAGGGGCCGCTGGGGTTTCGCAGAGAGGCCTGTCCTTCAATGAGGAGCACATCGGCGCTGGTTTCCCGCCAGCACGAGAGCAAGGCATGCTCCAGTTCACCGGAAACGAAATCATTCAGGGTCGAATCGAAGATGAAGCCGTAGTTGACGCCCTGCAGCCAGCCGGTTTGCCCGGTGTAAATCATCTGCGCATTGAGGTTATGACGGTTGCAAGCCTCCTGAATCAGGCGTGCGGTGGTCCGTTTGCCAAGCGCGCAGTCGGTGCCCATAATGGCGATGATAGGCGCTGTGATCTGATTGATCTCACCGGTCCAGAAGTGCAGTTCGTGACGCGGTTTCGGGCGTCGAACGTCGATTAGCCGACCACCATAGGTATGGGCCAATGCGACCAGATCGGGTTTTTCGTTCAGGAATTCGTGTAATCCATTCACGACCGAGAGTCCATGCTCAAGACATTGTTTAATCTCATCGAGCATGTTTGGGGGGAGAATTCCTCCGCTTGTTGCCACCGCTACAATGGCGTAGGAGACCTGGCCTACCGTGGCCAGAGCTTGCTCTACAGAGGAGAAAATGGGAATTCCTCGGGGTTGCCCGTCAAGGACAGCGCCAGCGTCCTGGCCGGCCGTAGGCGCATCGACTACGCCCGCAATGGTGTACCGATCTGTGCCCCGAATCAGACCGTGAGCCGTTTTGGCATCGTTGGTGGTCAGTAAGCCATCGGTCAGCAAAATTGCCTGCTCATTCATTAGATAATTATGCTTATTTTTCCGTCAAAACTATACTTTAATTCTCATGAATGCGTATAATTGAAAAGAAAAATAGGAAATATTGATTTTTCTAGAATAATATTCTTTTTAGTTTTTGATTTCATAATTGGAAAAGAAAAACATTCGCCAACGGTATGCTGGATGATACGGATTTTCGCTTACTGAGTTTATTACAACGCGACGCCAAACGGACGATTAAGGAACTGGCTGAAGAGCTCGGCATGACGACTACGCCCATTTTTGAACGTATAAAACGAATGGAGCGCGACGGCGTCATTGAGGCCTATGTGGCGCTGGTGAATCAGGAGAAAATTGGGCGTCCCTTAATCGTTTTCTGCAACGTATCCATGCCTGATTATACGCCGGACAACATTGCCGAGTTTGAAAATCAGGTTCGTCGGATGCCCGATGTGCTGGAAGCGTATCATCTCGCCGGTACCATCGACTATCAGTTGAAAGTTGTCATGAGCGACATTAAGGAGTATGCCAATTTCCTGCAACAAATGGCCAAACTGCCCATGATCCGGGTCTACAGCAGTTCTATTGCGCTCTACGCCGTCAAACAGTCTACTATATTACCGTTGCCCACCAAAAATACGATCTCATAATGGCTATCCTTCGTTATTTTTTCCTTGTTTTTCTGGTTGGCCCGTTGTTGGCTCAGCCAGGCAGCCAGCCCTTGGCTACCCGGCTGAAAACGCTGGATTCCGTTCTGACACAGCTTCATCAGCGGGCTATGTTCAACGGGGTGGTTCTGGTGGCCGAGAAGGGGTCCGTTCGGTATAAAAAAGCGTTTGGTATCGCAAACAGGGCAACAAACGAACCGCTGACGTCCAGCTCTTCATTCAATCTGGCGTCCATCTCGAAGCAGTTTATTGCGCTAATGGTCATGCAGTTACAGGAGCAGGGTAAGCTTCGCTACGACGAACGAGTGCGGACCTACTTGCCCGAATTTCCCTACGATACCATCACGGTCCGGCATTTACTGACGCACACTTCGGGCCTGCCCGAATACTTCGATCTGGCCCAACAGTATACCAGCCCACTCGACACCCTCACGAATGACGGGATGCTGCAGTTGTTCACCGAACACAAGCCTCCGCTTACGTTTCGGCCCGGCTCGCGCTGGCAGTATTGCAATACGGGTTACGTTGTGCTGGGGTCGCTCATCAGGACTTTATCGGGTATGCCGGTAGAACAGTTTTTCGATCAGCAGATTGTGAAACCGCTCAACCTGAAAAACACGTACGTGTATTACCTCAACAGCAGGACGAAGCCCCATAACCGGGTGTATGGCTTCCAGCGGGAGAATGGCAAAAACCAGCTCAATGACCTGATTCGCCTGGACGGCGTGATTGGCGACGGGAATATTTATTCGTCAGCTGACGACTTACTGATTTGGGAGCAGGCCCTTAAAACAGGAAAACTGGTGAAAGCCAGTACGTTTCAGGAGGCCATCACGCCCGTCAAGCTAAACGACCAGCGCACATACCCGTATGGTTTTGGCTGGTTTATTGAAAACGGTGGCAACATACTGGCGCATACCGGCAGTTGGGCGGGCTTTCTGAATGTGATTGTTCGTTATATGGATACGCAGCAAACGCTGATTGTCCTGAGTAACGGTAGTGATGGCTCGGCTCGGCGTATAGCCCGTGAGGTGCTGGAAGGAAAATCGTTCACTCTCCCCAGAACGAGCCTGATTACCAACACGCGACTCATCGACGGTACGGGTGTGGCGGCCCGCAAAGCGGCTGTACGGCTTCGGAACAATCGTATTTGGGAAGTCGGCGAGCTGACCCCGTTTCCAACCGAACCGGTCACGGATGCCCACGGGCAGACGCTGGCCCCCGGCTTTATCGATAGTCACAGCCATCACGTATCGGGGTTAAGCTCGAATCCGGATGCATTGGCAGTTGTTAATCAGGGCGTGACAACCGTTGTGTCGGGTCAGGATGGGGGCAGCTATTCAATGGATACGCTGGCGGCTCAATTGAAGCGCCAGCCAGTGGCAGTGAATGTAGCAAGCTACACTGGTCAGGCAACACTTCGGCAGCAGGTGATGGGTGCCAATGGGCTTTATAGAACCGCGAAACCTGCTGAAATTGCCCGCATGAAAGACCTGCTTCGGGTCGAGTTAGGGAAAGGTTCACTGGGCTTGTCGACAGGGCTGGAGTATGAAAGTGCCTTCTTTTCAAGCCGTGATGAAGTTATTCAACTGGCGCAGGTGGCCGCCGATTCGGGTGGACGGTACATGAGCCACATCCGCAGTGAAGACATCGCGCTGGATGATGCCGTCGATGAGATCATTCAGATTGGTCGTATCACTAAGATGCCCGTTCAGATTTCACACCTGAAAATCGCCCTTCGCGATAAGTGGGGACAGTCGACCCGCTTGCTGGCCCAACTGGAGCAGGCCCGAGCGGAGGGCGTGAACATTACCGCCGACTGTTACCCGTATGATTACTGGATGTCGACGCTACGGGTACTCTTTCCAAAACGGGATTATACAAACGCAACCAGTGCCGACTTTGCCGTTCATCAACTCTTTGATCCCAGCCAGTCGGTGCTGGTGCGCTTTGCCGCGAACCCGGCCTACGCGGGCAAAACCGTTGGTGAGGTGGCCGCGCTGCGCCGGGAGAAACCCGCGCAAACGCTGATGGGTCTGGTGGCCGAAGCCGCTGCGTTTTCCACGAAGAACCCGGATGCCGATGGCGTCGAGGGCATCATGGGTAAGTCGATGGATGAGCCCGACGTGGTAAATTTTCTGGCCTGGCCGCACACCAATATTTGCTCCGACGGTGCTACCGATGGCCATCCAAGAGGCTATGGAGCTTTCACGCGGGTGTTGGGCCGTTACGTTCGCGAACAGAAGACGATGCCCCTCGAAACAGCCATCCAGAAAATGACCAGCCTGACTGCCGAACACCTTGGGCTTAAAGATCGAGGTTTGGTTGCCCCTGGCTACTATGCTGATTTAGTATTGTTTAATCCTGATACGGTGCAGGACAAGGCCCGCATCGGCGACAATAAAGCACGCTCAATCGGTATCGAAGCGGTTTGGGTAGCTGGACAACTGGTGTACCAGAACCAAAAAGCCACAGGTGCACATCCGGGGGTATTGATTCGGCGAAAATGATCAGATATCCACTTACGTATACGGCACTGACCTTTTTGTCATGCTGACGCAGGAAGCACCTTCGGTAGCAGTATTATTCGTCAATTGTCGAAGATGCATCCTGCGTCAGCATGACAAAAAATACATGATGTGTTTTCTCTAATTTACTTGGTTAATTTTGTGGAGAAATGAGTTTTGGCGCTGGCAACTGCTACCCACAAACCATAAACCACAAAGTAGTTTTGATCCCTGCCGTAGACGCCCTGCTGAAGGACATCCGTAACAAACGGATTGCCCCTGTTTACCTCATTCATGGCGATGAGCCGTATTACCTCGACCGGATTGCCGACGAACTGGAAAAAGTGGCCGTGCCGGTTGCTGAGCGGGGCTTTAATCAATTTGTTCTCTTCGGAAAAGACACCGATGCCGGAGCTGTAATTAACTACGCCCGACGCTATCCCTTCATGGCTGAACGCCAACTGGTCCTGGTGAAAGAAGCCCAGCAGATGAACGGCATTAATGATAAATCGACGCAAACCTTATTTGAGGATTATGCGCTGAATCCGCTCCCCAGCACCATACTCATGTTGTGTTACGTCAGAGAAGACGGCAAACCTGCCCTCGACGAGCGAAAAGCGTGGGTAAAAGCGTTTGGCGCGAAAGGGAAACTGTTGGGCGTCAAAAAGTTATACGACAATAAAATTCCAGATTGGGTAGGGGAGTATTGCCGCGAACAGGGAACGAAAGTAAGCCCTAAAGCCTGCCAACTGCTGGCCGATCACATTGGTAACGACCTGAAACGGCTGGCCAGCGAGATCGACAAAATTCTGATCAACCTGCACGTTGGTGAAGAGATTTCGGCCGCTACGGTGGAGCGATTAGTGGGTATCAGTAAGGAATACAACGTGTTTGAACTGCAAAAAGCCCTTGTTCAACGCGATGTTGTGAAAGCCAATCAAATTGTCGATTATTTTGGCCGTAATCCGAAAGACAACCCACTGGTCGTTATCCTGGCGCAGTTATTTGGTTATTTCAGTAAGGTTATCCTGGTGCAGGCGTCCAAAGATCAAACTGATAAGGGACTGGCTCCGTTATTGGGTGTCAATCCGTTTTTCGTGAAAGATTACCTCACGGCTGCCCGCACGTTTCCACTGCCCAAAGTGGCCAGCATAATCAATGCAATTCGCCGGGCCGACGCCCGGAGCAAAGGCATCGATGCCCCGACCATGAATGAAAGCGATATTTTGCGGGAATTGGTGTTCGATATCCTGCACTAAAAAGGAATAGTTTTTTCAGGACTTTTTCATAAAAATGCCACCTCTTCGAGGGTATAGTTCTTTTATAAGAAAGCTCTGTCGCTTTTTGATAAAGCTGCTTCGGGAAACTGGGGCAGCTTTTTTAGTGCGGTCATCGGTGGGCCAGGGCGATGAGATAGACGGACAGTTAACACTAAAATAATTTCACCAATCCCGTCCCTTTTAGGTACTATCCGCTGTTTTCTCTAATATTGCAACATTGTTGCATAAATAAGGTTGTGCTTCTGGATGTACATTGAAGGCAATAGGGCGGATGAGTAGGGGAAAGAAAATAAGTTTTCTGATTGCGTTGTGGGTCGCAACGGCTTCGTGGTGTCTGGCTCAATCAGACGCCTGCGTGGCAAAGTTGCAGGGTCAAATTCTGGGTCAGGATACGAAACAGCCGTTGGTAGGGGCAACCGTTTATATTCGTGAGTTAAAAATGGGTGCCGTTGCCGACTCGGTTGGTAGTTTCCAGCTTAACCAGGTTTGTCCCGGAAAGTATACGCTTGATGTTCAGTTCGTTGGGTATATAACCAGTACCCTGCTAATTCAGGTCGGGAATGAATCCGTAGTTACGCTTGGCCCTGTACGATTAGCCTCTGACAACCAGACCTTACAGGAAGTTGTCGTGACCGAGCACCGCTCTGAGGCTCAACAGTTACTCCAAACACAGGTTAGTTTATCGGGCGCAGCCCTCGATCAAACGAGGGGGCAGTCGCTGGGCGAAAGCCTAAAAGCACTCGCTGGGTTATATGCCATCCAAACGGGGCCCAGCATCTCTAAACCCGTTATTCACGGTCTTTACAGCAACCGAATTATTATTCTCAACAACGGCATTCGGCAGGAGGATCAGCAGTGGGGAACCGAACACGCGCCACAGGTTGATCAGTTCCTGGCCTCCCGTCTGACCGTCATAAAAGGAGCGGCCAGTATCCGGTATGGCTCCGATGCGATTGGGGGCGTTATTTTGGTAGAACCGAAAGCAATGCCTACCAAACCAGGCATCGGTGGCGAGCTAAATCTGGTTGGAGCCACCAACGGCGGCATGGGCGTTGTGTCTGGCCTGATGGAAGGCGCGTTCGATAAGAAACTGACGGGGCTGAGCTGGCGCCTGCAGGGAACGCTCAAACGGTCGGGTTATGTCAAAACGCCCAATTATTACCTGGAGAACACCAGTTACCACGAAACCAATTTCTCGGGCGATCTGCACTACGATCATAAGAATATGGGTATCGAACTATTTTACAGTCAGTTCGATACGAAAATAGGCTTGTTTACGGGTGCTCAGGTGGGTAGCCTGGCCGATTTATATGCCGCCATCAATCGGCCGGAACCGCTAGCGCAGCCTGGTTTCTCGTATGCCCTCAACCGGCCCTATCAGGCTGTACAGCATGATCTGTTTAAAGCCCGTGCGCACCTTCATCTCAACGGAGGAGGCATGCTAACGGCAACGTTTGCCCGTCAGCAGAATACACGTCGGGAGTACGATTACATTTCGTTCAGTGGCATCAGTACACCTGAATTATACCTCAAACTGGTTACGCACACCGCTGATTTGGTTTGGGAGCACGCGCCCATAAAAACAAAGGCCCGAAGCCACCAGGAGGCCGGGCAGTGGTCAGGCAGCGTTGGGTTTAACGGCATCACGCAGGGCAACGTTCGGGAGTACCTGTTTTTGATTCCCAACTTCCGTAACTACGGGGCGGGCCTGTTCGCTATCGAACGCTATGCCGTTGGGCGCCTGACGCTGGAGGCTGGGGTGCGGTATGATTATCGCTGGCTCCGGGCCTATTTTCTGGATGAAGTAACGAAGCAGACCTACTTTAAAACGCATACCTGGCAAAATGCAAATGGATCGCTGGGAGCGGCTTATCAGCTTCGTCCGGATCTAACCCTCACGGCCAACTTCAGCACGGCCTGGCGTGCGCCCAACGTGGCCGATTTGTATTCCAATGGGCTGCACCAGAGCGCCGTAGCCTATGAGCGGGGCAATCCTGATTTACAGCCCGAACAGGCATATAACAGTAACCTCGTGCTGGCCTACGCAGGCAAGCGACTGAGCGGGGAAATTGGTGTTTACAACAACCGGATCGAGAACTACATCTATCTTAAGCCCGATTCGGTCCCTGTTGTCCGACAGCGGGGTGCGTTCCCATCCTATACCTATGCGCAGGTACGGGCCACATTTCGGGGTGTCGATGCGTCGATTACCTACAAGCTGACGGATCGATTTACGGTCACGAGCAAAAACTCACTCCTGTTTGCGTATAACCAGACGGATCATGATTACCTCGTCTTTATTCCTGCCAACCGGTCAGATAATAACATCCGGTACGATTGGGCGAAATGGGGGAAACTTACCAATGTCTACGTCTCGGTGAGTGGCCTGTATGTCTCCCGGCAAAATCGGGCGCCTGCCGTTACCAGTCGGCAGGAAAATGGGGCCATCATTTTTACCGGTGATTTTGCGGCTCCCCCACCGGCTTATTTCCTGCTCGGAGCCGAAGCGGGCTTTCAGACTCAAGTGGGGAAACAGCCCATCAGCGTGATCCTGAGTGGCACGAATCTGGCTAATGTGGCGTACCGCGACTACCTGAACCGCTTTCGCTATTTCGCTGATGAACCCGGACGTAATCTAATGCTGAAGGTCAAACTGCCACTTTTTGCCCGGCTATAACCCCGCGACACGTTATATAAAATGGTCCACTTTTGTGGAGTCCTTGTAAGAACAGTGACCTGAAAAAATTAAACTACAAACTTAATAATCATGAACTACCCAACGAAATCGATTCTCGTCCTCGGCTTAATGAGCCTACTGGCAGGTGCCTGTAAGAATGATGAACAAAACGTAGCCCCGACAGACGATAATGAAGCCATTACAACGGCTACCCTGGCCCTGACGAATAAAACAACGCCCACCGACATTGTCACGGCGACCATTGAAAATCTGAACACCACCGCCGACTTTAGCAAAGCCACGTTGACCCTGAAAGCGAATACAACCTATACGGGGGCGATTTCGCTGCTGGACAAAACAAAGACGCCCGCCCTAGACGCGACGGAAGAAATTAGAGAAAAACTAAATGAACACCTCTTCGTGTACACACCCAGCACCGGGCTGGCACTGACCATCACATTAACCGATAAAGATACCAATCCCGCGCCAGGGCCTTATCCGGTGGGGTTAACCACCGAAATAAAGACCGGTGCAGCCGGGTCGGGTAAATTAAAGGTTGTGCTGCGTCACCAGCCGAACGTAAAGAATGGAACCGCAACCCCAGGCTCGTCTGATCTGGATACGGATTTCAACGTTGTAATTCAGTAGTGGAAGAATGAATTTATGTAAGAAACGCCCTGATTTACTTCAAATCAGGGCGTTTGCATCGATTCGTTAGAGACAGAAATTCTCGTGCCATAACCTGTGTACCTACGTTACGCTAAAGAAATGGGTCAAATACCCTCTCTTTAATCATTAAGACAGTTTCGTTATGAGGTGTACGGTACTATATAGTAGGGCCAGTCAGGCAATGGTCTTGGTAACACCCCCATCCACCCGAACTGCGGCTCCGTTGGTTGCCGAGGCCAGTGGGCTCGACAGATAAGCCACCAGGTTGGCTATTTCCTGGGTCGTGGCAAAGCGTTTGATGATGGAGGTCGGACGGGCGTGTTTGAAGAAGTCCTTTTCCATTTCTTCTACAGACACCTTACGGCTGGCTGCCATACTGCCAATAAAATCGCCAACCCCTTCTGACAAGGTTGGGCCAGGCAGAACTGTATTAACGGTCACTTCGGTGCCGGTGGTCAGTTCAGCTAATCCTCGCGAAATGGCCAGTTGAGCCGTTTTCGTGGTGCCGTAATGAATCATCTCCGTCGGAATTTGCAGCGCCGATTCGCTGGAGACGAAAATGATTCGCCCCCATCCGTTGGCCAGCATATTGGGGAAATAATGGCGGGAAAGCCGAACCCCACTCATCACATTGACCTCAAAAAACTTGAACCAATCTTCATCGGGTATCTGAGAAAACTCCTTGGGCTCGAAAATGCCCACGTTATTGATCAGTATATCTACCTGAGGCAGTTCGGCCAACAGGGCGTTGATTTCGTCAACCTGGCTGAAATCAGCTGCAATTCCCCGGAACCGGGTACCTGGCAATTCAGCTGTCAATTGCTGGGCCAGTGCATCGACTCGGCCCTTGTTTCGGCCATTCAGGATAACTTCGACGCCTTCCTGAGCCAGTGTTTTCGCAATAGCCAGCCCAATGCCAGCGGTTGATCCGGTTACCAAAGCAGTTTTGCCGCGTATCTGCAAATCCATTTTATTACGAGTTTAAAGATTTAGTTTTTTAATCAATTGGGCCTAATGCCTACAGGTTTGGTTTACACGACTGTTCGGCCATTAAGCGCTTGTGGCCGTCATGTATTGTGTTTGGGAACAACAAATTCAGCGGCAGTTCGTGCCCTAATCCACTAATTAATCTTAATGTTGTGTTCAGTACATACTCTTGGGCAGGCCCGATAACAACGCTTATGTAAAGGAGTACAATGATGAATTACTGAAGGTGCTTCAGGAAGAGGAATCAACGGCTATGCCTGTCATTACGGAAATGAACTTTGGTCATACGTGTCCGGTTTTTAGCCTCCCCTATGGGGCAATGGCTCAAATTGACTGTACCTCGAAAACGTTTAGTAGAGTAGAAAGTGGGGTCGAAGCTTAAGCGCCCCATTTTAGAGGCTGATTCACAAAGTTTTAGTTGTCTCACTTGATAGCCTTCATAAAATGTTCCTTTTGGATACTAGTCTTAATTTTTTAATATCTGTTCACATTAATCAGCGTCATACGATTGACAACCTATATCCGGCTAAGACAGAACTATGTTGGCTTGATTGGAATTGGACGGTTTTGTGAACGAATTCTATCGATCGGTCAAAGTTAATTGCCTCATTTTCACTATATTGGCAAATTCAGGCAATAATAAGTATTGACAGTTAACCGAGCGGTTTTGAGTAGGGGATGTGTATTTTGACTGTTGACTTGTTTTGATACTAGTCAACAATAATCTATAACATACGAGAATGCCAGGGGTGTGTAGAGTTTACGAACGCCTTAATAATAGTATAAAGTTACCAAAGTTAATAAAAAGGGACTTTTGGACTTGACAAAAAGCTATTAAATTGTGCGCTAAACTTAGTTTCTACGCTAATCCATTCCAATGCTGATCCGCAAGAGATTTATGGTGTGTTCGAGAGACAAAAAAGTTTTAACTAAAAAAGCCATAAATAATCTTTCGAATGAGTGAAGTTGTAACATCTAAACGAATTGCAATTATTGGGGCCGGACCTGCCGGTATGACAGCAGCGTATGAATTAGCTAAAAAAGGATACCAGGTCGATATTTACGAAGCCGAAAATAACGTCGGTGGTATGAGTAGAACAATTCAGCTATGGGACTGTTTGGTCGATCTGGGACCGCATCGTTTTTTTAGCACCAACCGACAAATCAATGAGCTATGGTTGGAAGTAGCGGGCAACGACTATCACATGATCGACCGCCAGACGCGCATATTTTACCGGAATCATTTTTTTGATTACCCTCTCAAACCATTCAACACGTTTTCTAATCTGGGCTTGCTGGAAACCGTAAATAGTGTGATCAGCTACGTTTACCAACAGATTTTTCCAGTTCCCAACAATGGAGATTTTGAAAGCTGGGTAATCAACCGTTTCGGTAAACGGCTCTACGAGATGTTTTTTAAACACTATTCAGAAAAATTATGGGGAATAAAGTGTACTGAACTCGATGCTGACTTTGCGGCCCAGCGAATTAAAAAGCTCTCGTTATACGAAGCCGTCCGCAACAGCCTCACCGGCAATAGTGGTAAGCACCAAACGCTGGTTGAACAATTTGCTTATCCTACCCAGGGAACGGGTATGATCTACGAGCGAATGGCCCAGTACTGCCGGGACCATAAGGGACGGGTATTTCTCAATACGAAAGTCCGCCGAGTACTCACTGAACAAGAGCAGGTAGTGGGTCTGGAATTAGCCGATGGTACCACCGAGCGCTACGATGCGGTTATCAGCACCATGCCGATTACCAGTCTGGTAAATACCCTTGACGGTGTGCCATCTTCGGTCAAAGAGTCTGCAGCCAAATTAACGTTTAGAAACACGATCCTGGTGTATCTGCTGGTTGAAGGGGATCGTCTCTTCCCCGATCAATGGTTGTACGTACACTCGCCGGAACTGCAAGTTGGTAGAATCACTAATTTTCGCAATTGGGTGCCTTCGCTTTATGGCTCCTCGAAAGATACCATCTTAGCCCTCGAACTTTGGTGTAACAACGATGACGAACTTTGGCACCGCTCGGATCAGTCATTGATTGAACTGGCTACGGCCGATTTGCGGAAAACAGGCCTGATCGCCAATAAAAAAGTGCTCGATGGCCATATACATCGGGTTCCGCGCTGTTATCCTATCTACGCTAAAGGGTATATGGATGCTCTGACTCCGGTACAGAATTATCTCAGCGGCATCGCCAATCTATATCCCATTGGCCGGTATGGTTCGTTCAAGTACAACAATCAGGATCATAGCATCCTGATGGGTATTCTGGCCGCCCAAAAGCTAACCACAGACCAAGACCAACAAGTGGATCTATGGGCGGTGAATACCGACTACGAAACCTACCAGGAGAGTACCGTTATTACAGAGACAGGATTAATAAAACAGTAATTTCCTTAAGCAATTATTGCCTCAATGGTGAATGATACGTTTTGATAAATGGCTTTCCGTACTCACTTCGTTCGGATTCTTATTAATAATAATCAGCTCGTTACTATTTGTTTATCAGTACCTTGGGGGAACGGCCAGTAGCCGGCGCAGGCAATGGGGCTGGGGGGCTGTTTTTGGTGGGCTATTGCTGCTCATGCGCTTGCCATTTATTGCCTACAATAGGGAACTGGAAGTTGACGAATCCCAGATGCTTACTCAGGCGCTGAGCCTGACTAAATACATTCACTACTGGAACGATGTGGATGGCCTTACCCAAGGTCCGCTGGTGAGCTATTTACTGATCCTGCCTTCGTGGTTTGGCGGGTCTTTTGATTATATTTCGGCCCGGTTGGTAGGCTTTGTGCTGTTGAGCCTTACGTTGCTTTTCACCTATCGAACGGTCCATAATCTGTTTGCCGCACCGGTTAGTTTAGCCGTGTTTGTACCCACCGCGTTTTTTTATCTGCTGGTTCAGGGATGGTTTTGCGAGTTGTATAATGAATACGTCGTATTATGCTTACTGGCTATTACTTTCTGGTTGTTCTCAAGCTTATATAATCAACCCTATCCGACGTTTGGCGTTCTGCTGGCTCTGGGTTTTGTATCGGGGCTTGTTCCCTTTGCCAAATTACAGGGGGTGCCCACGGTGCTGGTTACGTTGCTATTCACGGCACTGATCATTCTCTCAAAGAGCCCTAAAAAGATCCTTTCCTTGCTTGTTCTGCTGGCGGGCTGTTTATGTTGCCCGCTAATTGTGCTGGTTCTTACGCTATTGAACGGATCGTTCGATTATTTTCTGAACTTTTACCTGATTGGTAATTTCCAGTATTCCTACGGAGGGTCTATTTGGCAGAAAGCGCTGGACTATCCCACATTTTTGCAGCATTCGGGGCAGTTTATCGATCTTTTCATTACGTACGCAGTGCTGATTGCGGCATATCTCTGGGTTAGTATCCGGTCGTCTTTTCGGTTCAATATCCGGTCATTTCTGGTCTGGTTTGGCTTACTGCATGTACTGACGGGTTTTTACGAAGCCATTAAATCAGGCTACCAATTTTATCATTATCAGCAGTTTCTTATTATACCGCTGGCTCTCCTTAGCGGAGCACTTTGGGATGGTTTTTACGCTACCCGGCAAGTGCCAGCCCCAAAGGTGCGATTGATTCTGGCGGGCTGGGTGCTGCTTTGTTGTCTGCCCTACGGAATAGACAGGTTGGTTCTGTTCGCTAGCTCTGCGAGGCCTGTCACCATCCGTTTATACGATTTGGGTCAACCGATACCGGTGTCGCCGATTTCTAAAAAAATCCTGAGCTACACCCGCCCAGGCGATGACCTTACCCTATGGGGCTGGTTTCCGGCGTATCACATCGAAACACAACTCAGCCAGGCAACCGCTGATAACATTACTTTCCGAGTTCTCATGCCGGGACCGCAGCAGCAAAGACACCAGGCCAGGTTTCTGGAAGATTTAAAAAGGCACCGCCCGGCAGTTTTCGTTGATCTGGTTAATCGTACTCATTCGTTCTGGTTTTTAAATCCAGACGTGTTCGGTCATGAACAGGTTGTACCCATTGGAACGTATATCCAGACGCATTATCAACACGTTGCCACGATAAATGATGAACGGGTTTATGTTCGTAAAGATCGGCTCAGAGAAAGTGAATTGCCCAGAAGGCACTAGCTTATTGATCTACAACTTATCCTTCAGGTTAAACAGGTTTGCCGTTTTTGTGGCTACTCATTGGACACTCTTTTCGATAATAGACTGATTGTCTCTACTTGTCCACGTATTAACCATAAAACACGTTGCTAAGTGTGTAAATCTGCTCCCCGTTAGAAGAATATCAATTGGAACGTATAGTTTAGCATTCGGAAGCTTAATTTAAAAGTACATTTTTGAAGTCTTTCGGACTTTTACCAACTTCCTTTTTAAACAACTTCGAGAAATAAGACATATTCTCAAATCCTAACGATAAAGCGATTTCGGACACATTATATTCAGACTCCCTAAGTTTATTTTTTGCAACATTGATGAGTGCAATATGAATCAACTCCTGAGCAGTTTTGCCGGTCTCAATTTTTAAGGCATTACTCAAATAACGTGGTGACATGTTTAGCGCTGAAGCCAGATAAGCTACAGTCGGAAGGCCTTCTTTGTAGAATTTATCTTCATGTATATAGTCATCCAAAAGTCTATTAAAAGTAGTAACCGTTTTACCACTTAATTCTTTCCGGTTGATAAACTGCCTTTTATAAAATCGCTCCGCGTATTTTAACAGCGAATGAATATTTACGAGAATGATATCCTTACTGAACTCGTCCTGGTTATTCGTATATTCTGATTCTATAGATTCGAATAACCTGGCAATGACTTTCTCCTCTTTCGGGGCCAAGTGCAATGCCTCGTCTGTTTCATAATCGAAGAAGGCGTATTTTTGAATTTCGCTCTGGAGTACATTGCCCAATAAGAAGTCTTCATGAAAGAGCATGATAAAGCCATCCTCTTCCAGCTCAAGATTTTTAATTTCGATCACCTGACGTGGTTTCCAAAACACCATCGATCCTTTTTCATGATCGAATCGTGTACGGCCGTACAGCCAATGACCACCTTTGATGTTTTTTAGGCCAATCATGTAAAAGTCACAAGTGAACTCTTTGAAATTTAAGACAAGTCCCGGAGTGACGCGTATTAAGCTTAACATCGGATGTTCCGGGGCGCTTAAGCCGTTCTCACGGTGCATTTCACTCAAAGATTTAAAATGTTTCATAACACGATGGTTTAAGCTTAATTATTATCGCGTCTATTTACGTGACAAACAATTGGTCTTCGTTAAGCACTGAATTGCCTAAGGTGATAATCAAAATGGATCTGTACCAATTTTCCCCATTGCCAGCGGGTTAGTTTACCCAGCAACGGGTGTGCTGACCAGCTTTCGGTTGGCGTTTTCCACGCCTTTTCCAATATAGTTAATAACAATTCTTTCTCAGTATTCAGATCGAACCACTGCTCATGTGGGATGACGAAATTTAACGGCATCCGCAGGCCTCTTGGTTGTTCGGGGAAGAAATCAACCAGTATCCATTTGAAGAGGGTTCGGCTTAACCAGTAACTTTCATCTGGCAGATCAAAGAAACCTAAGACACCGCCAAGGGACAAGGACAGATGGTGCAGCATTTGTGCTGCACTCATCGTTCCCCACACCCTTTTTGAATCTGCTGTGATCGTCTTTATCCGCTGCTTTAATTCATCCTGCATTTCTTTTTCATAGAATTTGTTACCGTCTACTTGTGGTAAAAAAAATGCTTTGGGGAAATATTTAACGATGGCAACTGTCGAATACAACAATTCTTGATTTACGATGCTGCGTTTCATGATAAACCAGGTTAAATTTCTGTTGGTGTGAACCGATCTGCCCAACCCTCAATTTCAGCACTGATTTTATCGCGATTTGTCCGGTAAGTTTGCAGCGAATCCCGGCCAACAGGCAAATGTAGGGGAGGATTCTCAACGGCGGCTAATTCAATAACAACCTTCGCTAACTTAGTCGGATCGCCGGGCTGATTGCCGTGTAATGCGGCAGGCACGTTTTTCATCTGTCCAACGGCTGTATCATCATAGGCAGCTATAGCGTTAGCAGCCAGCGAATAAGATCCTGAATTCAGAAACTGTGTGCGAAATAAACCTGGTGCCAGTGCGGTAACTTTAACATTAAACGGAGCGAGTTCAAGGGCAAGGCCCTCAGAAATACCTTCTATGGCATATTTGGTAGACCCATATAAAGCCCAGGCAGGTAATGCACCGTATCCAAAAAGAGAAGATATATTGATGATATGTCCGGATCTTCTTTCTCTGAGATGCGGCAATACGGCCCGAACAATGTTTAATACGCCGAATACATTGGTATCGTATTGCTTCCTTACTTCTGCATCAGAAAGTTCTTCAATTGCCCCGACGATGCCGAAACCAGCGTTATTGACTACAATATCTATATGTCCAAACTTTTCGATACTATCGCTAACCGCTTTCTTAACTTCTGCTTCATTTACTACATCCATGGTAACGACGTGTAAATCAAAGGGTGCGCCAAGGCTATTTGTTAAGTCAACTGCATTACTGCGAACGGTAGCGATTACTTTGTCACCGGCTTCAAGGGCAGTTTTGACGATCTCAAGGCCAAAACCTTTACTGGCACCTGTTACAAACCAAACTTTTTGTTTCATGATTGAAAATTATTTGTAATTAACAATTTATTTTTTAGCAACCCTGCTTGTGAAATTGCTTCTGGTAATTGTATAATCAAAGGTAGGCTAGTGACGATTGCAACTGCTAACACTAATGTTCGAATTACTACTACTTATTTACATGACTTGATAATTTATAATACTTGCAAGCTTAAAGGAAAAACCCATCCTGTCTTAGTCGGATGACTTCCAGGATGGGCGTTTTAATTATTAAACAATTACCAAGGTCAATTAAATATTGCTTTGTTCCGGATGAAAAAATCAGTTAGCGTCGTTGGTGCATTTCCGGTAATTTTTTCGATTAAATCGTTGGTTCCCGCAAAAATTCCATTCACGCAATCTTCTGCAACATGCGTCACATGCTGAATGAAATGTTCGCTTGCTGGCTTTTTAGAATTGATCTCAAAAAATTGTTCTATGGTTACTGGCTTGTATGCAACTGTTCTACCTAATGCACCTGAAATAACTTCAGCCATCTCAAATACATTATATTCTTTTGGACCATATAGTTTAAGTACCTTGCCGCCAAAATTTGCTATATCGGTAGCGGCCTTAGCGACAACCCGGCCCAAATCAGCAGAATCAACAGGTGCCCAACGTCCGTTCCCAAAAGGCAGTACGATTTCGCTATTATCTTGAATTAGGTCGCGGATATAGAGAAACCAGTCATCAAAAAAAGTAGGTCTCAAGTGCACCGTAGGAATACCTGTAGCATTCAAGATCTGCTCTCCAACCCAATGGTCCTGGGCCGCGTTACTTTTAGCTTCCCGTCTCGCGGATATCTGGGACATGTTGATAATGCCTTTCAAACCATTTTCTTTAGCAGCTTGCGCAAAATAGGCAGTTGCTTGTAATACGCCGGGAACTAATACCGGAAAACATAGGTAAGCCGTATCAATGCCCTTCATGGCTGCTGAGATATCATCAAGATTTAAGAAGTCACCTAATACTACTTCGACACCCTTGGCTTCAAGTTGTTTTGACCGTTCATCTTCGCTGTGAACCATGGCCCTTACCGGGTAACCCATTCTTAAAAGTTCATCAATTGCGGCTCCTCCGCTTTTGCCGGTCGCGCCGGTTATTAAGACCTTAACTTGCTTTTTCATGTTGAAATACCTTTAGTGGTATGCTTGAATTTGCATAGTCAAAGGTAGTTTCAACGCGATGGCGGGTGCTAACGCGAATTTCAGTATTACTAGCACTTTTCTACAGACGTAAGAAAACAAGTTTAGAGGGTAATCCAATACTCTATTACTTACTATAGTAAGGCGATATCAACAAGTAGACGATGACGCCTGTGGAACTCACATACAGCCAGATAGGCATCGACCAGCGGGTGATTTTCCTGTGTAATTCGACTTCCATATTCAGCCCCCTGCTGATCGAAATCAATGCTAAGGGTACGATGACAACAGCCAGTAGGATATGTGTGATCAAAATAAAATAATAGATATACCTAATGGCACCTTGTCCGCCAAATTTTGTTGACGGCGTGGTGAAATGATAAAGTAGGTACGACACTAAAAAAAACAGAGTACTTAAAAAAGCGCTCCATATTAGGTTACGATGTTTCGGGATATTTTTTTGCTTAATAGCGAGGAGTGCGAGTAGTAAGAAAATGAATGTTAGCCCATTCATGATGGCTTCCAACAAGGGCAAATAAGAAAAATCATAATCGCTGAATCTTTCTTTGTGCGGAAAAAAGATGACGAATATGATCAGTCCATTTATTTCTAATGCAAGCGTCCAGATCAACGGTTTGTAATTTCTAATCACGGTTGCTGGATTTAGTTTCAAAAAGTTGTGCATCTGATTTAAAAAGCTCTCAGATATGGCCGGCTGGTTAGTGGCGAAAACGGCCATGGAATGTTGGCCAATATGATTAGTAGCCCGATCGTAAACCAAATAGCCATGGTTTTGAATTTTTCCTGGCTGTTCTGCTTACGTTTTGCTGTTGCCGAGCCAAAAGATATAACTACGATAGCTAAGACCATCATCGTACTATGCTCCATTCCAAAAAAACGGATCTCTCTATGGCCGACCGCGTTGCGGTAATGATGAAGGAAATAGTTAATGATCGGACTTACCGAATATAACCAGATGCCAATAGCAAGCTGTAGATGTGTTATAGTAGCTGTCCAGTGCCGGATAGCATTGTCTTTTGACGTAAAGGGCTTTTTCGAGTACCACCCTTGCCAAGCACGGAAAATCGAATAAATTAAACTGGTCAAAACCAGCCAACGCAGCAGGGAATGGAGGGCTAAAATAGGTGAATACATTTAATAACGTAAGAGGCAAAGCTAACTGCAACGTACAAAATGGTATGTTGCAGTTAGCGGTTTAGTTTAAACAAGTCTCTCCCCCGCAAATTTCTGCTGGAGAGAGGCTTGTTGATCCTTATAACTTATTATTCGTCAAAGGGGGCACTACCTAAAAAGTCTTCCGGCTTTGGAATTGGCAGTGTGCCGGTACGATGGTGTTCGATACAACTGCATAAGTGGAAGCGGTGTGGATATGGTTGTTTGCTGTCAAGCTCTTTTGTAAATACTTCCAAAAAGCCACGCTTAAAACCGACACGCGGATAATAGTGTACTACCTCAGCGACGTCTTTGGGATTAAGACTGACCTCCGGAGGTAAACTCGTAAGATCGAAAAGTATACCAAACTGCATCATGCGTGTGGGCTCATCTTTAAACAAATTCATATCGCCGACGTGCAACGCAATGTTGTGCCATACCTGCCATGTTCTTTCCTCAGCCACACCTCTTTCCAAAAGAAAATTGCGTGCAGCATGTGCACCTTCAATCTCAAACCGGTTAGGCCCATGTCCTGCTTCAGTAAATCCCAGATCATGCAGTACGGAAGATACGAACATGAGTTCGTGATCAATTTTTACACCTTTTTGCCTGGCGAATAACTCTCCAAAATAATAACAGCGCATAACGTGGTTAAATAACACATCGCTGGATACGGAACGAGCAAATTCTTCGGCCTGGCGTGCTATGGTGGAATCAGGTGGTCTGATGTCTAAAATCATAGTAAATAGGTGAGACCGGCGTCAAAGGCAGATAAACCAGCCGATGGAACCGCTCTGGGTCACGTTATGCGTTTCTTTCTTCGGCAGGCACACGAACGACCTCAGTAAGCTGACCTGAGTTGATCTCATAAAAGAAACCGTAAAGGTTCAGGTGTTTAGGGACAAGCGGGCTATTAGCCAACAGTTCTATGTCGTGTTTGATGGTCTTTTCGTAATCTTCGATGGCCATATCCTCGTGACCCCACAGGCCGGAAATGTCAACATGGTGATGATCGTGGAACTTTTCTATCAGCAGTTCCGGTGTATAAGAGGTCATACCGCAGAATGAGTGATGGACGATGACCACATTCTTATAATGGAACAGGTAATCCATAGTTGCGATTGATTGCAAAGATTGTAAGGCGCGGCCACCTCCGTTTGATAAGGTAAACAGGGTACGGGTATGACCGATACGCACCCCATTCTCATCTACTTTATTTTCTCCCGGGTAGACCTCATCCCCCAAGTAATCGGCTACTGCTTTAGGGATTTCTGAGGCTCTTGGATCGAAGCAATAGATCACCATCGTTTTCATTGGGATAGCTTGGTCGAAGCCATCGAAGTTGTTTTGGTCGAATCCTGGGAGGTTCCTAAATTCGAATTGGCTGAAATCTGTCATTTTCTAATCTCCTTTATTTAAACTGTGTTTATTGATTAACTTTGCCAAAAGTATACAGGTCTGTTTACTTTTCAAAATAAAATTAGACAGATCTGTTTACTTTTGGCAAAGGGCGACTAAAAAATGATGATGAAGACCTCTGATACAGAATTTAAAGATTTACGCACCGTGGAGATGGCCGGCCTGAAACCCAGACAAAGGATTTTAAAAACAGCTTATGCCTTATTTAACAGCTATGGTTTCAATAATATTGGTATTGACCGGATCATAGCGGAGAGTGGTGTATCGAAACGTTCTTTTTACCAGTATTTTCCCTCGAAGACTGATCTGATGGGAGCTTGTTTAGATTTCAGGGAAGCACTTCGTTTTATGGATCTGGAAAAGCGGGTTGCCTTGTTCAACGATGATCCGAAGCAGGAAATATTGGCAATTTTTGATTCGATGTATGATTGGTTCGCCGAGGAGGACTTTAATGGCTGCGCTTTCAATCGTGGTTTGAATGAGTTTAATTATGCCGATTCTGAACCTTTGCGCAAAAAGGTAGATCATCACTTCAAACAATGGGCTGACTTTATTAATGTTCGTTTGGCTAAACTTACCACTGCTGAAAATTCAGAAGTACTGCTTGCGCAATTATTAAGCCTGGTTACCGGAGCACCTATTATTGCAATGATATCCGGTAAACGCGAGGTGGCTTTATTCAATAAGCAAGTCGCTGAAGCTCTTTTATCAGAACTTTGAATTGACTGCGTAGTTTTTCGGGAAGTCCAAGATACCGGTACACAATAGCGCAGTTTTGGGTATGTATACCGGTATCTACGTTTCAGTTATACCACAAGGTGTTTTTTTGCATTAAACTCATGTTTTGCTTTCAGCGATTCAATGTATCTATCATCTTGATAATGTTAAATTTGCTGGTAATCTGAATAGCCTGAAAAAGAAGAAATGGTACAATTATGATCGATGTTCATTTTATCAAATCAGCGAAATTAACTCGGCAATCCGGTTAGATATCCCTACTTCGTTATCATACCAGGCAACTACTTTTATATGTTTACCTATGACTTTTGTCATTCCGCCATCGACAATAGAAGAATGCGTGTTGCCTAAAATATCTGAAGACACAAATTGCTCTTCCGTGTATTCCATAATGCCTTTAAGCGTCGTGTCTGCATACCGTTTCAGTACTTCATTTACTTCAGTTGCTGTAACGTCTTTTTTTAAATTAATGGAAAGGTCAACGATGGAGCCATCGATCACCGGTACCCGGTAGGAATAGCCGTCCATTTTTCCTTGCAGATTAGGTAATACATTACCGATTGCTTTTGCCGCACCTGTGGTAGTTGGAATGATGGAGTATGCAGCTGCCCGTGCCCGGCGAAGGTCTTTATGCGGAGCATCCTGCAAATTCTGGTCGGCAGTGAATGCGTGAACGGTTACCATATAACCTGATTCAATGCCAAACTCTTTATCAAGTACAAATAAAACAGGCGCAATACTTCCGGTGGTACAGGACGCAGTTGAATAGATTTGATCACCACCTATTAACTCATTATTCACGCCATGTACAATTGTTTTTACACCGCCTGTCGCTGGCGCGGTGATCAATACTTTTTTTGCCCCTGCATCAATATGGGCCTGCGCGGTCGCCTTGTCTGTAAAACGGCCAGTTGATTCTATGACCGCATCGACGCCCAGGGAAGCCCAGGGTAGTTTTGCCGGATCTTTTTCTTTATACATAGCGATGCTTTTACCGTTAACCTTCAAAGTCCCGCCATCCGCAATAACTTCACCCGGAAAACGACCGTGTGCCGTATCGTATTTCAATAGATGAGCGAGTGTCTCTACATCTGTAAGGTCATTAATGGCGACTACTTCTACCTCGGTTTGTGCTTGGAGCGCGCGTAAAGTCATGCGGCCAATGCGGCCAAAACCATTGATTGCAATTTTCATATTGGTCTAATTATTGAGTAATTCAGTGATACCTGCATTTTTTAGTGCCGTGCGGAAAGTTCGCCTATAATCAGAGGGCGTTACATTCAAGTGTCTTAAAAACGTGCGTCGCATGCCGACCAGGTTGACTAGACCACACTGTTCTGCTATCCTTTCCAGCGAAATATCTGTATCTTCTAAAAGTTTGCGTGCAGCTTCCAGACGGAACTTTTCAATATATTTTGCAGGTGGCATACCAGTCTGTTTATGAAATACACGTGTGAAATTCCGGGTGCTCATGCTTAAATGATCGGCCATGCGCACAACATCGAGCGGCTCATTTAAATGCTCTTTTAACCATTTGTGCAATTTACCGGCAATGTTTTCGGTTTCATAAAGCGGAAGAAGGTTACCAAATTGAGACTGGAAACCGGGCCTGCTTAAGTAAAAAACCAGTCTTCTGGCTACCCGTATCGCGATATCCCTGCCGTAGTCTTCTTCAATCATCGCGAGGGATAAATCTATGCCGGATGTTACGCCAGCAGATGTATAAATGTTGCCATCACTGGTAAAAAATTGATGTGCTTCTAACTGAATGGCTGGATATTCTTTTCTAAGGGTTTCGCTACGTTCCCAATGAGTCGTAGCCTTTTTCCCATCGAGCAATCCAGCTTTAGCCAAAGCAAAAGCGCCACCGCAAATTGAACCGATGCGCCTTGTTTTAGCGGTATCAATACGACTAAGCCATTCATGAAATTCGGCCAGGCGGGTATTACCTTCAGTGCTCCGGTCATTACCTGCAATTATCAGTGTATCGAAAGGTTGCTCTATTTCCATCGCATGATATGGGCATTGAATTTCAATACCGGTCCGGCCGCGCACCTTCCTGTCTTTTGTTGGCGCAGCGATTAATACGTCATATCCTTCCGGGAAACCGGCATCAACAAGGCTGCCATTTGCATTACAAAAAACATCCGAAGGGCCTGCGAAATTCAGTAGCATGTTCCCCGACATGACCACAATTACAATTTGCTTTCTTTCAGGATTACCGTTCATAACCCAAAATTAGGACCTGGCTAATATGTCTCAAAGGACATAATTTAGTCAATTTAGGCCAAACGGTTTTTCCCTGGCTCGGTATGCATTTAGGAAAATCAGATCGTTGAAGATAAAGGTGCTAAAAGGTGCGAAAAAGGTTTTTCCACTTGTATGGGGTAGCTAACGAGACTGCTCGCTAAACTATGCCTCAGGTGAACAAGGGTTACAATCTCTATCTTTCACTATCGGTACCAACGTGTTCGACCGGTCTACCGTCGCGGTCCGAGGCCTTCAACCAGGAGGCTCAGGAACAGGATTCTGAACTCAGCGATGAATCGACCAAACCCTGATCCCGGCTCTAGATAAGCGGAGCCGACATTACTTGGTATGGGAGCCAGCCCGATGGGGCGGATTAGCTAAAAACTGCCATTAAACTCCTTCCCTTACGCAAACCTACAAAGGGCCACAGAGTGACCAGATCATATCAATATCCGATACCACCTCATATCAATATCTGATTCCTCCCAAACTGATCCACTCTACTTTTGACCCACTCACGGAGCCATCCTTAATTGACGGGTAACGGAATCAATTCACCCTGGGTATCGACCAGGCTTTCCTGATTCCAATAACGATCCAGATCCTATGGGATAAGTAGCCGTCGACCGTTTAGACTCATCTTTTCAACAAGTAAAAAACTGCCTCCCCTTATGAAATCTCAACTCAATTTGCTCGTACTGGTTTTTCTCGGTTTACTCTTAAGTTTGACCGCCTGCGATAAAACCGTCGATGTTGGCCCCAACGGCGCTTCGCTCAATACTGACGATCTGATAAAAGCAATTGCCAAACGACTCGATGGCAAATGCGTGGGCTACCAGGTCGTTGTTTCGGTCAATGGCATCCAGAAAAGCAGTCACGCCTATGGAGATGCCCGGCTGGCTCAGGATGGCAATGCCCGGGCGATGTTCATCAATGATAAATATAACATTGCCAGCTGTAGTAAAACCATCACGGCTGCGGCCCTGCTGCGAGCACTAAATGCAAAACAGAAGTCTGTCAATGATTTGATGTATCCCTATCTACCCACTCACTGGAAATTAGGCGATGGGCTAAAAACGGTCACGTTTAAGCAGCTCTTGACTCACCAGTCTGGTTTTGTCGGTAAAACGTATGGATCGGGGTATGACAGTCTGAAGAAACTAGTGAGCGAGGGTCTGGTGGACAGTAAAAAGCCGGCAAAGTACAACAACGCCAATTATGCCCTCATGCGTTTTCTGATTACAACCCTGGGTGACTACTCCGTAACGAAGATATCGGCGGCTACCACCACGGCCAGTTCGCTGACGGCTTTGGAAGCCAAGCAGGCCCAGGAGTATGCCGATGACTACATTGATTATTGTCAAAAATATGTACTTGGCGTGTCGGGAGCCGGCATGAGCACCCTCGTTTGCAAACCAACGGATGCAGCGCCTGCGCTTTGCTACCAGTTTCCCAAAGACAATGGCCCAGGCACCGACTTCGGGGACATGACCTTGACCAATGCTGAACGAGGCTGGACCATGTCGAGTGTACAGATGGCGGCTTTTTTGAGTACGCTTCATTTTACGGAAAAGATTATCCCAAAAACGCTCTCGGATATGATGATCAATGATGTAGCAGGGTATGACTCTCGCGGGCAGACGCCTAATAAAATGGGGTTCTATGCCAAAAATGGCGGCTATCCGGGAAAGTACGCTGACAAAGTGTTAGACGGGGCAAACTATGGTAAGAAGTATAATAATGGACAGCTAGAGACCTGGTTCTTTGGTTTTGATAATCAAGTACAGATCAGTTTCATTGCCAACTCACAAGTGTTGATCACGGCTAATTCAAGCACGGCTCCCAATGGCGAGTATGCTTCAAGTTCAATCCTTGCTGCTTTTGACGAGTGGTACGGATCAATCAAGAAATGAATGTCAGGATACAGTCTTGTCCTAAAAGAAACTTGACATTTTTCTGAACGGTGGCCCAGTAGGAGGGAAGGGGCTGGAAACGGCCCTTTTTGCGTTCAATAAACTCGTTCAATGTAGTTGTTTACGGTTTCTACTCGCTCTATGCTTTTTCTGGACGCTTTTAACTTAAAGCACCGATGCTTCAGGACCGGGCAGCTCGAAGTGAATTCCTGTAAAGCATAATTACAAACATGTTGCTTGCCTAAGATCGAGCTATGCGTAGTAAAGAGGCCAAATGGCGTTTACCTTAGTGACAGAAAATTGTAAACTCATGGGGCTAAGCCTAGATACAAAATAGACAGGTGATGGCTTTGCCATTGTCGAACAGTCGCGAGCAGGCTTAAGCCGAGCCAAAGCTGATGAAGTGGTTAAACCTATTGGGCTAACCAACAAAGAGATGGCGCGCATCCTGAATCTCTCCGAGCGTACCTTACATGGGCTACAACCTGACGCCCGATTAGATAGCAATGCCTCAGAGCGACTATCATTACTGGAGGTATTAATCAAGCACGGACTAGACGTATTTGATGGGCGTACCGACGTACTGGGCCGCTGGCTGCAGGGGCCTTTACCGGAACTCCGTCGACAGGCGCCCGTTACGCTCTTAGACACTACCACTGGCTTTAGCATGGTGCATACCGTATTGGGACGGATCGAACATGGCATCTACTCCTAAGGCATGGCATCAATTGAATCGTCGGTACGTGTTTACCGGCTTATTAAAGAACGCTTTCTGAGTACACTCCTCTCAGCGGAAGGAGCGCGACGATTAGGGGGCGCTGGAATCCGCCCGGCGTTGGTATTCTCTACACCTCGGCTAGCCCTGAGTTAGCCCTGCTGGAACAGATCGTGCACTTACGGTCATTACCCTATAGCGACTTACCTCGATTAGTGCTGTTATTGTTTCTTCGTAAAGTGCAAATGCTATAAATGGCAAACAGACGAGTCAGGACGCAGACGAATGCCATGAAAAGGGTACCTGAATGAACCTGCTTCATGAAGCCTGATTGGAAAGGTAACTCCTGACAAAGCTATATATGACCTTATAGTAGAAAAATCCTAAAGTGAATCAAATATTGTACTTTATTTAGTTGAGTTGTATAAGTAATCTTATGTTAAGGGAATATTCTAAGAATAGATCCCAAACATGTGCGAGGAAAGTAACGCCTACAACCCCATAAATTGGCCATAAAAAAAGCTCCCACTTTGGGGAGCTTACCGCATCGGAGGCAACTCGTTTACCGAGACCGCATCCGATAGATCGTCCGACCCCGATAGCCAACTAAGGGGCCACCAACTTCAATAATACGGGGTCGAGCTGGGCGGTTGATGTGCATAAGATTCGTTCGCTCCGGCGACCCGGTTCATGTTCTTTGTTGTTTGTGAATGTGCTACAAAGATGGGGGCTAACCCCGTCAGCCACCAATTGAATTCGTACCAACCGTCGGATTCAGGGGACGAAATGATCAAACACAGGGTTAAATGGTAAAAGGTGATGATTGAACTATTCCAAGGGCTAGGCGAGTACAAGATTATATTTATAGTATAAAATGAAGATATAGGACTTTTGAAGAAGGAAAAAAGTAAAAGCCAGACAACTTGGGAGTCACCTGGCTTTCTTTTCGCTCTGTGTGCAATCCTAGGGCTGCGTTTTAAGTGCATCTAAGACTACTTCGAGTGAAATATAAGTACCTAACTAAGTCCAGAAGCAATTGTTTAAACGTATAGGCTACGTTTCACCCGTTTAGAAAATATAGCCGTTTATTTTTCAAACTAAGCTTTAATTGACCGCCCTATAGAGGTTTCACAAAAAGTCAGGTTAACATATTGGAGATTATACAACAGCTTCACTCGGCTATAACTTGAATAAATATAAACTAATCGTATTTTAATTATCTTATTTATAGTATAATTGGTTTTCTAGACAGTTTGTATCTCAAACCTAGATTATCCCATGAATACCATTACACAACTATTCGCACTGTTCATTACCTGCACTTTACTGAACAGCTGCAAAAAGCAAGAACCACAAGTGCAGTCGACTGCTAATGTGCTGACCAATGGAGATTTTGAAGCATCACCCTATCAGGATTGGATTAGTTCGTCTTATAAAGCAGCGACTACCAACCCCAATAACTATTCTGTCGTTTATACGACCGATGCGGCTTCATCGCCGACTCACTCGATTAAGATTAGTTTGAATGCCTCACCGAGTGACACTACGTTTCATGTCTTTCAGCAAGTAATCAATCAGACCACTAAATCGATTCCCACAGGGGCTAAACTAACCTTGAAAGTCAAAATCAAGACCGCTAATTTACAGGGCAATGGCGTTTCATTGGTCATAGGAGGGAATCGGGGGGGCGATGCCAACTATGCTCCTACTTTTTATACGTCCACGGAAGGAAAAATCTCAATTGTGGGGACAAATGATTTCAAAGAATATTCGCTCACCTTTGACGCCTTGCCCGCCAACACATCGACGCTCTACGTAGCGCTGTTTTACTTGCCCAAGACTACTGGGACGGTTTATTATGATGATGTCTCACTGAGTGTCAACTAAGATCAAGAAGCAATGAAAATGGCTTTTCGTAGCGAGGTCCACTGGCCTAAACCGGCCTATCCTCTAGTAGTTCTGCTGCTTGTAGGTTGTCTAGCCGCCTGTCAGCAAGATCAAGCACCTGCCCCTACGTCAACTGCTGCCCAAACTTACCTTGACCAATTGGTTAGCTCCATGAAAACCAACTCGATTCATCGAAAGACGATTGATTGGGTAAGCTTTCAAGAACAAGTCAATGTCAAAGCGCAAGGAGCACAAACCATTGCGGATACGTATCCTGCTATCCAGCTAGCCTTAACCTTACTAGACGATCATCATAGCTTTTATACGTCGGCTGAGGGAGAGGTGCTCCACAGTAATTCTCCAGCTACTTGTAGTGATGTTAGTCCAGCTCCCGTACCAAATTTAGCGGCGATCGGCTATATCAAGATCACTAATTTTGTGGGTACTGGCTCAGCCGCCACCAATTTTGCCCAAGCTCTTCAGGATGCCATAAAAAAGGCTGACTCAGATTCTATCCGGGGCTGGATTGTTGATTTACGGGGAAATTATGGGGGAAACATGTGGGCGATGTTAGCGGGCGTAGGTCCCATCTTAGGTGAAGGACTTGCCGGATATTTCCTGGACCCAGACGGCAACTACTCGACTTGGTCTTATCGGCTAGGGGTAGCCCAACTGAATCAAACCCCGGAAGTAAAGGTCAATAGCCCGTATCAGCTCTATAAACCAAATCCTAAAGTGGCTCTCTTAACCAATCGGTCAACGGCCAGCGCGGGAGAAGCCATCGCTATTGCGTTTAAAACTCGTGATCAGACCCGTAGTTTTGGCACCCCCACTTGTGGTGTATCGACAGGCAATATTGACATTCCCCTTAGTGATGGAGGCCGATTAACGTTAACCACAGTAACAATGGTCGATCGAACGAAACGGATTTATGGGCAGTCTATTGAGCCGGATGAATCCTCGTATTCATCTACTGCTGTGGACAATGCCATCGCTTGGTTATTACAATAACACAGCACAATTCATCTTAACACCTAGTCAACTGGTATAACAATCGTTCTACAGCAGCTCCACGTAAAGTACAATATATAGCCGTTGAACTGACTAGCCATTTATTGTACTTTTTCTAACTCTGTCGTATAACTAGGATTATGTTATTGAATTATTTCGATAAACAATTAACAGTAAATGAATTACGAATCTAAACTAGGTGCAATCATCAAAGGTGTCTTGTTAGTAATGTTACTGGTCTACTCCTATGGTGGATATGCTCAAACGGGGTATATCATTCATGGGCAAGTTATAGATGCCGTCACAGGCAGACCCATCCCCTTTGTTACTCTCTCGGTCGCTGACGGCCAAGTCAGTAATGAAACCAATAGCCAAGGGTATTTTAAACTGAATGTACCCCAACTGCTCAGGCAGGATACCTTAAGTCTTCTAGCTATCAACTACCAGTTAAAGCAAGTACCCCTGCTCAGACTTGCTTTGACTGATACTCTTATTCGACTCAACGCTTTCCAAGTTGCAGCTTCTCCAACTGACACATATTTCAGTCTGGAAAGATCGTTTCAGGCTAGAGATACTTTATTAAAGGCGGTGGCGGCAATTGCTAAAAATTACACTAGAAAGCCAACTCTGTTGCGTGGCTTTTATCGAGAAACGATCAATGAGCAAAGTCCTAATTTATGTGTTTCTTATGCCGAAGGGCTAATTGATATCTATAAGCCAGCCTACTCTTTCACTAAAAAGAGCGATCAAATTCACTTTGTCAAAGGCCAACGTAAGCCCTTGACTGCCTTCAAAATTCCGGTACTAACGCCAGGCCCTTGGGTTAGTAATATGCTGGATATTATTAAATATCAAGAGTTCTTATTTCGGAATGGCCAGCTTAACAAAGATTATGTCTTTGAGCTGAATAGCCAGACGATGATCGGTGGTCAATGGGTTTATGTAATCAACTTCAAACCTCGCAGTTTCTATAAGACAAGTGGTTATTTTGTCGGTAAATTATTTCTGACGAAAGACGATTTAGCGATTGTGCATGCCGAGTATGAGTTGGCCGAGCGAGGCCTTAGCTTATTGAACAAAAGTCTAAACACTCAAGTGTATTCAACTCATTTAAGTAAGCGTAGCTATGTGGCTAACTACACCAAATTTGGTGATTCTTGGTCTTTTCAGAGTGGTAGTATCGAGAATACGTTTTCGCATATTCCCTCAGCATCTGCTTTTCAGTCCCGAATTGATTTTGTGGTAACTCGTCGTCAAGAAGGGGATAGCGACACAAAGCCCTACACGGCTGATCAATTGGTTGATTATAGCAAGATGACGATGTCCTCTTTTGACCAGACTAGCGCCACCTTCTGGAAGGAAGAGAATTATTTACTACCAACTCTTTCTCTGCCTACACTACTTACAGGAACTACTGATCGATAAATTGTCCTCCGTTTTTGTTATATAAGTGGCATTATGTAGAGCTAAGCCATTTGAAAGCTTTTATTTTCGATACCTGAAAACTAAGTAAGGGATGCTCCCAGCATTAGGATAGAAGCCGTCTGAGATTCGATATGCTCCATTAGCACCTAACTCTTTACATTTCAGCTTTAACCTTTCTTTTACCATCTTATCGGTGATAGCCGTACCTACGGAAATGGTAATTACTCCCAGCCGCTTGATGTCTGCGGGAATATCTCTTTCCAATAGGAAGATTGTAAGGGTGGTATCGCTAACTACTTGGCCATCACCAATGGTACTACTATCAGTAGGAGTAAATTGAGTCGTGGCGCACCTTGCAAGTGTCCACCCTAAAAACAGCAAAGCGATTACTGGTTTCATGAGAAAGCTGTTGTATAATCTATGTTATGTTAACCTGGGAGAAAAGTTAAACAAAACTCAGTTTTGTTTAACAAGCGAGATTGCGTTTTTTACCGAATAAAACCTGGCTGTCAGATTTGCAATCCGTTTTCATGGCCGAAACGTGTTCAGCATAATGGACACTACGCTTTCATCATAAAGTACTATTACGCTTCTGTTTAATTTGTGCAATACATAGGGGAGATTCTTGCAATGACACAACTTTAAATACTAATTAATCTGATCACGAAAACCCTTATATAAGTGAAGGTTCATCATTTACGGAACAGACAGCTCCTTTACTTAAAAGTCAATAAACTAAATGGATACATTCCTTTATTGGCAAGGGGATGGCACTCTATCGGATGCCTTTTACCTCTCACCCTATTCTAGCCTACTTGTTGGGTAACCTGGCCAATCAATCAACTTTCTTAATCTCGGTCGCACTGAGCGTGATGGTGAATTCGCGCCGTTGGCTGTTCCAGCAATGCACACGCTGGCCATACTGACTGATCACCGGAACAGGCCAGTCAATTTCGCCGTTAGCCGCCACTAACTCCTGAGCAATCTGCGGGTTAATTAGCGTCACTAAGTCGTTTAGCTTAAACTCGTGGTTTGTCTTCATGGATGAATATCACGCACTTCACTCCTTATTTTTCGGCCATTATCGGTACAATGACCTCCTTCCCTTTCACACTAAATCTAAACACCCCCGCTTTTTCATCCCATTCTTTTTCCACCGGCACGATCCGTGTCCGGCGGGGGCCTACTTTTTCTGATGAGTTGTGAATGTGGTAGACATAATACAACTGCTTGTCTAGTCCTTCAAATAGGTCACCATGGCCTGATCCATTTTCGCCAACGATCGAACGGTGAATAATCGGGTTGTTTTTATATTTTACCCAAGGCCCGTAGGGTGAATCGGCCACGGCATAGCCAATCGCATAATCGATGTTCTGAAAATGATTGGCCGAATAAAACAGGTAATATTTATGGTCCAATTTTATAACGGTAGGCCCTTCCATAATGGGGGCTGATTTATAATTGGGTGTTGCCTCCCAGGGCTCTGTCTGGCCAAAACATCGCTTTAAGGTTTGGGGATTTATCATTCCGGTTTTCAGGTCAAACTCGGCAACATACAGGTAATTACCTTTGTCAAACCGAACACAGTAGAGATAATATTTACCATCGGTGTCCTTGAAGATATAGGAATCGATATTTTTCTCAGACCCATCAATGGGTCCAACTTCTTTTTGCCGGTATGGTCCCAACAACGATGTGGACTCCGCTAAAACGGTTTGTTCATTGGCCGTATAGGTAAGATAATACGTGCCGTTATCGTTGAGGATCTGGGGTGCCCAGAAGCCTTTGGTGCCAAAGGTATGGTCGCCTTCGGTCAGGATCATACCCAGCGAATCATTTGCCTTGGCAGGCACGGCCCATGTTTTGAGGTCTTTTGATTCTAAGATGGCAAATCCCTGCGGCCCGCTACTTCCCCCTTTTGACCCGGTCAGGTAGTACTTGCCTCCCTCAACATAGATGGTTACATCGGCAAAAAAAATCTCTCGGTTTGCCTGGGCTGATGCCTGCAGGAAAGCCAGTAAAAGGAGAGAATAAGTAAGAAACGATTTCATTCTTTCGGGTTCAAAAATGTTGTCTTATTGACGGGTGGCGATTAAGGTAGTTCCTGATGAGGAGCGTTCGTATCTGGCAAAGCAAATGCGTAAATGAATGAGAAATAGTGCAGGGAGTGGTAATTGATCAGGTGGGTCGTGAATTCGGTTGCGACTCGGTCGTTTTCAGCTCAATCGCCCGCATGGTGTCTTTTCTCCCTTCTGCATAGCCAAACGCGCGCCCCCAGACAAAACCAGCAATAAACCCCACCATAAGCAGCAGGCCAATCCATAGAAACAGTCGGCGGTTCGGTTGCCGGGCAGCAAGTGATTTCATGTATTACATCGGTTACGGCCGTAAGTTTACAAAACAGACCCCATATTTACGGTAACCGTCCGGCCAACCGCATGACCTGCGTCGCCTGAAACTGGCCACCCCTAGCCGTTCGAAACCCCGCCCGGTTCAGTTCGGCCGCAATCTGTACATAGTTTCGCCCGGCCTGACGCATTATCGCAATCATGGACGAGGCCCGACGGTTATTTTCATTTTTAGCCGCTCGTCGAATATTTCCGGCCACTCCTTTTTGTTGGGCTTCAGCCGTCAGGTTTGATTGGACGGCCTGTTTAATATCAGTCAACTACTATCCGTTGTGTACGTCTGATCCTGAAAAAGTTGTCAAGGTATTACCACCTTGCTGCCTATCCTTAACCAACGTGATTTCAGGCAAACGAGTCGCACCGAAACGACAAAACTACCCCAACACGAAGTTAAATAAGTTTCGTGTCTGGATTATTAGTACAGTCCCAGGTAGTCATTTACTGGCTCAATCAGCTAAGCTAGTGTTAAAGGAATGAACCACTATCCTGATCAATAAAAAGAGTTGCGTTAACATGGTTCCGTAAAATAGTAGAAGGGTATTGCTCCGAAATAACATCTGTCAGCGTGTGGTGGATCGCTTCTGCTTTGTGAGCTGCCGGTACCATACAAAAAATAGCAGGTGCTTTGATCAGCGCTGGAATTGTGAGTGTTAGGGCGTATTCAGGTACTTGATCCAGGGTGGCAAAACAACCGTCGTGAACTTGCTGCCATCGACTTGTCAAGTCTAAGGCAACCTTCTTAATGAGGGTAGGATCATCGAAATGAGCAACATGAGGATCGTTGAACGCGATATGGCAGTTTTCGCCAATACCCATGCAGACAATGTCGGTAGGGTAGTCTTGAAGTAACGATTCATAACGTTTACTCTCAGCCTCAGGGTCGTTGTTCCCACGAATGTAATAAATAGCCCGCAGCGGTACTTTGGCAAATAACTTGTCTTTTAGGAAGTTGCCAAACCGTTGGGGCGCGTCATCGGGCAGGCCGATGTATTCATCCATATGAAAGGCATTGATACATTCCCAGGCAATATCGGGTTGTTGAGCAAGTGCATCCAGAAACTCGTTTTGTGAGGGCGCAGCCGCGAATACAATGTTGACAACAGGTTGTTTTTTCTGCAAGTCCCGAATCGTGGTGGCAGCGAGCTGTGCTGCATTTTCGCCCAGGCGCTGCCGATTTTCGTATAGTTTAACCGTAAGCTTGTCAACGCTGAATTCGCGTAAGACGGGGATTTGTGTATCCATAGTATGAGTTTGTGCTAGGTCGCTGGTTTATTGTCTGGGCCAGGCCCCACCTTGGTCTCTGAGGTTGCAGGTAGAGGGCCAAGCCAGTCTGTAGCTCATAGATCAACCTTATTTCGAGTAAACAATTTTTCCCTGGATCATTGGGGTGCTAGTTGTAAAACGCTGATCGAAGAGGACAATGTCGGCATCTTTGCTTTTGGCCAGCGAGCTTTTCGGCGTTCGATGCCCATGATGCGGGCGGGTGTCGTGCTGGCCATTCGGACGGCTTCCAGTAGCGGTACATCGGCTAGTTGCCCCATATTCCTGACAAGGCGATTCATGGTGGCAACGCTACTCGCAAACGCTGTTCTATCAGGTAGTTTAGCAACGCCATCTTCCTGAAGTCGAAGCCGCCCCCGCCATGCACATGAATATCGATGAAACAAGGAGCCACAAATTGCCCTTTCGCGTCTATTTCAACTGCATCGGGAACATCGACTGGCCCCTCATGGACACCCAAAACCTGACCATCGCCAATGACAATGGTTCCACCCTGAATGGCACGATAAGGAGTTAACAGCGTTCCGTTAACTAGTTTATGTAGCATCATGAGAAGCTCCACCGTTTTACTTTGTGCCCATATATGGCGTAATAGATCAGATATAAATAGCAGGGGAAAAGCACCCAATAGGCTGTGTGCACTGAATATAAGTCGGCTAAATAGCCGTAAAAAAGTGGCATGATAGCGTTACCACACAAACCCATAATCAGGATAGAGGCCCCAAGTTTTGTAAAACGGCCAAGTCCATCCAAGGCCAGCGGCCATAGTCCAGCCCAAACCAATGAGTTTGCCAGACCCAGCAACACAACAAACCAGATAGACATATCAGCGGTATGCCCCAGAAACGTTACGGTTCCATTCGTGAAAATGATGAGTAAAGTGAATAGTGCTCCTAACAACGTGCAGATGCGTAAGGCGTTTACCTGGCTAATGAAACGGGGAATGGTGATGATGCCAATGACGTAGCCACAAATGGTGCAGAACAAGGTATATGAAGGAAAGACCTTGGCCTTGAGCAGGTCAATACCCATTGAATTCGCATAACCAATAATCGTGTCGATGGCAATGACCTGCGTACCTACATGCAGGAAAATGGCGAAAGCGCCCAGCATCAAATGCGGGAACTGCAGAATACTAGTTTTTCCGGCATTAGCGGTTGCTACATCTGGGGTTTCATGTTCCGTGTCGATTTCGGGAAGGGGAGACCGGTATACGAGATAGCCCAGCACAAACAGAAATGTACCCAACACCGCATAAGGCGGAATGACACGCCGAACCAGTTCGTCAAGAGCAGCTCCCCGCTGGTTCGCACTCATCGAGCTTAATTGTGCAAATAAATCTGTATCGGTCGGGCGCAAAATGACGGCGGCAAAAACCAGTGGCGAGAGAATCCCGGCCGCTTTGTTACAAATGCCCATGAGGCTGATGCGTTGGGCAGCCCGTTCTTTAGGACCCAGTATAGTGATATACGGATTCGTTGCCGTTTGTAGAATAGCCAGTCCAATTCCAATCGTGAATAAGCCCATCAGGAATACTGCGTAGGTGCGGGTCATAGCGGCCGGAATGAAAATAAACGCACCCAGCGCCATAGCCCAAAAACCAATCATCATGCCTTTTTTGAACCCGACGGCTTTCAACAGATAAGACGCTGGAACCGACATAATAAAATAGGCAATATAAAAGGCAAATGCGACGAGATAAGCTTGAAAACTGGTCAACTCGCAGGCAATTTTAAAGTACGGAATCAGGATGGAGTTCACCCAGGAAATAAAACCGAAGATGAAAAACATGAGCCCGATCAAAAAAATCGAAATCTTGGTTTCCCGCCTGGTCAGGCGATTCGTGTCGAGGAGTAGGGTATCTGTGGCCATATGGTTAACAAAGAGTGCTGTTTTTAGGGGCTACTTACCTTGTGGAGCCCAATAGGTACAATAACCCGTCGTGTAAACCGGGCCTTTGAATAGCATACACGAACCACAGTTCTGACCCGCTTTGGGCGGAAGCCATAGATTGCAGTTGCCACACTTCGATTCCGGCCGGGGCGATTGATTCACGTAACCCAGCTTTTTTCGTGTTTTCAGATCGGCTTCGCTTACGCCTGAAAAGTCATTACAGGGGTCAATGGCAGCCTTTTCGTTCTCTTGCGCTGATGTTGTTTTTGATTGGCACCTACCCAGCACCAGGGACAAACTCAATGCCGCCGATCCCGTAAAAATGGATTTGCCAAGGAATTGCCGCCGGGAGTAGCGTTGCTGTTTAGTATCTGGGTTCATTCGTTTGTTCTAGTTTTTATGTGGGGTGTCGGGTTTGAAAACCCGACACCACGGGCCCCTATTGCACGGCAACTGATTTAGATTCGATCATACGTCTCAACCGGTCGTCGATAGGCTGGCCCACGGCTTTTAACCCATTGGTCAAACCCGTTAAGGCGATCTGCTGCCAGTGCGGTTGGTTGTCGAACAGGGTCACTAATTGAACAGCTTCGTCCTTACGGTTACGGGAACCGATCACAAATGCCAAATCCGTCAGGAGCGTATCTTTTTCGGGTGTTATCGACTTGAAATAGCCGCTACGGCCAGCCAGTTGGCGTGCCAATTCCAGTGAGGAACCCGCTTCGGAACTCAACACCGCCGTTCGAAACCAGGCATCTTTACCGTATTTCTCAAGAATACCCGCCAACGCAGGAGCGACTTGCTGAGCAGGAAATTGCCCCAGACTTAATGCTGCCTGAAACGCTACCGGAGCCGACGGGTCGCTGGCTTTTTCGATGACTTGCGGCAGGGAAGTCGGGAAGCGCTCGGCCATCATCAACCCGTAGGCACGAATATCGGGCTGAGCATCCTGCATCGCTTGTTTTACCAGGCTGATATCCAGTGCATTCAGGCCTTCCAACGTAAAAAACGCGTGCAGGCGGGCTTGTGGGTTAATGTCTTTGGTGAATAGATCCTTTAGCGCCGGAACGACTGATTTATCCTGTTTTTCGAGCAGAAGCCGTTGGGCCTGTAATCGCCACCACTGGTTTGGATGAGCTAGTAAGGCCACAAGTTCCGTACTGGTTTTGCTCCTCAGCTTTGGCTGTACGACGACGGGTTTACTGGTTTTAGCCGCAATCCGGTAGATACGCCCCAACTTACTGCCGTTCATAAAATCCATTTCTTCCTTGAGATCTTCCGGAATGGCAGTGGGCGTTTCGATATGCTGCCGATACATGTCGATCACATAAAGCGATCCGTCGGGGCCAACGGTGAAGTTGGCAGGCCGGAACCAGGGGTCGGTCGATGCCAGAAACTCATGCTCTTTCTCTCCATTGCCCCGTTGTGCCACAAATTTGGGACTATCGGGCAAGCGTTTCAGTACATCGCGGTGGATGAGATTACCCGCTACTTCGCCCGTGAAGATCGAGCCATAATAGTCTGTTGGTAAAGCATCTCCACCATAATAGGTACCGCCCGAGGCCCCGGTAAAATGGTCATCGGCGTATTCTCGCCGGTCGAGTTTGGCTTCCTCGAACTGCTGATTCCGGCGTTTCGTACGTTCCTGACGCCAATAAGGGGCAGGCGTTTCCTGAAACATAATCGGGTCGTGGTCAGAAATATTAAGGGTAGGTGCCACCGCTGGCAGATAAGTATGTCGGTACAGGTAACGCGCCGGAATAGGGGCCTGCTGAACATGCAGGCTGTTTTCGGTAAAGAACCGATTGCCCCAATCGTCTATAGCCAGCCCAAATTGACCTGAACTTGACTCGACTTCAAACTGACCCCGGTCGAGCCGAAATCGGAAGTCTCCGCCTTTAACAAAAACGGGCTTCGCTTTAGGGTTTCTCGTAAATCGGATTTCGCCCTCCCGGCCCGTATTGGATGCGTAAATCCAGTTATCGATGCTAAGCCGGAGATTGGTGATCTGGGCTTCGGAGTTATCCGCAAAAAAGCCAGTAAACAGAATTTCTTTCAGATCCGCCCGATGGTCGCCGGTGGTGTCTTTGAGGAACATAATGTTGGGGGCCGCCGTCACTAGCAAGCCACCTTGCCAGGGCAAAATACTGGTGGCCTCGGAGAGGTGATCCGCAAAGACCGTTGCCGAATCCATCCGGCCGTCGCCGTTCGTATCCGTCAGCATTCGGATGGCCCCACCCAGCGAACCATCATCGGGCTTGGCCGGATAATCGGGCATCTCGACCACGAATACGTTGCCGTCTTCGTCAAACACCATTTCAACGGGGTCCAGCACGTTTGGCTCGGCAGCAAAGACCGAAATGGTCAGCCTGTCATCGTTCAGTTTAAAGCTGTTGAGAGCTTCTTCGGGCGTGAGGGCATCTTGATAGTGCGAGCAGGAAACGCATAAACCTGTAGCCAGCATGAATGTGGCAATCCTGAGTCGGTTGTTGATCGAAGTCATGTTGACAGTTGTCGGCTAAAACACAGCCGGAATTTTGACCAGGTCCTGAATTTCGTGCCCGTTATGACTAAAGCGAGCCAGCGTATACACCGAGCCATCCGCGCCAATCGCAATCGAATTGACGTAAGTAGGGCGGGTGCCATCGGCGAAAAAAACAGGCCCGTGATCGGTATAGGTCTGGCTCGGAATGTGGAAGGTGATCAGGTGAAGGTTCTCGAGTCCTTTGGCGGCACCCTTCGCAATCTGATCAGCACCTTTCAGGCGTTTGCCATCCTGATAAATTGGGCCACCCGTGAGGTAATAAATAGTCTCCTGATCCGTACCCGGCTGAAAACCCAGATACCCATAACTGAACTGGTCGAACATGCCACTCTTCCGGGACGGCTCCGAAGTTAGCCGCTCCACTACCTCAATTCGTTGCCGACGGGGATCGAATTTGAACAGATAACCCGAATTGCCGTGTATGCCATAGGCTACTTGTTCGGGGACGTACCAGAAGATTTTGCGCCAGTTGTAGCCCATGCTTCCGGGATGCGTTGGGTCATAGCGTCCAAAATAATCGAGCCGCAAATCAACATGGGGGAGTTTTTGAAGACTTTCCTGGCCAGGACAATACCTGAAAATATCCCCTTCGGATGTGGAGAAATAAACCGCTCCATCGAGCGGGTCAACGAACATGGAGCGGCACAATACCCGGTAGTCATCTCCCGGAATTCCAGCTTCGCCCTTCGCCGAAACGAGCCCGATTGTTTTGAGGGTATTGGCCTTGATGTCGTACTGAATGAAATAGCCCAGCGGCCAGGTAATGCCGTACAAATAGCCGCGCTCTTTGTCGATGGTCATGGTTAAAATGCCCTCGCCTTCGGGCGCAATGGCCAGATTTTCAAACGTACCGGTCGTTAGGTCGTAGGAAACGAAGTGGCCGCCGGGATATAGCGTTTTGCCATCGGGCGCGTTTTTGGGAAGCCGCTCCATGCCGTCGATCATTTCGTAGACGCCAATATGCGTGGCGAAATACAGCTTTCCGTTGCACTCGTAAAACCGGACGTGGCTTTTTCCCTGCGGTATGGCGTTGGCGTTGGTTTCGCCACAGATTTCGGTCAGGTCCGCCAGCCATTCGGTGCTGTCTGTTGCGGGGTTATATACATAGAACTGCCCTCCCTGCTCGTAGGATTCAGAGCAGAGTATGTAGTAGATTTTCCCATTACTGGCGGCTGTAATGGCATTGTATGTATCGTGCGCCATATCGAAACCGGAGAAATAGGGGGTCGCGATGATTGGGGAGGATTCGAGTACGTTGGTTTCGTTGACTGGGTTCATGGTTATTTTTTGTTAGTGGTGCCGGATTCCCGTGGTGTCGGATTCTTAAATCCGACACACAGAGGTTTCTCAAAACCTCGTGTTAGCATTTCAATAGGTTTTGAGAAGCCTAACAGGTCAGGTTTGAGAACCTGACCTCACGGCAGGGCCTGACCTCACGGCAGGGCCTGACCTCACGACAAGTCATCTATAATCATTACTTCAGCTTCTGCATCCCAACCTGGTCGGCCAGTCGGTTTATCTCCTGGTTAATCAGGTTCGGTACGTCCGGTGCCCAGGTGCTCGGTAAGCCATAGACCATCTGCGATGAAGCGCCCTCATAGCCGCCTTCCTGCAGGATAGTGGCTGAAGGGATGTAGCCCATAACGTCGTTGGAATAGCCTATCACGAAAATGTCCTGTCCAAAGCGTTTCTTACAGTCGAGGGCATATTGAATCACGAGTTCGCCACCAAAACTCAGGATGGATTGGTTACCCAATTGCCAGACCTGTACCGGATAGGCGTAGTGGCTTATGAAGGCCTTTCCTTTTTTCTTTTCAGCCAGCAAACGGGTTGCCCACCGTTTCAGATAACCCTCGTTTTCCTGAATGGTCTTTGTCAATTCCGCTTCGGAGGGTGGAACGGAAAGCGGGAGTTGAATTTCGGAATAGGCGGTACGAATCTGGGACGATAGGGTACGCATGGGCTCGTCGAGGACCCGGTCAACGGCAGCGGCCAACTCCCGCCCATATTGGCGGGCAAGGGGTATGGTTCGACGGGGCAATGGGTTCTGATCGCCAGCCGCGCCCTGAAAAAACAGGGCCGTTACGCCGGGATGCGCTTTCTCCAACTCCAGTTGCGCAAAGCCCGCGTAGTCGCCCGACCATTGGTACAAATCCAGCACCGTAGGGTGGCAGGCGTACCCAAAGACAATGGATTTAAGTTTACCTCTGGTGTCAGTAATTTTGATGACAGGAACCGCGTAGTCGTTCGGTCCTTTCAGCTCGGTTTGTTCCAGCAGGGCGCCTTCCTTGTTGTTTCGCCGATTCACCTGAAAGCGCGTAACCCCGTTTTGGGAGAATACTTCAGCGGGTTCCAGTTTTTGCAATGCCTGGCCAACCAGCGTTACGATCTGCGCTTCCAGCCATCTGGAATATCGATCAATTTTGGCCTGTTCGGCCGCATCAAGTGGGTAAATATCCTGTAGCGCGTTGTCTAACACCGGTCCCGAATGGGTGTGTGAGCTGTTGAGAATAATCTGTGCTTTAGAGAGACCAAACCGGCTGTTCAGCCGTTCGCGAATACGATCCGACATGGCTTTGGGAAAGCCCAGCATATCGGTGGTGACCAGCACGGCCTGTTTGCCCGTTTCATCTTCCAGCGCCAGCGCTTTGGCCCATAAATCGTGGATTTTGCCATCCGCAGCGTGAGTACGGGAGGCATAACCTGCCTGCCATTGCGGTTCTGTAGGCGTAATGACCGCTTTGGCAGTCCCAGCCTTCCAGCCCTTGGCCCAGGCCGGAGAAGTGATGAATGCGCCAAGCCATATCACCCAGAAAAATCCCAATACGTTTTTCATTTCTGACTCAGGAGTTTGTCGGCGTGGGTATGAATTTTCTCGATGGCATTCGCAATTTCATCCATGTCGGCCTGGCTACCCAGCAGCATATTCTGCGTGAACCAGACGGCTTCTTCATTACACAGCCGGTCGTTTTGCGGGCAGTGGTTCCGCTCGACGTAGCTGTTGAAGTTTAGCATTGCCCGGGGATACATTTTCTGGAAGTTTTTCGATTGGAATGCGTCGTTGAGATAGGGCATGTTGTTCAGCGTAGCGTATCCTTTCGAGCAGGGAATACCTTCTGCTGTGAGAGCCTTTATGAACACCTCCCGCGATAAGCCTTTGAAGGCTTCTTTCTTATACCGGAAGGGGAAAAGGTGAAAAGCGGCCCGCGTTACATCGTCGTACAGTTTGTAGGGGACAATGCCTGGAATGCTCTTAATCTTTGCTTTCAGGTAAGCCGCGTTGGTGTTCCGGGTGGTTGTTTCGGCATCGAGCCGTTTTAACTGGGCCAGCCCAATAGCCGCCTGATACTCGGTTAACCGAAGTTTCGTGCCCTGAATGAGCGTGCCTGCCCCAATAACGCCCGATACCATGCCGTAGGGATTTCCGTAGTTATGATACGAGAAACAGCGATCCATAAAGGCATCATCGTTGCTCACAATGGCACCTCCTTCGCCAATGGCCAGGTTCTTGGAATTCTGAAAGCTAAAGCATCCGGCATGGCCGAAGGTGCCAACTTTTTGGTGGTTGATCTCGGCCAGATGTGCCTGACAGGCATCCTCGATCACGACCAGTTTATGCTTTTTCGCAATGGCCAGAATCTGGGGCATGTTGGCGGGTAAGCCCAGAATATGCACCGGAATAATCGCCTTTGTCCGGGGGGTAATCTTCGCTTCAATTTTAGCCGGGTCGATCTGGAACGTTTCGGGGTCAACATCCACGAATATGGGCATGGCCCCCGTTGCCAGTACGGGGGCTACCGTTCCGATAAAGGTGTAGGGCGGTACCAGGACTTCATCACCCCCGCGAATGTCCAGTTGAGCCAGTGCCGCCATGATGGCGTTGGTGCCGTTCACAACCGCCAGTGATCGTTTGGCCCCAACAGCCGCTGCCCATTTAGCTTCAAATTCACTCACCACATTACCTCTTGACCAGATGCCACTACGAATCACCTCCAGCAACTGCTTTTCGTCCTGCTCAGGTTTCCAGAGGGGCCAGGTTGGCCATTGGGCAGTTCGGACGGGTTTGCCGCCTAATAAGGCTGGGGGCTCCGCCAACGAAAACGGAGCCGGTTTTATGGATCGTTTGGTTACGATTTCCGGAGTGCCGACAGGCGTATCCGCGAGTAGCGAAGGTGTCAGAATAGCACCCAGACCGGTTAACGAGTTTTGCTTTAAAAACTCTCTTCTTGAAACATTCGACTGCGACATGATCTTGAGTTTTTGAGGTTATTTCTTCGCTTTCGCCATAATACTTTCGAGGGTAACGGCAGCCCCACCACGTCGCTTGCTTTCGTCCGCAGCTTCCATAAAGGCAAAAATCTCGATGGTTTCTTCGGGCGTAACGGGCACCTCTCCGGTCTCAAAATAGGTAATAATGTCCTGCAAAAGCGGCTCGTATCCACCGTAGGGACCCAGTACAAGGTTGCCCGTTTGCGTGAAAACCGTACCGCCGTAATCGTGCTTGCCCGTGCGGGTACCGCGAACGGTGCCCACGCGCCCATCTGCCCAGGTGCCCACAATGATGTCGGTGCCGTCGGTATGCACGCGAACCACCTGTTTGCAACCCGTTCCCATAACGGTGTACAGCGTTTCAACCCCGTGAATGCCGTACCAGTAAAAGTCGGGGTGTGTTTTTTCGAGGACAGCGGGACTAAACGTATCGGCACCCACGACCTTGCTTTTGTCTACTTTTGCGATGCCTATAATGTGCCGCAGCGACGAGGCCGAAAACAGTGGAATGTTATACGTTTTAGACGCTTCGTAAATGGCAATGGCATCGGCCAACGAAGCCGCAACGGGTTTATCGATGAACACGCGCTTACCCGCTTTCAATACCAGTAGCGCCTGTTCCAGGTGAAGCCGACCGTCATTGGTTTCCAGCAAGACCACATCAACTTTTTTGAGTAAGTCGCTGATGGAGCTCACGATTTCGACGTTCTGCTTTTTAACTTCTTCGGTGTAGGCTGGAACGCGCGAGGTGCTGCTTTCGATATCTTTACTGCCCTGTGGGTAGGCCGCTACGACTTTATATTCCAGGAAACTGGCCTTCGCGTCCGGCGCATTCAGTGCCTTAACAAAGGCGGTGCTATGCGACGTATCCAGCCCAATGATGCCTACCCGTTTCCCCGTTGCCACGGTGGGTCTGGCCTGAAGCAGGGTAGGGGCCAGCAGTAAAGCCGCGTAGCTTATGGATGTCTGTTTCAGAAATGTTCGTCGACTGGATGCTGATGGGTTCATGGAATCTAGGAGCGTTTTTATTTACACTTTTGCCTGTGTATTTCCACCTTTGGTCATCGAAATGTCGACGGGTTTGTTCCTCTGCCAGGACCCACCCGTAAAGTCGGGCACATCAATTGAATTGGATCGATGCGCTACTGACCAGGCACTCAATGGGCCAACTGAGCTCCACAAGGCAGCATCATAGACATCCTGATCGAGCGGCAGACCGTTTCGCAGGCAGTCGATGGTGCGCCAGTCCATCAGAAAATCCATACCGCCGTGACCTCCCACGTTTTTGGCAACTTCCCCCATTTTTTTTACGATGGGCGGCATGTATTTTTCTTCCAGGGCTTTGATCTCCTTTTCATTCATCCACTCGTGGCCCGTCGAATAGCGGGCGGGTTCGGGGTATTTTAGCGCAACACCTTTGGTGCCGCTAACCAGTTGAATGCGTGAATACGGCCGGGGGGACGATACGTCGTACTGCACCATAATGGTCTTCCCCTTTTTGGTTCGGATGGTGGTCGTACTCATGTTGCCGTTGTAAGGCTTTCCGGCATACGGTTTATAGAAATCGTCTTTGGCCGCCAGTTCTTTAGCCATAGTGCCTAGTACGAAATCATTACTCGACATGGAGACCAGATAATCCATTTGATCGCCCCGGTTAATGTTCAGTACCTGGCAAATTGGGCCAAGGCCGTGGGTGGGGTAGAGGTTGCCGGTACGTTTGTACATTTCATCCAGTTCCCACATCTGATAGAAATGCTCTTTCGAGAAGACCAACTCCTGCAGGTTATGGATATACGCTCCTTCGCAATGGGTGATTTCGCCAAAAAAACCCTGTCGAGCCATGTTCAGCGTAAGCTGTTCTGTGAAGTCGTAGCAGCAGTTTTCGGTCATCATACAGTGCTTCTTCGTCCGCTCCGACGTTTCGACCAGTTGCCAGCACTCTTCCAGAGTTTTGGCTGCCGGAACTTCCACGCAAACATGCTTGCCATGATTCATAGAAAATACCGCAATGGGCGTGTGCAGGGCCCAGGGCGTCACGATGTAAATGAGGTCGAGGTCGGTACGTTCGCAGAGTTTTTTCCAGGCATCGGGACTGCCCGAATACAGTTGCGGGTGGTGGCCATTGGCTTCTATTTTTTTGAGCGCGAGGTTCACGCGTTCGGGCCGCAAGTCGCAAAGGGCTTTTATCTCGACACCTTCGATTTTATTCATCCGCTCCACGGCCCCCATGCCTCGGTTCCCGATCCCCACAAATCCAATGCGGACAACATCGAGTTTTGGGGCGGCATATCCACTCATGTTGAAGGCCTGCGGAGGAGTTTTACTGGCTTGTTTACCAATGGTTTCCAGTTCCTCTGGTGTAGTTGCGTAAGCGGCAAATGGGCTGGCGGCTACCAGGCCCAAACCACTTAAGCCTGCCGTTTTTAAGAAATTTCTTCGCGTGTTTTCCATGTTCGTTTTGTGTGTCTATGCGTTAGCAAAAAGACTATCACCTAAAAAGGCGGGTGTATATCCCTTATCCGCAGCCCATTTTACTGCCGCCAGAATACGATCCCGGAAGTCGGGCTGATAGGCTTCATAGAAAGGGTAGAAATATTGTTCGTGAACGAGTAAATCGACAAAGGGCGGCAGCCCGGATGGCTTGTTTGCGTAGCTGTCCAAATGCGGAACAATAGCTGAAAGCTCTGTTTTGTCGATGACGATGCTGCTTCGGATGAAAGTGATGTCTTCCTGATTATCGTGCCAGACGAACCGCTTTTTCATATGCCGTCGTTGTTCCACGTTCAGGTAGTACGAAACGGGTGGCAACTCATCATCGACATTGAAATAGCCCAATTGCCCGACGTAGCCCGCATCACGCAGGGCTCGTGAGCCTTCAACCGTCGATTCTCCCCAATGCAGCGTTGTTACTGGACCCATCACGGCCTCGCCCGCAAATCGTAGAATCTGCTCCTTTACGATGGCGCAGTCGTGTTTTACCTGCTCATAACCAGCCTGTTGATAGGGCCGGTCGGGGAACTCACCCCAGGCGTGGAAACTTAGCCGGAGCCAATCGGCATTCGCCTGCCATTCCGCTTTGAAGCGGTCTGGAAACTGCGACAGGTTGAAACCCTCCGTCTGGTAAAAAAGGTTGAGGTGGATTTTGGTGCCGTAGGTGGTATGGACCTGCTTCAAAAAGCGTAAATACGGATTGTCGAACAGCGACTGATAATTGTCTTTCTGCTGGTAAATATCCCGCAGAAACCAGATGTTGTCGTCAATCGACAGACGGTAATGTCCCGCAAAATTGGGAAGCCAGTACACCTGAATCGACTTGCTTTCTGCCGTGGTGCAGTCGTGAACGGTAATCGTATTCTTGTACTGGTTCAATCGCACTTTTCCCGAAAAGACACCCTGATCAAAACTCGCTCTGGTCCCATTAATGGTTAGCGAATGAGACGATGGTGCCGAGAGTTGTACGTCAATTTCCAGGCCGTCGGAAGTCGTCACGCCATCGCGGGCATGCAGCATATCGCCATCAATAGGACTTGAGAACTGGATGGTAGTAGTCATGGAAATTAAAAGTCTGGGGTAAACATCAACTCAAACGATCTCAGGGGTTCGGTTTTTTTCTGAATCTTATAATCCAGTAGTTTCAAATGCAGCTTTCGCCAGAGGCCAAAATCTACATCGAAGCGGCCCAGCATGGTGTTCAGTCGGTATGGCATATTTTCTGAGAGCCAGGCCTGCGCATACGCCCGCTTGAGTTCGCCCGTTTCGTCCATGGCATCGACCAGCAGGCTGTGGCAGGGATAGGTCAGATCATAGAATACGTAATCATCTTTCTTTTGGGCCATTATCCCATCATTCCAGCGATCCGTAATGGCTTTAGCCCATAAAAACCGACTGGCCGAATAGTTGATCAACCGGGCCGAAACCAGCATCGACTGAATGAAACTGGTGTCGGCCGGGCTGGCCCGCTGAAGGGCGCTGATGAGCCGTGCCTGGGCCTCCTCGGTATGCGTGCGCACCTGCTCAAAATCGGCTTTGTGCTCGTTCGTGTTGGCCAGATAGTAGGCCGAAAAAGGATTCGACCAGCTTTCCACGAGGGTGCCGCGGGGAAGGCTTTGGGTGTTCTTTCCCAGGCACTTTTCGAGAAATTGACCGGCTATTGCAATATGATCGAAAGCGGCCTGCATATCCTGCGTTAGGGCCGGGTAGACGACCGCGCTATACTTTTCGGTAAAGGTAATCTTGTCAGGCACAGTGCCCTGCCAGGCCGCAATGCAGCCATAGGCCATAAACAGCCAGGAGGCCCGGACAAAGGGCTCGACAGAGTCGGTCCAGACGGAGGTGATAAAGCCCAGTGTGTTGTGCCGAAGGCCCGCTTTCAGGCACAGATTTATGTTCTCGTAGGTATAGTCGGACGCCGGGTAAATATGCCCCCAGCCAGAAACGGCAGGCTGGATGAAAAACGGTTTCTTCTCCTTCAGAACCGGATTCAGGTAATTGTTGATGGCCGTTGTATCGGGCGAATATTCCCAGATAACCGGGATCACATCTTTGGGGAACTTAGCCAGAATGTTCGGGTAAAACGCATTCATATCCGTCCAGGCCAGGAGCGTTTTGCCGTACTGTTTGAACTCGTTGCTCACGAAACTGAGCTGCTGGATATACAGGGCTTCGGGGTCGAGTTTAGCTGGGGCTGCATTGGCTAGTCGCTTTGTTTCCCACGTTTCGTCGAAGCCAACGTGAATGAACGGGCTTTGAAACAGCGTCGTGTATTGCTTTATCCAGTTTTTTAGCAGAGTCTGTACAGCGGGGTTTCGCGGGTCGAGTTCATGTCCGTAATGCCCGATAGCCAGCGATGCGTATTTCTCGTTGCGGATCAACTCGTGCAGGTGTCCGTAGAAATTAACGAACGGAATCACATCCATGTGGCGCTCGCGGGCGTAGGCAATGATCGTTTTGATCTGCGCCTGCGAATAACTCGCCTTGTAATTCAGGGTTGAATAACCATCCAGTTGGATACTGACCTCATTGTAGAAGTAATATTGGTTGGTTTTCCAGCGGGCTAAAAAGTCGATCTGTTTTTTGATTTCATCGACCGTCAACAGGCCGCCATGCGCAAAATCCATCATTACGCCCCGGTAAGCCAGTCTGGGTTGGTCGCTGATTGTGACAAGGGGCAGCGAGGTCTTCGTACCCTGACCCCGAATCAACTGCCGAATCGTTTGCACGGCATAGTACAGGCCGGTTGAGGTTTGGGCGGTAATGTCGATGCCCTTTTGGGTAATGGTCAATGTATAGCGCTCACGGGTATTTCCGTTGGTAGCTTCATTCGTGCCTGGTAATTCCTGCCCGGCTGATTTAACCGAATACCGAATGGTTGATGCACTAGCCGATGGACTCACCAGTACGGGTTTGCCGCTGCGTTCAGCCAGCAGGTTCCTGAGCTGATTCAGTGCAAAAACGACATCGGCTGTTGCGTTGGGTGCTACAAACACACTCAGTTTCTGGACAGGCAATTCCCCCTGCCCGTAGTGAATGGACTGCGGTGCTGGTAATAGCGTAGGGCGCTGCTGCGCCGACGCCGTGAAGCGCCAGCAACAAACAATAATACAGCTGATCCAGAGGGTTTTCATAATAGCTAGTTAGTCTGGCACGGGCCAATCCGGAACCCGGTTTACTCGTGCCAGACGAGAATGCTGCTGAGATTAATATGGGCATGCGCAAGTGCCCATGCCATATTGAACCAACCTAATAGGTGGCCCGCCCCCCCGATAAATCGAAGGTGAAACCGGTTGTGAAACTGTTTTTTGGGGATACGATGTAAGCCGCCAGGTTAGCCGCTTCGTCGAGCGTGCCACAACGTTTCATCGGAATTTTGTCTGTCATGTACTTGACCTGTACCTCGGGCATCGCATCGACCAGGGGCGTTTGAATTACCGCCGGGGCCAGCGCATTGACCGTGATCCCCTTTTCGGCGTATTCTTTCCCCTGCACCTTCGCCATGCAGATCACGGCGGCTTTCGAGGCTGAGTAGGCCAGCATACCAGCGTTCCCTTCTTTGCCCGCAATGGAAGCAATGTGCAGAATGCGTCCGTAACGGCGAGCCAGCATGAACGGCAATGCCGCCTTCGAGGTGTAGAAACTGCTCATGAAGTTGACTTCGAACACCTTATGCAGGTTTTCGCTGCTCACCTCATGACTTTGTACGTTTGTGACGCCCGTAATGCCGACGCAATTGATAAGAGCGTCAATCTTGCCAAACTGTTCATGCACGTGCGAAACTGCCTGCGCGACCCGAGCTTCATCGGTAATGTCGATGCCGATGAGCAAGGCATCTGGACCATATTGCTCAAATGCCTGCTGTAAAGCCGTTTCGTTAAAGTCGAGTAACCCAACCTGAGCCCCTTCGGTCAGTAGTTTGTGTGCAATGGACAACCCAATGCCGGATGCGGCTCCGGTAATCAGGACAACCTGTCCATTAAATTCTCCCATAATGCGTTTTTGTCTAAATTCGGTGGAGAGAAGTTTAATAGAGACTATTCTCTACCGGCACTGGCCGAATAGCGAATTTTTCGTCGTTGACGATGTCGAGGATGCGCTGGTTTAACTCCCGGATGTAGCTGATCGACGATGGGTCGGGAATATAGGCGGCTTTCCGGGCGATGCTGTTGCTCAATACACCTCTGGCAATCAGCAGTTCTTTCTCGGCATAATGGAATAACTCCATGTTTTGCAGCGAGAAGAATATCTGGGGCATGACCCGCTCAAACAGCTCGAAGGCTTTGGTATCTTCTCCGCTGGAACGCAGGGTGAAAATCTTTTGCAGAATATCGGCAACGGCCAGTCCCGGCATAACACCACGAATACCGATGGGCACCAGCTCGAGCATGTACAAGCCGCCCCAGCCTTCGAACAGGCCGATTTTGTCGTTCGTAGCCTGAATGATCTGCGCGAACTTGGGCGCACACAGGGGTTCCTCTAGCTTCAGGTATTTGAAGTTCGGATTCTCGTCCATCAGCTCCTTGATGAACCCCACGCTGATCGACGAGCCGCCGGGGTTGAAGTCCTGAATCAGAACGGGCGTGTTCGGAATCGACTGCAAAAACTCCGACAGATAGGCTTTCAGGGAGTTTTCGGGTAAGCTGAAAATGCGGGGAACCGCCAGCGAAATAACGTCGGCACCGGCCTGCACGTTAGCCTGCGCCAGTTTAATGGCAACTTTCAGGGAGGGGTGGTTCGACTGAGCGACGATTTTCACCCGACCCGCAGCCCGTTCTACCGCCACCCGAACAACCTGTAATTTTTCGTCGTCGGTTAGTTTGTAAAATTCGCTGGCGTAGGCGGGCAGGCAAACGGCCTTGATACCACCGTCGATGGCAAAGTCAATTAAACTACGGAGTGCGTCTTCGTCGATCTCCTCATTGTCGGTAAATGGTGTTGGAATAATGGGTACTACGCCAAACAGTTCGTTGTCTGTGTTAGTCATAACTTTGCCGGTTCTTGATTGATATTAGCTACTTTTTTTTGTTGTACTTTACTATCGACGATCGATAAAATAAGGGTTGAGACGAGCACAAGCACACCGCCAATGATGGCCTGTTGGTTCAGGGTTTCGCCGAGCCAGATGGCGGCAATGGGTAAGCCCATGAACGTAATGAGGTAGTTGGATAAAGCGACCTGTGTGGCATCCAGATTCTTCAACGCCTTGAAAAACAGGAGCATCGATAGGAAATTATGAAAGAGTGTGAGCGAGATCATCCCGATCCAGGTATTCGTGGTAAAGGAGGGGATTTTAGAAAACATCTCAGGTTCGTAATACAGTACGAGTGGCGTCAGGAGAATGGACATGACCAGGTAGGTGTAAAAAACCATCTCCATCTCGGTGTACTGGCCTGATACTTTTTTGCACCCCACGTTGTAGTACGCATTGCCCAGAATGGCCAGGAAAATGAGGCCGTTGCCCAGGGCATAGCGCGAGCTTAAGTCCACGCGTTTAATGTCGTCGGTTGAGCAGAGAGCCACCCCAATGATCGCAATGGCGAAGCTGATCCAGCGGGCGGTGTTCATCTTCTCTTTCAGAATCAGAAAGGCGAAAACAGCCGTAATCACGGGCAGTGTCATGACCAGAATAGCCGCGTTGCTGGCGAGTGAGTACTGCGTTCCCCAGGTCATGAGTACCTGCGACGGAAACGCGCCCAAAGCCGCCAACTGGACGAAAATCAGGATATCCTTCAGCTTCTTGCCGCCCTTTCGAAAATCCCGAATCACGAACGGAGCCAGGAAAATCGTGGCCAGCAGCATGGGTGCCCACACCGTAAAGTATGGCCCAACCTGATCCTGCGTCAGCTTGATACTGGTGAAATGAAAGGACCAGATCAGGTTACAGAAAAACAGGATGGCCCACGACTGAATCGACTTATTCATAAGCTGCTGCGTAAAAATTGATTCGTTTTGTAGGTATCCAGGGCGGTGTAATCCAGTTCGATACCCAGTCCCGCGCCGGTTGGAACGAGTGCCGCTCCGTTTTCAAAGCGGATAGGTTCCACTAGCAGGTCGTCGGTGCGGACCAGCTCGCCAAACAAATCGGAAGGAATGGTGCAGTTGATGCTGGCTGCGGCAATGTGCAGGCCCATTGTTTCTGAAACCCCTAAATCCACTTCCGAACCGCGCCAGCAGGCTTTGCCTTCCAGATGGGCAATTTCGGCCAGGAGTACCGAGTTGTAAGCCGATCCGTTAAAATTATACCCATCGACTGCATCGGCCCGGACAAAAGCGATCATATCGCGGATGTCCTGTGTGTAAGGCAGTGAAATATGCCGATACATGGGCATCCCCAGCGTCTCGCGCAGGTATTTGAATCCGGCTACATCGGCATGTAAAATCGGGTCTTCCAGGCCCAACATGATGGTTTTATCGACACCATCCATTAACCGAAGGGTGGTTTCCACATCGGTCCAGCGCTGGTTGGGGTCGAGCAGGATTTTGATGCCGTCACCACATTTATCGCGGATAGCCTCCGTCCAAAGCCGAACGGGGTCTTCGTCGGAACATTTGAATTTGAATGCTTTATGGCCCTTTTGCATAGCCTCATAGGCTTTTTGCGCGGCCTCTTCGGGGGTGCGTCGCCCGGTCCAGCCGAAACAGTCGATCCGGTCACGGTAAGCCCCGCCGAGGAGTTGAGATACGGGTACGTTGAGGAGTTTACCCACTACGTCCAACACTGCCGACTCGAACGCTTCATAAATCCGCTGGTCGGTAACGGGCAGGCGACGCCAGTTCAGTTTCAGTACGTCCTGACCGACCAGTTCCTGCATGGCCTGGTGGAGCAACTCGCCGGAGGCACTGCGGTAAGTCTCGCCAATACCAGTCAGGCCGTTGGCAAGTGTGAGTTCAATGATCCATTTGGGTTGATTAGCGAACTCGGTCCACCGCTCGCCCGTCAGGAATTTTTTGGCAAAGGCCGAATCTTTATCGATCACCTCATCGGAGTTCAGACTGCCCGGTTTGGCCGGTACAATTACTTCAGTGGCCTTTATTGATTGAATTCGTGTCATTTGGTGTCTTCGGCGGAGGTGGGTATATATTTTTGGGCGAGTTTGCGGATGTCGTAGCTGAAGTCGATAAATTTCTCTTCCCACTCTTTGGCCGACTCGGGCGTATAGGGGTAAAAACCTTTCGCATTCTGTACGCCTTTGGCACCGGACGCCACCAGGTCTTCCATCAATTTCGGGGTTTCGGTGCTGTTGCTGAGTTCGGGAAAGAGGTCTTTCATGACGGTCAGATACGCCGGAATGCCGGTGAGATCCATGAACCGAAACGGCCCGGCGAAGGTGATCCAGTAGCCCAGATCGTTTCGAAGCGAGCGATCCACATCCTCGATGGTGGCGTACCCATTTTCGACCAGATTGAAAGACTCCCGCAGCATGGCGTACATAATCCGGTTGGTAATAAATCCCCGGATATCTTTCCTGAGCAGCGAAGGCTCCTTACCCCAGCTTTCGGCCAGGGCTACGATTTCGTAGGCATAGGTCAGGTCGGAGTCTTTTCCGCAAATGACTTCCATAAAACGCGTAATGTGCGCCGGTTCTGCCCAGTGAATGCCCAACAGCCGCTGGGGATGTTTGAGGCCGCTTTGTAACACCGATACCGGAATGGCCGACGTGTTACTACCGATGATAGCGGTAGGAGAGAGGACCGTTTCCAGACGCTGATAGAGTAATTTCTTCTCGTCCAGATTCTCCGTAATCGACTCAATAATAACGGTATGGTCGCTCAGTAAGGTAACATCGTCGGTAATGGTCAGCCGGGCCAGAATGGTTTCGGGGGCATCGGTCAGCAGCCCTTCCTGTTCCAGTTGGCGCAGATAATCCAGGATACGCTCCCGCGCTTCATCGGCGGTATCAATTTCTTTAATCAGCGAGGTAACCGTGTGGCCAGCCGCCAGAATGCAGGTCGCGATACTGCTGCCCATCAAGCCGAGTCCTACGGTGCCGATGCGTAGTTGAGAGGTCATAGATTACTGGGTTAATCCTGTTTGGGCGTGATTCGGGCAATGGCGTCAATTTCGATCTTGATCCCATCCGACAACACCGACTGAACCGTGGTTCGGGCCGGGCGTATGCCGGTAAAGAATGACCCATAGGCGGCATCGTAGCGGTCGAACTCGCGAATGGCTTCCAGATGGACGGTGCATTTTACAATGTCGCCGATGGTACCACCAGCGGCTTCCACAATCTTCTGGATGTGCGAGAGAGTTAATAAGGTTTCTTCTTCGATGGTCCCGTGTTGAACTTCTCCCGTTACTAAATTCAATGGCCCTTGCCCGCTAATAAACAGCAGGTCGCCCGCCAGCACCCCCGCCGAATAGGCACCCGTAGTAGCGGCTTTGTCGGGGTGTTTAATTTCCAGTTTACTCATGGTTTTGATGCTAGATTTTCGGATAAAGGCCAGGTTTTGAATGACTCCAGAAAGCTAACCAGGGCGCTTAGTGCCTGGTCGACTAAATGCTTTCCTTTTTCGGATGTGCCTAACTGGGGCTCACCGCTGCTGCCGTTGCTCGAAATAAATTCGGTTTGTTTGAATACCGTTACGCCCCGATATGGCTCGTCGTCTTCCCAGGCAATATAGCCGTTTCGGTCAGGGCGCTGTGCCCGTTCCACACGATCCATCCAGACTTTTTCGGGAAAAAGGTGGAGCATCAGACTCGTTTCGTACTCGCAGGCATGACTCAGCGCAGGGCTTTCCATGGGTGCCTCTCCAGCAAACACGCTACCCGCTAATTCCCAATAGGTGGCCAGCGCAATGGTAGACTGATGACTTGCATCGAAGCGTTTGCTCAACACGGCCAGCGCCTGTTTCACCGGGGTAATATTGCCGCCATGTCCGTTCAGCAACACAATACGCTGGTGGCCGCTGAGCACCAGCGACTGAACCAGGTCGATAATCACCTGTGTGTATAGCTCCGGGGCCAGACTCATCGTACCGCCAAAGGACAGATGATGATGGCTCGACCCGAACGGTAAGGTTGGGCAGAGCAACACCGTATCGGGCAGGGATTTTTCGGCCTGTAGCGCAAGCTGAGTAACAATATCCGTATCGGTCGATACCGAAAGATGAAGTCCATGCTGCTCAATTGCCCCTAACGGGAGCAGTATAACACGATCCTTACCTGTCTGCCTGATGTCGCTATAAGTCGATGCGTAAAACAGCATAGTCAGTTGTTGAACGATTTAGATTCTGCAGATTCTATTGTTCTTGATAGCCAACAAATTAATATTAATTGGGCCAATAGAATCCACAGAATCTAACCTTGCTTTGGTTTAATACCCCGGATTTTGTTTGAGCACCGGTGCGCCACCCGTTACACTCAAATCAATCTGGGCCTGAGGAATCGGGTAGAGTTCGTTTTTGCCTTTCGTGAAGGTTGCGCCTTTCATATACGTAAAGTCATACCCTGGAATCGACGTTTCATGCTTCACGTAGTTGTTCAGGGTTGTGGCCATATAACCGGTACCATTATCCCAGCGACGCAGATCGAAGAAACGGTGGCCTTCCATGGCGAACTCCAGTTTTCGCTCGAAACGAACTGCTTCACGGGCAAAATCTTTCCCATTGGCCGTGAATTCATTCGTGTATAAACCGACCTTATAGTTCGCTGCCGGTTCAGCGGTAAAGCCTTTCAGCGGGGCACTGTTGTCGACGTATTTCTTCACCCATCCATTCGGATTTGCGGCTCGTGCCCGAACCTGATTGACATAGGTTTGCGCCTGTGCCAATGAGCCAATTTCAACTTCGACCTCAGCCGCCCACAACAGCACATCGGCAAAACGGATCATGGTGTAATTGTTTGACGTCCAGCGCGAGAACAAAGAGGTGGTTGCCTGAGCGGCCTGGTAATAAATCGTTTTGATCGGGCTGTAGGGACCGGCTACTGCCTGCACGCGAATCCAGGCTTTACCAGGGTGAACACCCCAGTCCAGGTACGGAATCCCCCGGCGACCCACCGTGTAATCCAGACGGGCATCGAGCGTGCCTGTATAGGGCGTAAAGGGCGCGCTGCTTTCAAGGCCCTGGTCATTGGTGATGTCGGAATCGTTGAATGTTGTCAGCAACGGCAGACCGGTATTGGGATCGGTTTTGTAGGAGTTAACCAGACTAAACGAGGGCTGATACGCACCACAGCAGGTCGCTGGTCCGCCCATTGGGAAGTTCAGCGCATCGCCATAGTTGCCATTCTGGTAGGTTTGGTCGATGGACATCTGCACGGCAAAGACCGACTCCGCACTGTTCTTTTTCGAGGGGTTAAAATTATCGGCGAAATTGACCAGCGCGTATTTTAAGCCAGAAGCCGTTACCCCATTCGCAATCACATCGGCCAAAACGGGCTTTGCTTCGGCGTATTTATCCTGGAACATGTACACCTTGGCCAGAAATGCTTTCGCTGCCCAGCTATTGGCCCGGCCCGGATCTGACTTGGTAGCGCTCAAGTTATCGGCAGCAAATTTGAAATCCGCTTCCAGTTTAGACCAGACCGAGGCTGTATTGCCTACGTTGTAATTCGCGTTGGCATAGCTTACCGTTTCGTCGAGATAGGGCACGTTCTCCCATAATTTAGCTGCTTCGAAATGATAAACCGCCCGTAAGAACGTAGCTTCGGCCTTGATCTGCTTGATTTCTTCGGCCGTCATCGAGTTGTCGGTTACTTTCGCCAGTAACCGGAGTACATCATTTGCCCGTTGTACACCGGCATATAACACAATCCACTTGTTATTGAACGGGGCCATGGTCGCGTCGTATTTGTAACTCTCGACCGATTCCATTGGCGGCAGGGCCGATGCCTGGGTGCCGGTGTGGGCGTCGTCGGAGGTTACGCCCCCGTAAATCCAGTTGCTGACCCCAATGAAATAATAGGTCGTATTGGGTACACCCCAGCCATCGAGCAGGGAGTATGCACCTACCAGCAAGCCATTTACCCCGGCTTTGTTGGCTAACGTTGTTTCACTGGTGGCACCGATGGCACCAACTTCCAGGTATTCCTTCGTGCAGGAATTGGTTGCGGTTAAAAATACCAGGCAACACGATAAGCCTACAACAAACTTGGTATAGTTCATGATTGATAACGGTTTATGGTGTTTTAGAAAGAGACGTTAAGGCCAAAGATGAAATTTTTCTGATTGCTGGGGTAGTTGCCGTAATCGACGCCAAAGGCCGAGCTAAGTCCGCTTACTTCGGGGTCCAGGCCACTGTATTTCGTAATCGTGAAGAGGTTAGCACCCTGGGCATATACCCGTAATTTATTCAGGCCGTACTTACGTAACAGCAGCGGGCTTACCGTATACCCAATCACCAGCGAGCGCATTTTCAGAAACGAGCCGTTTTCGACATAGAAGGAGTTAGGCACACCCGATGAACTAAATGATCCTGTCGATTCAATTTTCGGGATGTTCGAATTCGGATTTTCGGGTGTCCAGGCGTTTAGCAGATCGTTGCTTTTGGCCCCCACATACGTACTGAAGAAGTGCGTAAACGATTTCACAGTATTGAAAATCTCGTTACCCTGCGAGCCATAAAGCGTTGTTGAAAAGTCGAATCGCTTGTAGGTCAGGCCCAGGTTCAGTCCATACGTAAAGTCGGGGTTTGGGCTTCCCAGGAATGTACGGTCACTGGCGTCAATTTTGCCGTCGCCGTTCACATCCTGGTATTTAAAGCGGCCTGGAGCGGCTCCGCTTTGCGTAGGTGAAGCGCTTACCTCAGCATCACTTCTAAACAAACCAATGACGTTGTAGCCGAAGAACGAACTAACTTCCTGACCAACCTGGTTCCGAACTACGTTGCCCAGATTCTGGGTATTGGCGGTTTCGAAATAGGTGGGTGAGGGGATATTGATCACCTTGTTGTTGTAGGTGGTAATGTTAGCACCAACGCTGAATTGAAGATCATTACTAACGGTTCCTCTATACGTTATACCAATATCAACCCCTTTGTTTTGAATATCCCCGACGTTTACCGTAGGGGCTGTAGCACCACCAACTGTTGCTGGTAAGGTTTGAGCAAACAGTAGCCCATTGATCGACTTCTTGTAATACTCGACTGAAAGATCCAGTTTGTTGAACACCGTAGCATCGAGGCCAACATTAGTCACTACGTTTTGCTCCCAGCCAGTGTTGGGGTTTCCAATGTTCGTCTGTGCAAAACCCTGGGCCAGTTTACCGCCACCACTAATGTCGTAATAGGCATCGAAGAACGAGCCGCCGAACAGGGTGAAGGCATTTTGGGGACTAACGTTATTCTGGGAACCCAGAACACCATAGCTACCACGCAGTTTCAGGTCGTTGAGCCAGGTCACGTTTTTCATAAATTCCTCACCCGATATGCGCCAGCCCGCCGATACCGATGGGAAGGTGCCATACCGACGTTCTGACCCAAATCGCGACGATCCATCGCGACGAACCGTTACGCCTAACAGGTACTTTTCATTGAAGGAGTAATCCAGTCGGCCAAAGAGCGAGAATAAGGTATTTTCGTAGGCACTGCTGGTATTGGTTACATTAGAGGTACCGTTGTTGAGCGTCAGGTAGTCGTAGTTAGTGGAAAAGAAACCACTGCTGGAGGCCGTTACCGCCCGACCATAATTCCGAATGGCTTCCGAACCGGCAATCACTTTCACGTTATGCTTCCCGACTGCATTGGTATACGTCAGGGTATTCGTCCACATGGTATTGGTGTTGAACAACGCAGTCTCAGCGAATGAATTGGGGTTTGTGTTTCCTTCAGAGTTGTTGTAAGGGGTAAAGGTGAAGTTTGTAGCGTATTGATTATCAATGCTTCCACCAAAGCTGGTACGGGCTGTAAAGTGCTTCAGGAAATCGACCTCGGCAAATACATTACCAACCACATCCCAGGTATTCATCTTATTATTGGACGTATTCATCTGAACGGCAACCGGGTTCGATGAGCTACCCAATTCAGGTCCCGCAAACGTTCCGCCGTAGTTTCCTTTGATGTCGTAGACCGGAATGATGGGCATGGCCCGGTAGGTCCAGGCAATCGGGTTACCGCTACTCAGGTTGTCGAAACCAGGGTTTTGCTTGTAGAAGAAATATGCATTCTCGCCAATTCGGATGTTGTTTTTTACTTTAAACTGTGTGTTCACGCGCCCTGAATACCGTTTAAGGTACGTTTTCAGCATGGTGCCCTGTTGATTGAAGTAATTGAGCGAAACCATGTAGTTTGACTTATCGGTACCGCCACTGGCCGTCAGGTTGTGGCTGGTCATCGGCGCATTTTTAAACAGTTCGTGAAACCAGTCGGTACCCGTTTTGTTGACCGCCTGAATCAGGTAATTCCTGGCCGGATTGGTAGCATCGAAGTTATATTTGGTGGGATCAACTGCGGCATCTCCTGTATTGCCAATGCCTGTTGCGCTTGGTCCCCGGAAGGTATAATCGGGTAAGCCATTCTGAAACAGCCCCGTAGTTGGATAGGCCACTTTGGTCAGGCGGGCGAAGTCCGAGGAGTTCATTAGGTTAAAGACATTGCCTTGTAAGGGTTGTTGTGAGCCATAATAGGCATCATATGCAATGGTTGGCTGGCCCGACCGCCCTTTTTTGGTGGTTACGATGATCACCCCATTCGAGCCCCTAACGCCATAAATAGCAGCAGCGCCCGCATCTTTCAGTACCTGAACCGACTCAATATCGGTGGCGCTTACGTCGTTTAGTTCCGCCTGAATACCGTCGATCAGCACCAGCGGTTGGGTATTGCCAAACGAGCTTATTCCCCGAATGAAGATATTACTCGGACTTCCCGGCGCACCTGAATTAAGAATGGTTACCCCTGGTACCTGCCCTTGTAATGCCTGTACAGCCGATCCGGAAGGGATTGACTTTAAGGCTTTTATGTCGACAATGGATACAGAGCCGGTTATGTCTTTCTTCTTTTCGGATGAGTAACCCGTTACCACCACTTCACTCAGTGAAGTAATGGATGGGGTTAACACAATCGAGAAGTTTGTTTGTGAACCAACGGTAACCTCCTGAGCCTGATAGCCGATATAGGAAATAATCAAGCTGGTATTTGTTGGGACGGAGAGCGTAAAGCCCCCATCGGCACCGGTGAACGTGCCACTCGTTGTCGATCCTTTTACTAATACATTGGCTCCCGCAATAGGTTGCTGATCCTCAGCACTGGTGACTTTTCCTGAAATTAGTGTTTGCGCGTTTGCCCAAACCGTTGCCAGCATGCAGAAGAGCAGCATGCACACAGTTTCTTTTCTAAGACGTAGTGAGTCATTCATAATCTGTTAAAAAAAAGAGTTATGCGTTTGAAGAGTGTTGCCATTAGGTACTCCATCGTAGTCACTTACGATCCCTTCGAAAAGAGCCGTTTACCATTTCGTCGAGCTAATCAATCAAAAAAAATTTTATAAATGGGATGCCGTACAACCACCATTAACGAACCTTTATCTATCTGAATCGGCAGGGCCCTGCCTGTTTAGATACTACCTGTAACCCGTCGGCCTGATCGGGGCGCAACTGTATTTACTTACTCTATTCTATGAAGCGCTATACAAAGTCGCCTTCTGTATTTGATTACAAATAAAGCACAATTTTGTAAACAAAAAAAATTCAGAATAATTTTTAAGTCAATTGGCGAAGCCCAGCCAGGAAATAGGGTACACAAGGCTAATTAGTATAGAAATAATCGTTTTAAGCCAGAAAAGGCGAATAGAAACTACTGGCAACCGTTTGATACGCCTGAATATGCGGGCCAGTGTAAGATTGAGAAATGGGAGTAGCTGCCTGTGCATACAGGAGGTTTCTCAAAACCTAACCTGCCAGGTTTTGAGGCTAACGTCACTGAAAGGTAAGAAATGGGCCGATTAGAGCCTGTGGAAGAATAAAGACAGGCGGGTATTGGTGTCTATTCGATCTCTAAGGAAGCGTTTTCGCCCCGGAGTAGATGCTTGGTGAGGGCTTCCTGAGCGAGGGGTAAGTCTTTTTCTTTTAGGCCTTTCAGGATCTGTCGGTGCTCCTGGTCGGTAAGTTCATAGTCGTCCATATGGATCTGTGTCTTCCCGATTTTTTGGTGAAACAGGGGAATATTGCTGATTTGATATATATCCATCAGTTTGGAATTGCCGGCGCAGTCGATCAAGGTTTCGTGAAATTTGACATCGGCTTCCAACGCACCACTCAAATAACCTCGCTCTACCATGGATGAAAAGTCGTTGCAAATTTCCTCCAGCTTAGCAAGTTGTTGATCATCAATTTTTTGAATAGCTAGCCGGAGGGCTCCTAATTCCAGTAATTCACGAATTTCACGAATTTCCCGGATGTCGCTGGCGGTCATGGATTTCACAAAATAGCCTCCTTTTTCGCCAAAGACAATCAATTGCTCACCTTGAAGCCGAGTTAGTGCTTCGCGAACCGCCATTCGATTTACGTCTATCTTTTTAGCCCATAGGTCTTCTTTTAAGCGAGTACCCGCCACCAACTGGTTGGATAAAATTTTCCGCCTGATTTCGATATAGGCTTTATTGGCAAGCGAATCGACTTTCATATTTTGTAAACAAAAATAGAGCTGTTTATAGAACAAATATATGTTATTCTGAATCATTACAACCTACTTTCATCAAATATGCGCCTTTCAAAGTAAAGTGACCAACTAAAGCATAACCCTTTCCTTATCATTTTTGAAAACAGAGGGAAAAAGTAAAATCCTCTCACCAGCTTATGCTCATATATACGCTAAATGGTAAACCTTGAAATCATAAAAAATGCTCCTACTTGAGACGATAAATCATTTCATGCATTCGCTTATTAAATGGGGCGTTTAATGTGACACCACTCCCTTTCGTATTTCCTAGAATAGCATGAACATAAACCCAGACCAAAACGCCCAACTACTGAGTGTCAAGGAAACTCGGGAGACTAATCGAAGGGTCGATTGATTTCATTAACTTTGCGTTATGAATAACCAAACGGTTGACGCAGTTTATGAAGCCAATTCGGTGAATTTAAAGCTCCGGGGTTTCAATGTTTATCCGGTCGATATTCCGGCCAGCGGAGCACCCACCTATCGGCGAAGAGACTTTTATAAAATCATTCTCTCAACCGCTCACATGGTCATTCACTATGCTAATCGCAGCGTGGAAGTCAATGGCCCGTTTTTGTTCTTCGGCAACCCCCATATTCCGTATTCCGTCGAACTGCTTTCGCCCAGGCAAATTGGCTATTCCTGTCTGTTTAGTGAACAATTTCTCAAAGCCGTTGAGCGTTCGGAAAGTATTCAGACATCGCCTTTATTCAGGATCGGGGGCACACCGATCCTACCCCTTACGGCCAGTCAGGTAGTCGTCTTTGACGAATTATTCAACAAGATGCTCAGCGAGCAGGACGGGCAGTATCCCTTTAAGGATGAACTGATTCGCAATTATATTCAGTTGGTGGTTCACGAAGCGCTAAAGATTCAGCCCTCCGATACGTTGATTCAGCACAAAAGTGCTGCCTCACGCATGACAGTCCTGTTTCTAGATCTTTTGGAGCGACAGTTTCCCATCGACAGCCCAGAGCAACCGCTAACCCTACGCACCGCTCAGGACTATGCCGATCGGCTGTCAGTGCACGTCAACCACTTGAATCGATCGGTGAAAGAAATTACGGGCAAGCCCACTACCAATCATATCGCCGAACGCATTGCCAGTGAAGCCAAAGCGCTTTTGCAGCATACCGATTGGAGTATCGCCCAAATTGCCTACGGCCTGGGCTTTGCCTATACCACTCATTTCAACAACTACTTCAAACGAGTGACCGGAAGTATCCCTAAATCCTTCCGGGGCTGATGGCTCACCGCCAATAACTAACCAAGGTGATTATTTGAAATCATTACTTTTCTGTTTGATATGTGTTAACTGTGACCCGGTTGATCGACCTACCTTTGTGGTGTCATTCGCTCCTGATCAGGGCGGCAGTTACCTATCACGCAAACAGTCATGAAATACGTTAAGCTTGGCAATACCGGATTGGACGTATCCCAACTATGCTTAGGCTGTATGGGATTCGGTCAGGCCGAAAATTGGTCACAAAACCAGTGGGGACTAGATGAAGCCGCCAGCCGCCCGGTTATCCAGAAAGCCCTGGAAGTAGGGATCAACTTTTTTGATACGGCGAATGCCTATGCCTTTGGCAACAGTGAAGAAATAGTAGGACGCGCGTTAAAGGACTTCGCCAGCCGGGATGAGGTGGTCATCGCCACCAAGGTTTTCTTTCCGATGACGGATAAACCCAATGGGAAAGGACTTTCCCGAAAGGCGATCCTGAGTGAGATGGATAACAGCCTCAAGCGGCTAGAAACCGATTACGTCGATCTGTACATCATTCACCGCTGGGATTACGCGACGCCCATCGAAGAAACCATGGAAGCCTTACACGATCTGGTGAAGGCCGGAAAGACGCGTTACATCGGCGCTTCCTCCATGTATACCTGGCAGTTTCAAAAGGCCAATCAGATCGCCGATCAACGGGGCTGGACGCGGTTTGCCTCGATGCAAAACCACTTGAACCTGCTTTATCGGGAGGAAGAACGGGAGATGATTCCCTATTGTAAGTCAGAGAACATTGCCCTGACGCCGTATAGCCCCCTGGCATCGGGCAGGTTGACGCGTGACTTCACCGAAAAGACCGAGCGGAGTGAAACCGATATGGTGCAGAAAATAAAGTACGATGCGAGCGCGGATGCCGACAAGCTCGTCATCGAGCGGGTGGCTTCCATCGCCCAAAAACGGGGGATGGCGCGTGTAGAAATTGCACTGGCCTGGTTGCTCCAGAAGCAACCGGTAACTATTCCTATCATTGGAGCCACGAAATTTTCCCATCTGGAAAATGCGGTACCGGCCCTGGATATTACGCTGAGTGCGGAGGAAATTGCCTTTTTAGAAGAGCCTTACGTGCCACACAAAATCGTTGGACACCAGTAACGCTACGTCAGCTATGCAGCCAGCAAGTCATCCTCGAATGTCTGCTAGCAAACCTGGGTCTTCGCTGTTTCGGGAGGCATTGCCTTAGCGAACCTGTACTGGGAACAGCCGCTGTTGCGCTATATTGCTTCGTCGCTCTCCATTGATAAAGCAGGAGCGAGTTTACTGATAACGGCGACCCAATTGGGGTATGCTACCAGCATCTTTCTAATCGTGCCACTAGGCGACACGCTTAACCGGCGTTCAAAGAGACAGGCAAGTCGGACACATTCTTGGATAGATTGCGTTATAGGCTTTAGTTCAGCATCCTGTATTCGTTGGGGGATTGGCCAACTCGCTGTTTAAAGAGCCGGATGAAGTGCTGAGGATATTTAAAACCTAGATCATAGGCAATTTGACTAACCGATTTCGGCTGATCAAAAATCCGTTCTTTGGCGACATCAATCACCTTTGCCTGGATATATTCCTGAGCTGTTTTGCCGGTTTCTTTTCTGATTAGGTCGCCAAAATAATTGGCTGATAAATTCAATTCACCCGCGCAGTAGGCCACCGAAGGCAAGCCAATCAGTTGAGGTTTATCGGTCTGAGAATACTGGTTCAATAACTGCTCGAACCGCTCCAAGATTCCCTTATTGACCGTATTACGGGTAACGAATTGGCGGTCGTAAAACCGCCAGGGAGTCAGAGCAAAAGAAGTCGAAATCACAGTATAAGCCTGGTTGAGAAAACTGAAACTCCTTTAAGCAGTGTCTCGCCTTTAAATGCCTTTCTCATAAAAGGCTCATACATGAGATAGGCAAGATTTCATCATAACTGAGTAGATCACAAGTGATACCCAAAGGAGTCCCTAAAACGTTCGTTGAAGGCCTAGCCGAACGCTTTGAGTTAACCCAGTTACGGGGCGAGGCTTATCGTAATGGAAGTAAGTTAGTTGGTAAATTCCAATTGCCTTCAACTGTTTACTAAGTTGATACTGATACGATAACTGGGCGTTCAAGAAAGGATTCTTGCCCAACCAGCTTACAGCCAGTTTATCGCGGCCAAAATAGGCGTAATCGGGGCGATAAACCCCACTAAGGGCTGAAACAAAGCCCTGCCCTTCAAGGCTCTGTTTGGCGCTCAGTTGATAAGTTGCCTTCGCCGATACACCTAAAGCGGCAATCCCTGTCGTTACCACTGTTTTGACGTCAATGTCCGGTGAGTAATTGGTGGTCGTGCTAAACAGGTGAAGGCCAGGACCGCCAAAAAACGCAAACCGATTTTCCTGGCGGCTAGTAGACGACAATCGCCATCGGTAAGTGAAAAGTAAATCCCCAAGTTGGGTAGACGCTCTTCGGGAAACGATGGATTGAGAGCTTACCTGGCTATAGGCTGCTTCGAGCTGCCACTGCGTTTTTAATCGGTTTTGGCCGTAATAAACCTGTAGGCCCAACCCGGCTCCTCGATAGGTGTACTCTGAACGAAATCGATCCTTAAGTTGCAAGGGAGATAACCCAGCGGTCAGCCCCAAAAATTGCGTTCGCTGCTGACCCAGAACCGGCTTAGTTAAGGCCACAAACAGATAAACCAGCAGGAGGCTCACTATAGACTTCCTCATAACAAAGCGGGAAGAATGCCAAAGCGGATCATACCAAATACTTGCGCCGTAAAGGCGGAATTCAAATTCCCCGCTGTAGAAACAACGACCATATTTTCGCTCGGAATAACGACAATATACTGCCCGCCATTGCCCGACGCATAGTAAGCAGGAACCGTTTTACCATCCATCAGGAATGACCTACGCCACCATAAATACCCGTATTCCTGATCGCGCAGAACCACCTGTTGGCGAGTCGATTCCCTTACCCAGTCGGCGGACACAACTTGCTGCCCCTGCCATTTGCCTTGATTCAGAACCAATTGCCCAAGTTTGGCCATGTCGCGTGGTCGAATAAACATACGCCCACTGGTATTGACCTGACCGGTGGGCATACGATCCCAGCGAATGGACTGGATACCTAGCGGGGTCCACAAAGAGGCCTGGGCAAACTCGTCGATGGTTTGTCCTGTTGCCCGCTCAAGAATACCACCCAAGACAGCGACTCCTCCTGTGCAATAGGCTGTTAGTGTACCCGGATCAGCCTTCATGGGTAAACTAAGCGTATAGTGAACCCAATCCGAGGAGTGGTACATCGTTGATTCATTACCGGGCGATTGGGGGTCATCATCATTACATTCCAGGCCTGAACTCATTGTCAGCAAATCCCGGATGGTAAGTTGCTTTTTGGCGGTAGTCAGGTTGGGTAAATCAGCGTATTGGGGAAAATAATCCAATACTTTATCCTCAATCCGGTTAATCAGGTGTTTGTCAAGCGCAATACCAACTAGCAGGGAGGTGATGCTTTTGGTGGCCGAGTAAATGTTTTCGGGAATGGCTTGAGTATAGCCATTGAAGTAGTTTTCGTAAACCAGTTTGCCGTTCCTGACGATGAGTAAGCTATGAATATTATGATATTGTTCCCTCAGAATCTGATTGGTTAAATCCTCAATGGGCTTGGGATCGACTTGCTGGCTTTTGAGCGAAGCCACTGACCAACCATCTGAGAACTGTTCAGGAAGCTGATAGATATAGGTTGCAGCCGGATCATTGCTCAACCGATTGCAAGCTGTTAAGCCAATGAATATGGATATACGAGCCAGTACATGAAAAAACTTCATTCTTCTCTGTTAAGTTGCTCACAAAAGTGTGGCCTTTCAGGAATCAATAAAAGCTTGACAGCCAACCTTAACTTAATTTAACAGGCTTTCGAAAGCAAGCTAGCCATCTGTATCAATTGTCAGCTGCTTCCCCTTTACCATACTATTTGGGAGTTGTACTCTACTCTTATAAAACTCTCCCAAATGAGACGACGATGCACTAAAGGAGCTCTCTGAAGTAGTTGCAACCGATCACCAGCTAGTGGTTGGATTAACCTAAATTGACGGGTTATTATCATGTCTGGTTTTGTTGAACTACTCAACCTGGCTTTCCTGTACACAGTGTCAATCAGTATTCCAGTCCTGTGGGTAATGTTTTAGCCTGCTCGATAAAGTCAGCAAGCTGCTCAAGCGAGGGGGGACGAAGCGTCAATTCTTTAGTCGAGTTAATTTCAGTAATTTTGATAAGTAAATTTTCCGCAGACCGCCGGGCTAATTCTTTAACAGTATCGACACCTGCCTCTTCCAATAAGTCGCTGTATACACCGCCAATACCTGTTATACGAGCCAGGTCTGCCCGGTTCGCTAAATCTAAAATTACACTTGCCTCTGTATTGGCCAGCGCTGCCAGCTTCTTCCGATCAGTGGGGGTACGGCTGGCTTCTAGAAGCGCTTCACTATTGGTAATGCCCTGGCCTTTTAATGCGTCGATAAGAGCATCTGTGCTCCCTTTCAGTTCAGTTATTGATAAGCTCATCGATGTTAATTAGTTGAAGGAATACTATTAAGTTATTCCTAAGACGGCCTTTTGGGATAATGTAACACCTTTATAAAAAATGATCCTGCTTGAGCCGATGAAATGCTCATGAATAGGCTCCTGCCTGAGCCGACGAAGTGTTTATGCATCTGCTCATTAATTCGGGCGTTTCTAAAAACGCTAGTGGTTCACGATCTTTTACCCGCTCCTATACGTCAGAATAAGGCCAATAATAGACTAACTTAGTGGGCTAATACCACATCAGCAACTAAATGGTTTTGCCAAAGAGCCTTTGCCCAGCCATGAACAGCCTATTACAACCCGATCCACTGCAGGCTGCCGCTACACAGCGCACCCTAATCCAGAACCAGGCCTTTCAGGCGGCCGTCAACGGCGAGCCCTTGGTCAACTCCTTGAACATACTCGCTCGAATGGTCAAACTGGAGTTGGAAATCGGGGTGCGCACGGCCTTTTATCTGGCCTATCCCGACGGCAAACGCTTACATGCCATCGAAGGGGCGGGCGACATGGACCCAGCCTACACGGCCCCCTTGAATGGCTTTCCCGTTAGCGACGACTCGTTTTGCAGCGGCTATGCCATGGCTACCGGCCGCCCCGTGCACACCCGAGATGTGTGTCAAGCCCCGCCCTGGCAACCCTATCTGCCTATGGCCACCGCCCATCAGTTTCGGGCCACCAGCTCCTACCCGATCCTGACCCGGCAGGGCAAAGCCATCGGTAGTTTGGCCCTCTACTTTCCGGACGTCCACGAGGCCACGGCCCAGGAAGCGGCCCTGGCCAAGGCCATCACCCAGGCCGCGGCCATTATCCTTTCCCAGGATACCCAAACACTGGAACACACCCGCGCCGAAGAAGCCCTGCGATTAGCCTACCAGCGCAAAGACGAGTTTTTAGCCATGCTGGCTCATGAGCTGCGCAATCCCATGTCCACTATCCGTTCAGGGTTGCAAATCCTGACCCTTACCGACGGTAAGGACCAGACCAGCCGCGACACACTAGCCATTATGAACCGGCAAACCAATCTGTTAGTTCGGATGGTTGATGATCTGCTGGATGTAAGCCGCATTAGCCAGGGCAAGATCGAGTTGAAGCGGCAGCGGGTCAATCTGGGGAAGGTGATCGCCCAGGCCGCTGAATCGGTTCAGCCGTTGTACCAAGAGCAGGGGCGACGCTTGCAGGTTGAGCTGCCCACTGCTTTGATTGAGGTGGAAGGTGACAAGGACCGGCTTACGCAAGTAGTGGCCAATCTATTAACCAATGGTGCCCGTTATACTGGCGAGCAGGGTCAGGTCTGGCTGAGTCTGGAACTTGGCCGTCAAGAAGCCATACTTAAAGTGCGGGATAACGGCATTGGCTTAGCAGCTGATCAGTTAGAGTCCATCTTTGAATTATTTGTGCAGATGGATAACACGCTGGCTCGCTCGAAAGGGGGCTTAGGCTTAGGCCTAACCTTGGTCAAACAATTAGTCGAACTGCATGGGGGACGCGTGGCCGTTCAAAGCGAAGGGTTAGGCCAGGGGAGCACCTTCACCGTTCATCTACCGACGCCCCCAACGGCTCCTGAACCAGAGGTTACTCCCAAGCCGCAGGTCAATAATCCATCGGCTGCCCGGCGGATTTTAGTGGTGGATGATAACGCCGATGCGGCTTTAACCCTGGCCATGCTGCTGAAGCTGAACGGCTATGACGCCCATACCCGAACTAGCGGTCGGGCCGGCATCGAAGCCGCTGAACAACTACACCCCTCGGCCATTCTGCTGGATATTGGGATGCCCGAGTTGGATGGGTATGCCACATGTGGAACCATCCGGGAGCAGGCTTGGGGTCAGCAAGTGGTGATTATTGCCTTAACGGGTTATGGCCAGGCGGACGACCGTGAGCGCACCCAGGAAGCGGGATTCGATGGTCATCTAGTGAAGCCGGTAGATCTGGGAGCGCTGACAAACTTGCTAACGGATTTGCTAGAAAAGCGCAGGAAACAGCTGGACTAGCCTCTGTCCTTATATTCTCAAAAATGAGACGATTTAGTTCTCATTCCGGATTAGTTGACCATTCACTCAACAGGATACCTGCCCCACCAACGAATCAAGTACCTTTGTCTATCGTCTCTCCCATGCCGCCTACTCTATGCGACTGAGCATCATCCTATTAATTAGCCTAATATTTGTCGCCGGGATAGCTTTTGCGCAAAAACCCTGGGTGCAGTGGCATCACCTGGACCCCCTGACGGACAAAACCATCGGTATCAGCACCAACCGAGCTTATCAACTCCTGCAGACCCTGCCCAAGCCTAAGACACCAGTCATTGTCGCGGTTATTGATGGGGGCGTCGATACTAACCATGAAGACTTGAAATCCCTCATTTGGACTAACCCCAGGGAACTGGTCGATAACGGCAGGGACGATGACCGCAATGGCTACATAGATGACATCCACGGCTGGAATTTTCTGGGCCTGAAGGACGGGAGAACCCTGGCTTTTCTTCAGAAAGAAGAGACCCGGCTTTACGCCCGGCTTCAACCATTATTCGAGACGAAAGGCAGCACGGCCTCTCAGCCACGAGAACTGGCGCTTTGGAAAGTAGTGAAGCCCTATTTTGAAAGCCGACAAGCTGGCTATAAGCAGAGCTATACGGTAGATAGCCGCTTCCTCGCGCAGGACAGCGCCACGATTGCCCAGTTGAAGCAGGTCTTTGGGGTCACTCGGATTGATACGGCCCTGCTGCACCATCCGCCCACCAGTGATACGACACTCATCAAACAGGCACAGGCTTTTTACCAGGGCATGCTGATGCGTGGCTACGCAAACCAGGATCTTGACAGTTACCAGCGCGGCCACCAGCGGGTCAATAGTCGGCTCAAGACTCGGGTGAACTATGCCTACAATCTGCAGTATTTCCCACCTGCAACTGATGCTAAACCCGCCAATCTAACCGAACGTGGTTACGGGAATGCCGATGTCATTGGTGGCTATACAGAGACTGGTACCTGGCACGGTACCCATGTTGCCGGCATTATTGCGGCTGATCGGACCAACACGCTGGGCGTGCAGGGCATAGCGGATCGTGTGCAGATCATGAGCCTGGTGGCCACCCCCGACGGCGATGAACGCGACAAAGACGTAGCCAATGCCATCCGTTATGCAGTGGACAATGGGGCACAGATCATCAATATGAGTTTTGGTAAATACTTCTCACCCGAACAGTCGGTGGTCGACGACGCCATTCGCTACGCGGGCCAAAAAGGGGTGTTACTGGTCCACGTAGCTGGTAATGACCAGATTGATCTTGATTCAGCCCGGATGTATCCGAGTCCTTTGTTTTTAAACGGCCAGCAGGTACCCAATTTGATCACGGTGGGGGCCAGTGATCGAAGCAATGACAGTAGTCTTGTCGGCGAGTTTTCCAACTACGGTAAGCGGACAGTAGACGTATTTGCTCCTGGGGTGCTGATTGAGTCCACTACACCTAAAAATACGTATGAGCCAGGCAGTGGCACCAGCATGGCTACGCCGGTCGTTGCGGGCATGGCGGCTGTGTTGAAAAGCTACTTTCCTATGCTCACCCCTGTGGATTTAAAGCGCATCATTTTGCAATCGGCGGTGGTGTATCATACGCCGGTGCTGAAGCCAGGAACCAAGCAGACGGTCGATTTTGCCAGCTTGTCCAAAACGGGAGCCATTGTCAATTTGTATGAAGCCGTCAAGCTAGCGCTGAGCGAGCGAGGTTCAAAAAAATGAGGAGATCCTTCACCGTAAGCTACAAACCAAGTTTGACAGATTTTTAAAGATTAATGTCTCAAAATTCGCTCACAAGAGTGTATCTATAAATGGGGCGTTTCACGATACGGTAATGCCTCAATTTCGGCTGCTATGCGAGACACTTATTTGTATTTTATGGGGTTGAAGCTAAACTTTACACCCCGCTTTGTTAGGCCCTGGTTGCCTTTCCCAGTGAGAAAGATATGTTTTGATTCATCCATGTTGGCAGTCACTAGGTATGCCCGCTTCCAATTCGTTACCAGAAGATTTCAGCCAAAATAACCAACTACCGATTCGGATCGTTTCTCCCAATTTTGGCCATGTCTCTCCAGAGGCCAGAGCAAACTACGGCCCTACCCACCGCTTACGGTACTACTTCTTGCTGTTTGTACTAGAGGGCTGTACCCAATATGGGATTGATGGGGAAACAATCGAGGTTGGCAAGCATGAGTTACTGTTCTGTTTGCCCCACCAGATTCAACAGGTTTCCTTCGCCCTACACGAGAATAATTATTATAAACTGGGCTTTGATGACCAATGCCTGTCCCGATTACCCAGACAGTATTCGTTTCTGTTGAATCCAATCAATCAGCAAAAAATAAGATTTTCACCACTTGCCGCCAATAGACTTCAAGCGATTTTTGACATGCTTCAAGGCTTATTGACGGCTTCAAATACAGAGCCTGAACTCATTTTAGCCCATCTCAATAGCCTCCTGACAGAAATAAATGTGGCTTATTTGGCCGGGGAGCATAAGCCAGCCGATGACCGACTTGCCAAATATATCGGATTCAAGGTATTCGTTGAAAACAACTTGACCGATCACCCAGCCATTAAGGATATTGCCCAGGAACTTGCTCTCAGTACGGATAGTTTGTATCAGCTCGTTAAACACTATTCGGGACTATCACCAAAAGAATTTGTGACCAATCGACTGATCCTGGAAGCCAGACGCCGGCTGTACTATGGAGAGCGGACTTCGGTTAAGGAACTAGCGTTTGAACTCGGTTTCAATGACCCCGATTACTTTTCCCGCTTGTTTAAAAAAGTAACCGGTAGAACGGTTGCCGAGTTTTTTCAGGATTTGTCCTGAACACATCGGCTTTCATCCAGCTCGGTTCACGGCGCTCCGGTGAACTTTGTTCCTATCATAAATTAGATAGGATATGAACAGACAAGTGGGTAAACTATTGGTAACTGGTGTAACCGGTTTGGTTGGTGAGCGCCTGCTCCGGCGTCTAGTCGATGCGGGCACGGACTGCCGTGCGCTGGTACGAGCCGGAAAGAGTATTCCGGATGGTGTGACGGTAGTAGAAGGCGATTTATTCGATTTTACCTCGCTCACCGAGGCCGTGAAAGATGTATCCGCCATTATTCATCTGGCCGCCGTTTTTCGCACCCAAGACACTGATCTGATTTGGAAGAGCAATTTAGAAGGGACTCGCAACCTGATTAGGGCGGTAAAAGCGCATGCCCCGGCCGCCCGATTCATTTTGGCCAGTACGACCAACGTCTACAACGCTGATAATTCGCATCCAGGCCGGGAAGATGACAATGTAACGCCCCAACAAGCTTACCCTGCCAGTAAGGTGGCGGCTGAAAAGGAACTGCGTGAAAGTGGTCTGAACTGGGTGGTCCTGCGGTTTCCCTTTGTTTACGGTGACGGCGATGGGCATTTGGAAGCCTTACCGAAGTACGCAAAAGCTGGCAACTGGCACCCCGCTATGCGGATGAGTACCATCCACCACCGCGACATCGCCGTGGCGATGAATTTGGCCTTGTTGGGAGGGATGGACGAGCGCATCGTCAATATTGCCGATGAAGCCCCCACGTCGATTTACGAATTAGCCCAGTTAGTTGGTGAGCCAATAGACTCCTCCTCCGAGCCACTGGTGAATCCTTGGTACCTCCTTAGCGATTGTACGCTGGCTCGTTATCTGGGTTTCCAGCCTACCGTGAGGACCGTGTATCAGGCCACACAGGAGGGTATACTGTAATTTAGGGCTGACAAACGATTTTAAGAGAAAAACAGTACCAAATTATTTATTTGAAAACTCTGCTTTTCTCTTAAAACGCTCTTCCGTGAGACAAAGAGAGGTTTTACTCTCTTTAAACCGGGCGTTTCTTGGAACGTTGGCCTGTTCATGTAAACCGCTTAGTATCAAAACGTACAAGTTGAGTTGTTCTACGGGGATTTTAAGTCAGAAGTAGTAGAGACGGGTCAATTATCGACTTGCAGAATGCTCATCATTCGCTTTTCAACTATATCGGCCGAGGGGCATGCAGTATAACGTGCGCCGTTTGCACCCAGGCATAGACTGCCGTTCCCTGATTGATGTCGAAGATCAGACCTCTACACCGGACGGTCGTCGACGCGGCAGGTTTATCAAAAAGTTCAGGCAAGCTCTCAAACCTGAAGTGTCAGGACAAAAATGGGATGGTGAGTTTGGTTTGAAATCTGACAATTTATCTACCCAGCATTGACTTGTTAGTGTATATAAATTTGTTAGAAATTGACTCAAATGAGCGAACTTACATGCTAATTTAGTTCGTGGTAAACCACTTTATAACTCAACTTGAAAACTGTACGCTTTATCGTATGTATACTATTCTGCCTTTGTTCGGTAGCTGAGGCCCAGCAATTTGCCGCTTCTGTACAACAGTATGGCCCTGAAAACGGCTTGTCGCATCGGGAAATAAACGCCATTTTACAGGACCGGCGGGGCTTTATGTGGTTCGGTACCAGGTTTGGTCTGAACCGATTCGATGGGCTGAAATTTACCACCTACACCAAAGAACGTAACGGGCTCGATTTCGATGAGATAGCGTCTATTGCCGAGGACGCCGATGGCCTTTTGTGGCTCATGGGCACTTATAAGGATAGTAAGGTGCGGATTAGCCTGTTTAATCCGTTGACGGGCACGGCTATTTCATTTGATGAGAAATTCAAAAAGTATTTCCTGACAAGTTCTTTACTGGTTGGGCAGCACGTGTTGGGCAGTCCTGACGGCACGATCTTCTTCGCCAATTATCAACCGGCTATCCTGATAGCCTACCATCCCAGGTCCGGCCTCCACTATGTGCCCCTTGCCCACTATAAAAGTTTGACCATTCACCAGGTTACCGCCCGTAACACCATCTGGGCCACCGCCGATGGCAATCAATTAGTCGAATTAACCCAAGATGGTCGTGTTCTCCATACCTTTCGACACGATCCAGGCACCATTAACGTCTGTTTAGGTCAGCCCCATGCGGGTATCGAATTTTTCTATACGGTCTACCGTTCAGACACCGATCTACAGGGAGTACAGTATAGTGTAGATCAGCTGGGGAATCGACGGCAATTACCGGCTTCATTGCGGCAAGGAAGAACTGCGTTTTTCTCCCCGGTATACTATGCGTTTGATCGTAGCGGATTGATTTGGACGGGCACTCAATTACGGAGTGACACCAAAGGAACCCTATTGGATTTGAAGGAGCAACTGGCAGGCCAGTCGATTGACAATCGCTGTTTCTTCGCCGACAGAAACGGCTGGATGTGGTTAGGGACCAGTTTTGGTGTGTACCAGGTCAAGGTAACTGAAAACTACTTTCACCGCTTCTTTTACGAGCCAACCAATATCCAGGAAAAGGCGGCATCCATTCGAGGTATCTCCGTTGTGGGGAATAAGCTATACGCCAACCTGGAAAAAAAAGGCTTGTTTAGCTGCGATCTATTAGATGGGACAGCCAGGAAGTTATTGGTACGTGGCATTTCGTATGGCTTAACCAATAGTCAGCCTGGAAAACTAAACATAGGCCAGATCGATTTAGTCAGGTATGACATTCGAACCGATTCGCAAACGCTCTCTCCATTGCCCAATGGCGGATCGATCTGGACAATGTTCCCATGTAGTAACCAGCACTCTCTGGCGGGTGGGCTAGTAGGTCTCTGGCTTGTCGAGACGAAAACGGGACAGGTTTTGCCGTTCACTCGCTACAACCAGTTTCCCGAACTAGCCAAGTCGCATGTGCTTCATATCGGTGCCGATCGACAGGGCACCCTTTGGATCTGTGCGACTACGGGTTTGTACACGGTTGATTCATCAGGGGGCATCACGGCTCGTTACTGGAGTGGAGGCAAGGGGCGCTTTCGGCTGCCTACCGACAGTTATCAGCATTTTTACCAGGATACCCAAGGCCTGTTTTGGCTGGCAACGGCCAATGCGGGACTCATTCGGTGGAACCGCCAGCAAAACACCTACCGGCAATTCAGACGTACCGATGGGTTATCCAACGACAATATTTACGCTGTCTATGCCGACCGGCGGGGCCATCTGTGGCTGAGCAGTGACTACGGTATTATGCAGTTTGATCCGGTCCGAATGACAACCCGGTCTTACACGGTTCAGGATGGCATTACTCACAATGAATTTAACCGCATTGCTCATGTTCAGGCCCCGAACGGTCAGCTTTATTTCGGCGGTCTAAACGGCATAACCGCATTTAATCCTCCCGATTTTGAACACGAGAAACCTCCGATTACCCTTCCGCTGCAAATCGTCTCGTTTCGCCAGTTTGATAATGCGCTGGATAAACTGGTTGACAAAACCGAAGAAGTGGTAAAAAGTAACCGGATTATTCTACAGCCCGGTGACCGGACGAGTGTGCTGGACTTTGCGCTGCTCAATTACGCCGACGCCCAAAAAAACGTGTACGCTTACCAGTTTAAGGGGCTGGACAACGAGTGGACGTATCAGACTGAGCCCTCCATCCGGTTGAGTAATTTACCGTACGGCGAGTATCAATTATCGATAAAAGGACAGGCGGCCGATGGTCAGATGTCATCGGCGAATCTGGCCATCCAGGTCATCGTACAACGCCCGTTTTATCTGCGCAACTGGTTTCTCATGATCATGCTGGTTTTGCTGATTGGCTCGGTTTGGGGATGGGGCCGGTGGCGAGTCTGGAGGCACCAGCAGGAACAAACCCGGTTACAGATCCAGATCCAAGCGGCCACTGAGCTCATTGCGCAGCAGGCACAGGACCTGCTGCGGCTCGACGAAACCAAATCACGTTTTTTTGCCAACATCTCGCATGAATTTCGGACGCCCCTCACCGTCATTCTGGGCATGGCGGCCAGCTTGAACCAAAAGTTCGACCCTGAGTTGCGACAGATGGCCGGCCTCATTGAGCGCAATGGCAACAACTTACTACGGCTGATCAACCAGATACTGGACCTCTCGAAACTCGAAGCCGGGGAGATGGCCATTCACCTCGAACGGGCCGATCTGGTCAGCTTCGTCAGCTACGTCGGGGAATCGTTCCATGCCATCGCTCAGGCGAAGGGGGTACAGCTACAGTTTCAGTCTGAGGAAGCGCAGTGCGAAGCTGACTTCAACAAAGATAAACTCCAGGATATTTTAGCGAACCTGCTGATCAATGCCCTGAGATTTACCCCTACGGGTGGTCAGATAATCTATAGGGTTGCCGTTCAGAATAGTTGGCATTCGCTCTCTGCGGCCGGATACCACGAGGAGCTAATCCCGACTAGACACCTCGATCAGCCGTGGATTCAGATCACGGTGAGCGATACCGGACCCGGCATCGAGCCAGCCCATCTGCCGAGGATCTTTGATCGCTTTTATCAAATTGAGAACCCGCAGAACGCATCGGGCGGAAATACCGGAATAGGCCTCTCATTGGTGCGGGAATTGGTGGGGCTTATGCAGGGTGGTCTGGCCGTTCGTAATCGGTCCGGCCTGGATGGGCCCGGCCTGGATGGGCTACTGCTCGATGTGCCCTGCCAGGATGGACCCGGCCAACCCTGGTCGAACAATTCGGGGCAGGCCCTTTACAGCCGGGGAGCTGAGTTTGTTGTCAGTTTACCCCTCACCCGTCGGGCATCCCAGGCGGAAGGGCCATCTCCCGCACCGTCATCTATACATTCAGCCCAACTCCAGTGGGGCGAACCCACGCGGGATGTGGCCAGGGAGCGGCCCGTGGTGTTACTGGTGGAAGATAATGAGGACGTAGCCACGTACATCCAGATTTGTCTACAGGATGAATACCAGGTGATTCGGGCCGAAAATGGGCAGGTCGGTATCGATCAGGCATTGGCGAGTATTCCGGACCTGATTCTGAGTGATTTGATGATGCCACTTAAAGATGGCTTTGCACTCTGCGACACCCTGAAGCATGACGAACGGACCAGCCACATTCCCATTGTGTTACTGACGGCCAGGGCTGCGGTGAGTGACCGAATCATGGGGTTACGCCGGGGGGCAGATGCCTATCTGGTGAAGCCTTTCTCCCGCGAAGAGTTGAGGGTCGTGTTGAGTAACCAGCTACAGATCCGGCGTCTGTTACAGCGCTTTTATAGTCAACTAGCCTTGGACGTTGACGGGTCGATTCCGACCGATGCGCCTGAGATGGGGGAAGACCAGTTTCTGATCAGGCTACGCAGCAACGTACTGCCGCATCTGGATAACCCGGCGCTGGATATTGAGATGATCTGCACGATGATGGGGACGAGTCGCAACTCCCTGCACCGCAAGATGACCGCTCTGACGGGGCTGTCGATGAACCGATATCTGCGAACACTGCGCCTGCAAAAAGCCAAAGAATTACTTCTGTTACCTGACCTGAACATTACCCAGATCGCCGATGCGGTAGGCTTCCAGGACCCCAGTTACTTCGGCCGGGTCTTTGCCGAAGAATTCGGCCTCTCGCCCAGTCAGTACCGGGATGTAAACAAAAAATAATCGCTTTCACCCCCGGTTGGGACAATTATCCGAGTTTTTGGGTGAAATCTCCGACTGCTTTGCTGACGAAACGCCTAATCTTGCCCCAGCGATAAATGGGACATTTTGATTCGCTACGTCCTGTACATCCGCTATTAACCCACATTGGGCTCTACCAGCGGTAAAAACTTGTTGTTCGTACTATTTTCACTTTTTATTAATTACCTTTTTACCAATGTTTGTATGACCATTTCTACTGTACCGAAACTAACTTCGAGGAACCTGGATGATGGGTTTCTTAGCAGCGTGACTTCATTACGCGCTAGACGACTAGGCCCAAGGATGCCCCTCGTTTGGTTGAGTCTGCTGACCGTTTTGTTAACCCTAACCAGGGCAAATGCTCAGAACCCCTGCTTTAGCCCAACCATACCCACTATTTCCACCACACAAACGTCCATCTGTGCTGGAACCAGCACCATTTTACGAATCCAGAGCGGCAGTCTCAACGACGCAACCAACTGGAAATGGTACTCGGGGAGCTGCGGAGGCACGCCGGCCGGTACCGGCTCATCCATACAAGTGAGCCCTCAATCGACGACGACCTACTATGTCCGGGGGGAAGGGAACTGTGTCACCCCCGGTGCGTGCGCATCGCAACAAATCACAGTCAGTGCGCCCTTCTTCCCAAGCTTGGGCAACAACGGCCCCTTAACCTGCGCCAAGACCAGCGTCACGCTGACAACTAACGGCGGACCGTCGGGTGCCACGTATACCTACAGCGGTGGCGCTCAAGCCAATTCGGCCAACCCGGCCACCGCTACGGCCAGCCAGAGTGGTCCTTACAGTGTGACCGTGGCAGTGTCCGGGGGCTGCTCCGCCATCGCGACGACGACGGTCACCAGTAACACGGTGGCCCCTACCGTTGTTGTAACGCCAAGCAGTCAGACCATCTGTTCGGGCCAGACAGCGACCTTTACGGCCTCGGGTGCCGACACCTACACCTGGAGCACCGGGGCTACCACCGCCAGTACTGCCGCCAGCACTCCCGGCTCCTACTCGGTCACCGGTACCCGGGCTAGTAATGGCTGTAGCGCCATGGCCACGGGCCAGCTCACCGTCTTGCCAACGCCGACGCTAAGTCTGGATAACACCCGCACTTCATCTTCCTCCCGCTGCGATACGCCCAACGGTCAAATCGGCTTTACCACCAATGTGGCCGGGGGGGACTACTCGGTGAGCTATCGCACCAGCCAGTTGACTGACGTGCAGACCAAAACCGTCACCGTAGCCGACAGCCGCTTCGTGCTGTCGGGGCTGAGTGGCGGCAGTTATTACGGCTTTAGCCTGACCAGTGCTGGTTGCACGGGCACCAATAGTGTGACGGTGACGCTGACCAACCCCGTGCCACCTAGTGTGAGCATCAGTCCGGCTTCTCAAACCATCTGCCAGGGCCAAACGGCGAACTTTACAGCTCAGGGCGGGGATGCCTACAGCTGGAGTACGGGGGCCACCACCGCCAGCCTCTCGGTTAGTGTGAGCGGGGCCTACTCGGTGACAGCTACGGCCAGCAATGGCTGCTCGGCTACGGCCACGGCGAGCCTAACGGTCAATCCCCTGCCGATGGTGTACGCCGTGACCGGCGGGGGCGCCTACTGTGCCGGCAGCAGCGGCATTGGCGTGGGCTTGTCGGGCTCTGAGTCGGGGGTCAACTACCAACTCCAACGCGATGGCAACCCGGTGGGCTCGCCCCTGGCCGGCACTGGTAGCGCCCTGAGCTTCAGTCCCCAGACCACTGGTAGCTATACCGTGCTGGCTACCAATGCCAGCACCAGCTGTCAGCAAGCTATGAACGGGTCGACCACGGTCACCATCACGCCCCAGCCCTCGGCGCCCATGATCGTCACCCAGAGTGGTTATGCCTACCCGGCGGGGGTGAGCAGCCTGACCATCGCCCAGAACGTGGGGCCCGTCAGCCTGACGGTTGCGGGCTGCTCGGGAGGCATGCTCATGGCCAACGGCAACGCGGCCAGCAGCTTCACTGTCTCCACGGCCATGACGGGCACCCAGACCTACACCGCCACCTGCACCCAGGGCGGTTGTACCAGCCCGGTGGGTAGCTTCCAACTCACGGTGCTACCCACCACCCTCTCGGTGCTGCACCAGGACGTGGACTACGGCCAGACCCAGGACCAGATCATCAAGCCATTTCTGAAGCTAGCCAATGCCGGCGGGCAGCCCGTGCCCTACGGCGAGCTAACGGTCCGCTACTGGTTCACCTCCGAAGGCAATTCACCGCCCACGGACTTTCAGCTTTACTACGCCCAGCTAGGGGCCGTCACCATGAAGTATGTTCCCCTGGCCCAGCCCCGACAGGGGGCCTTTGGCTACGTCGAGTACAGCTTCCCCGGGGGCGGCAGCTTGCCGGCCAACGGCAACTCGGGACCCATCGAGAATGGCATTCTGAAGAAGGACCGCAGCAACTTCAACGAAACCGACGACTACTCCTACCAGCCTAACCGGGACTATCTGCCCAACGCCCGTATCACCGCCTATCGGAACGGCGTGATCGTCTGGGGCCAGGAGCCAACCCCGGTGGCCTCCCAGACCGCCGTGCAGGTGTACTCGGCCGCCAAGGATGGAGGGATTACCTCCCAGATCCAGACCCGGCTGGAGCTGCGCAATACGGGCAACGTAGCGCTGCCAGTCTCGGCTCTCAAGCTGCGCTACTACTTTACCTCTGATAACGGTCAGACGGCCAATGTGTACGTGGATTATGCTGATCTGGGGGCCAGCAATGTGCAGGCCCGTGTGGTTCGCTTAGCCGCGCCGGTCAACGGAGCCGATAGCTATGTCGAGCTAAGCTTCCCGGGCAACCCCCGACAACTGGGCCCCCTGAGCAGCTTAGGGGTGATTGACTTCCGGTTGGTACGCTCGGACTTTGGCTTGTTTAATCAGGGCAATGACTATTCGTATGCGCCCATCTACGGGCCGGTGGGGCTGAACAACCGGGTGACCGTACTGTTGAACAACACGCTGATTTTTGGCACTCCGCCCTCGGGGGCACCGGCCCGGGTAGGTGCGCCCGAGCCGGTGTTAGCTTTGCAGGCCAAGGTGCTGGGCAACCCGGTGGTGGGTAGTCAGGCCGAAGTAGAGATTACAGGCGTGGTTGGTCAAGCGGTTACTCTGAGGCTGGTGGATTTGCAGGGCCGGACCGTCCATGAGCAGCGCATCGAGCAGGCGGGTGAGACTGAGTTGGTGAGTCTGCCGCTAGGCCAGAGCCGGGGACTGTTGCTGCTGAACGTAAGCACGGCCAGCCAGCAACAGCGTTTGAAGCTAGTACGGCCATAACATACAGTTAGAAGAAAAGCGGTAAACGCCTGCCTCGCTTGGGGTGGGCGTTTCTTTTGCAGAGGCACTATCTCATAAATTGCTCTAAGTATGAGATTGAGGAGCATTTGACAGTTGGTTACGGTCCCGCTCCGCCATGAAGATTTATTGGGGAGTATCACTGCGAGGTAGCAGTAGGTATGCAGACCTAGGGCCAACCGTCCGTTCCATACTTTTCTACGATACTACCCCGCCTTCCAATCCATGTCTCTTTAAAATCGTACGATAAAAGGCCAATCTATTAAATTTGATGGGCAGCGTAAGCGCTTAATAGTCATACTGTTGTGCTCATTTTAGGGACTCACAAAAACGTTTTTTTACCTTTTTTTAGTGGTGGGAAAAGTAGACACTAAACGCGGCTTCCTGATTCAAGTGACTGCTCACTCCATTAGCGCCATCCAGAGGCACTTCGGCTAGGATCAAACGCTGTCAAATCTCCCTAAAGGCATCGGTGGCCATGTCGCGCTAATCGGGCTGGATAGCCCGTCTCCCCTTCCAGTAAAAGGTAACTTGATAATACCCTTGCTTGCAGGCATTTTACCGCTTGCTCAGTGGGTGTAAAGGGTTATGGCGTAGCGCAAAATGGTTGGCGAAATTTGACCTAGCAATCAACTGTTTTCTTTTCGCAACATCGGCGCTGACTGTCTGAAGGCTAGTTTATTCACCCTACCGCTCACCATTCGTGGGTGGAAATAACGACGAAAAAAAATGAAGACGACTCGGCTCATTGCCTTAATCTGTTTGACGTGCTTAGGATGCTCCAAACAAAAAGACACCACCCCAATCCCTACGGTGGACTTAGTCGGAACCTGGGAATTAGTGACCTTTACCGTCGATCCGACACCGATTAATGGCACATCCGATTATTTGGCCTATTTACGGCAGATCTTCGGTTATAATTGCTCCCAGATTGAGTTTTACTACAATTTTAAGAGCGATAACACCTTCACTGAAACGGCAACGAGCACCTGCCAGTCTTCGGGTACCACAACTGATACCGTCCTGGAAGGAACATGGGCCGTGACTCAGACCACGTTAAGTCTAACGGTGGATGATGGGACGGGTACCAACCAAACCAATACCTACAAACTGGATGCTCATCCAGCCACAGCGGGCAAGTATGCCTATATAAATCTAACGTTCACCAATAGCGGCACAACTTACTTTATAAGTCTGAACAAGCAATAAGGAGAACCATTTCATGAACGCTTTTCGACTTATAAAAGAAAGGATAGGATACCATTGTAAGTCACAATGAGCGTCTATCATCCTAATGTGGTTATCTTTAACCTTGAACGTCCTTTCGTTTAATAAGTGTTAGACGTCATTGAATTAACATTTAGCAAACGTTCGTTTAATAAATGTTAAATTGGCTACAGCTACAATATTCTACTTTAGACCCACTGGCTTTTCCTGAAAGATTTTTGCGCAACCTGCTGCATAAAGGGCATCTAGCTATAGCGTCAGATGTTGATCTTGTGTAGAGACACGAACGTAACCTAACTTGATGATATAGTAGTATCTAACTCACGTCAAGGACGTGAATGTGAGAAACCTATTGTCGATCCAGGAAGCAGGTTGTTGGTGTTGAAGGTACAGAATTTTCAGGTTGTTCGGCTAACAAAAAGAAGGATGCTACTAAGCTCTTTAGAAAGGAGGGGCCTCCTATAAATGACTGATCAATTAGATCAGTTATCCTTCACTTTTAAACTGTTCACGAAGAGGTTCAATTTGCGCCTAATCCTTGCTCATCCGCATTAACAACGTTTCCAGTGAATACGATTCTTCGGAAAGGCCCTTAAAGGCAACGGCCGGACGGAAATGCTGAATGTTTGGCATCCACGCATTTTCATACAAAGCTTCCATTAACTCATTGCAGCTTGTAACACGTACTTAAGCTGTAGACTTGGCAAGGAAACGATCTGCCGGGACCTATTGTGGCCGTTTGTATTTATCCTACCTGACGTTTTTGGCGACAGGTAGGATAAATATTTACTGTTTTTTAGCTGATTTAGTCGATGTATTGCTGGTCGATCCTTTACCAGCCGTACTACCAGCCGCTCCACTTCCAGATGGGCTGCCTGTCGCTCCACTTCCTGACGTATTGCCGGTCGTTCCAATTCTAGCTGTACTGCCGGTTGCTCCACTTCGATCAGGGATACCGGCGGCCTGTTGATTGACACGTTTGCCACCCGCTTTATTACCACCCGATTGGCTACTGGCACTGCTGGACCCAGTACTCATTGTCGCCCCCTTTTTCTGAGCAGGCCCTTTACCGCCTTGCTTGGAAGCGCCCTGGGTCGTTGCTTGCTGACCAGATGTATTACCCCCTGCCTGTGCCAACCCTCTCACAGAAGCTACCGCCATTAGCAGCGCAACCGTCATTACTATCGTTTTCATACGTTGGTTTTAATTATGGTTTTATTGTCACCATTTGTTTAACCCGTTTAACCACCAAAGCGGATTTCAAAATGCTGGGGTACTGAGGAAACGGGTTTAGTGGCTGATTCACCTGTGTTTAATTTGCCTAGGCAGGCTTGCGTTGCGTTAACAGGCCAGCTCCTGGTTCCAATAAACCGAGTGCTAGGTGTGACTAGTAGATACGTTTTGCGGTAGTAACTGAACTGCGCTAATCAACAAAATTTGTTATAAACTAAATTACTACAAGTTATTTATTACTAATGGCTTACACCTTAAGATATATATACTTCCGTTCGTCAATACCTATTATCAAGACCGTTCAGTCCTTATCAAATTTTCAAAAGGTCTTACTCTGTCAAATTTAGCAGGTCTTGTTACGCTTGTTTCCTTATTTAGACAAAAAGTCAAGAATAAGAAAAAGGATTATAGGCCAGCTTTCCCGTAGTTTGGCCAAAGCCCGCTGAACTAAGTTACTAACGGATTGAGGTCGAATGGTCAGTATGTCCGCTATTTCTTCAATAGTAAGACTCTGAAAATAACGTAAGTAAATTACCTCCCGCTGCCGCAAGGGGAGATGAGCCAGACGTTCGTCTACCTCATTTCTGACATTCACTTCGGTTTCCTGCTGGATGTAGTGATCTTCAGCAGAGAATTCCATGTTATATTCCTGAGTGTCGTCCTGAATAGTTGGGTTACGTGGAAAATTCTGCATCGCTTTAAAAAGCTGATGTCGAAAGGCTTTTAAAAGGTAAAATTTTACGGAGGGCGTATCCTTAAGTGTACGGCGGCTTACCCACAACCGAACTAACACATCTTGAAGGGCATCTTCAACTATTTGTCTATCAGACGTAAATTTCTGTCCATAGTGAATAAGCTTGGCATAATAACGGTTGGCCATCGTCGTGTAAGCGTCCTCGTCGCCCTCTCGAAAAAGGCGCCAAAGCTCTGAGTCGTCCGTGTTTTTGCTAAATTGAGCCAAGAAGTAACGTCGAGGAGTAAACCTGTTTAAAAATTTCGATCTTCGACTGGTAGAGTAAGTCAAAGGCACTACCGGATGTTCAGTTAGTCAGCCTTCCTGACATACGTGTTACAGGACGAAGGAGTTTTTACCGCCCAGCAATGGATGGCGTTTTCCTTTCCAGAGTAGGTGCCCTGATGTATTAGTGGGCAAGTCAATCTGAATCATCCACTGCTTGTTAACTAGTTTGTAACGCACATCTATTCTTCCGTTGGGGTGCGGCATTTGACCGGCTATTTTTTTTAGGGTTCCTACATGCGGTTCAATTTTTATCGTCCTGAATCCAGGGCTTTCGCTGTCAATTCCCAGGACGGTCCGAAAAAACTCAATGTTAGGACTAGCACCCCAGGCATGGCAATCAGAACGAGTGGTTTTTACGTCTGATGTTTCTCCCCAGGTCGTTAGGCCTAACGTTATATTTTCCCGCCATATAGTCAACCAGTTTAAATACTCATTACCTAATCCTGCTTTCACTAAAGCCTGGTGCAGATAAAATTTATAGTAAATAGACGCCTGTGCCAGTCCAGGTTCGGTAATTATTTTACGGGCAAGATTTGTGGCCGGTTGCCCCGTAATCAAGCCTGTCAAAATAGCCAGCGTATTGGTGTGCTGAGAGAAGAAGTCTTTTTCTTCCGTGTCGGCGTAGAGTAGGCGGGATGTAGCCCAATACTTCTGCTGAATCGTTTTTTTTAACAATTCGACCTGTTTTTTGTAAGCACCCGCATAAGACGGTTCACCCAGACCAGCTTCCAATTCTGCGGCCAACTGGTAAGTCCACAGCAGGTGTAAATCCAAAAGGGCCGAATGGCCACTCTTGTCAATAGGAGGGGCTCCAAAATTCCAGCCTTTACCGTCGACAGCCCAGTCTGAGAATAACCAATAGGGAACGCCTTTCAGCGAGCCATTGGGCTGCTGGTAATGGCTAAAAAATGAAAGAACCTGCCGCATGCCAGGTAGCTTGTTTTTTACGAAAGCCTGATCCGGGCGGTATTTCCAGTAATCATGCAACATGCCAATCCACCACAACGAAAAAGGTGGAATCATCTGGGGTGTGGCAGATGGATGGCGACTCTGCGTAACGCCTTCCGCCAGGCGCGAATGATCCATCAGATCCAGCGCGTTCCGCACCAGGCGATCATCACCAGCGTTATAAAACGAAATTAAGGCCTGAATTCGGGCATCCCCAATGTATTGAAGCTGCTCGTAGTACGGACAGTCCATGTAGGTTTCAAAGGCACACAATCGGGCCGTTCGCCAGCCAATGTCCAGCATCTTATTTAATTCCGGGTCTTCGCTGTTCAGCGTAGCCTGATTCTTAAACGGATACCCCGTGAAGGTGCTGAACACATCCTCAATAATCAAGGGCTCGTTCTTTGTTTCGATAGTCAGTTGAATGTAGCGATACGTTCGCCAAAGCAGTGATGTAAAGGTTTGCTGGTTGCTGCCGTCGGCGATGATAAGATCTTCGCGTCCAACCATCACTTTGCCCTCTACTTCATTCCGGTTGCCTTTATCCCCGCCCTGATTTAAGGCTTCAGCGTATGTAAGTGTCACCTTGGCGTTTAGGCCCCGACTCATGATTAACGTTGGATAGGCATTGGTTAAAACCGATTGATCAAGCAGGAAGCAGGCTTTTGTATTGGCCGGAACTGTAATGGCGGATGGGAGCGATGGAAATGGGGATGGAATGCTTAGTCCAGTCACCTTTCGGACTCTTGATAGGCGTTGAGGAGTGAGTTCCATTGGTGGAATCGGAGAGGGTACCAGTGCCCATCCATAAGGAGAGGCTCCAACTCCCTTGGGCGTTCCTTCAAAAAGCGCATGGGCTGGTTTCCAGTTGCTATCATCAAATGAGGCTTTCTCCCAGCCTTTTATATGATTCTGCATCCTAATAGACTCCCCAGGTCCGGCCACGTAATACCCGAAAGTATTATTGACAGCTAACGGGCGATAACTACTGTCCTGTTGACATAGCCAGCTGGTATTTGTGTTGATGACTTCTTCTGCTACCGTATTTCCCTGGAGAATAAACGCTGTTCGGACGGAGAGTTGAGCTTCAGGTCGAAGATCGCCTTCATTCCAGACCTTAGCGGCTATTATATTTTTACCAGACTGCAGATACGGAGCAATGTCTATAGTTTCAAAATTCCAGTAAAGTAAATCACCTCGTGCCGGGCCCAGTGAAACCAGTTTTTCATTAACGTATAATTTATAGCGATTGTCCGCTGATACGTGAACAATAAAGGACGACGGTTTTTGCGGTAAATCAAGGGTTTTTCGGTAAACATAAATGCCATACGAACGAAGCGTTTCTTTGGACGAAGCGATCCAGAAGGCTGTCCAGTTCTTTGTCAGCAGTGATGGCTGAATCGATTGCGCATGGATTTTTAGACCCAGAAAAATCAATAAAATAAGCGTGAAGGAAGCGTGCTTTTTCACCGTAAGCGGTTTTAGAAATGAAGTAGGAAGCAAAGCTATCAATGGATGACAAGCGTAATCTCGGCGGATTGCAAGCCATTAGCTGACGCCTTCACTTTAATGGTCCCTTTCGTTTCACCGGGCCGAATAATAGCGAGACACCGACCCCGATACGTCATTCGATCCGGTTGCTGAAAACTAGCCATGTCTGTTGGGTTACCATTACCAACAGCCGCCAGGTAACCCTCTCCGCTTACCTGAAATGAAAGCAGGGCCTCCGTAGTTGGAACTGTGTTTTCCTGAGCGTCTACCACTTCTGCGTATATATAAGCCAGTTCATCGGGACCTGCTTTCAATGTCGGCCGATCAGCCGTGAGCCGGATATGGTGGGCTGCTGAAGTTGTCGTCAGCCTTACGCGGCCAGTCTCCTGTCCATTGTGTAAGCCAACAGCTTCCAATGTGCCGGGCTGATAAGGGACATTGAAGACGGCGACGATACTGCTGTCCGGCAACGTCTGATCGCCAATTTGGTGCCCATTCAGCAGAAGGCGAACTCGTGAGCTTCGGGTGAAAACGCGAACCTGCAGAGGCTTTCCCTCAGCCCCTGGCCAAGTCCAGCTTTGGTGTTCATCGGGCCATCCCCAGTTGGTCACAGACTCTTTCATGCCATTGGGTATAGGCGCGTGAACGGCCATTTGGATGGGACTATTGCGCCAGACCACATCGCGGTAATAGGATTGGGGCTTTTTAGTGCCAATCAGATCTAAATCGCCACAGTAGGCGTTAAACCAGGGCCAGGGCAATACCGCAGTGGTGCTATCTTTCTCATTTTCAGGCTGCACAAGTGAGTGACCAATGGCCGTCTCACCCATGTAATCCATCGCGGTCCAGACGAAGTCGCCGATAACATATGGATGTTTCTCTACCTGTTGCCAGTTCTCGAAAGCTTCTTTAGCAAACGTTTCGGTACCGACCATAATGCGGTTTGGAAACTGCTGATGATCTGATTCGTAGTGTTTCCATTCGTAGTTGTACCCACCAACTTCTAATAGCGCAAATGCTTTAGCGGACGCGTCCCATTGCATACCGGGGTGTTCCCAGAAACTACAAATGGCCTCCGTCGTCGGGCGGGTCAAATCAAGTTTATGGACCAAACTGACCATTTTTTTAGTTAGGACCAGTCCAGATGAGTCAGCACGTTCGCTAATTTCATTGCCGATGCTCCACAGAATAATGGATGGATGGTTTCGGTCTCGCTGAATCATGGCGGTTAGATCGCGTTCCCACCAGGTATCGAAGTCAAGGTGATAATCGTGCGGTTTTTTCGGTCGTTCCCACATATCGAATGCTTCATCAATAACCAGCATCCCTAACCGGTCGCAAGCATCCAGAAAGGCAGGCGATGGTGGGTTGTGGCTACTTCGAACGGCGTTGAATCCGTTTGCTTTCAGTAGTTCGACCTTTCGTTCCTCTGCCCGGTCGATGGCTACGGCCCCCAATGGCCCATTGTCGTGGTGGACACAGCCCCCCTTAAGTAAAATGCGTCGGCCGTTCAGGGTGAATCCAGTCTGAGCGTCGAAGTGAATAGTCCGTATCCCAAATTGAGACGTTAAACTGTCCACTTTTCGGTTGTTCTGCCAAATCGTTATCGTGGCTCTGTACAGGTAGGGTGTATCAACTGACCACAACGTTGGCTGTTGTATTGACAGCGTTTGGGTGACTATGGCTTGATCGGTCAGGGTTACTGTCTTTTTAATACCTTTTACAAACTGCCCATCCGAGGTTTGTAGAGACACTTGTACGGTGACTCGTGCTGGGCTCGTCTGGTCATTTTTTACGTTTGTACTGATCTGAACCTGCGCAGCTTTACTGGAAACCTGTGGAGTCGTTATGACAATCCCCCAGGGGGCAAGATGAACGGGTTCCGCTATTGTTAGCCAGACATGCCGATAAATGCCGGAACCTGTATACCAGCGCGTATTTTGGCCCTCATTTCGCACACGAACGGCCAGAACATTTGGTTGATCTGCTGGACGCAGATAGGGGGTAAGGTCGAACACGAATGGTGTGTATCCATACGGATGATAGCCCAAATGATGGCCATTTAGCCACACATCCACATTCCGGTAAACACCGTCAAACTGAATGGAAATCTTCTTTGTTTGATAAGCAGACTTAAGCGTAAAGGTCTTTCGATACCACCCCGTACCGCCAACCGCATAGCCCGTAGAGGTGGCACCCACGCTAGTTTTTGAAAATGGCCCCACAATGGCTTCCGACCCCTGGCCCGGTAGATCCTCGATGCTCCAGTCGTGGGGTAAGCGTACTCGTCGCCAACCGGAATCGTCATACTCCGGCTGCTCCGCCCCAGACACACTATCCTTCAGAAATGCCCATTCCTGATCGAAGAGCTGGGTTCGGACGGCCTTTGTAGTAGGTAGTGCGTTGGCTTGGTATTTTTCTGGTTGAGCACTTGTTTCAAGCGTACTGAGTAAGCAAACAATGAGGATTAATGTTCTCATGAACTCGTTTACGAATATCCGTTTGTTTTGGGCATCCCTTTTTGGCATTGCCTTATTTCGCTTCAATAGGAAACCGGCGGGCTAATTAGCCCGCCGGTTTAGATAAATCACTTCACAAAAAAGACTATTTATGAAGACACTAGTCCTTTGTGATGCTATACAAGAGTTTTATAAGCTACGCTCATAAATTGGTATTGATGTTGGCATCGCCAATGGGTACCGGATACCAGTAGCTCGATTTTGTAATCGACCCAATAGGTTTCAAATCATCAGCCGCTTTGTTAGCGGGTGCATTGGCGGTTTCGACCAGTTCAAGCCGTTGTAAATCAAACCATCGGGTCCACTCACCGGCAAACTCCCAGGCTCGTTCGTCGACCACCACATTGGTGAAGTTGGATACCGATAAATTTGTTACATCGGCTAGCCCAGCCCGCTTCCGTACGGCATTCAGCGCGGTGTATGCATCCGCGCTGACACCACCACCCGACCGGGCCTGTGCCTCAGCATAAACCAGCAGGACGTGGGCGTAACGAATCATGTGCACCGGCATCGATGACTGGTAATTCGTGTTGTCAGCCAGTCTGAATTTACGGTAGTAGGGGTGCTTTGACTGACTATCCTGCCACGAAATTTTGGTGCCATCGGGCTTTATAAATTCGGTGTAAAATGTAATGTCTTTGCGTTTGCCCGCTGGAAATCGATTAAAGAATCCTACTTCCGCAAAAAAGTCATCCCATCCATTTTCGTCGCCCGGTGTGGCCGAACTGCCATAGAATGCATTGGCTGAACCCCCGTAGTTGACCGACGTCTGGAACGAAAATACTTCTTCCGATGTGCCAACCGAAGCAGGCGTTCCCGACCAGAGTGTTGCCAGATCGGGGACCAGATCAAAGCCATAACTAGCTTTGTTATCAATCACCTCTTTTGCTTTAGCAGCTGCCAGCGCATACTTGGACGCATCTTTTATTGGCCAGCCGCCTTCGGTCAGGTATACATCTGCCAACAGAGCTTTAACCGAACCTTTGTTGGGCCGTCCCGCATCGCGTTTAGTCGTTGGCACGAGCGTTTCAGCCTGCAACAGATCGCTTTCAATTAGTTTGTAGATATCAGCAGGTGCGCTTTTTTGAATCGATAGCAAATCATTCGTAAAGTCGGCGCTCGTAATCAAGGGAATGTTGCCGTAGCCACGAACCAGCCAATAGTAGCCCAATGCTCGTAGAAAGTAGGCTTCACCCACAATAGCATTAATGGTATTTTGGTCCCCGGCCACGGTCTTATAATTGTTGATAATGTTGTTAGCACCTTGAATGGTCTTATAGCAACCGCTCCAGATCTGAGAAAGCCTTGAGTTCGATGACACTACATCAAATTGATCGGTCTGTCGGAATTCGGCTTTGTTTCCACCACTGAGGGAGGTAACGTCATCGCCCCCCATTACATAGGCTTCCAGGGCGGAGGTAAGAAAACCACGCGCCCAGGTGCGCAGCATACCTTTATACGTACCGGTTAGAGCCGCTTCCAGCCCAGCAACATCCTGAATGGCGTTAGTCCCGACAACCTGTCCTTCGGGTACTTCGTTGAGATAATCGTTGCAGCCAGCCAGGGACAGAAAAAGACAAAGTATGATTAATTTTTTCATGACATTACTGAGTATAGGATGTTAAAAAGTTAAGCTCAAACCACCGGTAATCGTCTTTGAGTTGGGATACGATCCATAATCGATATTTTGGCCGATATCGCCGGAGCCATTGGAGGTTGACTCCGGGTCGATGCCTTTGTATTGAGTGAAGGTCAGCAGGTTGGTTGCGCTCACGAAAACGCTTACGGTACCAATGTTTTTCAGCGTCGATTTGGGCAGATTGTACGACAGGCTGATATTTTTCAAACGTACAAAATCACCTTTCTCTAAAAAACGGGTTGACTGCACGTAAAAATTTTCCTTTACGTTGCTGAACGCCGGAATATCCGACGTTTCGTTAACGCCGGGAATATACCGGTTCTTGATATCGGCAAACGTTGGCTGCCGTGCATCCGTGCTACCGACTATCCCATTGGCATAGGTGTAATTAAGTTTGCTAAAATCAAATAAACCTTGAAAGAAGATGTTCAGTGACAGGCGTTTATAAGTAAACGTGTTGTTCCAGCCCAACGATGTTCTTGGCTGTCCGTTACCAATCACCTGATAGTCTGCTGCGTTAATCACCCCGTCGCCATTTAAATCCTGATAGTGAGCATCACCAGGTTTTTCGCCATAACGAGTCGCCATATCGGCCTCGTTCGGTTTCCAGGTACCCATGTAGCGTAATCCCCAGAAGGATGTCAGAGACTGTCCCGGAATCAGGACGAACTCGTTCGACGCATAGATAGTATCACTAGTCGAACTTAAACTCACAACCTTGTTTTGGAGTAGAGATACGTTGAATGAAGTATTCCAGCTGAAGTTATTCTTGTCGATCGGCGTTGCTTCCAGGGAGAATTCCCAACCCTTGTTCTGCACCCGACCTACGTTGCGAAGGATGCTGTTGCCACCAACATAGTCCGGCAAGGGTTGGTTTAACAACAGATCACGGGTGTTTTTTACAAAGTAGTCGACTGAAAGGGTTACTTTTCCGTTCAGAAAAGACATGTCTGCCCCCCCATTTATTTGCTCCGTCGTTTCCCACTTTAAATCCGGATTGCCTGGGTTACCGAGGATGATACCATTGGTAACGCCATTGGTGAAGTAGCCCGATCGAAACGCGACGGCTGCATCATCCACATTGGTGATGTAGGTAGACAGAGTTCCATAGGGATTTATGCCCTGATTACCCGTTAAACCCCAGCTACCCCGTATTTTCAGGTTGCTGAACAGGTGCTGTGACTGCATAAACTTCTCTTCCGACAGTTTCCAGCCCAGCGCCATGGATGGGAAAACACTATATCTGTTCTTTCCCTGAAACTTGGACGAACCATCCCGACGAACCGTCGCTGACACCAAGTAACGGTCTTTCAAGGCGTAGTTGACCCGCCCTAAGTACGATAACAAACTCCATTTTCCGTATCCCGAACCAATCTGATTGGACTCGGCCAGTGCCAAGTTGTTATAGGACTGAGCCGGATAGGTTAAATTAGCTGCATTGGCGTAAAACGATTCGCCGGTTTGCTGCTGGGTTTCAAAAACGCCAGTTATATCCAGCCGATGGATGGCATTGAATACCCGTTTAAACGTCAGCGTATTGGTATTTTGCAGCGTGATCTGCTCACCCGATGTCCGGCTGGCGCGCGGTAAACGGTTTGCAATCACTGGGCCGGAGTAATATTTACCCTGCTGGTTATTATAATTGACCCCATACTGAACATCCAGGGCCAGGCCGGGAATAAACTCGTAGCGTACACCCCCAATCAGGTTAGCTGTCGTGCTATTGGTGCGATTGTCGGCATCGGTAGTTAGGGCAACCGGGTTTTCGAAAATCGACCCAACCGGGTCGCGATAGGTATAGTTACCATCAGCATCCCGAACAGGCGTGGTAGGTGCCCAGGCAAATGCCTGGGCAAGTGCACCCGACCGGGCAGCGGTACCGCCGGTGTTATGATTCTCGCGCCGGGTTCCGGTGAAGTTCAACCGTACCGAAAACTTATCCGAAATCTGCGAAGCGATGTTGGAGCGGATCGCGTAACGCTTGTAATCAGAGTTATTGATAATACCATTCTGATTCAGGTAGTTAGTCGAAATTAAATACGTAGTCTTTTCGTTTCCGCCCGAAACACCCAATTGATACTCTTGACCAACGGCTTTGCGGAGTATCTGATCCTGCCAGTTAGTGCCACTGTTTTGCTGATAGCCCGCGATTTGAGCCGGTGTATAGATCGGATTACCACCGGTTGCCACCTGCCGCTCATTAACCACCTGGGCAAAGTCAGCTGCATTCAGCGTATTAATTTTTTTGAGTACTTCAGATGTCGAGATGCGGGTGTTAAAATTAACCTGCATGCCTTTTTTACTGCCCCCTTTGGTGGTAATGATAATCACGCCATTAGCACCCCGGCTCCCGTAAATAGCCGTGGCTGACGCATCTTTTAGAACTTCCATCGAGGCAATATCCTGCGCGTTGATGTTGTTGAAATCTGCCCCGACGAAGCCATCGACCACGTACAGCGGACTGTTATCTCCGTTAATGGAGTTGGAGCCTCGAATACGAATACGAACATCGCCCCCTGGTGCACCAGCTGAACTAGTAACCTGAACGCCGGCCGCCCGACCCTGCAACGCTTGATCCAAACGGGTAACCGGCTGATCTTTAAAGTTTTCGGCTGAGATTGATGTTAACGCGCCTGTTACATCGCCTTTGCGTTGCGTTCCGTACCCCACTACAACAACTTCATTCAACGACTTGACATCGGTTACAAGTACGATTTCCAGCCGCGTACGGTTGTTTACCAGCACTTCCTGTGTGACATAGCCAATCGACGAAACGACCAGCGTATGTGCACCACTTTCGGGCAGATTCAACTTGAATTGACCATTGGCATCGGTCGTTGTACCAACAGAACCACTCCCCTTGAGTACGATTGTTGCTCCAGGAACGGTACCCCCGGTATTATCGATTACCTGTCCGGCAACAACGACGTCAGCATTCTTCTCGGTAAGAAACATAGGCGTAGTTTCGATCACCTGTTGCTGACCGGATAAAGGCATGCGCTTTAAAAGTACTTGATCACCAGACACTTCATACGTAATTTTTAAAGGTGTCAGCAACTCATTCAGCACAATGGCTAGTTTTACATCTTTTACTTTAAGCGAAGTGGCTCGTCCAGCCTGAATCAACTCCGGACTGTACATGAAGCGAATTCCTGAGACTTTAGCTAGTTTATCGAGAATGGTTTCTACTTTCTGATTAGTCACCTGGAGCGTTATCCGGCGATTAAGTAAATCTTGTCCATAGCCATTACGAGCCAATGCGAAGCTGGTAAATAGGGCTATAAAGACAAGCTGAACAAGACTAAGGCGCATTATATAGAATAGCACGTTTTTCAAGGGTATTATTTTCTTCATGTTGAGGGTATGTTAAGAATATACTGAGTAATACAGATTATTGACAGGGTTTTCCGTTAATGGTGATTTGCTGGCCGCTTACTTGGTAGGTAGCCTCTAGAATGGTACAGATCCATTGTAGTTTTTTCTGGAGTGGTTCATCGCCCAGGGTAGCCGACAGACTGCAATTCGCCATGACTTCCCGGTCAAAGACGATAGATACACCATATGCTTTTTCTAGTGAAGAAAATACAGTTGCGATGGGTGTTGCTTTAAAGTCAAAGGAGGGATGAACGTTTGGTGTTTTTACTTCCGTCCGGGTCAGGCGGGCATCTGTTCGCTCGTAGGTTGCTTGTTGATTGGGCATCAGCACCATCCCTGTCAGTTCGAGGTTATTTTGTAGTACATTAGCTTTTGGATCTGTTTGCGCGAAAACAGCAACTTTTCCGGTTCTGACCACTACAATTACCTGCTCAGCTTTCTGATGAGCTTTTATAGTAAAACTGGTTCCTAGAACTTTCGTAACCAGGCCGTTGGCATACACGAAGAAGGGCTTCCTTGGCTCTTTGGTTACTTCAAAGAAAGCTTCTCCCGACATATACACTTCACGCTTGGCACCCACAAATACTCGAGCGTAACGAACCCGGCTGTTTTTTCGCAGCACCACTGAACTTCCGTCTGGTAGTAACACATGCATGGCAGGTCTGTCAGTATTGGCAATTGATATCAATTGGTCTGATTGGACTGACAGATCACTTGGTGAATTGGTTTTCCCGACCTGATGAGTACTATATTGCTTGGTATACTGCGTATAGGTAAACCAGCACAGACCCAACAAGAGCACAATTGACGCTGCGACTACCCAGCGGTAGAAGACAGGATATTGAACCTGAATTATTTTGGGCCTAGTTAATGCTTCCTGGTGCTTAGCTCTACTCAGCACTTGCTGTACCCGATCCTGGATATCTTGCTTTGATAAAGTTTCCGGTCGGCCCTGAATCGCTAGTATCGTTAAGCGAGCCTGCTCCAACACTTCTTGGCCTATAGGATCATTCTTAACCAAACTCTCCCAGTAACCGTCATCTTCCGGAGCCTGGCCAATAGCCCATTGAACAAATCGAGGATTTTCTAAAAACTGCTCGTAGAGTTTGTCTCTTTGTTGCATGCTAATCTTGTCATGATTAAACTCTTCAGTGCTATTATCCAAACGAGGATGCTTACATACTCACTTAATGAATTTTTTTTAGAAAAAGTGGAAATGTGCTGAGCACTATTTGGCACGGTATGAATAAAAAAATTAAGTCTGATGGGGAAGCTTAGGAGTAATTCGAAGGGTTGAACTGAAGCCCCGGTAAACCGTAGTAAGTCCATTTTTTCTTATTAATTAAATAAAAATGGAGTTGACAATAGCTTGCTTCAGACGTCAACTGAAGGAATGAGGATACGGGCAGAACCGGCCCGCTTATGGTGATTATGCCCTGAACCCAATAAAGTGAGCCAGTGAAAAGTAGAGTAAAACACTTAAATTTCACTAGGAATTGGAAAGAGAAATGAAAGCAGCACGATTTTCCGAATCGCAGATCGTGGCGAGCGCACCGGCGCCCCGGTCTTAAACAGCTAGACAGCGGTCAGACGGTCGCTCAAATTACCCGCGAACATGGCGTCAGTGAAGCCACCTTTTCCAACTGGTCAAGCGCTATGGCAAACCGGAGCGGTTAGGGAGCGAAAATAGGTGGTCCGCCACCGCGGCCTGAATTTATTAATCAGGCTTTGCAGGATTGGTGTAAAGATCAGTCAATTGAATTGTGTTGGATTGAACGGCAGCGGCCGACCGTCGGGTAACCCCACCCAAAACGCTTATATTGAGCGTTTCAACGGGACCTTTCGTCGAGAGGTTTTGGACGCTCACATTTTCACAAGTACTCGGCAAGTACGGCGCGTAGTGGATGAGTGGCTGGTGGAGTACAACACGGAACGTCCTCAGCAGGCTTTGAAATTTATGACGCCCGTTGAATATCGACAGGCGGCTTAAATTCCAGTCAAAACTGGCTCATCAAACGGGGTAAGGACACACTCACTCTATAAGCGTGTTAGTAAAACCCTCTTATTTTAACCAGAAATACAGCCTCGATTAGTCATGACTCATCAAGGCTAGCTTATTTCTTGTTGAACCATTGAATGTACTCCAATAGGTTGTTATCCGGATCGCTAAAATAAACCCATGTTTCCTCTCCCTCGATGAGCAGCGGGCCTTTAACAATGGGAATGCCTTTCGCTTGTAGATCAGCAACGGCACTAGCCATGTCCAACACCTCCAGACAGTAATGAGGACAGAAGGGTTTGCGGATGGTGGGAATAATGTACTCATTGACTAAATCTTGAATGAGTTCTAGGCGCGCCGTGCCTAGCGACACAAACGCATATTCTTCCTGCTCTTGCTGATTGATGGCTCGGTGATCGAGCTGAAAACCTAGCTTTTGGGTATAGAAATGAATGGCCTCATCCATACTTTTGACTTGAAATCCACAGTGGTCTGCCTTCATGCTAAGGAGTTAGTAAAGAAAATGTAGTGGTTAAAGGGGCAAAAGTAGGCTACCACCGGCTAGAAAGCAGATGCTGTATTGGCCAGTTATGAACTGATATTACCTTACTGATTCTGTCAAATAGCCCGCGGTGGCATGCCACTTGACAAGTACTCAAAAACAATTATCTCGAATAAGGCTCCTCAAAATGAGATAGTTACTGAATGGCTGTATAGGGGCTTAGATATTACTCAATCTCGGCCACCCAAACAGATTTTCCATGGGCAGTTGCGGCTGCCCAATTAGAACGATTACTATAGATTATGGTCCCGCGACCCTTGCTTTGTAATCCTGCTGGCAGATAAGTCAGACAACTAATCGTGCTAATCAAATAATTGACCGTTTAGCAACACTTTTTGATCGGTGACCCATCAGCCAGCACTTACCGCTATCTCTACCTTTGCCCGGTAATCTAAAACAATAAGCTGATGATAAACCTAGCTGATGAGCTACTGAATGACCAGGCCAGCGCACGCTCATTCACCTTAAAAAGTAATGAACTGGGTGGGCAACTGGCCCAGCAACACTATAGCAATGGGATGGAATTTGCTGGCCAAAACCAGTCCCCACAGCTTTTCTGGGAGAACCCGCCCCAGCACACCAAAGCGTTTGCGGTGACCATGTATGACTTAGACGCACCAACGGGTAGCGGGTTATGGCATTGGGTGGTCTTCAACATACCGGCAGGGGTCCATGAACTCAAGGCGGATGCCGGAGACCCGACTCAAAATTTGCTGCCCCAGGGAGCCGTACAAAGTAAGTCAGATTTAGGCGTTCCTGGCTATGTAGGGGCCGCCCCGCCAAAAGGACCCGCTCATCGGTATTTAATTACCGTCTATGCCCTCTCCCAAAACCTGGCGTTGGATCAGCAGGCCACCCCAGCTTTGGTAGGATTTAGTATGCATTATGTTACATTAGCTAAAGCCTCCTTACTGGTTTATGGGCAAAAGTAATAATTGTAAGTAGGGTATTTTGGGACGTTTTGCCATGATTGGAAACAAGTTAAACCCATGAACACACATACTACCCAAAGCATACGGCGGTCCTCCAGTCTGGTAGCAGAAGTTGAGTCGATTGCCATCTGTCACTATGCGTCTCAAGCAGGCAGCATCAAGAATCAGATTACGCTCCGTCAGAATCTGTTCAGTTTCCTGCTGGAAGGGGAAAAAACGGTTTATTATGCGGGGACAAGCGTACAAATCAAGCCGGGTCAGTTTCTATTGCTTTCAGCCGGAAACTGCTTGATGAGTGAAAAGACGGCGGGCAAGTCCGGACGCTATCAAAGCTTGTTGATCTCCTTTGATAACAACCTGCTGGCTGATTTTTTCATTCGGCATTCGCAGACTCTTCAAACGTCCATTGACAAGGGGCATGAGGAGCCTTTTCTCCAGTTTGAGCAAGACAGTTTTCTAGCCAATTACCTTGAATCACTCCATCAACTATTGGGCGTTGATGGGTCAATATCACCGGGTATGCGAGCGGTTAAATTGGAGGAGTTGCTGTTGTATTTGAATCAAACCCATCCTGGCCATTTACAAAGGCTGCATCTGAAAAGCCAGGAAGCTACCGATGAACTCCTGATTCGCCAGGCGGTGAGCGCCAGTCTGGATCACCCGGTCACGCTTGAAGAACTCGCCTTCCTGTGCCATGTCAGCTTATCGACGTTCAAACGGCGTTTCGCCCATCTCTATGGCAACTCGCCAACCAAATGGTTTCTGGAGAAACGGATGCAGAAAGCAGCCCGGTTGCTCAGACAGGACAAGTTGAAAGCGAGCGAAATTTACAACGAGCTGGGCTATGAAAATCTGTCGAGCTTTATTCAATCCTTCAAACAGCTCTATGGCATGACGCCTAAGCAGTACCAAGTGTCAACTTTAGCGGGGACCGACCCTAATCCATAAAACGTTACCCTATTGATTTATAAACATGAACAAAGATTATTTTTTGGCATTAGCGGACTATAACCTTTGGGTGAGTCGTATAGCAGCCAGTTGGTTAAATGAGCTGACCGACGACCAGTGGAATCAGGTTATTCCCAGCAGCTTTGACAGTGTCAAACAAACGACCCTCCACTTGGTCAGCGCCGAAAAAATCTGGCTGGACTACTGGCAACTGGTTCCCGATCCCGTGTTTTTAATCACCCAATTTGACGGCACCAAAGAGGATTTGATCCAGATTTGGCTGCAGACCTCTGTGGCTTTAAAACTGTTCATTGAAAGCTACCCGCCGGAGGCTTATCCGCAATCCGTTTGCTTTACATGGCGGGGGGTGAATTGGCAAATGGCCTTTTGGCAGACGTTTGCTCACTTCATCAACCATGCTACCTATCATCGTGGGCAGCTAGTGACCTTACTGCGTCAAGTAGGCTTCACCAAGCTGTCTTCTACTGATTTGGCAACTTATTTTCGAGTGCATCCATCCGTTGAGACACTCCTTTTTCCTGATTTATAACATTTTAAGCAACAAACCGTCCCTCTAGAATGATCAAATTGTTTCAGAGGGACGGTTTGTTTTCGAAAAACATTACTCCAGAAGGATCTCGAATAACGCTCCATGATGAGACGGAGTAGCGTTGATGTCTCTGCTTCGTAAACGAGCGATTTATGAGCTACTTTTCACCCATTTAGTCTAGGCTTCCTTCAACTTGCTTTTCAGGACAAATGTGTCTAGGATGCTCTCTACTAAAGAGTAGCCAGACAGACTTTCACAACTGACAGTTGGAAAACTGCATAGGGTCGAGTTAGTCAGGTCGCCCCGTTAGCTGATCCAATAGAAACGCGTAGGTGTCGGCTAGCTTCGCCTGTTCCTGCTCACGCCCCAGCCCCGCACCGTGACCTGATCGGGAATCAACCCGCAGCAGTATGGGCTTGCCGCTCGTGCTGGCCGCCTGCAGTCGAGCGGCCATCTTGGCCGACTGCCAGGGCTCAACCCGCCGGTCGTTTATGCCGGTTGTCAGCAGCACGGCCGGATAGCGAGTGCCGTCTTTCACGTGATGAACAGCGCTCATCTGGTAGAGCCCCCGGAAGCCCAGCGAGTCGGTAGCCGTACCAAACTCCTGGATGTTGGGTACGCCGTTGGCGGTGGTCTCAAACCGGACGGCATCGAGCATGCCCACGTTGATAATAGCCGCCTTAAACAGATCGGGTCGTTCGGTGATGGCCCGCCCAATCATAATGCCGCCCGCCGACGTACCTTCCCCGGCCAGGTACCGGGACGCGGTATATCCTTTCCCAATCAGGTATTCAGCGCAGGCAATGAAGTCGTTCCAGGTGTTGGGCTTGTTGAGTTTTTGGCCGGCAGTATGCCATTCCTGACCGTTTTCACCACCACCCCGCACGTGAGCTACGGCGTACACGCCACCCCGGTCAAACCAGGCCACGGTCAATGGATTAAAGTAAGGGTAGGCAATCCGGCCATACGAGCCGTAGCCCGTTAGCAGGGTCGGGTTTTTGCCGTTGAGCTTCAGGCCCCGTTTGTAGACGATCGAAAGCGGTACCATCGTGCCGTCTTTAGCTCTGGCCAGTACCTCATGTGATTCAAGGCCGGCTTTGGCCTCAACCGGGTGTTTTGGCGCAAAACCTGTGTCGGTGAATCGGCCGGTGGCTGGTTCGTAGAGGTATACCAGGCCGTTACCCGTCCAGGCAGCCGAGGTAATGAAGGCACCGGGTAGCAGGTGGTTGGTACCCGCCACGAAACAGGCAGGGACATTCGGTGCCTGGATCCGCTCGGGTTTAGGCGATCCGTCCCAGGTGACACGAAGGGTTTGGTCCAACCCTCCGCGCATCTGGGAGATATAGAGTCCATCGAGGGCCGGACTCATCGCGTCGAGGACGGCCTCGCTGGGAGCAAGAATGGTTTGGGCATGAGCCAAATCAGGGTGGCTTAGACGGGTACGGATGATTTTGAACCGGGGCGCTTCTTTCGAGGTCATCAGGTAAAGCCAGTCTTCGTGGATAACGACCTGCCGAATCAGGTCAGAACGATCATAGATCTTCTGCCAGGGTACGTTTGGTTGGCTAATGGCGTCAAGGGGAGCGCGATAAACGGTTTCTTCAATGGCATCACCGTGTTTGATACGCGCCAGAATATACGGCGAAGGCGTGTGGGTCAGCGTTAATATAATCGGCGTATCAGCTTCGTTAATGGCAACGGCGGGCGATGCACCGAAGCCGAGAATAAACTGATCGGTGGCCGGGTCAGTGTTCAGCACGTGACGGAATACCTGCTTCTTTTTCTGGTATTCGGTGGCGGGTGCATCGGCGGCTAACTGGCGCATGCGGGTGTAAAAGAACGAGTGACCATCGGGGTGCCATTCCGGCCGGGCATATTCCCAGTCCATGCGGTCAATGGTTTCGGGCAAATCCTGCCGCGTGACGAGGTTGAGAATGTGCAGAGTAGGCTTTTCGGAACCATTAGCGGCAATGGCGTAGGCAATGTAGTTGTCGTCGGGCGAGGGCACAAAATAGCTGATGCTGTAGCGCTGCGTACTGGTGTTGAAGTGGCTGGGGTCGACCAGCAAGGTTTCTGTCCCCAGCAATCCCTTGCGTAGAAACAAACTCGGCGTTTGTTGGCCCGGCAGCGATTTCAGGTACAGGTACTTATCGCCAACTAACCGCTCTACTCGGCCACTGGGCGAGGGTGCGTCGGTGTCTAAGCTAACGATGTGCTTCAGCAACTCCTTCCGGCGCGGCAGCCCGTCAAGTGTTGTTCTAGTGTAGTCGCCCTGTCCTTTTAGGTACTGATCCAGCTCGGGGTTCGACGGCTTCTCCATCCAGCGGTAGGGATCGGTAATTTTATTGCCGAAGTACTCATCTATGACCGGACGAATAGGGGCGACGGGCAGTTGCTGGGCGGTGGCCGTTAAGGCGACAAGCAGCCAGCTAAGGAGTAAGGGTTGTTTCATGAATCTGAGGGTAAAAGTAGCGGTGCATCGCCACGTATGCGACTGATAGCCGGTACGCCGTGGTTCGAACGTCGGCCCGGCGGCATTCCGGAGCGGGACCACTGGACAGATAGTAAAATCACTGGCTCTTAAAACATGCTTTAACTAGGTGGATCGGATGTTCTTTCTCATCTGAGGTAGGATTGTTTTTGTGAGATGGTTAGCAATACCCTGGAAAGAGGGGGCTGACCTCTACTGACAACTCTGAAATCACTTCGATTTTTAAAGTACGGTCGTTGTGTTTGGCCATACTGCTTAAAAGCAACCGCTCCTAAGACCATTTACACAGATACCTGTCTCAACCCAGGTAGGCCACTGGCCAACTTCGATAAAGAGTTGGCCAGAGTAGACTAGAAGTCAGGATTACCATAAAAACTGGTTAGTTACGGCAAAAGCCGATTCGTTTAATACCTCAGGTTGCACACTGGTCAGCCTTGCAAAAACCCAGTTAGTATGTGAGGTAGGATTGATCCATTGGTTGTAAGGTAGCTTATACAACTGGCGCGAGCTAACTCGGCATATATAGGCTGTTTCCAGCAACCATTCAGGACCTACTTCATCCGCTTTCTTGACGCGTAGTTCCAAGCCGGTGATGTCTCCAAATGAATCATCAAACTCCAGCTTGTAATAGTCTTGGCTACCTTGTTCCCGGTCATCTACATTGGGTAAGTCTAAAACGCGCCAGGCACTGGCCCCGTGAGTGCCTAAAATTCGGGCTTCAACATCGGCATTCGTACCCGCCTTGGGCTTGCGGGGAGTTTGCAACATAATTGTGTATTTGGACATAAGTGTAAAGGTGAAAAGGTTAATATTGGCCTGTTTCCTGTCTGGAATTCCGCTGCTGGGAAACAGGGCAATACTACTTATCCTATAGCTTATGTTCAATCGGATAAAGATATGAGGCATAATAAGAATGGCTCGAACGTCTGCTGGTTCGGCAGTGTATGCATACGTATGCTTCTAGCTAGAATTGACAGATAGCAAAACCACTGTCTCACAATTCGCTCCCAAGTGAGACGAGGGAACGTTCATGTGTCTGATTCTTAAACTGGGCCTTTCGAGAGACAGCTAGTTTTAAGGCCTGTCAATTATAATCTGTAACATACGACGTGTAAAACTTTACTTATTTTTTGCTGTACTCCGCATCCGTGACGGGCTGTAGCCACGTGACAATGCCTTTTTCGGTATTCGGGATAATATACAGGTGAGTCATCTTACTACCGGGGCTGGCTCCGTGCCAGTGCACCAAACCGGGCGGGCATTTAACGACGTCGCCTTTTCGAATCACTTGCCTGGGCTCCCCTTTGATCTGATGATACCCAATCCCGTCCGTAACAATGAGGATCTGCCCGGCCGGATGAGAATGCCAGTGCGAGCGGGCACCCTTCTCGAAAGCGACACTGCCCGAAATAGTCGTAAAGATCGAGTCATTTGGAATCAGGCTTGTGACCCAAACGGTCCCCGTAAACGTGTCAGCAGGTCCTCTCGTCGCTGCCTGCGGACCTGTCACAGTGTTAGCCGTCTGGCCTAAAGCTAAACTTGGCATAGCGACTGAGAGGGTGAGTACGAACCGCAAATTGAATGCCAGGCCGGTAAGCAGCGGTCTGGCTACCGGACGACCGGTGGAGTAAGTTGTGTGGTTGTCGGCTGATTTCTTCATGATCGTTTCGTTCGTCTTTCTGTTGCGCCAATTACAGTGTCTTTACCACTTTTGCCGGAACCCCGGCAACGACCGTATTGGGCGGGACGTCACGGCTTACCACCGCACCCGCTGCCACCACCGAATTTTCACCGACCGTAACGCCCGGTAAAATGGTAGCTCCTGCACCAATCCAGGCATTCCGTTTGATTAGAATGGATTGGAGCAGAACTGTTTTACGGTCAGTGGGGTCTAGCGGGTGATTTTCGGACGTGAGCTTGACGCTGGGACCGATCTGGACATCGTCTTCTATAGTAATCCCACCAATATCTAGAAACGAGCAATTATGGTTGATAAAGGCGTTTTTGCCTAGGCGAATAAACTGGCCAAAGTTGGTATAAAACGGAGGGAAAATCGTTGTCGATTCGTCGATTTCCGTACCAATGATTTCACTTAACTGGCTGCGGACCTGGTCCAGCTCGGTGGCCGTGGTGTTCATCTGGACGCATAACCGAATGGTACGGGCCACGACCTCGCTAAACTGGGCATAGTCAGGATCATCTTTCCGGAGCGGTTCACCAGCCCGCATCCGTTGAAAAATTGTTGTCATGTTGGTGTCAACTTGCGTACTCACGCTCACTTACTTTCTCCAGCCAGGTTACTACCTCACCGTTTACTTCCTCCTGAATGGCAATATGACTCATGGCCTTCGTTGGCGAAGCACCGTGCCAATGCTTTTCGTTGGGTTCAAACCAGACGACGTCGCCGGGATGAATTTCTTCGATAGGGCCTCCTTCACGCTGTACCCAACCCATTCCCGAGATAACAAGGAGCGTTTGACCCGCCGGATGGGTGTGCCAAGCCGTTCGGGCACCCGGCTCAAAGGTGACTAGGGCTCCTGCCCCTTTAGTTGCTTCTTTTTTGGCGAACAACGGGTCGATGCGTACGGCTCCCGTAAACCAGGCTTCCGGGCCTTTGACCGAAGCCTGCATTCCGTTTTTGCTGATTTCCATGCTACATCCGTTTTTGCATTACTTTATCCGGGGTAATCGGCAGGTCACGAACGCGCTGACCAGTGGCGTTGAAAACGGCGTTGGCCACTGCTCCGGCAAACCCGATCAGGGCAATTTCGCCCATGCCTTTGGCACCCATCGGATTGATGATCGGGTCCGGTTTGTCGATCATGATCGCTTCAATGGCGGGTACATCGGCGTGAACCGCTACGTGATAATCGGCCAGGTTGTTATTCACAAACCGCCCGAATCGGTGGTCAATAATCGCTTCTTCGGTCAGGGCCATGCCAATGCCACCAGCTACTCCGCCAATCATCTGACTGGCCGCCGTTTTAGGGCTCACGATACGGCCCGAATCGGCTACGCTGACGGCTTTAGCGACGCGCACCACGCCCGTTAGCGGATTGACTCGCACTTGCACGAAATGCACCGAAAACGAATACATTGAATACTTCTCTTGTTCCGGGCTGCCCTTCGAATCCTTCGTTTTGTCGATCACGGTCAGCTTATTGACCTGCATCAAGTCGCTGACGGACACCTTTTTCTTCGGATCTGTTGATACCGACAGTACACCATCAGCCAGCGTCAATTCATCGGCCTGTCGACCAGCTAGCGGAGCTCCCGCTTTGAGGGCTAGCTCCATCAGTTCGTGTTTGATGCTGGTGCAAGCATCAAACACCGCCGACCCTACCGCCGAGACAATGGCTGACCCGCCTTGTGTAGGTGCCTTGGGCAATGATGTATCGCCGTACTCGATCTTGATGCGGTTCATGGGAACGCCCAGCACGTTATGGGCTATCATTGTCAGAGCCGTTCCAGTGCCCGGCCCAATGTCAGTCACAGCACTTTGAATGGTCAGTGACCCATCCGCTTGTAGGAAGGCGCGGGCGCTGGCCTCCCAGCGGAAGGCGCTAAATACGCCCGTACTCATGCCGTAGCCAATCAGCCAGTCGCCGTCGCGGGTGCTACCTGGCTGGTTCTTGCGCTCTTTCCAGCCAATGGCGTCGGCCCCACGTTGATACGCTTCTTTCAAATTTTTGCTCGAATAGGGTCGGTTTCGTTCCGGATCGGTTTCGCTGTAGTTACGCAGGCGAAATTCGATAGGGTCTAGGTTCAGCTTATGGGCCATCTCGTCCATGGCTGACTCCAGCGCAAAGGCACCCGTAGCTTCGCCGGGCCCCCGCATCCAGATCGGTACGCTCCGGTCTAGCCGCACAATGCGGTAGCGGGTGCTCACGTTGGGGCAGGCATACATGAACTTGGTCATGTTGACGGTCGCTTCCGTGAAATCTTCGTAGCTGGCCGTTTCAGCCGTAGCCGCGTGGGCAATCCCGATTAGTTTTCCGTCCTGGTCGGCACCCATATTGATCGTTTGTACCGTATACGGCCGGTGACCCACCAGGGTAAACATCTGGCTCCGGTTTATCACCAGTTTCAGGGGCCGCCCAATTTTACGGGCAATGGCTACCACCGCCGTTTCCTGAGGCCACGTACGCAGCCCCATCCCAAAACCACCTCCCATGAACTCCGTGTGCACATGAATAGTCGAAGGGTCCAGTTTAAAGGCTTGCGCCATGGCGTTTTGCGTAGCGTTCACACCCTGTGTTTTGGCGTAGATCATTAACGTATCTGTACCGGTCCAGTGGGCCAGGATGCCGTGCAGTTCCATGGGGTTGTGCACTTCCACCGGAATCGTGTAGTTGGCTTCCAGAGTGACCGGAGCGTTTTTATAACCGTCGGCTGTTCCCCGCAAATAGTTACCACCATCGGCTCCCCTTGGCGCAATGCCATCCGACACATGTTTCTGGAGATCGGTACGAGCGGCTTGTTTGGTATACCTTGCTTTGACGAGCGAAGCCGCATAGGTGGCCCGTTCGTAGGTATCGGCAACCACGATAGCAATAGGCTGACCATCGAACAGGATTTTGGGGCTACTTAAAATCCGGTAGGTCTCCTCCGTTTTCGGCTTGGGCGCTGGCCCGTCCGCTTCCCCACCAACGGGAGCGTCCCAGCCCGGAATAGGTGGCATATTCTGGTGCGTAAACACACCCAATACGCCGGGTGCGCCCTGGGCTTTTTTAGTATCGAGGCTAGCGATAGATCCTTTGGCAATCTCGCTGCCAACGATAACGCAATATGCCGTATTCGGCAACTCAAAATCGGCGAAGTACTTGGCTCCGCCGGTCACTTTCATCCGTCCGTCGATTCGATCAATCGGCGGATTTTTTGTATTATTCGTCATGATCAGGCGGTTTTAGTGGCGGCTTTCAACGCGTCAACAATTGAGTTAGGGGCCAGCGTCAGTTTGAAATCGTTTTCGCCGTAGCCTTTCGCACCTTGCATGGCCAGCATAGCGGCCTGTTTAAAGTTGGCTTCCGTGGCGGGTTTCCCTTTGAGAAACTCCTCAGCCGCTGTCAGTCGCCAGGGTTTATGGGCCACACCACCCATCGCCAGCCGAACGTCCTGAATCGTGCCCCGCTTCATGTCAAGTCCGACACCCACCGATATTAGTGCGAAGGCATACGAGGCCCGATCCCTCACTTTCAGGTAGTGCGAATGTTCCGCGAACCGGTTCGTGGGTAGATCAACCGACATAATCAGTTCACCGGGCTGCAGGGTAGTATCTTTCTGCGGCTGGTCGCCAGGTAGCCGGTGGAACTCGCTGAACGGAATTTTACGGTCGCCCTTGGGTCCCGTCACATTCACCGTCACATCCAGTGCTACGAGCGCAATGCACATATCGCTCGGGTGAACGGCGATGCATTTCGTAGACGCTCCAAATATGGCGTGCATCCGGTTGTGACCGCCAATAGCTCCGCAACCGGTCGGCCCGTTGGCCTGTCCTTTGTCGGGGCCAGCCTGAACTGGGCTACGTTTGTTGCAGGGCATTGATGTATCGTAGAAATACGGGCAACGGGTACGTTGCATCATGTTGCCGCCCACCGTAGCCATGTTCCGAAGTTGCGCCGAAGCGCCCGCGTTCAGCGCCTGCGATAACAGCGGAAAGTGTTTCTTCACCAGCTCATTATCGGCCACAGTAGAGTTTTTTGCCATGGCCCCGATCCGTAGACCAGTGGCCGTTTTTTCAATCGTGGCCAGGGGGAGCTTGTTGATGTCGACCAGCCGTTCAGGAATGATGACCTCGCGTTTCATCAGGTCGATGAGGTTAGTGCCGCCCGCCAGAAAGTAGATGCCGTTTTCTTTTGTAATCGCCGAAATGGCTCCTTTAGGCGTTGTAACCCGCGTAAACTGAAATGGATTCATACCCTGGCTCCTCCCTTTTTTACATCCATAATCGCATCGACAATATTGGCATAGGCTCCGCAGCGGCAGATGTTACCACTCATGTATTCGCGGACCTCTTCCGGCGTGTTGGCGTGTCCTTCGCGAATACAGGCCACTGCCGACATGATCTGGCCGGGTGTGCAGTATCCACATTGAAAACCGTCGTGTTTGATAAAGGCCTCCTGCATGGGGTGTAAAGGGGCCGTAGCCGGGTCGCCAACCGTCAGACCTTCAATGGTCGTTACCGTGCAGCCTTCCGTCGTCATGGCCAGGGTCAGACATGAGTTGACCCGCGCCCCGTCGACATGGACCGTGCAGGCTCCGCATTGGCCGTGGTCACAGCCTTTCTTGGTGCCAGTCAGGTTGAGTTGTTCCCGGAGCAGGTCGAGTAGTGTAACCCGGGGTTCGATGCTGAGCTGCTGGACGTTCCCATTGATGGTCAGTCGTAGCGGCATCTGCTCAAGGGCAGTAGCTATTTTTTCCTGGATACCATTGTTAACGGCGGTAATAGCCGTTGGAGGAGTCACAGCCAATGCTGCCAGCGCAGAGGATTGCTTTAAAAAAATCCGTCGGGATGACGTTGAGTTACCTAACTCGCTGTCCAGATATTCCGTATCATTCATATAGCAAAGTTTTAACGTGAGTAAATTATCCTCTATGCTTGAACGCAGTTGTTACCGTTTAGGTCAAGGCGGCTCGAAACGAACAGTGACAATACCCTATCCCAATGTTTGTTGCAGGCCAGTCGGGTTTTCGATCTGACCCTGTCTGGTGTAGCTATAGCTTGTCGTGAACAACTTGTAACCGAGCACCAATATAGTGAACCCACACAGCATTAGATCACCGGTATTAATCGTTCTCGAAACGGTTTACTAAAAAAGCATAACGGTCAGCCCATTAGTACGCTTATCAAAAAGCGCTTAGTCGAAGAAAGTAATGCACTCCTGATTCTGACCGATTGGATCTTGCAACCAACCAGTTAGATTGTCGACTTTGCGGATCAGCCTAATTTCAGCCAGTTCTTTAACTAGTAGGTGGATATAACCCCTAATGACTTCTGGCGTTCACCGGTCGCACCAGCTTATGAGGACTGAGGCTACGCCGTGAAGAAGGTAAGCGTCCATGATAGTTTGTACCGATCAACATATCGGCAGCATGAAGGGTATATATTAAAGTTCCTGAGATGTTGGCCGGAAGATAATCTCATTAATGTCAACATCATCTGGCTGGCTGATGGCAAACGCAACCACCCGGGCAAAACTGTCCGGACTAATTCCTACTTCGCCTACGTACTCTTGGTTGGCTTGCAGGATGTCTGCTTCGGTTATGTGTTCCAGCAATTCGGTTTTAACCGCGCCTGGACAAACGATGGTTGTCCGGATATTGTAAGGCTTTACCTCCATTCGCAGGCCCTCCGTCAAGGCACGTACCGCAAATTTGGTCGCCGAATAGACCGCCGAGCCGGTAAATACTTTATGCCCCGCCACCGAAGAGGTGTTTATAATCTGACCTGACTGCTGGGCTTTCATATAAGGAAGTACGGCCGCAATCCCATTAAGCACCCCTTTGATGTTCACATCGATCATCGTATCCCACTCGGCCACATTCAGGCGGTCCATCGGCGACAAGGGCATCACACCGGCATTATTCAGGATCACGTCTACCTGCCCAAATCGGTCAACCGTTAAATCGACCAGCTTCTTGACCTGATCCCGCTGGGTTACATCCATCGCCATCGCCAGCGCTTTTCCACCCTGGTCCAGTATCTCTTTGGCTAGCTTTTCAATTCTATCCGTTCTTCTGGCACCCAGAACAACCGTTGCCCCAAGCCCTGACAAGTGCCTGGCGGCCGCTTCGCCCAGACCACTGCTAGCGCCGGTAATGACAATCACTTTCCCGTTAATGTTATTTTCCATACTTCAATAGTAGTTATTCATTGATGCTAAGCATTTATTGACTGAATGCCAGTCTCACGATCGGTAGATAGACAAGCATTCGGATGATTAGTCATTTCTTTGGTTTGCAGTTAGGGGAACGAATAGGCTTATTCCAACTCGAAGGTGATGGGTACACTGGCTCTGCCCAAGGCCGTTGCCAGTCCCGTTGGGTTGTCGATCCGGCCAAGCCTGGTGTAACGAAACGAGGTCTGGAACGTTTCGTAAAAGAGCACTAGGGTGCTGGAACCGTAGAGCATCAGATCCCCCGCCTGAATGGTGCCGGGATTGGAGGCACCAGTGGGCAAACTGGCGGGCATATCCACAAACTTTTCGTTGCCGTTCAGCTCCTTCATAACGATCGTCAGGGGTAACCGCGCTTTGAAGGCTGTAACGGACGGGTTGTCTAATAGGCTCACCGTGAACGTGCCCGTGCCAATCCGAACACGTAACCGATTGGAGTAAGTAGGGTTGCTGGGGTTGGCAGCCGCTGTATTGCCGGCTGGCGGAATGGAGTTCTCCTGGGTCATCGGATCGTCGGTTTTGCAAGCCAGACTACTGAGGAAAACCAGCATTAATGGCAGTAGCAGCATCTGGGTTGGCTTCATAGCGTTGGATAGGATGATGGTTCCTAAACGAACTGTCAACTCACCCGGTAGCCTCATCGATATGGGTTTGCGAAACAGTTTTAATCAGTACGGTGCAAAGATACCCTGTGCCAACGTGCGCTGTTTTATACATTTTACGGTTTTGCCTACCACTTTTACTGGTAGGCGATAGGCGCACAATTTTCATCTTTAGATTTGACCAAAACAGCGCCCATGCACCCATGATCCACTACGATACGATCAAAAAATATGCGGATAGGTTCAACAATCGAACCCAGCATCCGCTCATCAGTCTGGTTGATTTTAATCAGTCGAAGCCCCTTCTCCGGGAGAAGTTTACGCTCAGCTTTTACGCCATTATCATCAAAGAGACGAATTGTGGTGATCTGCGGTATGGCAACCAGTATTATGATTATGCCGAAGGAACGATGGTTTTTTTTGGGCCTGGGCAGATCATAACCAATGAGCCGGAAAATGAACCCCATCAACCGTATGGGAAGGCCTTGGTCTTTCATCCCGACCTGATTAAAGGCACCAGTCTGGGTAAACAAATTCACGATTATTCATTTTTCAGTTACCAGTCTCATGAGGCTTTGCATCTTTCCGACAAAGAAAAAGCCGTCGTGACAACTTGCTTTGATAATATAACCAGCGAAGTCAGCCAAAACATTGATCGCCACAGTAAGCAGCTGATCGTGGCGAACCTGGAATTGCTCTTAAAGTACTGTCTGCGCTTCTATGATCGACAATTCATCACCCGGGAGCACGCGAATCACGGCATCCTGGAGCAGTTCGAAGCGAAACTAAACGAGTACTTATTCGGCGAAAAATTGAGTACAGAGGGCGTGCCCACCGTTGCCTACTTCGCCCAGGTGCTGAACCTTTCGCCCAATTACTTCGGCGATCTAATCAAGAAGGAAACGGGGAAGTCGGCCCTGGAATTTATCCAACTGCATCTGATTGACCTGGCAAAAGAGCGGTTGTTCGACACCAGTAAATCGGTGAGCAGAATAGCCTATGAACTAGGGTTTAAGTACCCTCAACATTTTGCCCGGTTCTTCAAACAAAAAGTGGGGGTTTCGCCGATTGAGTATCGAGGTTTGAACTAAAATTGCATGTCTCGCCAAACGCTCTTATTGAGGAATAGACAGCATTTATATATGCTATGCACTCAACTCTTTTTAAGTTACGCCTGAGGTATCTACTTCATCAAGTAAACTTAACTGCAACGCTGCTTACCGAAAGGAGGCTCGAAAGGCCAATGGAGTTTGGGTCGTTTTGGCTTTGAAAAGCTTACTAAACGAGGGCAGATGTTCGAAGCCTAACTCATAGGCGATCTCACTGATGCTTAACTCGGTAGTCGACAGCTTTTCTTTGGCCTGCTCGATCAGCTTATCATGAATATGCTGCTGGGCCGTTTGACCAGTGAGCACTTTGAGCAAACTGCTCAAGTATTTGGGGGATACATGTAAGGCCTCGGCAAGGTAGCCCACCGTAGGCAAGCCGTTAGCCCGTAGATCCCGCTGGCTAAACGAATCGCTTAACACACGTTCCATCCGTTCCAGAAGCTGATGATTGGCCTTCTCCCGGGTGATAAACTGCCGATGGTAAAATCGATCAGCATAGTTCAGTAGTGTTTCCAGATGCGAGAGGATAATGCGTTTACTAAAGGTATCCAGGTTGGCACAACACTCGTGCTGAATCGTTTGCAGAATCGTAGCCAACACGGCCTCTTCCGCTTCGGAGAGAAATAAGGCTTCGTGCACCGAGTAGTC